>JBAOHK010000025.1:0-6022 GCA_037045605.1 Chitinophagaceae bacterium | reverse complement strand
CCCAGTGGTGATCCGAATTTTGTCTATGTATATCTTAAAATTACCGGTTGGAACAGATGTAAAACATACAGACAGTATTACCCGGATACTGGAAAAAAGGGTAGAGAAAGTGCTGGAGAAAGAGAAACCGGGTGTGCCGGGGGGCATCGTAGAAAGCATAATCACCAACGTGGCCGTAAGTGCAAATAACCCGAGGGATAATAACAGGAGTGTCCAGTCTAACCTCGGGCCGTGTCCGGATTTCATTCGTGGAGTTTGAAAAAAGACAGGGCAAAAGCACCATGCCTTATAAGGAGGCGATAGAGGAGAAGCAGTTCAGGGAATTCCAGGTGCAAATGTGGAAGTGGCGCAGGAGGATGGGGGGCCCGCCTACCGATCCACCGGTCAACATCGAGGTTATTGGGTGATAATTTTGAAAATATTTGCAGCCACTGCAACACGGCTTTTCAATTTTTTGGATACGAACAAGGTAAACGGAATTGAAAACCTGCAAGCCGATGTGGATTTGAATAACCCGGAGATCACAATCAACGTTGACAGGGAGAAAGCCATGTTTGAAGGACTAAGCACCGGGCAGGTAGGCATGGAAATAAGAACGGCTGTATTTGGGAAGGAAGTGAGTAAGATCAAAGACGGCGAGGATGAGTATAAAATACAACTTCGTTATACCGATCTGATGCGTCAAAATGTTACGGACCTGATAAATATGCGTATCACTTTCATGGATATGAATACGATGCAGGTAAAATCTATCCCATTAAGTGCTGTAGCGACAATTGACTACACTAATACGACAGGTGGTGTAAAAAGAAAGAATGTAAAACGTACAATTCAGTTACAGGGTAATGTGCTTGACCCAACTATGGTTGGAAAAGTAAATGCTGATCTTCAGCTAAGAATCAGCGATTTTAAGAACAAAGAGAAAATACCATCTGATGTCACTATCAAACTGAGCGGACAGAGTGAACAGGAAAAAGAAACACAGTCATTCCTGGGCACGGCCTTTCTGATCGCTATAGGTCTTATCTTTCTGATACTGGTTTTACAGTTCAATTCTATGAGTAAGCCTTTCATTGTAATTACTGAGATATTCTTCTCTGTAATTGGTGTGCTGCTTGGTTATGCACTCACCGGTATGACGATTGCTACCATCATGCTGTTGGTAGGTATCGTAGGCCTGGCGGGGATAGTGATAAAGAATGGTATCCTTATCATTGAATTTACAGACGAACTGCGTGGCAGGGGTATGCGTACAAAAGAAGCAGCAATACAGGCAGGCAAGATCAGGATCATTCCTGTGCTGCTAACAGCTATCGCTACTATATTAGGTCTTTTGCCTTTGGCAGTAGGATTTAATATTGACTTTGCAGGATTGTTTACTCACCTGCGACCAAATATTTTTTTCGGTGGTGACAGTGTAGTGTTCTGGGGGCCGTTAAGCTGGACAATCATTTTCGGGTTGATATTCTCTTTCTTCCTGACGTTGGTAATGGTGCCAAGTATGTACCTGATAGCTGAAAGGCTGAAAAGGCCCATGGAAAAATTTTATGGGGGTAAATGGATAGCTGTTTTCGGCTTTCTGGGACCGCTATTCTTCTTGTTTGTAGGTATTATGTACCTCGTCAGAAGAATACAGGGAAAGAAAGTATGGCTGGGAAAATTAAAACCAGTTGTTAAAGAAGCATAATATTAAAATAGGTGTGGTTGGTTTTGGTTATGCAAAAGTGGCACTCAATTGAGTGCCGCTTCGCTTTTTTAAACCAACTTAATAGTTTAGAATCCCTTCTTTTCAATTTTCTTTCCTTCAGCGTCCAGTTCGATTATTTCATAACCGAGCTTCTTCACGCCTTCCAGGATCTTCGCCTTATCACCTACTAAAAGAATATTCATCTTTTCAGGGTTCAGCATTTTCTTCGCCATCCCGTCTACCTGTTGCTTGGTAAGGCCGGCCAGTATCTTATTCTGCTGGTCAACATAGTTGGCAGGCAAATTATAATCCAGGATACGTCCAATAAAACCAGCCTTCTGAATTCCGGTTTCATATAACAACGCATCTCTCTGGCCCAATGAATTTTTCATGAACTTGAGTTCAGCCTCTGTAATACCATTCTCCCGGTAGTTCTTCAGTTCTTTCATCACCTCCACCAATGCACTGTCTGTAGCATCAGCTCGGATGCCAGAGCTGAATTCAAAATCACCAGTATGCTCATCTGCTGTGAAAGAACTGCGGGCACCATATGTCCAGCCTTTGTCTTCACGAAGGTTCAGGTTCAAACGGCTGTTAAAATCACCACCGAGTGCATAGTTCATCAATCTTGATTTATAATAGTCGCCGGTGGCATCATACTTTAATCCGGTAGCATAACCAACACGGAACTGTGATTGTGCTGCTTTGGGAATATCCACCATGTATACTTTTGTTTTGTCAACGTTGGAAGCCATTCCCTCTGCTTTTGGCAAATCAATTTTCTTATTCGGCAGTTTACTTAAAAATGACAGTTTCGGAAGTACTTCCTCCTGTTTTACATCTCCCACTACTACCACCTTCACTCCCTGCGATGTCATATAATTGTCGTAGTAGTTTTGAATATCCTGCAACTTCATATTACTGATAGTGTATTCAGTACCGGCCTCACTCATACTAAGGATACTGTTTGGGCCGTAGTTTACTTTGGCAAAGACCAGGTCAGCCACAGCAGCAGGGTCAGCTTTTGTTTGCTTAAAACCCTGTAACCTTTGTTTTTGTATACGGCTGAATGCTGCATCAGTGAATTTTGGGTTGAACATTCTTTCCTGTACCAACACCAGGGTCTTATCCAAATTCTTTTTCAGCGTTTGTATGTTAAATGTAATACCATCGAAATTGCTGCCGACAGATACATTGCTGCCCAGTTTTTGCAGCTCAACTGCCATTTGTTCTGCGGTATAATTTTTTGTGTCTTCGTTCATCATGCTGCTGAAAAAACCGGCCAGTCCGACCTTAGCGGTATCTCTTGCCTGCAGCAAATGGCCACCGGGAATAGTGATAGTAATAGTTACCGTTGGTATCTCATTGCTTTCGGTACCTATAAGTTTTACTCCATTGGGTATATCTTTTCTCCAGAATTTCGGCACTTTTACTATAGGATTGGTGCCATTGCCCGGAATTTTGCTGCGGTCAAAATTGTCTTTTGCTTTTGCATATTTCAAACCGGCATAGCCATAATCGGGAGCTGTATAAGTAGTGGAATCAATCTTATAATTGTCAGTAGCTGCAATCATTTTTTCCTGGCCTTTTGGAAGTACGCTGAGATATACCGCATATTTTCCTTTGATATACTCGTTGTACACCCTCATCACATCTTCTTTTGTCACACCCTGGTACATTTTGATGAGGTCAGCAATCTTATTCGGGTTGCCGGTAAAAGTCTGGAAGGAGGCTAACTGCGAAACTTTACCGGCAACACTTTGCAGTCCATTGATCTGTTGTGCTTCAATACCGCCTTTGAATTTGGCTATATCATCATCGGTAACACCTCTTGCTTCAAATGAATCCAGTGACTGGCGATACAGAGTATCCAGTTGCGCCAGTGTTTTACCCGGAGAAGGGATCAATTGCAGTGTGAATTCGCCAGCCAGTTCAGACAAAGAACTGAAAGCACTGGCCTGCAATGCTGTTTGTTTCTTTACTAATTGTTGATAAAGAACAGAATTTTTTCCTTGTCCCAATACCTGTGCAAGACAGGCCAGAGCCCCCATATCTTTATGATAGTTAGGAACAGTCGGGTAAACAGCAAGTAACAAAGGGAGTTTTGCATAATTGTCAGTGTAAGAAGTATACCGGTCAGCTGTTAATACAGCTGGCGGAACTATTACCGGTTTTACTTCGGGCCCACGGGGAATAACACCAAAATATTTCTCCACCAGCTTTACTACATCTGCTGGCTTAACGTCACCACCCACAGATACAGTTGCATTATTAGGTCCATACCAACGGAGGAAGAAATTCTTCAGGTCGCCAACATTTACCCTGTTGAGGTCTTCTACATAGCCGATAGTAAGCCATGAATATGGGTGACCATAAGGATATAAGTTTCTTGATGCGGTTTCATTGGCTAAACCATAGGGGCGGTTATCATAGTTCTGTCCTCTTTCGTTTTTTACGGTAGAACGCTGTATCTCAAATTTCTTTTGTGTTACAGCATCAAGAAGAAAGCCCATCCTGTCGGCTTCTAACCACAGCATTTTTTCTAATTGATTACTGGGAACCGTTTCAAAATAATTGGTACGGTCACGGTTGGTGGTTCCATTCAATGTACCACCGGCATCCGACACAATTTTAAAGTGCTGTTCGTCTGCCACATTATCACTACCCTGGAACATCATGTGTTCGAAGAAGTGGGCAAAACCAGACTTGCCGATCTCTTCCCGTGCAGAACCCACATGGTAAGTAACATCCACATGCACCACAGGGTCGCTGTGGTCTTCATGGATGATGAGGGTTAGACCGTTTGGTAATACATATTTTTCGTAAGGGATAACCAGTTCGTTTCCCTGCCTGGTGACTTTTTCCACCAATTTTGTCTGTCCGTTTACCAACGCCGATAAAACGAAAGTGAAAGCGGCCAGCAGTAGCAATCTCTGTTTCATATTATTTTAATTTTTGAAAGGACTTCAAAGTAAGGTAATCTGCAGGTTAAAACATTGCCATTTATCATTTTTGACCGGTAGTTGCTGATTTTTGACTCCCGGCGGTGGGGAATAAATTCCATGATTTCAGGTAGTCCGGATAAGGCCGCCTGTTTATACCTTTGGAAAAAATACAACTATGAGTACAGTAACCCGTAACAATCATGAGATAGACTACAAAGTATATGGTGAAGAACTACAATTTGTAGAAATAGAACTTGACCCGCAGGAAACAGCCATCGCAGAAAGTGGCGCCATGATGATGATGGATGATGGCATTACTATGCAAACCATCTTTGGTGATGGTTCTGCGCAGCAACCGACCGGCTTTCTTGGTAAACTGATGAGTGCCGGGAAAAGGGTGCTAACCGGTGAGAGTTTGTTCATGACTGCCTTTACTAATGAAGGACAGGGGAAGAAGAAAGTGAGTTTTGCTGCTCCGTATACAGGTAAGATCATACCAATGGACCTGCGGGAGTTGGGCGGTACCATCATTGCCCAAAAAGACGCTTTTCTCTGTGCTGCCAAAGGAGTAAGTGTGGGGATACATTTTCAACGGAAGTTGGGTGTCGGCATTTTTGGCGG
Organism: Chitinophagaceae bacterium; assembly: GCA_037045605.1. Classification (GTDB taxonomy): domain Bacteria; phylum Bacteroidota; class Bacteroidia; order Chitinophagales; family Chitinophagaceae; genus JJ008. The sequence continues at coordinate 769 of JBAOHK010000025.1, read as the reverse complement.
CGAAGGATTTATTATGGAAAAACTGGAAGGGGATGGTATGGCTTTTATGCATGCCGGGGGATTTATAATAGAAAAAGAACTGACAGCAGGCGAAGTACTAAAAGTGGATACTGGCTGTATCGTGGCCTATACACCCACTATGTCATTTGAAATTGAAATGGTAAAAGGGGTAAAGAATGTTTTGTTTGGCGGCGAGGGGTTATTCTTTGCCAAACTCCAGGGCCCTGGAAAAGTATGGATACAATCATTACCTATCAGCCGCCTGGCAGGAAGAATAGTAGCCTATGGAACATATCACCGTAAAGAAGAAGGAGGAATTTTAGGAGGCCTGCTGGATGGCAGGGGATAGATAGTTTACAATTAAAATACAACCAATAATTATAAACCCGGAAAGCTACTTAACAGGGCAGGAGTACATCCGGGTATTTTTTTTATTTTTTGAAAAAGAACTGTTAGCTGTTCAAGATTTTTATCAAGTCTGAAATACTGATCATGCATTAATATGACCAATTGATCAGGCTGCATAGGTTTACCAGTTTTGAGTTTCTTCTGTATTTTTTTCATCAACTCTTCAACAGGGGGTAATAGCGCCACCTCTTCCATTAAAATATCATCAAGGTCTTTTGCCTCATCATTTTCTTTCCACTCCACATCCCATCCTATAGGATTAAAGCCTGCTGCATGTACCACGTCAATAGCCAATTTGCTTGGCTGTTCATCCGTATAGGAAAAATCGCCGATCCGCCAGGCATTGCGACCGGGCATCCGT
>JBAOHK010000024.1:0-3727 GCA_037045605.1 Chitinophagaceae bacterium | reverse complement strand
GCCTTTGTTCCGGAATATCCCGGTGAGTGGGCCGGCGGATTGATTCAGGTGAATACGAAAGACATCCCGGCTAAGAATTTCTTCAACATACAGGTGGGTACAGGATTTAACTCTCAAACTATCGGAAAAGATTTTTATAAAGACCAGGGCAGTAAGACAGACTGGTTGGGTTTTGATGATGGTACAAGAGCCCTGCCTTCTTCTTATACAAGAAAAGCAGCTTTTGATACACTGTCTTTCGCAGAAAAAACTGCCATCGGAAAAAAAATGCGGAACGTATGGTCACCCAGCAAAACATCAGTGCCAATGAACCTTTCCCTCCAGGTCAACGGCGGTTTCACCGGGAAATTATTCGGTAAGACCATCGGCGGCACACTCGGCATTACGTACAACAGGAATTTCAGGTATCTGAAATTGGTGAACAGGTCCAATGCTTTGTCAGGAAATGTATTCAGTGTGAATTATGATTTTAATGACGACCGCTATGTACAGGAAGTAACCGTTGGGGCACTCGGTAGCTTTACCATGCAGATAAATCCATTGAATAAGATATCTGTTAAGTCAATTATTAACCTGAACTCACCCAGTAACGTTACCCGCCGCAGTGGTGATGATTTTAACCGGGATGAGAATATACAGGGGACAGAACTTTCTTTCAAACAAAACACTTTCTTCACCGTACAGGTTAGTGGCGACCACAGTATCACAAAACCATTGAAATTAAAATGGTATGGCGCATTCAACATTCTGGACGGCTATGTACCTGACCAGCGCCGTATTGCTTATTCAAGACAACGGAATACGCAGGATCCCTTCCGACTGCTGATATCGAATACACTTTCTCAAAGCAGTGGCAGCCGCATTTATCAAAGCCTCAGTGATTATATCTACACTGCCGGTGGCGACCTTACTTATAATTTCAACTGGTTGAAACAGAAACAGGCAGTAAAAGCCGGCTATATGTTACAGGTAAAAGACCGTTTGTATGATGCACAATTATTTGCCAACTATCTTCCTACGGATAATCCTGTATTGAGATTGTTACCTGCCGACCAGGTGTTTGCACCTGAAAACTTCGGTACCGGTACTGATAATAAATTTGCCTTCGATGCGATCAAAGGAAAAACTTTCCGCTATCTGGCCAATACTATTCTGAACGGCGCCTTCCTGCAATTCGACAACCAGCTTACAAGATCATTACGGGTAGTATGGGGCTTGCGGGTTGAACACTTCGATCAGTTGGTGGGCAGTGTAAAGAAATGGGACCCCCGGCATACATATAGTAAGGTTACAGATTATTTACCCGGTTTGAATGCAACACTAAAGCTGAATCAAAAAACAAATCTGCGTCTCTCCGGTTCGCAAACTGTTATTCGTCCTGAACTCCGGGAGCTTTCATTCCTGAATCTTTACGATTTTGAATTGAACGCCTCCGTACAGGGCAACCCTGAATTGAAAAGAACAAAAGTTACCAATCTCGACCTGCGGTATGAACTCTATCCTAAAGCAGGTGAAGTGATAACAGCCGGTGTTTTTTATAAACACTTTAATGACCCGATCGAACAACTGTTTAATGAAGGAGCAGGTGGTTCAAGCACTTTCAGCTACCAAAATGCCGCCAGCGCAGATGCTTACGGTGTGGAACTGGAGATGAGGAAAAAACTTGACTTCGCTGAGGCACTAAAGAATTTCACCTTCCAGGCCAATGTGTCTTACATAAAAAGTAAAGTAAAGGATGAAGGTTTCAATATCGACCGCCAGTTACAGGGCCAGTCACCTTATGTATTGAACCTCGGTATTCTGTACGATCTGGAAAAAGCAGGCCTCAATGCCACACTGCTGTTCAACCAGGTGGGAGAAAGGATCTACCTCGTAGGCGATCTGAGTTCAGGCGCCGGTTCTCCTGATATTTACGAAGCACCAAGAGCCTTGCTGGATTTCCAGGTAAGCAAGAAGCTGCTGAAGAATAAGTCAGAGATACGATTCAGCATTGGCGACCTGCTGAACAGCACACAATATTTCTACCAGAATAATGCCGGTAAAAAAAGTTTACAGAAAGGCACCGATGCCTATCGCTTTACAAGAACAAACGGCAGCACCTTCAGTGTCACTTTCAACTATTCATTATAACAAACTTAAAATTTAAAAATAGAGCAATGAAAAAGTACATTTTATTCGCAACAGCAATCGCAGCCCTGGCCATCACCGGTTGCCGTAAGATTGAAACGGACGGAGAGATACAGGTGGTTGTTGTAAATGGCGGAGGCCCCGGCACTACAGGCCAAACCATTACCCTGCAGGGTCGTATTAATGCCGACACCATTTTGCGCAAACAGAATACTTATATCCTTAAAGGATTAGTGTACATGGTGGGTAATCACACCATGACGATTGAACCCGGTACGGTTATCAAAGGTTCTTTCAGCGGCTCCGATGTGGCAGCCCTCATCATTACCCGTGGTTCAAAGATCAATGCGATCGGCACTCCTTCAGAGCCGATCATATTTACTTCTGCTTCTCCTAACCCACAGTCAGGCGACTGGGGCGGTATCGTTCTTTGCGGTAAAGCACCTATCAATACAAGCTTTAATGGTACGGCTGGTCTTTACCAGGTAGAAGGTGGTATTGATAATGCGAACGGCGATGGTTTAGCCGGTTCGGGTGATGCTGCAGTACCAGCACCTGTTGCTAATGACAACTCAGGAACATTAAGCTATGTACGTATCGAGTGGGCCGGTTATGCCTTTCAGCCGGATAAAGAGATCAACAGTCTTACCATGGCTGGTGTGGGTAGCGGCACTACCATCGATCATGTGGAAGTTACTTATGCAAAAGATGATGCCTATGAATGGTTCGGCGGTACTGTGAACTGCAAATACCTCATCGCTTATAAAACACAGGATGATGACTTTGATACTGATAACGGTTACAGCGGTAAAGTACAGTTCGGCCTGGTGATCCGTGATTCTGTGATTGCTGATATCTCTACTTCAGAAGCTTTTGAAAGTGATAACAACGCAACAGGTACTACGGCAACTCCTAAGACATCTGCTATATTCAGCAACATTACTGCTATTGGCCCAAGGGCTACATTGACCAATGTGGGCAGCACCAACTTCAGGGGTGGTACGCATATCAGGAGAAATACAGCTATCTCGATTTTCAACTCTATTATTATCGGATGGCCCCGTGGTGTGGAAGTGGATGCAACATTGGGTAACTCAACCGCACTGAATATAGAAGACAGTTCTTTGCGCTTAAGAAACATAACCCTGGCCGGCAACACCGTGAACACAAGATTCTCTGGAACAGCAGGCGCCACTATTACCAATGATGCTGCCTTTACAGCCTGGTTCACCAATCCTTTTTATAACAATGACCTTCTTGTGAATGCATCAGAGGCAAAACTGATTCAGCCATTTAACTACACGGCACCAGACCCTACTCCTTTTGCAGGAAGTAATGGTAATGCTAAGATCCTGACAGGTGGTGGTTTCACCGACGCTAAGTTTACCGGAGATACTTTCTTCGACAAGACAGTTACCTTCCGCGGCGGTATTGCACCTGCCGGCGAATTATCCAGCTGGTGGAAAGGATGGACAAAATTCAATTATAACTAAGAGGTACTTTTTTATATCTGTAAAGACCAGCCAACGGCTGGTCTTTTTAATTATATGGTAACCTTGTTGTAACAGCAGCGTAACAGACAACAAGGAATTTTACACCA
>JBAOHK010000023.1:0-631146 GCA_037045605.1 Chitinophagaceae bacterium | reverse complement strand
AAATTTTGAAGGGAGAAAAGTTACCAACGGGCAGGGCTTGCCGAAGTGGGGGCAATAGAATTCCGTCCGCCCGGCTAACTGAAGCTAAATTTATAAATAAAAGTTGATGATTTGCACATAGCTAAATTAATAACGTCCTGCCCGATATGAAGCCAAATTGAAAAACAAAAAGTTGAAACACGGCTTCCGTCCGCCCCCATTTTGGCAAACCCAATGTTACCTGCATAGCCTTCGTCGCCTTGAATAGAAAATATGTGTGAAGTTGAAAAGTATTTTCTGTCTGCAAAATGTGTCCTCCGAAAAGTTTTTATATGAGCGGAAAACTTTTTTATACTTAAAAAAAAACGAAGTGATTAAGCATTTAATTGCCATACTTTTTGATTGTCGGTTATCAAATTCGTTATACTTTTTTTTAACGCTGTATTTTCCTGAATTTCCCGTAAAGTCTCGCCATGGCTTTCCATTAACTCTAACTCAAGCTTTACAATTTTTTTACTAAGGGTTTCAACTTTTATTTTCCTTAGAAAAAATGCAAACAGAAACGAAAGAATATTTGACACAAGAAATAAAAGTATTACTTCAATAAATGAAAGGTCTTTCCATATAAATATTACAATTTAGATATTAAAAGGTGAAAGGACGGAGTAACCCATCCTTTCAGTGTATGTGTATAACGCTTGAACCAAAACTATGCCTGTTACTTAAATATCACCTTGCTCAACGTGGTTTCATTATAATGGCTGCTTACAATTTTTATAACATACACACCACTTGCAAGCCCTCCACTTTGTATCGTTATCAACTGGTTGCTTTGAGCATTGGTTACAGTTTTTGTATTTACTGTTCTGCCTGTAGCATCAATTAATTGTAGGTTGTAATCACCTTTAGCATTGCTTGCCTAATTCTGCATTGACAAAATCACTTGCAGGGTTAGGGTATATCATTAATTTTATTTTTGCCCCCATCTGTTCTTATTACCACTATATTGCTATACTTAAAATTTCCATCAGTATCAATCATTTTAAGACGGTAATAATAGATTGAACCGGAAGTTAGATTTATATCTGCAAAATTGTAGAGGTCATTACCCGATAAGGCTACATTTCCAATTGTACTAAAATTTCTGCCGTCTGTGCTTCTCTCAATTTCAAAATGTGAAAAACTCGATTGCGTTTCTATTCTCCATTGTAATTTTACAGCGTTGTTATTGTATTCGCCTTTAAAGTAACTTAAAATAACAGGCAATGTACAAGTTATAGTCATGTTCATCTGAATAGTGTCATTACACCCCGGATATAATTGCTTAATTGCATAGTAAGTTCCAGTTGATGTCGCATCGGTAATAGTCGCCCAACTGCTGTTGTAATATTGATTGTATCCCGGCCTGAATGGCAAAATGTTTGAAAGCGGATAAGGTGAACATGCCGGTAATGGAAGTATCTGCAGGTGGTGTGCATGGGGGAACATTTACTACAAGTGTTGTTGGTCCAATTGCCGGGCATCCATACTGGTCAAAACCAGTTGGGCTGCTGTAAGTGCTACGGCTGGCACCAGAGATGTTTCCAACAAATGTTACGAAAGCTTTATTTACAATATTGGAATTGCAATGAAAAATCTGGCAGTCGGTTGTTACAGTAACTTTAAATTCCATGGTGGTTAAACTGTCTGTTGCTGCTGTAATACCCATATTGCCACCAGTTGTTGAATTAGCACCCGAACCTAATCTGAATTTTACAAAATTAACACCACCGGATAAAGCAAATTCCGCCTGGTCATCTCCTGCAACATCTGTTTTAACGCCAGTATTTGCTCCTGTATTTATTTTTAAAGAACCGGGTACATAATCCATTGCTCCATACAAACTATCGTGTAAAATTACATTAGTAGCGGGGTCATTTCCTTTATTAACCACTTTCAAGTCAAATTTCAAAGTATCTCCCAGTTCAACTAATCCGCCATTTATATCCAAAACTTCTTTAGTTATTTCTATATTAGGCTCAAAAACATCTATAGCTGTTGAAATCATAAATGGGGCAAATACATCCCCGGAAGATGTCATTCTTATTGTTGCTGATGTCGCACTGTTGAGTAAATAATTATATGTTGTATTATTGAGAACAAAAATATCTTCATCTATACCTAAAGTATTAGGGAAGTTAGGAACTCGGGTAATTTCTGCTGTATTGTTATTTATTGTACTGTTAAAGGTATTATCAATCGGGTTTTTTGTATCGGATACAGAAAGAAAACCAAAGCCCGGGTTGCCATTAAACTTTAAACTATCCCCCACTGTACCCCTGTCTCCTTCTAATGAAAATACCCCCAATTTTAAATTAACAGCAGCCGGAGAAGGCGGTGTAAAGAAACCTGAAATTGGAATGTTTTGTGGATTTGCAGCATTAATAGCTGAAATACCTCTGAATATGGTCAGGTTACGCAATGGTAATGTTGGGTCACCATAAATTACAACCAAAGTCCAGCCCCCACAAAGGCCTGTTGCTCCTGTTTGTGCTACTTGATTGGCTAACCAATACGTACCTGTACCCCCTTGCCTTACTAAATTGGTTACATCTTTATAACAGTAATATCCACCAAAAGGAATAGCCGAATTGGTAAGTAGGTCTGCTTTTAAACCAGTGTAACCACCAACAGGTGTTCTAAAATAAACAGAATCTCTTTTAGCTTGATTTACAGTTCCTGCATTAATACTTCCTCCCCAAAATAGTTCGGCATAAATTACTCCACAACCACCAGTTGTACCCAAAGTTAAATTCGCACTGGTACGGCTAAAACGGGTAACCGGGTCGGTGGCATCAGCAATATTATTGTAAATCATGGTAAAACCATTATTGTTGAAATTATTTCCACCGCCGTTACCGGTTGGAGAAACAGCCGTTCGGCCAGTATTGCAAAGTGCCCCACCATTACAGGTTAATGTGGTATTACCCGTAAAAGTAACATCGCCTCTCTGTGTAACCTGTTTCCAAATTGTAAAAGGTGTTATAGATTGGGCATATAGAAAGTTACTGCCAAAAACTAAGGCAATAGTAAAAAGTAATTGTTTTATAAAATTATTCATGGTATTGGTTTGGTTAAGAAAACAACTGGGGTAAAGCTACTACCCATAATTATTTTATTTTAGATTTTAGCCGAAACGGGAATTTTGCAAGTTGAAAGCCGTTAACCCTGTCTTCAAAGTGAATTACCATAACAGGGAAATGCAGATGGGCTGAAATTCTCGAAAACGAACTTTCTTGATTTTCAACAAATTGAAATTGGGGGGGGGGGGGGGGGGGTAAAAAAATTTTTCATTATAAAATTTTGGTTTTGTAAACTGTCTACTAAGGCTTTAGTCGCACATAAAGACAATTTAGTTGCAAAGAAACGATTTTTTTTGAGTTTTAGTTTGTCCGATTGATATATTTTCTGTAATAATTTTTGCTGTTTCTTGGCAGGTCGCTATTGCAAACGTTTGCTGTATTTTGTCTGCCCATTATTAGTACTGTCGCTGAATAGGCTTGCAGGTAACTCCGCCGCTTGGCGTATGTTCTTGTTCCAAATTTACCTGATTTTCAAAACAAAACAGAACAAGAGAAACCTCTAACCCCCTTTGATCTTTTTCAAATACTCCATACTTCTTTTCTCTGCCCTTGCCTGTAACTGCACTTTGTCTGTAAACAGTTTTCTTCTCAGCATTCGGTAAACACTTATGCTGTTATCCAGAGCTTTTAAAATAGAAGCTTTGCTGTATTGTGCCACCGTAATTTTCAGGTCTTCCAGGTCGGGCAGCTTTAGTTTCTTTTCTACTTTTCTTAATCCTCTTATTGCCGTGTTGCTTTTTAACTGTAATAAAGGCGCCAGCACTTTGGCCCTTATATAGCCGAGGCCATCAAGGCATTCAAAATATTCTCCCCGGGCCACTTTGGTGGCGATATAATGCACCCATGTCCACATACGGTCTTCAATCCATTGCAGGTCGGGTTGCGGCCATTCAGCTTTGGTGGTAGTAAGAATTGCTGTCAACTGTTTATCCCGTTCAAAGAGTACGACAGGGTTTTCCACCCGGTCATAAAACTCAGGCAGTGTCAAAAACTTTATATCCACATGCAGCAGCGGGTTGTCGTATAAGCAGATCAGCACTCTTGTCTCACCCACATGTTCGCCGGTAAAGCCGGAAATAAAATCACCAAAGCTGCGGGCATAGCCCAGCATCTTATCTTTATCGCCGGCGATCTTGTTTTTGGTGATAAGGATAAGGTCAAGGTCGGAGTATTCATCCAACTCATCCGTTATCCATGAACCGGCCACTGCCAGGCCAATTACATTGGTATCCTGTTTGGCGATCTCCACCACTTTATCAGCAAAATCCTTTTGCATTATAATTGTAATTATTACACTAAGTTATTAAATAAGAGAGCTATCCGTTTATATAAACACAGCTTTCTCATGGCGTACTTCATGTAAGATTTAGTGTTCTTTGTGTTACTGTATTTTTTGTAACACAAAGAACACTAAGAAAAATGCAGCACAAAGAGCACAAAGTCGTGCCATAAAAAAACCCTTTGCAAACGCAAAGGGTTTTCTTCATGGCTTTACTGTTTTGCTAGTTCATCCGTATAATTCGCTGCCCGCCCTGGTTGTTCTGCTCCATTTCCTTCATCATCTTTTCCCTTTCTTTTTTAAACTCTTCGGCGGTATAACGCTTCTTACCGGTTGGTTCTTTTATTATGGCGAGGTCGGCCTTTTCAGAAATGGCGGTGGCAAGAAAGGTTTGTGTACCATCTTTAATATCCATTTCTAAAATAAGACCGGGCAGTTGTCCCTGGAATTCCGCCGGCCCTGCAGAAACAGGAATACCTGAAGTGAACCAGGCAACGATATTCGAAGTGTCCTGTATCTCTTTGCGTTCCATTTTGCCATTGTCCATATTCATCATGGTTCTTGTACGGATGGTGGTGGTGGTTGCTTTCATGCAGGGTTTACCAAGGATGGTCTTTGTTTCACCCGTCATTTTCCATTTCAGTTTATTGATGCGTGTCGTCAATGACAAATATCTTTTCAAACAATTCTCTTTTCTCCACTTTTTTGCCGGTTCTCAAAATTGGTGTACAGCACATCGTTTGCATCCGGCGATCACCATGCGGATATGCGTACCGCCACCATTCACCACCGCTGATATCAGTGCGTCTCCGTCATCCTCCTGCTCTGCCGGCTTTCCACAGAGATTGGTTATTACCGAAGGTCAGTTCAAACTTGTCGGTACGGGTGGAAGGCATTTGTTGTTCCATACCACCGGGCATGCCCTGGAAACTGAACTGTATTTTAGAGGTCCTGTCATAAGAAACAACACCCTGGTTTTGCTGAGCCTGTAAAGAGATAGCAGCTAACAGGATACAGCCGGTTGCGAGAAAGTATTTTTTCATGGTTCATTTGTTTTCATCAAAAGTATAAAGACAGGCAGGCAAGATAGGTTAAGTCACCTTTCATTAAGGTTAATAAAGGTTAAAGGGGCTGTAAGTACCGCTGGTATTGATTTACATTTGCCTGTGGTAAAGCGAAATTGTTCTGCTTTATCACAGGTAAACACAAGACATGAACAGACTCCGTTGGTTAGCATTGTTGATGGGTGTCGCCATCCTTGGCATCACTGGCTTCCAGTTGTACTGGTTGCGGCAGAACTATGCCCGGGAGAAAAAGACCTTGTCCATTAAAACTGAGATGGCTTTCCGGGAAACGATATTGCGGTTACAGGTTGCCAAATTAAAATTAGACGGAGTCGCCTGGGAAGGAAAAGACAGCAGCAAGGGGAAAATGAAAATTGTGATGCATGAAAATAACGGGGAGCAGGTAAGAGTCCGGTTCAAACCTAAAGAAGAAATTGTTTCTACCATTAATGTTATCAGGAGCAAGCTGAAAGATTCGCTGAAAGCAAATCCCGGTACTAAGCCGGGGGTAGTAACTATTTCAGTGAATAATACTGCTGTAAATGCAAGAGGAGACTCCATAAAATTTGACAGGCATATACAAGGCCCTCCGGGAAATGGTGACCGCATCTTCAGTTTATTGTATGGTGTGGATTCGTTACAGGATTCATTAAGGCTGACAGAAATTGATTCTGCTTACAGCAAGGCGCTGAAAGAAGAAAAGCTGAATATCCCTTTCTCTATTGTTGAAAAAGACAGTGCAGATGCATCGGATGAGCCGGTGTTTAATGAAGTAACGGTTGGGTTTACTCACCCGGTTACTTATCAATTGCAATTAGGAAATACTTTCCCTTACCTGCTGAAGCAGATCACCCAGCCGATCTTATTTTCCATCCTGTTGCTGGGCATCACCATTCTTTCCTTTGTGTTATTGTACCGAAACCTGCTGAAGCAGCAACGGCTGGCAGCATTGAAGAATGAATTCATCAGCAATATCACCCATGAGCTGAAAACACCGATTGCCACAGTAGGTGTTGCCATTGAAGCACTAAAGAATTTTAATGCGATACAGGACCCGAACCGTACGAAAGAATATCTTGATATTTCTTCCAACGAATTGCAACGGCTCAGTCTGCTGGTGGACAAGGTGCTGAAACTTTCTATGTTTGAAAAGAAAGAAGTGGAACTGAAGTTAGAGCCGGTGAACCTGAAAGAAGTGGTGGATGAAGTGGCGGACTCATTAAAACTGCAATTAGAAAAACATCATGCAAGAGTGGTGGTAACTAATGAAGGGGATCTTACATTACAGGGAGACAGGCTGCATTTGTTAAGTGTGGTATTCAACCTGCTGGACAATGCTGTTAAATACAGCAAGGAAGAGCCTTCGATAAAAATTGATCTGCGGGAAAAAGACAATACAGTTATTTTGAACGTAACAGACAACGGCATCGGTATTCCGCAGGAATATAAAGACAAAGTGTTTGACAAATTCTTCCGCATACCGCATGGTGATACTCATAATGCAAAAGGCTATGGACTGGGATTAAGTTATGTGGCGCAGGTGATACAAAAGCACAATGGAACAATTGCAGTGGAAAGCCAGCCCGGTATCGGAACAAAATTCACTATCACATTACCAAAAGAACCAGCATGAGTGCAACAAAGGTTTTATATGTAGAAGACGAACTCTTTCTTGGTAAGATAGTAAGAGAAAGCCTGGAAAGCCGGGGCTTTGATGTCACCATGGAAAGTGATGGCGCCAAAGTAATGGACCAGTTTAAAACGTTGAAACCCGATATCTGTGTGCTGGATGTGATGTTGCCGAATAAGGACGGGTTTACCATTGCGGATGAGATACGGGAACTGGATGAAGAAGTGCCCATCATTTTCCTGACAGCAAAAACACAAACAGAAGATGTGGTAAAGGGGTTTTCACTTGGCGGTAATGATTATATCCGCAAGCCGTTCAGCATGGAAGAGCTGATCGTCCGCATTCAAAATTTATTAAAGAGCAAATCAGAAGGCACACAAAAAATAAACGGTGGTGTTGCTGTGATAGGAAAATATAATTTTCAGCTTAACCGCCAGTTGCTCAGCAATGGAAAAGAGGAACGGAAACTTTCTTTCCGGGAAAGTGAATTACTGAAACTGTTGTATGAGAACCGGGACAAGATCATTGACCGGAAAGATATTCTCAATCTGCTCTGGGGCAACGACTCATTCTTTAATAGCCGCAACCTGGATGTCTACATTACCAAACTCCGCAGTTACCTGAAAGAAGACCCTTCGCTGGAGATCATTACTATTAAAGGTATCGGCTACCGTTTTGTGGCCGGATAAAATACCACCGGATACGGATATATTGATGGAAAGAACAGTAGTACCTTCGATAAAATATTTTCATGCGCCACTTTCTTTTATTATTGCTGCTAACGGTTTCTGCAATTGCGAAAGCCCAGCACTGTCCCTGGGATTGCAGCGGAATGATAGTAATGAAAACAGGTATCGCTAAAGAACAATTATATAAACTACATCCTGTACTGGCAGATGAAAATAAAAATATAATCGTTGACACTATCTATGGTACCGGCCTGGCTACTTACGATACCTGCAATTTTTTATATTATGATGATTTTACAACATACCGTACCAGTAAAATTTCATTGCATAACTGGTATGGTTATGACACAGTCTATCATTTTGCCAGCGGATTTTATATGGTAAAGGTTAATTACTGCAAATACAAAAACGAGAAACTGTTTCTGCGGTTTACAGATCCGAAGACCTCGGACCCCGAATATCATTATCTGGAAATAAAATCATCCGCCCTTTTTCACCTGCATGATTATAACCGGGAAATAAACCAGCGTCAAACAACTGAAATAAAAAAAGCCATACAGCCATTTGTTTTTATTGTAAATGAAAACGAATGGGACTTACAATAAAGAGTTAATGAAGTATCTTTCATGCCACAACTGTGGCCAATAATAAAATATATATAGCTGATCGCATTTTTACCGGTGATAACTGGGTGCATAATCATGCCGTGGTTGTTGAAAACGGTAAAATAGATGCAGTCATTCCGGTTTCATCTTTATCATCTTCCCAGCAGGCTGAACATTTTGATAACTGTGTCATCGCCCCGGCCTTTATTGATCTGCAGATATATGGGGCTTATGGAAAACTGCTGGCTGTTTACCCTGAAGCAGATTCGCTATATAAACTGAGGGAGTATTGTGAAAAAGGAGGAACTGCCTTTTGTTTGCCGACAGTTGCCACCAATACCAAAGAAGTATTTTATAAATGTATTGATGCAGTAAAAGATTACTGGAGCAGCGGTGGTGAAGGTATATTAGGTCTTCACCTGGAAGGGCCATGGATCAACCCGGTAAAAAGAGGGGCACATATTGAATCGCTGATTCATCCGCCAACAATTAAAGAGGCGGAAGAATTATTGAATTATGGCAAAGGCGTTATCCGGATGATAACCCTTGCGCCGGAGGTTTGCAGCAAGGAAGTGATTGAGCTGATACTTTCTCACAACATTGTAATTTCTGCCGGACACAGCAATGCTGCTTATGATGAGGCGAAAACCGGTTTTGCCAATGGCATCACAGCCGTCACTCATTTATATAATGCCATGAGTCCGTTACAACACAGGCAGCCGGGATTGGTTGGGGCGGCGATGGATGATGAAAGTGTTATGGCCAGTATTATTCCCGATGGCCATCATGTGGATTATGCAGCAGTTCGGATCGCAAAGCAGGCCATGAAAGAAAGACTGTTCGTTATCACCGACGCTGTAACCGATACCACGGAAGGATATTACCAACACAAACAGGCGGGGGATAAATATGAAGCCGATAGCATCCTCAGCGGCTCAGCACTTACTATGGCAAAAGCAGTACAAAACCTGGTGAATTTCGCACAGATCGAATTAGGTGAAGCATTGCGGATGTGCAGTTTGTACCCTGCAAATGTTCTTAGAATGAAAGAGCATGGCCGGATCGGTGTGGGGTGCAATGCAAGAATGCTGGTGATGGATGATAAAATGGAAATGCAACAACTGCTTTAACTTTCTTCGCCGGCAGATTTTTATAGTCTGGCACATATTTCAAAAATTTTTTCTACCTTTTCTATTGAACTTTAGTAAACCAAAACCAACAAACACTCAACATGAAAAAGTTAACTGCCCTGGCGGGCTTTAGCGCCGTCATTCTTATGGCCGCCTATTTTTCGGCCTGCAACAATAACAAATCAGACGTAAAAGCAGACACAAAAGAAGACTCCATTAAAAAAGTTCTTGCACGGGGTGAATACCTGGCCAACTATGGTGCTGCCTGCCTTGATTGCCACAGCAAAAGAGATATTACAAAATTCTCCATGCCTGTTGTTCCCGGAACAGAAGGGGGGGGTGGTATAACATTTGGAAAAGCAGAGGGTATTCCCGGAGAAGTTACGCCTCCGAACATTACACCCTTTGCATTAAAGGACTGGACAGATGAAGAGATAGCAAAAGCAATGACAAGAGGGATTAATAAAAAAGGAGATACACTGTTCCCGATAATGCCTTATCATAATTACAGCCATATGGCTAAAGAAGATGTGTATGCCATCATTGCTTATTTGCGGACATTAAAACCCATTGACAGTACCGTGCCACCCCGCAAGCTGATGATACCTGCCAGCATGTTCGGCCCGCTGCCACAAAATGATTTTGCACAAAATACCAAGCCTGATCCTTCTGACCAGGTGAAATACGGTGAATATGTAACCACTATGGCAAGCTGCGGAGAATGTCATACACCCATGGGCCCACAGGGTCCTGACTTCAGCAAAAAGTTTTCCGGCGGGTTTGTTTTTGACCTTGGGTTTTTAAAAGTAGGCGTTGGAAATATAACACCTGACACCGCAACCGGTATCGGCAAGTGGACAGAAGAGGATTTTTTACAACGGTTCAAAGCTAACTCTGCTCCCGAAAAAGTAAATGCAAATCCCGGCAGGGAAAATTCGATCATGCCCTGGTCTATGTATGGAAAGATGACGGAAGAGGACCTGAAAGCTATTTATGCTTTTTTGAGAACAGTAAAACCGATCAATAACAAAGTAGAGAAATATCCGAAGTAAGAAATAAACAGAAAGAAAAGCCCGGAACATTTTTGTTCCGGGCTTTTTGTTATTGGTCTTTAAAGCTTTCCCTGTTCAACACATCGGGAGAAGCATGGTCGCCTTCTTCAAAATTAAAGTTCACATATTTGATACCGGGAATTTCGGTAAGGTTATATACTGCATCTGCAAAATATATCATCGGGCCGGAGGAGCCCATCTGCTGGGTAAGATAAGTGGCTTCCGGGATGTCCAGGTACATTGTATCACCGGATACTTTTATCAGCACCGCTTTTACATTTATATATTTCTTATTGATAAAATCAATGACTGCAGCTGCCGATAAAGAGTCCGGGCCTTCTGCTTCCAGCTTTTTCATTTCCAGTCTTCCGGTAGAATCATTCAGCCCGGCTTGCCAGGAATATTTTACAATGATGTCTGCACTGTCTTCATCAGCGCCGGGCTGATCGGCTTTATTGTTGCAGGCAATGATGAATATGCAGGCTGAAAATAGGAGAATGTAATTCTTCATAGCGGATGATTTAGACTGGTATGAAGTTACAAAAAGCTGCCGGCGGGATTCGTTAAAAAAACGATGAAGAAGTTTAACGCTTCTTTGTTTCCTCATATACAAGGGCATTATCAGCAATAGAAAAAGGAATATGATTATTAACACACCAGTCTTTGCAGGCCTGCTTGTAGATTTCCCATTTTTCTTTAGCCCATTTTGGTACAGAGTCCAGCCATCGCTGTTCACCAGGAAAATATACATGCAATGTTCCCATCATCAATTCAAAGATGAGGATACCATCATCGCTTTCGGCCACCAACTCTTCCCTCCATCGGGGGTAAAATATATTTTGCTCATGAATGGAACCAGGCCTTTATCATTCTATTAAAAGAACACAGGTATTATTTCAAAGCTTCTTCCGCCTCTTCCTTCTTCCACTGTTTATCCATCACAAAAGTGCCAAAAGGCAGTATAGATGCAAGGCCGGCCCTCATCAGCCATTTAAAATCTTTTTTATAATCACTCTTTACCTCCCGGGCCAATATGGCAAATGCTACAAACAGTACTCCATGTAACCCGCCAACAACAGTAACTGCCAACGGCATATCAGCAAAATATTTTAATGGCATTGCTACAAATAATAACACTAAAAAGGAAACCCCTTCTGCAAACGCTACTTTCCTGAACCAGCTGAATGTTTTTTTCATATACCCCAACCCCTAAAGAGGCTTTTAAACTCCGGACTTCAAAAATGCTTTATCGCAATTAAAGATTGTTAGTCCGGATAGTTGTTAAAAAATAATTTCAATCAAATACACTTCCCCAAAGCCGCACTAAGCCAGCGATTTCTAATAATCAATCACCTGTTCCTCTATCATCTCTGGTAGTTCTCTCCACTCGTATTGCTGGTTTCTCAACTGTGGTTCAAAACCTGCTTCACGGATGGCCTCCTGGATGGACTTGTATGTAAAACGATGCGGTGCCCCGGCAGCACTCACCACATTTTCTTCGAGCATGATGGAACCAAAATCATTGGCGCCTGCATGCAAACAAATCTCAGCTGTTTGTTTTCCAACCGTCAGCCAGCTTGCCTGTATGTTCTTTACATTAGGCAGCATGATGCGGCTGAGGGCAATCATCCTGATATATTCTTCAGGAGTAGTAAGATTATGTACACCACGGATCTTTGCCAGCAATGTATCAACATCCTGGAAAGTCCAGGGAATGAAGGCTAAAAATCCTTTTGCTTCATCCGGCTTGCGGCTTTGCACTTCTCTTATCTTAACTAGGTGTTCAAAACGTTCTTCTATTGTTTCCACATGACCAAACATCATCGTAGCAGAAGTGGTGATATTCAATTTATGTGCTTCATGCATAATATCAAGCCACTCCTGCGCACCACATTTTCCTTTTGAGATTAAACGGCGCACCCGGTCAATCAGTATCTCAGCCCCGGCGCCGGGTAATGAATCCATGCCGGCCTCTTTCAATGCCATCAGTACTTCCCGGTGAGTTGATTTTTTCCAGCTTGGTGATATGCGCCACTTCCGGGGGGCCGAGTGTATGCAGTTTAATGGCCGGAAATTCTGATTTGATTTGCCGGAAGGTATCAACATAATATTGTAATCCTAATTCAGGATGATGCCCGCCCTGTAACAACAACTGGTCGCCGCCCCACTTTAATGTTTCTTCAATCTTTTTCCTGTAGGCCGGCATATCTGTAATGTATGCTTCAGCATGACCGGGTATTCGATAGAAATTACAAAACTTACAATTGGCGATGCACACATTCGTTGTGTTTACATTCCGGTCTATCTGCCAGGTCACTTTACCATGCGGCACCTGTTTTTTGCGCAGCTCATCAGCAATGAACATCAGGTCTGCCAGCGGAGCATGGTGATACAGGTGAACACCTTCTTCCACTGATAAAAAGCCAAAAGCGGCGGCCTTATCGTACAACTCGTTTAAATGCATGCTGCAAAAGTACACTTGTATAACACACAATGTGTTGAACGGTTCTAAACAGGGCTGACATTAAAATAAATTTGTATGAGCAGCGGCCTGTATTGCATCATTTTGGCCAAAAAACCTGTCATAGAAAGGTGAAAGGCAGTGTAACGATCAACCACATGAAGAAAACTGTGCATGGACTTGTACTGGGAGTTCTGTTGCTGGTGGTCAACCCACTTGCAGCACAGGAAGAATTTATTGAACCGCCTTCCAGGGAGATTACAAAGATTCCTTTTACTCAGCTTACCGGTGGCATTGTCATCATGCATGCCAAGCTGGGCACTTTCCCGGACACACTCAATTTCATATTGGACACAGGCAGCAGCGGTATTTCCCTTGATTCCACCACGGCAGATTACCTGAAACTGAAACCCACACCGACAGAAAGAACGATCCGTGGTATTGCAGGCATCCGCAAAGTGAGTTTTCTTTTCAACCAGCAATTACATTTTCCCGGCCTGACGGTGGACAGCCTCAACTTTCACATCAATGACTACGGCATACTCACTGCAGTGTATGGTGAAAGGATTGACGGTATTATCGGTTACTCTGTATTAAGCCGCTATATCATGAAACTTGATTATGATAGTATGAAACTCAGCTTCAGCACACCAGGTACAATCCGTTATCCGAGGGGCGGCTACTTATTAAAGCCAACTATTAATCAATTAGTAGCCCAGCAACTGAGGGTAAGAGATGTAACCGCTGTCACATCAAGGTTTCTGTATGATATGGGAGCCGGCGTTTGCATGTTGCTTACCAAAGATTTTATTGCCGACAGTGTTTTTCTTGATAAAAGGAAAAAACGCTGGATAAAAGAAGGAGAAGGGCTGGGAGGTAAGATAGATATGGAGCTGACAGTGATGAAGGAAGTAAAATTAGGACCCTACCGTTTCCGTAATGTGCCTGTTTATATTTTTGACGATGTTAACAATGTAACCTCCTATCCATACATGGGTGGTCTTATCGGGAATGATATACTGCGGCGGTTTAATGTTATCATGAATTATCAAAAAGGGGATATACATCTTACACCCAATTCGCATTATGCAGATGCATTTGATTATTCGTATTCGGGTCTGGAACTTTATTACTTGTCGGGCTTTATCATCGTCGGGGATGTAGCCAAAGGTTCGCCTGCAGAAGAGGCCGGTATAAAAGAAGGTGATGAGGTGATTGCAGTTAACAAGAATTTTTCCCAAAACCTTAATCAATATAAAATTGCCCTGCAGGCTCCTAACGAAAAGGTAAAACTCATCCTGCGCCGCGACAACCAGATGAGGGAAGTTGAGTTTAAGGTAAAAAGCATCCAGTAAAGAATTACCTTTTCCGAAATAACTGCTTTCTCCTAACCCCGTAATTTTAATACTTTTACCGGCTTGCCATAGCTTTGGCGAAGGCGGCAACCTTTAACTTCAAGGACTGTTATAATTATATGATACAATTTGAAAAATTTACACTGGCAAATGGCCTTCGGGTGATTGTTCATCAGGATCTGAGCACACCCATGGCGGTGATGAACATTATGTATGATGTAGGGGCAAGGGATGAAGACCCGGATAGAACCGGCTTTGCCCATTTGTTTGAGCACCTGATGTTTGGCGGGTCAGTTAATATTCCCAGCTATGACGAACCGCTGCAAATGGCAGGCGGAGAAAATAATGCTTATACCACCAACGACCTCACCAATTATTATATCCAGATACCGGCAGAAAATCTTGAAACGGCTTTCTGGCTGGAAAGCGACAGGATGCTGTCGCTGGCATTTGGTGAAAAAAGCCTGGAAACACAACGTAAAGTTGTGTGTGAGGAATTCAAAGAACATTATCTCACCAAACCTTATGGTGATGTGTGGCATAAGATGAGGGAACTGGCGTACAAAAAACATCCATACCGGTGGATGACAATAGGAAAGGAGTTATCTCATATTGAAACAGCACAACTGGACGATGTAAAGAATTTTTTCTTCAAGCATTACCGTCCTGTTAATGCTGTACTGGTAGTGGCTGGAAATGTTACAACAGAAAAAGTGAAAGCACTTACAGAAAAATGGTTTGGTGATATTCCTTCCGGTGAAATGTACAAACGTAACCTTCCGGCGGAACCAGAACAAACAGAAGAAAGAAAACAGGAGATAAAAGCCAATGTTCCGCTGGATGCTTTATACAAATGCTGGCACATGCCGGGAAGGCTGGACAGGAGATATTATATCATTGACCTGCTGACGGATATTTTAAGCGGCGGCGGTTCATCAAGATTGTACCAGTCGCTGGTAAAGGAAAAACAATTGTTCAGCAATATCGAGTGTCACCATTTCGGCAGCACTGATGCTGGCCTGGTAGTAGTGGAAGGAAAGCTGGTCAAAGGTGTTACGATGGAAGAAGCCGAGAAGGCAGTGGGGCAGGAACTGGAAAAAATGAAAAATGAATTAGTGAGTGAAGCTGAACTGCAGAAAGTAAAGAACAAAACAGAAAGTATGATAGCCTTTGAAGATATGAGTGTGATGAGCAGGGCTAACAGCCTTGCTTATTATGAAATACTCGGCGATGCTTCGTGGATGAATTTTGAGCTGGAGAAATATGGCTCTGTTACCACAGAAGATATTTTACAGGAAAGCCGGGCCATTTTCCGCAACAGTAATTGCAATACGATACATTATCTGTCCAATAATTAATTACAAGAAGAAAAGAGAGGACTAATATGCCAGACAGGAAACAAGCCCCCGAAATAGTGGATGCCGTAAATTTTGATCTCCGGTTAAAACCAGCTGATAAGTTCACACTAAGGAATGGAGTGGAAGTTTATGCAGTAAATGCAGGTGCCGAAGAAGTATTGTCACTGGAGTGGGTGTTTTTTGCCGGTAATTGGTATGAAGAACAAAACCTGGTTGCTGCGACTGCTAACTTTTTGCTTCGTAATGGCACTTCAAAGCGAACAGCATTTCAGATCAATGAGCACTTTGAATATTATGGTTCTTATCTCAACAGGGCTTGTTACAATGAAACAGCGACCATCACCCTTCACTGCCTCACGAAACATATAAAAGAGTTGCTGCCGGTGGTTAAAGAACTTATTACTGATTCGGTAATGCCGCAGAATGAACTGGATATTTACAAACAGAATATGAAGCAGCGGCTGAAAGTGAGCCTGAAGAAAAGTGACTTTGTGGCAAACCGGCTGATTGATGTTTATTTGTACGGGAAGAAGCATCCGTACGGGAAATATAGCAATGCAGAAGATTTTGATGCGCTGAACAGGGAACAGTTACTGGCTTACTATAAAAAATATTACCAGGAAGGAAAGCTGGTACTATTTGTTGCAGGAAAATTACCAGCCGATTTGCCATCTTTATTAGACCAGTATTTTGGTGACCTTCCAAATAATGCCATTTCAGTTAACCCGGTTGCGACAGAATCAACTAAAGAAAAAAAATTCAGAGTTACTAATGATGCTGAAGGAGTGCAGGGTTCTATTCGTATAGCAAGGCCATTTCCTAACCGTCATCATCCTGATTTTATGAAAGTACAGGTGCTGAATGCCCTGTTCGGCGGGTTTTTTGGCTCAAGGCTGATGAGCAATATCCGGGAAGATAAAGGTTACACTTACGGCATCCACAGTTATTTACAAAACCATATTCATGACTCAGCCTGGCTCATCAGTACCGAAGCAGGTAAGGATGTTTGCGAGGCTACCATTGCCGAAGTATACAAGGAAATGAAAGACCTGCGGGAAGAACTGGTGGATGATGAAGAGTTGTTACTGGTAAGAAACTACATGATGGGTGGCATCCTTGGCGACCTGGATGGTCCGTTCCAGATCATAGCCCGTTGGAAAAACATTGTATTGAATAATCTTACAGAACAATACTTCTACGATTCATTAAAAACGATCAAAACAATTTCTGCAGAAGAGTTACAGGGACTTGCACAGAAATATTTACAGCCGGAAGATTTTTATGAACTAGTGGTGGTGTAAAATCAGTCTACTGAACTTTCATTTTAAATCGTTTTACCTGGTCCCGTATTGTTTTTTCGATTTCTGATTTTAAAGTCAGAGGGTCATCGATTTTCAACCGGTTTTTTTCAGCACTTATATATGCATTTCGCTGTGTATTAAGGTTGGCGATTTTTTTCCTGATAATTGATCGTTCGGCCGCTTTGGTTTCTACGACTTTTTTTAAATCACTTCTTGTTTGATTTTTCAGGCTATCAGGTAAAGTTTTCATATCAACTTTCTCAATAATACTGATATCTTTTTCGTAGGCATCTATAAGGTCCCATTGAGAACGGTTGTATAATTTTTTATCAGATTTGACGACCACATAGCCCATTATCTTGTTTATATCTTTTACATCATATTCCGGTACAGTATCCATTTGTCGCATAGCCTGAAGCTTATCATAGCCCTCGTCACCGTAATAGATATATGTAAGATTCAATTGTTCGTTCAGTACAAACAGGGTGCTATCATATGGAGTGGGGATACTTTTTTCTTTAGCATCCTTGTCAATATTTGTAAAGTTGCCATTACTGCATTCAGCTCCCAGGTTCCAATGTTCAGCTATTCCCCTTTCTTTACTTCCACAATAAACGGTGTTTACAATCACCCCTTTTTCTTTTGCTTTTTTGCAGGCTTCTGTATAAGAGATATTTCCCTGGAAGAAGCTTTCGTTGCCGGCAATGAATATGGTCTTGTAACTGGCAGCAGAGGTATCCCAGTTAAGCTGATCCAGGGAACTGTTTATTACATATCCGCAATATTCATCACCTCCGTTAGTTGTAAGGTCTTGTAAGGCATGAAAAAACTTATCAAGATCGTTAGTGAAGCTACTTATCTGTTTAACATAGCCCATAACCACTGAATTGGAACTTCTTCCATATTCATATAAGGCAATTTCTATGTTTGGGGAAACTCCTTCACATGTTACACGGCCCATTACACTTACCATATTCCACAATTGTGCTTTTGCCTGTTCGATCAGGCCGTCCATACTATTGCTTACATCAAGCAAGATAGCCACCTGGATTTTTGGATTATTATTATCTGCCCGTCTGTAATAAGGTTCAGTAATTGTTTGACAGAAGAATAAGGTGCATGCAGCAACTGTCAGGTGCAGAGGTCTGTTCATGGTGATTGTTTGTGGTGAAATTGGATAACGGCTGCAAAAGAAAAATTAGTTTACCAGAAAACCGATTTAACAAAATAGAAAATCTGTAAAGGTTTATTTAATAGGTTTGCAATATGACTTTCGACCGCAAAGATCTATCCAAGGAACAGCTTGTCCATTTTTACCGCAGCATACTCTGGCCCCGTATGATCGAAGAAAAAATGCTGGTGTTACTGCGGCAGGGAAAAATTTCCAAATGGTTCAGCGGAATAGGGCAGGAGGCAATCGCTGTTGGTGCAACACTTGCCTTGCAGGAAGATGAA
The DNA here is from genome assembly GCA_037045605.1 of Chitinophagaceae bacterium. Classification (GTDB taxonomy): domain Bacteria; phylum Bacteroidota; class Bacteroidia; order Chitinophagales; family Chitinophagaceae; genus JJ008. The sequence continues at coordinate 612,666 of JBAOHK010000023.1, read as the reverse complement.
TGGATCATGCCGTTGCATCGTAATCTTGGTGTGTTCACTACCCGCAACATGCCATTGAGCAAACTCTTTATGCAATGGCAGGGTGCACAGGAAGGATATAGTAAAGGAAGAGAAAGAAGTTTTCACTTTGGTAACAGGGAACATCATATCTGCGGGATGATATCACATCTTGGTCCGCAACTGGCTATTGCTGATGGGGTAGCATTGGCACACAAACTGAGAAAAAAAAGTAAAGTATCACTGGCTTTTACCGGAGATGGGGGCACCAGCGAAGGAGATTTTCACGAAGCGTTGAATACAGCGGCTGTTTGGGACCTGCCTGTCATTTTTATTATAGAGAACAACGGTTATGGGTTAAGTACCCCGGTAAATGAACAATACCGCTGTATCAGTTTAGTTGATAAAGCCAAAGGATATGGAATGGAAGGGGTGCAGATAGATGGCAACAATCTGTTGTCAGTGTATGATACGATAAAAGGAGTGAGAGAGTATTGTATCAAAAATCAAAAGCCTTACCTGATTGAATGCCTTACATTCCGGATGCGGGGACATGAAGAAGCAAGCGGAACTAAATATGTACCACAGGACCTTTTCAAATTGTGGGAGATGAAAGACCCGATCAGGAATTACGAAAGATTTTTAACAGAGAGCCGGGTGCTGACAGAAATACAGATCGCAGATATCCGGAATGAACTTAAAGATAAAATAGAAAGCGAACTGGCTATTGGGTTTACTACAAAACCTGTGGTGGCAGATACAGAAGAAGAGTTGGATGATGTTTATGCAAAATCTGCTGGTAGCAAGGCACAGGTCATAGACAATTCCAAACTATATCATGAGGCGGGTTTTTCAACAAAAGACTCACGACTGATAGATGCGATCAAAGAAGGCCTTCATCAATCTATGCAGCAACACCCCAACCTTATATTAATGGGGCAGGATATTGCAGAGTATGGCGGTGCATTCAAGATCACCGAAGGTTTTGTTGCTGAGTTTGGAAAAGAAAGAGTGAGAAACACACCACTGTGTGAAAGTGCTATTGTGGGAACTGCATTGGGATTATCGCTGGAACGTTATAAGAGTATGATGGAAATGCAGTTTGCAGATTTTGTAACGGTAGGATTTAACCAAATCATCAATAACCTGGCAAAAATTCATTACCGCTGGGGACAGAATGCTGATGTGGTGATACGGATGCCGACAGGCGGAGGCGTAGGTGCCGGCCCATTCCACAGCCAAAGTAATGAAGCATGGTTTGTGCATACGCCGGGATTGAAAGTGGTTTACCCAAGTACACCCATGGATGCAAAAGGATTATTGATAGCTGCTATCAATGATCCAAACCCTGTTTTGTTTTTTGAGCATAAAGCATTGTACCGATCTGTCAGTGGTCCGGTTCCTTCTGAGTATTATGAAATAGAAATTGGTAAAGCCAGGCATGTACGGGAAGGAGATGAGATATCTGTTATCACCTATGGTGCCGGAGTGCATTGGGCAGAAGACTATGCCGCCGAACACCCTGAAATTTCTATTGACATACTTGACCTCAGAACATTATTACCTCTTGATTATTTAGCCATTCGTGAAGCAGTGCAAAGAACCGGCAGGGTATTGTTATTACATGAGGACACATTGACCGGTGGCATTGGCGGAGAGATAGCTGCCTGGATTGCTGAAAACTGTTTTGGTTTGCTGGATGCCCCGGTGATGCGGTGTGCTTCGCTGGATACGCCGGTTCCATTCAGTATTGAACTGGAGAATAATTTTTTGGCTAAAGCCCGGTTAAATGAATCTGTTCAAAAAATATTAAGCTATTGATCATTATTTACCTCAGTGGTTTTGTAATAAAAAGAGTATCTTAAAGTTCTCCTTCCCCACGTCAACTCCTTTTTCTACCCTTATCATACTAAAAAAACCAACATGTCAACCACACTGGCTGCACCTGTTTCCCAAACAGAACGCATCATTATTCTTGATTCATTACGGGGCATTGCTATTCTCGGAATATTATTGATGAATATTCCCGGCTTTGCTTTACCCGAACCTGTTTATGGCGATCCTTCAGTTTTAAATGAATGGGGAACCGTCAATTTCAAAACCTGGTATTTTATTGAATGGTTCATGGAGGGGAGCCAACGAGCCCTGTTCTCTATGCTGTTTGGCGCCGGCATTATTTTATTTGTAACAAGGCAGGAGCAAAAAGTGGATGGATTATGGCCGGCAGATTATTTCCTCCGCCGTCAGTTGTGGTTAATGGTGTTTGGTCTCTTCAATGCATTTATTCTTCTATGGTTCTGGGATATCCTGTTTCATTATGCCTGTTTGGGGATGATCATGTTTACTTTCCGCCGGTTAACACCTAAAGCATTAATAATAGGCGCCGCTATTTCTTTGTTACTGATGACCGCAAGGGAAAACGTGGATGCTTTCAGGGATAGAAAAATGATCGTAAAAGGAGAGGCAATCGCCAGGATGGATACTACCGTAACCAAACTTACCGACCAACAAAAAGCAGACCTGGGAGCCATGACGGAGTTTAAAGAGAAAACAAGTACAGAAGGCCGGAAAAAGAAAATGGAAAAAAGCCTGGCTGCTGTCAGAGGTGGTTATGGCGGCTTTTATGAATACCAAAGCGAAAGAAGTTTCAGAGGGGAGATCAATTATCTGTATTATGGGGGATGGGATATTCTTGTGTTCATGTTTCTCGGGATGGCTTTTTTTAAAAATGGTGTCTTACTTGGAAAAGCGTCTGCGAAAGTATATTGGGGCATGTTCATTATCGGGCTGGGTTTAGGATTAGTGCTCTCTTATTTCCGGCTGCAACCACTGATCGATCATCAATTCAATTATTTTGATTACACGAAGGATACACCATTTGAATTTTATGAAATATCCCGGACATTCAGGGCCATTGGCATTTTCGGACTCATCATGTTGATATACAAGTCCGGGTGGTTCAAATGGCTGTTTACATTGATGCGTCCTGTAGGACAAATGGCTTTTACAAATTACCTGATGCAATCCCTATTAGTAGGACTGTTCTTTTATGGTGTGGGGTTGGGATATTTTGGTAAACTCGAACGCCACGAGATCTATTATGTAGTTGGAGCAACGTGGCTGCTTGAAATTGTGTGGAGCCACATCTGGTTACGGTATTTCCGTTTTGGTCCGTTGGAGTGGGCCTGGCGCAGTTTGACCTACTGGAAAAAGCAACCGATGAAGAAAACAAATAAAAAAGAAGTACTTGCTGAATAAACACTAAATAAGATTTTATGTATATCATCCGTGAAATTTTCCACCTGCAATTTGGCAACTACCGGGAAGCAAAGGCTCTGATTGATGAGGCGATACGGAAAAACTTATTATTGCAACCACCTGGCAGCCGGATTCTGACAGATTTTACCGGCGAAGGTTATCGCCTTCTTATTGAATTGCCGTATCCCTCCCTGGCAGATTATGAAACAGACCTGAAAAAAGAACTGAGTGGTACAGGCTGGAAAGAATGGTATGAAAAGTTCAAAATACTTGTCCGGTATTCAGAAAGGGAAATACTGAAACAAGTAATATGAGTACCGTAATATGCGGAAATTGGTTTTTGGAAAAGAAAATATATTTTCACTTATCAAAACCATTTTCTCAGTTAACCATTAAACCATGTCAACCTCTACGATCGTACTCATCGCTATTGGCGCCGGGACATTAGTAATTATTATTGCACTTATTGCTGTTTTTAATGAGTTGGCTAAAGAAAGGATACTTACACAGGAAGGGGCCAGCGGCATTGGTGCCTGCCTGCAGGAAAGAAATGACCTGATACCTAATCTTGTTGAAACAGTAAAAGGCTATGCCGGGCATGAGAATAATACACTCATCGAAGTAGTGAAATGGCGCAACCAGAGTGCTGCCGCAACAACCGTTGATGAACAAAATGTGGCTGCCAAAGGATTGAACCAGGCATTATTCAATATGCTATCACTAACAGAGAACTACCCGGAACTAAAGGCCGATACACATTTTCAGGAAATGATGCAGCAGCTGGCCCGCACTGAAGAAAAGATTAATGACTCCCGCCGTTATTATAATGGAACCGTAAGGGAGTATAACCAGAGCCTTGCTGTGTTCCCCAAAAATATTGTGGCAGGTATATTTGGTTATAAGCCGGCTGTTTTCTTTGCAGAAGATGCTGAAGCCAAAGTGGCTCCTAAAGTAAAGTTTCAGTAACCGTATCAGCATAGTTTTATGCGAATTATTTGTCTGAACATCTGCCTGCTGCTTTTTGTTTTAGCTGCACCAGCACAAAAAACAAAAACACCTGCCTATTTCTTTACCCAGGCCAGTGAAAAATATTTTACTGATGCTGAAACGGATTCTCTCCTGGAGCAATATTCATTATTAATTTTTGAAGAAAATAATATACCACCGGCACTATTCAAAAAGCATTATCCGGTTATTAAGAGAACGGTAGCAGCACTTGGGCAGAAAAATATTACCCAGGCTTTTAAAGAGTTGGAAAAAAAGCTTGCTAAAATACGGATAGCACCGCCGGGTTCTGATTCCTTTATTGCCAATAAAAAACAATACAAGGAAATAATAGAGCAACAGCTACGGTACACTTACCATACGAACCTTTTTTTATCACAATACCTGTATAGCAGCACCAATGACAGGATTGTCTCTTTCAACAGCACCGTACGTATTATGCCGGATGGCAAACTGGAAGTAACAGAGAAAATAAAGATATTTAATGGCAGCGGCGGTATTAACCCGGTCTATGGAAGAGATTCACTGCTGCCTGAAAAGGGATTGGAGAATGATGAAATAAAAAGAGGGATCGTCAGAACATTCCCTCTTATCTATATAAACAAGTACAAACTTTTTCAGAATACTACTTTTAAAGTAAAACAGGTATTAAGAAACGGGCAAAAAGAAGAATACCATACTGAGAAAGCGATCAATGGTATTAAGTTGTTTACAGGCAGCCAATATAAATTCATAAACAGCGGTATTCATACATATACCATTGTTTATGAAACAGAACACCAGCTTAAGTTGCTGAGTAAATTTGACGAGCTGTATTGGAATGTTACCGGCAGCGGCTGGTCATTCCGGATGGATTCGGCATCATGTACAGTTATACTGCCTGCGGTGGCCACCGCACTTTCTAATAAATGCTATACTGGCGGACAGGGAAGTACGAAGGAGGACTGTCAGGCAATAACACAAACAACCGGGGAAAGTACAGTGGTCTTTTTCAGAACAAAAAAATCCCTTCAGCCAAATGAAGGATTAACTATTGCGACATCGTGGCCGAAAGGATTTGTAAAGAGACCAGGATTTTGGCAGCGAGTGAAATATATGGTATGGAACAACCGGGCTGTTTTTCTATTGCCGGTAGCGGCTTTGTTCAGTTTTATCTTTTGTTTTATTTTCTGGTTGCTGTATGGCCGTGATCCAAAAAAAGGAACGGCGTACCCTTTGTTTGAGCCTCCGGCCGGCTACTCACCTGCAGAGTTGGGTTATATTTATTTTCAACAATACAGCAGTCAGCTAACTGCAGCCACTATTGTAGATGCTGCAGTCCGAAATAATATTAAAATTGATATAGAAAGAGAGGGAAAGATTTTCAAACATAACGAATACATATTCAGTAAAAGTGATAAGCAGGGTGAGCCGCCTTCCACCAACTATAATGATTTTTGGAATGATGTACAGGATCTTGCAGGCAACCATATTGAAAAGGGTAAGTATAACAGCAACCTGGCAAATTTGTCAGACACAATTAAAAAATATTGTGAGGAAAGATACCGGGTTAAAAGGAAAAATAAACTCAAAGGATTATTCTCGTTAAACGACGGATACATGACATTGCCGGTCATCGTTTGTTTTTTAACAGGTATATGGGCTTTGATAGAACTGATGGGGTCGATCATCCGGAAGAATTATTGGCAGATAGCATATTTCATAGCAGGCATTTATTTGTGTTCGGTTGTTTTTAAACTTTTTACGAAACTGCTGAAAGCGTACACTCCTGCCGGAAGAAAAATGCGTGACGGGATAGAGGGGTTCAGGATGTTTTTGGCCACTGCGGATGAAAAAAGATTTGATGCAATGAACCCGCCTGAAAAATCGCTGGCCCTTTATGAAAAATATTTACCGTTTGCCATTGCATTGGATTGTGAAGTAGAATGGGGGAATAAATTTGAAGAGATAATTAAAACAGCAGAGATTGATAATACTGCTGTTTCCTCTTTTACACAAAGTTCAAGAAATTCTAATGACAACTTCGGCTCTTCATTTGCTTCTTCTTTCAGCGGTGCCATATCATCTGCCAGTACACCACCATCAAGTTCATCCGGCGGAGGCTCTTCTTTTGGCGGGGGAAGCAGCGGCGGCGGAGGTGGTGGAGGCGGCGGAGGTGGCTGGTAATATAATTATAAAACCAATATAGCATGTTCCAGGAAATGACCTTTGAGGAATGGGCTGTTCTTGTTCGGCAGCAATTCATTAAGAAAGGGCTTGCCCTTCCGGAAGAACAGGAGTTGCTTATTCTTGCACATATGGAATGCATGGCAGAGGAAAAATCAATTGAGAAGTTTGTAGAAGAAGCAGCCGCTGAACAAAAAGGCAATCCTGGCTAATTTCTTTAAGAAGCCTTTTTAGCCTGAATAACTGCAAGCCCTTTCAGGGTTTCCTCACTGTTATTTTTAAAACCACCCATTTTATTAGAGTTGAAATAATATTTTTCGCCTGCAGGGGTGATTATGGAGAACCATTTCAGCCAACGCCAATCAGGCTCTTGTTGTATTGAGCATTCATTGAGATCAAATGAAAGAGGTGTGCCGGTTTCACTGGTCTTGTAAAAAACCGTTTTGCCCACCAGGTAAAGGATGCCGTATGAATCAAAGAATTTGAACGATTTTTTATACCGCTTAAAGGAAGCATAATGATATAAAGCGGAGTAATCGATGGGTTCTGTAATTGTTTTCAGCAGTTTTTTATATTTGGCTTCTTTTGCAGAATAAGTAATAATAGTTACTACAAGACCAATAACGCCACCAACGATGGCTCCTTCAAGTATTGTCATAAATTTATTTTTTGAAAAGTTACAAACTATTTTTTAACGCTTTACCTGCTCTTACTCCCAGGTGTTTTTCATTTTCCACCGTCAGCACCCCGTTTACTATTACAAAATGAAAGCCTTTGGAATAAGCATGGGGGTTTGTAAAGGTGGAAATATCCTGCACCTCTTTTTCATCAAAAATGACAATATCTGCCGCCATTCCTTCTTTCAACAACCCACGGTCTTTTAATTGAAATTTTTGAGCTGGTAATGATGTCATTCTACGGATGGCTTCTTCCAATGAAATTACTTTTTCATCCCGTACATATTTGGCCAGCACCCGGGCATTGGTGCCATACCCTCTTGGATGCGGCATACCATATCCGTAGGTCCTTATTGTTGCGTCGCTGGCAAACATGTTGAAGGGATATTGCATGATGCGTTTGATATCCTCTTCACTCATACCATGAAAGACGGCACTGGCACCGCCATTCATCATGATGTCAATTACTGTTAATGCTTCCTCTTTTGCCTTGTGCTTTCTTCCTTTCATCAGGTTGATCTCCTCAATACTTTTTCCATTGTAAGAAGTGTCGGGAGAAAAATAAGCAACTACGGCGTAACTAAAATGTTTCAGCTTTCTTTTCTTCAGCCTTGCCAGCATCGAGTTGGTGACATATTTTTTGATGTCAGGCCGCTGCAACCTTGCTTTGATGGAATCCTGCCCGTCTGCCAATACTTCATCTGGTATCAATGTACTGATAGAAGTGCTGCTGGCTGTATAAGGATATTGATCGATCGTTACCTCAATCCCTTCTTTTCTTGCTGCTTCGATCATGGGTACTGTTTCTTTGCTTCGCCCCCAGTTGTGCTGACCGCTGAGTTTGAAATGAGATATCTCTACCGGTATATTTGCTTCCCGGCCAATCGTCAATGCTTCATTAATTGCAAAGGTCACACTGTCGCCTTCATCCCTCATGTGGGTGGCATATACACCATCATATTTTGCAGCCACTTTAGCAAGGGCTACTATTTCGGGAGTTTTAGTATAAGTGCCGGGTATATAAATAAGACCGGTTGATAGGCCAACGGCGCCATCCATCATGGCTTTGTCAACAATGTTCTCCATCTTTTTCATTTCTTCCGGCGTAGCATCCCGGTTGGCACGGCCCATTACTGCCTTGCGAACGTCGTTGTGACCAATCAGTGTGGCAATATTTATGGAAAGTTTCAGCGAGTCTATCCAGTTCAGGTATTTCCCGATATCCACATTGGAAGAACCGCAGTTGCCGGTAATGCAGGTGGTAACGCCATCCAATATAAAATTAGTGGCATTGGGATCGCTTTTCTCATCACCTTCAAGATGGGTATGCACATCAATAAAACCCGGGGCAACGATCAGGCCTTTTGCATCAATCGTTTTAGCTGCTGATAAATTAACATCACGGCCAATCCGGATGATCTTTCCGTTTTTGACAGCAATGTTTCCGTAGTACCAGTTATTACCGGTACCATCAATAATTTTTCCATTAGTGATGAGAATATCACAGTCCTGGCTTTGCGCAGATAAATTAATTACAAAGAAAAGGGTCAACAATATCCATTTCATGCCGTCAAGTTACTGAATATTGAAAGATGCTGTTTGTTAATAACAGCTATTATCCGCTGGTAATGCTGTTGCCTCGCTTTACCAAAGGCTGCCATTTTTTGTAAGTGGCACTTCGCCATAGCCACTCCAGCGGACCATAATTAAAATACCTTAGCCAGATAGTGCTCAGGAATATTTGTATAATGAATACAATTATTCCAAATAAGGTGTAACAGACCGGACCCACCTGTCCCATATAGCCAAGCCCGGCACCGAGGAATACAAAATTACCTATCAGCGATTGCATGATGTAGTTGCTGAATGCCATTTTACCAACCGGGGCCAATATGGATAGTATTTTTTTGCCCGCAGTTGTTTGAAAGCTCAGCATAAATAAACCAACATAAGCCATGGCCAGAGGAACCACACCCAGGGCATAAAAAATAGTTTGGTACAGGCCTTTTTCTTTTAACCCAAAATAATCCTGGTTAAAATAAGTCATGTAACGGGCCAGGTAAAAATTAGCCGGTAAACCAATTACTAATCCAATGCCAATCACCCAATACAGCAATTTTTTATGCTGCAGGATGTTTTTATAAAAATCTGAACGACCAACAACATAGCCAATGAGAAACATGCCCAGTACTTTGGGTACCCGGCTTACAAAGAATAAATAGCCATAGCGATAAAAAAAGCCAGCCATATTTCCTTTCAGCACACCCCACCATGTCTGATCTTTTATCCAGACCATATACTCTTCCTCGCTTTTTATATTCTTCAATGCAGGGTTAAGCTGTACATCGGCCCAATTACCGGTATCAAATAATTTTTGCGCCGGGTAGTTTAGTTCAGGAAATGACATTTTCAGGCCGTATAATAAAACAGGTGAAAGAACAAGGATCACCCCTGTTATCAGCAATGTTTTGTTAGAGAACTTTCTTAATGGTAACAGTATAAAACCCAACATTGCATAAAAAAAAACAATATCACCGGGCCATATCAGTAAATGAACAGCACCCAGCAAAAGCATAAAGAACAAACGTCTTCTTACTGTAGGCACAGCGTTGATGCCTTTTTGTTCTGCCCTTTTAAACTGCAGGGCAATGCCCCATCCAAATAACAAGCTGAAAATAGAATAGAACTTCCCTTCGATGAACATGTGGTGCAGAAAGCTCATTTTATGATCCAGCTCTGGCAACAGGTAAGGACCGGTGGCCTGTGCACTCTCATTGTACCAGCTAAAACCGGTGCCGAGGTTAGCGATAAAAATGCCGAGGATGGCAAAGCCCCGGAGCACATCCATAAATATCTCTCTTTCTTTGGTTTGAACAGGAGCTAAGGTCTGCATGGCTGGTTGGTTTTTAGTTTCGGTAGTGATCTTAGGGTGGGGAACAAAAGTGAAAGGAAGTTACTAATTGTAATTGATATTCCAGACTATGGCGACCTATCTTAGATATACGAATGTGATTAATATCACAAGATACCAGATGGCTACCTGTTTACCTTTACATTCAGATGAGTAAAGGAGTAAAACTGGCAATTGTTTGCCTGTTGTGTGCAGGGCTGGTTACATTGATTGTTTTGATATTTACTTAAAACTAAAACACAACATATGAAAAAGAACATGGGTAATGCTGACCGTATCATCAGGGTGCTGCTGGCAGCTGTATTTGCCTACTTGTATTTCAGCGGCACTGTAACAGGAATACCGGGAATAATACTGGTAGTATTGGGCGGGGTTTTTGTATTGACCAGCCTGGTCAGTTTTTGCCCTTTGTATACTTTGGTGGGGTTAAATACCTGTCCACGGAAGCAATAACGGCGGAAAATTCTTTGCTGCAAAAAGGGTAACAAAAAATATGAAGGGCGGAGCTATGATGGCCCCGCCATTTTATATTAATCTTCCTTGCTTCCCTTATCTCCCACAAACCAATGTTCTTTGTTCTTAAACAACACATTGAAGGTAGTCAATGAGCCGTAGCAGCGGGTAATATATTGCTGGATGTTTACCTTCTCTTCATCACTCAGTGTTTTATTACTGTTGATGTTTTGTTCCAGCACCCGCAGCCTGTCCCGCAGCATAACGATCTTATGAAAGAAATCGCCGATGGGAATTTCTTTTGGTTTTAAACTTTTATCAGCCGGTTGCAGCAGCATCATTCCTTTGATCCATTTGTCACCAAGGGGCACATTTTCGGTAATACCGCCCCAAAGCCGGAGTATCTTCAGCAACGACTTCTCCACTTCACTGGTGGTTTCTATTTCTGCACTTACATTCTCCGGGATGATCTCATCTAGTTTTTCATCTGTCTTGTCAATCTCTTTGATGCCATGATTGATGAACGAGATGATGTAGGTAGCGTATTTTATTGCCACAATTACACCGGGGCCGAACAAAGTATGTTGTAAACGGGTGCCGGGACCGAGAGTTGTTTGTTCCATAATAATTTATTTCAGACGATATTCTTTTTTTAATAACAGCATCAGTTTTTCAGCATTGTTTAATGCTATGGCCAACCTTTCGACCAGTCTTTTAATATTAAAAGACCTCACCTGGCAAAAACTTGCATATTGTATAAAATCTTCTTTTTTTCCGGATAATAACGGAGGAGATGTTTGTTTAAACGAATCTACTTTGCTGCTGCTGACAGTAAGGCTCATTATTTCATCCATGTGCCAGGAATCAAATATCTGGTTCCTTGCTTTAAGCGTTTCATTGAGTGTCGTTAACTGCGCATCACTACTGTTATTGATATCTCTTACTACCTGGTCGTATGCAGCGATAGCATACACCACATTTTGCTTCTTAAAATAACGAAGGCCGCCTGAACTTACTAATTGTTGTAAGGTAGCGTTCTGAAGTGACTGGGCTATGTTTCTTGTACCAAACCTTCCATAATAATACCAGGTGCCGGATGGAATATCGTCAATGGCCTTTGTATGTACCAGATACCGGAAACTATCAACTTTCGGTATAACAAAATTAGTTTCCCGTATCGAACCATTCAATATAGCCGTATCGGCTTTCAGGTCTTCGTATAATGTTTTTGAATATTGCTTTTCCCGGTCCTTTTCAATCTTATGCTCCAGCTGATACTCTGCCAGAAATCCGCAGAACACAGCAAGGAACAACATGAGAAATTCCCAGAAATAATGGGTCCATTTTTTTCGGGCGGTGTGGGTGTGTGCATGTACTTCCATAAAATTTATTTGAAATGATAATCTTCTTTCAGCATTTCTATTATTTCAACAGCCATTTGCAATGCTTTAGGATAAAGCTCATCAACATATCTTTTATTTCTCCATTTCCGATCCATCAGATTATTCAGGTACTCTTCCATTACTCCCGTGCTGCCGGGTTTTAAAGAAAGTTGCTGAGCCATCAGGCTATCCACCCTGCTATCGGGTACATGCCCTTTCATTTCTATTGAGATCGACACTGGTGCAAAAAATTCATAATACCTGGCCGCTAGTAACCGGTCACGGATTTCAATAATCCTGTCCCGATGCAAATGATCTGCATCATTATTGCTTCCTATCTGGTTCTGCAGGGAATAGTACTTATTTATTTTCCTAACCAGTTCTTTATTTTTAAAATACCGGAGATTGCCTGATTGAACAAGTTGGGTAAGGGTGGATCTGTTCCAGTCAATAGCATAGGCATTGGTAGTAAACCGGCTGTAATAATAAAATTCACCTGGTACTGTTGATTTATCAATATTTCTCAGTCCAATTGAAACACAACTATCAAATGCTTTGATCATAAAAGTATTCTGAGTTATTCCGCCACTTATTTCTGTCGTGTCTTCTTTCATGTCACTCAGCAAACTTTTTGCATACTCCTTTGCCCGTTGAGCTTCTACAAAATGTTCCCGTTGGTTCTCCGCTAAGAAACCACAGAACACAGCGAGAAACAACATGAGAAACTCCCAGAAATAATGGGTCCATTTTTTTCGGGCGGTGTGTGAGTGGTGATGTACTTCCATAACTCGTTATTTTAAATGATATTCTTCGTTCAGTAATTCACGGAGCTGTTGCGCCTGGGCCAACAATTTTCTTGCACCCTTTCTCATAGTTTTATTAAAAACGTTCAGCATGTGTATCCGGTAGTTCAACCTGAATTTTGAATCGTCGGTCAGGCGGGGTACCGGATTGGAATCAAGGCGGGACACATTGTTATCATCATCCCTCATAGTGCTTAATATTACCCCGTCAAAAATACCTTCGGCAACATCTCTGTAAGTGTCCATCATATTTTCTTCATCCCCTGTGCCCCACATAAAAGCCCTTACAGATACATCATAAGAAATGATGCTGTCGCTTATAATATTCTTTCTGATAAGCCGGAGGTTGCCTGCATTTTTTAGTTGCTGCATAGTTCCGTCAACCGGCGTGAAACGGAAGGCCACCCCCCGGGTTGCAAATGAATTATAATAATATAAATCGTTACCGTGTAACAAGACTTCTTTGCTGTTCAGTAATTTACTAAATGAATCAAGCATGAGAGCCCTTTCATTTCTTAATTGTACAATGGCTGTAAGCCGGTTGATGTCTGCTTCCAGATCACTGGCTAATGTCCGGACAAACTTTTTTTCCCGCTGGTGTTCTATCATATGTTCCCGTTGATTCTCTGCCAAAAACCCACAGAACACAGCAAGGAACAGCATTAAAAATTCCCAGAAATAATGGGTCCATTTTTTTCGGGCGGTGTGTGAGTGGTGGTGTACTTCCATATCTTAATCTTTTATGCGGTATTGTTTGCGCAATATTTTTAGCAGCTCGGCATTAATCTGAATATACTTTTGAATGTGAACCTGCCGGGTAGAACTTACTACATTGCCTAAATAAAAGTTTAACTGGTTGGTGATAGCTTCCCTGTCCAGCTTTTCAACCTGGTTAATAGAATAAGGGACTATTTCGCCGGATTTTTCATATTGCTGAATTCCTTCAAAAATTGTCTTCCCGCCTTTTTTCATGACAGCATCAAAATCATAATCATAGTGCTGAATGATGATCGGGTTTATGTATTGCAACCTTTGCTGGGTTTCCAGGTCCTGACGGTCATAAATGTTTTTTATAGCCACAGTTAAATCACCAACCAGTTGCTGCAGGGTTTCATTTTTAAAATACCGGAGTGACCCGGAATTTTTTAACTGGTCTAACATCATGGTTCGTGGCTCAAATACTGTAGGGGTACGAAAGCTTATTCCAAATTCAAAGTTGATGGCAAACGACTTTGAAACATTGGTAAGGCTGCTATCCTTGAAAAAATGAACAAGGTATTCCAATGCGGCTTCTTGTTTTATCCTGTTGGCTACTTTGAAGGCTGCTGTCACAGAGTCATTTCTGAGTTCTGCATAAAAACTTTTTGCCAATTCCTTAGCCCTGTCTCTTTCTATTTTATGTTCCAACTGATATTCTGCCAAAAACCCGCAGAACACAGCGAGGAACAACATGAGAAACTCCCAGAAATAGTGAGTCCATTTTTTTCGGGCGGTGTGGGAATGGTGGTGTACTTCCATTGTCTAATCTTAGTAATTATGAGTTAGTAATATTTAATGCTCTTTTATCTTATATTTTTCCTGAAGCAATTTCATTAGGTCTGCTGCCTTGCTCTGCAATCTTTTTATTACGGAAATCTGAGTGATTTTATTTCTTTTAATGAAATTCATGGGAATGTGAAAATCGTTTAGTTCGGATTTGGTAAACGGCATAAGCGGATAGTTGATGAGAGGCCGTTCAAGTGGTTTGCTGCCATCGCCTGTCATGGTATCAAATACATCGGCATCAAAAATCTTACCCATTAAACTTCTTGCCAGTACAAAGTGGTTGTTTTGGAATTCCTGGATGCTTGTCAGGTAGGAAATGGCCTGTTGATAAGATTGTATACTGTCAACAATCGCCCTGCTTCTGATCAATCTTAAACCGCCTGAATTTTCCAGCTGGGTGATGGTGCCGTTAGTAGGATAAAAAACCCGGATAGTTACCAGTTTCCTTCCAAAAAAATAAGCACCTGATGTTTCCTGCAGGTACTGTTTGCTCCTGAAAATATTGAACAAAGAATCATAGTTTTCTACATCATCCTTTGTGTTATTGAGTAAAATACCCAGATTTAATGTGTCAGATTTTAAGTCCTGGTACAAAGAGTTCATATAAACTTTCTCCCGTTCTTTTTCTATTTTATGCTCCAACTGGTACTCCGCTAAAAATCCGCAGAACACAGCAAGGAATAACATTAAAAACTCCCAGAAATAATGGGTCCATTTTTTTCTTGCGGTATGTGAGTGTGTATGTACTTCCATAAAAATCTATTTGATATTGTATTCTTTTTTTAACAGGTTGATCAGGTTTGCACCTTGCATTATCAATCGCCGGCCTTCTCTCCTGTTTACCCTGTTTTGTGCCTGTACCAAAAAAAGTTTGAAGTTAAACTCAACCAAGTCAGCTTTGGTAAATACAATGAGTGGCGGGTTGTCTGTAACCAGCGATGGAATATTATCGGTATTCATCATGCGGTTAAAAACCCGGCCATCAAAGACACGATGGGCCATAAGCCGGTAATCACCCATTACAGATTCTTCTAAATCCTGCTGACGTTGCAATGTTCTTATTGCTCCATCATACCGGGTAATGCTGTCGGCTACATAAAGTTTTTGTATCAGCCGGAGGCCGCCTGCATTTTTTAGTTGCTGCATAGTGCCTTCGTTGGGGATGAAACGATATTGAATAGTGCGGAGTACCCAAACGGCATAGTTATAAATAACATTGGTAGAATCGTACGGGGGTCCGGCATTCAGTATAGCAGATAAGGAATCCATCATCCAGGCTTTTTCAGTCCGGGCATTAAGTATTGTTTTTAACCGGAGTGTATCTGCGGCCACATCGTGTATTAATGACTCCACTAATTTTTTCTCTCTTTGATGTTCAATCGTATGCTCCAGTTTATACTCTGCTAAAAACCCGCAGAACACAGCGAGAAACAACATGAGAAACTCCCAAAAATAATGGGTCCATTTTTTTCTTGATGAGTGTGAGTGGTGGTGTACTTCCATAATCTTATATTATCTTTTAACTGCCGGTATAGAAAGGCGCAAAGAAACCCGGCAATAACGTAAATGATAAACTTCAGCAACCGGCCCTTCCAGGCTGAATTTTGTTTGCTGTTTTCCATTTCTGCCATTATTAATTATTTTTCATTGGCCATAAACACCCGGAGAAAATTACCTCCTAATATTTTCCGGATATCTTTTTTACTATATCCTCTTTTTAATAACTCTTCGGTAATCTTTGGAAAATCTTCCACACCGTCTAATCCGGCAGGCAACGAATTCACACCGTCAAAGTCGCTTCCTAACCCGACAAAATCAACCCCTACCAGTTTTATGATATAATCTAAATGGTCAAGTAACAAACTCATCGGTGGCCGCAAATTTTTTACTTCATCGGGATATTTATTAAATAGATACACCTGCATAAAATAGGGCTCTGGATTTGCTTTCAGCAAAGAATCCATTTCAGTTTTATGTTTCGCCGTAAATGCATCGCTTCTGTCTTCAAAAGCCGGATCAAGAAAACCGCTATAAAAATTAAGATGAATAACACCGCCGTTTTTTGCCACGGCCTTTATCTGTTCATCTTTTAAATTTCTTCTGTGCTGGCAGAGGTTGTACACACAGCTGTGAGAAACCAATACAGGTTTTGTGGTGGTATTGATTGCATCCCAGAATGTCTGTTCACCAACATGGGAAAGATCGACCAGCATTCCCAACTCATTCATCCGTTTAATGATCTGCTTGCCAAAACCGGTAAGCCCTTTATGTTTCAATGAGTCGGCTCTTGTTGTTTCATCCAGTGCGGAAGTGGCCCAGTCAGTAGAATTATTCCAGGTGATTGTCATGTACCGGACACCTCTTTTATACAACGCATCTAATTTGCCGAGGTCGTTTTCAATCATGTGCCCGCCTTCCACACCAAAAAGCACAGCTAGTTTTTTTTGTTTGGATGCTGTAACAATATCGGCGGCGGTAAATGCCTGCATCATGGCACCGGGGTTTCGGTTAGTCCATGCTAATACGGTATCTATTTCCCTGTTTGCCCAGGCATAGGGGTTCTTCATATTACCATCACACCAGATGGAAAAGAACTGAGCATCCACACCACCTTCTTTCATCCGTTGCAGGTCGGAATGTGTTTTTGTTTTCAGCGACTGGTCAAAACTCACACCAGCATCAATAGCTGTTGTGGGAATGTCGTTGTGTGTATCAACAAGGATTGATTTGAAATGAATCTTCTTAGCCTGTTGTGTAAAACCAGTTGCTGATACCAGCAGGGCTGATAAAATAAGAAGCGGGGTGTTTGTTCTCATAAGTTATTTGGTTTTTACAAATTCATAAGGAGTGAATTCAACAAAGTCTGCAACTTTTACAGTTAATGATTTTACCTTGTTACCGGCAACTGTAAATTCCAATTTCTTCATTCCATACAGCGGATCATTATAAGTGCAGAAAAAACGGTTGCCGCCCAGCGGCTCCAGCATGCCATATCTTCCCTGGTGATGTTCAAACCGCATGATGAGTTTGCTGTCTTCAATTTTGATATTCATTTTCCCATACACATCATGCATGTATTCCCCCGCATAGGCAGTTAATGGCAGTTCTGTTTTTGGATTCATGGCAATACTGTCCCGGATAACTTTATATTGTTTTGATTTTTCTTTTTCATCAGCTTGCTGAAAATCAAGATAAACTTTGCTGTAATTGCGATAAGGCAAACCGAGACAGGCGTCTTCAATTTCATTGCGCAATGCTTCGTAAAAATTATTAGCATCAGTATTTGTCAACACAATGATGCCCAGTTTTTCTTCCGGAACCAGGCAAACACTGGTAACAAATCCATTTACGCCTCCTGTATGCGCTACAATTTTTCTGCCTGCATATTCTTCGATGAACCAGCCCAGACCATACAAATTAAAATGAGCTTTGTTGAACATATGTCCGCCGTTACCCATAATGGAGTGTGGCGTTCTTGTTTGTGCAATAGCCGAAGAAGGAATGATCTCTTTACCATCCAGCTTGCCATTATTGAGCTGTGCTATCACCCATTTGCTCATATCGTTTACAGATGATGAAATACTTCCGGCAGGGGCCAGGTTATCAATATTACCGTAAGGAATTTTTTTCAGTTCACCTATTACGACGGTGTGGGCTGCACATTTATTTTCAGCTGTCTTTATATCTTTTGATAAAGCAAGGCTGTTGTTCATACCAAGGGGTTTAAAAATTCTTTGCGTTACAAAATCAGCCCAGGACAGCCCGGTTACTTTTGGAATGATTTCCCCGGCCGTCATAAAAGCAGAGTTTGTATATCCCCACTTGCTGCGGAATCCATACATGGGTTTCAGTTTTCCCATCTTTTCTCTTACCTCGGCTGTGGTAAGATCAGAATCGAAGTACATAAAATCTCCCTGGAAAGTTTCAAAGCCGAGGCGGTGACAAAGTAAATCCCTGATGTTGGCTTCTTTTGCCACCCATGGGTCGTATAATTTAAAATCGGGCAACCATTTCTGTACTTTATCATCCAATGATAATTTTTTGTCTGCCTCCAGCATAGCCAGTGCAGTTGCTGTAAATGCCTTGCTGTTACTCCCGATCATAAATAATGTATTCTCATCCACCTTATCATTTGTTCCAAGTTCTTTTACACCATAGCCTTTCATTAATACTACTTTTCCATTCTTTACAATGCAAACAGACACACCGGGAATTTTCCATTCGGCCAATGCCCGGTTTACATAAGTGTCTAAACTGTCCTTGATAAAAGGAGGGAGAGAATCGGTTTGAGAAAAACTGTACTGGGTAAAAAGTAAGGCAAGCAGTAATAAGGGGAGACGTATCATGGCAGTAAGTGTTGGTTAAAAAAGTATGTGGTAAATTACCTTTCTTTTGGCACTTACTCAAGAGAAAACCCGGGTGAGATTATTCCTGCTCTTCCTGCTTTAACAATGCTTCTGGCAATAATCCATTCTTGTAGCGAAAAAAAGCGGTTTTGATGTAATACTGGAATTCGTAGTCGCCGGCCATTTTTGTAAAAGTGTGTGAGGGGCGATAGAGCCGCATAAAACTGTCAAGTTCGGGGCTTTCAAGTAAGGTAAGGCGGCGAACCAATGCTTTATTAAAGCGATGGTCAATGAATTTATCTTCCTCCTCCAGTAACAGCCGTTGTTGAAATGAGGCCATACTCCTGTTTCGCCGGAAGCGGAACATATTAATGATCTCATCAAGATCGAAACCAACACCAGAGCTGGTGACAGATGGTTTTAGTTTCGGTTTCTGGTAGTTGAAGACTTTTGCGTAATCGATCCGGTTCTGGGCCGAGTCCTGTCTGTAGTTTCTCGGCCTGATCTTTACTTCTCTTAAAACAGGCACATTTACATGCAGTGATATATCAAAACTCATTGTGTTGGCTATTTTCAACACGGGAAATTTTACAGTGGGTTTATTCAGATAGCTGAACCAGATAGAATCTTTCTCCGTTACTTCTATTTCATAATAACCATCTGCATTGGTCACGGTTCCTTTTCCTGAAGTGGACAGCACACTAACAGCTTCCAGCGGATAGTTGCGGGAGCTGTCGTACACCATACCCCTTATCATATAAGTTTGACCAGCCGCTGAAAAATCAGTTGCGAAGAGGAGGGTGATAATAAAAGCTGTTATGTAAAGGAGGCGCCGGCGCAAAATTTTTTAATTGGCAGCAAGTAACGAAAGAAAATGCAAAAGGTTCTTTAAAGTGGCTCAATGCCGGAAATGACCCGTTCAATCACTTTTGGATAATGCTCATGTTCCAGTATGGCGATATGTTCTGCCAGGGAAGAAGCTGTATCGTTGGCTTCAACAGGACAGGTAGCCTGGAAAATGATCTTGCCGTGATCATACACTTCATCCACATAATGAATAGTGATACCGCTCTCGGTTTCCTTATTATCAATAACAGCCTGGTGAACGAACCGGCCATACATCCCCTTGCCACCATATTTTGGTAACAGGGCGGGATGGATATTGATTATCCTGCCAGGGAAAGCTTTGATAAATGCCGGAGGAATTTTCCAGAGAAAACCAGCCAATACGATAAGATCAACACCTAGTTGTTGTAACTCCTTTATATATGCATCGCCGTGAAAGAATTTTTCTTTTTCAATCAGAAGAACCGGAGTTTTTTCCTTTTCTGCAATTTTGATCACCCCGGCGCCTGGTTTGTTGCAAACAATCAAAGCAACCCGGATAGTATTATGATGATGAAAGTACCTGATAATTTTAGCAGCATTACTTCCTGCACCCGAAGCAAAAACAACGATTTTTTTCACCCGGCAAATATAAAGTCAATAATCAGGCGTCACTTTTTTTTGTCAATCCCATTTTGGCCCCAATCTTCCTGATATACTTAATAAAGAAAGGAAACTGGCCGAAAGGAATGCTGACAACCAGCACGGCCATGGGCCAGATTATAGTAATAAGAAGGATATAAATGACTGCCCAGAGCCAGTCCTGTTGAACTGAGAGAGCATTCATGATCTTTTTACCAACAAAACCAGTGGCACTGCCCCCAATAGCGAATGTGCAGAGTATTAATGTCAGTTGCGGACCGCTTACTTTCCATTTTTTTTGAAGACCTTCAAACATGGTGCGGCAAAAGTGCAGAAAAAACATTCAACTCTCCGTTGAAATTTGACATCTGTTGAAGTTTGATACAAGGTTGACTTATTTATGACAAACAATTTTATAGGGGCTTAAAAATGCTTTAAATCCTCTGAAATGCAGGCTGGTAGCGGATCAAAAAAAAGTTAAACCCATTGTCTTTTTGTTAGGTTCATGACTTATTTTTGCGGCTAATTATCAGTTTTTATCCACATTTTTCAGCATTAATTGTGTCTATGATTCCTTGTAAACCATCGGCCGGAAAACTAACGCTGTTTGTACTTTCTCTTTTTGTTTTTTCAGCATTTAATAATGTTTCAGCACAGGGTGTAGCGACGGGTGATGTGGCTGCAGGAAAAACCTTGTTTTTGAGCAGGTGTGCCAGCTGCCATAATATATTTAAGGAAGGTGCTTATCCTTCTTTGGAAAACATTGAACAAAGACATAAATGGTCAGATCATAACGAGTTATTAAAGTGGGTCAATAACCCTGCAGGGTATATGGCGAATGACCCCTATACACAAGGGTTGAAAGCTAAGTATGGTTCAATGATGACAGCTTTCGGAGATATTAAATTAAAAGATGTTGATGATATAGTTGCCTATATCAATGATGAAGTAGTAAAGAAAAACAGTGCACCGGCACCTGATCCCAATGCAGCCGGCGGCGGAGAAAAAGGAAGCTCTAACGCTGTCATTTTTGGTGTTATCTCATTAGTATTAGGCATTATTGCCCTGATACTGATGCAGGTGAACAGCAACCTGAAAAAACTGAGTGATGATGCAGAAGGTATCCGTCGCCCGGACCCTGTTCCTTTTTATAAGAACAAAGTTTATATCGCCATGCTGGCTATATTATTCTTTGTGGTTGGCGGTTATTACGTAACCAAAGGCGCCATCGGATTGGGCCGCCAGAAAGACTATCAGCCTGTTCAACCTATCTATTATTCGCATAAAGTTCATGCCGGTATCAACCAGATCAGCTGCTTGTATTGCCATGGTTCTGCATGGGACAGCAAGCATGCTGCTATTCCCGCCGTTAATATTTGTATGAACTGTCATAAGGCTATTAATACGTATGAAAAAGGGCCAAAACTTTATGACGAAAGCGGTAATGAGATCAACGGAACTGCGGAGATAGAAAAACTTTACAAATACGCAGGATTTGATCCTAAGAACCCAACTAAATGGGATCCTTCTAAGGCAAAACCAATAGAGTGGGTGAAAATTCATAACCTGCCAGACCATGTTTACTTTAACCACTCACAGCATATCAGGGCCGGTAAAGTACAATGCCAGACCTGCCACGGTGAAATAACAGCAATGGACGAAGTGAAACAGGTGTCTGAATTGAGCATGGGTTGGTGTGTAAACTGTCACCGGGAAACCAAGGTTGACTTCAACTACACCGAAGGAAAGGGAAACAAGTTTTACAGCATTTACGAGAAGTTTCATAATGACATAAAGAACAAAAAAATGGATAGTGTAACCGTGAAGGATATCGGCGGTTTGGAATGTCAGAAATGTCACTATTAATTAATGAGCAAATTCGAAATTGTCGAATTGTCAAATTTTCAAATTCTACTATGAGCCAAAACAAGTACTGGCAAAGTTTCGGAGAGGTGAATGATCCGGAGAATCTTAAAAAATTGTCCCAGGATGAATTCCAGGAGGAATTGCCTTTTGAAGGGTTTGATGATAAAGGATTGATAGATGCCAAAGCCCCCCGCAGGGATTTTTTAAAGTATCTCGGTTTCAGTACTGCTGCAGCTACATTGGCAGCAAGCTGTAAAATACCCGTAAGAAAAGCTATTCCTTATGCCAACAAGCCGGAGAACCTTGTTCCGGGTGTGGCTAAGTATTATGCTACTACTTATGTGCAGGATGGAGATGTGATACCTGTTGTGGCAAAAGTAAGAGATGGCCGCCCAATTAAGATTGAAGGGAATACACTGTCTGCAACTACTGGTGGCGGCACTTCAGCCCGGGCACAGGCTTCTGTACTCGATCTCTATGATATGTACAGGGCAAAATTTCCGATACATAAAACAAAAGATGGTAAAATAAACGAAGTACCGTCTTTCGAAGACTTTGATAAATTAGTTGGCGATGCAATGAAAGCAGCCGGTGGGTCGGTTGTATTGCTTACATCCACCATCACATCCCCATCAACAAAAGAGATTATTGCTAAGTTTCCGAATTTAAAGCATGTTCAATATGACGCTGTTTCATACAGCGGAATGCTGCTGGCTAACGAAGCCTGTGGTTTTGGAAGAAAAATCCCTTCTTATGATTTTGGCGCTGCCAAAGTGATTGTCAGCCTGGGTGCAGATTTTCTCGGTACATGGCTCAGCCCGGTTGAATTTGCCAAAGGCTATTCAAAAGGAAGAAAGATAGAGGAGAAGAATCCTTCCATGAGCAAGCATTATCATTTCGAAGGCCATTTAAGTATGACCGGCTCAAATGCAGACGAAAGATTTACCCACCGCCCTTCTGAAACCGGTGCTGTTGCATTGAATCTGCTAAATGCCATCAATGGAACAGAAGGTTCCGCAACAATAAAAGATGCAAAATTAGAAGCAGGCATTAAAAAAGCTGCCGCAGACCTGAAAGCTCACAATGGCGAAGCATTGGTTGTTTGTGGAAGCAATGATAAAAATGTACAGGTAATTGTAAATGCTATCAATGCTGCAATCGGAGCTAATGGTACTACAATCAATTGGAATCAACCCGTTAACTACCGCCAGGGAATCGACAGCGACATGGTTGACCTTATTGCACAAATGGAGGCCGGCACAGTTGGTACATTAATGATCCAGGGTGCTAATCCTGCTTATACATATTATGATGCTGAGAAATTCAAAGCGGCGTTAAAGAAAGTGAAAGTAACTGTTTCATTTAATGAGAAAATGGATGAAACAACAGAACTCTGCGAATACGTAATACCAAACCATCACTACTTGGAAAGCTGGGGTGATGCCGAAGCAAAAACCGGGGTTACCAGTTTTCTCCAGCCGACTATTTATCCGCTTTTCAAAACCCGTCCTTTCCAGACTTCTTTGTTGAAATGGAGTGGCGACACACAGGATTATGAAACTTATTTCAAAAAATACTGGACTGGAAAATTGGGTTCAGAAACTGCTTATAATAAAGCCTTGCAGGATGGAATAGTTGAGACACCCCCTACAGCAGGTGCTGGTTCATACAGCGGTGGTGCAGTAGCAGCAGCAACTGCAGCTATCGGAGGATATAAAAAAGGAAGCGGTACTGAAGTAGTGTTTTACCAGAAAGTTTCAATCGGTACTGGCTCACAAGCCGGTAACCCCTGGTTGCAGGAATTGCCAGACCCCGTTTCAAAAGCAACATGGGACAACTATGCACTAATCTCCATGAAAAAAGCTGAAGAGCTGGGTATAAAGTTGAATACAGATTACGAGTATTACCCCGAGAAGCCGCTGGTTGAATTCACTATCGGCGGTAAAAAATTAGAATTACCCATTCTCGTATTACCGGGTATGAATGCTGATACCATTGCAATCGCAGTTGGCTATGGAAGAAATGAGGCGTTGGGAATAGCTGCCGCAGGAGTTGGTAAAAATGTTTACGGCTTTGCAACCTATAATGGCAGTACCATTGATAGCTATGCAACAGGAGCCACAGCAATCAACCTGCACAAGAAATATAAACTTGCCCAGACACAAAAACATAATTACTACGAAGACCGCAAAGAAGTAGTACGGGAAACTACACTGGCATCTTTCAAAAAAGAACCAAATGTAATCCCGGAATGGAGAGAAGATCTGAAAAATGCTTTTTACAAAAAATCAAACGACGATTTCCGCCAGGCCACGTTATATCCGCAGCATGAGCAGCCGGGTATTAAATGGGGAATGAGCATTGATATGAATGCCTGCTATGGTTGCGGTGCCTGTGTGGTGGCTTGCAATGCAGAAAATAACGTTCCTGTAGTTGGTAAAAGGGAAGTGCTTCGTTATCATGATATGCACTGGCTGAGGATCGACCGCTATTTTATCAGCGATGAAAAAAATCCTGATGAATTGAAAGGTGTTGTCTTCCAGCCGATGCTTTGCCAGCATTGTGATAATGCCCCTTGTGAGAATGTTTGCCCTGTAGCGGCAACTAACCACAGTTCAGAGGGTATCAACCAAATGACCTATAACCGGTGTATCGGTACAAGATATTGTGCCAATAACTGTCCGTTCAAAGTACGGAGGTTTAACTGGGCAGATTATACAGGTGCCGACAGCTTCCCTGATAACCGTGACCAGCAACTTGTAGGTAAACTGGACAGTGTGATCGAATATATGAACGAGGATCTGACAAGAATGGTGCTGAACCCTGATGTTACAGTTCGTTCAAGAGGTGTTATTGAAAAATGTTCTTTCTGTATTCAGAAATTACAGGCTGCTAAATTAGATGCAAAGAAAGAAAACCGCATGCTGAAAGATGGTGATGCAAAAACAGCTTGTCAAACAGCTTGTTCTGCCAATGCCATTGTGTTTGGTAATGCACATGATAAAGAAAGCCAGTTGACAAAAGTTCGCAACGATAATCCGCAACGCAGCTTTTTAGTACTGGAGCAATTGCATGTGTTACCCAACATTACTTATTTGGCTAAAGTGAGGAATACAGAAGAAATGGATGAGAAGTGGGGTGGTCATCATGGTGGTGAAGAACAGGCAGCAGGCGGACATAGTGAGGAAAATAAAGCTAAAGCTGACAGCACATTGCCGTCATCAACAAAACCAGAAGAAGCGCATCATTAAGAAAGTTGTCTAATTATAATCACTTCGTGACAAGCATGGGGTGACAAATAAAACAGAATATGGCATTACTCAGATACGAATCACAGGTAAGACCGGCACTGGTGGAAGGAGAAAAGGATTATCACCAGGTAACCGAAGATATTTGCCGACCGGTAGAAGCTAAGCCTTCCAGGCTTTGGTGGATTGGTTTTCTTGTTTCCGCAGCCATGCTTGCCTTTGGTATTCTTTCCGTAACCATTGAGGTAATATATGGTACCGGCCAGTGGAACCTGAACAGAACAGTCGGTTGGGGATGGGACATTACCAACTTCGTATGGTGGGTGGGTATTGGTCACGCCGGAACATTGATCTCTGCGATCTTATTGCTTTTCCGCCAGGGCTGGAGAACGGGAGTAAACCGTGCTGCGGAAGCAATGACCATCTTTGCGGTAATGTGTGCAGGCCAGTTTCCTATCTGGCACATGGGTCGTGTATGGAATGCCTTCTTCGTCCTTCCTTATCCCAATACAAGAGGTCCGCTTTGGGTGAACTTTAACTCACCACTTCTATGGGACGTATTTGCAATATCAACTTACTTCACGGTTTCATTATTATTCTGGTATTCGGGTTTGCTCCCGGATCTGGCCACTCTTCGTGACAGGGCAAAGAAGAAATGGAGAAAAGCTTTTTACGGAGTTGCTGCTTTCGGCTGGACCGGAAGTACCAAACACTGGCAGCGTCATGAGGCGCTTTCACTAGTGTTGGCCGGGTTAAGCACACCACTTGTATTATCGGTGCATACGATAGTATCATTCGACTTTGCCACCTCAGTAGTTCCGGGCTGGCATACAACCATCTTCCCGCCTTATTTTGTGGCAGGAGCCATTTTCTCAGGTTTTGCGATGGTTCAAACCCTGCTTGTGGTTACAAGAAAGGTACTGGGACTGGAGGAATATATTACTATTGAACACATAGATGTGATGAACAAAGTAATAGTACTGACGGGTTCTATCGTTGGTATTGCTTACCTCACAGAATTGTTCATGGCCTGGTATTCTGCAGCGGAGTATGAGAATTTCGCCTTCTTTGAAAACCGTTTGAACCTTAACAGTCCTTACGGGTGGAGCTACTGGATCATGATGGGTTGTAATGTACTGTCTCCACAGATATTCTGGTTCCGTAAAATGAGGAGGAGCCTGGTGCTTACATTCTTCATGTCTATATTGATTAATATCGGTATGTGGTTTGAACGTTTTGTGATCATTGTTACATCTGTTTATCGTGACTACCTGCCAAGTGCATGGAGTACTTATTATACACCGACTATATGGGAGGTTGGATTTTACATGGGAACATTCGGGTTGTTCTTCACCTGTTATTTCCTGTTCTCAAAATTCTTCCCGGTAATTGCGATAGCAGAAATCAAGCATATATTGAAAAAGAACGGTCAGAACTATAAAGATAAAATGGATGAACTGGAAGGCGAAAGTGTCAATGAATTTGGTGAAAAGCACGGGCATGACCATGGAGCTTAATAATAATTAATAACAAGAAATCAGAAACAAGCATATGGCTGTAAAAAAATTTATAACAGGTAATTTTTACGACGAAGCAGTATTGTTTCCAGCCGTTAAAAAGACCCGCCGTGCCGGTTATAAGATTCATGAAGTCTTTACCCCATTTCCTATTCATGGGTTGGATAAAGCAATGGGTCTGAGGGATACAAGCCTCCATACCGCAGGGTTTATCTATGGTATTACCGGAACTGCAACAGCCGTTGGTTTTATTACCTGGGCATTGACGGTGGATTGGCAATTGAATTTTGGAGGTAAGCCATTCTTTGCATTACCAGCATGGATTCCTATCACTTTCGAATTGACTGTACTTTTTGCAGCGGTAGGCATGGTGCTTACGTTCTGTTATCTATGCCAGCTGGCCCCATTTGTAAGAAAAGATCATTTCAATCCACGTTCAACTGATGACACTTTTGTAATGGCATTAGAATGCACTGATAAGACCAATGATGCAGAAGCAATGAATTTTTTACAGGGACTCGGTGCAACAGATGTGCAGGTACAATATAAAGAAACAGGATGGTGGCTTGGGCGATATGATAAAGACACCAAACGTTTTGAGAAAAAAGAAGACGCAGTTCATTAATAATTATATAATTAACTGATGATGAAAAAAATTGGGATCATAACAGTTTGTGCAGCGTTGGTGGTGCTGGCCAGTTGCAACAAAGTCCGTCGCAGCCCCGGCCGTGCCTATATGCCGGATATGGCCTACAGCCGTGCCTATGAAACGTATGCATCAACAGAGGCGTTGAAAAATAAAGGAGTGAACTATAATGCCATGCCTGTGGCCGGAACAATTGCCCGTGGTGATATGCCTGCTTACGAATTGCAAAATGATTCTGCAGGATATATCAACTCCAAAAATATCACCAACCCCTTGCCAAAGCTGGATGCAAAGCAATTCATTGAAGCAGCAAGGTTGTACCTTGTCAATTGCGGCATTTGCCATGGAGAAAAACTTGATGGTAATGGCCCGCTTTGGAAAGGAGGAAATGGCCCATATCCGGCTGCACCAAGAAATTTACTGATTGACCCGGTTTCTAATATGACCGAAGGAACTATTTTTCATTCCATCACTTATGGCAAAGGACAGATGGGTGGTTACGCATCACAGTTGAGTACAGAACAAAGATGGATGATTGTTCATTATTTGAAAGAGAAACTGGCAGCAAGTTCACCTGCTGCAACAAAACCAGCGGTTGATTCAGCTGCGGTTAAGAAAACAAACTAGTATTTGAAGAAATAATAAACGAACACTGATGTCAATACGGGAAAAGTTTATAGTAACAAAGAGGTACAACATGATATCCATCGCACTGATGCTGCTGGGTGTCGTGGCTATTATTGCACTATATATTAATACACATGGGGGCGGTACCGCCGAGGAAAAGCATATGAAGGATGCCCGGTTTTGGGCCAGCCTGCTGCAAAACAGTGTTTTCTTTTTGCTTGTAGTAAATGCTTCCATGTTTTTTATTTGTGCCACCACATTGGCATGGGGGGGCTGGCAAATGGCTTTTCGCCGTGTGCCGGAAGCTATTTCCGCAGTAGTACCTGTTCTCGGTGTTATTGCCCTGGCAATTCTTCTTGCTATTTCTTATGGGGACAATCACAGCATTTATCACTGGACAGATGCGGAGCATGTAAAGCATGATTCTATTCT
Organism: Chitinophagaceae bacterium; assembly: GCA_037045605.1. Classification (GTDB taxonomy): domain Bacteria; phylum Bacteroidota; class Bacteroidia; order Chitinophagales; family Chitinophagaceae; genus JJ008. The sequence goes on along the minus strand of JBAOHK010000023.1, from coordinate 584,320 downwards.
GAATTTTAAAAAAGGATTTTTAAATAAAGGTTTCTACACCTTTATGACAGTATTCACCGTTGTAGCCTGGTCTCTGCTTGGCTGGAAAATGCGTAAGCTTTCCCGCAGCCTTGATAATAATCCGATTACATCGGTAGAGGGCAGAAAAAAATATATCTGGAACAATACAGTATGGGCAGCTCTCTTTATCGTTGTCTTCTCATTAACTGTAATGTCGTCCATACCGTGGCTTTGGTTAATGAGCATTGATGCACATTGGTACAGCACTATGTACAGCTGGTACACCTTTGCCAGTACGTTTGTATCAGGTATGGCACTGATAGCCCTGTTTGTTGTATACCTGAAAAACAGCGGATACCTGGAGTATACCAATGATGAGCATTTGCATGATATTGGAAAATTCATGTTTGCCTTTTCGGTATTCTGGACTTACCTCTGGTTCTCACAGTTTATGCTTATATGGTACGCTAACATTCCGGAAGAGACTACATACTTTAAACCAAGGGCACAAGGCCCCTACAGCGGAATATTCTGGCTGATGTTCATCATCAACTTTATTGCTCCATTGCTGATCTTGATGAGAAGAGGCTCAAAAAGGAATTATGCAACGGTAACCTTTATGGCAATGCTGATCATTTTTGGTCATTGGCTTGATTTTTACCAAATGGTATTCCCAAGCCCAATGACAGATCCAAAAACAGGGCAAACCCAGGTGCCAATGATATTATGGGATTTTGGCGTGGCATTAGGTTTTGTAGGAGTGATCATGTTTGTAACCGGCCGGGCATTGAGCAAAGCTCCATTACTGGCAAAGAACCACCCATTTGTAAAAGAAAGTTTGATACATCATACATAATAGTGAACGGGAACTCAATAAGTTAATAAGGAAGAAAAAATTGAAATATAGCTTATGCAGACATTTTTCATCGTTGCAATTTTAGGGCTGGGTTTTCTGATAACCTTTCAGATAGCCAAGGCCAGCGAATATGTGGCAGTATTGCGTGGCGAAGAAAGAGCCAGGAAACAAACCAATAAGATCAATGCCTTCCTGTTGCTGGCATTCCTTATAATAGGTTTAATAGGCGTATACTATTGCAATGAAAAATTAAAAGGAAAAATCCTTGGTGAGCCGGCTTCAAATCATGGGGTGCTGGTTGATCGTATGCTTTATATCACCCTTGCACTCACATTTGTAGTATTTATCATTACCCAGGTAGCATTATTCTGGTTTTCTTATAAATACCAGGAGTCCGATAAAAGAAAAGCTTACTTCTACCCTCATAATAACAAATTGGAGCTTATCTGGACAGTTATCCCGGCAATCACCCTAACTGTGCTGGTAGGTTTCGGAATTTTTTACTGGTACAAGATTACCGGCAAAGCTCCGGAGAATGCCATGATTGTTGAGGTGACGGGAAAACAGTTTGGCTGGGAATTCCGGTACCCGGGTAAAGACAAAATATTAGGCAAAAAATATTTTAAGAATGTAAGCCCAGAAAAGAATAATCCTGCCGGTCAGTTATGGGATGACCCGGCAAACTACGATGATGTTTTTGTTGAGCAGGAGATGCACCTGGTAGTTAATAAGCCGGTGAAGCTGGTTATAAATGCAAAGGATGTGATACATGATGTTGGGTTGCCTCATTTCAGGATGAAGATGGACGCAGTGCCGGGTACTCCAACCACGATGTGGTTCACTCCTAAGTTCACTACCAAAGAAATGATCGAGAAAACAGGCAAACCGAATTTTGTCTATGAAATATCCTGCGACCAGATGTGCGGGAAAGGCCACTACAGTATGAGAGGTGTAATAGTTGTTGAAACACAGGAAGAGTTTGATGCGTATATGGCATCTAAAAAACCACAATACCTGGTGGCAAACCCGGATAAAGACCCAACCACAGTGAAAAAAGATTCAGTGATAAGTAATATACCATCAGGTGCAGCCAGTGCCCAAATGAAAATGAGAAACTAAAACAGTATAACAGCCCAGCTTGTTATTAAAATAAAAGATTTATGAGTGAAGCAATGCATGTACATCCCGGAATAGCCATTGAACATGGGGCACATCATCATGATGAACACCATGGCCATCACAAAGAAACATTTGTTTCGAAGTATATCTTTAGTATGGACCACAAGACTATCGGTAAACAGTTTCTGATTACCGGTATTATCTGGGCCATTATTGGTGGTTTGTTTTCGGTATTATTCAGGTTGCAGTTAGGGTACCCCGATCAAACATTTCCGATCCTGGAAACCTTCTTTGGTAAATGGGCGAAAGGCGGACAGATACAACCGGAATTTTATTATGCGCTGATTACCATGCACGGAACTGTGCTGGTGTTCTTTGTATTAACGGCAGGATTGAGCGGAACATTTGCCAACATACTTATCCCTTTGCAAATAGGTGCCAGGGATATGGCTTCTCCTTTTTTAAATATGCTTTCTTACTGGTTCTTCTTTATGGCCAGTATTGTTATGATATCATCTCTGTTTATCTCAACAGGTCCGGCTTCAGGAGGGTGGACTGTCTATCCGCCGCTTAGTGCATTAGGGCAGGCTTCGTCGGGATCCAAGTTGGGGATGGACCTGTGGATTGTGAGTATGGCCTTGTTCGTTGTATCATCGTTGCTAGGTGGTTTGAACTATATCTCTACCATTCTTAACCTTCGTACAAAGGGGATGAGTATGACGAGGCTGCCACTAACCATCTGGGCAATGTTCTTTACTGCTGTTCTTGGTGTATTATCATTCCCTGTATTATTATCAGGACTGATCTTATTGTTGTTTGACCGTAATCTTGGCACCAGTTTCTATTTAAGTGATATAGTGGTGAATGGTGAAATACTGCCGAATGAAGGTGGTAGTGCTATCTTATTCCAGCACTTGTTCTGGTTCCTTGGTCACCCGGAAGTATATATCATTTTGTTACCGGCAATGGGAATGGTGTCGGAAATATTATCCGTCAACAGCCGTAAACCCATCTTTGGTTATATGGCGATGCTGGCTTCTTTGTTTGCTATTTGCATCCTTGCCTTCCTGGTATGGGCGCATCATATGTTTGTAACAGGATTGAACCCATTCCTCGGTTCAATATTCGTATTGCTGACACTATTGATTGCGGTGCCATCAGCTATTAAAGTATTTAACTGGCTGACAACACTCTGGCGGGGAAATATCCGTTTTACGCCGGCAACTCTATTTGCTATCGGGTTTGTAAGCTTATTTATATCCGGCGGTTTAACAGGTATCTTCCTTGGCAACTCAACTATAGATATTCACCTGCATGACACCATGTTTGTGGTGGCTCACTTCCATATTGTGATGGGGGTAGCATCTTTCTTTGGCATGTTTGCCGGTGTATATCATTGGTTCCCGAAAATGTTTGGCCGCTACCTGAACAGCACCCTTGGTTATATCCATTTCTGGGTAACCATGGTTGGAGCTTACTTGACCTTCTGGCCAATGCACTACCAGGGTCTTGCTGGTATTCCCCGTCGTTATCTGGACAAGAGGGGTTGGGTATCTTTCAACGATTTCCCGGAGCTTGATAAAATGATCACAGTCGTTTCAATTATAGTATTTGCTGTGCAGCTGATGTTTGTGTTCAATTTCTTCTATTCAATTTTCAAAGGAAGAAAAGTAACATCAACCAATCCATGGGGTGCTAACACACTGGAATGGACCACACCAATTCGTCCCGGACACGGTAACTGGCCTGGTGAAATACCAGAAGTACACCGCTGGCCATATGATTATGCCAAAGACGGAAGAGATTTTATTCCGCAGACGGAACCTATTGGAGAGAATGAGAGTAAGCATTAGCAGAAAAGAATGAAAGGGGTAGTGAGACAAGAATTCGATTGAAGTTTTTTTGAAAATATTGCGAAGGCGGAAATGAATAAGATAAAAGACTATTTATTATTGATGAAGCCTTCGCTGAGTATCATGGTGGTGTTCAGCAGTGTAATGAGCTTTGCGCTGACAAAAGGCTCTGAGAGCTATGTGGATTTCTGGAAAATGATACTCTTGCTCTTTGCAGGTGGGATGCTGGTAACAGGCAGCGCCAATGCCATCAACCAGGTAGTTGAAAAGGATACAGATGCACAAATGAAACGGACGGGAAAACGTCCGGTTGCAGCAGGAAGGATGAGTGCAACAGAAGGATGGATCTTCGCAATCATTACTGGTGCAATTGGTGTTTTTATCCTCGGTAATTATTTCAACTGGCTGACGGCAGGATTGGCAGCGTTTAGTTTGTTCCTCTATGCATTTATTTATACCCCGCTGAAGAAAGTAAATTCAATAGCGGTGTTGGTGGGTGCAGTGCCGGGAGCATTACCTTGTTTAATCGGCTGGGCAGCCGGTGATAATAATCTTGGAACCGGCGGCTGGATATTATTTGCGTTCCAGTTCTTCTGGCAGTTTCCCCATTTTTGGGCAATTGCCTGGGTGGCACACAAGGATTATTCCGCAGTAGGATTCAAACTATTGCCGGCAGATGAAGGGCCAACAAAGTTTACGGCACTGCAAACCATTGCGTATTCGTTGTTGCTTGTGCCCGTTACAATAGCGCCTTATTATACCGGAATGTGTAATTATGATAACACACAGGGAATAATAAGTTTAGTATTGGTTGGCCTTGCAAATTTGTTCATGATCGGAAGGTGTGTGACGTTATACAGAAAGATGGATGTGGGGTCGGCAAGGAAGGTGATGTTTGGAAGTTATATGTACCTGCCGGTAGTGATGTTAGCCTTTTTGCTAAGTAAGACATAATTAATAAAGTAGTGATGGATATTGTGAGTAATCAACAACGAAAGAGAATTCATCCCCACAAGTTTACATTGTGGGTGGCCATTGGAAGCATCGTAATGATGTTTGCCGGGTTGACAAGTGCTTTTATCGTAAAAAGCAACCAGACAAACTGGGTTCCGGTGGAGATACCGAAAGTGTTCTGGATATCAACTGCGGTTATCATTATCAGCAGTTTGACGGTGCAGATGGCATTAAGATCTTTTAAGCAGCGGGAAATGAACCAGTACAGGGGATTGATCGGCCTGACCGTTTTACTGGGAGTTGCCTTTATTGTACTGCAATGGCTGGGTTTCCAGGATCTGTGGGCACAAAGGGTGACTTTCAAGGGGGCAGGTGCAGGGCAGTTCCTCTATGTAATTTTCGGATTGCATGCAATACATGTAATTGGTGGAATGATCGCTTTGATCGTAATGTTCATCAAAGCATTTGCAGGAAGAGTAAAACTGTATAGTTCAGTTCCGGTGGAAGTAGCAGCCATCTACTGGCATTTTGTAGATGTGCTCTGGATCTATTTACTGTTATTTTTTATTATAATCGGCGGGAGATAGGCTGATTTAATTTTTGAATTTTTATAAATATGTCAACACAAGCAACGGTACATCAGAACAAATGGTGGAGCGGCGGTAAGAGCCCCTTTAACCTGGAGTATGGCAAACTGATGATGTGGTATTTTTTGATGAGTGATGCCTTTACGTTTGGTGCATTCCTGATCTCTTATGGTTCTATCCGTTTCAGCCAGAACTTCTGGCCTGATCCCAACGTGGTGTTCAATGCATTTCCGGGAGCCGGTCATGCTAACCTTCCGCTGGCATTTGTGAGTGTAATGACATTTATCCTGATCATCAGTTCTGTTACTATGGTGCTGGCAGTACATGCCGGACACAAAGGTGATAAGGCTGGCGTAATAAAATGGATATTCTGGACAATCATTGGCGGTTTGGCATTCTTAGGTTGCCAGGCATGGGAGTGGCATCACCTTATTACCGGTGAACATGCAGTATTGGCGGAAGGTAAGATTGAAATGATAGGCCAGACCATGAGGGGAAATCCATGGGGAGAATTGGTGCATGGGCCTGAAGTAACAGCAGCATTGAGCAAGACATCACATGAAACACTGATGAGCCTGATGCACCATAATAACTCATCTTTATCACATGAGCAACTGGCTGCAATGACCGACGATCAAATGAGAACGGCTCTTTCCACAGCAGAACTGCATATCCGTCATAAAGGCCCGGTAGCATTTGGCGGTTACTTCTTTGGTATTACCGGTTTCCATGGTTTCCATGTGTTCTCCGGTGTTATCATCAATATTGTGATGCTGATCATGACACAGAAAAATGTATTCCAGAATAAAGGCCATTACCTGATGATCGAAAAGGCCGGTTTATACTGGCACTTCGTAGACCTGGTATGGGTATTCGTATTCCTTTGTTTCTATTTGATATAACAGAATAATAATATAATTGATATGCAACATCCGGCATTTGAAGAAGTAAGTTACCATCATCACACTGATGATGCAGAGTTTAAGAGAAGAGTGAGAAGGACAACTATCCTGTTGTCTGTTATCACTATCATTGAACTTGCGATTGGGTTGACTATTTACAGCCTGCACAAAAGCGATACAAACAGGGATTTCCTGATACTATGCTTTAAAGGAGTGGTGTGTATACTTACCCTGGCAAAAGCGTATTACATTGTTTCTGTTTTTATGCACCTGGGTGATGAGATCAGGAATATGATCATGACCATTGTAGTACCACTGATGCTCTTTATCTGGTTCATCATTGCCTTTATTGCAGACGGTAACTCTTATAAGAACCTTCGTAATACATACGACCTGCACTTTAAGGAGACAACTATGCCGAAGAAGCATGGTAAGGCCGAAACCCATGAGGTGACGCCGGCAGAGAAAAGCGGTAAGGAGTAAACAAGATTATTATTGAAAAGAACCAAAACCATTAAACCAGGAAGCGGTTTAATGGTTTTTATTTTGAAGGAGGACTGGTGTGAATAAAAAAGCTTTATATGCAGTGATGCTGGCCATGCTGCTGCCATTGACTGCTTACTTTATCGTAAAGAGAAAAAGTGAGACAGCCGTTACAATGCCCCGGCACTATCTTCCGGACACTGTTCTTAGTATTACCAAAAAGGGAAAACGGGTCAATGATACTGCCTGGCATAAACTAAATGATTTTTCATTAAGGAATCAGGAAGGACACCCGGCATCATGGGATAGCTTAAAAGGAAAGATCATCATTGCTGATTTTTTCTTTACGCATTGCCCCACCATTTGCCCCGGCCTTACCCGGAATATGAAACGGATGGCCGAGTCTATTCATAACGGACAACGGGTAGGAGACAGAACAAATAAACAGGTGCATTTTCTTTCCTTCAGCATTGATCCCGAAAGGGACTCGGTGGAACGGTTGAAATACTGGGCCGATAAATACCAGATCAACCCGGAGCAATGGTGGCTGCTGACGGGGGACAAAAAGATGATCTACGACCTTATCATCAATGAACTGAAAGTGCCGGCGGAAGATGGAAAAGGGATTGATTCGAATTTTGCCCATACCGATTATTTTGTACTGATAGACAGTAACCGCCATGTGCGGGGCTATTATCATGGGCTTGATTCCGCTGACCTTTCTCATCTCTCAAGAGACCTGGTGCTATTAACCATGGAAAAAGACCCGAAGAGTAAAAGTTTTTTTGATGGTAAACTTCAGCTGATCGCTGTTGTTTTCTTATTAGCCACGATGGGGCTGCTTTTATTCTTATACTTTATACGGAAAAAATCATAATACATGCTGCAGGCTGCCTGGAAAAAGAATGATAAGAAAGCGAGGATATTAATATTTGTATTTTCTGCTGTGGTATTTGCTGCGGTAGTACTGCTGAGCCGGGTGAAACTGAATGCTGACCTTGGTTTTGATGTGCACCTGTTTGCAAAAGCGAATGCCATTATCAATTCCTGTGTGGCGGTGCTGCTGGTCGTTGCGCTTATAGCCGTGAAGAGCAAAAACTATACATTGCACAAGAACCTGATGATGACGGCAATGTTGTTGTCTATACTTTTCCTGGTAAGCTATATCTGTCATCATTTATTTGCCGGGGAAACAAGGTTTGGTGATGTGAACCATGACGGGATTGCAAGTGAACTTGAAAAAGCCGCAGCGGGCAGCAGCCGGATGATCTACTATATACTTTTAGGAACGCATATCCCTCTGGCGGGTATCATCCTCCCTTTTATACTTTTCTCTGCCTACCGGGCACTGACCGGTGAGTTTGACAAGCACAGGAAACTGGTCCGCATTACCTGGCCCATCTGGTTTTATGTGGCCGTAACAGGGGTAGTGGTTTATTGGATGATCAGTCCGTATTATGGCTAAAACCCCAACTCTTTCACCGGGTCCCAGAACAGTTTTTTAAAATCGACCACCTGGTCGTTCTTTATTTTGATACCTTCTTTCTTCAACAGCTTTTCCATCATCCCCGGCGGCGAGAAATGATGTTTGCCGGACAGTATACCGATACGATTGACAACCCGATGGGCCGGAACTTTTGGTTTTACCCGCCCTGCACCGTTCATGGCCCAGCCAACCATCCGGGCAGATGATCTGGTGCCGAGGCAGGCGGCAATAGCACCGTAAGAAGTTACCCTTCCCTTTGGAATTTGCCTTGCTACTTCAAAGACGAGTTCAAAGAAGTTTTCATCCCTTTTACCTGAAGGTTTCAGGGTCTTTAACCCGTTTGCCGGTAAAGATGTTTTTTTATTTGCCATACGGTAAATATAATAATAACCGCAAAGGCGGGGAGGCGCAGAGTTGTTATCCTTTACTTTCTGCGTCTCTGTATCTCTGCGGTTTTCTTTTCTGAAAGTGATTTTAATTCACTTCGCCGGGGTTCGGGAACACTCTCATATTGAAAGGGGCAATGCAAGCAACCATTACCGCAACAGAACCCTTTATCCAGATGATATTTTTCTGTGAGGACGACGTAGCCATCTTCGTTGATGTAGTAATCAATATTTTCAATCAGTTCCTTCATGCTCTTTCAATAGTTGTTTCAGCTCTTCATCTTTTTCTTTGCCCTGCAGGTTTGCCGGTAATGAGAAACAGAGATAATGTATACGGTTGCTGCCGGCTATGTCCAGTGACTCGTAATGTGTTTTTATTTTTAATTCTTCCGGTACCGGCTCTTCTTTATATATATTATCCGAATCCTTATGCAAGGGGCAACCGTACAACTCAATCACTGTTTTAGTAAAGCGATAGAGTTCGGGGCTGTCCGTCTTTAAATGTATTAAACCACCCGGAACCAAAAATTGTTGATAGAGCCGCAGGAATTTTGGATGGGTGAGCCTTTTTTTTGCTTTTGACATTCGCAATTGCGGGTCAGGGAAGGTGATCCAGATCTCAGCCACTTCTTCTTTGGCGAAGTAGCCAGCCACCTGGTCTATCTGTGTCCGCAGGAAGGCAGCATTGGTAAGGTTGCTTTGCAAGGCTTTTTTTGCACCTACCCAGATGCGGTTGCCTTTGAGGTCAATACCGATGAAATTTCTTTGGGGATATAGTTGTCCGAGCCCTACTGCATATTCACCCTTGCCGCAGGCCAGCTCCAATGTGAGTGGGTTTTTGTTTGTAAAAAAAGCACTCCATTTTCCTGCCATATCTTTTGGAAACTGCAGCACATTGGGAAAAGTGTTCAGTTCAGCAAAGCGGATTAATTTTTTCTGACCCATAGCAGCCAAAGATACTAACAGGCGATGGTTGCAATAGGGGTTTAAAATTTAAGCAGCAGGCCAATGCCAACCAGCGATTTTAATTGCAGGGCCGGGGCGGTTTGATTCTTACCAAATAGCCGTACGTCATCATCATAAATAATATCAACACTCCAGGAAACGGATAGTACTTTTCCCAATTTTGCATTCAGGATGTTTGACATAAAGAGGTCAATGTTCTGCGGATTGTTCCTGTAGTTTGAAAAGAGGTCAAGCCTTCCTTTATAAGTAATGAATTTATTGAACTCTTTCAGGTAGCCAATAGTGGCAAAGGCGCCGAATTCCAATACAGATTTCTTTCCCGGTTCAACGCCATATAATCCTTTATTGGAAAGAGCTGTATCTCTTACTATCACCCATCGGGCTGTAACCGGGGAAAAGAAAATGGATAAATTTTTGGTTGGCTTATAATCCAGTCCAAGGCTGAGTAATAAATACCCGGGTGCCATAAAAGCGGAGGAGAAGGTTTTTACATTGTTTCCATACGTAAACCCTTTGAACAGTTGTGAACGAAGGTTGAGAAGGGTTGCAAGATTTAATTTAGAAGTTAGTGCATGACCGTATTTTGAAAGAAAATCAAAACGATCATCATTCTTGCGACTGCCGAGGCTGCTGGTGTTTACATACCCGATGTTGAAGTCAAATGTATTGTCCCAGCTATGCTTTCCATTTTTATAAAAAGCAAAAAGGCTGAGTACAGAATTGACGGATAAGGAAAAATCATCCCCGCCGGCAGCCCAGTTGCTTAAAGAGCCCTGGGATATATTGATACCATAGAGGCCACCTTTCTTCCATTTTTTGGTGGAAGTGTCGGCTGCATCTTTCGAGATTGATTTGTTTGATTCTGCCTGTAAGGCTTTTACTGACTGGTCTTGTGCAATAACGGCTGTTGAAATGGTTATCAACAAAACGAACAGAAATTGTTTCATAAACGGTATTTAGTATGCGAAGCAGGGGTAACCGCTACCGGGCATTACCTGCTATATTCTTTTGTCTTCAATAAATTTTTTTACAGTGCCGGAAAGTTTTAATGCCGTGTTTTGTTTGAGATTAATGGTGGTGAGTTCTGTGAGGCGGGTAATGCTTTCAGGTATGCTGGTCAGTTTATTCAATTCGAGATACAGTTCTTCCAGGCTGGAGAGATTGCCAATGCTTTCTGGAAGCGAGGTAAGTTTATTACCATTGAGATCAAGTACTGTCAGCCGGGTAAGTTTGGTAATGCACCCGGGTAATGCGGCAAATTTATTATAGGAAAGGGCCAGGTACCTGAGGTTAACGAGGCTGCTCATACTTTCAGGAAGCGAGGTCAGCATGTTTCCTCCCAGTCCGATTTCAGTAAGGTTGGTGAGTTTGGCAATGCTTTCCGGAACCGAGGGCAAGAGGTTTCCATATAAGTAGAGTTCAGTGAGATTGGTGAGTTTGGAAACGAAATCGGGAAGTGAGGCCAGTTTGTTATTATTAAGATAGAGTTGCCTGAGATGAACCAATTTTGTAATTGTTCCCGGGAGATAGGAAATATTATTGCTGCTAAGATCGAGTTCGGTGAGGTTAGATAGTTTTGTGATCGTTTCGGACAATGTGTTGAACCTGTTGGCGCTGAGGTTGAGCTCTGTAAGTTTTTCCAGTTGTGTAATACTTTCCGGAATAGAAGAGAGCCTGTTGCCGGCCAGGTCGAGTGTTGTCAGGTTGGTAAACTGGCTGATCGCTGCGGGAACCTCTGTAAGTTTTTTATTATTCAAAGAAAGGATGAAAACATCTGACGGGTTTTTCAACGCTTCTTCCAGGGAGGTGTACACTTTTTCTTTTTGTCCAAAACTTAATAAGGCAAGCAGCAGGAATGAAAAGGCTATTGGTATTTTTTTCATACCCAAATTTCGGGGATTTCTGTTCTATGATAAACAGAAATAAAAAAGCCTTACCGGTTGAATCCAGTAAGGCTTTTAAAAAGCTGTAGGGGGAGGGATCGAACCTCCACGGGGCAGTTAGCTGTAGCACAAAGTTTCAGTGGTCGACCCTGGTCGTTCCGGCATTGCTGCTGAAACGGCTCTATACTACGTTTATCCTGTTTTCCCCACCCCCGAGACAAGAGGGCATGTCTGCCATGCTTTCGCAATTTCATCACCCCACAGTATTATCAAGAACTTGATGACACAAATATAGGCCGAGCGGACCAATTTGTTCCAAATATTTCTAATAATTATTTTGAAATTATAGAAATTATTCAAATATTTGACAATTATTATAAATAATATCTAAAATCAATTATCAAAATGGCGGGTAAATTAAATCTTGATAAACTGGATCTGCAGATCATCCACCATATGATGGAGAATGCAGAGATATCGTATGCCGACCTGGGAAAGAAACTGTTTGTGTCGGGCGGCACCATTCATGTACGTATCAAAAAACTACAGGAGGCCGGGGTAGTTAAAGGTACAAGGTTGAAAGCAGACCTGAAACAACTGGGGTATGATGTCATTGCTTTCATTGGCATTTACCTGAAGGAAAGCTCCCTGTATGATGCAGTGGCCAAAGACCTGCAAAAAATACCAGAGATAGTGCGGCTTAATTATACAACAGGCAATTACAGCATGTTTGCAGAAATTGTCTGTAAGGATATTACGCAATTGCGGTATGTGCTGCATGACCAGTTGCAAAAAATAAAAGGGATCGAACGAACAGAAACCTTCATTTCGCTTGAAGAGAGCTTTAGCAGGAATGTGAAGGTGATGTAATACTTCAACTTTAAGCAGGCATATAAAGAACCACATCAATGAAGGAGGTTAACCGGTTTTATTCTTCGCTTGGTTTGCTGATCATATTAAATGTGATCATCAAGCCGCTGTGGATATTCGGGATAGACAGGCAGGTGCAGAATGCTGTGGGAACAGCCGTGTATGGTAATTTTTTTTCCTTATTTAATTTTTCAATTGTCTTCAGCTTCCTGCTGGACTGGGGGCTGACCGGCTACTTCAACCGGCAGTTAGCGATCAGCCAGGAAAATTTTATCAGCAAGGCGGGCTACTTTCTTTCAATCAAGCTGTTCTTTGCACTGTTTTATGCAGTGGTAGTTTTTACGGTTGCCTGGTTATCCGGTGTAAGGCAATGGGACCTGCTGTCGGGTATTATACTTATACAAATTCTCACTTCATTATTTCTTTTTTTCAGAAGTATCGTTACAGCCCATCAATGGTTTAGTACAGATGCCTGGTTGTCGGTGTTAGATAAAGGGCTGATGGTAGTGTTATGCGGCAGCTTTCTTTATTTTCCATCTGTAGCCGGGAATATGACCATTGAGATATTCTTATTAATACAAATAGCCTGTACCACATTGGCTGTAGTTTGTGTTGCTGCAGTTCTTTTGAGAAAAGGGGTTCGTTTTTCATTTGCAACAAACTCATTTTTGAGCAGGCAGCTACTGAAACCTGCTTTGCCATTTGCCGTCATAGTTTTGCTGATGTCTGTTCATTACCGGCTGGATGGCTTTTTGCTGGAAAGGATACATAAAAACGGCACATACGAAGCGGGGATATATGCCGGTGCTTACCGGCTGCTTGATGCTGCGAATATGATCGGTTACCTGCTGGCTTCATTTCTTTTGCCATTTATTGCCCGTCAGTGGAGTGAAGGGAAGGCGACCCGTGAAGCAGTACTTAACAGCCGTCACCTGTTAATGCTATTCTCTATAGCCATTTTTACAACCGTTATTTTCTTAGCACCCTGGATACAACAATTATTATATCATAATAATGATGCTGAAGCGATCACTGTATTACAATGGTGTTTACCGGCACTGGCCGGCTACTCACTGGTACAGGTGTATGGTACGGTGATGACCGCTAAAGGGCAGGTTGTCCAGTTTTGTTATATCGTTTTCTTGTCTGTTCTGTTGAATGTTACGCTTAACCTGCTGCTAATACCGGAATGGGGAGCCAGGGGTTGTTGCCTAGCTGCTGTGATAAGCCAGGCTATCTGTGGAATTACGACCATGTTGTATGTGCAGAAAAAATCAGGAATAAATATCGGCCCCCGCTCCCTGTTAATGTATATTTTTATAGGAGCTATACTTTGCGGTTTTTATTATTGGGCCGGTGATACGACTATAAGCAAGTGGGTATTAATTTTTGGCTCAGGCTTAATTACAATAGCAGCAGCAATACTTTTTAAATTAGTTGACATAAGAAAATGGCGTAATATCCTGATACAACAAAAGCTTTAAAATAACACAATGCCAGACATAACAGATCTAATAATAAGGTGGTGGAAACAAATGCTTGCTGTGATCCTGCTTTCATTGCTGGCAGTTGGCATTATTACTTTTTTAAAACCACGGCAATATCTCTCTGTTACAACGGCGGTGCCCGCCAGTTCTTTTGCGGTGGATAAATCAAAGATCTTTAATGAGAATATCCAGGCATTGTACTCAGCTCTTGGTTCGCCTGATGACCTGGACATGATACTGGGTACTGCGAATCTTGACACCGTTTATCTTGCCGTAACCGATCAGTTCAATCTTTTTGATCATTATAAAATATCAGAAAAAGGAGAAGCAGCAAGGACAAAAGCGGCATCACAATTAAAGAAGAACACAAAAGTGATGAAGAGTGAGTACGGAGAACTAAAAGTAAAAGTGTGGGACACAGATAAAAACCTGGCGCCACAACTGGCCAATGCCATCGTGGATAAGTTGCAATCCATTCATCAGGATTTGCAAAGTGCAGGTAATGTGGCAACATTAAAAGGGCTGATAAAAGCGAAAGAAAAAATGAACCCACCGGTTGACAGTGCTTTTACCCCCGAAAATGCTGAGCTGCATAAAAGGAAGAACCAGGAGTATGATAAAATGATCGGTGAGTACCAGCTAATGGTTGATAGTAAACCGCCTTCCTTGATCATTGTTGAAAAAGCCAAGGCCCCTGAATGGCCAGACAAACCCAAGCGAATGCAGATCATGGTCGCTACAGCCGTATTAAGTTTGTTGTTTTCCCTGCTGGCTGCACTGGTGATGGAAAGAAGAAAAACCCCTGCACCGTGATCGTTTCCGGAAATAAATCTGCCTTACTGTTTGCTGTTCTGGCAGTTTTTTTTGTTGCTGCGCTTGGCGTGGCCGTATTTACTGAGCAATACCTGCTTGCGGCGGCCCCTTTTGCTGTTTTATTCTTTTATACCGGCTGGCAACACAGGAACTCTGTTTTCTTTTTACTACTGATGGCTTTGCCCTTTTCTTTTGAATATAATTTTTCTTCCGGGTTGGGGACTGATATACCGGATGAATTTTTAATGCTGTTTGTATCACTGCTTTTTTTTGCTTACTGGTTGTATTCACCAGTTGCTATTAAAAAAAATGTATTGCAGCATCCCTTGTTGTTATTCTTACTTATAAGTACCTGCTGGACTGTTGTAACGATTCTATTTTCAACGAATCAACAGGTTTCTGTTAAATACCTGCTGGCGAAAGGATGGTATATCGGGGCTTTTGTAATGGCAGCCCTGATCATATTCAGAGAAAAGCAATCCATTATAAAAAGTGGTGTTGTACTTGCAGCTTCAAAGATGGCGGTGACATTCATTATTTTGTTTCGTCATTACCAGTCGGGGTTTAGTTTTACCACCATCAATGAGGCAGTAAGCCCTTTTTTCCGCAATCATGTGAATTATTCTGCCATGCTGGTTTGTTTGTTACCGGTATTGATTATTCTTTTTCAATTCAATACAACCAGAATATTACGGTTAGTGCTGGCGGGTGCTATTGTTATTGCTCTTGTTGCTTTATTCTTTTCTTATGCAAGAGGGGCATGGCTGGCGTTGCTGGCCGGCATTATTGCTTTCTGGCTGATAAAAAAGCGATTGCTCTTCTATTCATATATTGCTGCGATTGTCCTGACGATCACTTTGCTTTCCTGGATCAAAGGGAATGACCGCTACCTCCGGTATGCCCCTGATTATAAGACAACCATTTTTCACAAAGACTTTAGTGAGCATCTTATATCCACCTATAAGCTTAAAGATGTTTCCACGGCAGAACGTTTTTATCGGTGGATAGCCGGGGTCAGGATGATAAAAGACAACTGGCTTACGGGTTATGGTCCTAATACATTTTATGCGAACTATAAAGGCTATACTGTCCCGGCATATAAAACATGGGTGAGTGATAACCCTGAACATTCAACGGTACATAATTATTTTTTATTAACGGCTATTGAGCAGGGAATTCCCGGGCTTATTTTTTTCCTGCTGTTGCTTGGGGCAATGGTTTACTATGCGCAACATTTATATCACCGGGTGCAGGACCTGTTTTATAAATCAGTAGTTGCGGTTACCGGTGTCATTATTACAATGATCATTGTATTGAACTTTCTAAGCGACCTGGTAGAAACGGATAAAATTGGCAGCCTCTTCTTTTTATGCCTGTCCATGCTGATTGTAGTTGATATTAATACAAGAGAGCCGTCAAATCCTTCCCCTGACGTTCAAGGCATCCCGTAACCCGTTGCCCAGCAGGTTAAAAGCTAATACGAGTAACATAATGGCGAAGCCGGGTGCTAAGGCCAGCATTGGATTTTGAGTGATGATGAAATTGTAATTCTCTTTTATCATTAACCCCCAACTGGGTTGCGGGGGCTGTACGCCAACACCCAAAAAGCTCAAGCCGGCTTCGATCACAATTGCTGAAGCAAAGTTACTGGCAGCAATAACCATTACCGGCCCCATGATGTTGGGCCAGATATGCCGGACAATCGTTCTGAAATCTGAAAAGCCCAATGCTTTTGTTGCTTCCACATATTCCAGTTCTCTTACTCCCAGCACCTGCCCCCTGACGAGCCGTGCCACATTTACCCACATGGTTAAGCCTACCGCAATAAATACCTGCCAGAACCCCTTGCCCAATGCCAATGTTATGGCGAACACAAGTAATAAAGTCGGAATGCTCCAGATGACATTGATGAACCACATGATGATATCATCGGTACGGCCACGGTAGTAGCCGGCCAATGAACCCAGTATTAAACCAATACTGAGTGAGATGATAACAGTGATCAGCCCGACACTCAGGCTTACTCTTGTACCAACCACAATGCGGCTGAGAATATCACGGCCATATTTATCGGTGCCCAGCAGGAATTTTTTTGTGATGACCGGATCCGCTGCTGTTTGTTTTATATGAAAAGCCTGTCGTTCGCTTACTCCATCATCAATGAATTTTTGAACAATAATACTATCGCCTTTTTGTTCATGGCTTACTACCGGAACATAATAGTATACATCTTCTTTACCCGAGGTCAATTGTTTGAAAAAGCTGCTTGTCGCAACATCTTTATCTTTTTTTACTTTGATGAAACTTTGTTTGAATCCGGGTTTGCCACCACCAATTTCCAGTATGATACGATTGGCAAACGGAGAAGGATCGGGTGCAATAAAATAAGCAAAAATGGCTACCAGAACTGCAATGGCAATGATGATCAATCCGAAGACAGCGCCTTTGTTTTTTTTCAGTCGCCGCCATGCTGCTGCCTGGAATGATTGAGAGGAACCCATGCAGGGAAGATACTTATTTTACTTTTCTTCCTTTCCACTCATACCTGCCGAACTGGCCAAAAAGCCCAGAGATAATAGTGTATATAATGTGAAGCGGTTGAAAGAAGAAAAATGATTTAATAAGCCATCTTTTATTGAAAAATCCGGCCAACGAGATTATAAAGGGAAGTTCCACAATTGTTTTTACCACCCATAAGCCGGCGAGATATATCCAATAATGTAAACAAAAAAAACCGGCAACAGCCAATCCCAGGAAAGAAAGGTTGAAAAGATAAACCAGCAGCAATACAGCAAAGATCCTTTTATCGTCATAGCTCTTTGCTTTGCTGGCCCAGCGGATCCGCTGGTTAAAAAAGGCTGCCCATGTTTTTACAGGAAGAGTGGAAACAACCGCATCTTTTGATTTCAGGTAATGTACAGCGTCCGGGTATTGTTTCCCTATTTTATGCATCAGCAACATATCATCACCGGAGGCGATATGATCAACACCGGCAAAACCGTTTACTTCATTAAAAGCTTTTCGTTCATAAGCAAGGTTGGCACCATTGCACATAGACATTTTCTTTTTATAGACGGCGGCGCCGGTTATTCCCTGTAAGGTCATAAAGTCCATTGCCTGGAATATTTGCACTACAGATGAATTACAGCTTATAACAACAGGGGCGGCGATGAAGATGGATTGCTTTTCTTCTTTAAAAGCAGCAATTGTTTTCAACCAGTTTGGTGAAGGCAGGCAATCGGCATCAGTTGTTACAATTAGCTCACCTGTTGCATCAGCAATGCCTGTCCCGATTGCTTTCTTTTTATACGAATTGATGTTGTCTTCTTTTAATTGCAATAATCGAACCGATGGAAATTGCTGAACAATCCTGGTTGTTCCGTCTGAAGAGTGGTCGTCAACCACAATTATTTCAAATAAAGATGCCGGGTATGTTTGTTCCTGTAAGGCTTTTAACAACTGCCCGATATTGTCTTCTTCGTTTCTTGCAGGTATGATGACACTGATCTTTGTTTGAGGCGATGCCATCGCCGGAACATACACAGGAATTGCTCTCCATGCCAGCCAGTAATAAATTATAAGGCCGCTGTACAGAGTAAATAATAATATAACGATATAAAGCAAAACCATGCTGTTGAACAAAGCTAATATCAGTATAGCAAAGCAGGCAGAATTTCTTCTATGTGCTTTTCATGCAGCACCTGGTGACCGGAATGAATAATTGAAAGGGTGCAATGTTGTTCAATCCCTTTTTTAAAACGTTCGCCTACCGAAGAAAGGATAATACGGTCATGTTTACCATAGATCAGCCGTACAGGAGTTTGATTTTTGCTGATACATTTTTTTATGTAGCTTAATTTAGGTTTTAGTGTTCGCAAAGTAGTCCACCGGGTATAAAGCATCTGTCGCACTTCAGCATCACCGATATAATAGTTTACAAATTTGAAAATACTGGCATTTACCAGTTTTAGTTTATTCATCAGTTTAAGCAATCCCAAAAACCAACCCGGTCTTTTCATAGTAAAGCCAAAGAACTTATTACCCATCCAGGTTTGTGTAGCCAGCCAATACCAGAAATTTACTTTTAATCCATCAGGAGCCAGCAGGACAAGTTTTTCTATTTTCTCCGGGGCTGTTTGATAGAGGCTAAGGGCCACTCTTCCCCCAAGACTAAAGCCAAGAAGTGTGAGTTTTGAACTGCCTTCACCCGTTATTTCCAATACTATTTGCAGAAGGTCGGCATAGGTGAACAGCAAACCATCTTTCCAGCCGGTCTGACCATGAAAAGGCAGGTCTATTGAATAGAAAGTATATTGATTGCCAGCATACTTGTCCAGGAAACCAAACAGAGCGGCACTTTCTCCATAACCATGAAAACAGACAGCGGTTTTCGGCCCGGAACCAAACCGGTAGTATGCGATAGCTGAATTTTTATAATTAAACTGGTGCAACTCCATTTTGCAGATGGAAATAAAGATTTAATGAAAATTAAGTTGGTCATTCCAAATATAATATTAATTTTGGATAGTTGCACAAACAACTATATGCCAAACAACCAATTCAAGAAAGGGGAGCTCTACAGCTTTATCACCGGTAAGGCTTCAACTGCTATTGCCCGACGGTTACAGAAGAAATTCAATGCGGCCGGGTTAAACCTAACTATTGAGCAATGGAGTGTTTTATATCACTTGTGGAAACAAGAGGGTATCAGCCAGCAAGAATTGTGCAATGCCACATTCAGGGATAAGCCAAGCATTACCCGTTTGGTGGACAATCTTGAAAAATTAAATCTCGTTAAAAGGGTTGCTTCTGAAAATGACAGGCGCATCAATCTGATATTCCTGACAAAGCAGGCGCAGAAATTGCAGGAAGAAGCAATGCAGCTGGCCGATGAAACATTAAACGAGGCATTGACAGGGGTACCTTCTGAAAGGGTGGATGTGTGTAAAGAGGTGCTGCAGATAGTATATGATAATTTAAAATAAAAAATATCTCTAATTAAAATATTAAACTTTAAACCTTGCAACAATGAGTACTGAAGCAGCGACAAAAAAAGCATTGAAAGGTGGTGAATGGCTGGTGAAAGAATCTTCCGCTTTTGAAACGTTCATTCCTGAAGAGTTCAATGAGGAGCAATTAATGATCCGGGACATGTGTAACCAGTTTCTTGAGGCGGAGATCTATCCTAATCTTGACAGGATTGATAACCTGGAGCCCGGCCTGATGAAGTCGCTGGTAGGCAAGGCAGGAGAGCAGGGATTGTTAGCCACTTCTTTTCCCGAAGAATATGGTGGATTGGGAAAAGATTTTGTTACCTCAACAATTATCAATGAATACCTTGGCGCCGGCCATTCATTTTCGGTTGCTATCGCAGCCCATACAGGTATCGGCACATTACCCATTTTATATTTTGGCACACAGACACAAAAAGAAAAGTACATTCCCAAACTCATCAGTGGTGAATGGGCAGGAGCTTATGGATTAACAGAGCCGAACAGCGGCAGTGATGCACTGGGTGCAAAAACAACCGCCAAACTAAGTGAGGATGGTAAATATTATATACTGAACGGCCAAAAATGCTGGATCACCAATGGTGGTTTTGCACAGGTGTATACTGTGTTTGCAAAAGTGGATGGTGACAAATTCACCGGCTTTATTGTAGAAAGAGGTACGGAAGGATTTACACAGGGTCCTGAAGAACATAAAATGGGTATTAAAGGTTCTTCTACTGTTCAATTGTACTTCCAGGATTGTAAAGTGCCGGTTGAAAACCTGCTTGGTGAAATAGGCAAGGGACATAAAATTGCTTTCAATATTCTTAATATTGGCCGGTTGAAATTATGTGCAGCGGCAATTGGTGGTGCCAGAAAGTCGTTGAGCGGAACAGTGGAGTATGCAAAAACGAGAGAACAGTTCAAGCAGCCAATTTCAAATTTTGGCGCCATTAAGCATAAACTTGCTGAAATGGCTATCCGGGTTTTTGTCGGAGAATCTGCATTGTACCGCACGGCCAAATGGATCGATGAAAAAGAACATGAATTGCTTTCTTCGGGCAAGCCGGAAAGTGAATCGCTGCTGGGTGGTGCCGAAGAATATGCTATTGAATGTGCCATGCTGAAAGTGTATGGTAGCGAGGTGCTTGATTTTGTAGTCGATGAGGGTGTGCAGGTGCATGGAGGTAATGGTTTCAGTGCCGAGTATAATATTTCCAGGGCCTACCGTGACAGCCGCATCAACCGCATCTATGAAGGAACCAATGAGATCAATCGCCTTCTTACATTGGATATGACATTGAAAAGAGCAATGGGCGGAAGACTGGACCTGATGGGCCCTGCTATGGCAGTGCAAAAGGAACTGATGAGTATCCCGGATTTTGGTGCAGAAGATGAGGTTCCATTCGCTAAGGAAAGAAAACTCATTGCCAACCTGAAGAAGGCCATCCTGATGACATCCGGTGCTGCTGTACAAAAGCTGATGATGAAAATTGAAAGTGAACAGGAAGTGCTGATGAATATTGCAGATATGGCTATAGAAACATTCAATGCTGAAAGTGTATTACTGCGGGTAATGAAAATGGTGGATCAAAGAGGAGAAGCGGCTTGCCAGCTTTACCTGGACATCATACGGACTTATCTTTATGATGCAGCAGACAAAGTAAATAAATCAGGCAAGGATGCTGTAAACGCTTTTTCTGATGGTGATGAACAGCGGATGATATTAATGGGGTTAAAACGCTTTACAAAAGCTGAACCTTTCAATGTGAAAGATGCTAGAAGAAGAATTGCTGATAAAATGATCTCAGAAGGCAGGTATTGTTTTTAATTCCACTGGTCTTTATCAAAATCTAAAATGGCTGTTCTTAAAGGGGCAGCCTTTTTTGTGTCCTTATAAATATCCAACAGCTCCTTTCTTGTCTGTTTCAACTCATATAACTTCTGCACCCTTTTTCTTTCAATGATGATGCCGGCACAGAGCAGGAACGATGAAAAGGTGGCAACAAGGAAGTATACAAGGAACGTATCAGCTATATGCGGCGTTTTGAAAACATAGTACATCATATAGATGATAGTGTAACAGCCATAGGCAAACAACAGTGCAGCTGCAATAATAGCTTTACCAGTTGCTTTGTGATGCATGATGGTGATCTTGGTCTGCCGTATAAAAAAGTAAACGCAAAAAGATACTACCGTGACCAAAGCTGGTCCGAGTATGATCGTTATAGTTTCGATTGTAAAACCCTTTATCAAAACAATTGTTGCTTCAAATGCAATAATCAGAAGAATACTGATCCTCATCTTCCTGGTGAATGCGGGGGAAGTACTGAAGTAAGTAAGGAACAATAACATTAGTGGTGCATCAAGCAGGTTGTTACAAATACTCCAGTAATGAACGGTATCAGCACTTACTTTAATGTATCCTTCTGTCAGTAAATTATAAGAAAATACACTAGTGTAATAAATCAGTAATGCGGGAAATGTTCTGTATCCCCCAAGCCGGAAGATCAGGATGAAAAAAATAGGTAAGAAAAGGGCAATTGATGATATAAAGCCCATTACAGAATTCCAGGTCATGCTCTATTGGTTTTTACAGGATAAGATTTTAGCCGACACCGTCTGGTTGCGAAGTCGCTTTAATATAAACGAGAACAGTGTACATATAGTGCTTACAATTAGGAGTTTATACTGAGATTCAGTAAAAGTGTCGGGACTGTTAGTAATAATACGGAAAACAGCCCTGCGGGTTTTTATGCTATCTTTCTGTTATGATACGATTACTCATTTCTATTTGCTTGTTTACCAGTGTTGTTGCTGTCTCTCAACCAGTTAATGAGAGTAAACCCTTAGTTGGTAAAACAACAGGATCATTGCCTTACCTGGAATACGGTTTAGGTGTTGATCGCCTCGGCGGAGCCAAAATGACTTACCTGGATACCAATATTGTTGTAAAAGTAATTGACAGTACCATTAGTAATTATAAAATACAATTATCAAAAGACCACCAGGCATATTTACCCAAAATGAATTTTAAAACAGATACCACTATCAAGACCCAGTCATATTACCTGACCAATAGCTGGATGATTACCGGGGATTCGATGTATGATTACCTGATGGTGAACATGGACGAGAAGCTACCTTACCGAAGTATGCAGCAGATAAATCCTTCAAAAATTGTAATTGACGTTTTTGGTGCTACCAGTAATACAAACTGGATTACACAACGTTCTTCGGCCAAAGAGATCACCAACGTTTATCATGAACAGGTGGAAGATGATGTGTTTCGCATTGTCATTGAGCTGAAACACCAGCAACATTGGGGCTATAGCATTTATTACAGGGACAAAAGACTGGTGATAAAAGTAAAACGCCAGCCTGAAGACCTGAGCCTTGAAAATATGAAAGTGGCTGTTGATGCAGGACACGGTGGAGATAATAGTGGTGCAACAGGATTGAAAACCGGCATACAGGAAAAAAAATACACTTTATTAATTGCAAAGCAACTTGAACGGGTATTACAGGAGAAAGAGGCAAAGGTGTTCATGACAAGAACAAAGGATACGGCCATCGGCATGGTAGAAAGAACGGAGATGATCAGGAAGGAAGACCCGGATTTTCTTATCAGCATTCACCTGAACTCGTCAGTAAGGGATAGTGTAAAAGGGGTAAGCACCTATTACAGGTATATTGGCTTCCGACCAATGACACAATACATACTTGAAAGCTTATTAAAGCTTGGGCTGGACAATTTCGGAAATATAGGCAGTTTCAATTTTGCTTTAAGTGGTCCTACGGAATATCCCAATTGCCTGGTGGAAGTGGCGTTTCTGAGTAATAAGGATGACGAGCAACTGATACTTGATCCCGAATTTCACAAAGCGGTGGCCATACAAATCGTAGAAGGAATAAAAGAATGGCTGAAGGCCTGCAAAAAAGATGATGATTAGTCTTCCGGCGGAAATGGCTCACCGCGGTGGCAGGTTTTACAGGTCACTGTATTCAAATATTCGGGGCGTTCATTTTTATTATAGTGAAAATTCTTTTTGTTGATGTCAATAACCATCCGCATCATCTTTCTGGCCTCTTCTTTCATCGGTTCAGCATCAGAAACGTAATCTAAACTGTCGGAAATGCTTTTTATTGGTACATGGCAGAAATCACATTTAACGCCCAGTGCCACATTATAAGTCTTCATAATGCTGTCCAGCTTTTCATCGCTGATATCTTTGGGCAGTACTTTCAGGTTTCTTTCCTTTTGAAATGCCGGTTTCATAGCGGCAACTCCAAGGAACACAAAAAATGAAATGCCGGCAAATACAACTAACTTCTTTTTATGCAACATGGTCTGAATGACGGTTTTTTGTTTTATAAAGTGGCATTGTAAAGGATAAATTTTTCTGAACAATGGCCCCTGTTTCCAGTATTGAAAATA
Organism: Chitinophagaceae bacterium; assembly: GCA_037045605.1. Taxonomy (GTDB): domain Bacteria; phylum Bacteroidota; class Bacteroidia; order Chitinophagales; family Chitinophagaceae; genus JJ008. The sequence goes on along the minus strand of JBAOHK010000023.1, from coordinate 560,246 downwards.
CAAATTAGCCACCGTTTCCGCTATTGGTAAATGACGAAAGGCTGTGTTGGCTACATTTGAGGTCTTAAATTTTATACCATGAGCAATCTTGTAAAAGAATTCAATGATTTCAGAACGAAAATGAACGATGTTATCCTGAGCAAAGATAACCTCGTTATCAAACGCCTCTGGAACCTTGACACAAACACTTACGCCGAAGGGGCACTAGATGTTAAAACGAAGGAGTTGCTGGGACTGGTTGCCAGCATGGTGTTAAGATGCGATGATTGCATCAAATACCACCTTGGAAAGTCTTATGAACTGGGCATCACAACCGAACAGATGTACGAAGTGTTTGCTGTAGCCAATATTGTGGGTGGTACCATTGTTATTCCCCATACCCGCCGGGCTGCTGAATACTGGGAGGCATTGGTAAATGATCAGGATTAGCTCCCAAAGGCCTAAAAATCATAAACTATCCTTCTGAACCTGATGCCTTATTTATTAAATTTGCAGGAACCTTTTTAATTATGAGTGAAGTAACAACAGTTCCTGCCCTGACCGCCAAAGATTTTGCCACCGACCAGGAAGTCCGCTGGTGCCCCGGTTGCGGGGATTATTCCATTCTTGCACAGGTGCAGAAAGTGATGCCAACGCTGGGCATACCCAAAGAAAACATTGTAATCGTTTCAGGTATTGGTTGCAGCAGCCGCTTTCCATATTATATGAATACATATGGCATGCATTCAATCCACGGAAGAGCTACAGCTGTTGCTTCTGGATTGAAAGCATCAAGACCTGAGCTGAGTGTCTGGATCGTTACCGGGGATGGTGATGGATTGAGTATCGGGGGTAATCATACCATTCATCTGCTGCGCAGAAATTTTGATGTGAATGTATTGTTGTTCAACAACCAGATATATGGGTTGACAAAAGGCCAATATTCTCCGACATCAGAAGAACATAAGGTAACGAAGAGCACCCCGATGGGAAGTATTGACCATCCCTTCAACCCACTGGCACTTGCATTAGGGGCTGATGCAACATTTGTCGCAAGAACAATGGACAGAGACCCGAAGCATATGCAGGCAATGCTCATCAGGACCAACCAGCATAAGGGAGCTTCTTTCCTGGAGATATACCAGAACTGTAACATCTTTAATGATGGTGCATTTGAAATTTTTACGGAGAAAGGAAGTAAGGCAACAGAAACTTTATTCCTTGAGCAAGGCAAGCCGCTGATATTTGGTGCAGCCAGCGACAAGGGAATAAAATTAGACGGTTTCAAACCTGTGGTGGTAAACCTGAATGAAGGCTATAGTGCCGATGATCTTTGGGTACATGACGAGCAGGATATTTACAAAGCACAGATTTTGACCCGCATATTTGATGACCCGAAAATTGAAGGGCATTTGCCAAGGCCCTTCGGTGTTTTTTATCAAACCAACCGTGACTGTTATGAGGATGTGATGGCAGCCCAGATAGGAGAGGCCAAATCAAGAAAGCCTGCAGACCTGGATAAGCTGCTGCGTGGAAATGAGGTTTGGACGATTGCGTAAAGAAATATTCTCTAAAAATAATAAAGCCCCGAACCGGGGCTTTTATTTTAGCTAAGTGCCATTGCTTTCAATTCTTTCTCTGCATTCTCAAAGACTTTCCTCTCTTTTCTCTTGTACCACCATTTCGGAACTGTCTTTTTCATTAATGTATCAATATTACGCATGCCAATCAAACTCCACATGCCTTTCACTTTTCCGGCAACAGATGGTTGCATGGCACGGAGGCTCATGGCAAAACCACTTTCCAGGTATTCCATGTGGTGCCAGTAACCGGCGGGCATAAATAAAGTATCACCTGGTTCGAGAATAAAATCAAAACCTTCGGCCAGTTTTAATGCGGGAAATTTTTCATAATCAACGGCCCCATCAACATAGTAATTAGAAAAGTCAGCAAGGCTTAATACCTCCCATGGTTTTCGGTAAAGTTTATACTGCTCTTTGTAGGGAAACATCAGTACCCTTTTTCTGCCGCCAAACTGTGTATGCAAAATATGAGAGAGGTCAATGTCATAATGCATATGGGTAATACTTCCGGCACCGCCGGTAAAGAGCATCGGATATTTTTTGATAAAGCCCTTCATCAGGTGTTCAGGCCAGGTAAAATCTTTTATCAGTTGCGGGGCATGGTCAAAAATGTTGAACAGGAATATGCGCCAGGCAGCAGGCCCGGCACTTATCATGTCAATATATTCACCAAAGGTCTTGTAATCATCGGCGGTATTGATGGGAGTATAGGCGTCGCTTTTCACATTATTATAAAGGGGAACTTTTTTGTTGCCAACCAATTGCTTGAAATAGTCCCAGTTCCATTTACTATAGGCAGGCCAGTCATATGCCAGTTTCTTAATGACAACAGGCACCCCCGGCTCATAAAATTCCTTTTTAAACACCTCTGGTTCAATGGTATCAAAGGTGGCTACCGGCTTTAACAGCATAGCAATTCTTAATTTTTGCAAAGATAAGAGGTGGTGAAAATACGAATTGCCGGGTAAATTGAGTTTACCTTATATCTATTTGCCAAAACCTGTATTTTTAAAGAGAATCAGCACCTATGTTACTACACATACATCCGGAAAATCCACAATCACGGTTGATAAAGCAGGTGGTGGAAAGCCTGCAACAGGGAGGCATCATTATTTACCCTACTGATACAGTTTACGGCCTTGGCTGCGACATATTGCAGCAAAAAGCAGTGGAACGTATCTGCCGCATTAAAAAAGTTGACCCGAAAAAGGCTCAGTTATCTTTTGTGTGCAGCGACCTTTCGCATTTGAGTGAGTATGCCAAACCGTTGTCGAATCCTGTTTACCGGTTACTGAAAGAACATTTGCCCGGCCCGTACACTTTTATTTTACCAGCCAGTAAGATGGTACCGAAGATCATGCAGAGTAAAAAAGATACTATTGGTCTTCGTATCCCCGCCAATAATATTGCCATGGCCATAATCAAAGAACTGGGCCGCCCCATCCTCAGTGCTTCATTACCGGGAGAAATGGTAGAAGACTATACCGACCCGGAAGTGATGCAGGAGAATTTTATGCATGAGGTAGAATATGTGATCGATGGCGGCATTGGTGGCATGATGCCATCTACAGTTATTGATTGTACCGGTGAAGAGCCGGTGCTGGTGAGGGAAGGACTGGGAGTGTGGGAGAATTAGTTATTCAGCAAATAATAAAAACACCGCCCAACCGGAGCGGTGTTTTTCCTCTTAGTCACAGATTCCTTCTTTATGGTGGATTGCTGATATACTTATATAATTCTGTTACGGCCATTGCGTTTAAAACGAATCACATCCCTGCGGGTTTTGGCTTTTGCTTTGTGTATCCGTACTCTTTCAACCGGTGTAATTATTCCATCCCTGCGGGCATTGCGTTGTGTCAATTTTAGGCGAAGTGCATCCTGGCGTAGCTGAAATCTTTCCGGTCTGGTTATTCTGTCATTATTATAACCTTGAGAACGAACCCGGACACTAATTCTTTGTGCAGACGCAGAAGTTGAAATAAAAAACAGAACAAAGCTGATATACAATATCTTTTTCATGAGTAAATTTTTATCGCATTAATCTAATTTGAGTGTAAGACGAAAAGATAGCGGCGAAGTTTAATAGGTGAGCAAGGGTTGAAGCTAAAATATAGCAGGTTGTGCTACTTTAAGCCGAAAAGTCTTACGGTGATATTTGCATTGACCATATTTTTCAATGGCAGCCCGGTGTGTGGCAGTACCATAGCCTTTATTATTATCCCAGGCATAGTGAGGGAATTCTTCATACAGGGTCATCATATATTCATCCCGATAGGTTTTTGCGAGAATACTGGCTGCCGCAATAGAAGCGAATGTTGCATCGCCTTTTATGATACAACGGTGTGGAATTTTTTTATAGGGAACAAACCGGTTGCCGTCAATTAGCAGCAATTGTGGTTTTTTCTTCAACTTGCCCAGTGCTATGTGCATGGCTTTAAATGAGGCTTTCAAAATGTTTATCCTGTCTATTTCATCATTGTCAATACTGGCTACGCCAAAGCTGATGGCTGATGCTTCGATGATTATTCTTAGTTCACTTCTGTTCTTTTCTGTTACCTGCTTTGAATCATTCAGCAGCGGATGATGAAAATCTTTTGGTAAAATAACGGCCGCTGCAAACACCGGCCCGGCAAGGCAGCCACGGCCGGCTTCATCGCAACCGGCTTCAATCAGTTCTTCCTGGTAGAAAGGCTTTAGCATCTGGTTGCAATTTCATAAATAATATTCAACAAATCGTATTCCGGGCAGGGCATGTCTGCTAACTTTGCGACCGCTATGGAGAATGTATCACATCGTTCATCAAGACCCGTTGCCATTTGGCTGCTGGTTGGGGTAGGGATGATCATCATACAAATATTATTGGGCGGAATTACAAGGTTAACCGGCTCTGGCTTATCTATCACAGAATGGAAGCCTATAATGGGTGCATTGCCACCGATGAATGACCAGGACTGGAATACTGCGTTTGAAAAATACCAGCAGATAGCACAGTATAAATATGTGAATTCACATTTTACGCTTGGCGATTTTAAATTCATCTATTTCTGGGAGTGGTTTCACCGGGTTTGGGCAAGGCTGATAGGCGTGGTCTTTATTATTCCATTTGTCATCTTCATTATACAGAAGCGGTTTAAGAAAGAGATGATAAAGCCGATGATCATCCTTTTCCTGCTTGGAGTCATACAGGGATTAGTGGGCTGGATAATGGTGCAGAGTGGCCTGGAAGATTCCGAATTATTGTATGTAAGTCATTACAAACTTGCCATACATTTTGTGCTTGCACTTGGCTTACTATGTTATACATTATGGTTTGCCTTTGGTTTATTGATCCCAAAGGAGCAAATTGTTATTCATCAACCGTTACGAAAATTTGCTGACTGGCTTGTTGTATTACTGGTTATTCAGCTTGTTTACGGTGCTTTTATGGCGGGATTGAAAGCTGCGACCATTGCCCCTACATGGCCTTCTGTCAATGGTACCTGGTGGCCTTCGAATGTTCATTCACTGGGTAACCGGGAGTTTTCCGGTCTTTCATTTTTAACAGACAACCCATTGGTGATTCATTTCATTCACCGGAATCTTGCTTATATCATTTCTGTTTTAATATTCATCTGGTGGTGGCGGGCCAGGAAGGTTCAGGGAGAAGGGCTATTTCAAAAAACAAGAGCCCTGCCATTGCTGATAGTATTGCTTCAGGTGTTACTGGGAGTGCTTACCGTTCTGAATGCCCTGCATACAAGATCGTTTCTTTGGTTAGGAGTGGCACATCAGTTTGTGGCAATGCTGCTGCTTCTTTCGCTGGTTTGGGTGATGTATATTGTAAGAAACAAGGTTGTTAGCAGTTAGTCTCATCTTCATTTGACCAACCAGCCATTTATCAGTATTTTTATTGATAACCATTTGCCTCACTTATGAAAGCCTGGTTGCGGGGATTTGTCTATTCCTTTCCCATACAGTTAGTGTTCCTGCACATCAGGAAATACCAGATTTTGCTGCTATTCTGGTTTGTGTTATTTGCTACAGTAAACGGTTCTTTCATGAAAACATTCGGGGCTGATTCATTATTCCTTGCCCCGGAATATTTAGGTAATGTAAACTCATTAAGTTCAGCCATTGTTGGTGCCTCCATCGGAATGTTCATCATGAGCTGGAATATTGCATCGTTTATTCTTTTCAGCCGTCACTTTCGTTTTCTTGCCGCCACTACCAACCCCTTTTTAAAATACTGTATCAACAACTCTGTCATACCCGGGTTGTTCCTGGTTTTTTATTTTATCAAAGCATTCCAGTTTGCACATTATAAGGAACTCATTCCTACAACAGAAATACTGTTCCTGTTTGGCGGGTTTACTGCCGGGTTCATTTTTATCATCGCTGCTTCAATGATCTATTTTTTCCGGGCTGACCGCTCCATTCTCCGTAAGATGATGCCGATCATCAGTAATCCCAAGTCTTATATCACTCATCTTTCCAATGTAAAAGAAATTTATCATGGCACAGCACTGATGAAAGTGGAATGGTATTTTGAATCACCACTGCGCCTCAGACCTGCAAGGGATGTATCACATTATACGGATGAATTTATCGAATCAATCTTTAAGCGGCATCACTTTGCAGCTATTCTTTCTGTATTTGCTGCCTTCCTGTTTCTTATTATGATCGGCTTTTTGTTAGACAGTGCTTTCTTTCAGCTGCCGGCAGCTGCCAGTATCACTATATTCTTTTCTATCCTTATCGGTGTGGCAGGGGCTATTACTTATTTTTTGCAAAGCTGGAGCATACCTTACCTGATTGGTCTTATATTACTGCTGAATGTGTTTTACAAATTCGACTGGATCGATCCCCGCAATAAAGCATACGGACTCAATTACTGGAATAAGACTGAACGGCCTTCTTATACAAGGGAAGGGTTGCTGGCATTGTGTACCAAAGAAAATGTGGATGCCGATAAACAAAATATGATCAGCATACTGAACACCTGGAAGAGGAAGCAGGATAGTGATAAGCCATTATTGGTACTAATCAATACAAGTGGTGGTGGCCACCGCAGTGCGACTTTTACGATGAGTGTCTTGCAACAGCTTGACAGTATCACCAAAGGAAGCATCTTTAGAAAAACTTTTTTAATCAACGGAGCTTCGGGTGGAATGATAGGCGCTGCTTATTTTCGGGAGCTGTATCTGCGAAGGGAACAGGGACAAAACATCAACCTGCAGGATAAAAAATATGTTGATGATATAGCCGGCGATCTGCTGAACCCCCTGTTCACTTCTTTTTTTGCAAGAGACCTGATAGCCCCGGCACAAAAATTTACAGTAGGACCATATAAATATGTAAAGGACAGGGGTTATGCGTTTGAGCAAAAACTCAACAGTAACACCAGGGGCTTTATGAATAAACAATTGAAAGACTATGTGGCTGACGAGAAAGCCGCTAATATCCCATTAATGTTTTTTAATTCGGTGGTGACAAGGGATAGCCGCAAGATGATCATCAGCACACAACCAGTCCGTTTTATGATGCAGGCGCCACAGGATACATTTAATACGCCGGCTGTTGATCCGGATGCGGTTGACTTTACGACATTCTTCGCTAAACAAGATCCGTACAGTATAAGAATGCTGACGGCGATGCGGATGAACGCAACATTCCCGATAGTATTACCCAATGTGTGGCTGCCTTCTGAACCAGTGGTGGATGTAATGGATGCAGGTCTCCGGGATAATTATGGGCAAGAGACCACTCTTCGTTTTCTCGTATCTTTTGACGAATGGATAAAAGAAAATACCAGCGGCGTATTGGTTATCCAGATAAGGGACAGAACAGCCGGCGGCTGGGAAGCTCCGTATTTGTCTGATGACATCAGCGACCATGCGACAAAACCATTTCTGCTATTACAGCATAACTGGTTTAAGATGATGGAATATTTTCAGAATGACATGCTGAATTATTTTGCAACAAGAAGCGGCAGCCCGGTTTATAAAATAGCTTTTCAATATGCAACGGATAACCAGGAAAATAAAGCAGCCTTAAATTTTCATCTCACCAAACGGGAGGAGAAAGACATCATGTCTTCTATTAATTCTGCAACGAACAAAAAGAGTTTTGAGAGAACCCTGGAGCTATTTAAGCCGGTAAATGTTGCGGACACCGTTAAGGCTGAATAAGCCGGAAGCATTTTTTCTTCACTTCAATGTTTAGTTTTGCAGGAGTTTCAGCCAGGGTCACCGTCAATATGCAGCGGAGCTTGTGAGAGATTATTGATACTGAGTTTATCCGTTTGAAAATATATAACACCTTTTTTATTTTCCCGGATAGCTTCTGTTTCCAATTTGTTTTTTCCCCGTATTTGTTTAAGCGTTTGGAGTAATACACTCAGTTTGTTTTGATTGGTGACAATCACAATATCCAGCAGACCATCACTCAGGCTGGCTTTTGGTGCAATGGTGAAATTGTTGCCGAACTGGTTGCTGTTGGCAATGCTGATAAAATAAGCATCAGCAATGAATATTCTATCAGCCACTGTTAATTCAAACGAATAGGTTTTGGCAGCAAAAAAATTCTTCACCACCTGTTTTACATAAGTAGTTAATCCCCGTTTTGGTTGTTGTGCAAAATCATGTGCCACTTTTGCATCAAAACCAAGTCCACAGAGCATACAGGCAAATTGTTGATTGATGTAAAATCCATCAATGGCAGCAGACTTGCCATTGAAAACTATGTTCAACGCTTTGACCAGATCCTTAGGGATCTTTGCTGCATACGCCAATCCATTGCCGGAACCACAGGGAATGATGCCAAAGTTTACATCACAATTCATCAGGCTATTGACGACCTGGCTTACCGTCCCATCACCTCCGGCAATAATTATATCAGTGGTCTTATGTTCTTCAATAACAGGAAGCAGAAAAGAATAATCACCACTGGCTACTGAAGGAAATATTAGAAAAGGAATATTTTCCTCCCTTGTTTTCCTTTCCATCAATTGCTGCAGATCCTTTTTGGTCCTTGTGCCTGAAATGGGGTTGATAATATAAATAATATGCCGGGACATGCCCTGCAAAAATAGGACTGTGCCAATTACCCTTTATAATAAATAAAACTGGTATCTAATAAAGTTCAACTGTACAAACATGAACCGGACGAACCCGTACCAACATTGCAAGATTTGGATCTTTGGGGATTGCTGAGTAAGTGAAAATAAGTTTGTTTTCGCCTGTAAATAGTTTTTTCAGTTCCTTGCCACTGATGGTGATGGGTTTCCCGGTAAACTCCCAGCTTGTCAATCCACCGCCAGCTTCTTTGTCCACCATCAGGGTAATATTATTGGCTGTATCGGCATCATTGAATTTAATTGTAAGTGAAGTTTTATTTCCCAGTGAGGTCCTTTTGATCGTAACCACATTCTTTTCTTTGTTCTCTTCCACCTTTTTTAATACCGGTTTCTTTTGCACACAAACATCCCAGTTTTGCTGGGCGCCTGCCATTGTGGTAATAAATGACAGAACAACGAGGTAAATTATTTTCTTCATGTTTGTAAGAGCCAAATAATTAAAAATTAGTTGCATCTTTTACCATCTCAGTAATGCACTGGCCCAGGTAAATCCACTTCCGAAGGCAGCGAGGCAAACCAGGTCACCCTCTTTTATTTTTCCCTGCTCCCATGCTTCGCATAAAGCAATAGGAACGGAAGCTGCTGTTGTGTTACCGAATTTTTGAATATTGTTATACACCTGCTCATCACTCAGTCCTAGTTTCTTTTGTACAAATTGTGAGATACGAAGATTGGCCTGGTGTGGTATTAATAATGTAAGATCGGAGGTCTGAAGATTATTTGCTTCCAGTGCTTCTTTAATAACGGCGGGAAATTTTTCTACCGCTACTTTAAATACCGACGGGCCATCCATATTAGGGAAATTCTGTGCATTGTCAATCATTTCATGGCTCATGAACATTTCACCCATCTCTGCATCTTTAAAATCAGCCACCGGGTGTTCCTTTGTCCAGTGGTTGGCATGTGTCCCCGGGTTGTACATCGCCAGTATTTCTGCATTGGCCCCGTCGCTGTGTAAATGGGTTGACAGGATTCCCTGGTTGTCATTACTGGTGGGTTGAAGAACAACAGCACCGGCACCGTCCCCAAATATCACTGATACATTTCTTCCACGGGTGCTGAAGTCAAGACCAAATGAATGTTTTTCTGCACCCACTACCAGGATGTTTTTATACATACCCGTTTTAATAAACTGGTCACCTACACTTAATGCATATACAAAGCCGCTGCATTGGTTACGAACATCCAATGCGCCGACATCCTTCATCTTCATAGCTCTTTGCAACAATACGCCGCATCCCGGGAAATAATAATCAGGGCTTAGTGTAGCAAAAATGATAAAGTCAATATCCTGTGGAGTGATTCCGGCCCTTTCAATGGCGATCTTAGCGGCTTCCACACCCATAGTGGTGGTCGTTTCTTCAGTACGATGGGCATAGCGACGTTCCTTAATGCCGGTACGTTCCTGTATCCATTCATCACTGGTGTCCATGTATTTCAGCAGGTCATTGTTGGTAAACACATTGGCAGGAACATACATGCCGGTACCGGCAATCTTTGATTTTTGCATAGCAAGCAATTAAAGAAGGAAGATAGGAAATGTGGGGGAAATGAAACTGTTTCATACTACAACCGTTTCATTCTGAACAGGCCCGATGCAAACGATAGCGCAATTGTAGATATGATGCTACACGGTTGATGGGAAAAGGATGACAGCACAATGAGTGAAGGTTCTATTTTTTTTGGTGCTGCGCCGTCCTTTCTTTGTGTCAGTAAATAGCGATTAAGATTTAAGATTGATTAAGCATTGAAAGACCGTCCAGTCAGTATCTGTATCCTTTGAAGAACCTGAAACCAGTTATCCTTTGAAAGCAGTAAAGCCATCATCCTTATGAAAACTAAACCCCATTAAATTTTTAAGAAGGCTTAAGATGTCCAGCCGTCCCGAAATCCTGAGCAAGTCGAAGGAACGGGGCGGTTTTTTGTTTTAATTACCGGAAGTTTCTTTCATCTTTAGCACTTCCACTGCAAACTTTTCGCATTCTTCTTCCACTTTTTCAATGTCCTTTGATTTTACATAGGAACCAATAACATGATTGCCTGCATTGGGGACAGGCACCTGCCTTTTTAAACTATCAGGAGTGCCGATCTGGTTGAACATTCTTTTCATGGCAGAAACTTTTACTACCGGGTCCTGGTGGCCCTCATCTTTATAGTAGTACAGAAGCAAGGTGGGCTGTGTTACTTTTTTAAAAACAGATTCCTTCATGGTTGTCTCCAGCAGTTCTTCCAGTTGAACCGTTGATTCAATCCGGTATTTATAGTTCCAGTATTGTGCATATAAGGCTGTGGTGTCTGCTGCTATATTGTATTTGCCCTTTACTAACCGTGCAATTTGTAATCCCCACGGATTATTCAGCAACCATGCATTCGGGTCGTTGATGGCGATGTTGGGAGAAAGAAGGATCAGACCGGCGATATCGGGATATTCAGCTGCTAACTTTAATGCCAGTGTGCCGCCGGTGGAAGTAGCCATCAGGATTATTTTCTTACCCAATTGTTTTCCGACAGCATAAGCTTCTTTAGCGGAGTTCCATATGCCGTCAGCGGTAAAATTTGCCAGCGGTTCTGTTGTATCAATTCCATGTTCATCTAATCTTGTTAAAAAAAGATTGCATCCGAATTTTTGCGCAAATTCATAATGTACAGGATCACCTTCTTCCTGGCTGGCTGAAAAACCATGCAGGTAAATAACAACATATTCTGTTTTTGATTTTAATGAATCGTTGAACCAAAGAATCCTTGCTTCATTATCCGGTTTTAATTTGTGCTTAGCTTCATTGCTACTGATATAGTTTTCTAATGCAACTGCTTCAGCATGGTACTAGTTGGAAGGTCTTTTGTGAGTTTTGGGTGACGAAGGCTTGCGGTCCTAAAAAGTACACAATGATCAGCACTAACAGGATGATGCCGAACCCTTTGAGGAATTTCATACAAACTATTTTGATAAAACTACGAGAATTTTAGATATTATTTTATAACATGAAAGGGTGTCTGATTTCTTTCAGACACCCTTTAAAAAAAATCTTATATAAAGCTATTTCAGTACAATGAATTTATTATTTATAATCCCGTTTTCGGTAATAATAATAGCCAAATAAACACCGGGAGTTAATTCGGCTATATCAATATTAATCAGGCCTTCACTTTTTGTTTTATATTCTAACACATAAGCCTTTCCATTCATGTCAAAAATCCGGATTTCTTTCAACCTTTCTTTCGAATAGATGTTTAATTCTGAAGAAGCCGGGTTAGGATAAATCTCAACTATTTTTTTATCGGGATCTTTTATTAATGCTTGTGATTTAACTAAGACATTATTTACAGGTAATTTAATCTTATCAAACAATAAAATATCTGGAGGAATAGTCTCACCCCTTCCGCTAGTTGGTGCTGTACAGGGGTCTGCTGCAGCTATTAGCTTGGCTGTTCCCCTGTCTCCCCCGGCTATTACCCCCGGGTTAAGGTATATTGCTTTTGAAACAAAATACCTTCTGACAAACGGAGTGTTGGCGACGTCCCTAAAAAGATAACAATCAAGATATGTGGAGCCAGTATATCTAAATGTATAATTACCTTGCCATAGAGGCCCTCCTGGGTTTGCATTACAAAACCAGTCAAAATCACCATCTTCACACTCCTCTGGCGGAGGAGGTAAGGAGTTGTCAATAATTTGGATACTATGAATGAGAAAAGAACCCAGCGCATTGCTAACAGGAGAAGAAATTAGCCATAAATAACCAACAGGCTGGTTAGGGGTAACGGTGAATTGAGAGGTTAGAATAGCTTGTGAAATTATAAAATTCCAGCTTTGATAAACAGTTGCAGAAATTAAATTTCCCTGATCGCATCCATCGTCCATGTATTGAGGAAAATTTGTAAGAGCCGCAATCATATTAGGAAAAATCCCCCCTGGATTAACAGGACCTCCTGAATGTTTTATCTTAACTGTGTATGATTTATTTGGCTGAAAAGTATAGCTGAGTAAAATACCTTCAGTTCTTTGAGAGCCATTATCTCCGATCCTGGCTTCAAACTTAAATTGCCTGTTTGTTGCCGAAACAATATGGTAATTAGGAGAACCATGCGAGGTTTTAATAAGAACAGGGGTATTACAGAATACGCCGCTTAAAAAGGGGTTGCAGGCAGTTGAAGGAGGGCAGCTAAGAGGCTTTATTAATATATTCTGAGCATGAACTCCTCCTGCAAAAAACACAACTATCCCTACGAGTAGTTTAATTTTTTTCATCTTATTTGGATTTAAGTCTTTGGAGTTCCTCTTTCATGCTGTTTATTTGTTGCTGAAGGCTTTGTAAATCCGGTTGGCTCTTTGCCTGCAATGATTGTATGTCTTTTTCAAGTTTCTGTTTGTCATTATTCAATTGAATAATATATAATGTAAGCTCTTCAATTTTTTCAAGCAATTTTGATGTCATTTTACCCAGGTCTACCCCCTCTTTTAACACTTCGGTTGTTGTAGGAATGCCGGGTAAGTGTTTATTTTCTTGGATGTATTGCTCTAGTTCTTGTAATGACATTAGTTTATAATCTTTGTTAAAAACAAAGTCAGCCCAGTCGCTTCCAGTCTTTAGTGCAATTTTTACTTTCTCTGTCAAAATACCCGTTTCCACATAAAGTTTATAACCGGCAGGAGTGGGAATAGCTCCCCCACCAATTTGTACCCGGCCCCTGATGTCAAGTATATCAATGGAGCCAGAGGCAGGGTCTACATTAGTTTGGATAACCAATTTTCCAGTCCCAAAATCATCGGCAATTACATGTCGCAAAGTATTAGTATTATAAAATCTAATCTGATTATCCCACTGCCCTGTTGTATTATTAGAGGCTCTTATTAAGTCAATTGCTGTTTCATTGTTTGGAGATCGTAAACGAAGAAGCCCTCCGTAATTAGGAGTTGCATCCGGGTCTAAATTCCCAATGGTAACTGCGCCGGGGTTGATTGGCCCTAAATTCGTTCCAATTGTCATCCTGATTGCGTTATTAGTTCGAAAATTTAGTTGTTGATTGTCGGTGGTGCCAACAAAGTCAACAATTTGATTTGTTCCAGTATTTCCTGATAGTTGCCATGTTTGTGAAATGACGCTGTTTGACTGGAATAATAATAGGAGAACCATGCTTAAAAGCAAACTGTTATTTTTCATAATTAATAAAATTTTATTTTAATAATATTGATTATCAATATTGGGCATGCCGGGAACAAAAAGCAATCAAGAAAGTGCAGAATGAATAAAAAATTTGCAGGATATAGAGAAGATACTGAGGCGATATACGATGAGTGTTTCGGATTATACTTAAATTGCTTCCCCCTTTAAACTATAATAGTACGGCATATACTTTCCAATTTGCTATACTCATAACTAATTATTCCCGACGCTAATCAAAAGGCAATCACCAACTTTCTTTATGGTACTAACCGATTTCAATTTCTTAATTGAATCAATCAAAGCAATTTGACAAACCAGAATAGTATCTCTATTTGATAGTTGTTTTGTTGTGAAAATTAATTCAGGCTTATAACCTCTTTTTTTCAAAAAAACTTCTCTATAAAAGTTTAGCTGGCTATAGTGTTCAGGATGATCGACCCGCATTAAAATTTTTAAATTAGATACTGAGTAGTCATTTATTAATTGTTTTAAGGCTATACCTTCTTTTTCGAGAGGCTCTTTATATAAAGGATGTTTGATATTATTGAGCATACTGATAAACAAGGGAACCGCTATGGCAAGGAAAATAAATGCAGTAATTGGTTTAAACAAAGGGTTGTTTGAAAAAAGATACACAGTTCTGTCATAGAGTTCACTAAAAAAGATTCCCGTAAGAATTGCCAAAAACGGGTAAAGAGGCAGGTCGTACCAATCAAGCTTTACGGCGGGTATCGAAACAATAATTGTATATGTAATACAAAAAATAGCAGAAAACAAAGTGAGTTTTTTGATGAGTATTTTTTTACTCAGGAGTCCCAATACTATTGACGGAATAATGAGCCAGCACCAGGGGAAAAACCTTTCACTAAAGTTTTTAATATAATAAAAGAACGGCTGGGAATGCCATGGCATTACGTTATAATAAATGCGTTTATATTCTGATGCCCAGGCATGATGAAAATAGCCAGGGAATTTTATTTCCATTAGAACATAATAGACGGTAATAAACGCTATAATAGCAAATAATACAAAATAAAAATGCTTGTTTTTAAAGACAATATCCTGCTTTTTGAAAGTGAAAACAGATATCAATAAACCCGGTAAGGGTAAAAACACTGCTGATGATTTAGAAAGGAATCCAAGAACAAAGAATAACCCGATGATATAAACCCATTTGGGAGATATTTTCTTTTCAGGTAGAACTACTTTGTCTAAAATGGTAATTGAAAAAAGGGTTATCCAAAGGCATAACGTTGCGTCCAAATCTCCTGTAGCAACCCCATGAAAACCAAGAAAGCCATAAGAAGTCAGCAGAACGCTGATTGAAAATAAAGAGAGCAATGAGCTATGAAACCATTTTTGAAGAAATCGGAATAATACAACAACAGTAACAAGAAGACTAATAAATGACGGGAGGCGAATAGCTATTTCAGTTAACCCGAAAATTGATATAAATATACTTTGTAACCAAATTACCAAGGGAGGTTTTGTGTTATAAAAATCAGGCTGACCATCTCTGTACATGACCCACCAATTCCCGTTTTTGTTCATTTCAACGGCATTGTTTGCATATATCGCTTCATCCCAACTTTTGATATTTATCATTGAGAACTCATAGAAAAGGATAATGCAAACACCAATAAAGAAGTATAGCAGTAATTGGTTAGGTATTTTGCGGTTCAACATCTGTTTTCTATTGCTTATAAATCAGCGGATTGTAAATTCTGTAATTAAAAATATACATTTTATTTCGTTTGCTCCCCCCGCTGAATTGCCGTACCTTTGCCGCTCGTTTGAAAATAAGATTATGGAGATAAGAAACATCGCTATTATAGCCCACGTTGACCACGGTAAAACCACTTTGGTTGACAAAATTTTACATGCCACCAAGGTTTTCAGGGATAACCAGGAAACAGGTGAGCTGATCATGGATAGTAACGACCTCGAAAGAGAAAGGGGCATCACTATTTTCAGTAAGAATGCTGCGGTGGTGTATAATGACGTTAAGATCAACGTAATTGACACTCCAGGTCACGCCGACTTTGGAGGTGAGGTGGAAAGGGTATTGAAAATGGCCGATGGTGTTTGCCTGCTGGTGGATGCGTTTGAAGGCCCGATGCCACAAACAAGATTTGTATTACAAAAGGCCCTTCAGCTTAACCTGAAGCCCATTGTAATCATCAATAAAGTTGACAAAGAAAACTGCCGTCCCGATGAAGTACATGATGCAGTGTTTGAGTTGTTCTTTAACCTGGATGCAACAGAAGCCCAGCTGGATTTCCCTACTTTTTATGGTTCAGGAAAAAATGGCTGGTTCAATGATTCGCTTACACAAATTGATAATATCAATCCATTGCTGGACGGTATCGTTAAATATGTGCCGCCACCAAAAGTAAATGAAGGACCTGTGCAAATGCAGATCACTTCACTGGATTATTCTTCATTCCTTGGCCGTATCGCCGTAGGTAAGGTAAGCCGCGGAGTTTTGAAAGAAGGGCAGAATGTGGTGCTGATGCAGGCCGACGGCACTATCAAAAAAACAAAGGTGAGAGAGTTGTATGTGTTTGAAGGAATGGGTAAAAAGAAAGTAACAGAAGTTGTGGCCGGAGACCTTTGTGCTGTAGTTGGTATCGAAGATTTTAATATCGGCGACACCATTTCCGACGCAGAAACACAAGAAGCATTACCGGTGATAAGTGTGGATGAGCCCACTATGAACATGCTGTTCTCTGTAAACAATTCACCATTCTTTGGTAAAGACGGAAAGTTTGTAACATCAAGGCATCTGCGGGACAGGCTGATGAAAGAAACAGAAAAGAACCTTGCCCTTAAGGTAGAAGACAGTGAGGAAGGTGATAGCATGGTTGTGTACGGCCGTGGTATTTTGCATTTAGGTATATTGATTGAAACCATGCGCCGGGAAGGATATGAGCTGACTGTAGGCCAGCCACAGGTAATTGTAAAAGAAATTAACGGCAAGAAATGTGAGCCGTATGAAGTGCTGGTGGTAGATGTACCGCAGGAATTTGCCAGCAAGGTAATTGACCTGGTAAGCCGCCGCAAAGGAGAAATGCTTATTATGGAAACCAAAGGCGAGATGCAGCATTTAGAGTTTGAAATACCTTCAAGAGGTTTGATTGGCCTGCGTACGCAAATGCTGACTGCTACCACTGGCGAGGCCGTGATGGCACATCGCTTCAGCGAATATAAATCATGGAAAGGCCCGATACCGGGACGAAATAATGGGGTGCTTATTTCTAAAAGCACAGAAAAGACAACCGGTTATTCTATAGACAAGTTACAAGACCGGGGAACCTTCTTCGTAGATCCGGGAGAAGAGGTTTATACCGGCCAGATCATTGCAGAAAACATTAAGCCGGGCGACCTGGTAGTAAATGCAACAGAAGGAAAGAAGCTGACGAACCACCGTGCCAGCGGAAGTGATGATGCCACCAAGATCGCCCCAAAAACGCTGATGACACTTGAGGAGTGCATGGAATACATTCAGCAGGATGAGTGTATTGAAGTAACACCAAATTTCATCCGTATGAGAAAGGTGATATTGAATGAAGACGAAAGGAAGAAGGTGCAGAAGAAGATGGAAGCAGAAGCGGTATAATTCCAAAAAACTTTATATCAATGCCAGGTACACAGCCTGGCTTTTTTTGTGGCATCATCTTTCATTTTAGTTATTTAGCTTTATAACATCAGTCACCAGTAATGATACCCAACATCTTTCATTTTGTATTTGGTATGGCCCCTGATTTTGGTGGTAAACCTTTTTCACTTGTCCATTACTTATCAGTAAAGTCAGCACTTGTATTGAACAAGCCGTCATCAGCAATTTTTCATTATCAATACGAACCAGAAGGTGAATGGTGGGAAAAAACAAAGCCGTTGCTTACGCTGAATAAGATAACAGCACCTGGTAGTTTTATGGGCCAGCCGCTTTTTCATGTTGCCCATAAGGCGGATGTGGTGAGATTGCAGGCTCTTAAAGAAACCGGAGGTATCTATCTCGACCTTGACACCATCAGTGTAAAACCAATAACGGATTTGTTGGGTCATTCATTTGCAATAGGACAGGAGCTGAAGCCTGCATATGTGCCTAAAAACTGGCGGCAGCGTTTTAAGTATAAACTGGGGCTTATAAAAGACAATTCCAAAGACGCCACTGGTTTGTGTAATGCTGTTTTATTGTCAGAAAAGAATAGTGATTTTGTAAATCTGTGGCTGAATGAGTACAGGTCCTTTCGTTCAACAGGAAGAGATAAATTCTGGAATGAACATTCGGTGCTGGTGCCACAGCAACTGGCTTTGAAACATCCGGAGCATATAACAAAACTGAGTCCATATGCTTTTCATTATCCTTTGTATGACAACGCCGGATTAAAAGCGATGTTTGAAGAGGTAACTGAATTTCCTGATGCTTATCTTCATCACCTGTGGGAATCTTTTTCCTGGGAAAAATATTTATCAAAACTTACGGTGGAAGACATAAAAACCAGGGATACCACTTACAACCTGATTGCCCGGAGATTTTTATAAACCAATAAAATGAAACTCGGTTTTGCATCAAGATATGATCCAACGGATAAAAAAACCTGGTCGGGTACAAGCTATTACACACTTCAGCAACTGAAGAAGTATGGGGAGGTAGAAATTTTTCAATACCAGCTTCCCAAATTTTTGCAGGAATGGCTTACAACACAGAAGAGCATCAATCGCCGCTGGTTTAAAAAACAAACAGCAGTCGAGTTTTTGAAAACATATGCAAAGTATTTCAGCAAACAACTTACGAGGGATCTGAAAAGACGGCCTGTTGATGTTTTATTCGTTTCGGCCTCGCCACAGTTGATCGCTTATATAGAAACTGATATTCCGGTTATTTACATGACGGATGCCACTTTTCAGCAGATACAAGGTTACTACCCTTATTTCAGTAACCTTGCCGGCTATAATATCCGGCAGGGGATTGAATTGGATAAAAAGGCTTTTCAAAAAAGCAGCCATTGTATGCTGGCATCTGACTGGAATAAGAACTCAGCTGTGAATGATTATGGAGTTGATGCCAGTAAAATTTCTGTAGTGCCCTGTGGTGCCAATCTTGATATTGTTCCTGTATCCGGTCAAATTAATTTGAAGACAACCGGAAATTGCAATTTATTATTTCTTGGTGTGGAGTGGAACAGAAAAGGTGGTGACATTGCCCTCGAAACTTTCCGCCACCTGAAACAAGACGGCGTTAATCCCCGGCTGCATATTATTGGCTGTGTCCCTCCTTATGATCTGACGGAAGAAAAAGGGATTATTGTTATCCCTTTTCTTGATAAAAACAAAGAGGGGGATTTTCAGCAATTGCATGCAATCTTTCTGCAAACCGATTTTCTGCTGTTACCTACCCGAGCCGAATGCGCCGGTGTAGTTTTCAGCGAAGCTTCCGCTTACGGCATACCGTCTATTACTACTGCTACAGGAGGGGTAACAACCTATGTAAAAAACGGGGTCAACGGGTATAGCTTACCTTATTCCGCCCGGGGAGACGAGTATGCCACCCGGATACAAAGTATACTGGCTGATCCAACAGGGCTGGAGAAGTTAAAAAAAAGCAGCAGAACCTTTTATGAGACATCTCTTGCCTGGGATTTGTGGGGCCAACGGTTCAATGAAATTGCCAAAAACTGTTTTCAAGAAAAGGTACAGTCCAAATAAAAACCACTGTATTTTTGCAAAAAACCGCCGGTATGAAAAAGTGGGGACTGATCTTATTACTTACTATTTACTCTTCGTTATTGGCTGTTGACTCCAATGCCCAATGCTCTATTTGTACAAAAACAACACAACAATTAGGAGAGAAACCTGCCAAAGGCATGAACTCCGGCATTCTGTATCTCGCCTTCGCACCTTTTGCTATTGTTGGTTACATCAGCTATCGCTGGTGGCAGAATAATAAAGAAGCATAGGCCGCCCATTTATTAAAGTACTCCCGTTTTGGCCATGCGAAGTGCATGTTTCAGGTGCGAAATAAAAATGAAAGGTTTGTTTTTCTTGTAATGAAATATTTTTCTGCGGTGTTGCATGATGTAAAAGAACATCGCAGATGAAAACCTCTCTCCATCCATTTTCTTCAGCAGTTCGGTATACCCGGTTAAAAATTTTTCATCTTCTGTGGTTACAGCTGAATTATGAAAGAAGGTTTCAATGTTATAAATAAACTGGCGCCTGAGTTGCCGGTTCCTTTCCTTTTTATCCGCAATCGACAAAATTGTCCTTGAACTGTTTGTTTCATGTACCCTGTGCCAGGTAAGGGTTAATGGGATGCGACCAACCGGCGCAATTCTCACTGCCTGCATACTCATCCACCAGTCATAATAAATATCGGCAGGGAAAGGAATGCAATGTGATAACAATTCTTTTTTAAACATGCAGGCATGTCCATGTACCGGGCTGCTGAATACAAGCTGATGAAGCTGTGTAACCGTTCCATATTTAACCGGCGGAGCTTGTTTCCTGTTTTCAAAATCATTGGAAAAAAAATTACCGGATAATGAATAGATAAACAATGAACCGGGCAACCAGTCTTTCATCATCAGCTCAATCTTGTTGCTCTCCCAGATATCATCCTGATCGCTGATGGCGATGTAGTCAGCCGTAGCCAGTGAAAAAGCTTTTTCGAAGTTCTTGTTATAACCAATATTAGCTGAATTAATATGAAATTTTACCCGGCTGTCTTTCTGCCTGTATTCCTCCAGTATCGAAGAGGTACTGTCCGATGATGCATCATCAATAATAATTATTTCGAGGTTCGGATAGGTCTGCGCTGTAATTGAATCAATTTGCGGCCGCAGAAATTTCTCCCCGTTATAAGTGCACAGCACTACGGAAACAAGGGGTTGTATAGAACCGGAGTTTGACAAGTTTAGTAATTGCCTTTTGTTATCCTTCGCACCGTGTAATACAGATCGGTTAACGCATTACTTTTTTTTAAATGCAGAAAACCGGGATATTGTTTCATTATTTTTTGTAAAGCCTTCGGGTAATAACTAAGTGGTACATACTTAAATACGACACCCTCCCTTTTCAGGATATCTTCTCCTTTTGAAACGGCTTCTTTAATGTGCTGCTCACTTACATACTCTTCCTTGTTAAATTCTGTATGTGCAAAGGCGAGTAATTTCTGCCGGATCTTTTCAGCGCCGCCTAAAAATGAAAAATGCCATCCGGCATCCGCTAATGAAGAATAGCTGTCCCGTTTGTCCCGTAATCCCTGCGGAGTAATTTCCTTAAACTGCTTACCGGTTGCTGCAATACAACCCTTCCACCACCGGCTGTTCCCTGCGTTTTGGCAATTCAAAAAATAATAGTGGAACAAAAGAGAAAAAGCAACCGGCTTGTCTGATTGAATCGCTTTTCTTAGTGCAACAGCCGAAGGTATCTCATCGAGGTCGCTCAGGAGCACCATATCAGTATCATCAATAGAAGATGCAGCATTCAATAAAGCATTACGCTGGCCATTTTCCAGTTTCCATGCAGCACTATCAGGGTTGTAACTTTTTTGTTCTTCAAATAATAATCCTTCGGCGCTTTGCTGAACAGGTATATAGATGATCTTATGCTCCCATGCTTTGAACCTGTCCTTTGCTTCCCGGAAATAATAAGGCTTGGGTTTCCCTGAATGGGTAAGGTTTGATTCGGCAATTACGAAATAATCTACCTGGTTGTCAAGCAGCTTCAGCCGGAACTCCAGCAGGTCCAGTTCATTAAAAAAGGTAAAACAGTCAAATATTTTCACGGCTGCAATGTCGTTAAATAATCGTTTCGATGCCCTCTTTTTCCACTTGTAAAATTTATTCCGCTTACTTTTTACATTGCTTAACTTGAGAGGACAAAACCGCCTGCTATGCAAAAGATTTTCGCAATTCTGTTTATCCTTCCTTTTTATGTAGCTGCTCAAAAACTACCAGCCATTGAAGAAAAAACAAAAGACCTTAAAAAATATGAAGGCTTTATGAATTTTTACTGGGATGAAAATGCCGGGAAAATATGGCTGGAAGTAGATAAGCTGGATACGGAGATCTTATATGTAACCTCGTTACCTGCGGGGTTAGGTTCGAACGATGTTGGGCTGGACAGGGGTTTACTGGGCAGCGAACGGATTGTGAGATTCACAAAGACCGGCCGGAAAATCCTTTTAATTCAGCCTAATTATAACTACAGGGCTGTTACCAATGATGTGGCAGAAAAAAGAGCTGTTGAACAATCTTTTGCCCAATCAACATTATGGGGCTTTGTGGCAGAAGCAGAAACCGGGAACCGGGTGCTGGTGGATGCAACTGATTTCTTATTGCGGGATGCAATGCAGGTCACCAATCGCTTACGAAGTAACCAGCAGGGAAATTATTCATTGGAGAAAAGCAGGTCAGCTATCTATTTGCCCCGCACCAAAAACTTTCCGATGAATTCGGAGTTTGAAGCAACGGTTACCTTCATAAACAATGATGGTACTACTGGTAACTATGTTAACGCTGTTACTCCATCTGCTGAAGCGATAACACTGCGTCTTCATCATTCTTTTGTGCAATTACCCGACAATGATTACAAGCCAAGGGTTTTTGACCCCCGCAGCAGTTATATCCCGGTTTCTTTTTACGATTACAGCATACCTGTATCAGAACCGGTAGAAAAGTTTTTTATTATGCGGCACCGGTTAAAGAAGAAAGACCCGATGGCTGCCATGAGTGAGCCGGTAAAACCTATCGTTTATTATTTAGACAATGGAACACCTGAGCCGATCCGCAGTGCATTGATGGAGGGAGCCGGGTGGTGGAACCAGGCATTTGAAGCTGCCGGGTATAAAAATGCTTTCCAGGTAAAACTATTACCAGAAGATGCCGACCCGATGGATGTCCGGTATAATGTTATTAATTGGGTACACCGTTCTGCAAGAGGGTGGAGTTATGGTGCATCTGTTACTGACCCGAGGACTGGTGAGATCATTAAAGGGCATGTGACATTAGGTTCACTCAGGGTAAGACAGGATTATTTAATTGCACAAGGGCTATTAGCACCGTTTGAGAACGGTTTACCTGCTGATGATAAAATGCTGAAGATGGCCTTGCAGCGATTGAAACAACTGGCGGCACATGAAGTGGGCCATACATTAGGATTGATGCATAACTATGCGGCCAGTGTAAGCAACCGGGCCAGTGTCATGGATTATCCGCATCCAACGGTACGGCTGAACGCTGCCGGAGAAATAGATATCAGTAATGCGTATGATAATAAAATTGGTGAATGGGATAAAGTGTCAATTGCTTTTGGCTACCAGGATTTTCCTGAAGCTATTAACGAAACTTCCGCATTGAATAAAATTTTGACGAGTGCCGCTGCAAAAGGCCTTCAATATATTTCTGACCAGGATGCGAGAAGGCCGGGTGGACATCATCCACAGGCACACCTGTGGGATAATGGTACTGATGCAGTAGCCGAATTGAAAGAAGTAATGAAAGTGAGGGCAAAAGCATTATCACAGTTTGGCGAGAATAATATCCGGCCCGGTATGCCAATGGCCATGCTGGAAGATGTGCTGGTGCCGGTTTATTTCTATCATCGATACCAGGTTGAAGCTGTGACCAAACTTGCAGGTGGTATGTATTATACCTATGCCTTACGGGGCGACGGACAAACAGTGACCAAGGCATTGTCAAAGGAAGAACAGCGAAAAGCACTGAATGCAGTTATAGATTGCTTAGATCCAACCTTCCTGCAACTGCCGGACAGAATTGTACAGTTGATCCCTCCACGGCCAGCCGGATATGATTTTTCAAGGGAATTGTTCAAGAAAAGAACAGGATTGGCATTTGATGCATTATCACCTGCTGAAACGGCGGCCGATCTTCCGTTATCATTTTTATTTAACTCTGAACGGTTGAGCCGTATGGCACAGTATGAAGTAACCAGCAATGGATTGGGTGTAACAGAAATGCTCAATACATTAATTGCAAAAACATGGAAAGCCACCAGGTTGTCCGGAATAGAAAAACTGATACAATTGCAAACAGAACAGGTGTTACTGACGTACCTGCTTTCTGCAAGTGTTAATGATAATAATTCCTTTGCAGTAAAATCTAACCTGAAAAAAACATTAGCTGATCTGAAAATATTTATTGATGCACAAAGCAAAACAGCAACAGATGAAACATATAAAGGGCATTTGCTACTTGCATTGGAACGAATGAAAGAGCCGGAAAAAGCCAAACCAACCATTCATAAGGAAATTCCGCCCGGCGCACCGATCGGTTGTGATTGGGATTAAAGGATGATGAGTTTTTGAACTGTTTCATTTACCCGTAACATATAGATGCCCGGCGACAGGTGCGGAAGTGTAACCTGGGAAAAATTGCCGGCCAATTGCTTTTGCAATACCAGTTTGCCGTTGATATCAAATAAAAAAAGTACAGCAGGGTTTCTGAAATTACCCATTACAGAAATTTTATCGATTGCAGGGTTGGGGTAAACCGTAAATGTATTTCCTGCAGGATCCACATAGACCCGTTGAATCGCTGAAAACACAACGGAATTATTTTTTTCATTGATGCGGAGACGATATTGATTATACCCCGTACCAGGGTTGTTATCTATGATTGTATACTGTTGTTGCCTGTCGTTGCCGTCAATAACTGATACTGTTAACCATTGATCACTGGTATTCTTTCTTTCACTGGTAAAATTGTTAACCAGCTCGGGATTTAATATTTCCCAACCCAGTCTCACTTTTTTCTCAACCAATGCAGCACGGAAATATAAAAGCTTAGAAGGGAGAAGTATCCTGCAATACCCTGCTGTACTTGTTGACCGGGCAAAAGTGTAAGAAGAAAAAATTTGTCCGTTACTGCCGGCTCCTGCAGCTTGTGGTGTCGGGTTACAGGAAACCTCCCTGTTTATTTCAACCCCAGCGGCGCCTCCATTTACAGAAGTGGTAATTACCGGCACCGGCCCGGTAAAATATATGGCTCCGCCGCTGCCACCACCACCGCCGCCAAAACACCTGTTCAGATTTAATCCGTTATCTGAGCCACCACCATTGCCACCTTCTGCTTTAACAGATACTGCGCCGAAATAATTTGATACATGCATAATGATAGTGCCACCAGCGCCGCCGCCACCGGCCCCATCAGATATGGAACTCCCGCCATTACCGCCATTAGCGGTTATAGCATTACCATTGCCAATTACATTATTAGCCCAAATAAAAACTATGCCGCCACCATTTCCTCCACTTACAACAGTAAGGCCGTTATTCGAGTGGCCTGCGCCACCACCGCCCCCCATAAAAATCTTTTGACCGCTCCAGTTGCTCATTGCTTTGCCCGCCTCACCTCTTCGGGTTGCAGTACAGGATACTCCGCTACTGGAATTGCCACCACCGATTCCACCTGCATTCAGATTTGCACCGCCACCACCACTGTTATTATGATTGTTTCCACCACCACCGCCATTGGCCGGTGCGCCACGGCCACCACTTTGTGCCGTCGTTATTGTTGCAACACCCTCACCTTTGTAAGCACCGCTTTGTGGAGAAGCAATGGATCCGTTATAGGCATAGTTATTTGCTGGCAGGGCATCGCTACAAGTGCCTGAACTCAGAACGAAGGCTCCTCCATCATATCCGACTGAATCAGCATAAACAGGTTTTTGCAATGTGAGATCCTGGTCACAAAAAATAGCAATAACTCCACCAGTTCCGGTCGTATTATCCCATGGAGTTGCTTTTACCGTATCAATAACTTCAGCAGCGTAGTATTCTGCAAACTGAACTAATTGCACTTTGCCGGATGTAGTATTATAGGTGTTTAGTAAATTATGAAACAGGAAAACAGAATCACCAATGATGTAACAAACAGTTCCTATCTCATAATTACCAGCCTCGTTTAATGCGGTTGTATCTCCGAAACTACTGCTTGCAGCCGTGGTATTAATGGAAGCTCCTTTCATTTGTACAATCATCACCAGGCTGTTGACGTCAAGAGCCCCGATATTAGTGATCCGCAGGCAGGCTTTGGCGGGAATAACTTCCACAACCTGGTGATAGGTATTCACCACACCCGAAACAGGAGTTTGGCCATGTATGAATAAAAAGGAGAACAGGGAACAGGTAATTACAACTATTCTTTTTACCCAACGAGGTAAACCGGAGTTTGATTGCAGGCAGTTTTTGTCCATCACACCCTGCCAAATTAATACTATTCAAAGGATTGGGGAATAAGTAAAAGCCCACAGATGGGAACAATGAAATGCTGCGTCAATTACGAAAATGCTATTGTGACTTTTCCCTGAGTGTTCTGTGGGTGCCGTCACAAAATGGTGGTGTCTTTGTCCGTTTGCACTGGCAGAACCAAATGGTCTCTGCTTTATCAAAAGTGACTTTTACACTTCTGAACGGCATGCCTTCTATTTTTTTATGAGCACTGTCGCAGAAAGGTTCTTTTTCACTGAGACCGCAACTGCACCAGGAGTAAACTTTACCGGGTTCTACTTCAATGCCGGCCGGTTCACAAACTGCCAGCCTGGGCAAGCCTTCATTCGGGATCAAATCCATACTCATTATTATTTATCAGCAATAAATTTATACAGGTTAAAATTACCTTTTTGATAATTGGCTTCAATTTCTTTCTTCAGGGCAACCTTATCAACATCTTTCATTCTTTTTTGTTCGATCAGGTAAAAGGCTCTTTCGGCCAGCAGCCAGAAAGTTTTATCAGACAAATGAGATTTTTGTAACTGGTGGGTAATAATATCCAGTAACTCCGCCACTCCTTCTTTTTGTGAGGCAACTGTTTTCACCACCGGCACTTCATTGTAATGCTTGCTGAAAGTGGGAGCCAGCATCAACCGGAGATTCCTGACGAAAATATCTGCATCAGGCCGGTCTGCTTTGTTCACTACAAATACATCGGCAATTTCCATCAGGCCGGCTTTCATGGTCTGTACTTCATCGCCGGCTTCGGGAACAACCACGACAACTGTTACATCAGCCAGTCCTGCAATTTCAATTTCACTTTGTCCTACGCCAACTGTTTCTACAATAATATGATCGAATTGAAATGCCTTAAGCAGATCGGTGATCTCAATGATCTTTGGATGCAGACCGCCCATCGAACCTCTTGTTGCCAATGACCGGATGAAAACATTGGGATGGGTATACCAGTCGCTCATTCTTATCCTGTCGCCGAGTACAGCGCCGAGATTGAACGGGGAGGACGGATCAACACAAAGCACTGCTATTTTTTTTCCGTCATTGACCAATAATCCGATCAACGCTTCAACCAATGTGCTTTTACCTGCACCCGGTGGCCCGGTAATGCCGATAATTTTTGCGGAAGCTGCAGGAAGAGATTGTAATAATGTTTCATAACCCGGCTGTTCATTCTCCACCAGTGAAATGCTGCGGGCCAGCGCCTTTACATCACCTTGCTGCATTTGTTTTAATAGTTCCTGCCACATAGAATGAACGGGATGTTGTACGTTTACAAAAGTATGCGGAACAAGTTACAGCATTCGTGGAGAAGCCCCATCATTTTTATGCTGTTTGTTGTCATGATGGCAGCGCTGTTTGTTTCCCGTGCCATGTTATCGGTCAGCATGCTGGTCTTTGTTGCTGTTTCTTTTTTCCACACGGATCTTAAAAAGCATTTTTCCAATTTCTTTTCATCACCGCTGTTATGGAGCATGAGTTTATTATTCTTTCTGGCTTTGCTATCTGGCTTATGGAGTGAAGATAAAAACGAATGGGCTGCCATCCTTCGTATCAAGTTGCCACTTTTATTTCTGCCGATTGCTTTTGCGGGGCCTGTGAATCTTTCAAAAAAGCAATGGGGCTGGCTGGGATATATTTTTATCGGACTTGTTATTGCCGGCAGTTGCTGGAGTATGTTCCATTACCTGTCAGATGCTGCGATGATCAACGAAAGTTATTTGCGGGCTAAAACTATTATCACCCCACTGGAAAATGACCATGTTCGTTTCAGCTGGCTGGTAAGTATAAGTGTGTTGATGGCTGGCTGGTTATTTTTCCAGCATCAAAAGCAAAATAAGTTACTCTCTTATTCGCTGGCAATAGTTATAGTATGGTTAGTAATGTTTCTTCATATACTGGCGGTGAGAACAGGGCTGTTTTCTTTTTATATGATGACGGCGGGCATAGCAGGCTGGTTAATTATTAAGAAACTGAAATGGCAGTACGGAATAGCATTACTGCTTCTGATGGCAGCATTACCATTTATTGCTTATAAGACAGTACCCACTTTTCAAAACAAGGTAAAATACATTTTATACGATAAAGGCTATTTTGAAAAAGCACATTACCTGCCGGGGGCAACAGATGCTGTCCGTGTTATCTCATTAAAAGCCGGATGGAATATAATGAATGGGCAGCCTGTTAACGGAGCCGGGTTTGGAGATGTGTTGGCAACAACGAAACAGTGGTATGGCAACAACTACCCGGAAATGACAGAAGCAGATAAAATTTACCCCAGCAGCGAATGGTTAATATATGGTGCAGGCTGTGGCTGGCCGGGTTTTCTGCTTTTCAGTTGTATAATGCTCATTCCATTTTTAATACAATCCAAAAACAAATTGCTCTGGTATCTGCTGAATCTGACAGCAGCTTTCAGTTTCTTATTTGATATCGGGCTGGAAGTACAGTTCGGAGTATTTATTTATGCATTCATCGTTTTATGGTGGTATAAATGGCTGAACGCTGAAAAGGTGTAATCTTTGCAACCATGCAATCATTGTCTGTTGTAATAGTTTGTAAGAACGAGGCCGATATTATCGCAACAACCCTGCAAAGCCTCCAGGGGCTTACTGATGATGTTGTTGTGTATGATAATGGCAGTACAGATGATACAGTAGCTATTGCCCGGCAATTCCCTGTAAAGGTTTATGAGGGAGCCTGGGAAGGATTCGGCAAAACAAAAAACAATGCCATTGCACTTGCCCGCCACGACTGGATACTAAGCCTTGATGCAGATGAAGCGATTGATGACGAATTAAAAAAAACATTACAGGCATCTTCGTTTGCTGATGATATGGTGCTGTATGAAATAAAATTTAAAAACTTCTTTGGTGATAAATGGTTGAAACATGGAGAGTGGGGAAATGATAAACACATCCGCCTTTTCAACCGGAAAAAAGTGAGTTGGGATGAGGCTCCTGTACATGAAGAACTGGTATTTCCTGAAGGAACCCGGATTGACAAACTCAAAGGATATATACAGCATCATACAGCGACTGACCTGGAAAAATATAAAGTCAAGCTATTTAAATACGCAGCGCTGAATGCAAAGAAATATTACGAACAAGGTAAAAGGGCCGGAGTACTTAAAAAATATGCCTCAGCTTTTTTTTCTTTTGTGCAGAATTACATTTTCAGGGCTGGTTTCCTCGATGGTAAAGCCGGCTACAGATGCGCAAAGATGTCAGCCGGCTATACCTTTTTAAAATATGCAAAGCTCAGGGAGCTAACCAATATTGCACAGAAGAATAAAGAAGAGGGAGTACCGGAATAGCCACCCCTCATCATTCAACAGTCCTTGTTCCTTGTTCAATATTCAATAATTTGCGTCAAATTTTTTTTGCGACGTGACGAATTTCATCCCGATATTTCCACTTGGCATTGTGGTGTACCCCGGCGAAAACCTGAACCTTCACATTTTTGAACCCCGGTACAAACAGCTGATAGCAGAATGCCATACGGCGAAGAAGCCATTTGGTATTCCAACCGTTATTCAGAATAAGGTGCAGGAGTTTGGTTCTATGGTAGAAATAACAGAGTTATCAAAAGTGTATGACAACGGAGAGATGGATATTAAAACAAAAGGAATAAAAGTGTTCCGCATACTCGAAGTAATACAGGAGATACCTGATAAGTTATACAGCGGCGCCATCGTTAATTATCCTGATAACTACGAAAAAGGGGTGCCGGAACTGATGCGAAAAGTAATGGCCGGGCATCAGGGAACTGCACCAGTTGCTGAAAGTAAGCAAGGATTTCAAAAAGGAAGATAACCAGTTAACTTCGTATGAAGTGGCCCATCATATCGGACTTTCAATAGAAGAAGAATATGAATTGCTGAACCTGCTGGATGAAAGGCAGCGGCAGGAATATTTAAAACGGCATTTGGCTAAAGCCATACCGATGGTGGCAGGTATGGAACAGCTGAAAGAAAAAGATAAAACTGAACGGTCATTTTAAAAACCTGGGCGGGTTGGATTTAGAAAAATAAGCCTGCAGAAAACAAACTTATGTCAGTAACCTTCTGTTTTGATTTTGGTAATACCCGGAAAAAAGTAGCCATCTTTCATGATGCAGAGATGAAAGAAGCCATTGTGCTGGAAGATGATTCGGTGGAGACCATTCAATCACTCATCAATAAATTCCAGCCAAAGAAATCCATTCTTTCTTCGGTGATCGATCATAACGTAGCGATGGAAGAATTGCTGACCGCAGCAACTAAATTTCATAAACTCAGTCACCTTACCAAGGTTCCCTTTACCACACCGGTAGGCAAACCGGAAACAATCGGAGCCGACAGGCTGGCCTTATCAGCAGCAGCAGTTCATTACTACCCGGATAAAAATAATTTCGTTATCGGTCTCGGCACCTGCATCACTTACAACTTTATCAATAAGTATCATGAGTTTGTCGGCGGCGCTATTTCTCCCGGCATGGAAATGCGGTTAAAATCATTGAATTATTATACAGCTAAACTCCCATTGATCAAAGCCGATAGTAATTTACCATTGATCGGGTACGATACCACGACCAATATCCTGACCGGAGTTGTGTTAGGTATGGCTAAAGAGATTGATGGTTTTATAGAGGCGTACAGGGAGCGGTACAGGAACTTTAACGTCCTGTTAACCGGGGGGGATATAGTCTATTTGGCTTCACACCTTAAAAACAAGATATTTGCAGACCCTGATTTAATCTTTAAAGGTCTGTATGCAATTAGTGAAGTTAATAACCCCTAAGAGAATCAAGACGTTACACTGCTTTTCCCTGACGATCCTGGTTTTATTTTTTACCACTTTTCAACCTGTTTTTTCGCAGGATAATTCACCTTATTCAAGATATGGCATTGGCGACCTTATTCCGCAGGCACATATCATTAACCGGGGCATGGGTGGTATTTCTGCAGGATACACAGACTATTATTCCGTCAACTTCAACAACCCGGCATCGTACTCCGGTTTCCAGGCAATCAGGGAACAGAAATCAAAGAAACTGGTAATGGGCAGAGCCATACTTGATGTGGGAATAAACTTTGAGAACAGGACATTGAGAGAACCTTCCGGCATTAAACCAAAATTTACCGCCAGCAATGCATTGTTTTCTTATGTGCAGGTAGGCCTGCCATTGAAGAATAACTGGGGTTTAAGTTTTGGTTTACGCCCCATCTCAAGAATCAGTTATGATATTATCCGCAGTGAAAGATTGAAAGACCCCAATACCGGCTTACCGATAGATAGTGCCACTACTACTTATAAAGGCGATGGTGGTTCATATCTTGCTTCTGCAGGAACAGGTATCGGCTTGTTTGAAAAGAAACATGATGACAACGAGGTAAGTGAAAAATTGAGCATAGGTATTAATGCTGGTTATTTCTTTGGTTCAAAAGACTACAGTACCCGCAGGTCATTTAATAATGATACAGTTGATTATTACCAGGCCAATTATCAAACCAAAACTAATTTCGGCAGTTTATATTTTAATGCTGGTTTGCAATACCGCATACCGCTGAAGAGTAAAGTGGTGCTAACCATCGGAGCAACCGGAAACTGGGGCCAGAAAATAAGTGCAACACAGGATGTGCTGAGAGAAACTTTTTATTACGATGACAATCTCGGCAACCTGCGGTTAGACAGTGTATCAGACAGGAGAAATATCAAAGGGAAGATAAACATTCCCTCTTCCTTTACGGTTGGTTTTGTAGCGCAGAAATATACGGTGGTGAGTAAAGAAGGCGGATGGCTGGTAGGAGTTGACTTTACCCAGCAGAACTGGAACCAGTATCGTTTTTATGGACAGAAGGATTCAGTACAAAATAAATGGGAAGTAAGAGTTGGGGCGCAGATCAATCCAATCCCCAAAAGAAATTATTTCAGTAATGTGGCTTACCGTTTCGGATTTTTTCTTGGGCCTGATTACATAAAAGTAAAAGAGAAGATGACACAGATGGGAGCATCTTTTGGCTTAGGTTTGCCCGTCGGGTTTAGCCGCCAGGCTCCTAACCAGGTTACACTTATTAACCTCGCTTTTGAATATGGTAAAAGGGGAAATAACGATAATTTGCTGAAAGAAAGCACATTCAGGTTATCGCTTGGTTTCTCACTCAGCGATTTCTGGTTCATCAAACGGAAGTATGACTAATCTCTCTTTTTATAAAAAATTCTTTTACGCAGCAGCTTTGTTTACAGGCTGCTGTTTTGTTTGCAGTTGCGAGAATGATGAGAAAGTAATTGATGACATGACTAAAAAAGTCATCATGAAAGAAGAGGCGGTGAATATTGAAAGCATGCTGAGCCAGGATGGCAAGCTAAGGGCAAAACTGAGAGCACCTTTAATGATCCGGGTGTTTGCTGATACCATTTATGCAGATTTCCCCAAATCTCTCCACTGCGATTTTTATGACAGCAGCAACACGATAGAAACAAGACTGGACAGCCGCTTTGGTAAATACTATGAAAGTCTGGGAAAAGTATACCTGTGGGACAGCGTTGTGGTCATTAACAGAACCGGAGATACATTAAAATGTAAAGACCTTTGGTGGGACCAGAACACAAAATTGTTTTACTCTGATAACTACGCAGAATACCTTACCCCTGATAAAAAAATATATCCTGGTAAAGGGTTAGAAGCCACCCAGGATTTTAGCCGGGTGACATTCCGCTACCCTACAGGACAATTGAAAGTTTCTGAAAACGGGTTCCCCCAATAATTATTGAACTTAGTTGCAGGCAAGATTGTTAACTTCTTTACTAACTTCAAA
Organism: Chitinophagaceae bacterium; assembly: GCA_037045605.1. Classification (GTDB taxonomy): domain Bacteria; phylum Bacteroidota; class Bacteroidia; order Chitinophagales; family Chitinophagaceae; genus JJ008. Next base: position 527,353 of record JBAOHK010000023.1, on the reverse strand, counting down.
TCTCAAATCAAACTAATTTATGGAATACAGACGCATGGGTAAGACAGGCCTGCAATTAAGTGTTCTCTCCTTCGGCAGCTGGGTCAGTTTTCACAAACAGATAAACGACAGCATTGCGGATGAACTGATGGGTATTGCTTATGACAATGGCATTAACTTTTTTGACAATGCCGAAGTGTATGCATTGGGCGAAAGCGAAAAGATGATGGGCCGTGTACTAAAAAAGAAAAACTGGGACCGCACTTCCTACACTGTTTCTTCCAAAGCATTCTGGGGCTGGCGGGGAAAAGAAAATAAACCCAATCAAACCGGCCTTAGCCGCAAGCATTTGATTGAAGCCTGCAATGAAGCCTTGCAGCGGTTGCAAATGGATTATCTCGATATGTACTTCTGCCATCGTCCGGATAAGGGAACACCGATTGAAGAAACGGTGTGGACAATGCACAACCTTATCCAGCAGGGAAAAATATTATACTGGGGTACCAGTGAATGGAGTGGCGTGGAAATAATGGAAGCCCACCGGGTGGCACATCAGTACGGATTGATCGGCCCTTCGATGGAGCAGCCGCAATACAATTTGCTTGAAAGAAATAAAATGGAAAACGAATTCCTGATGGTATTTAAAACGGTGGGCATGGGCACCACCATCTGGAGTCCGCTGGCATCTGGTTTGTTAAGCGGTAAATACAATGATGGTATTCCCGAAGGCAGCCGCTTTGGATTAACAGGCTTCGACTGGTTGCAGGAAAGATGGATGAAGGAAGAGTTGCTGAACAAAGTAAGAAAACTGTCCGCCTTTGCAGCAGAGCTGGGCATATCCATGCCGCAACTGAGCATTGGCTGGTGTATTAAAAATCCCAATGTAACAACAGCCATACTCGGCGCCACCAGTAAAACACAACTGCTGGAAAACTTAAAAGCAATGGAGGCAGTTGAGAAACTAACCCCGGAAGTTATTCAGCGTATTGATGATATTGTGCAAACCAAACCGGTATTGCCGGAGCATTAAACAGTAAGCCCCTTGTAGATACAAGGGGCTTTTTAATTTCATTGAGGGGCAAACCGGCTGTGTTTTTCATAGTACGGTTCTTCTCAACAGGTTTTTCATCGGATCGCTGGAAATAAAACGGGACGTTTCTAAAGTCCGTCTTCAAAAATAGATTTCATTAGCAGCTTATGCCAGCGGAAATACGACCGATTATACAGTTGATGAAATTACCATCGCAACGGTAGAATTACCTCAACAAGAGTTGGAGAAGCACCCGGTCTTTTCCTATCTTCATACTTAAACGTTTACTATGTCATTTGCAAACAAAACCGTTCTCATTACCGGCGGCACCCGGGGCATCGGCAAAGCCATTGCACTTAAACTGGCTAAAGAAGGTGCCAACATTGTCATCGCTGCAAAAAGTGTTGAAGAAAATCCCAAACTCGGTGGCACCATTTTTTCTGCCGCAGCAGAAATGGAAGCAGCAGGCGGCAAAGCACTGGCAGTGCAGTGCGATATCCGTTTTGAAGAACAGGTACAAAACGTAGTGGACAAAGCAATAGAAAAATTCGGCGGCATTGATATACTGGTGAACAACGCTTCTGCCATCTCACTCACATCAACAGAGCAAACAGAAGCCAAACGTTTCGACCTCATGCACAGCATCAATGTGCGGGGAACTTTCCTCGTAACAAAAGCCTGCATACCACATTTAAAAAAATCGGAGAACCCTCATATACTCACCTTATCGCCGCCCATCAATCTCGACCCGAAGTGGTTTGAGAAACATGTAGCCTATACCCTCACCAAGTACAGCATGAGTATGATGACCATCGGCTGGGCCAGGGAGTTTAAGAAAGACCGCATTGCCGCCAATGCACTCTGGCCAAAAACAACGATTGACACCGCCGCTGTAAGAAATTTACTGGGAGGGCAGATGCTGGCCAACATGAGCCGCACGGTAGATATCCTCGCCGATGCAGCTTATTATATTCTTCGCCAACCTTCGGGTGAGTGTACAGGCAACCTGTTTGTGGATGAACAGGTGCTGGCTAAAGAAGGTATTACTGATTTAGAAAAATATTCCGTAGTGCCGGGAGCACAGTTGTATTCTGACTTGTTTGTATAGCAGCAGCAGGTAAATTGTGTAGCCGGCTGCAGTACTACTATCACCGTCTCGTAGCAACCCCAAGGGGGTTGGGATTTTTCATTCTTCCACTGGAAGAATCGAAAAAGACTTACTCTTGTACTGCATCAATTCTATTCAGCAATAATTTGATGCAGTAGCTTGCCCCGGACCTTGTCCGGGGTTCTGCCTGCCTGCCGGTAGGCAGGTCCGCTACTCACCATAGAGAAATTTTCCTTTGCCGCTGGCTGGCCTTTATTTAAAATAAAAGGCCGGTAGAATGAAAACATAGACGTGGCTAAAAAAGTTTTAGAAAAGAAAGACATATAGAAATTGCTTCAAAGAAGCAAAGTAGTACATAGCAACCAAAAAATTTTGAAGAGAATGTATCTGGAGTTAAGAAATTAATGCCCAACGAATAGGTATTGCCGAAGTGCAGGTAATAGACTTCCGTCCGCCCCGGCTGACTGCTGCTGAGTAAAGATAAAAAGATGATGATATATTCTACAGCCAAATTTTTGACGTCAAGCTGGATATGCAGATGCACAATGAACAAAAAGTTGAAACAAGTATTTGCAGTAGTAAAAAACAACACACTTTATCAACCAAATTATTGCTCAGCCAAACCATAAAAAAGATCAAAATTTATTTGGTTTTTTACACAGTTCATGTTGCCTGCTGTGCTTCTGTTTTACTGGTTGAATTAATTGTTGTTCAATCCAAAAGCGTTAGTACCCAATTTATTTTTAAATAGTTTCTCTTTTTTAATGGCTTCGTCCGCTGTGATTGTTCGAGGGAGTAACATTAAAATGGAAAACTGAAAATTTTGTGAATGTCTTGGATTAGCTTCAATGAGTTCTTTCAAAGTTTTGTTCCCCCCATGTCCATTTGTGGCAACATAATTACTCCATCTTCCCCAAATTCCTTCTTCGCCGTATGCAGAGCCAACATATAATTTTCCAGTTTCAGTATCACTGATTAGATAAATACCTTTTGTCACAGATAACATTCTTTTCCAATCGCTATATTGGTTGTTGATAATTTCTTTGAGTTCGTCAAAATCAAGAATGAAGTCGGAATAGTCTGTAAATTGTTTATAATGAAGTCCTGGATGTATTTGTATGACTTCCATTTCATTTTTAATCCATTGATGCCATGCAATAGGATTTCTCCAATTAATTATTACTCTTTCCCGTAAGTCGTCAAACCCTATAATTTCTTCCATGTCATATTCAAAGCTGTCAGCTTGAAGTTTTCTGCCATTCAGCACTTTGTAAACTCCAATAAATCTTGATTGAACGCCTTCTTCACCTATAAATGCAATTATATAGTCAACACCATTGAAAACGTCCTTTGATTGAGAGTTTTGATAAGCAAGAAATCCAGGTTTGTCAGTCCGATACAAATTGTATAAGTCTCGTCTTGAATCTTTGTGTCGAACAAGTTTTGTTTTTGCATTTTTGTCGAGACCCCGATTAAAAAGTAATTCTTGGATTGTAATCATTTTAAATAATTAGAGTGCTCAATAGCATAGCAGGCAACACATAAATTTATGATATAAGACGCACCCTTCAAAAAAAGCAGGCATTGGAAATCAACTGATAGATGTTATACATTTTGTACCTGCCTGCCGGCAGGCAGGTTGTCGTTAGGACAATCCACCCCAGCGCCTTTTCTGCCTTTGTTGGTTTCCCAGGCCAGTAAACAGCCTTTGTTGTGTGCCGGACTGTGCTGCTTTCCCGGAACACCAGCAAAGACAGAAGCAAAAAATAGAACATTTAACAAGGCCTTCCTTTATGTAAAGGAAAACTTTGTTGTATCTTAATAACCACAAACATTCTGCAAAATGAAAAAAATATTCTTCCTGCTGCTTGCCGGCATCTCAATATCATCAGCCATCCATGCACAAAAAGTATTTTCTGTTGATTACAGCAGCCAGGCAGATGTAAAAGTATTCGTAGTAAAATACGAGAGCCAGGCCGATCTTAAAGTGTACAAAGTAAAGTATGAAAGCCAGGCCGGGGACAATGACGGCAAATGGTTTTTTACAGAATACAGCAGCCAGGCTAAAAAGAAAATCTATTTTGTGGATTACGAAAGCCAGGCCGATCTTAAGATATATTTTGTGGAATATGAAAGCCAGGCAGGCTGGCGCAATAACGCTAAGAAAAGCCTGATGTATTAACCTGCTTTTATTTCGCCTGGATCCACTTCAGTTCCCTTCTCCGGCCGCATCTGCGGAAACAACAGCACATCCTGTATAGAAACCTGGTTGGTCAGCAGCATACGCAAGCCTGTCAATACCAAAACCAATACCAGATGTTGGCGGCATACCATATTCCAGTGCACGGAGAAAATCATAATCAATGAACATCGCTTCATCATCACCTCTTTCCATCAGCTTTGACCTGTTCTTCAAAACGTTCCCGCTGGTCAATAGGGTCGTTCAGTTCACTGTAGGCATTGGCAATTTCTTTCCCGTTAATGATCAGTTCAAAACGTTCTACCAGTCCCTGCTTTGTCGCGGTGCTTTTTGGTAAGGGGGCTCATTTCTACCGGGTAATCAATAATAAAAGTGGGCTGTACATAATTCTTCTCACACTTTTCACCAAAGATGGCATCGATCAGTTTGCCCTTACCCATCGTGTCATCAACCTGTATGTGCAATTGCCTGCAGACAGCACGAAGTTGTTCCTCGTTCATCCGGCTCGACATGTCGATGCCGGTATGTTCCTGTAATGGCATCGTAAATGCTGATGCGTTTAAAAGGAGCTTTGAAAGCAATGGTGTTTGTCGCCCAACAGTAACATCAGTGGTACCATGCAGACATCCAGTGCCGCTTTCTCCAGCATCTGTTCTGTTGTTTCCATCATCCAGAAATAATCTTTATACGCCACATAAAATTCCAGGATGGTGAACTCCGGGTTGTGGGTACGGTCCATGCCTTCATTACGGAAGTTGCGGCTGAACTCATACACCCAGTCAAAACCACCGACGATCAGGCGTTTTAAATAAAGTTCATTGGCAATGCGTAAGTACAAAGGAATATCCAGTGCATTGTGATGTGTAATGAATGGCCTTGCAGCCGCACCACCCGGAATACTTTGCAGCACCGGTGTATCCACTTCCAACGCACCATGATTATTTAAGAACTCACGGATGGAGTTAATAAGCTTTGTTCTTTTAAGAAATGTTTCTTTTACCGCCGGATTGATGATGAGGTCGGCATACCGCTGGCGGTATTTGAATTCGGGGTCTGTTACTGCATCAAAAGTTTGCCCGTCGGCTTCTTTTACAATTGGCAACGGACGAAGTGATTTGCTGAGCAATGTCAGTTCTTTTACATGCACCGATGTTTCACCGGTCTTGGTAATAAACACATAACCCCTGATACCGATGATGTCGCCGATATCGAGCAATTTTTTCCAGACAATATCATACAGTGTCTTATCCTCACCGGGGCAGATATCATCCCGTTTGATATAAAGCTGTATGCGGCCATGCGAATCCTGTATCACGGCAAAATTAGCTTTGCCCATATCCCTTACACTCATGATGCGGCCGGCAAGGCACACATCAGCAAACTGTTCTTTGGTTTCTTCTTTAAAATTCTCTTTTATAGCAGCTGAATTATTGTTAACCGGGTAAAGCGGGGCGGGGTAGGGTTCAATACCCATCATGATCAGTTCGGCCAGTTTTTCCCTTCGCAAAAGCTCCTGTTCAGAAAGATGTTGTGTACTCATGTAATAATGATAAATCGTTTGAAGCGGCCCGTCTTTTTGCTTCATTTTATTTTTTTATAGCCGGGCAGGCAAAGGTACTGGTTAGGCGGTAGCATACAAAAAGCCCTCCGATAGCGAAGGGCTTTCAAAAATGTTATAAAAAAGTTCTTACTTGGAAGGTTTTCCGTTATTCAGGAAAACACCCAGCTGGATTCCGATATATTGATTCTTCAAACTTCCTGTTGCTTCCAGGGGTACCAGGTTCCGGATGCCTTTATTATAATTCAGGTTAAAGAAAAAGCCGCTGGCAGTTCTGAAACCACCCATGAAATTGAGGCCATAATCAACACCTCTCATTTCATTTTCAGGTGTGCTTCCCATCAGCAGATCTGTAGTTACTTTATCGCCATCAGTTATTGAAACTCTTTTGGAAGGGAGATTAAAATCCGCTGAAGGACCAGCACCCAGGTAAAAAGTTGTTTTTTCTCCGGGAATATTGTAGATAACATTAGTCGCCAGTTCCATATACCGGGTGGCTATGTATTGTTTATCAATCAGTGTTCCTTCAGGATGTGGTTCAACTACCCCTTTTTGCACATATGATAATGTGGGGTAAAAACTGAAATTCTTTTTTTTGCACATCGGTACATCCAGTACCAGGCTGGCCATCACACCGGCTTTACCATCACCATCCACTCTGCCTTTCATATTTGCAACGGAAACACCAGCTGAAAGACCCACCCTGGTTTGAGAGAAACCGGCCATCTGAAAGCACAAAACTGAAATTGCCAGTACGAGAATTCTTTTGTTCATAACAGTAGTTTTTGGTTACCTACTCGTATCGCTTTTCGGTGAAGGCGCCCTACTCTTTTAATGGGATTTTCGGGATGGTCCCCCCTGTCCGGACAGGGTGCAAAGTAAATAAAACCCGCCGCAAACTTAAGTAAACCAAACGATTTTCAAAAGTGAGGCTTTTTGCCGTGAGTTTGGGAGATTTTGAGGCATTTCAAAAAATAAATACAGAAAACCCCGGCCCGGGTAAGGGCAGGGGTTAAGACATATTAAATAGGGTGAAGAATATGATCTAATCAACTTTTACAGGGTTATCCGGATCGGCCTCTTTGTTTTTACGTTTTTTCTTTTTACCAAGTATTGCCCGGATGGCAAGTACCAGCAGGAAGATAACCAGCCCGCCACCGGCACCCAGAACAAATATGGCGGCACCCTCCGAACCACTGCAGGAAAGATTACAGGATAAGGCAGCGATCAGGTATAACAGCCCCAGGGCCACGGCCACCGAAAGAATAATAAGCCCCACTTTTGCGCCTGAAGACATACCCTCATCTTTTTTTATCGCCCGGATCTGTTCTTTCAGCAGTTTTTTCTTTGCCTTCCACTTTAGAGCTTTCCCGTTCTCATCTTTTAGCGAAGCTTTAAAATCTGCAATACTTTTATATGCCTTGACAGCACTGTCTTTTGGAATTGATGTGCTGACGGGGATCGCTGCATTAAGCGCTGCTGAATAACTGAATATCTCACCCGGCCTGTTGCTGAAATAGATGATCATACAAAAAGTGGAAGTTGCCAGCATAAGATCGCAGCTTTTTTGACGGATATAAAAAGCGGCAGCGTTCAGCTTTTTCTGACGCAAGGATCTTGAAGGATAAGCCAGCAACCCGGCAATATAAACAGCACTAATTATTAACAGGACAGACGATGAAATAGAAACACCGGTATCTGTCAGTAATAAGCCCGTTGCAATACCCAGTGCCGTTAATACGGCAAAGGAAGCAACGATAATGATGCGGGATGATTTTTTGTGATCTTTAGCCCAACGGGAAATTTTTTTCATAAACTGATTTTTAAGGTGAGGGAAGGTAGTCCTTTTGCAATAAGATTATTGTGTTGAAATAAATATACAGGTTCGGTTTTCAACCCTATTGTCATTGCCTTTTTTTTGTTCTTTCGGGAAGCCAGTTTAAATGGAATAGCAACAGCTAAAAGGGCACACCCTGTACTTATGAGTGCCTCCCCGGTCCTAAACTTTTTTTTATCAAAATTGTCTACAGGATAAAGCCTGCGGTCAAATTCAGATATGTATATTACTCCACCAATGGTTAACAATAGAGAACCCGGAATGCCGATAGCCAGGGCAACAGTGGACTGCTTCCTGCTTTTTTGTAAATAATCATTTTTCCCTTTAGCAACAGGCATGGTAGTTGACTGGCTGAATAAATTCAATACCAGGGCTATAAAAAATAACAGGCAGAATTGCTTTTTCATAGATGATAAGTTTAATCAAAACCGGAACCCGGCATTTAAAGAGATATTTCCATTAAATGAACCGGCTTTGGCCGATTTAAAAGTTGAGGTTGAAGTTTGCGTAGTGATCTTTATCTCATCAATCTTTGCCGGAGTTGTAAATGATAATTCAGTTCCTATTCCAACGAACCAGGAAGGACGGGCAACAAAATGCCAAAAACCATTCATCATTGCACCGGGAAGAAAATAGTTATTGGATTCCTTAATGGTGCCCCGGTTAATATCTTTAGTGAGTTTGTAAAAAGAGAATGCCGGCCCAATACCAAACCCGGTAGCCCCACGGGTATCCGTTTTTACAAAAGCTATATACAGGGTATTTATATTACTGGTCAGTGTAAGGTAGTTTGAACTTTGCCCAAGATCTTTCTCATCATAGCCCTTTACTTCCCCGGAATAGGAGAGGCCAAAGCCAGCTTCAATAGCAGTTTTATTATTCAGGTAGTGTCCAAATTTTGCCCGGTAAGCGGTTTTGTCAGTTTTTTTTCTGGGGTAATCTGTAGTAATAGTGAATAGAGAAAAAATCAGCGGCATCGGTATCATTTAAACCGGAGCTTACCATACCGGCCGCAATATTTGAATTAGCATTGCCGAAATACACTGCCATTTTCAAAACTGAAATAGTTTTTTTTCTGTGCATTGCAACAGTAAAAAAATAAATGAGAAAGAGAGAGCGAGAAGAACCAGAGCTTTCTTTTCATACTGTGTGGTTTTGTAACAGCAAGCTAAACTCATCTCTACCCAGGTCAATAATTGAATTTTGCTTTTACAATATCCCCGGTGGCAATTTTTACTAAATACCCCGGAAACGTTATTGCCTGTTTGCGCGAAATCAGCTATCTTTTAGTGCTTATTGAGCAGGATTTCGACAGTACTGATCGTTTAACCAACATGGCCCTAACAAACCAAAACATTATAACAGCCACAGGGCTGCAGGATATTCTTTTTCAACGCATTAAAGAGAAAATTCCCCCGCAAACCCCAATGGTTGATGTTGTTTCTGAGATACTGCATATCAGTACTGACAGTGCTTACCGCCGCATCCGTGGTGAAACACTGCTGGTGATGGATGAAGCGGCAGAACTGTGCCGGCATTTCAACTTATCAATGGATCAATTACTGGGCACAAAAAACAATGATGTCCTTTTTCATAATGTACACATCAGGGACGGAGAATTTACTTACCGCCAATACCTGGAAGGGCTTACTACCCGCATGACGGCACTTTCTAAAGTGGAGCAAAAAGAGGTCATCTATATGTCCAAAGACCTTCCCATCTTTCATAATTTTTATTTCAGGCCACTGATTGCTTTCAGGTATTTTTTCTGGATGAAGACACACCTGATGCATCCTGACTTTGAAAAAATACAGTTTAATTTTAATATCCTGCCCGGGGATATTGAAATACTAAGTCATGAATTGGTCCGCACTTACTGCAGCGTTCCTTCTGCTGAAATGTGGAATACAGAAAGTATCAACAGCACTATTTCCCAGATCGAGTTTTCAAGGGACTCGGGGCATTTTTCATCAGCTGCGGATTTGAAATCTGTTTATGATGCCCTGGAAGAATCCGTCCTTCACATGAAGTTACAGGCAGAACATGGGTGCAAGTTTATGCCAGGAGGAGAACCTGAAGCGAAGAAATCCAATTTCAAATTCTTTTTTAACAGGGTGGTGCTTGGCGATAACACTATTATGGTGATTGCTGACGGAGTTAAATCAGTATTCATTAATTATGGCCACCTTAATTATATGGAAACATCCGATGAGAATTTTTGTAATGACCTGTATAAAGACTTTGAAAACCTTATCCGAAGGTCGACCCAGATAAGCCAGACGAGTGAGAAGCAGCGGAATATTTTCTTTAATATACTGCTTGAAAAAATCAGAGACCGAAAACGTAATTTATAACAATGACCACCGGTGAACTACAACAGGAACTTTTTAAAGCTATTAAGAGCCAAATAAAGGACGGAAATCCTCCGGCTGAAGAAATAGCAAAGCTGCTTGGCATTAGTGCTGATAGTGCTTATCGCCGGATACGGGGAGAGAAGACTTTATCGGTTGAAGAATTGCAGGTTCTCTGCACTCATTACAGAATCTCTGCATGACCGGCTGATGGGTATCCATGCAGATGGGATAGTTTTTAGCGGTCAGTATCTTGACAAAAAAACATTCCGGTTTGAAGAGTATGTGGGAAGCCTGATCCAGAACCTGGCCTACATGAACAGTTTTAAGGACAAAACATTTTACTATATCTGCAAGGACCTGCCCATTTTCTATCATTATCACTTTAAAGAGGTCGCTGCATTCAAATGGTTCTTCTGGTTAAAGACCTATTTCCAGTTTCCGGAGTTTGAAAGAAGAAAATTCAGATTTGAGGATCACCCGGAAGAATTGTTTATACTGGAGCAAAAAGTATTGACACTGTATAACCAGTTGCCTTGTGTGGAAATATGGAACCTGGAAAGTATGAATATTTTTTTCCGGCAGATAGAGTTTTACCGGGATGCACAGGTGTTTGAATCAGACGAGGATGCATACAGGTTGTATGACTCAGTAGGAAAATTGTGGAACCACCTGGAACAGCAGGCAGCGGTAGGTTATAAATTTAATTATGGAGACCCGGAGCAAAAAAGAATTGGTGACCTTAAAATGTATTATAATGAAGTGTTGTTAGGCGACAATAATATGTTGCTGGAAATGGATGGGAGCAGAATGTCGTATGTTTCTCATAGTACCATTAACTTTATGTTTACAAGGGATGAGGGATTTAATGCGAATATGTACAATCATATCCAGAACCAGATGAAGAGGTCAACCCTTATCAGCGAGGTAAGCGAAAAGGAAAGATCGAGATTTTTCCGGATCATCAGGGATAAGATCAACAATCGTAAGGAAAACCTCAGGGTATAAATAAAATCTAAGTAAAAAAATGAAAAAATTTCTTTCCATCCTGTTACTGTCAACTGCATTGATCAGTTGTGATGTGTTATCAAAAATCCCAACAGGTGTTGGCGGTGGTGTTACAGAGACTGAAGCAGGCGAAGGCATAAAAGAAGCATTGGGCCAGGGATTGGTAAAAGCGGTTTTACAACTTAACAAACCCGATGGGTTCTTTAAAGATGCGTTGTACAAAATACTATTGCCACCAGAAGCAAAGAAAATTGAAAATACTTTGCGGGACCTGGGGATGAATAAAATGGTTGACAAGGCTATTCTTCAAATTAACCGGGCGGCTGAAGATGCGGCAGGTTATGCAAAGCCGATTTTTGTTGATGCAATTAAAAGCATGACATTAAGTGATGCCATCGGCCTTGTTAAAAACGGGGATACGAGTGCCACACATTTTTTCCGGGTGAAAACAACTGATAAACTTATCGCAGCATTTTTGCCAGTCATCAAAGCATCATTGGATAAACTGGATGCTACAAAATACTATGGAGATGTGATCAATACCTATAATAATTTTCCTACCACTATCAAAAAAATAAACCCGGACCTGCCCAGTTTTGTTACCGGGAAAGCAACAGACGCACTGTTTGACCTGGTGGCCAAAGAAGAAATGAACATCCGTCAGAACATAGCCGCCCGTACTACCGACCTGCTCAGGAAGGTTTTTGGGGCCAAATGGAACTAACTGCACTTAAATATCGGACCTGCCGCAACTATTGACTTAAATTAACGTCAAAACTTGCGGCAGGTTTTTTGCTGCTGTTAAACGCTGCTATCTTGCAGTTGATAAAATCGGACTCATGAAAACAATTGTAACTATCGGTTTATTCAGCCTTCTTATTTTTCCTGTAGCTTCTTTTTCCCAGATCACTGTGCCTAAAATATTAGCAGGTAAAAAAAACAATACAGGTATTACAGAAAACGAAGCAGGTCAGGGTGTTAAAGAAGCCTTATTACAGGGGGTTACAACAGCAGTCCTGAATCTGAATAAAACGGATGGGTTCTTCGGAAGCGAATTTTATAAAATGTTGTTGCCGCCTGATGCAAAAAAAGTGGAAACCACTTTGCGGAACCTTGGAATGGGAGCACAGGTAGATAAAGCTATTCTTTCCATCAATCGTGGTGCAGAAGATGCTGTTGGTTTTGCGAAACCAATTTTTACAGATGCTATTAAAGAAATGACCCTGACAGATGCTTTGAATATCATAAAAGGCCCGAAGGATGCAGCTACAAATTATTTTAAAGACAAAACGAAGCAAAAATTAATTACAGCCTTTACTCCATCAGTGAAAACTTCATTGGATAAAACAGACGCAACAAAATACTATTCGGATATTATCACAACATATAATAAGCTGCCTACTACTTTTAAAAAGATTGACCCCGACCTTACATCTTATGTAGTAGGTAAAGCTGTTGATGCCTTATTCGACCAGGTGGCAAAGGAAGAAGCTAATATCAGGGCTAATCCACTGGCTAGGACCTCGGATATTTTGAAAAAGGTGTTCGGAAGTAAATAGGTCTATTCAGGGAACACTCCCCAAAAGAGTAATACCACTCTTCGCCTGGGGTCATCAATTTTATAATCGGTGATCTTAGGATTGGGCAATGCTTCACCTTTTCCTTCATGCAGGAACAGGAGATTGCTGATATTATTGCCGTTGCTTGCCAGCCGTTTTTCAAAAGTCTTAAAAAGATCAATAACTGACTTTGCCCTTTTATTAGAAAGTGCTTTGTTCAGGTCATCATTGGTCAGGTTATCTTTTCCGGACAGCTTCAGGTCCTCTTTCAAATCTTTATATAGCGAAGAACCTTCTGAAATATTGGTAGCATCCGCATAACCCTTTGCTGTGATTACTAATGATAAAGGGAAATCAGGATATTTTTTTATAAAGACTTCGATCTCTTTTGCTGCCGGCTCAAAAAAATTACCGATGGCTGCAACAACAGCAGGAGAAACGGTGTACTTGCCCGGCTCAAAGAAAACATCCTGGTCAAGCTTTACTACCGTGTTGCGGTTGATGAGGTCATTCAGCAGGTTTACTTTATCACTTATAAGTTTTGATGTTTTTTGAGAAAGTGTCAGGGCTTTTTTCAGCCTGTTCCAGTCGTTTTTATCTACCTCCACATCACCAATAAGGATTGAATTTTGTGCAACCAGTTTATCGATCTCTGTATTCGTCATACCGATAAACTTTTTTATCCGGGAACTGACGGTATCATCCATTTCGTTACCATCCTGTTTCTTTTGACGTTTCGCATCCAGCTCTTTCAGGCTTCTTTGATGTTTCATCAATTGGCTGTCAAGTACTGACAATTGCTGCTGGTGTGTGGTTGCTTTTTGTTGTGGTACACAAGAAAAAAGCAGGATTGCTATGCTTGTAAGCAACAAGGCTTGTGTTCTTAATTTGCGCATAGGACAACATTTAACGGTGTGTTACTAAAGATAAAAAAGTATTGACAGTAAACAATACTTTATGCCCCTGCCAACAATACCTGCCAGGCTTCGTTCACCTTACCGCCATCCAGTAGTTTTTTTGCATAGCTATGCAGTTCTTTTTCCATCTCCTCAGGGGTAACGCTGTAGTACTGAATGATTTGCTTAAGATGGGCATCATCAAATGAAGGCTCAATCACAGGCATCTCATATACGTTGGCCAGTTGACCAAGATTGTTACCCGACAAAATGCTGCTGTTGCGTATCGAGGCAGGCAGCGCATCAACACCAATACCCAGTTTTGTATTTGGTTTTTCCACCTGGAAGAGATTGTGTTCGTTTACCACACAATACCAGTCGCCACCCAGCCTGGCAACATGGTTTATTTTTCGCTGGTCAATTTTTTTATTTTCATCCAGCAGGGAATCATCGATGTGCATCACCAGTCACTTCACAGATAACTAGATTGCCGGCACCACCCTCAGTACCCAATGGTTTTACTTCAACCACTTTACACTCCATTTGTACTTTGCTTTCTTTTACCATAGGTGGTTTTACAATACTGGCTGGAATCGGAGTAAAGCCTGCTTTTACAAACTCATTTGCTTCTTTGGGAAACTCACAACTGGCCAGCGATGTTTGCTGCACCATATCGTACGTAACAATGTTGATTACTACTTCGGGTACTTCAAGCACATTTTGCAAAGTGTGCTTTGTTGTATTGTCTCTCACTCTCCTTGCGGGAGAGAAAATAACAATGGGTGGATTGGAAGAAAACAAGTTAAAGAAACTAAATGGGCTAAGATTAACATGACCTGCTTTATCAATGGTTGACGCAAAGCAAATCGGTCTTGGAGCAACAACATGCTGCAGGTAGTATTGCTTTTCAACCGGTTTTAAATCTTTAAGATTAAAAATCATTTCTTCAGTTTCAAAATACTCCAATCAGTTTCTTCAGCAATAATCGTATTTGATAATTTTCCTAACCCATCAATTTCCATTTCTACTATATCGTTGGGTTGCAGCCATTGTTCCTGGTAATTCGGGATCATTCAATTTTCCTGTTCCATTTAATTCTAAAAAACAACCTGTGCCAACTGTGCCGCTGCCAATCACATCACCCGGATAAAGATCAACTCCATACGAAGCTCTTTCAATTATCTCTGCAAAGGTCCAGTCCATATCACCCACATTGCCTTCACTGACCTGTTTGTCATTTACCCAACATTTCATACCGAGGTTCCAGGCGGTGCCGGTGTGATTTTCTTTGGCAGGAATTTCAAATGATTGCAATTCATCCAGGGTTACCAGCCATGGGCCAATAACGGTGGAAAAATCTTTTCCTTTGGCGGGGCCAAGGTTGAGCAACATTTCTTCCATCTGCAAGCGTCTTGCACTCATATCGTTCATGATCATCAGGCCGCCGATATATTCATCTGCTTCAGCTGCTTTGATATTTCTGCCATGCCTGCAGATAACAATCGCAGCTTCCAGCTCAAAATCTAATTTTTCAAAATGATCAGGCATGCATTTTATTTCTCCCGGCCCTGTAATGCTGTGGTGGTTAGTGAAGTAAAATATCGGGTACTGGTCAAACTCCGGTATCATGTCCACCTTCCGGTTTCGCCTTGCTGCTGCCACATGCTGCCGAAAAGCATATCCATCCCGGCAACTGGTAGGTAATGGCACCGGGGCCAGCAGTTGCACATCTTTTAACGGCACTCCTTTATTGCTGGTTCTTGTTCCCTCTTTCAGCATTAATTCCCCGGCCTGTGCAACAGGAAAAGATTCTTCCCAGTAATTCAAAAACATGGACATAGTGCCGGGCAGATCGGGATGTAAAACATCCATGTCATATATCATATCATTTATTAATATGCCAAGCTGTTCTCTTTCTTCTTTGAGATAGGAAATTAATTTCATAATGAGTTGTGTATAGAGCCGCTAAGTTAACAAGGTTGTTTGTAAATTGGGGGAATGAAAAAATGGCTTTTATTCCTGTTATTGCCCGTCTTGTCATTCAACAAAAAGGAGGAACCGCAAAGCTGGATACGGATAAATCAATTGGGCTATACACCCAATGGGGTGAAAGTGGCAGTTTGGTGCAATAAAGAATCTAAAGAAGTGATCATAATGTTTAATCTGGTGGATGCAGCTACAAAAAAAATTGTGTTCACGGCTAATGCGGGAAAAGACTTTGGTGCATACGGACCCTTCAAACAAACTTTCCGGCTTAATTTTTCTGCATTTAAAAAACCGGGACGATACTATTTACAAACAGGGGAAGCAATATCTGCCGAATTCGAAATAGGTGATGATGTTTACAAAGGCGCCGCTGATTTCTGCCTGCGCTATATGCGGCAGCAGAGAACCGGTTTCAACCCTTATTTAAAAGACAGTTGCCATACTCATGATGGCTATGTGCTCTATGGAGAAAAAGCCGGCATTAAAGACAGCACACATGTGGATGTGGTGGGCGGCTGGCATGACGCATCAGATTACCTGCAGTATGCAGCGACCTCCGCTAATGCCACTTATCATTTGCTCATGGCTTACCGGGATTTTCCAACAGTGTTTGGTGATGAAAAACAAGCCAACGGTTTGGATGGAAAGAACGGAATGGCCGATGTGCTGGATGAAGCGAAGTGGGGGTTGGACTGGCTATTGAAAATGCATCCAAAAGATAATTGGATGTTCAACCAGATAGGAGATGACCGTGACCATATCAGTATGCGGATACCGGTAATGGACAGCATGTACGGGAAAGGATATGAACGACCTGTATATTTTGTAAGTGGTGAACCTCAGCAGCGGGGAAAGTTTATGAATAATACAACTGGCACAAGCTCTACAGCCGGAAAACTCAGTAGTGCTTTTGGTCTCGGGTCGCAAATGTTCCAAAGCAGGGACAGCAACTATTCCAAATTACTTTCTCACAAGGCATTGACTGCTGTAGAATATGGTCTTTTGATAAGGGGAGTAACCCAAACGGCTTCCGTAAAGTCGCCCTATATCTATGCTGAAGATAATTTTACTGATGATATGGAACTGGCTTACACCCAGCTTAGAGCCGATACTAGTTTTAAAAGAATACCTCTGAAATGGGCTTATAACGAAGCAATGGAAGAACCCATAACTCCCTGGCTAGGTTCAGATACAACCAAACATTATCAATGGTACCCATTCATTAATATCGGCCATTATGAATTAGCGAAACAATTAACGGATAAAAGAAGAGATATAATTATTGGATATTACAAAGAAGGAATTGAAAGAGTTTGGAACAAAGCCAACAAAAATGCTTTTTACCGCGGCATCCCTTTTATCTGGTGCAGCAATAATCTTACTGCTTCATTTGCCATTCAATGTTACTGGTATAAACAATTAACAGGCGATAAGACCTTTGATGAATTAGAACAGGCCAATTTCGACTGGCTCTTTGGTTGCAATCCATGGGGAACAAGCATGGTGTACGGCTTACCATCATGGGGCGATACACCTGTTGATCCACATTCTGCATTTACCCATTTAAAAAATTACCCAATCGATGGCGGGTTGGTGGATGGCCCGGTATACACCAATATTTATAAAGGACTTATTGGTATCAAACTGTTTCAACAAGATGAGTATGCCGGATTTCAAAGCGACCTGGCAGTGTATCATGATGACTACGGAGACTACAGCACTAACGAACCTACGATGGATGGAACAGCATCGCTGATCTATCTGCTTGCTGCGAAGGAGGCAGAAAGTAAGCCAAAAAAGTAGCTGCCTCCGGCGCCGGAGGCTTTACTTATAGTCATGGTGCCATTATTCGTGGAGACAGCACCCAAAAGAAAATATCCCTGGTGTTTACTGGTCATGAGTTTGCTGATGGTGGAGAGTTTATTCATAAAACCCTGGAGAAAGAAAATATAAAAGCTTCATTCTTTTTTACCGGCGACTTTTACAGGAACAACGATTTTTATCCTGTGATCCGCAAAATAAAAAAAAGAGGACACTACCTCGCCGCCCACTCTGATAAACATTTATTGTATTGCGATTGGGCCAGGCGGGACAGTCTGCTGGTAACAAAAAAACAGTTTAGGTTTGACCTTGCCGATAATTATACTGCAATGGCATGGCACGGTATTAATGTAAGAAGTGTAAAATATTTTCTGCCTCCCTACGAATGGTATAATGATACAGTTGCCAACTGGACGAAACAATTAGGGTTTAGTCTGATCAACTTTACTCCCGGCACCCGCAGTAATGCAGATTATACCACACCCGATGATAAGAACTACAGAAACAGCGATGAGATTTATAATTCGATCATCAATTATGAGCAAACAAAACCCGCAGGGCTGAACGGATTTATCCTGCTGTTGCATATCGGAACTGATCCTAAAAGAACAGATAAATTTTATCACCGCTTGCCAGAGCTGATAAAATATTTAAAAGCAAAAGGCTATCATTTTCAAACAGTTGACCAATTGTTAAGGGCTGACTAAAATCAGCAATGCCCCTTTTACCGGCCCGCATCCCTTTCCTTATCTTTGCGCCATGCAATTCGAAAAAATTCATAACAAAGGTCAGGTACGTCTTTTCAAAAGCGATTTTCTGGAGGCTCTGACCAAGGCAAACCCATTAGTGATCTGGGGGATGTATATTCCCATTCTCAGCTTTATTATTTATACAGCGGCAACAAAATATAACTACAGTACTAAAACGATATTGCTGGTTTTCTTTGCCGGGATGTTTTTCTGGACATTTTTTGAATACATAGCCCACCGCTATATTTTTCATTGGGTGCCCAAAACTCCCCGTGCCACCAAATTTGTTTACACCTTGCATGGCAATCACCATCATTATCCAAGGGATAAGCAGCGTTTGTTCATGCCGCCGGTACCCAGCCTTATCATTTCTTCTTCTTTGTTTGGATTGATGTACCTGGCAATGGGAACTTATGTTTTCATGTTCTTCCCGGGTTTTTTATTGGGTTACCTGATGTATGGGACTATGCATTATGCCATTCATGCATGGAACCCCCCATTCAAATGGATGAAAGGGCTGTGGAGAAATCACCACCTGCATCATTATAAGAATGAACACAACGGGTATGGCGTAAGTTCAACTATCTGGGATCATGTATTCGGTACTATGTTCGATCTGAAGAAAGAGAAAGAAGATAAGGAAAAAGTAAAAGAACTGATGTTTGAAAAGAAAGAAAAATAAGATCACCACTTTTCATTCTCATCAATATCATTATCCCGCTGACGAAACTGTTGGCGGGATTTTATTTTCTCCAGCTGTCGCTCAATGATAAGATCGGCTATTAACTCTGCTGCATTTTCTCCTTCCTTCTGATCCAGCAAATACTTCATCCGGGATTCATTCACATCAATCCGGTAGAGATAGAAGACCAGTTTTTCGAAATCATGATTGATCAGGTAATTGATGTGCAACACCAGTTTTTCTTTCAATTCTTCCAAAGAAATTGAATCAGGCAGGCTTATTTCAAGTGACTGATTAATTTCAGGGACCAGGTCTTTATTAACTAGTGTCATTGTTATTAATATTTTTCCATCACACCTAATCCAAACAAAGCAAAATCATATTTCACCGGGTCAGAACTATCCAAAGTTCGCAGATATTCTGTCAACTCCAATGCGGCCAGCCAGTCAGTTTGTTTTCTTTCCAGGATATTGAAACGGCGGGCTACTCTTGCCACATGCAGGTCAATAGGACAAATAAGTTGTGAGGAAGATATGTTCTTCCAGATACCAAAGTCAACGCCTCTGTTATCCTGACGAACCATCCAGCGCAGAAACATATTTAACCTTTTGCAGCTTGACTTTCTTTCGGGAGTGGCAATATGTTTTTTTGTTCTTGCCGGAACATTCTCCGCCGAAAAAAAATAGTGATGAAAGCCGGTTAGTATTTCTTCAATAGTGTTGCCATGAACAGAAAATGCAGCTTCAAGACTGTTGTTTTTGCTATAATGATTTTTAAAGAACTCAATGAAGTAGAGCAGGTCAGTTGTATTGAAGGTCCTGTGTTTAAAACGGTTTAATTGTTTAAGCTCTTTCGCAGAATGGTTCAGGCAAAAATCATACGGCGCATTATCCATCAGCTGCATTAGTTCTTTTGACTTTTTAATGATAGCGGTCCGGTTGCCCCATGCGAAGATGGCCGCAAAAAAACCGGCGATCTCTATATCCTGCTTTTTTCTGAAGAGATGTGGAATGGATATCGGATCGTCTTTAATGAATGATGGCTGATTATACTGCTCCACTTTTGCATTCAGGAATTCAATGAGGTTGTTTTCCCGCATTATTTTCCCATTAATAATATGAGCAAGTCAACGGCCAGTTTATCCAAAGCAGTGTTATCTCCTGACGCATTTGCTGCAAGAACAACGGATGTTTTAGTGTGAGGTTCAAATGCTGCAAACGTAGAGAAGCCATAGGTGCCGCCATTGTGCCAGAATACCCGGTGCTTCAGGTCTTCAAATGTGTGCCAGCCGTAACATATCTGTACATTGGTTGTAACAGGCTTTACAGGTTGAGTGATCTTGCTGACCACAGCTGAAAAGTTTTCATCCTTGTATTCAATATGTGCATCCAGATATTTGAGAATATCCCGGGCTGTACTTTTTATTGCGCCGGCGCCTGCCATACAGTCGAAATTCCAATAATCAGCAGGCTTGCCATAAAAATACCCGGTAGCATAATCAGTGGTATTCTTTTTTGCATCAATATATGTATTGTCCATCCGTAGCGGCTGGAAAATGTGTTTGTTCAGCAGTGATTCAAATGACAGGGCTGTCACATTTTCCTCAATAGTACTTAACAGCCCAAATCCAAGATTCGAATAAGCATAAGAGCCGGGATTGATTTTTTTTAACTCTTTTAAAAAAGAATAGAGATGCTCCTTTGTATAAAACTGGTAAGGCTGCATCAAAGTGTACTCTTTTATTTTATCCAGGTTGGAGGGAAGCCGGGGGAGGCCACTGCTTTGACTGGCAATACTAATGGGGGAAATTTTTTGCAGCACGGAATCGTTTCCGAAAACGGCAGGTAAATACTTCAGCACAGAGTTCTGCAAGTCTATTAGTTTTTGTTCCTGAAGCTGGAACAAGAGATTTGCAGTAAAGGTTTTTGTTACAGAACCGATCTCAAAAACAGTTTCTGGGCCAAATGGTTTTTTAAAAGAAGAATCGGCATAGCCATAACTATAAAAGCTTTTTTCTCCATTTTGACTGATTCCTATGACCAAACCGGGAGCCTTGGCTTTTTTGAAAAAAGTCTTTACCTGTTCATGAAGTATAGAATCGTTATCAGTTGCCAGTGGGTTGCTGTTCGGAAGCTGGTTAAAGGGAATAGCCTGGCTTTTAGCAGTGAGCTGCAAGAACAGGAGTTGGCTAATCAGTTTTATTTTCCTGAGCATATTTGTTTACCCAATTGCCTTTTTCAGATCTTCTATGAGATCATCTGCATCTTCAATACCCACACTTAAGCGTATCAATGAGTCAGACAAACCGTTCTTTATTCTTTCTTCTCTCGGAATAGAAGCATGGGTCATACTGGCGGGATGATTGATCAGTGATTCTACACCGCCTAAACTTTCGGCCAATGAAAAAAGGTGGGTGGATGATAAAACCCTTTTTGCTTCTTCTACACTATCATTCTTTAATTCAAAAGAAATCATGCCTCCAAAATCCCGCATCTGCTTTTTTGCAACAGCATAACCAGGATGATCTTCAAAGCCAGGCCAATATACTTTTGCTATTTTAGAATGATTACGAAGCCAGTTGGCAATGATCCTTCCATTTTCACAATGGGCTTTCATCCGTACACCTAATGTTTTTATTCCCCGCAGCACTAAAAAACAATCCATTGGACCCGGCACAGCACCACAACTTTTTTGAATGAAATATAGTTTCTCTCTCAGGTCTGCATCGTTCATCACTAAAGCAACCTTGAATCACATCGCTATGGCCGCCCAGGTATTTTGTTACAGAGTGCATGACTATATCGGCTCCCAGGTCAAGTGGGTTTTGTAAATACGGGGAAGCAAATGTGTTATCCACCGCCAGTAAAATGCTCTTCCCTTTGGTAATAGCGGCTACTGCAGCAATGTCCGTGATGTTCATCAGCGGATTGGTGGGAGTTTCCAGCCAGACGAGTTTTGTTTTACCTGTAATGGCAGATTGAATGTTAGCAGCATTTGTTGTGTCAACATATTTAAAAACGATACCAAATCGTTCAAAGACTTTGGTGAACAAACGATAAGTGCCACCATACATATCATTAGCACAAATCACCTCATCTCCCGGGGTTAATAATTTTATAACAGCATCTGTTGCTGCCACACCACTGCTGAAGGCCAGGCCAAATTTTCCATTTTCAATAATAGCCAATGCTTCTTCCAATGCTTTACGGGTAGGATTCTGGCTGCGGGCATATTCAAACCCTTTATTTACTCCGGGTGCCTCCTGCACATAAGTAGAGGTTTGAAAGATAGGGGTCATGATGGCTCCGGTTGATGGGTCAGGTTCTGCACCGGCATGGATGAATTTAGTAGCAAGCTTCATAGTATCGTTAATTAATGATTAAGAATTGCAAAGATGCTGATTTAAGCTTACTTGAAAAGACTGGCCGCAGAAAAATACCGCCAATCGTAATTATCAGCATCATGTGAGGCAAGCGATCGAATTCCCTTTTGCAGAACTTCAGCCTTTAAAACTTTTTCATCCACTAATTTTTTCCGGGCTTGATGGATGGCTTCTTGTACCCGTTTGTCTTCCATCCAGCTTTTCTGGGGCGGCTCAAAACCAACTTTATCCTTCCGCCATACAATTGGTCCGGGGAGCTTGTGTTGCATGGTTTCTCTGAGTAACCATTTTGTCCAGCCATTGCGAATCTTGAATTTAGCAGGCAGTGAAAAAACAAATTCTACCAATTCATGCGAAAGAAAGGGAAGCCTGACCTCTCTGCCATGCGCCATTGAATTGCGGTCAGCATAACGCAGCAGCTCTTCCAGGCCATGTGTACAGGTGTTGAAATAAAGTACACCATTCAGTGTATAGTGATCAGGAGTGGTGTAGTATGCTTCTTTGCTTTGCAGTTTTACAAAATCTTTCGTCAGGTCTTCATGCCGTATTGCCTTCAGCAAGTATTGATTTTCTAATGTAACAGTGGCAAACCCGGGGAAATAGGCAGCTATCATGTTTTTTAAGCCAAATTTTTCCCGGACACCTATTTCTTTCGCAGCTTTTAGTTCTTTGCTGCGGAATAGTCTTCTGTTGCGGAATATTTCCTGCCAGTACCATTTATAATATTTGTGATATCCTGCCAGTGTTTCATCAGCCCCTTGCCCATCCAGTAAAACTTTCACTTCATGTTCTTTTGCAAGTTCATATACCTTATACTGTGCATAGATACTGGCGGAGCCAAACGGCTCTTCCTGGTGATAACATAACTTTTCCCAGTCTCTAATCATGTCATCCACCGAAACATTGGTGGTGAACTGCTGCAGATTGAATTTATCAACTACCTGTTTTGAATACAGCAATTCATCTTTTTCAAACCCCGGGAAAGATGCTGTAAAAGCCTGTGGCTTGTAATTAATAACCTGTAATTCGTTGATAGCGGAAATCACAGAAGAGCTATCCAGCCCTCCGCTGAGAGAAGTACCAATAGTAACATCGCTTCTAAGTCTTCTTTTTACAGCGATATTAAAAAGATGAGTGAACTGTTCGGCTGCTTCAGCATCTGTTATTTTTTTATTTATGTTTTCCTGGTCAATATCCCAGTATTTTTCCAGTACCAGTTCATTACTCGCTATGCTATATTTTAATATGGTTGCCGGAGGCAGTTTACTGATGTTTTCATAAAAAGTTTCACCGGGCTGTGCCGGATTATCTGTGTAGCCAATAGTGATGAAGTTGAATAACATCTGCTGGTTGGGGGTTCTTTCAACCCCTGCAGCCCATAAGGCTTTCATTTCCGAAGCAAAATGCAATTCTTTACCGTTGAAATGATAGAAGAAAGGTTTCTCTCCAAAACGGTCTCTTGCAGCAAATATTTTTTTTTCTTTTTCATCCCAGATCGCAAAGGCAAACATGCCATCAAAATGATCAACACATTCATCCTGCCAGCAATCATAAGCAGCGGCTATAACTTCTGTATCTGTTTGCGAATGGAAAGAATAGCCTTTTTTCACCAACTCGTCTCTTAATTCAATGTAATTATATATCTCCCCGTTGTGTATAATGGTGTAACGACCTGCATAAGCCATTGGCTGGTGACCGGCATTACTCAGATCAATAATGGAAAGACGACGGTGGCCAAGCAATACTTCACCTGATTCATTCTGCCACAATCCTTCTCTATCCGGACCACGATGAACCAGTGCATCTGTCATTTTTTTCAGATGTTCTTTATTATACCGGGAAGGATTTGATTGTATAATTCCGGCAATACCACACATGCTGTAAATA
The DNA here is from genome assembly GCA_037045605.1 of Chitinophagaceae bacterium. Classification (GTDB taxonomy): domain Bacteria; phylum Bacteroidota; class Bacteroidia; order Chitinophagales; family Chitinophagaceae; genus JJ008. Next base: position 503,320 of record JBAOHK010000023.1, on the reverse strand, counting down.
TCTATAATAAATCTGGGCAGCCGAAGAGAAAGTTTAGAAACTACTTCTCAATGCAGAAATTTTAAAACGAAATGGGAAGCCTCACTTCCACATTGTCCCATGCCATCAGCAGGATAGCCCCTTCGCCTTTTCCTTCAAAAATCATAGTGAAGAATTCAAGAGAGGTTGCCGTTTTTTTGACAGGTACTGTAAAACGGACAATGTCTTTTGAGGGATCCTGCTGTAGTCCCCATGTGTCAGTATTATTATTGAAGACAATTGTCCATTCATTTGGTTGTGGTATACAATAAAGGATATAGCGGCCTGCTTTTACTTTTTCCCCCTGTATGGTTGCGTCTTTATATAGTTCCAGTTCTGTTGATTCATTGGCTCCAAGTCTCCAGGGTTCTCCATACTTCAGTACTTCATGAAAAATATGGCGACCCTGCAGGTGCGGCCGGCTATATATCACTCTAGCCCATGGAGATGATGCTACTAAATCTTTGGACATTTTCAGCTTCGGATAATCAACGGGAAAATAGCTCATGTCCATTGGCGAAACATCAACTGGGGAGTAAGCATTAACTGTTTTCTCTGCCTTTGCTATTGCAACAGTATCATCCTTAGGAACATCGTTTACATTTATGCTGTTGCTTTCTTTCTTGTTGTTGCAGGAAAATGAAAGTAAGGAAACAAAAAATGCTAATGCCAGTGCTTTCATAAATACAGTTCTTTAAAAAGTAAACGGAACAGAGGCTTTTACATTGTCCCAGGCAATAACAAGGTTGAAACCTGTTAAGGTCTTTTCAAACGCCATAGCCAGGGATTCGATTATGGTATCTGTTTTTTGAATGGTAATATCTTTTCTGGCTACATCTTTTTTTGCATCATATTTAAAAGAGCCCCAGGTATCGGTTTCTTTGTTAATGATAATGGTCCAGCTTGTTTCATTTACAATGGCATACAAAGTGTAACGGCCTTTGTTTATTTTTTTTCCTCCAAAACGAACATTTTTAAAAAACTCAATCTCGGTAGCTTCGTTGGCGCCCATCCTCCACACTTCTCCATACTTTAACAGCCCCCCAAAAATCGTCCGGCCTGCCTTTTGTGGGCGGCTGTAAACTACCCTTGCAGCAAGTGGTTCGGTAATCTTATCATTTATTTTTAGTATTGGGTAATTAACCGGATAATAACTCATATCCATCGGTGATTTATCAACCGGGGGAAGGTTATTTTGTGCCAGCAGGCAAATAAAAAATAATTGGAATGCTGAAAGGAGGGCAATGGCTTTTTTCATAAAAAAGAGTATTTACAAAAGTAAATGATTTGTTTGTTTAAGTTTCATCGTTTTACAGCAGGTCAAACTGTTCTTTTGCAAACGGTTTGACGGATGCCCAGAAATGACGGTAACAATCCTGCAAAAGTTGGTAGTGTTGTTCAAACAAATGATAAGCGGTGTCACTTTCGGTAAGGTAGGTTGAGCGGCGAACAACACCACCGAGACTTTTCCCGGTTCCCCAACGGGTTCTGTAATTAAACAACCAGTTATGTTCTTTCATATAAGGAAACATCAGGGCAAACCGTTCAGGCAACCACTGCGCCTGTTCATCGAGCATTGCATATACTTGTTTTGAAAAACCAAGCAAAGCCGGTTCAGAAAATTCAGAAGGATCGGCCGCTAAAAAATGATCATATATTACATCCACAAAAGCTCCGCTGTATAAACGATAGTGTGGACGAAAAACTTCCTTTGCTTCTTTCGTGGCTTCATGTGTATCTGTAAATGTATCAACCATGCGGTGCAGCATAATGCCCTTTTGAATGTCTTGCGGAAAATCAAACTTTTTCTTTCCTTTTACAAAATCACTGATCATATTACCCACCAGGATATCCGGGTGATTAAATGAAAGATATGCGTGGGCCAGGTAGTTCAAAAAAACCAATTTATAGGGAAAACAAAACTTATTTAATATTTTCTTTCAGCCAATTACTGATGATTTCTAATACAGCAGGCGAAAATGTTTCAGCCAATTCTCCATACTCTTCAATAGTACATTTCTTACAGGTTTGAAATAAATGATTCAAATCCGGTATTGTCAGAGTCGTTATTTTTTTATTACCCCCTTTCAGCAGCGCCTCTTTTATTGCGGATAAATTCTCAGCCGGATAAACCTGAATATCTTTTTCTCCGTTTAATGCCAGTACCGGGCATTTTACTTTTTCCCAGAAAACGGAAGGCTCAACGCTGATAAAATACCGCATCCATGGCATTAATTCCATTTTTACCTGTGCTGCATACATTTCCGGAGTGGCTTTATCAGCTCTCAGGGGAATTAAGATACTATCAGGCTGTTTATCCTTCCATTCTGCGAATATTTTTTTTGCTTTATCTAAAATCATAGAATCATTGGCAACAGGGTTGTCATGTATCAGGTATAAAGTTTTTTGGGTAAGCCAGTAAAAAGCATTGTAGGCATTCATTCCGGCTAAATTCTTTACCGGGTCGGTTTGTTGTTTAAGTAATATTTCTGCTCCTGAAACTGATGATCCGGCAAGAGAAATGATAAATGAAAGTTTAGGCCATTTTGAATAAACAATCGGTGCGATCAGCCCGCCTTCGCTGTGTCCGATAACTCCAATCTTTTTCTTCTTTACTTCTTTACGGGTCATCAAATAGCGGATACTGGTAAGGGCATCATTTGCAAAATCTTCGGAGGTCGCTTTAAGCAGTTCCCCCTTGCTTTTTCCCCGCCAACGGTCGTCAACCCTCAAAACAGCATATCCTTGTTTGGTAAAATAATCGGCAATTACCGCAAACGGCTGGTGTTGAAAAATAGTTGAGTTTCTATCCTGCTGACCACTTCCATTTATCAACAATATCGTTGTAAAAGGACCTTTACTTTTTGGATAAGTAAATGTACCTGCCAGGTGAACAGACTTATCTTCATTGTCGTATTCAACACTATCTGCATAATAATCAAATGGGGGAGTTGGCGTTTGCGGCCGCTGTTGTGCAAATATATCATTAGCTGCAGAGGCTAATAAAAGAGTTGAAATAAAATAATAAACGATTTTTGTTTTCATAATCTCTAATGTTCAATTCAAATATTTTTCTTTTTTCCCTGTTTATAATAGCGGTATGAAAATATGGCCGGAATCAGGGTAATAATTAGTGTCACAACAATAAAAACAATAAATGACGCAGCTGGTGTAAGAAGCAGACATACAATTGCAAGCAACAAGCCCCCGCTAAACCATAATTTTCCGGCCAGGGCATGGGTTTTTTTCCAGTTATCCGGATTTTCCAATGTCCATGGAAGACGAAGGCCTGCGAAATAGTTTGGTTTCATATTTGGCAAGTAATTGCCAATGATAGCGAAGAGCAGGCCAACCCCCGCAAGGACCATTTTAACATCGAAACGGGTACCGCCATTTGCGGCATTGTAAACAATCATACATGTTATTCCGGCCATAAATACGGATACTGCAAAACCAATACGATACAATCTGCTTTTATTTTCTGCAGCATATTTTTTGGGATCTATGCGATAAACATTTGTCAGCAAAAGGTATATAACGACATTCACTGCAGATAAAATTATTGTTGTCGTCAGTAATTCACTTTTGCTGCCAAACCGGTCAGCATTTCCATTAATATCAAAGTGCATAGCTACATTTTCTGGTATTTTTTTCCATGTGGATACCAGGTAAGCAGCCGGGGCTATCATCACCGGCCATATGATTCTGCTTAAAAACTTATTCATAACTATTTCTTTTTTGGTTTGAATTGTAAAAACCATTTCAGAATATCATCCACAACAGTTGTGTTAAGTGAATAATAGATATACTGTCCTTCTTTTTCCGCTATTACCAGCTTTGCCTGTTTTAGCAGGTCAAGATGATGCGAAATACTTGGGCCGGATATATTGAACTTCTCCACTATTTCCCCGGCAGTCATGTCCTTTTCCTGCAATAATTCCAGTATCTCCCTCCGGGTGGGGTCGTTCAGGGCTTTAAATACAATGTTCATTGGCTAGTTCTATAATTACATATTTAGGCAAATATCTAAATATTAGTTTTAATATGCAATTTTTTTTAATGTTATCACATGAATATGTGCCGCAACCTGATGACCGGCATTTTAAAATGTTCAGTGGTTAGTATTTGGCAACGTATGTTAACAGCAGTTAACACTGATCCCCGCTAATCATAATTGGCTTGTCGCCGGTTGTAACCTAATCTACTTTTACACCGTCACACTAATCAAAGAAAAATAGTAAACCATTTAAATAATGATGTATGAAAAAGATGATCGTAAGCCTGGCAATAGCAGTAAGCACATTAAATGCCTTTGCCGGCGATGTAAATGTAAACCAGAAAGTACTGGATGCCTTTAAAACGGAATTTGCCTCTGCAAAAGAAGTAGAATGGACTGTTGGTGAAAACTATTACAAAGCCACCTTTAACTATAATGGCAAATATGTGTTTGCTTTCTTATAGCGAAAATGGGGAATTGATTGGATTAACCCGATACCTAAGTCCTGCTGATCTGCCTTTAGCTTTACAGGCTAACCTGAAAAAAAACTACGAAGGTTATTGGGTAAGCGATTTATTCGAAGCATCAAAAAACGATGGTACTAATTATTATATCACATTGGAAAATGCTGATTCAAAGACCGTATTGAAATCTTCGGGCAACAACTGGAGTGTTCACAATAAAATCAAAAAAACATAAACTGCAGCAACAGATACAATAACCGCTGACAAGTAAGTTTTGGTGTGTGGTAAAACAAGCCCCGTTATTCTGCAAAGAATGCGGGGTTTTGTCTTTCGGGGCAGCGATGTTAATGTTTATTGTTTGTCGTTAATACTATTAACAATCACCACCACAAATCACAATTCGCTTGACTTCGCTTATGTTCAACTCTACTTTTGAATTGTAAGTTGAAAATTATTAACTATTAAACCTTAAGCCATGAAAAAGATTTTTGTTTCCTTCTCTTTATTGCTGACAGCAGGACTATCAGCAGTATTTGCCAGCACCGATCCCAATCCTGATCAAAAAGTATTGGATCTCTTCAACAAAGAATTTGCTTCGGCAGAAAATGTAACCTGGAATAAACAGGATGAGTATGATAAAGCCACTTTTATACTGGCAGGCCGCAGAACTGTTGCGTATTTCAATCCTGAAGGGCTGCTGGAAGGATGTGCCAGGGAATTGTCTTTTGACCAGTTACCACTTGCTGTCATGACTGCTATTGACAGAAGATTTGCTGAAAAGGCTATTTCAAGTGTATTGGAAATCTCTAACAGCGAAGGCACCAATTATAAGCTTACGTTAAAAACAAAAACCAGGAAATACAAGGTAAAAGTCGATTCGGCCGGAAATATTACCGAAGTGAGCAAACTTCCGAAGTGATAGCTATATTTTTCTTATCAAAGTTCCGTTCATTTCAACGGAACTTTTTATTTATACAAAGTGTACTTTTGCGAACCGCATTGTCTCGTCGTATTGCGATCTGAAGGCGGATCAAAAATTACAACATGAACAAAGGTCCTGTTTCACAATTCATTCAACACCATTATCGTCATTTTAATGCTGCGGCATTAATGGATGCTGCCAAAGGCTATGAAGCAGCACCTGCTGGATGGCGGGAAGATGATGATAACATTGGCCGGAGCCATGAGTACCGGTGAACTGGGTATCTCACTGGCAGAAATGATACGCCAGGGAAAAGTAGATATTATCAGTTGTACCGGTGCCAACCTGGAAGAAGATGTAATGAACCTTGTAGCACATTCAAAGTACAAGCGGATTCCTAACTACCGTGACCTGACGCCGCAGGAAGAATGGGATCTGCTGGAGAATCATTATAACCGGGTAACCGATACCTGCATTCCTGAAGAAGAAGCATTTCGTCGTTTACAAAAGCATTTAGTAAAACAATGGATGGATGCTGAAGCAAAGGGAGAAAGATATTTCCCACATGAGTTTTTATACAAAACAGTTTTAAGCGGGGAGCTGAAACAGTATTATGAAATTGATCCTAAAGACAGTTGGATAGTAGCTGCTGCTGAGAAAAATATTCCAATTGTATGTACCGGGCTGGGAGGACAGTACTACCGGAAATATTTTTGCCAGTCTATGTGGTAAAAGGTGAGTTGAAAGCAAGTACCGTAAAAAACGGTATCGAATACATGGTATGGCTGACAGACTGGTATAGAAATAATTCATCCGGTAAAGGAGTTGGTTTCTTTCAAATTGGTGGTGGTATTGCCGGCGACTTCCCGATCTGTGTAGTACCAATGATGTACCAGGACCTTGAATGGCATGATGTACCGTTCTGGAGTTATTTCTGTCAGATAAGCGACAGCACCACTTCTTATGGTTCTTACTCCGGGGCAGTACCTAACGAAAAAATCACCTGGGGTAAATTAGATATTAATACACCCAAGTTCATTGTGGAAAGCGATGCAACAATTGTTGCACCGTTAATTTTTGCATGGGTATTGGGATGGTAAATATAAACTGTAAAGAAAAATAAATAATAAAGGCTGCCGGTCACCGGCAGCCTTTATTTATACCAAAGCAATTGACTTTTAAAAATCAAAAATCATTGCGAATAACCAGATGATCAGCACGGCTAATTCCATGATATATAACCACCGGCTCTCCACCAACCTATGATAAGCGGCGGAAAGTGTCTCACCAATATATTTTATGTTGTTTTCCATGGTTTCATTTTTCACTTAATTGGCCATTAAGGTAATCATTTTTTAGTAATAAAAAATGAACCCCGACTGATGATCGGGGTTTGTTTTTATATGGAAAGGTATGGATATTAATACCTGCGGTCTCTCCGGTCTTCACGACGATCCCTTACATCTTCTCTTCTGTCCCGCACATCCTCTCTGCGGTCTCTTACATCTTCACGACGGTCACGGATATCTTCCAACCTGTCTAATATGCCACCATTGTGTCTTGCATCACGGATGTCTTCACGGCGGTCTCTTACGTCTTCCCTTCTGTCCCGCACATCTTCTCTGCGATCTCTTATATCTTCACAACGATCCCTGCGGTTTTCGATGCGATCGAAAGGCTGGCGGCGTTGTGCAGATATTGTATTGATGCTTGTAAAAGCAAGAAAGAAAAATCCAGTAAGGAATAAAGATTTAAAGAATTTATTAGTTTTCATTTCATTTTTTTTAGGGCTAAAAAATAAATACAAAGGCATAGACCGGCACTGATGCTGCGGGTTTAAACGGACACAAAAAAACCTCCTGTTGTTAACAGAAGGTTTTGTTTTCTAAACATGTTTTATCAGAACCCTTTTGGCTTTTCCAGCTTTAAATCCCGTTTCAGCATGTCGTTGCGGTTGGCCATTTCCCAGGCAGTGTAAAAAATCAGCTGCGCCCTTTTTACCATCAGCGGATAATTGATCTTATCCGGTGTGTCAGTTGATTTATGGTAATCTGCCTTAAGCATTCCATCGTAATAGAAAATGATAGGAACACCTTTATCGGCGAAATTATAATGGTCGCTGCGGAAATAGATACGGTTGCGGTCATTAGGATCATTGAATTTATAATCAAGTTCCATGTTGGTGTAGCGTTTATTCATCCCTTCGCTTATGATCTTTAAATCGGTGCTGATCTTATCATCTCCCACCACATAAACATAATTAGACGAATCACCTTGTTTGCGGCTTGAGTCGCTGCGGCCGATCATATCAATATTAAGGTCAACCGTTGTTTTTTCCAACGGGAAAATGGGATGATCAGTATAATAAGCCGAGCCCCAAAGCCCTTTCTCTTCGCCACTTACAGTCATAAATACCATTGTTCTTCGGGGCCCTTTGCCTTCTTGTTTTGCTTTTACAAATGCTTCGGCAATTTCTAATATACCAGTTGTGCCGGAGCCATCATCGTCTGCACCATAATAAATAACCGTATCCCTTTTGCCCAAATGGTCATAGTGGGCGGTAATGAAAACATATTCATCTTTAAGGTCAGTTCCTTCCAGCACAGCAATTACATTGGAGGCGGAATTGGTCTTTGTTGTTTTTGCATATCCAAGATCTATCTCGGCCTTATATGTTTTAGCAGCTGCAGTCCCTGACTTTAATTTGTTCAAAATATCCTTACCATCTTCACCCATTATTTTTTCAGCTACGGCCGGAGAAACAGTGAATGTAAACGGCAGCAAAGTTGGTTTGTAGCTGTTAACAGACCAGTTGCTGCTCTGAGTGATTGTTTTGCGTGGATAATTGCTATAAATCATCAGTACAGCAACAGCCCCCTTGCTCAATGCTGCATTCATTTTGCCAAAAGCACTGCCGGGTGACGAAAATCCTGTTTGGGCAGGTTTATAATCTGCCGGGGTACCATCAGCTATCAATACTAATTTGCCGGCCACTTTCAAATCTTTATAATCATCCCGTTTGTCTCCATCACTGATGCCATAACCGGCAAAAACAACTTCAGAGAAACGCATCTCAGCAACATAGTTATTAGCCTGCGGTTGAAAATCTGTATTTAATTGTAATGCATTGCCGTTTATTTTCATAGTGGCATTTAGCATGGAATCTTTATACAGGGGATAGGTCTGGCGGTAACTTCCGTTATTACCGGGCAACAATCCCAGCGCCTTAAAATGATCTTCGATATAGTTTGCTGCTTTTTCAAGACCCGGCGACGGCGTATCACGGCCTTCCATTTCTTTACTTGCAATAATATAAAGATGCTTCTTCATGTCTTCAACGGTAATAGTGTTGGCGATCTTTACAACATTCTTATCTTTTTTTTGTGCTATTCCTGATAACGGCGCAACTAAAAAAAGGCAGGCAATTAATTTTTTTATCATACGGTTATTTGTTATCAGATAAAAATAACCCCTTCCCGGTAATGGGAAGGGGAAATATGGATGATTGGTCAGTAAGCGGTTTTATGCACAGGCAATTTTTTCTACCCGGAGGTTATGCCGGCCTCCTTCAAATGCGGTGGTCATAAAGAGGGCCACCATTTTTTCTGCATCACCTTCCCGTACAAACCGGGCAGGAATGCAAATGATATTAGCATCATTATGAGCCCTTGACAACTGGGCTAGTTCTTCACCCCAGCAAATCGCAGCCCGGATGCCTTGGTGTTTATTCGCTGTGATAGCAACACCGTTTGCACTGCCGCATAGTAAAATACCAAATGCAGCTACACCTTTTTCAACGGCCGAAGCAACAGGATGAGCAAAGTCAGGATAATCAACAGAGTCTTTAGTATGTGTGCCAAAATCTGTAAAAGGAAACCCTTTTCCTTCGAGGAAAGAGATCAATTCTTCTTTATAATCGTATCCTGCATGGTCGCTGCCGATGGCGATGGGTTTGCTGAGGTCGAAAGGAGAATGCATAATATTCAGAGTTTAAAACCTGTGATAAAAACAATACTGTGAAATTACGAAACTTATTGCTCCTGATTAATGACTCCCGGCTAATATCAACTCCATTCTTTTTGTTCTTTTTCCTGCCGCCTGTTAATGCGGGAAGCAATAATGATACTTGCTTCAAACAACAGGTACAAAGGAATGGTAACAATGGTAAGGCTGAACGGGTCTGTAGAAGGAGTGATAATCGCCGCCGCAATTAATATGATAACAAAGGCATGACGGCGGTATTTTTTCAAAAAGGAGGCTTTTACAATACCAATCTTTGTCAACACCATTACCAGCAGGGGCATTTGAAAAAGGATGCCAATGCCGGCTGTTGTATAAATAAGATTTTCGAGATAGTCGGAGAAGGAGGGCATAATGACTATCTGTTCACTCATTTTATAATTGAAATAAAAATTGACCATGAAAGGAGTGAGGATATAATAACCAAATAATACACCAGTAAAGAATAACAGCGACACCCAGAAAATAACACCCCTTGTCTTTTTTAATTCTTTTTGGGAAAGGGCTGGTTTTATAAACCGCCAAAACTCCCAGAAGATATAAGGGAAAGCAATGATGAAGCCGCCGATAAAAGCTAATGTAAAAGAGGCAATGAACTGCCCCGTCATTTTTGTTTCCAGGAACTGCGCCTTTACTTCGGCAAAACAAAGGGCATCGCCAATACCAATACTGTGGCCCATCCTGCACATCCATTGCGAGGAAATAAAATCGGCACGGGTAGGGGCAAAAAGTATTTCATCCACTACAAAGCCGGAATAAGAAAAAACCAGGACAGCCCCAATCAGCACGGCAATCACGGAACGGATGACATGCCATCGCAAGTCTTCCAGGTGGTCTATGAAAGACATTTCGGCCTTCGGGTCTTTCGGGTCTTTTTTCCGCTTATTAAAAAAATCAAGTAATGCCATCCGGGTGTTTTAGAAGAGGGACAAAGATAAGGAGGCGAATGGTCAATAGTGAATAGTCAATATCAGGGCTCATTTCAACTTTTTCATCTTCACCATTTCTATCCTCGTGTCACTTACATGCATAATGTCAAATTCATAATCATCAATAATGATGCGTTCCTTCTGGCGGGGGATGGTTTCGTGGTAGTTGATGATGAAGCCGGAGAGGGTTTCTGATTCGTCTTCGCCAAAGTCAAAACCATACTTTTCTTCGAGGTAATCAATTTCAAGACGGCCGGAAAACATGTATTCGTTTTCAGCCAGTTGTTTTTCTACAAATTCTTCAGTGTCGTATTCGTCCTGTATTTCACCAAACAATTCTTCCAGCACATCTTCCATGGTAATGATGCCGGCAGTACCCCCAAACTCATCCACCACCCAGGCAATGCTTTTTCTTTCTTTGGAGAATTTTGTAATGAGGTCTGTTGCACTCATGCTTTCCGGCACAGCAGGAATAGGCAGCAGCACAGCTTGTATATTCTCCGGCTTCTTAAATAAATCCAGCTGGTGTATATAACCTGTTATATGGTCAATATTATTTTCATACACCAGCAGCTTGCTAAGTTTGGTGTCAATGAATTTTTTCTTTACTTCTTCAATGGTGGAACGGCTGTCAACTCCGATGATCTCTTTCCTGGGCACCAGGCATTGCCGTATTCTTATTTTGGGAAGTTCCTGTGCATTTTCCATCAGTTGGGTGTTACGTTCCTGCCGTTCATCATCACCAGTTTGCTGAAAGAGGTGTTTCAGGTCGCTGCGGTTGATAGGTTCTTTATTTTTATCCAACCGGATATTGAATACATATTTGAGTATCCACTCTGACAGATCTATCAGGCCGGTGGCGATAGGGGAAAACATCTGGTAAAAGAAATCAGTTACATGAGCCAGCCTGTTGAGCAATGTGTTGCTTTTAGCCCGGAAAAAGGCACGGGGAATAAATTCTGCAAACACCATCACCACAAATGTGGCGAGAGCTATTTCTACTACTAAATGAACAGAATCAGATCCAACTTTTAAATACTTCCATACCGGCGTCATAACGTTGCTTATCTGCAAACCGAGAAACACCAGGAAGAGGTTGAAGCCAATCAATGTGGTGCCGAGAAAACGGGCAGGCGATTCCACAAACTTTGACAGTATCTGTACTGAAGAGTTACTCTGTTTCTTTTTTATTTCGATGCTGAGCCGGTTGGCACTGTAGAAAGCCATCTCTATGCCGGCGAAGAAACCCATAAGGCCGAGGGTGAGGATAAAGAACAGTATCGAATTCCACTCAATCATATAACGAAGATAGAACAGGGGGAGGGAATTGGTTAACGGGATGAGAGGTTAATTCCTGAAAGGACGATCTATACAGGGTTTACACGGCGAGAAAGTCCCTGACGAGGGCTTCTGCTTCTGCACAGGCCCTTTCCAGTTTGTCGTTGAGAATTACACGGTCAAACTGCTGTTTGAAAGAGAGCTCATAAGAAGCTTTATCAATCCGGGCCTGCAGGGTTTCAGCAGTTTCGGTGCCCCTTGCTTTCAGGCGGCGTTCCAGTTCTTCGATAGATGGCGGCTCAATGAACAGTGACAATGAATTGTGGGGATACTGTTGCTGGATATTGATGCCACCTTTAACATCCACATCCAGCAAGGGGGCTTTATGTTGCTGCCAGATCCTTTCCATCTCACTTTTTAAAGTGCCGTAATATTTCCCTTCGTACACCATTTCCCATTCAACAAACTCATGTTGTGCTATCCTGTTCTTAAACTCATCGGCCGAAATGAAATAATAATCCACCTTATCTTTCTCGTAATTGCGGGGCTTGCGGGTGGCACAGGAAATGGAAAAAGCCAGTTGCTCCGGCAGTGCATTCAGCAAATGCTTTGTCACCGATGTTTTACCGGCACCGGATGGTGCAGCGATGATGATGAGTTTGTTTTGCGTTGTCATTCAGGCGAAGGTGGGCAAAAATATAGATTAATCGGCTGCAAACCTGATTGATAACCGACCATAGAAAACAATTACCTGTTTTGCTATCTGCTGATTGTTTTAAAGCCTGTAAGAATCATGGGTTCTTCATAATCATAGAATGAAATATAAATAACCGCTGTTGCGGGGTTGCCGTCTGCATCAGTATAAGTGATCTTGTATTTATCCAGCATTGCATAACCCATCAGCCCATTTTCAGATTTATACTGGCAACAACTGCCAAGACGTTCATATTTTACCGGGTTGCCTTTTGTATCTCTCAGCAGTTCGAGGTAAGCTCTTTGATTGGCAGGGCCACCGAAGGGTCCTGTACCCGCTTTTACAGGATCTTCCTGTGTAAACCCATACTTATCCGAAGGAGCAGTTTTAGTGAGCCGGAGAATTGTATTCGTATTCAAGGGGGACTTGTTATTGCACATTGCTATCTTATTATCCATGTTTGCTGCTCCGGCATCTTTCGCTTTATTATAATCAAGACAGGCTGAATCTTTTTTGCCAAGCATTTCATATACCACACCCCGGTTATAGAACGCATCAGAATAGGAGGGATCCATTTTTACGAGGTATGTATAGTCGGCAATGGCGCCTTCATAGTCCGTCAGGTGCCGTTTGGCAATGCCCCTGTTCAACCATGCCTTTTTGTATTCAGGGCTTAATGCTATGACCTGCTCAAAATCCGTCAATGCAGCTTCGTAAAGGTTCAGTCTTGATCTGGCAATACCCCGGTTGAACCAGGCATAGTAATCGTCTGGTTGTAATTCAATTGTTTTAGAAAAAAGCTCAATGGCTTCTTCCATTTTTCCTGCCTGTGCTTTTTCTAATCCCTGTTTGTAATAACTGGCTGCATCCTGGCTGTAACTGTGGGTGGATAAAATACATGTTAATAAGAGAATAATTATTTTTTGCATGGCATCTCTTTTAAGCAACTTCTTAAAGTTACAACTACCATTTAATAATATTTGAAAATATGTATCCGTGGTTCTACCCATTTCCCATCAACCTTATGGTATGTAGCCCATACATTACTTCGCTGCGCACCTTTAATGTTCAGGCGGATCCAAACCTCTTCAGGATTCATATTGATGTCTTCAATTTCAATATAAAAATCTTTTGTGATCTTATCGGGATTGATGAATTTCAATGTCAGTATTTCATTTTTGATATTTCTGATGGTGTTTTCGCTGAGCTGGTAGTAATTCCCAATTAATATCTCACTGCTATTGCGGATGTCGCTAAAAGTTTTCCGGACAGTATCGGCACAGAGGAACTGCAGCAACATACCGGTCAATTGTTTTTTCTGCGATGTGTCTTTGGTATCTGTTTGCGGATATTTAATGGCCCTGAGCTGGCTTGGGAAAACCGCATATTCTTTTTTGCTGGCTTCAAACGGTACATAATCGTAACGGAGCCAGTAATCAATAAGACGGCCCTGTTTGTCAAGCAGGTACAACGGATTAACGGTTTTGTTGGTGCCTTCGTAGCCGGAGGTTAATTCTACCGTGTCGTTATACATTTTGTAGTTGCCGGTGATTTCTGTATTTCCATAGTGGCCATTTGATATGCGTTTATACGTTCCGTCTTTTTTAAAGATGAAATACCATCTTGTATCTGCCCATGAACCGGCAAATGTTTTTTCGAAGGTTTGGCTGAATGCATCAGCAGGCAGGATAAGAAAAAGAAGTATCCGGACGGCTTTGCCAATTTTCATACGCATAATAACAGTAAAACGGTAAACTGATTGCGCCGGATGAGTTAAATTTCCGGTACAGTTCGTTGCCGGGTATGGTTGAGAGACCTTGTTTTTTTTATGTGGCAGGTGAAGAAAAACACCAACCACGGAGCGAAAGGGGGTAATCATCCCTTTTCATCTAATCTAAAACCCCTTACTATTCTTCCCATACGCCGCATTGATGTACTCTACGATCTTATCAGTGCCGGAGTCTAACAATTGTTTCTGTTCTTTTTTATCAAGTGTATGCCATGCTTTACATCCTTCCAGTAATAACTCCCAATTATTGTCACTGGCTTTTGCCATTTCACCTGTACGGGTATCAATAATGAAAAAATCATTCCCTTTTTTGGAACGATAAGGATCGCCTCCTGATTTTCCTTTACCAATTTTATTGATAATAGTAGCCAGCCTTTGGCCAGCGCCTTTACCGGTATTGTAAGCATCACTCAGGTTCATCCCTGCGCCCATTGATACCCGCATAGCAGCTGAGTTTACGAGATTTTGAAACTCGGATGAATTAGCCAGTTCAACCAACGTCTTGGAAAGAAAGGAGGAATTTTCGGGATAAGGATTATTGTAAACGGCAAGCGGGGTGCTCGTCTTTTCCGCTTTCATAAATACTGTTTCATGCTGAACATATAGGTTGCCGTTCACCACACAATAAGAGATTCTCTTGTTCTCGCCGCCGAATTTAGAAGCCTGGTTGTTTTTGTCAACAAAATCAATGCCCGCACACCAGAATTCTTTATCGCCGGTGAGTGTTACCGTGCCTTCAAATTTTGTTCCATCCAGCGCCACAATATATCCATTGATATTGCTGTTGGTACTGGTAGTCTTTTCTGCAGGGGCGGTGGGATCAAATTCTTCGATCAGCGATATATTCTGCTCTACTTTGTCAATCTCTTTCATATTGATGATGGTAACAGGGCTATCAAATTTTGAAGCCACATATACACCATAATAACTACCCGGGTTGGGGAAGAAAGCTACAAAGCCTTCATATTTCTTTCCATCTTTAGTAGTAACAGAACCGGGATGAAAATTCATTTCTTCCACACTGTAACTTTTGTCCTGGTTATTGGTGAGCATATTGATAGTAAGATTGCTGAGACCGTATGCAAACACATCATCCATATCTACCTTGTTATCACCAATACGGATCTCGTCCACCATATCGGTCTTTATTTTATTGGCTTTTTCATCAGCATTCATGGTATTGATGCTTACGAGCTGGATCTTTCCTTCGAGTTTTCTGCCGTCATTCATAATAACAAGTCCCCCGTCCTGCGCTTTGGTCCTTCTTTTTCCCATGGTTACACTGGCTTGCCATGCGAATAATTCAGCAGGCGCCAGGGTCCAGGGGAGTATTCTCCCATATTCTTTTACCTGTTCTTTTGTATAAACTGTTTTTGCGCCGCTCTTGTCAACGAATGTCAATTTTTCCAATGCAAAAAAATCATTGGCGCCGGGAAGCGACTCATCGGAAGATTCTCCTTCTATTTTTATTTTTCCATCCTTTACTTCTCCATTCCTCAATACAACAAAGCCCCTTTCAGCTTCTTTATTTTCTTTTTGCTTGACGCTGCTCCATTCAAACCATGAAAGGGGTGACACACAAACAGGCGTAACCATATTAAGACCCCAGCTGGATAAGGATCTTACATCTACCTTGTATTTCTGCCCGGACCTGTCGGTCAAAGAAATACCTCCTTCTTTCTCATAATTTTTTATAGAAATAGTTCCTTCCAGGCGGGAGCCGTCCCGGAGCACAACATATCCATCCGAATTTTTATCAAAGTAAGGAAGCGGTGAGTTTTGTTTGCCTTCCCGCAATCCCTGGGAAAATAAAATAACAGGACACAGTAGTAAAAAGGCGAGCATACAATAAATGGTCCGTCTCATAAAAACAGTTTTAAGTGGTGATGTTTCCTGCGGGTTGGAAGCTGGCTTAGAAGGGGTAACGAAGAAGATTAAATATAGTTTTTTTTAATTGCCCAACTAAAATTTATCTTTCATACAAGCAAGCATACTATGTTATGAAGAACAGGAGCTATTTCTTTAAAAAGTTTTTTGTCTTATTTCCGGGGCTACTAATGGTTATGCCTGTTTCTTCGCAAACTGCCAACCTGCAAAACAACACTGCAGGCCCTCAATATACAGAACTCAAATACTCTATCTCTTTCGCCGACCAGTCGCAGATGGCTTATGACGGAATGAAACTGAAGCAATACATCAATGAGTCATTTATGGAGACAGGCGACCTTGCTTATTACAATGGAAAATATTTTAATGCCGCGGCACGGTATTTATATGCCGCAAATTCATTTCCTCAAACTACTAATTCGGGTTATGGACTTTATAAAATACTTGCTGGTGGTGCCGATCCATCGAAGATGGATGATAAAATGAAAAAATTATACACCAGCGCCGCTTCTACCGTTGGAATGATGTACCAGACCCGTGGTAAGTATGTAGCTGCTGAAACATTGCTCAGGCTGGCGATGGATATACGGGAAAAGACATTCGGCAAAACCAGCCGTGAATATATCAACAGCCTGCACAATATGGCGGTGCTGAAAAAAGACCTGGGGCAATATGATGAAGCGGAGAGGATGTTCAACTACCTGGTGCCGACATTCAAAAAATTATTTACCGTTAATTCATTGCAATATGTGATTGTGGTAAACAACAGGGCAATGTTGCTGGCAGAATTAGGAAGAACGAAAGAGGCAATTGCATTACTGGATGAAGCCTTAAAGCTGGGAGAAGCCGTTTTATCGGCCAATTATATAGACTATGAAAGGATATTGACAAACCGGGCCTTGCTGGAACAGGAATCAGGAAATTTAGATAAGGCCGAAGCCTATTACCAACAGGCATTGACAGGTATGGAGAAGAAAGAAATGGAAGACCATCCTGATTATAACAATGTGCTGGTGTATTACGGATCTTTAAAAATGCAAAAAAAAGATGCCGGGGTGATAAAATTCCTGGATGAAGTGGCAGATAAAGTTAAAAGAAGGTATGGCGAAGACCACCCCACTTATGCAAAGGCACTGGAGAATTTTGGTGACTATTACCTCTCTGAAAGGGAATATGAAAATGCAAGATCAGTATTTGAAAAAATATCTGCTATAAGAGAAAAAACATTGGGTGATAAACACAAAGATTACCTCGGCAGTCTTATGAAACTGGCTGCCTGCGAACAAAGCCTTTCAGATGATAACAATGCAGCAAAACATTTTCAGAAAGCTATCAGCGGTTACCTGTTTTTGGTTAATTCTTTTTTCCAGACAATGAGTGAACCGGAAAAAGCCAATTTCTGGCGAAGCCTGAAGCCCAATGTTGACGCTTATCTCTCTTTTGTGATGGAAGCCGGGCAGGCGAACTCCTTTTTATTGAAAGACGCTTACGATCTCTGGATCAAAACAAAAGGTATTGTCATTAACTCAACCCGGTTGACGAGAGATATTATTCTTAATGGTAATGACACAGCCACCCGGCGTTTGTTCAATCAATGGCTTGATCTGAAAAATACCATTGGCAATTATTATAGTTCGCCGCTGGAAGATTTGAAAGAAGACAATATCGATCTCGGCGACCTGGAAAAACGAGCCAATGCGATGGAAAAAGAATTGTCTGGCAGATCGGCCCGGTTTGCTAAAGAATATGCGCAGCCAGAAGTACATTTTGATAATGTAAGAGCAGCACTGAAAGATGGCGAAGCGGCTGTTGAGATTATGAAGGTGGCGCATTATTACGGGGATAAAAAGGGAGAAGCGGAGTATGCTGCACTGATCGTAAAAAAAGGGAATGCAACCCCGCAATTACTTCGCATAGGTAATGGGGCTGACCTGGAGAAATACTGTTCTGTTTACAAAAGATCTATCCGGGCTAAGGTGGCTGATACAAAAGCTTATGGTAACTACTGGCAACCGGTTGCAACTGCCCTTGGCGACATAAAGACGGTTTATATTTCAGTAGATGGTGTTTACAATAGTATTAACCTGAATACACTTCAACAGGCTGACGGCAAGTACATATTGGATGCGTATAACCTGGTATTGCTTTCCAATACAAAGTATGTTGCCACGGCAACTTCTGTGCTTCGTACTGGGGTAAATGAGGAAAGCGCATTGCTGGTAGGTTCACCGGAATTTGGTAATGATATTTTATTGCCACCACTGCCAGGCTCCAAAAATGAAGTGATGAGAATAGGGTCTTTATTATCCGGCAAACAAATAGCTTTCCGGGTTTTCACCGACCAGGCAGCTTCAGAAGAAAATATTAAATCTGCTGTTCGCCCTGCCCTGATGCATGTCGCTACGCATGGTTTTTTTAATGCCAATGTAGACATGGGTAAGGATATGAGCATGGGTGTGCAGGTGTCCCGTGCCAGGGATAATCCTTTGTTACGTTCCGGGTTATTGTTCAATGGTGCAGCTGCTGTTTACAATGAAGAGCCTGCACTTACCGGCAGCAATAATGGTGTGCTATATGCTTATGAAGCGATGAACCTTGATTTGCAGGGAACGCAACTGGTGGTGATGAGTGCCTGCGAAACAGGTACCGGTGAGATTGTGAATGGCGAGGGGGTGTATGGCCTCAGCCGTGCCTTCCAGGTGGCGGGTGTGAGTAAGATCATTATGAGCCTTTGGAAAGTAGATGACCAGGCTACATTGCAACTGATGACTGCATTTTATGAGAACTGGATGGAAACAAAAAACTCCCAGGAAGCATTTTTGTATGCACAGAAAATATTGAAGGAAACAATGCCGCAGCCATATTACTGGGGGGCTTTTGTATTAGTAAATTAATACAGTTGCCAACTGCCTTTATGCCGGTGGTTTTCGAAATGAAATTGGGTTGGTTCGGGTTGCTTGCCAACAAGTCTTTTTCTGTGCCAGTTAATCCGGGTGAGGCGCCAATGAGTCCGGGTTTTGTGGTTTTTAGGATAAGGTGTTGATTTTTAAAAACCAACAAAGCACCCATTACCAGACCTGTATTCAAATTTATCTGTTGGTATAGGTTAGCCAAAAAATGGCAGCTTATTCAATAAATACACTCAATTGCTTGCACAGAAAAGAGCTAATCTTCAATTCAAAACTGAGCAAATGCTTGCTTAATAAGTATTCTTTTGTAACCTTTCCTTCACTCCGCCAAACCACTCATCTTTCAGAATACTTAGTACAATACTATCCCTGCGGGAGCCATCTACCGTTGGCATGTGGTTGCGGAGTATTCCTTCTGTTACACAGCCGATGGCTTTCATGGCATCAATGGATCTTTGATTGCCTGCATGTGCCCGGAACTCCAGTCTTTCCAGTCCCCATTCTTCAAACACAAACTGAAGCAATAATAATTTGCAGTGGCGGTTGAGTCCTGTGCGTTGAAATTCTTTTCCGTACCAGGTGTAACCAAGCTGAGTATAGGAATACTGTTGTTGTATATCATAGAATCTTGTACTGCCGGCATAACGATTGGCTTTTTTATCAAAGACAATAAAGACGTATTCTTTTTTATCTTCCATATTCTTTACCGCCCCGCTGATATAGTTCCGCAGATTGTCTTCGCCGGCGGCAGTTAGTAAACCGAATTTCCATATCTCCGGTTCTTGAAGTGAGAAGGGGAGGAGGTTGTCAAAATCATTTTCCTGTATGGGATGCAGCGATACCCTTTCGTTTTCGAGAATGAGGGGTTGCTGAAAAATATCTTTTACCATATTAACCTTCTATTCTTTTTATATCGGCTCCGAGTTTTCTTAATCGTCCGTCAATATCCTGGTAGCCACGGTCTATCTGTTCGATGTTCTGAATGATGCTTTTTCCATCAGCACTGAGTGCTGCAATTAATAACGCCACACCTGCACGGATGTCCGGAGAACTCATGGTGATGCCCCGCAGCATTTGTTCTCTTTCGAGTCCAATCACTACGGCACGGTGCGGGTCGCAGAGGACAATCCGGGCACCCATGTCAATCAGTTTGTCAACAAAGAACAAGCGGCTCTCAAACATTTTCTGGTGAATGAGCACAGAACCTTTGGCCTGTATGGCTGTTACCAACACGATACTCAACAAGTCGGGTGTAAAACCCGGCCAGGGATGATCGTAGATGGTCATGACGGAGCCATCAAGAAAAGTTTGTATCTCATA
The DNA here is from genome assembly GCA_037045605.1 of Chitinophagaceae bacterium. Classification (GTDB taxonomy): domain Bacteria; phylum Bacteroidota; class Bacteroidia; order Chitinophagales; family Chitinophagaceae; genus JJ008. Next base: position 483,093 of record JBAOHK010000023.1, on the reverse strand, counting down.
ACTTTCCTGCGAAGGGATATGGATATCATCGCCGCTGAAGTTCATCTTAATTCCCAGCTGCTGAAATTTTTCCGGAATTATACCAAGGTGTTCTATTCCTGCACCTTTAATGGTGATGTCGCTTTGTGTCATCGCAGCAAGGCCGATGAAAGAGCCGACTTCGATCATATCGGGCAGCATGCGATGTTCTGTGCCGCCGAGATAAGTCGACGCCTTCTATCGTCAGCATATTACTGCCGATGCCTGAAATTTTTGCGCCCATTTTATTCAGCATTTTGCACAACTGTTGAATGTAAGGTTCGCAGGCCGCATTGTATATCGTAGTTGCTCCACTTGCCATAGCTGGCAGCCATAACGATATTGGCGGTGCCTGTAACAGAAGGTTCATCCAGCAACAGGTTAGCACCTTTCAGGTTGGGAGCTTCCAGATGAAAGAAGCCATCTTCTTCATGATAGGTAAAGGAGGCACCGAGTTTTTCAAACCCGGTGATATGAGTGTCGAGTCTTCTTCTTCCAATCTTATCACCACCGGGTTTTGGTATAAATGCTTTTCTGAACCTTGCCAGCATCGGCCCGGCCAGCATGACCGAACCTCTCAGCTTTCCGCTTTTCTTTTTGTAAGCTTCGCTGTGGAGATAATCAATGTTTACATTGTCTGCCTGGAAGGTGCAGGAGTCACGACTAATTCGTTCCAGTTTCACATTCATTTCGCCGAGCAACTCTATCAGCAGATTTACATCAATGATGTCGGGAATATTGTTGATGGTGACTTTTTCCGGTGTCAGTAACACTGCACTGATGATCTGCAACGCCTCGTTCTTTGCACCCTGCGGAATGATCTCCCCATGTAATTTTTTACCGCCTCTTACTTCAAAAGAATGCATATTGGTTGATTAGGAATTGATGCAAACAAGGTATTGGTTAATCAGGAAAATTGTTATTGCTGCAAAGTAACTGTACAAGGGGAGCAGCATACCAATAAAAAATGGTTAACGGGTCTCCCGGTTAACCATTCAAATTATTTAACGAACCTACCTGCCGGTAGGCAGATTAACTTAATACCTCTTCTTCTTAAAATTCTCCACCGCCGCCACGGTTATCCCTTCTGTCATCTGCGGCCACCGCCGCCGCCACGTCTGCTGAAACTTGCCACCGCCTCTTTTGCCGTATCCGCCGCGGTTGTCACGGCCTTCCTGCTGCGGACGGAAAGCTTTTACATAAGGTGTATTAGTGAAAGTAAGTTGTCCTTCTGTAATGGCGGATAACTCGCTTTGTATTGCATCATCATGCACAATCTCTTTGTGCCAGTTGTTGTAGGCCAGTTTCATGTAGTATGCAATGGCATTGGCGAAGCCGAGTTTCTTTTCGGGGTTTTCTTCCTGCAGAGCTTTATTGATGATCACTTCCAGGTTCTTTCCAAGGTGCGAATAATTTAGGCTGCCGTTTTGGATAAGGAAGCGGATCTGGTTTTGCTTTCAGTGTTTCCCTTGTTGGAATGGGATAAGGAGATTTTACATCGAGTGTAAAATCAGATATTAAAAAGAGATGGTCCCAGAGCTTGTGACGGAAATCTTCAACATTTTTCAAGATGAGGGTTTAAGAAGCCCATCAATTCTATCACTGCCTGTGCATTTCTTTGCCGGCGTTCGGGGTCTTCAATGGTCATGATATGCTCCACCATCTTTTGCACATGGCGGCCATATTCTCTCATAGTTAAATGATTCCGGGTGGTGTTGTACTCCATATTTTCTACATCCATAACGACAAATGTAGAGAAAGAAGTTTAAAAAAGGAAGTAAGTACCAGTATTACAAGACGGGGCAATAAACAGCTGTTAATACCGGGAAAAAGAAAGGGGCCTCGAACCTGGGCCCCTTTTACAAGCCACCATCCTCTTCCACCTAAGAGGTCGTTTAAAGAAAAGTTGATTAACACAGTACAGATGGCTCGTTACGTCCTAAAACCCTAACCAATTCATTCTTCTTCGGTGTAACGTGGCTCTCTGCTGGGATTAACGCATCATACTTCTCTGTTGCTTTATTCACGGGAGTATATCGCTGAACTGCATGAATAAGAGCAAAATATTTTCCGGCTGAAATATTATCAAATTTGATACCAACTCTGCCGCAATGATGCAGATTGTTAGTATTTAGTTTCAGAAATTTTGAATCCCCGCTTAGAATCTGTTTAACAGGATTGTCATGAAATGAACAGGCCTGTGCAACAGCGGCAGCGAGGGTAACCAGCGAATCGGGATAGGAGTAATTCATAAGCTACGGTTTTGGTATTCCATTAATTCCACCCTGTAAATGTAGAAAGGCCGCTGATAGCAGTCAATTGTATAACTGCCCGTTTTTGTGCCCGGTATTTAATGAATATCCACAGCAAATGTTCCTGTGTTTTTCTGAAATGGAAGTGTAGTAAAACAGGGAAGTAAAAGCAATCAGCAGGTTCAATTTTTTGCAACAGGCAGAGAGATGTTTTACTGCGTAAATCATACAACCATACCTTTGCTGCCACACATGGTTATTGCGGTTAATACGAGATTTCTGCTGGCTGACTACCTTGAAGGGTACGGGAATTTCATTTATGAAACATTCAAGCGAATCACAAAGACCCACTCAGAACATCAATTCGTTTTCATTTTTGACAGACCGTATGAGGAAAGATTTGTATTTGGGGGAAATGTAAAAGCAGTTGTTACAGGCCCCGCAGCAAGGCACCCGTTATTATGGAAACTATGGTATGATGTGAAAGTGCCTTCGGTTTTGAAGAAGTATAAAGCTGATGTGTTTGTCTCCTGCGATGGGTTTTGTTCTCTTTATACCAAAGTGCCGCAATGCCTGGTGCTGCATGATCTTGCTTTTTTGCATTATCCAGCAGCAATCAAAAAATCACATTTGCTTTTTTACAAGAGATATGTGCCGAAATTTTTAAGTAAAGCAAGTTCAGTTGCCACAGTTTCTGAATTTTCTAAACAGGATATCGTTGCTCACTTTAAAACAGATGCAGCTAAGATTAATGTGGTGTATAACGGAATAAAAGAAATCTTTAAACCCGCTGGCAGCGAAGAAAAAGCAGCTACAAAAAATAAATACACTGATGGAAAAGAATATTTTTTGTATGCAGGTTCTATTCATCCCAGGAAAAATTTAATAAACCTGCTGAAAGCATTTTCTGTTTTTAAGAAAAGACAGCAGACGAATATGAAGTTGGTTATTACGGGAAGGCTGGCCTGGAAATACGAATCATTCAAAGAAAGCCTGAAATCATACAAGTACAGGAATGATGTGGTGATGACTGGTTATGTGGAAGAAAATGAACTGGTAAGAATAGTTGGTTCGGCATATGGATTGGTTTATCCTTCATTATTTGAGGGGTTTGGTGTGCCGGTGCTGGAAGCAATGCAATGTGATGTGCCGGTTATTACTTCTGCGGACTCTGCAATGCAGGAAATTGCAAAGGAGGCGGCCCTGTATGCTGATGCAGCCAGCCATACAGATATCGCTGATAAAATGATGTTGTTGTATAAAGATGAAAACCGCCGCAAAGAGCTGATTCAAAAAGGAAGACAGATAGTACGGGGGTATAGCTGGGACAGAACGGCTGAACTGCTCTGGCAAACCATCCTGAAGGCTTGCCGGTAATAAGTGTATTGCTGTTGTTATCTTTGCCCTCCTTTAATTATAAGTATGACTAAATCAACAATCACTATTGATGTAATGACCGATGAAAACAGGGTGCCGGATTCTATTGCCTGGAGTGCAACGGATACATCAGCGGAAAATGCACAGAAGGCTAAGGCGATGATGATCTCTTTCTGGGATGGAGCAGAAAAGGCAGCTTTACGCATTGACCTGTGGACAAAAGACATGATGGTGGATGAGATGGCCGATTTCTTTTACCAGACCATGATGACGATGGCAGATACATATGGCCGGGCCACCAAATATGCCGAACAGGTGGAGGAGATGAAAAAGTTTGCCAAAGATTTTTATGATAAGTTCAGGGAAAAGCAACTGAAAGAAAATAAAGCTGAGTAACCAAAACCAAATTTGATATGAGTCTCGAACAAAAAATAATGGCTGACCTTAAAACAGCCATGCTGGCAAAAGATGAAGCGGCACTAAGAAGCCTGAGGGCTATCAAAGCCGCTATTATTATCGCAAAAACTTCAGAAGGAGCAAGGGGTGAAATAAGCGAAGAAGAAGAAACAAAGCTGCTGCAAAAACTGGTAAAGAGCAGAAAAGACTCGCTGGAAATATTCCAACAGCAAAACAGGCCGGAGCTGGCGAAGAAAGAAGAAGAGGAGATCGCAGTGATAGAGAAATTTTTACCAAAACAATTATCTGCAGATGAAGTGAAGGCTGAATTATCAAAGATCATTGCAGAGGTTGGCGCCTCTTCTCCTGCAGATATGGGAAAGGTAATGGGAGTGGCAACAAAACAATTAGCCGGAAAGGCAGATGGTAAAACCATTTCTTCGCTGGTGAAGGAACTGCTGGCTAAGTAACTGGTTGAAATATTAACAGGTTTAAAAGTTTATTAGCATACCGGTCGGCACTAATCCTGAACTATTAAACGTTAGACCTCAAACAACAGAATGCTCCTAGATCTCATATTCGCAGTCCTAATTGTGTTCGCTGTTTTAAGAGGGTATCAACGTGGCCTTATTGTAGGGTTGTTTTCACTGGTCGCCGTTATTATCGGCCTTGCTGCTGCAATGAAGCTGTCAGCTGTTGTCGCAGGTTATATAGGCAAGGCTGTTAAAGTATCAGATGAATGGCTGCCTATCATTTCGTTTGCGATTGTCTTTCTCATCGTTATTCTGCTGATACGCCTTGGTGCTAATGCGATTGAGAGGACAATCGAAGTAGCCATGCTTGGCTGGGTAAATAAGATTGGCGGCATTGTTTTATTTGCCGCTATTTATACCGTTGTTTTCAGTGTGCTGCTTTTTTATGCAGAACAGGTGAAGCTGATTCAGCCGGAGACCATCAATAAATCAGTTACTTATTCTTTTGTACAGCCCTGGGGTCCAAAAGCAATCAATGGCTTTGGATCAATCATTCCTGTTTTTAAAGATATGTTTGGAGAGTTAGAACAATTTTTTGGCGGGGTAGCAAGAGAAATAGTTTCTCAATAAAAGATCCCTGCAATTATTCATTGCCCTTTCCCGAAAATATATTCAGGGTTTACAATAAATAAGAAATAGGGCTAATCTGTAGTAAAAACATGTTTCTAAAACAAAGCTGTTGCGCCTATATTTGCCCTGACCGGCATTGCTTTATGCAGTAAACTGCTGATATTTTGCGTCAAAACGACTAATTTAGCAAACAGAGAAAGTACAGAATTGACTGCTATGGAGTACGAAATCAAACAACACGATAAATTAAGGTATGTGGAAGAGGGCAACGGGGAGCCGCTGGTGCTTTTGCATGGCCTTTTTGGAGCACTTAGTAATTTTCAAAGCCTGATAGAATATTTCCGCCAGCATAATAAGGTTATTGTGCCAATGCTGCCTTTGCTGGAAATGGATATCCTGCACACATCGGTGGGCGGTCTGGCCAAGTTTGTAAACAAATTTTTAGAAGCAAGGGATTTGAAAGATGTTCACCTTTTAGGCAACTCATTGGGTGGACATGTTGCCCTGGTGCATGTATTGAAACATCCTGAAAGAGTAAAATCGCTGATACTAACCGGCAGTTCCGGTCTTTTTGAAAATGGTATGGGCGACAGCTATCCAAAACGGGGCGACAGGGAGTATATCCGTAAAAAAACAGAACTGACATTTTACGATCCTAAAATGGCTACTGAAGAGCTGGTGGATGAGGTGTACAGCATTACCAATAACCGCCTAAAAGCAATTAAGATTATTGCCTTGGCAAAGAGTGCTATCAGAAATAACCTGGGTGAAGAACTCAATCAAATCAAACAACCGACGTTATTGGTTTGGGGAAATAACGATACCATCACTCCGCCGTTTGTGGCGAAGGAGTTTCATAAGTTAATTCCCAACAGTGAATTGCATTTTGTAGATAAATGTGGGCATGCCCCCATGATGGAAGTACCCGAAGAGTTCAATGCAATCCTGCATAAATTTTTAAAAAAGCTCAACGAACCTGCAACAGTTGCCTGATCGTTGTTGTCTGTACTGTGCTGCCGGGTACAACGCCAGGCAGTATTGAAAAATAAAGCCGCTATCCATGTTAACCCGGGAACTAATATCTCAGACACTTCCTTACCTCCGTCTTACCGACAAGGTGTACCAGGCATTGCAAATGATGAACGACAATCATGTCACCCATCTGCCAATTGCTGAAGCCGATAAATACATTGGTATTATCAGCGAAGAAGACCTGCTGCTGGCAGAGAATGATAATGATGAACTTTCAACACTTCAGCAATCTTTTTCTGACATATCTGTAAAAGGAGATGAACATTTCCTGAAAGCTGTTCAGGTGGCGGCCGACAGCGGTCTGAGTGTGGTACCCGTGGTGACAGAAGAAAACGAATTGCTTGGAACGGTAGCCTATAATGAATTGCTGAAATTCTCTTCCGAATTCATGAGCCTCAGCGAACCGGGTGGATTAATTGTGCTGGAAATGGAAAGTAACCAGTATTCATTTAATGAGATCAGCAAACTCGTGGAAACAAATGATGCACAAATAACCCAGTTAAATACTTCTAATGATGCTGAAACGGGAATGATGCAGGTGACCATCCGCATTAACAAGCCTGAGGTATCTGATATTGTGGCCACTTTTCAGCGGTATAATTACAATGTGAAGTACTTCTTTGGTGAAGAGTTATATGCCAACGAATTGCGTAGTAACTACGACAACCTGATGAATTATCTTAAGATCTGATCTGAACAGGTTTTCCCGTATTTTAGAACAGGGTTGCAGATTATCTTTTAATTTAGACCTCTTGCTGAAACCAGCCTATGCTACGGGAAAAAAAATATCATCTTTTTTTTATTGCAATGCTGATGTGCTGTTGCTCACTTCAGGCACAACAGTCATTGATTGAAACCCCTGAGGATACCATTAATGCAAATTCTTCAGAACTTATAATGGTAGGTGATATTGTACTGACCGGAAATAAGAAAACAAAAGAAGCCATCATTTTGCGGGAAATACCTTTTAAAACCGGCGAACAACTTACGCTGGAGGCGTTGGTCAAAAAATTTGAAACAGCCCGCAGTCAGCTGATGAATACTGCTCTTTTCAATGCCGTTATTGTAGCCGCAGAAAATATAGAAGGCACCCGGATCAATGTGGTTGTGGATGTGAACGAAAGATGGTTTTTATTCCCTGTTCCTTATTTTAAACCGGTAGACAGAAACCTGAATCAATGGCTGGTGGAGCAAAAAGCTGACCTGAGCCGGGTGAATTATGGACTGAAGTTTCGTTACAACAATGCCACAGGCCGAAACGATAAAATCCGTGTCAGTCTTGTCAGCGGTTACACCAAACAATATTCCTTTAGTTATGAAAGGCCATACATAGACAAAAAACTGATGTGGGGGATGAAGTTATCTTTTGCCACCGGAAAAAACCGGGAGATCAACTATAATACCATCAATGACAAACAGGTTTTTGTGAAAGACGGCGACCGTTATATACGCAGTTTTACAAATGCAAGCCTTGACCTTACTTACCGAAAAGCAATCCGGACGAGACATAGCTTTGGGATTAGTTATTCATCCGAACAGATTACGGATACTATCGTGAAACTAAACCCCACTTTTTTTAAAACGGGCCATAACAGTATCAGTTTTCCTTCTGTTTATTACAGCCTTAGTTATTTTGACCTTGATTATATTCCCTATCCAACAAAGGGATATGCTGCACAGGCTTCAATTAGTAAGAGTGGGTTTAATAATATCATCAATGTCTGGCAGCTGAATGTAAAAGGACTGGCTGTTTGGCCATTCTCTTCCAAAACATATTTCTCACTGAATGGATATGGTGGAATAAAGCTGCCTTTTAAGCAGCCTTATTTTAATCAGCGGTTTCTTGGTTATGGTGATATATTCATGCAGGGCTATGAATATTTTGTAATTGATGGGGTGGCGGGAGGATATCTGAAAACAACGCTGACAAGGGAATTGTTGAATTTTAATATTAAAACACCGGCGGGGAAAAAAGGGAAAGAGCAGCAAAAGATCCCCGTCCGCATTTTTGGAAAAGTATATAGCAATGCCGGATATGTACACAATCCGCAACCGGGAGAAAATTCGTTGTCAAATAAAATGTTGTACTCCGGCGGATTTGGTATCGACATTCTTACCTTTTATGATGTTACCTTCAAACTTGAGTGGACGTTTAATTCATTAGGACAAAACGGTCTATTTTTACACCGCAAGACTATCTTCTGATAAATGAAAGCAGCAATTTATAGCCGGGTAATGGAGGACGAACAGCGAAAAGATGTTCAATCTTTTTTTGATGAACTCGCTAACCAGAAAATTGAACCGGTTATTTTCAGTGTTTTTTTTGAACAGATTAAAAAAAGCATTCAATTACCTGCCGACACTAAAACATTTTCTCTTTCCGAAGACTTAACGGAAGAGATCGAGTTTATTATCAGTCTTGGTGGTGATGGCACTTTGCTGGATACCGTTACGTTGGTACGGGATAAGAATATTTCCATCATGGGAATCAATTTTGGCAGATTGGGGTTTCTTGCCAGTATCGGCCGGGAGGAAGTAAAGACCGCAGTGAAAGCCATTGCTAATAGGACCTATGTTACCGACAAAAGGACAATGATTCACCTGGATGCCAGTTTGCCGCTGTTTGGCAATGTGCCCTATGCACTGAATGAATTTTCGCTGCACAAAAGAGATGTGGCTTCAATGATAAAAATTCACACTTACCTGAACGGGGAGTTTTTGAATACATATTGGGCAGACGGCTTGATTGTAGCCACTCCAACCGGTTCTACCGGCTATTCGCTAAGCTGTAACGGCCCGGTCGTATTTCCGGATTCTGGTAGTTTTGTAATTACACCCGTTGCGCCTCATAACCTGAATGTCCGGCCAATCATTGTGCCGGATAACAATATCATCTCGTTTGAAATTGAAAGCCGTTCCGACCAGATTATCTGTGCCCTTGATTCAAGGCGGGAAATTGTAAGCAAAGACGTTCAGTTAGCCGTAAAAAAGGAGAGTTTTGATATCAACCTGGTCCGCCTGAGTGAGAATAACTTCCTTCAAACCCTCCGAAATAAACTTACCTGGGGCCTCGATAAAAGGAACTAAATAGTGACTCAATTACAAGAAAATCTTACTTTTATCGTTCTAAGCTAATCCCGAATCATTTTTTAAGTTATGATGAAAAAGTTTATTGCTGCTGTTGTTTTCTCAGCCATTGCCCTTTTTTCCGGTACCCGCCTTTCAGCACAAGATGCTGTGGTACAGGAAGGTGAGTTTGGTTTTGGCGTTGGGGCTGGCCATTATTTTGGCGATTTGAACACAAAAGCCCGTCTTAACAGGGCTAAAGTGGCCGCCAGTGTTTTCTTCCGCAAAAACTTCGGTAACTATATTGCTTTGAGACTCGGGGCAAGTTTCGCCCAGTTAGGCTATTCAGATCAATACAACACCCACAATCAGTATATGTACAGCCGCAACCTGAGCTTTAACAGCAAGGTTTGGGAAGTGACTTTACAGGGAGATTTTAATTTCTTCCGTTTCATGCCGGGTGAGCCGCAGTATAACTTTACTCCGTATATCACTTTTGGTGCGGGTATCTTTAGTTATGATCCTTATGCCTACTTGCGGGGCGAAAAAATATTCCTGCGACAATTGGGTACAGAGGGGCAGGGAAGCAGTTTATATCCGGACCGTAAGCAATACAGTTCAATGGGTATATGTATTCCTTTTGGCGGCGGGGTAAAATATTCCTTCAATGAAAGAGTTAATATAGGATTTGAAATATTGCATCGGTTTACCAACACAGATTACCTTGATGATGTAAGTAAGACCTATGTTGACCCTGCAGCGTTTACCCTTAACCCGGATGGCAGCACTTCTAATGCACAATTATTAAGTGACAGATCGTATGAATTAGGCGAGCCCATCGGTATTCCCGGACGGGCCAGGGGTATGAGCAAACAAAAAGACCAGTTTGTAACGGCTATGTTTCATGTTACCTTCAATCTGCAGTCTTATAAATGCCCAACGGCGAAATAGACAACAGTTAAGTTTTGGTTAAGTGGTAAAATTCACCCAGAAGGGTTATTAAGAGCTACCTGTATTGTATTTATTTAGCAGTACCGTTAAACCACTACGATTAAGCTATGGTCTATCACACAAATAAATATTCATTAACCAAACACTTATTACTATGCGCCTGACAACCATTTTATGCAGTACAGTTTTAGCTGCAGTTTTTTCATTGACTACCGCTTTTACAACAACCTCTGTCACAAAAAAAGCACCAGGGGAATGGTTTTTCCTTGAAGATAAAAAAGTTGGCTTTGGGGTTGACCATGATGTTATTCATTTCGGAAACTGGAAAGATGATGTGCGCCAGATAAAACTAAAAGTAACGGATGGCCCATTAAAAATGTATAACATGAAAATACATTTTGATAACGGAACTGTGCAGGATGTAGAGCTACGCAACCGCTTTGCCCAGGGTAGCGAAAGCCGTGTAATTGACATGGATGGCGGATTGAGACATCTTACCAAAATCGAGTTCTGGTATGAAACAAAAGGATACCTGAGAGGAAGATCAAGGATTGCAGTTTGGGGAAGAAACTAAAGTCATAATAAATATTACTGTTGATACATAGAGCATTACTAAATGCCTCCCGAAAGGGGGCATTTCTTTTTTTAGCTAATTACTTTGAATGCGGTTATTCCGTAATAACTTTGTGTTCCGCTTATGACAACCAATAAAATGTCAGAATTACTGGAAAAAATAGATAAGAACAATCTGCCCCGCCATATTGCTATCATTATGGATGGAAACGGCAGGTGGGCAAAAGAAAAAGGAGAGGATCGCCTTTTCGGTCATTTTCATGGGGTGGAGAGTGTCCGCAATATTGTGGAAGGAAGTGCTGAACTTGGCATTGAGTACCTGACACTATATGCTTTCTCAACAGAAAATTGGGACCGCCCAGAGTATGAAATAATTGGATTAATGGAACTGTTGGTTAGCACTATTCGCAAAGAAGTAGAAAGCCTTGATAAAAATAATATCCGTTTGCATGTGATTGGGGATATGAATATGTTGCCGGAATATGCCAAGAAAGAGCTGAATGAAGCCTTAGAAATTACAAAAGATAATACTGGACTAAACCTGATTATGGCACTAAGTTATAGTGGCAGGTGGGAACTGCTTAATGCTGTAAAAAGCATTGCCTGGGAGGTAAAAAGTGGCCGTTTAAAGGTTGAAAACATCAATCAGGACACCCTTCAGCAATACCTGTGCACCAGCGGCTTTCCCGACCCTGAACTTATGATAAGGACCAGCGGCGAATACCGGATTAGCAATTTTCTGCTTTATCAACTGGCCTATGCGGAGCTGTATTTCACCAACGTCCGCTGGCCTGATTTCAGAAAAGAGAACCTATATGAGGCAATTTTGGACTACCAGGGCCGGGAAAGGCGGTTTGGGAAGACCAGCGAACAGGTTGTAGCAGGCTAGAATATAGAAAATAGGGCTCTTTTGCCATTAGATTCCTTTCATCTTCACTATTCCCTTCTTTCTTTAACAAAGACTTCAATTTTTTACCGTTATTTTGCCGCCTCAACCAGAAGCCTGCCTGCCGGTAGGCAGGGGGTGAGCCTGTAAAGCAACATTTTAGGGCTGCTTCGGCACATTTTGAGACTGACTTTGAACAATCAAACATGCAAAGATTTTTACTAAGACTTAGTGCTACTGTGATGACTGTCCTCGTATCCGTTTTTACGGTGAAAGCACAAGTACCGGATACTGCCAATCCGACCTCTGTAGACCCTAAGCTTATAGAATGGCGGGATTCCAAAATTGCCAAAGAATATACCATTGCTGATATAAAGATCACCGGAATCAGGCACCTTGACACTTCCATTGTTTACTCAATTACAAATTTGCAGCCCGGCGATAAATTCATACATCCGGGCACCGATTTGTTTGCCAAATCCATTGCAGCATTATGGCGGCAGAAGTTTTTTTCGGGTGTGCAGGTATTTGTTACGAAGGTAGAGGATGATAAAGTGTGGGTGGAAGTAAATGTAGTTGAACGCCCCCGCCTTGGAAATTTTAAATTCATCGGTATTAAAAAATCAGAGGAAGAAGAGATACTCGGAAAGATAAACCTGGCCAAGCAAACGATCATCACCGAAAATACCCGCCGTGAAATCGTTGAGAGGATTACAAAATTTTATACTGATAAAGCTTACCAGAATGTAACAGTAAGAATTGAGGAGCTTCCTGACACTGTTTTTGCTAACTCTAATGCGATGAACATCTATGTCAATAAAGGCAAAAAAGTTCATATAGATAATATCAGGTTCTTTGGAAATACCAATGTTGATGGCCTTCGCTTAAAAAAGCAAATGAAGGGGACCAAAGAAATGAGCAAGATTACCCTGGATAAGGACAATACGCCAAGCCCTTACGGAGAAAGCAAACCTTTTTCATTCAGGCAATATGTTAAAGAGTGGGGGTTTCTTTCACTCAGCAAAACAAAAAGATTATTAGACCCTTATTTCCGCTTCAAACTCAGTGGCGCAAAGTTTAATACAACCAAGTTTGATGAGGATAAAAACAAGGTGCTTGATTTTTATAACTCATTAGGATACCGTGACGCTCAAATAATTGCAGATACAACGGTAAATACAAACACAGGCAACATCAATGTTGACCTGAAAGTGGATGAAGGCAAAAGGTATTACTTCGGCAATATTACCTGGAAAGGGAATGCCAAATATTCTGATTCTATTCTTAATCTGTATCTCGGCATTAACAAAGGAGATATTTATAATATTGATATCCTCAACAAACGACTTGGTAAAGAAGCTGCACAGGAAGGTGGAGACATCAGTGGTTTATACATGGATGATGGTTACCTGTTCTTTAGAGTAGAACCTGTGGAAACCGCCGTTTATAACGATACTATTGACCATGAGATAAGGATTACGGAAGGCCCGCAGGCAAGAATCAAGAATGTAACAATTGCAGGAAACGAAAAAACAAAAGACCATGTAATACGCCGTGAACTGAGAACTGTTCCGGGTGAATTATTCAGTCGTTCTGACCTTATTCGTTCACAAAGGGAATTGGCCAACCTGCAATACTTCAACCAGGAGACAATTAATCCCGGAGTAGTTCCTAATGCTGATGATGGTACGGTTGATATCAATTGGAAGCTTGAAGAAAAATCATCTGACCAGTTAGAATTATCTGCAGGATGGGGTGGTGGAGTAGGTCTTACCGGAACACTCGGTGTAACTTTTAATAATTTCTCAATCAGGAATATATGGAAGAAATCATCTTGGGATCCATTGCCAACAGGTGACGGACAAAAACTAAGTCTTCGTATTCAGTCAAACGGAAGGGCATACCGTTCTATGAGTGCTTCTTTTACAGAACCTTGGCTGGGAGGCAAAAAAAGAAATTCACTTACGTTCGGTATCAATAACAGTAAGTATTCCAACGCTTTTGATCCTTATACCGGACAGATAGACAGGGCAAAGTCAGACACTAATTATCTGAAGACAACCGGATTCTCCGTTTCATTGGGTAAACAATTAAAATGGCCTGATGATTTCTTTAGTCTTGTTTACACTTTGAACATTACCCAATATAAACTGCGAAACTACCCGATTTTTGAAGGGTTGAAAGATGGTACATCCAGCAACATCAGTATGAAGATTACCCTGCAGCGATCTTCCGTATTCAATCCCATTTTCCCAACCAGCGGTTCTAACCTTATGGCAAGTGTTCAGTTCACACCACCTTACTCTTTATTCAATAAGAACCTGGTTAACTCAGCTAATCCTTATAAAACTCCGGAGTATCATAAATGGAAATTCAACGCAGAATGGTATGTGCCAATCGGGAAGCCAATGGGTGCAGAAAAGAACCGCCAGTTTGTGCTGAAACTTGCTGCTAAGTATGGTTTCATGGGTCGCTATAATAATAAGTTGGATTATTCACCATTCGAACGTTTCCAGGTGGGTGATGCAGGGCTGACGAATAATTTCGGCTTACTGGGTTATGATATTGTTGCTCACCGCGGTTATCCTGTTTATGAGTCCTCAGATCCAACAGTGAACCCGGACCAGCAAAATGCCAATAAGTTCTTTATCATGTTCAACAAGTACACATTGGAGATGCGTTTTCCTTTGGTAACAAATCCCAGCAGTACTATCTATGCATTGTCTTTCTTTGAGGCGGCTAACGGGTGGCATGATTATAAAGACTATAACCCATTTCGCCTTCGCCGTAGTGTAGGTGTTGGTATGAGGTTCTTTCTGCCAATGTTTGGACTGCTTGGCTTTGACTATGGTATAGGCCTTGACCGTATTACCCCGGGACAGTCAGGATTTAAAGGAGCATCCCGTTTTACCTTTATGCTAGGATACGAACCTGATTAATGCTGAAATTGTATATTCAACATCCGAAAATTTATTACCATGAAAAAAATCCTGATTGCCGTATGTAGCCTGATGCTAGTAACTGTTACTGCACAGGCACAGAAGTATGCCATCATTGATACAAGGTATATACTTGATAAAATGCCCGATTATAAAGAGGCTCAAAAGCAACTTGATGATATAGCTGCCGGCTGGCAAAAAGATATTGACGCCCAGCAAACAGAGCTGGACAATATGTACAAAGCATATGAGGCCGAGCAGATAATGCTAAGTGATGAACTCAAGAAAAAACGGGAAGACCAGTTGTTCAATAAAGAAAAAAGCCTCCGTGACTTACAGCGTAAACGCTTTGGTTTTGAGGGAGATCTGTTCAAAAAGAGACAGGAACTTATAAAGCCCATACAAGACAAAGTGTATAACGCCGTACAGAAAATGGCAGTGCAACGGGGCTATGATTTTGTGATGGACAAAAGTGAGGGAATTACCATTATATTTGCCGACCCTAAATTGGATAAGAGTGAAGATGTCTTGAAAGATCTGGGGGTTCGTTAAGTGTTAAATAAATGAGAACGGCGCAACTAACGGCCTTCTTTATTAATCATAATAAAGCTAATAAATCCGAAAAGTCGGGACAAAAAACAAACCAAATGAAAAAATTCCTTACAGCTTTTGTATTAAGTGCAGGTCTTTTACTGGCGGGTAGCAGTAATGTTAATGCGCAAATTAAAATTGGTTACATCCGGATTGATGATATGGTAGCCATTATGCCTGAAACAGCGAAGATTGATTCTTTGCTGGAACGTTACCAGGCGGATTCAATTAATCCCAAATATGCTACAATTGTCTCTTTGTATCAGTATAAAGACAGTGTATACCGTGATTCTTTAAAAACACCCCCCGCTGTACGCAAGCAGATTGAAGAAGAATTGCCATCGCTTATATACCAGATACAAAACTGGCAACAATTGGTTAACCAGGCATTAGAATCAAAGCAAAATGAATACCTGTCTCCCATTTACAGGAAAGTCTATGATGCTGTAAAACTGGTAGCTAAAGAAAAGGGCTACACCCATGTAATGACCAAAGAAGCATTGCTGGTGGCACCTGATGCAGATGATATGATTGGATTGGTAGCAGCAAAATTAAAAGTGCCTATTCCTAAGCCGACTGGCAAATAAATAATTTTTGAATGATTGAGTGCCCCGGCAATTTTGCCGGGGCATTTTTTTGAGCATAGCCATATCCAATCACTACTTTTGCAGTATGCAAAAAGCAGGTCCTATCGGTGTTTTTGATTCAGGCTACGGCGGTTTGACTGTGCTTAAAGAGATCATTAATCAACTGCCACAGTACGATTACTTATATCTTGGCGATAATGCGAGGGCACCTTATGGTAACCGTTCATTTGATACGGTCTATCATTATACCCTGCAATGCGTTAAATGGTTTTTTGGTCAGGGATGCTCACTGGTAATTCTTGCATGTAACACCGCTTCCGCAAAAGCCCTGAGAACTATTCAACAAAATGATTTACCCGAAATAGCGTCTGATAAAAGAGTGTTGGGGGTGATAAGACCGACAGCAGAAATAATTGGCGCATTTTCCGAAACAAAAAGTGCAGGCATTCTGGCTACAAATGGAACCGTGGTTTCTGAATCCTACCCCATGGAGATAGCCAAATTTTTTCCTGACCTGAAAGTGTACCAGGAAGCCTGCCCCATGTGGGTGCCACTGGTTGAGAACAATGAATATGAAAACCATGGTGCCGACTACTTTATAAAAAAGAACATCCACAACATATTTGAAAAAGGGGAGGATATAGACGTTATCCTTTTGGCTTGTACTCATTATCCGCTTTTGAAGCAAAAAATTGAAGAGTACCTGCCTGTCGGGGTCAGGTTAGTTTCACAGGGAGAAATAGTGGCTTCGAGCCTTGCTAACTATCTCAACCGCCACCCGGAAATGGAAGCCAGATGCAGTAAAAATGGCCAACGGGAGTTTTATACTACTGACTCAACCACTGATTTTAATAATCATGCTGCTATTTTCTACAATGGTCCTGTAAACTCAAAGCATGTTGATCTGGAGGTTTGAAGCCTTGATTATCAGCAGTTCTCAAAAAGCCTGAATTTTCCTTCTTTTAGCCCCTTTCTTTTGGGTTTCAACCCTTACCTTTGCCGTCCTTTCACAAACAGCAAGTGTGGTGACCTGCTGGTGAAATTGAAACCTGGTCCGTTCTCCCGGCCGTATTTCAAAACCCCGCTTCGGCGGTAAAACGAGAATTAATTATGAAACGTACATTCCAGCCTCACAACAAACGCCGCAAAACCGTACACGGTTTTCGTAAACGTATGGCTACAGCTAACGGACGCAAAGTACTGGCAAGCCGCCGTGCAAAAGGTCGTAAAAAGCTAACGGTTTCTGATGAGAGCAAGCTGAAATAAGATATACATCCTGGTATTCTAAAGCAAGGAACAGGAAGCTCACTATATTTATAGCTCCGATATTTGTCGGAGCTTTTTTTATTTGTGTCAAAGCAATTTACCTTAGGAAAAGAAGAAAGGCTGAAAAGCCGGAAGCAAACTGAACTGCTATTCAGTGAGGGTAAGAAATTTACGCTGGCGCCATTCAGAATTCATTACTTATCTGTAAATGACAAAGACAATGTATTGCAATTTGGTGCTGGTGTGAGTACAAGAAATTTTAAAAAAGCAGTCGAGAGGAACAGGGTAAAAAGGCTGATGCGGGAAGCTTATCGGCTGCAAAAAAAATTGCTGGTAGAAAAACTGTCAGAACAAAAAAAGCAACTGATTATTTTTTTTATTTATACTGGCAAAGGGCTGCCTGAATACAAGGAAGTGTTCGATAAAACAGGTAAAGCGTTGAATAAACTCTGTGAGGAGATTATTGGCACAACATGAAAACCTTTCTCCGCATATTAAGCCTGCCGTTTATACTGCTGATAAAAATTTACCAATGGGTTATTTCTCCATGGCTTGGCCCTAAGTGCCGCTATACTCCCACCTGCTCTCATTATGCAGCAGCGGCATTAAAAAAACATGGTGTGTTTAAAGGAATGTGGCTGGCTATCAAAAGAATAAGCCGGTGTCATCCATGGGGCGGCAGTGGTTATGATCCTGTTCCCTGAACCGCTTTTTTTATTTTGAAAATTAAGTCTATTTTGTAGCGGGTAATAATACTATTGCCTGTTTTAGAATCATTAATTAATAACCGAAAACAATCTACATGAAAAAAAATTTTCTTTCAATGGCTATATTGGCTGTTGTTGTAAGTATGTCATCCTGCGGGGGTGGTTCATCTTTTGAAAGTGATGTAAAAAAATTTGCAAATATGCGGTGCAAAGCCCAGCAATTAGCTGCAAAAGATCAGTCAGATGAAAAGGTGAAAAAAGAAATGGAAGACCTACAAAAAGAGATGGAAGCTTATGGCGAAAAAATGGAAAAAAAGTATGCGGATAAAAAAGACGATAAAGAGATGGATGAAAAAGCAGATAAAATAATGGATGAAATAATGGCGAAATGTAAATAAGTTATTACATCAGAAAAAGTCTTCCACCTATAAGTAGAAGACTTTTTTCTTTTTGGGTGTTTTGTTTTATACGGCTTCAAACCTTTCTGCCACTTTATCCCAGTTGATTACATTCCAGATTGCTGTGAGATAGTCGGGACGTTTATTTTGATATTTCAGATAATAGGCATGCTCCCATACATCCACACCCAGTATCGGGGTTCCTTTTACTTCAGCCACATCCATCAATGGATTATCCTGGTTGGGAGTTGATGAGATAGTGAGTTTACCTTCATGAATAAGCAGCCATGCCCAGCCGCTTCCAAAACGGCCTATGCCGGCAGCTGCAAATTTTGTTTTGAATTCGTCAAACGAGCCGAAGGCATCGTTGATAGCATCGGCCAATTTTCCGTTTGGGGCATTAATAACATCCGCTAAACCCGGGTTTTTAAGACTTTCCCAAAAGAAAGTGTGATTCCAGTGTCCGCCACCATTGTTGCGAACGGGGGCACTGATAGAACCAGCATGAGCAATTAATTGTGCCAGTGTTTTATTTTCATGCTCAGTGCCGGCAAGAGCTTTATTCAGGTTGTCGACATACGCCTGGTGATGTTTACCATGGTGTATCTGCATGGTCAGTGTGTCAATATGCGGTTCCAGTGCATCATGCGCATAAGGGAGGGGTGCTAAAGTAAATGCCATAGTTTTTAAGTTTATTATTTATTGGGATAACAAAAGTAAGAAGACGAAGTTTAATATGCCGGCGAGCTGATCAATTGTTTCTTATCTCGCAAACTACTTTTTCAGCCGGTTTAATTTTTTGCCTTTCTCCGTAAAAGTTTCCACCAGACCTCTTGTTTCAAGATCAAGACGGATTGAGATAGTGTACCAGGGAATTGATTTTTTAAAATCAGGTATTTTCTTCCGGATGATTTTTATCACATCATCAGTAAGTTCTGTAAACGTTTTGCCTTTGCATCCTTTCAGGGATTGCAGAATGGCCGCTTTAAAATGATCATAGATTTCAGCATCAATATTAAACTGGCTTCCGGTGTGCGGATGAGTTGTGGTTGTTTTTTGAGGTTTTACAGTTTTTGACATATCTATCGTTTTCCTTTAAAAAAATCCTTCATCAGTTTAGCACACTCGCCCTTCATCACTCCCCGTATCAACTCTGTTTTGGGGTGAAATGGCCAGTTGACACCAGCAGTTTTCTTATATCCGTTTTTTTCATCGTCTGCACCATAAACAATTTTTCCAATCTTGCTCCAGTAAATAGCACCGGCACACATGAAACAAGGTTCTACGGTTACATACAAAGTCGCTTCGGGCAGGTATTTTGCACCAAGTGTATTAAAAGCAGAAGTAAGGGCAATCATTTCTGCATGGGCAGTCGGGTCGTTCAGCCGCTCGGTCATATTATGGCCCCGGGCAATGATTTTTTCATTGACAACTACAACAGCGCCGATGGGTATTTCATCATCTTCAAAAGCCTTTTTGGCTTCTTTCAGGGCTTGCATCATATAATATTCATCGGTCATCGGGCGAAAAGTTTTACTTATTACCAAAGCGAATAAGCAGGCAGTCCATTTATTAATGAGCTTAAAAGTTATTCTACTTTGGTATAACTTGGTATAAAATTAGAATTAATGGCAGATATATCATCCCTTGAAAAAATAAGGCAGTATTTTAACAGCGGCGCCACTAAAACCTATGCTTTTAGAAAAGACCAGTTAAAAAAACTGAGGACATCTATCCTTGATCATGAACAGGATCTGTATGATGCCTTATATGCCGACCTGAAAAAAAGCAGGGAAGAGACCTGGGTCACCGAAATAGGTATGGTTATTTCCGAACTGAATGCAGCCATTAAAAACCTCCGCCACTGGATGAGAGTTGAAAGTGTGAATACAAATTTGCTGAATTTGCCATCTGGCAGCAGGGTAATGAAAGAACCACTGGGGCTGGTACTGATTATTGGTCCCTGGAATTATCCTTTCCAATTGCTGATCAACCCATTAATAGGAGCTATCGCTGCCGGTAATTGTGTGGTGCTGAAACCAAGTGAATTTGCACCTGCAACTGATGCAGTGATGAAAAAGATAATTGAAGACATATTTCCCAAGGAATACATTTTATATGTGCAGGGGGACGGTGCAACAGTGATTCCTGAAATGATGAACAAATTCACTTTCGACCATATATTTTATACAGGCAGTACGGCAGTAGGAAGGATCATCTATAAAATGGCAGCCGAAAGGTTAGTCTCGGTTACGCTGGAGCTGGGAGGAAAGAGTCCTTGTGTAGTTGAAAGTGATGCGAACATTAAAGTAGCAGCCCGTCGCATTGCCATGACAAAATTTTCTAATGCAGGACAAATGTGTGTGGCGCCGGATTATTTATTGGTACAAAGTGCAGTAAAAGATAAACTGATTCATGCTTTTAAAGAAGTGTTGCCAAAATTCTTTGGGGAGAAACCTGAGGAGAGTTACAATTATGGCAAAATCATTAACGAAAAACAGTTCAACCGTATTGCCGGATATTTATCAACCGGCACAAGAATATACGGTGGCCGGACAGATAAGGAGAAACTATTCATTGAGCCCACAATAATCACAGATGTGCCCGTTGAATCGGCAGTGATGAACGATGAGATATTCGGCCCGGTATTACCAGTAATTCCGTTTGATACAATGGAAGAAGCTAAAGCTATCATTGACCGGCACCCCAATCCTTTGGCCTTTTACATTTATACATCCAGCAAAAAGAAGGAAAAGGAATGGCTGGAAGCAGTGCCATCCGGCGGAAGCTGTGTTAATAATTCGAGCTGGCATCTTACAAATCATCATTTACCATTTGGTGGCCGGGGTTTTAGCGGAACCGGATGTTACCACGGCAAGTATTCCTTTGGGACCTTCAGTCACAAAAGAGCGGTAATGAAAACACCAACCTGGTTTGACCCGAATATTAAATACCCGCCGTTTAAAGGGAAATTGAAATTATTTAAATGGGTGATCCGCTGATGGCATCAAAATCAAGATACCGTAAACTTAAAAGGGCTATACTTGTTCTTTTTGTATTTATCATTGCGTTTGCTGTGTATGTGGAAGTTGCAAACCGTAATTCAAAAAATATGACCTACAGGCAAAAAGTTTTGAAGGCTGTTTACCCAGGCGTGGATGTGGTGGACAAAACTCATGGGTAAGAATACAAAAGAATTGAGCGGAACAAAGCAACCCCCCGTTTCTTTTTATTCATTGAAAGCTGTGTTGAATAATGGGGATACACTGGATTTTTCCAGCCTGAAGGGGAAAAAGGTCATGTTAGTGAATACTGCCAGCGACTGCGGATACACCAATCAATACAGCGATCTGCAAAAATTATCTGAACAGTATAAGGACAGGTTGATCGTAATCGGTTTTCCTGCTAATGATTTTAAAGAACAGGAGAAAGGAACAGATGATGAAATAGCAAAATTTTGCAAAGCTAATTACGGCGTTACTTTCCCGTTGGTGCAAAAAAGCGTAGTAATCAAAACGGCACATCAAAATCCTGTTTATCAATGGCTGACCGATTCAACAAAAAACGGGTGGAATGATAAACAGCCTTCTTGGAATTTTACCAAGTATATAATTAATGAAAATGGAGTGCTGACAAATTATTTCGGCCCGTCTATTTCTCCGCTAAACAAAGATGTCATAAAAGCTATTGCCAGTTAAATAACAGAACCATGTTTACAAAAGCAGATATTGAGAAATATTTCAATGCCGAGAAACAGGAAAGCCTGCTATTTATGCAGATAGGTATTGCCGGGGTTGTTGCCTCCCTTATTTTTTTCTTTTTTCTCAAAACGAATTTTCATAAGGGAGCTGCAATTCCGTTTCTGCTGGTTGGTTTGTTATTGTCAGCAGTGGGATATACCGTTTACAAAAGAAGTGATAGTGACCGCCAGCGAAATGTTTATGCATATGATATGAACCCCGCTGAACTGAAAGAAAAGGAACTGCCCCGCATGAAAGTTGTGATGAAAAATTTTGTTGTTTACAGGTATACAGGAATATTTCTCCTGCTGACTGGTACAGCATTGTACATTTATTTTACAAAGAATTCCAATAATGATTTTTGGAGGGGGTTTGGTCTTGCACTGGCTATCATGTCTTTGTTGGCATTGGCAGCTGACTACTTTGCTGAAAGACGGGGAGGGGTTTATACAAAAGGTATTGAGTCATTTATACAGGACAAATAATGGGATACAATGATATAGTCGGTACAATCGGTGTTGGGTTGATACTGCTGGCCTATTTCTGCAACACTTTCGGATGGATAAACGGAAGGGGTAAATTATTTTTCTTTTTAAATATTATTGGTGCGGGGCTTGCCTGTTATGCATCATGGCTTATTAATTATTGGCCATTTGTTGTGCTGGAAGGTACATGGTTTCTTGTGTCTGTCGCAGGACTTATTAAAAATGTACTAAATAGATACTATGGATATTGTTTTATACCCGGTTGCTTTTGTAAGAAATACCCGCAGAGATTTGTCGGATGACTACTGGGGAAGTATTATCAGCGAAATTGAATTAACAGATAGTATTCCAGCCAGATGCTTTTAACGGTATAGATGAATTTTCTCACCTGGAGATTATCTTTTATTTTGATAAATCGGATAAGTCGAAAATTGTTTTTAGCGATCATCCAAGAGGGAATAAAAGCTGGCCGCATGTCGGAATATTTGCACAGCGAAAAAAAGACAGGCCCAATGCATTAGGGCTTACGATTGTTGAGCTGGTAAAAAGAGAAGGGAATAAGATATGGGTGAAATACCTCGATGCAATTGACGGCACACCTGTTATAGATATAAAACCAGTAATGAAAGAGTTTTTACCAGCCGGGGAAATAAAGCAATCAATTTGGTCGACCGAATTGATGAAAGAGTATTGGTCCTAGTTTACAGGGCATTTTTCATGGTAGTTTACCAGCTCAATTGGTATTTTCTCAAATTCATAACCGCCATAAGTTTTAGCAATATCATCAAATACATCATTAATTTCTTCTTCCTTTGTCAGCGTCACCAGTTTATTGCGGAATTCCTTAATATTCGGTAACCCTTTTAAATAATTGGCATAGTGGCGGCGCATTTCATTAATACCTGTAACAGGGTTTTTCCATTCAATGGATCTGCGAAGATGCTTACGGCAAACAAATAAACGATCTTCAATAGTTGGCGGAGGCAAGTGTTCGCCGGTTTTTACAAAATGTTTTATCTCATTAAATATCCATGGGTAGCCAATAGCGGCACGGCCGATCATAATACCATCCACCCCGTAACGGTTCTTATATTCCACTGCTTTCTCTGGCGAATCAATATCACCATTACCAAAAATCGGGATATTGATCCGTGGATTGTTTTTCACTTTACCAATCAGTGTCCAGTCAGCCTCGCCTTTATACATCTGTGTACGGGTGCGTCCGTGAATGGCTAATGCTTTAATGCCAACATCCTGTAAACGTTCTGCTACTTCTTCAATGTTCCTTGTTTTATCATCCCAGCCTAACCTTGTTTTTACCGTAACGGGTAAGGAAGTTGATTTTACAACGGCTGATGTTAAGCGTACCATGAGATCAATATCTTTCAAAACCCCGGCGCCGGCACCTTTCAATGCCACTTTCTTTACCGGGCAACCAAAGTTGATATCCAGCAGATCGGGGTTGGTGACTTCCACAATTTTTGCCGCCATGGCCAGGCTATCTTCATCACCGCCAAATATCTGGATGCCGACTGGCCGTTCATAGTCGAAAATGTCAAGCTTCTTACGGCTTTTGATGGCATCTCGTATCAAACCTTCTGAGGAAATGAATTCGGTGTACATCAGGTCGGCCCCGTTATCCTTGCATACAGCCCGGAACGGCGGATCGCTTACGTCTTCCATTGGGGCGAGAAGAAGCGGAAACTCAGGAAGTTGTATGTTGCCTATCTTTACCATTTTACTGCGTACTTCGTAGCTTTAGCAGCTAAGTACAAACGGCAAATTTACACTCTAAAAACCAGATTTTTTAATGAAGGGAGTTTTAAAAACCAGACCGGCAGGCATACAATTCCTGATTCTTATCTGTATTGCTTTAGCCAGTTTTTTTATAATTGGAATACTGTCAACAGTTGTTTTATCAAATATGACCGGAATAAGCATTGATACAATGAGTGACAGTTCAAAATGGGATGTGAACGATAACGGATTGCTAACAACCATCCGCGGCATGCAGGTGATACAATTTGTTTGTTTGTTTTTGCTGCCAACTTTTATTTGTGCCCGTCTGTTCAGTACCAACACAAAACAATACCTTGGTTTGAAGCAACCTTCCAATATATTTTACTACCTGGTGGGAGTGACGGTGTTACTGTTGGCAATTCCAATGACGAATTTTCTTGGAGAATTGAATCGCAATGTTCAGTTTCCCTCTGGTATTGCACAGTGGCTGAAAGAGCAGGAGGCCGAAGCTGCTAAAACAATAAGAGTGTTATTGTCAAAACACACTATCAAGGACCTGCTGCTGAATCTTGTTTGTATTGCCGGATTGGCTGCAGTTGGCGAAGAGCTGCTTTTCAGGGGCATTGCACAGCGGTTACTTATTAAAATGTTTAAAAACCACTGGATTGGGATCATTGTTGCAGCATTTCTTTTTTCTGCTATGCACCTTCAATTCTACGGCTTTTTACCCCGGTTTGTGCTGGGCATATTGTTAGGGGTAGTGTATTGGTATAGCGGCAGCTTATGGACAGCCATGCTGGCACATTTTATTTATGATGCAGCATTGATAATACTGGCTTATAACAACCCGGCCATGTTGATGGATGAGAACACAGTTGCACTATCAAACCTGGCATTGATGGCTGCGGTAAGTTTTGTACTGGTAGTATTGCTGGTAATGTGGATGAAAAAACAAACACGGGTAACTTACAGCGAAGTGTATGCTGATGACGAAATTCCTGTAAAAGATCATCCGTTCTAATTCTTTAGTAATGGCATTTAACTGGCAAACATTCCGGACAAGGGCACTGACAGCAATTGTATTTGTTGCGGTGATGCTGGTTGGCCTGCTATGGAACCGCTGGAGCTTTCTTGTTTTGTTTTCCATTATCCATTTTGGCTGCTGGTGGGAATACCTGAAACTGACTGAAAAAATTCATAATACCAGTTTTCATCCTTACACCAAACTCGGGTTAATGGTGATGGGCTACGGATTAGTGCTTTGGTTTTGTGGTCCGGCATATCACATTAATGATTATGGATTAAGGGAAAATATTTCTTTGCCGGTTTCAGCCGCAGGATTTTCATTGCTGCTGATTGGTATTTTTCAGAAAAATGCTGTTCAGTTGAAAGCATTTGCGATGGCGGTAGCGGGTTTCATTTATATTTCATTGTGCTGGGGACTGATGATAGATTTGTACGGGATAGAAACTGGTAATCCACTATTGTATAAGGAATCGGGTCTTTATCTACTTTATTTTCCATTGCTGATTATTGGCTGTATGTGGGTGAATGATACGATGGCATACATTGTTGGCTCATTAATAGGGAAAACACCGTTATCAAAAGTATCTCCCAAAAAAACTTGGGAAGGAACTGTTGGAGGAATTATACTTGGCTCAATAGGGATGGGGTACATAGGATACATTAATGATGAGTGGTTTTTTTTCGGGCAAAAATTTTCTTTCTGGATTTTACTTGCTTTCATAGCAACAATTGCAGGAACTTTTGGCGATCTGCTCGAATCTAAACTAAAGCGGATGGCTGGTGTCAAAGACAGCGGCACATTAATGCCGGGGCATGGTGGCTTTTTAGACCGGTTTGATTCGTTGCTGCTGGCAACCCCGTTTGTGTGGTTATACGTTCAGGTAATGATGAAATAAACAATAAATTATTGAAAAAGTAGTTTTTCGGATATGAGAAAACTGGCTCTCATCTTGTTCATACCATTTATCTCATCATCGCTGCATGCACAGAAAATTAAGCAGGATGATAAATGGGCAGCCAGCCTCACCGGTGCTATTATCCCTTTGCCAGAATTTAATGCCGGGATACAGCCCGGTGTTCAATATCAGTTCAATGACCGTTTCTCTTTATCAACGGAAATAACTATCCGGGTGGGAAATAAAGCTGATAAGGATTCAGAGGCTGTAAATAAAAAATATTTTCGGATCCAGCCGGAACTGCGGTATCATTTTCCTTTTAAAAAGAGAAAGAATAATATATATGCCGGTTTGCGGCTTTCATATGCTATTCGAGAATTTGCCGATGTAAACAAAGGATTTTACTCCACTAAAAGCCCCGGGGGAGAAGAAGGCTATTATTATGATAAAGCAAAAATTAATAGCCCTGTTTTTACCTCCTCGGTACAACTAGGTACAATTGTGTCCGGTCAGAAAAAATTATCTGCAGATGTGTTTATGGGAATAGGCGCCCGTTTTATCACAACAGAATATACAGATGTTGTAAACCCTGTCAGCGGAATTCGGATAAGACCAGCTGATGGCCCGCAGTTTTATGCTTCTTATTCTGTTAATGGCTCTATTACATGGCTTCATGTAAATGCTGGTTTTCGGTTGGTGTATCATTTTGGAAGATAATAATATTATAATCCCGGTTTGCCTATTTTTGGCACTCAAATAAATGGAATGACCATCCACAAAGAAGGCTATAAAACTATTGCTGTCAGCACTATCCTTTTCGGTGTTATTAATCTTCTTTCGTTTTATTTTTTAAGTTCTTCGCTGCCAGTTCTTAGCTGGGTCATTTTTATTGGCACCCTGGGCCTGTTGTTGTTTATGATCTCTTTTTTCCGCATTCCTAAAAGGACCCATACCATACAGAATGATGCTATCATTGCTCCGGCAGACGGAAAAGTTGTGGCGATAGAGGAAGTACAGGCTGATGAGTACTTTACTGACCGCCGCATTCAAGTCTCTATTTTTATGAGTCCTTTGAATGTGCATGTTAACCGTAACCCGGTAAGTGGCGAAGTGGCATACAGCCAGTATCACAAAGGGAAATACCTGGTGGCATGGCATCCAAAATCTTCTACAGAAAATGAAAGGCATTCAGTAGTCTATCGCAAAGACGGAAAAGAGATACTGGTAAAACAAATAGCCGGTGCTTTGGCAAAACGGATCGTTAATTATCTCCAGCCTGGTCAGCAGGTAAAGCAAACGGAAGAAATGGGATTTATTAAATTCGGTTCAAGGGTTGACTTATTGCTTCCGCTTGATGCAGAGATCCATGTAAAGATTGGTGACAAGCCTCAGGGCGGCGTTACTGTTGTTGCCACCTGGTAATAAATCTTTTAAAAGATACCTTCTAATTCTTTCAGCGAATAGACTGTGTAAGTTGGCAGGGTAGTACCATTCAATAGTACTGGCTCTTTGGTCAGATGATTGACATGCACCTGGTCGATACCTGCATTAACCGCACCCAGTATGTCTACCTCTACCGTATCGCCTATCATAATACTTTCTTCAGGCCCTGCACCTGTCTTTATAAAAGCATAATCAAAAATTTCTTTATGTGGTTTCAGACTGTTGCTGCCTTCTGAAGTAATGACCTCAATAAAATATTTATCAAGCCCTGAGTGCTTCAATTTACTGTGCTGGGTCTTTTCAAAACCATTGGTTATTAAATGAAGCTGGTATTTTTTTTCAACCAGATATTCAAGAATTTCAAAAGTGTAAGGGAAGAGGAGTTTCCGGGTGGGCAACAGGTCAAGAAAATGTATACCCATTTCTCTTGCCAGTGGTTCATCTGCAATTTTGAAATCAAGCAGAGTAAGCCACATTCTTTTCCAGCGCAGTTCATCTACTTTAATAAAACCTTTTCGGTAGCGGTCCCACAGTTTATCGTTATGCTCAAGATAGTTCTTGTGAAAGAGGTCAAAATTGTTCACCCCCCTGGCTTCAAGACTCATGGTTTGGTAAAGCTCTTCCAGTGTCTGGCGGCTGTTGGCTTCAAAATCCCAGAGGGTATGATCGAGGTCGAAAAATAGATGTTTGTACTTCATTACAGTTGTAGATTTGCAAAGAAACTGGAAATAATCATATAATGAATGTAATTATCACCGGCGCATCCAAAGGAATTGGCAAAGCCATTGCAGAAATATTTGCTGCCAATGGGCATCATCTGTTTATGTGTTCAAGAGGAGAAGTGGCTTTATACAAAACCATGGAAGAACTGATGACTAAATATCCTTCGGCCATTATCAAAGCAAAGCCTTTTGATCTAAGCCGAAAGGAGGAGGCAAAAGCTTTCGGTACCTGGTGCCTTGAATATGGTGTACCGGATGTATTGGTGAACAATGCAGGTTTGTTTGAGCCAGGCAGTGTGCATAACGAACCGGATGGTACATTGGAAAGCCAGCTGGCGGTGAACCTGCACAGCGCCTATCATGTAACCCGTGCCGTACTGCCCTGGATGATTGAAAAACGTTCAGGACATATTTTCAATATGTGTTCTATCGCTTCACTCCATGCTTATGCAAATGGTGGGGCATACAGCGTCAGTAAATTTGCTTTATATGGCTTCAGCAAAAACCTGCGGGAAGAAATGAAACCGTATGGAATAAAGGTCACATCCATTCATCCCGGTGCAGTTATGAGTGATTCATGGGGCAATTATGATAATTCCTCCAAACGCATTATGGAAGCAGAGGATATAGCCAAACTGGTATATACTGCCAGCCAGCTTTCATCACAGGCTTGTGTAGAGGATATTGTAGTCCGCCCTCAGCTTGGTGACCTGTAAACCGCTGAAAGCCGGTTTTTCCCTTTGGTATATTTTAAACGATTCTTTGCGAAAGCCGCTATATTTTAGTACGGTCATTCATGAGGAAAACAACCACCATATTTGCTTTTCTGGTACTGGTAACAGCCTTACATGCACAGGTTAGTTTCAAAACTATTGTGCCGCAACAGCCTGTTGTTGCAGGTGAATCCTTCCAGGTGCAGTATGTAATTGAAGATGGCGATAGGACAATCAGCGTAAAACCACCCGTATTCAGCAATTTTCGCTTTGTGGCCGGGCCTAATATTTACATGGGTTCTGTTTCAACAGTAAACGGTGTAAAGCCGCTTCGCAATACTGTTTATACACTGGAGGCGGTAAGACCGGGAAGATTTATGATACCCGGTGCTGCTATAACTGTTGATGGTAAAACTGTGAGAAGCAATAACGCAATAGTGGAGGTTATTTCAAAAGAAGAAGCAGTTAAAAAATTCAACCGGGATAACGGTCTTAATAATTCAGATTATTTTTTACGACCCGGTGAAAATGCATACGAAAAGATCAGGCAGAATCTTTTTGTAAAAGTATTGGTAGATAAAAAGAGCTGTTATGTTGGTGAGCCGGTGCTCGCCACCTTTAAATTGTATTCAAGGCTTGAGTCAAAATCAGATATTATCAAAAACCCGGGGTTTTATGGCTTTACGGTTTATGACATGGTAAACCTGACCGACAAGCAGGTAACTACAGAAAATGTAAACGGCAAAACATTTGACGTACACACCATCCGGAAAGTGCAATTGTATCCTTTGCAGGAGGGGTTGTTCACCATTGATGCAATGCAGGTAAAAAACAAAGTGGAATTTTCCCGCAGTGCCGTGAATAAGAAAACAGAACAGGAGATTGTTGAGGGTGTATTGGGCAGTGGTGATGATGAAATCCCAACTGAAGGAACAGAAGTTTTTGAAACAGATATCACCACAGAACCAGTTGCGATTACTGTGAGGCCATTGCCGGAGAAAAATAGGCCGGGTTCCTTTTCGGGAGCTACAGGCCATTTTTCCATTACGGCAGCTGTGATTAATGACAGGCTGGCAAAGAATGAGCAGGGCTTTTTCGAAATTACTATTACAGGCAAAGGAAATTTTATCCAGCTTGATGCTCCAACAGTCCTGTGGCCTTCAGAGATAGAGGGGTTTGAGCCAACTGTAAAGGATGTATTTGATAAAACAAAGATGCCGCTGTCAGGGAGCCGCAGATTTCGTTATCCTTTTGTTTGTGCATCACCCGGTAAGTGGCAGCTGCCTCCGGTAAGTTTTTCTTTTTTTGATACAGACAGCAATAATTACAGAACTATTTCCACTAAAAATGTGAATGTGGTGGTGAGTAATGAAATAAAAAAAGAGTTATTGACCGGGGAGCCAAAAGCTTCTATTGCTGAAAAAAGTGAAAAAGCGGCCCGGGCAGCAGGTATTATTGTTGTTGTACTTGTATTGTTAATTCTGCTATACTGGGCCTTCAAAAAAAAGGAACCAGAAAAAATAATGTTGCAGCAACAACCAGCATTGCCCTCCGTTGAAAGCCTGTTAGAACCTGCTCATGCCGCACTTGAGACGAATGGCAATGAATTTTATTCAACACTGCATAGCATCATCTGGAAATTTGCCAGGGAACAATTCGGCTTATCCGGTAGTGAAATGAATAAGCAACAATTGGCTGCTAAAATGAATGGCGCTGGTGCAGACACTGAACTTTCAGAAAATTTATTTCAAATACTGGAAGAGTGTGAAGCCCGGATGTTTACCAACGCCAGCTTATTATATAACAGGCAAAGTATGTTAGCTACGACTAAACAAATACTGGAGAATATCAGGCCCATTTCATTCTGAGTACTTATAACCAACGCCCCTTACAGAATGAAAGTACCTGGGATTGCGGCTGTCATCTTCGAAATATTTACGGAAATTAAGGATGAAATTGTCAATGGTCCTTGTTGTCGGGTAAACATTATAACCCCAGACGGATTGTAATATTTTTTCTCTCGGTACAACTTCATTCTTATTCTCAATAAGCAGTTTAAGCAGCATGGTTTCTTTCTTGCTTAACTGTATTTTTTCTCCGTCAGCTTTTGTTGCCTCCTGTGCTTTGAAGTCAACCGTATTCCCCCCAAATGAATAAGTATCTCCAAGTGTTGATTTATCCTGCAGTTTTTTGTTCTTATTGATGAGTTTATGAACCCTCAGTAATAATTCTTCCAGGTTAAAAGGTTTGGTCAGGTAATCATCAGCACCTTTCTTCAGGCCAAGTACCCTGTCGGCACTGCTGTTCTTGGCACTGAGTATGAGGATGGGCACTTCATTGTTGCTGAGGCGAATTGTTTCAGTTACATTGATTCCATCCATCTCAGGCAACATCACATCAAGGATTATGAGATCAAAATATTCTCCCTGCACAGCCTTTAACGCAGCGGCACCGTCAAACGCTGACGTTACTTCATAACCTTCCAGTTCAAGGTTGAGCTTAAGGGCTTCGTGAAGGTTCTCTTCATCTTCCACCAGCAGGATCGATGTTTTTTTCTCTGCATTCATAATTTAAAAATGACGACAAAATTACTACCGCGGGGTTCATTGTTTGTCACCGAAATGTCGCCATTGTGGTCCCGGGCTATTTTACGGCAAAGGTACAGGCCGAGGCCGGTTCCTTGTTTTTTACGGGTGTCTTCATTGCCGATCCGGTAGAACTTGGAAAAAATCTTTTTCTTTTCTTCGTCAGGAATTCCCGGACCCTCGTCTTTTACCTGTAATTCGATCCCGGAACGATATTTTTTCAGCACCGCTGATACCGGGCTTTCCCTGGGGGAATATTTTATGGCATTCTCCAGCAGGTTATTGATAAGCATCTGCAACAATAATGGATCTCCCTTTACATCAGCGTCGGTTTCAATATCCTCTTTTATTATCCTGTCGGGGAAACGGTTCCTGAAATCCTGCAGGCAATCTTTCAAAAGATTGGACAGGTCAAGGTCTTCTTTTGGTGATTTATAGCCATCCTGTTCCAACTGGGCTGTTATAAGGATATTGTTGGTCAAAAAATTTAACCGGGCTGTTTCGTCCAGGGTAGTGCGGATGATCTTTTTTTGTTTTTCAGTATCAAGATTATACTTCTGTAATGTTTCAAGATTTAACCTGGTAACAGAGATGGGTGTTTTTAATTCATGGGTAACAGCCATCATAAAATTTTGCTGTTGCTGTTGCAGATTGAACTGTTTTCTTACCGAACGATAAACAAAAGCCGCTCCCAGCATCGTCAGTAAAAAGAAGATACTACCCTCACCGATGTATTTTGATTTGTTTCTTTGATGCTCATCATTGATTTTCTTAAGTTCTTGCTGGAATAAGATGGGCGAAGAAGTACTGTCAATCGCAGAATGGATGCTGCTGATTTCAAAATCCCTCATGACCCGGTTCTGATGAACAAGTGAAATAAACCACCAGACCAATGCTGCTATGATATAGAACAGCAACATCCAGTAAATGAAAGTGGTCCGGCGAAGTCTTTTTTGGCTGGCATCGGGCATAATGCAAAGATGCAGTTATTGTTTCTTTTCTATCCGAAGCCCTACGTTTAATACATTATCAAGAGGGTTTTCCCGCATGATCTGTTCAATGCTGAAACTGTAATCACCAGGTTTCCTGAAGTAAAACTGGCCATCCGTTGGTGTCAGTGGAATACGGTGTTCATAAATATCATCCATACCACTGGCAAGCCAGCCTTCATTGTCAGTAGCAAGGCGCAGATCGTAACGAACTGTCTGGGTGCTGTCCTGCCCCGGCTGTTTGGTGATTAGGTTGATATAAATATTGTTGAAGTTGTATTTATCGTTATGCCGGAGAACAAGAAAGAGCTGGTAAGGTGAAGCAGTGTCTTTAATAGTGAAACTAAAAGTCGGTTTATAGCTGTTCTTCCAGGAGTGCCCCGGAATGGAAACTGATTTTTCGTAAAGATCAACGGTGGTACAGGAAGAAATAATGTACGATAAAAACAGTGTGATTAACGATGTCCGGAACAATGTTTTCAAATGAAACAATTTTTACAAAAATAGGCCATCAGCCGATAACGCTGAGAACTTCTGATTGCTAAAGAACGTTTAAAACCTGTTCTTTTGCTTTTTCCAGTTCATCTTTCATCATCACTACACATTTTTGAATAGTGGAGTCGTAAGCTTTGGAGCCGGTGGTGTTTATCTCCCGGCCAACTTCCTGTAGAATAAAAGAGAGTTTCTTTCCTTTCGATTCTTCTTTTTCTGCCAGTAAGGATTTAAAATAATCACAATGATTTTTCAGCCTTACCTGTTCTTCAGTAATGTCGATTTTCTCTATATAATATATAAGCTCCTGCTCCAGCCGGTTGCCGTCATAGTTTTCTTTGCCCACATTTTCTTCCAGCAACCGGGTAATGCCCTCCCGGATCTTTTGCTGGCGAAGTGGTTCCAGTTTTATGACCTCAGCCTGCTGGTTCTCTATATTATTAATACGCAGCAGCAGATCCTGCTCCATCATAGCCCCTTCATTCAGACGGTGGGTGTTCAAATTGTCGATTGCGCCTTGTAAAACCAGTTGAAAATCAGCCCATTCCTTGTCAGACAGCGTCTCACTGCTTGGGGTGATGACCTCCGGCAGTTTGACCAGTGTACTGAGGATATGCGAAGGGTCCAGGTTAAGAGCCGCAGACAGCTCTGCAAGGGGTTTATAATAGGCCCTGGCCAGGTCGGTGTTTATGGTAACTGGTTTTGCATTGCCGGTATCTTTCAGGCTGATCATACAATCCACACTTCCGCGGCTGAGTTTTTCAGACAGGATACGGCGGATGTCAAATTCAAAGGGTTTTAAAATGGAAGGCAGTTTTAATTGGAGCTCAAATTGTTTTCCGTTGAGTGATTTTATATCAACGAGAAAAGTTTTATCACCAACATTTTTTTCGGCTCTTCCAAAACCGGTCATTGATTTCAGCATGAAATGATTTTTAAAATTCTTATAAAGGTATTTTTAATTATTGATTATTACAGCAATGAAAGTTTTGGCTGGCAAATGTTTATACTTAACAATTGATTATTGATAAAGATAAAAAAGAACCGGTGCTGATTTTTTAATGCCAATGGCCGGGTAAAATGATGATCTTGATTTGAGTAAAGGCAAAAAAAATCCCTCCGTAGTAAGCGAAGGGATAATATATGGATGGGTTAGTAAGTACTGGGAAACGAATTTCCCTGCACAATATTAGAAATAATTTTGTTTAACCAAAAAATATTTCCAAACTATTTTATTAACATTTTAAACATAGCTGTGGATAAACCAATACATAACAACTCCTTTTTTGATAACTTTTTTATGATCATAAAATCAGCAAGGCAAAAATTTTAGCATAACATGTTTTTTTTGATACTGTTGAAACACTTGACTGGCAAGCATTTCATTGAATTCTGTTTTCGCTCAACAACATGGTCATATAAATATTTATTCGTTTTCTTTCAGCAGAATATTCCAGGTTAATACTATATAAATAGTGATTTTATGGCCTTAAGATTATTTTTTAAAAATTGTTTGTAAAAGGCTGATAAACCATAAAATCAGTTGTTTTAGCAATTATCGGCCATCTGTCAGTCATTACCTTTGATAAAATTTATCATTATGAATTTTGAAAAACCTGTTCCTATATCAACCATTGCACAGCTTATCGGAGCTGAAGTAGTTGGAAATATAAACGGAAATGCAACAGGCATTAACGAGATACATAAAGTGGAAAAAGGCGACCTGGTTTTTGTTGACCATCCCAAGTATTATGATAAATGCATTAATTCTGCAGCCACTTTCATCATCATTAATAAAAAAACAGATTGCCCGGCTGGTAAAGCTCTGTTGATCGTGGATGAACCTTTCGAAGCCTATTTAAAGATCGTCAGCTTCTATCGTCCATTCACTCCTTCTATGAAAAGTATAAGTGATACAGCAATTGTTGGTGAAGGAACAATGGTAATGCCGGGTGCCTATATCGGCAATCATGTAACTGTAGGAAAGAATTGCATCATTCATCCCAATGTGGTGATACTGGATCATTGTATTGTCGGCGATGATGTCATCATACAAGCCGGAACAGTTATCGGCAGCGATGCCTTTTACTATAATAAGAAGACCAACCGGGATATCCATTATAAAAAGATGACCAGTTGTGGCCGGGTTTTGATAGAAAACGGGGTGGAGATTGGGGCTAACTGCTCGATTGACAGGGGAGTAAGTCATGATACAGTGATTGGGGCAGGAACTAAAATGGACAATCTTATCCATATCGGTCATGATACGGTGGTGGGCAAGAACTGCCTCTTTGCAGGGCAGGTAGGTATTGCCGGAGCTACCACCATTGAGGATAATGTGATACTCTGGGGTCAGGTAGGTGTAAGTAAAACGCTGACCATTGGTAAGGACGCTGTCATCTATGCACAAAGTGGTGTAAAAGATTCTATCGCCGGCGGAAAAGTCTATTTCGGCTCACCGGTCGAAGATGCAAGAGAGAAAATGAAAGAATTTGTCTGGATAAAAAGAATACCGCAGTTGTGGGAGAAAGTGATGGGGAAGAAATAAATCTAGTTGGGCAGATAATCATACGGCAACAGGTCGGCTACGTTTTTCCAACTCCAGTATCCCTGGTTGATCCAGTTCTTTTGTTCGTAATAATAGCCGTTTTCTGTAATGGCTATCCAGTCCTTTATATCTATATAGGAAATTTGAAAGGGAATATTTTTAGGCAGGTTCATTTGTTTCAGGTATTCCTTTTCCGGGCTTTTCTTTTTGTATTGTATGCTTATTTTCCGGGGATAGAATATTTCAACTTCGGGAGGGCCGGCTATCAGCTGGTACATTATACTGTCTGCACCAAGGCTGTCTCTTGTATTAAGTACAACATTATAATAAGTTGAATCATACACATCTGCTACTTTGTTGAATTTCTTATCATTCGTTTCATCAAGCAGATCGATCTGCCAGCCATCATCCAGCAAAGTGCTGTCATAATAGCTGCGCATAAAATGCAGCTTGGAGCCCATATACGTTTTTACCCGGTTAGAAGCCCACACCCTGTTAAGACTGTCATCCCCTTCCATTTTTGTATACAAACAATAGCCCCGGTAAGAATAAATGTTGGTGTTATAGAAATATACAAACGAATCAAGCTGGTAACGCAGGTTATATCCAAGGGCATTGTTCCTTATCTGCAAAGCATCGGTCGCTAAAACCTTGAGACGGTTGCTTTTTTTGTAAAAATAAAACTTAAGTACTTCGGGGTTGAGCAACTGGCATTGTGCGGCATTAGGTGTGGCGCCAATAAAGTTCTTTGTAAAAAAATCACCATATTTTTCCCAGCCATCGGGTACTTCATAAGAATTACGGAGAACAACCTCACCCATACTTTTTTCTTCTTTTATCATTAATACTTCCAGCTTGTTATTTTCAGTAACACGGATGGTTTGTGTTTGGTACCCGGTATAAGTGAATATAAGATCATATCCTCCCGACTTTAATGACAAAGAGAATTCTCCCTGCTTATCAGAAATGGTACCCAGTGTGGTGTTTTGACAAAATACTGATGCTTTTACCAGGGGTTCCCGGGTGGCTGAATCAAGTATAACACCTGTTACAACAAACTGTGCATGGGTAATAAATGAAAGACCGCAAAGCAGGGAAAGGATAACGAAACGAATTTTTTGCATAGAAGATGATTGCCGGTTAAAGATACTATCAAAGCCGTTACGGTTGCATGGCATTAATTGTGCCAGCGTATTTTTCACAAGCCTTTTTTATGGTTTCCTCCAGTGGGGTGAAGGAAAATCCCGGGAGGATTTTCAGTAGTTTATCATTTTCAAACCAGGTCTTGCTTTGCGCCACTCTTGCACTTTCTTTTGTTAGCAATGGCTTTTTACCGGTAAAGAGAGACTTTATTTTTTCTATGCGCCAGGCCAGCCCCAGTAAAAAAGGAGTGGTTTGCTTATGTGGATGCTTTTTACCAAAACCATCTGCAATTGTATCCTGCAGTTTTTTGAATGGCCATGTATCGCCATTTACAATAAATCGTTCTTCAGTGATATTGCTTTCCATTAGCAGGATAGTGGCTTTTGCCACATCTTCCACATCCACAAACCCGTTGATACCGGGAGTATACCATTTAAAACCATCATGCACCTGCCGGAAAATAGCACAACTGCTGCTGTGCCAGTCTCCATAACCGAGAATAGTACTGGGATTTAAAATAACAGCTTCCAGCCCCTCACTCATGCCCCGCCATGTTTGTAATTCTGCTTTGAACTTGCTTTTGGCATAATGAGTATTTACTTTACTTTCTTCCCATTTCTTTTCTTCATTTACATGACCGCCATTGGCTGTTCTTCCAAGAGCTGCTACAGAACTGATATGAATTAAACGCCGTACATTTTTCTCCAGTGCCATATTTACCACATTCGCAGTTCCTTCCACATTCACTTTGTACATCTCTTTCCTGTCCTTTCTTACAAAAGAAACAACAGCAGCAGAATGAATAACAGTATCAACTCCCTCCATAGCATCTTGCAGGGCTACCACATCCAGCACATCACCATCAACCCATTCCACTTTATCAAAAATGGCAGCAGGTATCCAGAACGGTAGTTTATTGCTGCGTCGTATGGCCCGGACGGCATATCCCTTTTCCACCAATTGCTTAATGATGTAAGAACCAAGAAAACCTGTGCCGCCGGTAACGAGGATCATGTAGTTGAGTTAATATTTATAATATCCTTCGCCAGTTTTTTTACCCAGCTTTCCTTCCTTTACCTTTTGTTCCTGCATATAAGACGGTTTTAATCGCTCCGGCTTATTCATTTGTTCATATACAGAACAACTTACTGCGTAATTAATATCGTTTCCGATCAGGTCCATCAGCCTGAAAGGCCCCATTTTAAAACCGGTTGCTTCCAATAGCTTGTCTGCTGTCGAAACATCAGCAATTCCTTCTTCCACCAGCCGTAATGATTCAATATAATACGGCCTTGCCACCCGGTTAACGATAAAACCCGGAGAGTCTTTGCAGATAACCGGCACTTTACCCATTTGCCGGGCCAGTTCCACAATTGTTTCGGTGGTCTGCGTATTGGTATATTGGGTATTCACCACTTCAACCAGTTTCATAATGGTGGCGGGATTAAAAAAATGCATTCCAATTACCCGTTGCGGACTCATAACACCAGCTGCAATTTTTGAAACAGATAAAGAAGAAGTGTTAGTTGCAAAAATTGTTTCACTGTGGTTCAGTTCTGCCAATTGATTGAACAAAGCAATTTTTATTTCCGGGTTTTCTATAATAGCCTCAATAAATACATCGGCAAGGCAGATTTGGATGTCGTCCGTAAAATGAATTCGTTGCTGTATTTTTTCTTTCTCAGCTCCGGTTATCTTTTCTTTTTCTACCAGTGATTGAAGGTTTTTGTCAATGCCGGTTTTTGCTTTTTCCAATACCGCCGGGTTCAGTTCGTATAACAAAGTGTGAAAACCCGCCTGCGCTGCTGCCTGTGCAATACCACTGCCCATCGTTCCGGCCCCGCAAACACAAATACTGTTGATAATCATCCTGGTTGGTCTGTTTAAAGCACTAAAGATACTATTACACCCAAAACAGGCATCGGTTTTATATGAGTAAATAATCAGGGTTCGTTTTTTTAATTTTCTTACCTTACCCAAAAATTTGATATGGATACTAACCAACCAACTTCTGCTACTACTTATGCACCGGTGTCTGCTAAGCCCGGAATGTTCGGAACTAAAATGCCATCAACGGTGGCTTTTGCAGTGGCTGTACTGCTTTTCCTGATGCCTTTTATTGACATCAAGTGTAATAACATGTCGTTACAACAGGTAAGCGGCCTGCAATTGGCGACAGGGTTTAAAATGAAGAACAACAGTTCTGATAACTCATTCCTGAATGATGTTAAAACGGATAAGGTTGATGACACTATCACCAAAGCCACAACAAAAACAGATAAAAAGGATCCAAACATGTATGCCCTTATCGCATTGGGGCTTGGTGTACTCGGCCTCTTACTATCATTTACCAATGCCAAAGCCGCTCTGGGTGGTGCCATGGTTACCGGTATTGCTTCTGCCGGTGCATTAATCGGATTGATGCTTGACATTAAAAAGAAAGTAAAGCTTGACATGCCTGACATGAGTGACAAGACACCAGATAATGATGTTGGTAACACCCTTGATAAGATAGGTGATAAAATGAATGACCTCACGGATAAGATGAATATCAGTGTAGAGTTCACTCCGTGGTTTTACATCGCCGTTGCCGCATTTCTCGCTGCTGCTTTTTTCTGTTATAAACGGATGTCGGCCACCAAATGATTTACTAAAACCTTATAATTAATCACTACTAAACCAACCAACATGGACAAAAAAACGTTAACCATCGGCTTAGCAATTGCTTTGCTTATTGCTTTTTTCCTTCCATATTACAGCGGCTTTGCCGGCAAAGCCAGCGGTTTCGACATTGTTAAAGGCCCGGGAGATTGGGAGAAATATGTTTTGATATTGATACCACTGTCAGCTGTACTATTACTAGTGGGTGCCTTGAATGGTAATTATCCTCTTAGCAGAAATCTGCTTTGCTGGCTGCCCCTGCTCACAGTTTTATTCCTGCTGATTCTTAACCCATTGATCCAGGGGGTTAAATTCGAGTACATATTCAAAGCCATTGGTAAAGGGTATGGTGTTGGTTTGTGGGTTACGATTGTTACATCAGTCGTATTAGCTTTTTACAACCCCAAAGATTAATGGTTTAATTTTCAATGTGATTTTCAAAGGCTGCCTGCATGGCAGCCTTTTTTTTGCAGTACTAATTTTGGTTTCTGTTATTAAAAAAGTGTGACTGAATGAATAATATTGATAACTTCATCTCTTCACCATCTAAAACCAACCAACATGGACAGAAAGACATTATCAATTATTTTAGGCGTAGCACTGATTGCCTCTTTTTTCCTTCCATATTTAAATGTGGCAGGTATTCTTAAAGTGAGTGGTCTCGACATCGTAACCGGAAAAGGTATGATGGGCGAAGAAGCCAAAGGCTCAATAGATCGTTTCCTTTTGTTGCTTGCCCCGCTTGCAGGTATATTATTATTAGTTGGGGCATTCAACAATGAAAACTACATCCTTGGCAGGCCTGTTCTCGGTATCCTTGCTCTTGCAGGATTACTTTATCCGATCATCAGGGGCGTTATTGAAGGCGGCGGAAAAGGGATGGGTGAAATATTCAAATTTATGGGTCTCGGTTTCTGGCTTGGCCTTGCAGCAGCAATTGTTTTGCTGGCATACAACCCCAAACCAAAATCGTAATAAATATTATATAGTATGAAACTAAAAGGCCACCATCGGTGGCCTTTTTTATATCGCTGAAGTAAATTGTTTCAAAAACCTCACATCGTTCTCACTGAACAACCGAAGATCATTAACACCGTATTTCAGCATCGCTGGTCTTTCAATACCCATTCCAAATGCAAAACCGGTGTATTTATTAGGATCTATACCACAATTGGATAAAACATTGGGATGCACCATGCCGCAACCAAGTATTTCCACCCAACCCGTTTTCTTACAGATATTACAACCACTGCCGCCGCAAATAAAACAGGTCACATCCATTTCTGCACTCGGTTCGGTAAATGGAAAATAAGAAGGGCGGAAACGGACTTTTACATCCTTCCCGTACATTTCTTTTACAAAGAAGTAAAGCGTCTGTTTCAGGTCAGCAAAAGAAACATTCTCATCAATATACAACCCTTCTACCTGGTGAAAGAAACAATGGCTTCTTGCACTTACTGTTTCATTGCGATATACACGGCCGGGCATCAGCATACGGATCGGCAGTTTGCCTTTTTCCATCTCCCGTATCTGTACACTGCTGGTGTGGGTCCGCAAAACCCAATCAGGATTTTGCTGTACATAAAAGGTATCCTGCATATCCCTCGCAGGGTGATGTTCCGGTAAATTCAATGCGCCGAAGTTATGCCAGTCATCTTCTATCTCCGGGCCTTCTGCCACAGCAAAACCAAGCCGTTGGAAAATGGAAACAATACGGTTCTTCATTAATATAACCGGGTGCCTTGAGCCAAGCGGCAATATATCACCAGGAAGAGAAAGGTCTATAGCATTGGCAGCAGACTGCTGGCCATTGTCAGTGAAACCCTTTAACTCTTCATATTTCCCTTCAACAAATTGTTTGAACTCATTCAGCAATTGCCCGGCTTCTTTCTTTTTATCAGGCGTCACATTTTTCATTTCACCCATGATCTCTTTCACAATGCTTTTTGTGCCCAGCCATTTGATCCTGAATTCCTCAATGGCTTTTGCATCCGGTGAAACTGGGCCTTTAATTTCTTCCTTATACTCCGCAATCTTTTTCAGCAAATTTTCCATCCTGCAAATATACTGAACGACAGGCTAAGGTTTAGCCAGGCCGCAGGTATCGACTGCGTTTCCCATAAATCTTCTCAATCCTGTTAATCTTAGTTCTTTCTTATCTTGCGTTTATGTCAGACCATCTCAATATCTCCGACTTTTTATCTCCGGTGAATCTCAATGAAATTTCGCATGATGAAGGCTATAAAGAAGGCCAGCTGGGAAAAACCATTGCTGTCTATGGAGAAGAATTTCCTGACCTGGATGATGCACAGATAGTAATTGTTGGCTGTGGTGAACAACGGGGCAGCGGATTGATACATGGACACAGTGAAGCACCCGATATCATCCGCCGGCATTTTTATTCATTATATTACTGGCACCAGGATATTAAGATAGCAGATGTGGGCAATATTAAAGTGGGTTCTTTATACACCGATTCGTATGCCGCTTTAAAAACAGTGGTGCAGGAGCTCATGAATGATGGCAAAACGGTCATCATTCTCGGTGGCTCACATGACCTCACCTTATCGCAATACAATGCCTACGCAGAAAATAAAAAACTGATCGAAGCCAGTTGTGTGGATGCGTTGATAGATCTGAATCTCGAATCACCTTTTCGCCATGAGAATTTCCTGATGGAAATGCT
This sequence comes from Chitinophagaceae bacterium, assembly GCA_037045605.1. GTDB lineage: Bacteria > Bacteroidota > Bacteroidia > Chitinophagales > Chitinophagaceae > JJ008. The sequence goes on along the minus strand of JBAOHK010000023.1, from coordinate 441,082 downwards.
GACCGGCGAACCCAATTTTATCCGCCATTACAACCATATCGGTTTCCAGAGTTACTATTTGCACCCGAGAATGCTGGAAACAATGGATAAACTTCGCTTCGATTGTTACCGTGTCGGTAGTGTAAAAGAGAATATTGATGAGATGGAGCCGGTCATCCGCAACAGTAACCTGTTCAGCTTCGACATTACTGCTATTGCCAGCGCCTATGCACCGGCCAATACCATTTCTCCCAACGGGCTGAACGGTGAAGAAGCCTGTGTGCTGATGCAATATGCCGGTATGAGCCCTAATGTAAACAGCATTGGTATTTATGGGTACGATGCACAACATGATAAAGATGACCTGACCGCCAAACAGATCAGTCACATGCTTTGGTACATACTCGATGGCCGCAGCCGCAGCCGCCGGGAGGCAACACTGGATGAAAAAGATTCCTTCAACGAATACCACACAGCTTTTGCAGAAGTGGAAACCACTTTTTTGCAAAGCAAGAAGACCGGCCGCTGGTGGATGCAGCTGCCTGACAAAAAATTCATCGCCTGCAGCTATAAAGATTACCTGCTGGCGAGCAGTAACGAGATACCGGAAAGATGGCTGAGGGCACAGGAGAGAGGGTAGAACCCCTGTCCCCTAAAGGAGAACCCGGGCTTTGAGTAGCCTTTGTATTATATAAGACTTCTTATACAGGGTTCTTAAGCAATAAGAAATTTTATATTCTCCCCTTTAGGGGCAAAAAGAATATTACATTTAAAAATCTATATGGGGGTTGTTATTCGCACCGGTATTTGTTCTTACGGCATGAGCGGCAAACTCTTTCATGCTCCGTTTCTCGAAGCACATCCGGGGTATGAGCTGGCTGCAATTGTCGAAAGACATAATAATGATTCAAAGGAAAGATACCCGGCTGCAAAGCTGTACCGTTCAGTGGAAGAGCTTTGTGCTGATGCAACACTGCAACTGATAGTGGTGAACACTCCAACGCATTTGCATTTTGAGCAGGCGAAAATGGTTTTGCAGGCCGGCAAGAACATGGTGATAGAAAAACCATTTGCTATTACGGTGAAAGAAGCGGAAGAGTTAACAGCAATGGCTGAGAAAAATAATCTTTTCCTTAGTGTGTACCAGAACCGCCGCTATGATGGGGACTACAGGGCAGTGAAAGAAGTAATACAAAAAGGATGGCTGGGCGAAATAAGAGAAGCAGAGATTCGCTACGACCGTTACCGGCCTGGCTTTGGCGGCAAGCAGCATAAAGAAGGGAATATGCCCGGCGCAGGAAATTTATATGATTTGTCGCCACACCTGGTTGACCAGGCCATACAATTATTCGGGTTTCCCAAAGCATTGTTTGCCGATCTTATTAAAATGCGGGATGATGTGGCCGTACCGGATTACTTTGAAATGCTATTTTATTACGACAGGCTGAGGGTGCGGTTAAAAGCCACCGTCATTGCCAGGGAATCAACTTTTGCTTATATAATACATGGCATGAAGGGAAGTTTTTTACAGCAACGTTCCGATATGCAGGAGCAGCAATTGCAGCTCGGCACAAAACCATCGTTGGAGAGCTGGTGCCCTGCAACTGCAACACCGGATGGATTATTACATACTGAGATAAACGGTGAAGTGCTGCGGAAAGAAACCACTTCTTCTCCCGGCAACTATATGGGCTATTATGATGATGTATATAAAGCACTGACAGGACAGGGGCCTAACCCGGTGCCTGCAGCGGATGGAATTATGAATACAAGAATTATTGAAGCGGCACTGGAGAGTATAAAAGAAGGAAGAGTGATAGAGTTAAGAATTATAAATTAAAAATTAAGAGCAAAATGAAACTCCGGATAGTAATTAGTTCCCATCAACTCATAATTCTCAACTCTGCACTCTTAATTCTTTTCTCTTCCTGTTCTGTTGAAAAACAAATTGCAAAATCAGCCAAAGCCGATGTGCTGGATACAAAAGCATTACAAACAGCTCATGTCGGTATCAGCATTTTTGACCCGGCTGCCAATAAATACCTCTACAATTACCAGGGCGATAAATATTTTGTACCTGCCAGCAATACAAAAATTCCTACCTGCTTTGCAGCGATGAAATATTTGGGGGATAGTTTGATAGCGGCCAGGTATTTTGTAACGGGTAAAAATATATTTATTGAACCGACGGCAGATCCGACATTTCTCTATCCAGATTTTCCTAAGCAACCGCTTTTTGAAATGCTTAGAAACGATGCCGATACAATCATGCTTGCATCCACTATGATATTCTATCCATTAGGTAACGGCTGGGCCTGGAATGATTATGACCAATACTATATGGCTGAGAAGAGTAGTTTCCCGATGTTTGGAAACGTTATTTGGTTGTCGGGTGGGTTACAATATCCTCCACATTGGATGCGAAACAACAAAATAGATACATTGATGCGATGGAACAATAATGAATTCTGGCTGCGTCCAAAATATTTCGCATCGAATCTGCATCCTGACGGAGGAGTTGAGCCGAAACAACGGGAAAAAGATCGAAATTTCTTTTACATAGGGCAGATCAGCGGAACCAAAGAAATTCCTTTTGTAACTTCTGAACGGTTAACAGAATTAAACCTTTTGTCTTCGGTCCTAGGAAAACCTGTAAGATCAGGATACACAACAATAAAAAAAGGGGAGAAGATATTGTATTCTCAACCCACCGATTCCCTCCTCAAACCCATGATGCACCGCAGCGATAATTTTTTTGCAGAGCAATCCTTATTAATGGTGAGCAATGAAATGCTGGGTGTAATGAATGATGAAAAGATCATTGATACCTTACTGAAAACAGACTTCAAAGACCTGCCGCAAAAACCACGATGGGCAGATGGCTCCGGCCTCAGCCGCTATAATCTATTTACCCCGCAGGATTTTGTGGCCATTCTCAACAAAATGAAAAATGAGTTTGGCATGGAACGTATCAAAGTCATCCTGCCAACGGGCGGCGAAGGCACTATCAGCAGTTATTACAAAGCCGACAGCGGATATATCTATGCTAAAACAGGAACCTTATCCGGTGTTGTTGCGTTCAGTGGTTTCTTATATACAAAGAAGGGAAAGCTGCTCATATTTTCTACACTGGTCAACAATCACCAGGCTACCGCAACAGAAGTAAGAAGGGCGGTGGAGAAGTTTTTGCAGGGCATCCGCAATAATTATTGATTGACTCGCAAAGACGAAAAACCACCATGAGGAAGATATATTAATTGCGCCTTGGCGCCTTTGCGGAAACTTATTTCCCGAACATTTTTTCCAACTGCTCCTGCTTGAACTCCAAGTAGGTGGGATTCCCATCCGGACTTACATTCGATTGCTCACAAGCAAACAGGTCGTTTACCAATTGCCGCATTTCTCTTTCGGTAAGCCTTGTGCCCGTCTTGATGGACTGTTGCCTTGCCAGCGACCGGATCAGCTTTTCTCTTTTCGAGAATTTCACTTCGTTACTAAAATGTTTGTACTGTTCCAGCAGTATATCAATGATATGCTTTTCATTTCCCTGTTCCACATCGGCCGGTGTGCCTTGTATTACAAAACTGTTTTTCCCGAATGGCTCAATAGTATAACCGAGTTGTTGTAAGTCACCGGTAATCTCCTGCATCACCGCCGCATCAGCCGGGGTTAGTTCTAAAGTAGCCGGGAACATACTCCGTTGCGTAGCCACTGGTTTGTCCTTACTGGCGGCTTTTAATTTTTCATAGATCACTCTTTCATGCGCCGCCTGCTGGTGAATAAGAAGGAATCCATTAGCTGAGGGTACTGTTATATAAGTGTTCAGCAACTGCGTTAGCTCATCCTCCGGATGAATAGTGAATGGTGAACCTTGCCTGCCGGCAGGCAGGTGCTGAACAGACTCTGTGCTATCAGGGTTCCCTTGTTCCTTGTCACTTGTTCCTTGCGCCTTGGGTTCATAGAAATCTCTCCAATGTTTCAACTCACTTCTTTCAGTCTTCTCAATAAAATGTGCCTGGTGCTTTTGGGTAAAACCTTTATAGATGGAACCGGCAGCAGCAGCCGATTTTTTTTCTTCCGTAAAAGGCTGTTGAATGGATGAAAGCTGTTGAATGGATGCATCAAGATCAAAATCCAGTGTCGGCGTTACGCTGAATTGTGCCAGTGCATGTTTTACCGCTGCCTGTACAAAAGCATAAATTATTTTTTCATCTTCAAATTTTATTTCCTGTTTGGTGGGATGAACATTTACATCCACCACCGTCGGGTCAAGATCAATGAACAATACATACATCGGGAAACTGTCCGCCGGTATCATTTCCTGGTAAGCACTCATCACCGCATGGTTCAGGTAAGGGCTTTTGATGAAACGGTTATTGACAAAGAAATACTGGTCACCTCTTGTCTTCTTGGCTGTTTCCGGTTTACCAACGAAACCGTAGATGTTCATGTAATCGGTATCTTCTTTTACCGATACTAATTTGGCATTGTAATTATTGCCGAGCAACTGAACGATGCGTTGTTTTAAACTGCCTGCTTCTAAATGAAATAACTGCTGGTTATTGGCAGTGAGAGTAAAAAGTATTTCAGGAAATGACATGGCCACCCTGGTAAATTCATCTACGATATGCCGCATCTCCGCAGCATTGCTTTTTAAAAAATTTCTGCGGGCAGGCACATTGAAGAACAGGTTCTTCATCGCAATGCTGGTGCCAACAGGTGCTGCAACAGGCTCCTGTTTTTTTACCACACTGTTCTCAACTTCAATATAAACACCGGTCTCGTCTTCCGTTCTTTTAGTTCTTAATTCCACCTGTGCCACAGCAGCAATAGATGCCAGTGCCTCACCGCGGAAACCCATAGTGCGGATATGAAAGAGGTCTTCAATACTTTTTATTTTGGAAGTGGCATGGCGTTCAAAGCTCATCCTTGCATCGGTCTCACTCATGCCGCTGCCGTTATCAATCACCTGTATCAGTGATTTACCTGCATCATTAATGATGAGTTTGATTTCCGTGGCTCCGGCATCCACTGCATTCTCCAGCAATTCCTTTACGGCACTGGCCGGCCGCTGGATTACTTCACCTGCGGCTATCTGGTTAGCAATATTGTCTGGGAGTAACGTAATCTTATCCGGCACAAAATCGGGTTTAGCCGCCAAAAATACGGGATTGCTCCTTACTATAGGTCACAGGTCATTATCACATCATGGCATACCGGAGGCAGCAGTCCATCATCATTTTTAAAACATATTTCCGCAGTTCTTCTTCATAGATGCGTTGCTTTTCCCGGTTGTTTACTTTGCCAAGCATAAAAGCATCGTCTTTTCTGCAAATCTTATCAGCCATTGCAATTGCATCATCCAAACTATTCCGTTTCTGGTACTCCAGCACTAATGATTCGCAGCGCAGTTTACCGGCTAATGACTGGTTCAGGTAATAAACGATTTCTCCCGTTACCGCATTAAAGGCCCCGGTAATGATGGCATTATACGCCTCCACCATAAAACCGAAGTAAGCAGTGAATAGTTGAAGGATAGGAAATTTTTTTCCCACTTCTTCCAGCACTTCATTGATTCGCTTCAGTACAACTCCCATTTTTTCTGATGCTGCCTTTGCCGATTCGTCGCCGCTGGTTAATGTTTCCAGGTCTTTCTTGATATCCAGCAACTGGTCGATCTTTCCTTTCAGTTTTTCAAACTTTTCAAATTCTTCAAGCAGCTTATCAATGCCATCTCTCAGTTTGTCCGTAAGTTGTTTCAGTTGGTCTTTAGTTATTTTGTCTCCGATCTCAGAAGCAGTTTTTACATTTTCCGCCATGCCCTGTATCTGGTCCTTTAGCTCCGCAATTTTTTCGATCAGGCTTTTTTCTTCTTCACTTTGTGCCTGGCTTTTCAAAAACTCCACACATACTCTTTTCCGTGCGGCGGTCTTTGCAGCTTCAGCCTGCTGACGTTTGGCTATTTCAGCAGCAACGGCCTTGTCCTGGTCCTGCATATTTTTATCCAATGCACCACCATAACCTTCGGCCTTGCCCTGGTCATTATTAATGCCGGAACCAATGCCCTGGTTCTGCCTGTCGATCTCATCAATTTGTTTACCATAGTTCTCAGCCTGCTTTTTATGAGCCTCTTCCACCTGCTTCTTACTTTGTATGATCTGCCCCAGACTGTTCATCAGGTTGGGTAAGGCATTCAGGTTAGCAGGACAATCATCCATTAGTTGCTTTAACTGGTTTTCAAATCCGCTGCATTCACCCGGGTGTTGTTTGCACCAGGTGGCCAGTGGCTCCAGCAATCTTTTTACCTCGCTGCACAGCTCATCCAGGTCAGCCATGTTGTAATTATATTCTTTAACGTTATTGCCGCCTTTTTGTAATGCTTCTTTTGCTTTGGCCAGTCTTGCAGCAATATCATCACATTCTTTTTTTGCTTTGTCAATTTCTGCAGGCAGTGCCGCCTGTCTTGCATTAATCTCACCGATCCGCTTGTTTCCTTCTTTGATCTTCTTTTCCAGTGCCAGCACTTCTTTCAATGCACCGGCTGGTATTCCTCTTACAAATTCATACTTACCTCCAAAGCTCCGCATGATCAATCCATAGTTGTAGTTGAATTCCCCTGTTGCCTTATTATGCCCGCTGCTGCCACCGGCATTATATCCATCTGCACGGCAGGCATCAAGAATATCACGGAAGGCCTGCTGCTGGTCCTTTTGAATTTGGTCTTTTTCATTCTTCAGGTCCTGTTGTTCTTTTTGCAAAGCAGCTAAATGTTCAAGACAGGCTTTTAATGCAGCTTCAAGATCATCCACTTCCTGCTTCATTTTATCAACTGCTTCCTGCAACTGACCTGCATTCAGGCTGCCGGCTTTCTGCCGGAATTTTTCCAGCGAATCCAGCAGGTTTTGCAACTGGATTCCATATTCACCCGGTATCTGTTCTATCAATGCATCTATCCGGTGCAGCTGGTTATATAATGTTGACTGCACCCAGCGCAGCGAATCAAGTGTCCGTCGGCGTTTATAATTCTCATTGACCTGGTTGCTGCCGTTGTCAATACGACGGTTGATGGCATCAATTGAATCCCGTAACCGTTGTTCTTCTCTTTTCAGTCTTTCTATTTCCGTATTACTTACTGTTGGCGGATTTCTTTTTTGCGGCACCACCACATAATTACTGTGGGTATAGGTTTGATTGGAACCATAATAAGCTGTGGCATGAAAAACATACAGACCCGGATCAAGCCGGAACAGGGGCGTCTTTACACTAAATCCATCAGACGGCAGTGAATCCTTGTCAAGCATCCACTCTTTATTTTCTTTCCGCTCCTTCATTGTTTTATAATCAGCAGAAATTTTTTCATAGGCAAAATAGAAAAGCTCCTCCCGGGTGGCCATTTCCGGGTCATCCTGGATAATAATGGATGTTACATGGTCTTTTATAAAACTTGTTTTCATCTTCGTTGAATAATAAGGATTATTCTCGGGGGCTGTTGCTGGTAACAAAGGTTCTTTGGATAGTTTTTCTGCCATGCCTTTTTGTAACTGGCTGCAAGTGGCACCGGGAAGAATACAGGTGGTAACACCCAAATTGCAGGCTGTCCAGTCAGATGTATTGGGCGAAGATGATGCTGGCGGCTCCGGCAGATCGAGGTTTACATTCACTGAGAAAGTTCCTGTCTTGATACTTTGCAGGTCAAACCGTTTGTTGAATGTTCCGGCACCACTTACACCGGCGGGTGGTATCGGCAGCACCTGCACCTCACCACCAATCATGGTCACAACGCCGGTAGTGGTGTTCGCCACACTCAGTGTAGCATGGGAAGGAAGGTTTTGTAAACCGGTGATTGTTACATCAACATAGGTTTTTTGTCCCTTCATCAGATTCAGCTTCCCTGCTGCCAGGTCCATATTAACTGCTGAAATTTTCGTCTCCGTTATTTTACCTTTTTCTTCAATGGTTACTGTATGCGGTCCGCTGGTAGTTGATGGCATTGAACAAATGGTTTGCCGCGGAGACTCAGCAATTACTTCCATTTCTTTTCCTTCAATTCTGCATTGTGTATTGGAAGCATCACCATCAAACGGTCCGGTAATACGAAGTGGTGAATTGGCAAGTACATGTGATGGGGCACTAATATTCCCTGGTTGTATGAAAGGAGTATTGTTGACCTGTACAGGCATCGTAGAAATAATAACTGCTTTATCATCCAGTAACTCAATAGATGAGTAGACAGGTGATTGTATAAATTTTATCTTCTGCCGTTGCAATGAAACAGAACTGATGATAATATCACCCAGTTTCACTTTGTATTGCTGCAACGACTGGCTGTTCCTGTTCTTTTCTTTATCAGTAGTGCCAGCTGGTTCTGCCAGTACCGTTCCGGAAATCACATCTCCGGGACGTATATCATCCGGTAAGTATACTTTGATATTACCCTGTGGTAAATTGAATACAGCAGTTGTTAACCCTTTCTGGCTGCTGATCGTTTGCGCCCATCCACTGTGAGAAATAAAGAAAAAATAAAATATAATTATCCGGGAGCAGATGGCTGATGGTCTCATAACTGTTAGTTTAATAAAAGAATAAACTGGTACAGGAGACTTTCAGGGGGTATAAATGTGTTATAAGTTACGAATTTTAACAGCCATTCAACCAACAGAAAAGATTAATTTTAAAGTCTCATAAGATCCAAACTTAAAAAGCACCATGATGAGGATACAACGTATTGTCTTTCTGTTTGTTTGCCTTCCATTCTTATCACAGGCACAATATAAAAGCAAGCTGACTGCCCAACAGTGGACAGACAGTGTGTTCAACAGCCTCAGTGACGATGAAAAGATTGCTCAGCTGATGGTCATCAGGGCACACTCCAATCTCGGCGCTGACCATGTGGCGAAAGTGACCAGCGATATTCAGAAATATAATGTGGGGGCTTTATGCTTCTTCCAGGGCGGACCGGTAAGGCAGGCAAATCTTACCAACTTCTACCAAAGCATTGCAAAAACACCATTGATGGTAACTATTGATGGCGAATGGGGACTGGGTATGCGGTTGGATAGTGTCACCAAATTTCCTTTTCAGTTAACCCTGGGTTCGGTGAATGATGAGAATCTTATTTACCGGATGGGACTGGCCGTAGGGGATCAGTGCAAACGCCTTGGTGTGCATGTAAACTATGCTCCCGTTGTTGACATCAATAATAATCCCAACAATCCTGTTATCGGCTATCGTTCATTTGGTGAAGACAAAGACAAAGTGTCAAGATATGGAGTGGCCTATATGAAAGGAATGCAGGATGCAGGCATCATGGCCTGTGCCAAACATTTTCCCGGTCATGGTGATGTGGATGTTGACTCACATTACGACCTCCCTGTTATTAATAAGAACATGACCCAACTGGATTCGATGGAACTGGTTCCGTTTAAAGCAGTGTTTGAGGCGGGTATCGGCAGTGTGATGATTGCCCACTTGTATATTCCGGCAATTGATAAGACGGCTAATAAAGCTACTTCCATCTCAAAGAATAATGTTACTGACCTGCTGCGAAACAGCTTGCATTACAACGGCCTCACTTTTACCGATGCATTGGAGATGAAAGGAGTGGCCAAATATTTTCCAGGTGGTACTATATCAGTTGAAGCATTGATTGCAGGCAATGATATGTTGTGTTTGCCTGCCAGTGTGCCCGAAACGATAGAAGCTGTTAAAAAAGCAATCGCTGAAAAAAAATTAAGCTGGGATGATATCAATGCCAAAGTAAGAAAAGTACTGATGTCAAAGTTTAGCCTTGGCCTTAACCAAACCCGGTTTATTGACACCAACAACCTGCTGGAAGACCTGAATGCAAAAACAGATGCCATCCGCAGAGAAGTGGCAGAGCATAGCATCACTGTTCTTTCACAATCCGGTATGAAAGCTTCCCGTACAGATTATGCACAGGTGCCGCTGACAGATAAACAAAAAAAGATCGCCTATGTGGGTATCGGCCTTACAGAGATAACCGATTTCGGAATGCGGATGAAGAATGACCTGGATGCAAATGTGTTTCTCTTCTCCTATAAAGATGGAAAGGAGAAAGCAGAGGAGATACTGAAAGAAGTACAAAAAGATGGTAAATATGATGCTGTCGTTATCGGTATACATAACTATGCATTAAAACCGGCCGACAATTTCGGCCTGAGCCCCGTTGCTATTAAATTGTATAAAGATTTGAATTTCATCAAGACCATCACACTCACTTTTGGTAATGTGCTGGCCACAAAAAATTTCTGTGATGCATGGACACTGGTAGCCTGCTACCAGGATGATCCTGTTACACAACAAACCGCCGCGGATCTGCTGGAAGGAAAAATAGTTTCAATGGGCCGCCTGCCTGTTTCAGTCTGCAATTTCAAATTTGGAGATGGCATAGTGCATGGCGGTATCAAACCATCCAGGGCTGCTATCAAAGAAAAACTGGTGACTATTGATTCCATTGCATTGGATGCCATTGCCAAAAAAGCATTTCCCGGTTGTGTGGTGATGGCAGCTTACCAGGGCGACATAATTTATCATAAGGCCTTTGGTAATTATGAGTATAACAATAACTCGCCGGCTATGAGCCCCGAAAGTATTTTTGACCTCGCCTCTGTCACTAAGGTCTCAGCTACCACAGTTTCAGTAATGAAATTATATGAGGAGGGTAAGCTTAAGCTGGATGGTAAGCTGAAAGATTATTTACCCTGGGTAAAAGGTACCAATAAAGAAGATCTGAAGATTGATGATATCTTATTGCACCAGGCAGGTCTTGTTCCTTTCATCGCTTTTTATAAGGAAACGATTGATGGCACAACCGGTGCTCCCAACCCGGCTATTTATGCAAGCAAACCTCAAAAAGGATATGGGGTAAGGGTGGCAGAAAATATTTACCTGCGGAATGACTGGCAGGATACCATGCTGTATCGTATATTAATAAGTCCGCTGGGGCAAAAAAATAAATATGTGTACAGCGACAACGATTTTATTTTTCTTGGGAAGATTGTGGAAGAGATAACCGGCATGACACTGGACCAGTATGCACAGAAAACATTTTATAACAAGATCGGTATGTACTCCACCGGTTTCAAACCCCGTAACCGTTTTCAACTGGAATGTTTGGTGCCGACTGAAACAGAAAAACATTTCCGCCAGCAGACAACAAGGGGCGATGTGCATGATGAAGGGGCTTCCATGTTTGGAGGTGTGGCCGGGCATGCAGGATTATTCTCCAACGCCTATGACCTGTCATTGCTTTATCAGATGTTATTGAATGGTGGTGAGCTGAATGGTGAAAGATACCTGAAGCCGGAAACCATAAAAATGTTTACTTCTTACAACAGCAGGATCAGCCGCCGCGGATTAGGATTTGATAAACCAGAAAAGGATAATCATATCCGCAGGGACCCTTATCCTTCATCATTGGCTTCTTCGGAAACCTTCGGCCACACCGGCTTCACCGGCACCTGTGTATGGGTGGATCCGAAATACGATCTCGTCTATATATTTTTATCCAACAGGGTATATCCTACAAGAGATAATGGTAAATTATCACAGATGGGTATAAGAGGGAAAATTCAGGATGCGATTTATAAGGCGTTACGAGTGGAGCAATAACTTCCGGGCTTAATCTTTTTTATTATCCTTTCCCTGGTTCGGGTTATTCGGCCGTTGCTGATTCCTGTTCGGATTGTTTGGCCGTTGCTGATTGCGGTTTGGATTATTTGGCCGCTGCTGGTTGCCGCCACCTTGCTGATTGCGTTGTTGATTATTTCCCTGCTGCCTTTTTTGTTGGTTTCCTTGCTGCCCGCCACCTTGCTGTTGCCCTTGATTTCTTGTGTCTTGTCCCCTGTTCCTTGAAGATTGCTGCTGCTGTTTCTTTTTCTTGTCCGCTTTCTCCAATGTACGCAGGCTGATCTGTCCCACCAGCTCCACAAACTCCGGTTCTTTTTCTACAGCTTTTGATGAAACAACTTCAACCGGCTCCAGTTCTTCAGGACGGATGCCCTGCTGGTTCAGCGTTTTTATTTTCTGTACTCTTTCAATACTTAATGGGTATTGCTTATTGCTGTCAGGCAATGTGTACCACATCAGGTTTTTGAAAATATCTTTCTTGATAAGAAAGGCATTGCCTTTCGCCACCTGTATCACATCACAGTTATCTGGAAAATGCTGCAAGGCATCCAAGTAAGTATCCAGCTCATAATTCAAACAGCATTTCAAACGGCCGCATTGTCCGCTCAGTTTTGTTTGATTGATGGAAAGATTTTGATAACGGGCCGCTGCCGTGTTCACCGACTTAAAATCCGTTAACCAGGTACTGCAGCATAGTTCTCTTCCGCAACTGCCGATACCACCAACCTTTCCTGCCTCCTGTCTTGCACCGATCTGCCGCATCTCCACCTTTACCCTGAACTCAGAAGCATACACTTTGATCAGTTCCCGGAAATCCACCCTGCCATCGGCTATATAAAAGAAAGTGGCTTTTCGTCCGTCAGCCTGCATCTCCACCTGGCTGATCTTCATATCTAATTTCAGTTGCCGGGCAATGGCACGGCTGCGTATTACCGCTTCCGGTTCCCTCGCCTTGTTTTGTTTCCATGTATCTATATCACGGTCCGTAGCAATGCGCAATACTTTTTTCATTTCAGGGTTGTCTTCTTTCACCCCCCGTTTTTTCATTTGCAGCCGCACTATCTCACCCGTCAGCGATACTTCACCCACATCAAAACCACTTACTCCTTCCACTGCCACCAGGTCACCTTTTTCATAAGGCTGCAGGGCATTGTTGCGGAAAAAATCTTTCCGGGTTCCCCGGTTGAAAGTTACCTCCATCACCTTGCAGGCACTGGCCATATCACTGATGGGCAGGTTGCGCAGCCAGTCATGGGTGTTCATACGGTTACACCCGCCGGTACTGCACCCGCCGTTGCTCTTACATCCTCCCGGTTTACCGTTACTGGCGGTACTGCAACTTGTACAACTCATTTATACAATGACTGATTAATAATGAATAACTAACAATTGAGGAAATAATGAACCCGGTTTACCTGCCGGAATTTTATGTAGGCAGGCTGCAGAATTACTATCAGGCTTCCGTTGTGTCGCACTCTTCAACGTTCGGTAATTCTACTGGGCAGGAAATGCCGGTAGCCGATAAGTGTGAGACTCTTATATCTTGAAACAACAGATGAAGCATTTTAGAAATTCGGACTTTAGGGTTCTTGTTCACTATTCGGTTTTCACTACTCGCTATCCTCAATCCACCAAAAATACAATCTTATCCTGAATAATATGGTATAGCTTAATCGTCAGGGCATGAAACAGCATTTTACCATGGGCATTCCTTTCTATATAATAACTGGCCCGGTCAAGCTCCTCAATAATGGCCTGTTGTTGCTCAATTCCGGCTATTTTATTCAATCTTTCGGCAAAATCCCTCTCTTTTTCGCCAATATTCAGGTTATTGCCCATTATCCGGTAATGAATGGCCTGCTCCAGTAAATGATTGAAATACCGCAGAAACTGCTTCTGCTTTTCCCTCCCCAGGCGGCTTATTTCTTCCACCCATTTGGTCTGGGCCACCGGGCCTGTCTTTAAAATGGCATTCAGCCACTCCCGTAGTAAACCCTGCCAGTCTTCCTCCGCATGTTGTACTAATTGCAAGGCCTCATGATAATTGCCCACACTCACACCAGCCACCTGCCGGGCAATGGCCGGCTCTGTTTTATTGCGGCTGATAAGTGCTTCTTCAACTGCTGAAATCTCTAACGCCGGTATTTTAATTAACTGGCATCGGCTCACAATGGTTTGCAATACCTGTGCTTCATTTTCTGTAACCAGTATGAACAACGTATTGGGCGGCGGCTCTTCGATCAGTTTTAATAATTTATTACCCTCTGTTCCCAGCATCTCCGGCATCCACATGATGAGGATCTTGTATTCACTCTCAAAACTCTTCAAACTCAGTTTGCGGATAATGTCATTGCACTCTTCCGCCGTTATTTTTCCCTGGCTGTTCTCTTTTTCTTTGATCTGTTCTATCCAGTCAAACAAATTACCATACGGACTTAGTTTGATGAACTCTCTCCACTCGGCGATAAAATCAGTGGCAACAGGTTTCTCCCCGGCTTTTTTTGTAACAGTTGGATACGAAAAATGAATATCCGGGTGAACTAACTGTGCCGCCTTCTGGCAGGCCGGGCATACCCCGCAGGAATCACTAAGTACCGGCCGCTCAGCAGTGGCTGCCGGTAACTCTTCTCCGAACAATGATGGCCCTGCCTGTATAGCTGTATTCTTCCCGTTTACTTTTTCGCAAACAATGTATTGTGCAAATGCCAGTGCCAGTGGCAAAGAACCGCTTCCTTCTTTTCCCAAAAACAATAAAGCATGACTGAGGCGATTGTGCTGCACCAGCTCTGCCAGTTGTTTTTTTACTTCTTCTTGACCGATGATGTCGGAGAATTGCATGGACAGCGAAAGTAAACTTTCTGCAATAAAAAAGCGGCGCTGAAAATATCAGCAACCGCTTTCCATTTAAATCTTATGAATCCAACAAATCCTAGTTCTTCAAATACTTCAGCACCTCTTCACTCATCGGGTTTGCTTTGTGATGAAACACGGCGATCAGCTTCCCGTTCTCATCCAGCAGGAATTTGGTGAAGTTCCAGATAACAGGATCTTGTAAAAATCTCTTCCACACCAGGTCTTTTGAGTTATCTGCTGGTACCGTCTTCGCCATTTCTTTGGATTGCTCGATCAGGTATTTGAACAAAGGATGCATATCATCACCTTTTACCGAAACCTTTTCTGCCATAGGGAATGTAACACCATAATTCTTGGTGCAGAATTCTTTTATCTCGGTATTCGTACCCGGTTCCTGCTCACCAAAATTATTGGCCGGAAAACCAACGATCACCAGTTTGTCCTTGTATTGTTCATACAGTTTCTCCAGCTCTGCATACTGCGGGGTGTTACCACATTTGGAAGCAGTGTTAACGATCATTATTTTCTTCCCTTTGAATGCAGAAAAGTCAATATCGTTTCCGTCAAGACCGGCCACTTTAAAATCGTAAATAGAACCACCGGTTAATGTAGTTGCTAAGACCATAGCAAGAAATAATGCTTTCATGATTGAATGGTTAAGTTTCAGGAGAATAACAAAGTTATACCAACCTGGTTCTAAAACGGGTAAAATTATTGGACCGTTGCTTTTAATGCCGGCAGTCAGTCAAAATACTCGTATTCATACTCATGAACGTACTTTATTTCCCCGTCGGTCCGGGTCACTTCCCGTATAATATTGCCTGCAGGGTCGTAGGTATATTCATAAGTGGTGATTTCTGTTCCTGCCAGGTTACTGAATGTGGACCGTATCTGGTTTCCCATGGAGTCATATTCATAGATAAACTGGTGATGGAACTCTCCTTTGTCTTCGTAAGCTATCTTTTTTATCTCCTTGCCTTCCTCATTGAAACTTGTCACATACCTCATGAAAACAGCGGGGGAGTTAAAGCTGTACCTGATGATCAGCTCCGTCTGCCGGCCCAGGCTGTCATATATCCTTATCTTATAATCGGAGGGACGGCCATATTCGTAATGGGTGCAGTAAGCCGTGTCATGCTTGTAAACATATTCGATATGATTTTTGTAACGGTTATCCAGTGTTCTTGATTCACTTCTTATTTTTCTCCCTTTGTTGTCGTAGGTATATAGAAATATAGGTGTTATAAGCCGTATCTTCTTTATTGTCTTCAATATACTTAAGCAGTTTGCCCTTTTCGTCATAGAACCAGCTGTACTCAGCATCTGCTTCTCCGTTCATCCTCGTTCTTTTCATCCGGGTGATATGTAATACCGGATCGTAATCGTAGTCATTGAAAAACCCATTTGTATAATGAACATAGGATTGTTTAAGCAACCCGTTCGCAGTGAACTCATCCCTGGTTTGCAACCTGCGGTCACTGCCGGTACTGTCCGACTTGTATTCTTTCATCGTTTTTACCCGGCCCTTTAATCCAAGGCTTTTCCAGGTAATATATTGGTCTTGTGCATGGCTGGTAAAACAGAACAATAATAACAGGGATAACAGGCACTGCTTTCATGGAGGGCTTATTACTGTTTTTCAAAACATCCAAGGTCCGGTAATCCCACCGGCCTCGGTTTGCCATCCAGGTCAGTGGCTGCACCGGCATTAATGCCTTTATTCAAAGCAGGCGAAGTGGCCTTCAGCCTGAAATCATAATAGTTCCGGGATGTATTCACACTGTCAAACTGCGGCACCTGGTTATTGATGATCTGGTTGCTCGTAATATTGGCTGGCGTCGCTTGCACCTTCCACAGGTTGTAGTCAAAGTTTACATTGAAAGTAGTGGCACCGCTTTTTGCAACGATCACTTCATCATTCACAAGACCATTCTCCCCCCAGAAGATGCAATTGCGGAAAACAGCATTCAGGTTGGCCGTAACAGGTGTGTTGTTAATGCTGATAAAATTGCTGACCACCAGTACCGGGTCACGGTGTTCGATAAAACGGTTGGCATAGGTAACCACCGTGCAATGGGAGAACTGGTAATCACCGCCCTTTACAAGAAATAAATTCTTGCCACAATTACTCACTAAACAATTTCTTGCTCTTACACTGGAGTTCAGGGATATAATACCGGCATCATACGCATTGTCAATCACACATTCATTCAATACAAGTTTTGGATTGGCATTCGGAGAAGGGTCCTGCAACGCTACCGCCTGGTAAGCATTCCTGATATCAGCATAGATGAACACATTGTCCTTTGAACCCGGTTGAAAGAATATTCCCGGCCAGCTGGCAGGATAATCCCTGTATGGCTCATCTAACCGGTCTCCCCGGAAATATACCCTGTCGGCCGTATCTTTTAATCCGTTCACCTGTAAAGTTCCATCCACTACAATAGGAGCATCGGCATGCACATAAATTCGGCAGCCTTTATTAATGGTCAGTGTTTGATTGGTATTGATCAGTAGTGAACCCAGTATCACATAGGGCAGATCATTGTTCCATGTCTCATTTACTGCTACTACTTTATCCCGGAAAAAATGGGCATTCTGTCCCCATGCTTCTAACTGTACCAGCCGTTTATTACCATTGAAATTGATTTCAATACTGTCCCGTAATATAAAAGGCAGGTTGGCAGCACCGGGGTTCACATTCACCTGTGCAAACACATACAGGCTGTCATTGGCTTCAATTTCTATATTGCTGAATTGTGTGCCTGCTGTGCCATCCACATTCATCTTAAAAACAGAACCGGCACCACCCATCAGCTTCAATGAAGAAAGACGAAGCTTCTGGTTGTTCTCATTGATGATCTTGAAAGTGCGGTATGTGGAACCGGCTGTTACAAATACAGTATCATACTTTAAGGTATCAGCGGTAATAGTGACCCTCGCATCAGCAGAGGTAATAAAAGAATCCTTCCGGCAGGAAATAAGAATGGTCAGTAAGCATACGGTAAGTAGTCCGGGTATCTTCATCGTCATCAAAAATAACAGAACTAATTGAGATTACCGGGAGGCAACACAAAACGTAGCGAAACTTAACCGGGTGCCTTCAGCTTGTAGCAGTTCATTACCACAAGCTTCCAGTGTGGCGCCGGTAGTTACCACATCATCCACCAGCAGTACATGTTTGTTTCGGATGGCATCGGGATTGGTAAGTACAAACTTTCCTTCCATATTTTTCCATCGTTCTATTCTTCCTTTCTTCGTTTGCGTCTCCGTATGCTGCGGTCGGGTAATAATTTTATCTAACACAGGTATGTTCATACTTTCTGCCATCCCTTCGCATAGAACAGTTGCCTGGTTATATCCTCTTCTTTTTTCTTTTGCCGGGAACAGCGGGAGGGGGACAAGAGCATCCACCGTTGAAAAATGTGCCGACCTTACCAGTTGTTCTCCCATTAACCGGCCAAACTGAAGCCCTACCTCTTTATCGCCCTTGTACTTGAACTGGTGCATAAGGTGCTGCATCAGCGATTCCTTATTGAAATAAAACTGGGCGGTAGCACCCGCAAGTGGTAAGCGGCCCCAAAAGAGTTTCTCCACCGGGTTATCATTCGGATGCTGCTCAAAATTGGTTTCCGGCATCGCCTCAATACACCGCATGCACAACACACTTTCTGTATTCAGCAGGTCACTTCCGCATCCCGAACAGATATGCGGAAAGAATAAGTGTGAAACAGCATTTTTTATTTCTTGTAGCACTGTCATTAGAATAAATGCTTATAGACTTCTTCAACTCTTCCCATCAGCACCACTTCAATATTGAATTTCTGTTTGCTTAATCCCTTCTGATTGTACTTGGATACAATGATCTTTTCAAAACCCAGTTTCTCCGCTTCAGCAATTCGCTGATCAATCCTGTTCACCGCTCTTATCTCTCCGCTAAGGCCTACCTCGCCGGCAAAACAAATATGTTGCGGCAATGGCACATCTTCATAAGAAGATAACAGAGCACATAATACAGCCAGATCAATGGAAGGGTCTTCTACTTTAATGCCACCTGCTATATTTAAGAACACATCCTTCATTCCAAAATGAAAGCCGCCTCTTTTTTCCAGTACAGCTAATAACAATTGTAAACGCCGCAGGTCAAAACCACTCACGGTCCGTTGTGGTGTTCCATACACCGATTGGGTAACTAACGCCTGCACTTCTATCAGCAAGGGTCGCATCCCTTCAATGGTCGCAGCAATAGCGATACCACTCAGCTGGTCTTCTTTCTGTGTGATTAATATTTCACTGGGATTTAATACGCCTCTCATGCCTTCATCTGTCATTTCATAAATACCCAACTCTGCCGTGCTGCCAAAACGGTTCTTCAGAGTTCTCAGTATCCGGTACGCATAATGACGGTCGCCTTCAAATTGCAAAACCGTGTCCACCATATGTTCCAGTATCTTAGGCCCTGCAATGCTTCCGTCTTTGGTGATATGACCGATAAGAAAAACCGGTGTATTGGTTTCCTTCGCAAACCGTTGAAACTCTGCAGCGCATTCTCTTATTTGAGAAACACTCCCCGGTGATGAATCAATAAAGGATGTATGCAGTGTTTGTATCGAATCCACAATGACTAACTGCGGCTTCAGTTTTTTTATTTCCTGGAAAATAGTTTGTGTGGATGTTTCAGTAAGCAAATAAAAATTCTCATTCCTCAATCCTAACCGGTCTGCTCTCATCTTTATTTGCTGCTCACTTTCTTCACCGCTTACATACAACACAGAAACATCTTTCAGCCATAATCCGTTTTGCAGGAACAATGTTGATTTACCAATTCCCGGCTCACCCGCCACTAACACTAAACTTCCCGGAACAATACCGCCACCTAACACACGGTTCAGTTCTGCATCCGATGTCGGCAATCTTCTTTCTTCACTGCTTTTTATTTCACTTAATGATATTGTCTTGCTCGTTCTTTTTTCATCATTATAACCTTTCCAGCTGTTATTGTTTTTGGAACTGTCTTTTTGCGTCAGTTCTTCAACAAATGTATTCCACTGACCGCATGATGGACATTGACCTACCCATTTCACACTTTCATAACCACAATTCTGACAAAAAAAAGATGTCTTTACCTTACTCATGTAATAAAATTAATCCTTTGAATTGTGTTTATTAAAATGTTTGAACAATGATTAACAGCGAAAGATGTTTTTCAGCAAAAAAATTGTGATAAATGATGAAGGGAATGATGTAAGAACGGATAGATTTTTTATCTCACTTTATAAAATGTAAAAAGGGCCAATCTTACGATCGACCCTCTTACTTACTAACCCATTAAATTCTATTGCTAAGTTACAATTAAGCCCCACATTTCAAAATAAATTTTTGCCGCTGTGAATAACTTCCGCCGCCTTTTACTGGCTAAAACCCATCTTTTCAGGCCTTGAAAAATGGCTCTCAGTTAACTGATTATTAGCCATTTACACAAATTGGCAAATACATAACAAACTCTTTTTCAACCTTCATTGTTATCACATAATTAAGTTTTGGAATGACAAAACGGCTGAAAAAAAGCCCTTTACTTAAATGGTAATAAATTTGATATAAAACAAGCTATTAAAACATTTTAATATGATGATGTCGAATGAGATTTTTATCGTTTCCCTGGTGTTTTTGGGCATCAGTTTTCTGGTCTCGGCGATCCTGAAAAGCAAGTTCACCAAATACAGCAAAATCGGCCTCGCCAACGGTCTTTCGGGCCGGGAAATTGCCGAAAAAATGCTCCGGGAAAACGGCATTTATGACGTGAAAGTGACCTCCGTGGATGGCTTCCTTTCCGACCACTATAACCCTGTCAATAAAACCGTGAATCTGAGTCCCGATGTATACAACGGAACCAGTGTTTCGGCCGCCGCCGTGGCTGCCCATGAGTGTGGCCATGCCGTCCAGCATGCCACTGCCTATGGCCCCCTTATGTTCCGGAGCAAGATGGTCCCGGCCGTTCAGTGGAGC
Organism: Chitinophagaceae bacterium; assembly: GCA_037045605.1. Lineage (GTDB taxonomy): Bacteria > Bacteroidota > Bacteroidia > Chitinophagales > Chitinophagaceae > JJ008. Next base: position 420,595 of record JBAOHK010000023.1, on the reverse strand, counting down.
TCCATGCTCGTAAACTGGATACTGATGGCGGGTATGATTGTCCTTGCCATCACCAAAAACCCAACAGTGCTCCTTATCGGTATTATAGTAATGAGTGTCACCGTATTATTTACCCTCATTACCCTGCCGGTGGAGTTTGATGCCAGTAAAAGGGCCCTTGCATGGCTCGACAGGACCAATGTGACAAACAGCGAAGAATACCCCAAAGCCAAAGACGCCCTGAAATGGGCCGCTACCACCTATGTCGTGGCAGCTTTGGCAGCCGTTGTCACCCTTATTCAATATATAATGATATACCTGGGCAGCCGCGACAGAAACTAAAGCCCGGGGTAGGAGATAATGTAAAAGAATAAAACGCCGGAGCCCGGCTCCGGCGTTCTTCATGTATTCTTCCCCAACATAAAGGCATAAAAAAACGCCGGAGTCTTCAACTTCAGCGTTCATAATTCCTTGCACCTTGTTCGGTATTCTTACAGCTTGATCTCTTCATCATGCTGATCGAAGAACTTGTACTCTGTCAGGTGGTAATTGCTGTCCTGCTCCAGTCTTGTCTTCTGGCCAAACTTCTTTTTCCATTTCGCCATCTTGGTAGACCATGGCCAGCCCTTCGTCAGGTAAGCATATAAGATAGGATGAACAACCAGCTTCAGGTTGCCATTCTTATGGGTGATAAGATAGCTGAGGTTCTTTTCTATTTCATCCTCCAGCAACAAGGTGGATGATATCTTGCCGGTACCATTACAACTCGGGCAAACCTCTTGTGTATTGATATTCATCTCCGGCTTCATCCGCTGGCGGGTTACCTGCATGATGCCGAACTTGGAAATAGGCAGCACTGCATGTTTCGCCCTGTCCGGCGCCATAAATTCTTCCATCTTCTCCACTAGCCTCCGTTTATTGTCCGGAAGTTTCATATCAATAAAGTCAATAACAATGATACCACCCAGGTCCCTCAGCCGCATCTGGCGGGCAATCTCTTCTGCTGCTTCCAGGTTTGTCTCCAGTGCATTCTGCTCCTGGTTATTGCTTACACTCTTATAACCGCTGTTCACATCTATCACATGCAGGGCTTCTGTATGTTCAATGATGAGGTAAGCACCGCTGTCCATATTCACCGTTTTACCAAAAGAGGATTTCACCTGCTTGGTAATACCAAATGAATCGAAGATGGGGGAACCATTCTGGTAGAATGATACAATATCTGATTTCTCTGGTGCGATACGCTGGATATAACTCTTCGTATCACTGAACATGTTCCGGTCATTGATGACGATCTTATTGAAATCCTCATTCAGCAGGTCACGGAGGATGCTGTTCGTCTTCGTTTGTTCACTTAGTATCCTGGCCGGGGCTACAGCACCTTTCAGGTTTTTCTGGATGCTTTCCCACATCGCTACCAATGCAGAAAGGTCTTCATGTAACTCTGCAGTATTCTTTCCTTCAGCAGCTGTACGAACAATGACGCCAAAGTTCTTTGACTTAATTGCCTCCACGATCTTCTGCAGTCTTTTTCTTTCTTCTGAAGAATGTATCTTTCTTGATACCGCAACAATATCATTGAATGGTGTCAGCACCACAAAACGGCCGGGCAGTGATATCTCGCAACTCAGTCTCGGCCCTTTGGCTGCAATAGGTTCTTTCAGTATCTGAACCAGTACATGTGGTTTGCCGCCTAAGACTTCATTGATCTTTCCTGTTTTGATGATCTCCGCTTCAACGGTGAATTTGGAAAAGTCCAGCCCCGTCTCACTCTTATCGTTCATACACATATTGGTGAACTTCAGCAGCGACTTGGCATAGGGGCTCAGGTCGGTATAGTGAAGAAAAGCATCCTTCTCAAAACCAACATCCACAAAAGCAGCATTCAGCCCGGGTATCAGTTTTTTAACCTTGCCCAGGTACAGGTCGCCTACGGCAAAACGGGCATCGCTTTTTTCGCTATGCAGTTCTACCAGCTTCTTGTCTTCCAGCAGGGCTATCTCCACACCCTGCGGGGCTGCATTAATAATAAGTTCTTTGTTCATTACAGCTTAAAATATTTCACCTTGATGCTGTAAAACACCGTTGTCGGAAATCCGTTTGGAATGCGGGGTTGTAACTGTAAAATTTATTGCGGGTAAAATTGGCGGGGTGCAAACTTATACGGCAAACAACCGGTGGACTGAAAAGAATTCAGAGTTGAGAGTTAAAAGTTGAATGCACAAAAGTGAACTTAACTTTTAACTCATAGTTCATAACTCTTAATTACTTATTTCTCTTCTTATGACGGTTCTTTCTCAGTCTTTTTTTACGCTTATGCGTCGCAATTTTATGACGCTTCCTTTTTTTACCACAAGGCATACTCAAATAATTTTTTAATAACGTTTATAAATAAGTTTATTCAACTTCTATTTTGAAAGCTCTTCTATTCTTTGCCGGATGGCCTTTTTTAATTCAGGCTCTATTGCTAAGGGAAGGCTTTTTTGATACCATATCACTGCTTTCTTTTTCTCCGACATTCTCTCATACACATCCGCCAGCAACAGTATCGGGTCTATATCCCCCGGTTTAATCCGGTTCACCGCTTCTAAACGGCTGATCGCTTTATCGTATTGCCCGGACAACAGCGACCCTCTTGCCAGCATCATCTGGGCATACACATTGGTACTGTCTTTTTCAGCTACTTCCCTGATCTTCACTATCCCTTCCATCGGTGTGGCAGAGATCTCGCCAAACAGGTAGCAGGCACCAAGCCCCACTTTCGCTGAATCATTCGCCGGGTTTATCTTCAAAGATCGCTCAAACAGATCCTTAGCCTGCATCGCCTTCCACTGTCTCCTTTGTGCCACTTCGTCATTCTGCAGGTTATCTAAAAACAGTTGGGCGGCAAAGGTGAGGCTTTTTTCCGAATTTTCCAATCTGGCAGCCTCCCCGGTGTACCAGGCATACGGCATAAAAGAGTTGATGGTATCCGCCCAAAACCTCGCTAACTGGTGGTACACATGGATTTGCTGGTCCTTTACATCGCCACGGGAGATCGACTTTTCAAGGGTGCTTATTCTCACTATCTGCTCCGCTGTAAGCTGTTGCTTCGCAGCGATCAGGATACTGTCAATGGATAAGGCCGGTTGCGCAGGCCCATGGTCATGCCCGTCACCGGGGCCATGCTGCTCCGTTGCAGCAACAGCTTTCTTTTTAGGGGTTGTTCTTACAAAAAAATAAATACCTGCCGTTAACAGCAGGCCGATAGCGATGGTAATAAGCTGGGGCCTCTTCACAATAATAAAATTGGTGGCAAAGGTACTGGTAAAAGCGGTTTCCCGTACTTAATAAAGACCGCTTAAGCAGCTTCCCAAAGCCCCGCAAACCTTTCCTCATATTTCTTAAATTGAGTCACCGTTTTCAACGGCTTTTTTATATTAGTGTACCAAAACCACCGCAACATGTGTCAACGTAGTAGCTTATCCTTGCTCATCCTCGTTTTCTCCTTTCTTGCCTCCTGTGGCGGAAAAAAAAAGACAACCGCCGATGTACAGCCAAAAGATACAAATGCAATAAACCAAACAGCCGGTCAGCTGAATAATAGTGCAGACACTTCTTTGTCATCACTGAAACCACTGTTGGAAAAAGAACTCGGTAAATGGATGCAATCTTTTAAAGACTTTAATATCGATTCTTTTCACCAGTTGAATGTACAGGTGTTCCGGGAAGATGACTATCAGACGGTGGATGACCTTCGCCAGTTCTATGAACTCTATAAACCATCGCTTTCCTTTTCACCGGACAGCAGCCAGTTCATCGACCTGTACAGCAACGGGGTCTCCCTGGAGAAACAAGGAAAAAAGATCATCGCCATCGGCGATGCAGATCAGGGTGTAACTCTTTGCAACCTTAAAACAAAAAGCTGGAAGAACATTTTATCCTTCGGCCCTTCTGCAAGTATAGAAGAGGCATTATGGATATCACCTGCTGAATTTATATTGGCTGGCAGTATGCAAAATGATGAGGGCAAACAACAGCCGGTATTGTTAGTAGGCAATACAGATAAAAGATCATTCCGCTGGTTCGAAGCCGCTTGTATAAGGAATGAGGCCGCCAAATATGAAGCCAGTGGCTTCAGCAAACTAAAGATCGACGAATGGGAGTGATGATTAATTAACATCTTCACCCGGGCCGGCATCCGGCTTGGGCTCTTTCAGCTTCTTTACTTCTGCCACAAATTCTTTGGCAGGCTTGAAGGCCGGGATATAATGCTCGGGGATATGTACTGCAATGTTCTTCTTGATGTTACGGCCGATCTTCGCCGCCCTTTTCTTCGTAATAAAACTTCCGAAGCCACGGATATAAATATTTTCGCCAGCGGCAAGGGTGTCTTTTACTTCCTTGAACATGGTTTCAAGGGTTACAAGCACATCTACCTTGGGTATGCCTGTTTTTTCAGAAATCTGATTTACCAGGTCGGCTTTTCTCATGGTTGCAGGTTTTTAGTGGTTTTACGAACACCAATTTAGAACAAAATAATATGATAGTCAACTAAATAGGCATAATTTTTTTCACCATTACTGCCAGCAATACCTGCAAAAAGCCGGATATTTAACCTCCCAAACCCCAAATCAGCCACTTTTTCATGAAGAAGACCCAGCCGGCAAAAAATAAATTCGCCCCCTTGTTATTAAAGTGGAACAGGGAAAACAACAACCGGCAAATGCCCTGGAAAGGGGAGAAAGATCCTTACCAGCATCTGGCTCAGCGAGATCATCCTCCAGCAAACAAGGGTGGAGCAGGGACTTAATTACTATAACAACTTCATCAAAACTTTTCCCGATGTTCACAAACTCGCCAAAGCACCGGATTCAACAGTGTTCAAACTCTGGGAGGGCCTCGGCTACTACACCCGTTGCCGCAACCTCATCGCTTCCGCAAAATATATTTCAAAAGAGCTGAAAGGAAAATTTCCCAACACTTATGATGATATCAAAGCACTGAAAGGAGTGGGGCCCTACACCGCCGCTGCCATCGCTTCTTTTGCATTCAGCCTGCCGCATGCTGTGGTGGATGGTAATGTGTTCCGGGTACTGGCAAGGGTATTTGGTATTGATACACCCACGGATACTGCCGAAGGCAAAAAATTATTTACGGCACTGGCGGAAGAACTGCTCGATAAAGAACAACCCGGTATTTATAACCAGGCCATCATGGATTTTGGCGCCGTCATCTGCAAACCTGCAGCGCCGCTTTGCAGCAGTTGTGTGTTCAGCAAGACCTGTGTGGCATATGCAACAAACAAAGTGGCGGCATTACCGGTCAAAGAAAAAAAGATAACCATCCGCAAACGCTGGTTCTGGTATCTCGTACCGGAATATAAAAATGAAACAGCCATCCTGCAGCGCACCGCAAAAGATATCTGGCAGGACCTGTACGAATTCCCCATGATAGAAACTGCAAACGAAATCCCGGTAAAGAAAATACTGCAACAGGCCGAAAAGAAAAACTGGATAACAAAGAATGGTTACGAACTCGTTGCTGTTTCTCCCTTGTACAAACAACAGCTCTCTCACCAGCTCATAGCAGGACAGTTCATAAAAATTAAGTTGAAGAAAAAACCGGCAGTAAAAAATAACTGGCAATGGCTCAGTAAAAACAAAATAGCGCAACTATGCCTTCCCGCAATTCATCAACCGGTATTTAAAAGAAGGGGTGCAGCAGCTGTTACTGTTGTAAGCAATGATGGAAACTAAAAATTCATATTTACAACCGTAACCGAATTTCTGTTACAAACTACAGAATCGGTGATCTCGGCCCTGGTTCCATTGGGATATACTTTGTCAATAATGATCTTCGTATAAAGGCCCGCAACTGTCTTGATGTTTAAGACGGTATCACCTGTTATGTTTGGGGTGGTTCCGAAATAGTCATACTGGGTGATGAACTCACCGGTCGCCGTCGCCTTCCATATATGCAAAACATTTAAATGCTGCATTACATCCGTTTGTACCCGGTGCAGCCGCAACTGCAGGTCGGCTTTCGGGTAATAGGCAACATGGATGCTGTTGTTCTGCACCAGGTCAGTTTTCTCAATAACTCTCGGGAACAATTCAAAATGGGTGTTGATGACCGGGGTGGTTAATTCTAAACTGTAATCTTTGAATAAGGATGTATCAATGGTGATCGTAAAATTAAAATTGCCGTTTGCATCGGCATTGCCGGAATAAATATTCTTTGAACCCGGGCATACGATACAATACCTGAAATAATTCCATTTCAGGTTTACAGGGGTGTTCGCAAATCCGGTATTGGTTACGCCATCATAGAACTTACCGCTTACGGTATAGCTGGCGCAGTTTTGGGTGCATTGGGTATCTTTTTTCTCTTTCTTACAGGAAAACAGAACCATTGACAGCAGGATCGCTAAGAAGGATACTCTCATATAACAGGTTTATAGGTCAGTTATTTTCCCGCCACCGCAGGGCCGGTCAATGGCGGGGCTTCGTTGGTCATCCGCTTGTGACTGTTGATGCTGAATAAAGTTACATGGATTAACATAGAAAATACAGCCGGTACCAGGCCCTTATTTTTTCCTTCCCGTAAACCGTATTACCGAACCCCTGCCATTATGATACAGCCCCTCGTTCAGTTCTATTTCTTTTTCTGTTAATTCTATTATTTCATAATCCGCAAAGTCTGCTTCTATCTCTTCGGTGGAGAACAAACTGTCAATGTCTTTGGGCCCGCCTACATTCTCGTTTTTTTCCTAAGTAAGCAAGATGGTTCTTGCTGAATGCTTCAAAAATAAGGATGCCGCCTTTCCGCAAATACCTGTCTAGTGTTTTATGATAAAGGGATTTTATGGCCGCCGGAAAATGGGCATAGATCAGTGCGATGGCATCAAATTGCCCGTCGGTATATTTTAATTCCTCCAGCAGGCCCACGGTGTAGTCAATGGTTACATTATGCCTGGCTGCCAGTTGCAGAGCTTTCTTCTTTCCTTCGGCGCTGATGTCAAAGGCCGAAACCGCCCAGCCCAGTGTGGCGGCAAAAACAGCATTGCGTCCCTCACCTTCTGCCGGGAAAAGGATCGTACCCGCCGGCAGTTTTTCTAACTGCTCTTTTAAATAGTTATTGGGCTGCTCGCCATACGCAAACTCCTTTGCACTATACCGGTCATTCCATCGGTTGGTCCAGGGGTCGTTCATGTTGCTGGGTGGGTGGTTGTTTATTTCATTTCATTTACTAAGTCAGCTTTTATGTGTTGGCCTTGTGTGCTTTACAAATGTGCCAGACTTGGTGTGTGGGTGATTAGTCTACCATCAATAACTTACATGGTGTCGGATTCATTGCAACCAAAAGCGGTCTTGTCAAACTTGGAGTTGAGACAATTGCTTGTCCTTGTGCCAGGTTTGGAAGTTTATTCCATAAACTTTCTTCAACTCCACCGATTGAACGCTTAAGCCGACTTACAACTGTCGAATCATTTATTTTATGTAGAACAAAGCTGTTTATCAATCCAAGAACTTCGTCGGGTAAATGTTGCGGAAGCTGTGTCACAAACATTAAACCTAACCAACGTTTTCTTCCTCTCCTTGCAATTCTTGCAACTTGCTCAAACAAGTTTGACATTTTGTTTATCCTCTCTTTTGATAAGAATTCATGTGCCTCTTCAATAATAATTACAACTGGGGTTGGGGCTTTCACCTTCTTAACAATTGCTATCTTCATAAGCAGCTTCCTGTAGCTATGCTGAACTGCCGCGAAGAAGATTAGCAATAACGATATTGTTTATTAGTGTTGAATCTGAATCACTCAAATCAAAAATTGAAACTGTACCTGCCTTAATTAACTCGGTATAAGGAATATCCTTACCATCTTGGCGGTCAAACATTTTTGTTCTATTGAGTTGCCCAAGTTTGCCAAGTAATGCTTTCCAAGATGTTTCGCTATCAGTTCCTTTCGCAACAACGTCAATTCGTTTGGCAATAGTTGCTTTACCTTGTTTAATAAGATCAGTGTGAATGGTCCATTCAAAGCCGACAGAAATTTTTTCTAGGACAAGTCCTGCAATGTCAATCAAAAGTGCAAGTGTGATGTGAGGATAGCCGGATTCAAATTCATCATATTCTAATGCTTCGTTTTGCTGTTGTTTGGTTGGATAAATACCAAGGTCTCTCAGAATCAGTTTCGCTGCATCATAAATTTTAATAAATCGAGAAAACTGTGCTTCTGTCAAGCCAAGTATGTCAGCGGCAGCATAAGGAGAAAGATTTGAAAACTTCAAATTGAATTCACTTGAAGGTGTGGATTCATCTGCTCTCGTTTCTCTTCCAAAGGGGTGATAAACTTTTATGTTATTAATTCCGTGAGGTTCAACTCCTCGTTTGCTCAGAAGCTTTTTCATGTTCTCAGCTTCTGTTGCCTTATCCATGTGTGTGTATTCACCTTCTGTATCTATGAGAATAGTTGCGATGCCTTGCTTTTTGAAATTGGTCAATCAATCCTGAAACTGTTGTTGATTTACCACCTCCGGTTGTTCCAAGAATTCCCGTATGGCGTGGTAGATACAGTTTTTTTGTCAGCAGGAATGCAAACGTCAATACTGTCGTGTCCGATGGCTTGCTCCAAGTGAAATTCCTAGGTCTGCCTTGTACATTTAAAACCTTTAGCAGTTTCCTCTTTACCTAAAACAAAAACTGGACTATTGGGTAACGGTCTGAATCTTGGCGGCATTATCGCACCGTCATTCAATTCTCCGAGTAGTTCAACTAAAACTCTTCCGTGAAAGTTAGGAAGAAAAATCGCCCCATTGATTGTTGTTGAAATCAGAATTGGTGCATCGGCACGAATTCCATCGGGGTCGTGAAATGGTCCCGCCACAACGATACCTCTATAAATTTTTCCATCACCGCCATTTCCATTACTTCTGCTTCTAATCTCCACAATTGAATGAGCACCAATATTTTTTATGTTGTTCATCGGCAACAAAACAGAAATAAGGTTGTCCTGGCTATTAGGCATATCAAACATTGTCATGCCAGTTGCATCTTCACAATTGGGGTCACTTGCCCACTCACCACCATTATTCAATATTTCTTTCTCAATGATTTCGTGTAAATCTGATTTTTGAGTTTGCCCGTTATTTTCCATGATGCAATTATTTTAAAGACTGTTAACTGAGCGAAGTTTTACTTCCGCTTTTATAGATGCTTGCTGTATTGATGAGAATAAATCGTTTTTGCTGAAATTCATTTGGCAGAGGTTTGATGCCAAATCGAGTAGCATAGGACTTCCTGAATGCAATTGAAAAACACTATCAGCCATTGCAATTAAAGCAGCAGTCCGAATGTGGTCTATGTGTCCGTAGAAAATTTGTGGTTGTGCTTGTTTCGATACCCGATAAATTCCTCTGACAATTTTTGAACCTACTTCTTTTGCAAAGTCAGCATACGATTCTCTAATAACTCCCCTTGTTCCACCAAGGTCGACTGCTCCGAACCAAATCATCTTCAAGTGAACCAAGAATTAAATACTCGAATGGATGAAGTGCGTTGCCTAAAGTCCACAAGTCGGGAAATTTTTCGCAACTATGCACATAAACAAAGCGTTGGTGTTCTAAAATCATTCTGCTCATCAACTCAATTGACTTGTCTTTCATTTCTTTTTTGCTTCCCCAAAACCCGGTCATGAGTTCGTAAGGTGCAGGGCTACCGTTTCCCAACAACCATTTTGTTTTTGCATCTTTCTTTTCCAAGAGAATTGCTCTCTCGGTATATGCTTTTATTCCTCTCACTGCAAGGTTGCTCATTGCACTCCGTTTGTCTCCGGCATTATCATCACTTCTCCTTTTTTCAATAAGGTCAAGTGCTTCTTGAATTGGATCATCACTTTTAAATCTCAAATCTCTCCTGAAAAGCCGGTGAGAATAACTGCCGTGCTGTCTTTCATAGTTCACCAAACAAATTCCTATTTGAGTAATAGTAAGAGGAACAGTATTAAAAATTACATGAGTGCTGCCACATGCTGTTACAGCACCATTGAATAAAAAACCTCGGTGCATTTTGTCAAGCAACTGCTTAACATCATTTACATCATCATGTAAGCCAGCAAATGGGACATTGCCAACCTCTTTTATTCTTGGAAAAACTGTTTCTCGGAAAATTTTTTGATTTTTATTTTCATCCGTTTTAGCTTGCAACCATTCTGATTCAATAAGCGGATAAAGTTCTGCAAGGTTTGCACCGATGCTCCATGTATTTATATCAATAGCATCAGAAAAATTTTCGCCAAATGCTTTTTGGAAATCGTCAACGGACAAATCTTTCCTACCACTATTCTTTGATAGATCTGATGATGATATGTCTTTTTCGTTGTCCATTTTTATCCTTTCAATTTGCTATTCCCAATTGCCAGCAAAAAGTTCGACAAACTCAAAACCCTAACTTGCTTACAAGCGATGGTGCACCTGTAGCTACATAAGCAAGTTTTGAAGAGTATGCCTCGGCAATTGGACCAGGAATCAAATACTTGTTCCGTAAAATTTGATAGCATTGATTTTTGAAATCGTAGAATGAAATTTTATTTCTGTTTGGGTTGGTGTCCTTTATTACAGCAACATTTGGCGCTAGCAATTCCAAAGCAAGTTCATCAGCATCATTTTCTGAATTGAGAACTTCTACTCTATCAAAAGTCCCGTCTCCAACTTTCTCTAATAAGTGTGTATAGGGTTTGATTGTAACAGAAGAAAGAGTTCCATCAACTTTTTCTTTAAGTGTTGGTTTACGATAACCATCCATCACTTCTAAAATCGATTTGCCTAATTTTTTTACTGCAGATTCCCTTGGAAGTTTATAGTCCAGAAGGAAATGGCTTGCTTCGTGTGCAATTGTGTATCTTCTTTCTTCTTCGGTGTCTGTTCCGTTTACGAAAATGAATCCGCTATCTTTTGAAATCAAAATAAAACCATGTAATAGGCGGTCATCAATTTCCAATTCAAGGAGTACTTTTCTTTCTGTCAGCCAGGTTTTAATTTTCTTTAAACTCAATTCTGATAGACAAACAATGTCAATTGGTAAAACAAGATTCACAGCACCGCTTATGTCACAAGGGAAAATGCTGTTACCTCCGGCACTTTTCCAAAAGTCCTTTGCAGCCTGGGTAATTATGGGAGATATGAAGCGCATAGATTTATTTCTTGTCCTTGTTTTGTTTATCTCTTGCTGCCATTAAATAGTTGTGTTGTTCAACATCATTTCCGCTTAATCTTAAAATTGAATTTGCTCGTTTGATTATTTTGTTTAACTCAATAGCAGATGAATTTGTGTAGTCAGAAATTTTGTTTAGCCGTGCCACAAAATCATTTGCGTTGATGTCCGGGACTCTGCACAGATTCAACTTGTAATAATCTTCCACTGTGCAATGAAGGTTCGAAAGAATTTCATTTTCGGAAATGTTCTCAACTTCCAAATATTTTTTCATTAGATAAGCAATAAAGCCACTATCGGTTGATGCCTTGTCAGACGCAAGTTCTAACATTTTAATTTTATCGCTCATTGTGAATTCGTTTAAAATTGTTTGCCTTTAATTTTCCTATCCAACACTTTTTTTATTCTGTCTTTGTTTCTTTCACTTCTTTCTGCTGCTCATCAAAGTTTATGTGAGTGATTTTCAAAATGTCTGCATAGACACTTGTATCTCTTTCCTTAGAAAGAATGAGATTAGCCATTTCTATATCTGTTTCCGAATCAAAATGCTTTTTCAATTCAGCATTTAAAATTCCGTCTGCTTCTTTGTTAATCATTATTTGGCTTGGTGTATTCAAGTTTCTAAGTCTTCCTGTTTCGCTATTCCCAAATTGTTCATCAAACTCGACTTCATTATTTATTGTCTCAAATTTTAGCTGATGTTTTTCCTTTTAGCCCAGACATTTTTCAAATCCCCTTCTGCGTCTATTACAAGAAATCTTTCAAGTGTTTGCTTTTCAGGATTGTACTTGTCGGGGTTGTAGAGATAGCCATAAAAAGAATCAATAACTACTTCAGTGATTATACTGCTATCGCTTAAATATATTTGCCAATTGAAGTGCTGAACCTTTTTGACTGTTGCTTCAAGATACTTGTCGCATGATTTGGCGAAAGCCAAGTCATCACCTGATTGAATCAGTTTATGTAATTCTATTTCATCTGGTGTTGCTTGTGCCATTTATATTTATTTTGAGAACCTTCATAACCGATTCAGTTCTCATTCTGTTTTTTAAAAGAGGAAACATTTTCATACGACGGTGACGGTAAATACCGTTTATTCTGTGGAATTTCCCTTTCTTTTTGATTTACTAATGTTAATCCTACCATTTGACAGCTATTCCGAACAATTAAAGCATTCTCGACAAAAATTTCATTGATACAAGAGTTGCCTACAACGAAGGTTGCCTTCCCTTGCCTTTCCAATACTCGGGCTGATTCTTCGATAACTCCATGCATATCCAGTGCATACCGTTTAATCATACTCTGTTTTTGTTGCGGTAATTTTTTTAAATGGGTAATTCCCTTGTGAGTTCGGCCGCAAGTTCTAGGTCAGCAATCCAATGCGGCGCTTTCTCTACACCAATACTATTTGAACGAACCTCTCCTAAGTCATCTATTCTATACCCGAGCCAAACCAATGAAAGTTTATGTCCTCTCATATAATCTAAAGCGTTCAAGTAGGGCGGAGAAGTAATTATTGCCGAAACTGATTTGTCATCTACCTCTTTAAGATTTCTTGCATCTCCCAATTGAACATTTATTTTTCCTTTGGGAGTTTGCTTTTCAAATATCATTGCTAATTTTTCGCATGATTTTAAAAACGACTTTTTTACGTTAAAATCATTTTTCTCGTAAATCTTATGTGGCCGGCTATGGGACACATCAGCTGCAAGCGAAGCCCCTTTCGTTTTGGTAATTATAAGTCGACTAAATGCAACCTTTAATAAATCGTTGTAAGGGCCTTTATTTTTATTAATTGCGAAACTTCAGTTTACGTAAACTATTTGATTGCTTTTTGCCGAACCAAAAATTAATAAAATTTTGTGTGGCTAGGTCATCATCAATCCAAGGCAAATAAATTGAGTTTAATTTAAGTGAGTTTACTTCATCAATAAGTTCTTCAGCTTTTGATTTTATTTTTTCAGAGTTGAAAGAAGTTGTCCATGCTTTTGACATAAGAACTGCAAGTGGGTCAATGTCGAAACCAATCCCATTGGTAGCCATGTTCTGAAACTGTCCTCAAAACTGTTCCTGAACCAACCATTGGGTCTAATACAGTCGAATTTCTACTTTAATCCTTTTAACGCTTCAAACGCAATCTCAGGTGCCATCCGTGCTGCGAAGGGGTGTATTGGGTTTATTTTTTCTATTATTTTTTTACGACTCATGATTGGATGAAACTTGTATTCAAAGGTAGAAAAAGAGTTAGCAAAAATTGGATATCTAATATGGATACATTAGTGTTGAATTACTGTATTGCCGAGTTGCCTTTAGAGATTATTGTATCTTAAAACTATAATGGTTGGTGTAATGACATAGTTATTGTTACATTGTACTGACGCTTAATTACGGAACATATAATTCATGACTAACATGTATAGTATTTAATTTAATTGACTTTTAAGCATCTGAAGTATCTGACGTTCAATTTCTACTGTAAAATACCCCCTTTACCGCCCTTCCCGGCAATACCGAAAAAGGGTTATGCTGTCGTTTTTAATTCTGTTCCCTTTTGTTCCTTCTTGTTCCTTTTCAGTGCCATACAGTTCCCCAAAGGGAAACCGGCCAGCCCGCCGCCTGTATATTGCAGGTATAAACACTTCAGCAATGCCATCATCTTCCATCATTCTCCGGGCTTCCTCCATACATCCGTCCTGTATAGCCCGGAGATGAGCCGTACATAGTTCATCAATCTGGTCCCAAACTGGAAATAAGCAACCCCGCTTAAGCATACCGCAAACATTCCATCCCTTCCGTGCAGATCCGTGTATTCTGTGAGCCACTGTATTCCATTGCCGCAGGCAATCGATCCGTTCTTATCCCTGTCTGCCGTCAGGCAGGCGTTCCTTCAGTGTCATCCGTGTTCCATTTGTATTCACCCTGCCGTAAGCATCAGCTAAGCATCAGAACAGTATCAGCACAGCATGAAACAGTAGGAGAACAGTATCAGGTAAGCACCAGGTAAGTATGCCATAAGTATGGGTACAGTATCACATGTGCATCCCATATGCATACCAGGTACTGCCCTCAGGAATACCTCAGGCATACCAACAGTATGGGGTAAGTATGGCAACAGCATAGCAAGAGCATAGGCAGAGCATGGGGACTGTATGCGATCTGTGCCCGGCCTCCCTGCCAACCCTCACTCAGTTTTTACCGTTATCCTAAAAAAATCTAACTTTAAAGAACAGCCAAAGCCTTAAGACGATTTATTAACCGTAAAGAATAAATATATGAGAGGCGTAAACAAAGTAGTGCTGATTGGCAATTTGGGTAAAGACCCCGACGTACAGCACCTCGAAGGCAATATCGCCGTAGCCAAATTTCCCCTGGCCACCACCGAAACATTTAAAGACCGTACCGGCAAACTGGTCTCCCAAACAGAATGGCATACCGTCGTTCTCTGGCGGGGCCTCGCCGAACTGGCACAGAAATACCTCCACAAAAGCAGCCTCGTTTATATAGAAGGCCGCCTCCGCACCCGCAGCTGGGACGATAAGGATGGTAACCGCAAGTTCGCCACCGAAGTGGTGGGTGATAACCTCATTATGCTCGACAAACGGATGGATGGCGGCGGCCATACCGGCGAAGGCGGCGGCATTGAAGGTGTCGGCGGCAGCGATATGCCCCTCGGCGACCCATCCGAAAGCCTGCCCTTTTAACTGTCAATACTAAATACAATAACTTTGTTCCCGATTTGCTGGCAGGCCATATTGACCTGCCTTTTTGATAAACAAAAACCCTTGCTTTGGAAAGTCATTCGATACTGGTTTCCATCATAGATAGTCTCTCTCATGTATTCCTCGCTGTCCACCTGCAAGGCACCACCTTCCTCGTTATTACTTTATTGGTATTGCTGCTGCTCACCTTCACCATCTCCGGTGCAGAAGTGGCCCTCTTCTCTTTGAACAGGAAAGACATTAACATGCTGAAGACAAAACAGCATGTATCAGCTAAACGTATCGTTACCCTGCTGGAGGAACCCAAAGAGGTCTATGCCTCACTCCTCATCGCCGGCACACTTATCAATATCTGTATCATCATTCTCTCCAACTACCTCATCAGCGCCTATGTATCCTTTAAGAATGTGGGCACCCTGCTGGAAGTATTGTGCAAAGTGGTCGTCATTGCCTTTGTGCTGGTCTTCATTGGTAAGATACTGCCGAAGGTATGGGCCACGCAGAATAACCTCCGCTTTGCTTATGGCTCCTCCGTTATTGTGGAGGGGCTGCATCTCTTGTTAAGGCGCATCAGCAAGTGGATCGTTAAGCTGGCCAACCGTATCGGCAAGGGTGCCGGCGCCGACAAGACAGACGCTATGAGTATGCAGGAACTGGATGAGGCCATTGATATCAAGACAGACGAAGAAGCCTCTCCCGAAGAGAAGAACATCATGAAGGGCATTGTAAAGTTTGGTAATATCTCCGTTAAACAGATCATGCGCAGCCGTCTCGATGTGCACGGCATTGAATACAATTCATCCTTCGGTGATGTGGTAAAGAGGGTGGAGGAGCTGCACTACTCAAGACTGCCTGTATATAAAGAAAGTCTCGATGAGGTCGTCGGCATCATCAATACCAAAGACCTCATCCCTTATCTCAGCGGGCCGGATGATTACGACTGGCATACACTGATGCGACAGCCTTATTTTGTACCGGAGCCAAAACTCATCGAAGACCTCTTAAAGGACTTTCAGCAAAAGCATATCCACTTTGCCGTGGTGGTGGATGAGTTTGGCGGCACCAGCGGCATCGTTACTATGGAAGATATACTGGAAGAAGTAATAGGGGAGATAAAGGACGAGTTTGATGAAGAAGAAAGCAACAACTACAAGCTGGATGACAATAACTATATCTTCGAAGGCAAGATCATGATACATGATATGTGCAGGATAATGAAACTGCCGATGGATACGTTTGATAGTGTGAGGGGAGAGAGTGAATCTCTCGCCGGCCTTATACTCGAAGTGGCAGGTGAGTTCCCCACCGAGGATTGGGTCATCCCCTGTGGTGACTTTGAATTTGGTATTATGAAAGTGGAGAACAACCGCATCATGCTGGTAAAAGTGACCATAAAACCTAAACAGGATTAATTGCCGCCCATGAAAAGAATAAACAGGTTTCTTATTGTATTGATCACAGGCAGCCAGGTATTCATTGGCTGCAACAGTGATTATTCCGTAGGGAAGAAGAAGGGTTTCTTCCACATTGATTTCCCGGAGAAGAAGTACCAGGCTTTCGACCAGCCTGGGTATCCTTACACTTTTGAATACCCCGTGTATGCCAAAGTAAGCAAGGACAGCACTTTCTTTGATGATAAGGCAGGCGACTGGTGGGTGAATATTGATGTGCCGCAGTTCGCCGGCCGTATCTACATCAGCTATAAATCCATTGGCGGCGCCAATAATTTTGATTCACTCGTAAGTGATGGCTTTAAGATGGCATATAAACAGCATGTGGATGTGTCAACCGGTATCAACGACAGCCTGATGCAAACACCCAATGGAGTGGAAGGGGTTTATTTCTCTCTCGGTGGCAATACCGCCACGGCCAACCAGTTCTTCCTGACAGATTCTGTTAAACACTTTTTACGGGGGGCCTTATACTTTGATGCCACACCCAATGCAGATTCTCTCGGTATCGTCAACGAGTTTTTAAAGAAAGACCTGCAGCATCTCATCAACACATTGAAATGGAAATAAAAAACCCCGACGGACACGGTCGGGGTTCAGAGCAGACCACTGTATGCTTATTTACTGCTCTTTATCTTCAGTCTTTTTCACTTCCTTTTTAGCAGGCTGGGGAAGTTCAACGATATCTTCTTCTTCTCGTATCGGCGCCCGGCTGAATATCTCTGCATTGATCCTTTTTTTCTTCTTCTTTACCACAGGCTTCTCCGTTTCTTTTTTATTGCTTGCTGTTTTCTTTGTGGTCACCACTTTTGTTTCGCTGCTGGCAATGTCTTTTTTCACAGCCGGTTCTGTGGTTTTGCTGTCAGCAATAACGACGGGTTCTTTTTTCTCAGTCTCTTCATACATGTTGGTGAATTCTTTTTTCCGGCTGCTGTTTTTGTAATCAACAAAGCCGTAGATGCTGGCGCCGATCATTAACGTGGCGCCTACGTACAAGATAGATTTCATTTGTTTAGTTTTTTTTGTTGTTAAGTGGCCGAATGGTTTTGCAAATCATGGTTGTTATGTTTTAAAAAGTTATATCGCAAATGATCGCAGGTACTTCCTGCTCTGCCGGTAAATGATCCACTCTGCAATCAGCATATTGCCCACCACACTTACCCATAAGGAGAACTGGTAATTCTCCAGCAGCGTCCAGTCCAGCAGGTACAGGATGATATAATACACCCTGAACGTAACGGCTGTCATCGCCATCGCATAGCTTCTGATCATCCACACTTTGTGGGCCACCACATTCTTTTTATGGATGGTGGTCAGCCCGTTCAATGTGGTTACAAACCACCAACCGGCCATGAACATGAACAGGCATCTTTCCCAGAAACTGCCTTTGGCAAAGAAGGCCATGTACAGGCCGGTTGGTGCCCCCAGGAATAACACAACAGCCACATAGATCTTTCCTGAAATGCGATGGATGGCTTTCGACTTCTTCAGGATATATCGGGAAAATTGGATAAGGGCGGTACCAATACAAAGGGCACCGGCAGTGATATGGATATAAAAACAGGCATTGTAAAAACTGCTTTGAAATAAAAAACTTCTTTCTTTTATAAAGTCAAAGTCCTTGCTGAACGAGAAATAAGGAATGGTATTATAAATAAGAAGGAGACTGAAACCGATGACCGGCACCCAGAACAACATCTGGAAAAATACCTTCGCCGACTTTTGAAGGGTGATTACTCTTGTGTTTTGCATACAGTGGTTTGTGATATTGGGGAGATGCCGCTGCTCAAACTCCTCCATAAGGAGGCTGTGTTAGAACTGTGTTAAAGGAATTTCCCTGTCGGCAGAATCTTTCCTAATTTGTATGCCTAACTGTTATTCCATGCTTATTCCCCGGAGAGTCTGCCTCCTGCTATTGTTTGTTATTGCCTTTGTTTCCACCCATGCACAGGACCCCGCTGCTATTGATTCTATAAAGGCTGCATTGCAAAAAGCCAGCACACCAGCAGGCAAAGTGTTTTGGTATGATAACCTTGCCCGAACTTTGATGAATGTGAACCCACCGGCTGCTGATTCAATCGGCCAGCAACTCATTTTATATGCAGAAGAAAGCCGGGACAGGTCCCTCATGGTTAAAGCATATATGTCGAACGGCTTGCGTTGCAGCTACTTCAGGGGCCAGCGGAACTTTACGCAGCGAAGTATTGAATATTATGAAAAGGCACTTTCGATTGCCAGGGAAAATAAGATGGAGAAAGAGATCGGGGCGGCACAACTGCAACTGGCCGAGATCAACCTGACCATTCCTGAAAAAGACAAATCACTGAAGTATGTTGCTGAAGCTTTTTCAAGGATCGCCAATTTAAAAGATGATAGCCTGCTGGTGGAATCCAATAATATATATGGCAAAGTATACCTTGCCAGGAATGAGAAGATACTGGCCCTGCACCACTACTTTACCGCCCTGCGGATTGCAGAGGAAATAAAGGGAGTGAATGCAGATAAGAAAAGGTTGAAAAGCGAACTGATGAGGAACAGCTATAACAACCTCTCACAGTTCTATGCCGGCATTGAGGATTTTGATAAGGCTATTGATAATGCTACCAAAGCTTACCACATGCTGGATGGTATTGCAGATAAAAGGGTGCCTTATCAGCGGATCATTGATATTAATACCATCGGCAACTTATTTGCTGCCAAAAAGAATTATGATATTGCCATCAGTTACTTTGAACGGTCAATTGCTATGGCCGACTCATTGAAGTTTGCCACACTCAAAATGCCCGGTTACCTCAGCCTGCTCAACCAGTATCTCCGGATGGACCAGCCTCAAAAGGCAATGGATTACCTCAACTCTTCCTCCGGGGAAAATCTGAAGCAATACCTTACCACTTTGGGTATGTCGGGGCTTATCGACCAGGCTTATGGTTATGTTTTCGGTGAGCTTAACCAGTTTGACTCTGCCCGTTATTATTTTGCCAAAGCCCTTCCTTACTTTGAAAAAAATGTTACGGAAAATAATAAATTGGGTATCTACCTGCATCTGGGAAAATTGTTTAAAAAGACCGGGGAAACTTCCAAAGCAATCGCCAATTTCTTAAAAGCAAAAGAGATCGGGGACAAGAACGGGCTGCTGGAGATAGTGATGATGACATCGAAACAACTTGACTCTCTCTATGAAAAAAGCGGCGACTTAAGAACTGCCAGTCTTTACAAAGGGATGTATTATAAATACAAAGACAGCAGTGATAAGCTAAGTATGGAAAAAGACCTTACACAGGAGGAAGCAACTGCAGAACTGCAAAGACAGGAAAGGATTCAAAGGGAACAGGAAGAAATAAAAAGAAGAAAGAATAATATCCAGTACATGGCCATCATAATTGGTATTGTTTTCCTGTTCGTTTCCCTGGCGGTGCTGGGTATGTTCAAAGTATCTGCCGGGCTGATAAAAGCTATCGGCTTCTTTGTGTTCCTGATGCTGTTTGAGTTTGTCTTTCTTGTCTTTAAAAAGAATATTTATTCTATTACTCACGGCGAACCCTGGAAAGACCTTGCCTTTATGATTGCATTAGCGGCGTTATTAGTGCCCTTGCATCATTGGCTGGAGCATAAAGTGCTGCATTATCTTACTTCTCATAACCGGCTGACATCTGCCGGGCATCATATAAGGAAGAAATTATTCCGCCGCACAAAAGAAGGAGAACAATAGGGCAGGACTTACCTTTGCCAAAATTCAAACGACTTGATAGTAATTGATAACATACTGATAAGTGATGATGTGGTGGAAAAGCAGTTTGTCTGCGACCTGAATAAATGCAAAGGCGGTTGTTGCGAAGAAGGCGATGCCGGCGCACCACTGGATGATGAAGAGCTGGACATTGTGCTGGAAATGTATGAGAAGATCAAAACCTACCTTTCTGCAGAATCCATAGCCGAAGTGGAGAAAAAAGGGAAATATGTATATCATATAGAGTTTGGCTGGGTAACACCCACCCTCGGCAACGACAACGAAATATGTGTGTATGGCAACCGGGATGAGAACGGCATCATCAAATGTGCTTTTGAACAGGCTTATTATGACGGGGTGATACCCTGGAAGAAACCCATCAGTTGCCACCTGTTCCCCATCATTGCTAAAAAAGGAAAGCACGGCGATTACAACCGGGTGAATTATGAACCGAGAGAAAAGCTTTGCAACCCGGCTTGTTCATTGGGAAAGAAACTGCAGGTGCCGACCTATGAGTTCCTGAAAGAACCATTGATAAGAAAATACGGCGAAGAGTTTTATACTGCATTGGACAAAGTGGTAAAAATGCAGGCAGCAAAAAAACAGGAGAAAGTAAAATAAGCAACCAGTGAAAGAGACAGCATCAGGTTTTATTGCAAAGAGTACAGTAAAGGCGGCTGATAAAGAGCACCGCCGGAAGATCAATTTCAATATTGGTAAGTACAATGCTGTCGTGCCGCAGGGAAAGCAACAGTTCTCCGATATTCATCTCGCCAGGGAAAAGGCCAAGAACATCAAATGGAAAGCTATTGAGACCTTGGATAAACAACTCGAAACATTTGAAGCCATCATTACAAAACAGGGCGCCAAAGTTATCTGGGCCGAAGATGCACAACAGGCATTGGATGCCATCAAAAAGATATGTGACGAAAAGAATTGCAAAACACTGGTGAAGAGCAAGAGCATGGTGACCGAAGAAATTCACCTGAATGCTTTTCTTGAAAAGAATGGTATTGAAAGTGTGGAGACCGACCTCGGTGAATACATCCAGCAACTGGATGGAGAACCTCCTTATCATATCGTTACTCCTGCCATGCACAAAAGCAAAGAAGATGTGGCCAAACTCTTTGCTGAAAAACTGGGCACCGACCCTAAAGCAACACCGGAAGAATTAACCCTGACAGCCAGAAGAATATTAAGAGATAAATATGTGCAGGCAGAAGTAGGAGTGACCGGAGCTAACTTCATCATCTCCGATATTGGCGGCATCGCCATTACAGAGAACGAAGGCAATGCAAGATTGAGCTGCTCTATGCCAAAGACACATATTGTGGTGGTGGGCATTGAAAAGATGATTCCTTCCATGACAGACCTTGCTTTGTTCTGGCCGCTGCTGTCAACCTTTGGCACCGGGCAAAGAGTAACTGTATATAACACCATTGTAACAGGTCCGAGACAAATCAATGAAAAAGATGGCCCCGAAGATATGTATGTGATACTGCTGGATAATGGCCGCACCAATATCCTCGCCAACGAGAAGCAGCGGGAAAGTTTATACTGCATCCGTTGCGGCGCCTGCCTGAATGCTTGCCCGGTATATAAAAATATCGGTGGCCATACATATAACACTCCTTACAGCGGTCCTATCGGTTCTGTCATCACTCCCCATTTAAAAGATATGGGTGAATGGAAGCACCTGAGTTATGCTTCATCATTGTGTGGCAACTGTACAGAAGTATGTGCCGTAAAGATCAATCTTCATGAATTATTACTCGAGAACCGCCATGAAGCAGTGGAAGAAGGCCACAGCTCCTTCAGCGAAAAGATGGCCTGGAAAATGTGGAAACAGGGAATGCTCCGCCGCAAATGGATGAACATGGCAGGCGGCGCCACCAAGAACTGGGTGGTGAACAGTCTGGTAAAAGGATGGAAAGAACACCGGGGCAAAATGGAGTTCCCCAAAAAATCATTCAACCAGCTCTGGAAAGAAAAATACGGCGGCAGCAAATGATCTTTCCCCGCAGCAACAACCGCAGGGAAAGATGATTTGAAATAACAGCTAACCTTTTTCTTTCTCTTTCGCCTTGTATAAAATATCTAAGATTCCTTTTATGTCTTTCGGGTCTTTATTCAATTCCAGCGACCTTTCAAGAACAGCGACAGCTTTTTTATAGTCCCCGGTTTCAAAATATCCCTCACCAAGGCTTGAGGCAACATTCGCAGATTCAGGATACAGGTTATAATTGACCTGGAATATCCGCAATGCTTCTTTCTTATTTCCCTGTTTCAGTAATAAATAACCAAGGCTGTTTAATTCATGTTCACTGGCTGTAAGAAACCGCAGTTGTTCTGCAAGCCCTCTTGTGCTGATATTCTCATCGCTTAATGAGCCATCATGTAACCATCTGAGTATTGTACTGAATGAATGATAGTTGGGAGTGTAAGGCTGGTTATTAAAGATCCCCAGCAGGTCTTTCTCCAATGAAAACACCGGGAACTCGTTGATACGGTTGATCTCAATCCCGTTCCTGTAAATAATAAAAGCCGGTACCCTGAATATTCCCATCCCGGCCTCTTCATGCTGCGGACTTTGTTTTAGTAATGAATCGCTGCCGCCTAATGCTATCAGTTGTACTTTCTTTTCCGGAAAGGAAATAGCAGAAAGCAGTTTCAGAAACCGGGGTACTTCCCTTTTACTGTCACCGCACCAGGTGCCAAAGAATACTTTGATGCTGATATTATCAACGCTTTGTTTCTTCAGATTGGTGATAGTTGTGGCATTGGGCTGGTAACTGTCGTAATTGGTATTGAACCATTTGTTAAACGGGTCGGTCATTAAACTGTCTTTGATACAGGCTCCATAAAGGATCCTGGGTTTATCAGCAGATGTTTGAGCAATAGCAGTTGCAGAATATGCTATCAATAGCATACAGAATATCTTATTCATAAAATAGTTTTAGAATTACCTGAATAATTGTGTAAGGAGAAACACCTCTATGCGTGGCATACAGGTGAAACGAAATATGTTATTCAGGCATTGGGCGGCTGCCAGGGATTGCGACAGCTTGCCTTCACATTCATCATCACCGGGTAAATTATTGAATGTGGCCCCGGTATTTTTAAAGCAAGTATTATCTATGGCAGGTCCTTTGGTGACAGCGAAGAATTCATCAGGATGAATATGTGTGTGAGTTTTTGCAGGCAGGTGAGGAGCTATCATCCTTTTTGTCAAGCCCGGCTTGTTTTTCACAATCACACTTTGCAGTATTGCTCTTAAAACTATTGGAGAATTTACATTCCAGGTAGCTCAGTTGCCGGGCATATTGGGAAAAGGTAAACAGGCAGATCAGCAGTATGGCGGATAATTTTCTCACCCGGCGCAGGTTATGGTTTTGGTTTCAGAAGCTTTTCTCCGGGAATAGACGGGCAGCAAGGTAAAAGGATGCACAGGGGCTAAAATCATTTGTAGCCGGATAAGTATATTCGTTTGGCGAAGACAACAAAATGATAGTTTACAGCCCTTCCATAACACACCGGCTCCGCTATATCTGCGACTTCATCGGCAACCAGCTGATGGGGAAACCTTTTCAGCTTGACCGACAGGAAAATAGAATTCATTGACTATCCCGGTCCCAGGATTAATTACAGTGCTGAAGTGGTTGCTGACGATGAGTTCTGGTTGCAGCCGCATTCTTTATTATCCGAACAGGGTATTCAGACAACAGATCGATCGATTGTTTTGTGGCCAACGATCAAAAAGCTTTTTTCAAAACAGGAGGCGACTTTCCCTTCGATATTTTCGCTGCTTCTTTCTATTTGCTCAGCCGCTACGAAGAATACCTGCCGCATCAGAAAGATATGTATGGTCGCTATGCTCATGAGAATTCACTGGCATTTAAAGAAGGCTTTCTTGACAAACCATTAGTGAATACCTGGTTGCAGTATTTCAGGGAAAAACTGAATGAAAAGTTTCCCTCCTTCACCACTCACCATTCACCATTTACCTTTCTCCCCACTTACGATATTGACGAAGCCTATTCTTACAAACACAAACAATGGTGGCGCAGTGCCGGTGCGGCCGTAAAAGATATATTGAAAGGACAGTTCAGCCGTTTTTCACAACGGAGAAAAGTGCTCAACAATAAAGCAGCTGACCCGTTCGATTCTTATGCCTGGATAGATGACCTGCACCGTCCGTATAAACTGCATCCCCGGTATTTTTTCCTCGTAGCAGAAAAAACAGGTAAGTACGACAGGAATATTCTGCCCGGTGAAACAGCCTTACAGGTATTGATAAAACATCATGCTGATAAATACCATATCGGCATCCACCCATCCTGGCAAAGTGGCGATGACCCTTCGTTGATAAAAAAAGAAATAGAAACGATTGAACACATCGCAACGATAAAAGTCACAGCCTCCCGGCAGCATTTTATACGCTTTACGTTACCGCAAACTTTTCGCCATCTTATTAATGCTGGTATCAAAGAAGATTTCTCGATGGGCTATGGCAGTATCAATGGCTTCCGGGCATCGGTAGCATCACCGTTTCACTGGTACGACCTGGAAAAAGAAGAAACAACTTATCTCCTGCTGTATCCTTTCTGTTATATGGAGGCCAACTCTTTCCATGAACAAAAACAAACCCCGCAGCAGGCCCTGGAAGAAATGCGGTATTACCGCAACGAAGTGAAAAAAGTAAATGGCACATTGATCACTATCTGGCACAACACTTTTCTTGGCACAGATAAATTATTCAATGGCTGGCGGGAAGTGTATGCACAATTCGTCAGGGAGATACAACATTAAATTCCTTCTGTTTCCGGCTGCTCTGGCGGCGGAATAGCTTTGAAAGCTTTGTTGACAAGATACACTCCGAGCAGTGTCACCAATCCGCCAATGGTAATAAAGATGGTGACCTTTTCGCCAAAGACTATCCATCCGCACAGCACGGCTACTATCGGGTTGATATAAGCATAAATGGATGCCTGTTCGGTAGGCAGGTTTTGCAACGCATACAGATAACAGATAAATGCGATCAGGGAACCAAACAGGATCAGGTAGGCGATTGCGGCCCATGACTGCCACGGTATTTTGGTTACATGAACGGCATTACCGGTGGCACTGGTGAAACTTATCAGCGCCACAGCAGAGATGAGCATTTGCAATCCAAGACTGAAATAAGGATTAAAATTAACCGCCTGTTGTTTGGTGTACAATGTGGCAAAGGCCCATGTCCAGGTGGCGATAAGCGAAAGGATGATGCCGAATCGAAAATCCGCATTGAAGAAATCTTGCAGGTGCTCAGAGAAAATAATACATACACCGCTGAAACCAAGCAATAAGCCTAACACTGCTTTGCGTGGCAGTTTTTCTTTTGAGATGAATAACCCGATGACCACCAGCCACAGCGGGAAGATGGCGCCCATGATAGAACCAAGCCCGGCAGAGATATACTTTACACCCCAGGTGCTGAGTCCGTTACTCATGATGAAGTTCAGGAAACTCAGCACTAAGAATGGGTATCCATTCTTTCCCTTTTGGCAACGGAACCTTTTTATAAAGAAAGAACCCGACATACAATACACCTGCGATCAGTTGCCGGATGCCGGCCAGTTGTAATGCAGGCATATGCTTCACACCTTCTTTTGAAGCTATCCAGGTGGTGCCCCAGAAAAAACAAACCAGTGCCAGTGCAAAGATGGCTTTAGCCCTTGTTCCCTTTTTGCGGATGGTAAGCGGATTGAATACCGATAATTTTTTTAAGTAATCAGCGGAGGTGTTGAGAATGGTTTTATGAAAATCAAAAATATTCATGCCTAAATCTCCCCGAAGAGAGACTTTGTAGTTTTAAAATTGAAATACCTTCTTTATTCCCCATAAGGGTTGGGTATTAGTGTTTAAAATGCCGCATCCCTGTTATCACCATTGCCAGGTTATTGGCTTTACAATATTCAATGGAATCGTTATCCCGTATTGAGCCTCCCGGTTGTATGAAAGCAGCAATACCGGCTGCATGTCCCAGCTTTACACAATCATCAAACGGGAAAAAAGCATCACTGGCCATCACCGCACCATTTAAATTGAAGTTGAACTGCTTTGCTTTTTCAACTGCCTGGCGTAAAGAATCAATACGGCTTGTTTGCCCGCAGCCTTTTCCGATCAGCTGCTTATTTTTAACCAATGTGATCGCATTTGATTTTAAATGCTTACAAACAAGATTGGCAAAAGCAAGATCATCTTTTTCAGATAGGTTACTTTCTCTTCCGCCGGCTTCTTTCCATTCAGCAAAATTGCCTTCATCGGTTCCCTGCATCATCACTCCGTTTAACAGCGAACGATACATTCCGGATGTCTGTCCTGCACTTTGCACTTTACTCTTTAATAATATCCTGTTCTTCTTCGATTTCAGTATCACCAATGCCTCTTCAGCGAAAGAAGGCGCAATTAATACTTCAAAGAAAATTTCGCTGATGGCTTCTGCTGTTGCTTTATCAATAGTTCCGTTGCATACCAGCACACCGCCAAAGGCACTTTCGGGGTCGCCGGCCAGTGCTGCATCCCAGCTTTCTTTTACAGTTGGACGTTGTGCCACACCACAAACATTGGTGTGCTTGATAATGGCAAACGTAGTGTTGCTGAATTCTTTTATCAATTGCACGGCTGCATCCACATCCACCAGATTATTGTACGACAATTCTTTTCCATTCAATTGGTCAAAAAGCTCATCCAGGTTGCCAAAGAAAACAGCTTTTTGATGGGGATTTTCTCCATAGCGAAGAATTTTCTCCTGTTTATTAAAAGGGGTTGCTACAGACAATTGGTGAAAGTAATTGGAGATGGCTGTGTCATACGCCGTGCAAACATCAAATGCTTTGATGGCAAACACTCTTCTCTGTTCAAGCGATGTTTCTCCGTTTTGTTTCTTCAATATGTTTTCCAGCAAAGCATAGTCACTTTTATTGGCTACCACTACTACATCTTTATGATTCTTTGCAGCACCCCGTATCATGGAAGGCCCGCCAATGTCTATCTTTTCAATAATGACTTTTTCATCGCTGGTAGAAGCTACTGTTTCTTCAAAGGGGTACAGGTCCACTATCACCAGATCTATTTCGGGAATATTGTATTGCTTCATCTCCTGCACATGGGTGGCGTCATCTCTTTTGCCGAGTATACCGCCAAACACAGAAGGGTGCAGTGTTTTTACCCGGCCCCCAAGTATGGAGGGGTAGGTAGTGAGTTCTTCTACAGGCACTACTTTTATCCCCAGTTTTTCAATAAAGGCTTGGGTACCCCCGGTGGAGTACAGTGTTACTCCCTGCTGCGCCAGCAGTTGTATTAAGTTTTCCAGTCCATCTTTATAAAATACAGAAATGAGGGCTGATTGAATCTTCTTGTTCATAAAATGATTGGGTTGAAGGCGGGCAATCGTTGGGAGCCGCAAAACTAACTTAATTCAACCTCATCTCAAAAGCACCCTTCACTGTTACATCATGCCAGGGAATATGCAAAGAATCACAATCTTTTTTCCAGTAGTTGGCTTTCCATGCTGGTACAGAACCATCAAAGACAACTTGTTTTATATCTAAAGAAGTGGCCAGTTTTTTAATATAAACTTTGGGATTCTTTGAGATAACCAGCAGGTCAACAGAAGGCTTTGTTCCTTGTGGCAGAAAAGAAACGGGTTCATCTAATAACAAAATATGTTTGCCATTATAATTCAGGTAGTTTTCAAAAACGGATAAATTGTCAAGTGTAGTCCCATCATTTATCCTGTATAATATCCTTGATGGTTTCAGGTGAAAATTACGGGCAAAATCGTTGGCAAGCAGATCGCTGTCGCCTATAAAAAGATAGTTCCTCCCACTCAACAATATCAATGGCCCTTTTCTGGGGCACATTATAGACAATGATCTTCTGCTGCCGGTCAGCTTTGCATAAACGAATACGATACGTAATGCGGCAAAACCAAGTAGTGTAAGTAACCCCAGTTTCAATCCAGCCTTTGATTTCTCCATCAACCAATAGCTGGTGCCAGCTGCAAAAAGAAGGAGAAGTACAGCTTGCAGGATACTTATTTGTAAACCATCCCAGAGGGAAAACGGGATAGCTTCTATTTTTTCAATATATGTGTTCATTATCCAGATAAGCCAGGAAATAATTTTTCCGGCCAGCAGGGCCAACGCAGGAATGAAAGAGATCACACAAAGAAAGATTTCTCCCAACAGGATAGCACTGGAAAGCGGAACTGCAAGAAAATTTGTCAGCAGGAACAGGTTAGGGAACTGGTGAAAATGATAAATACTTAATGGTACTGTCAGGATTTGTGCAGCAATGGTAACTGCATTGAGCTTCCAGATAAAGTCAAGAAGTTTATTCTTGATATAAAACCAGTTATAAACCGGCCGCATGAAGATGATGATACTGAGTACCGCAGCATACGATAACTGAAAGCCGACATCCCATAACCAATACGGGTTAATGCATAGAAGAATAAAAGCTGAAACAGCCATTGTATTGTAAATGGATGTTTTTCTTGAGAGTGATTCGCCAAGAACAATACATGTAAACATCAATGCTGAACGAAGTATGGACGGCTGTGCACCTGCCAGCAGGCTGAATAACCACAAGCCGGTAATAATAAGAACCGGGCTGAGCCATCTTGTTTTTCTTCTCTTCTTTAAAGGCTTTAGTAAAAGGGCAAGAAGCCAGTAGATCAACCCGAGATGTAAGCCGGATATTGCAATGATGTGAACGACACCGGTATTGGTGTAAGATTGAACCAATGATTGCTCAAGATCATCTTTGTATCCGATCAGTAATGCTTCGGCCAGTCCCAGTTCCTTATCGCCTTTGATATTGGTGCGGAGTATATTCAAAACCTTTTCACGGGAAGTGTAGATGAATTTTCTGAATGGATTTTCTTTTTTGCCACTCAGCACTTCAAACTCATCCGGCTTCAGGTACACCTGGTGGGTAATGCCCTGGAAGAGTGAATATCTCTTGTAATCAAACCCGCCTGGATTGCCGGAGTTCTTAATTTCCTGCAACGATTTTTTAAAAATGATCTGCGAGCCATAAGTTACCTGCAGTGATGAATCTTTCTTAAAATAGAGAATGATCTTGCCTTTTACAGGAATCATTTTGATCGTTCTGTAACAGATAACTGACTGTTGCATTCGCTTTGATTGATTTGGTTTTCTCAACCGGTGGTTCGTCCAGCGTAACGATTAAAACATTTTTTTCCTGGTAGAAATTTCCCAGCCACTGTTTATCATTCCTTATATCTTTTTGCCATGCCAGTATTGCACCAACTGAAAAAAACAGGATACCGGTAATTATGCCATTGATAAAGGCAAACTTGTAACGATTAAAGAAAGGAACAAAAAAGAAACCCAGCAAGGAAAGGAATGCAACAGCCAGAATCATCCACCATACATTGATGCTGGTTTGAAAACGCCATTGAAACATAATGCCCGCCATTGATGCTAGCAACAGTTTTAGAAAAGGGGTCTTCTTCCAGAAGTTAGAACCGTACAGAGCCATACGGAAAAGATAAAAAGCTCTTCAATTCCGGGCAATACTACTTTCCGGGTATAGCACGGCAGCATTTTATTCAGGTAAGCGATCTGCCCGAGGTGGTAAATATTGTGTTCAATCATTCCGTTTAGCAGAAAACGGTAATTGTATTTGCGGAAGTCCACTATCTCCAGCAGAAAATCATCATCCTTCTTATTGAGTAAAGAAACTATTTTTTTATGTATAGCCTTAAACTCTGCCAAGAGCTTTCTTCCAGCTATGCTGCTTCGGGTTCAGCTGCCGCCAGTCCATTTTTTCAAATGTTGCCAGGTCCATTTTATTATTCTTCTCTATTCTTTTGAGTGTAAAATCAGCCCATGTTATCATGTGGTACAGCAGTTCCAGCAAGGAGTGTCCGGAGCCGTTGGGCTTGATGGCTGCTTTCTTCGGATCCACTTCTTCCAGAATCTGAAACACAGACCGGCCAAACCAGGGCTCACCACTGTTTACTCTTTCAATCCGCCGGATGGTGGATTGCACCTCTTTATTATTCATGTTATAAAAATAGATGAAAGGATAAGGATAACTGTATTATTTCAACGGTAGCCGCTTTGATATTTTCCCGGTATTTTTTTATTGTTCTTCCGGTATTTAAGCCAGCATTTTTACGGTATTAGCTGATTATCTTTCTCTTATAAATAACTTTAATTTGTAATTAACTGGTTAACATTGTTTTACTAAACAAATTCTTAGGATTGAGAAATTAGCTTTAGAGGGTAATAATTATTAATCACTCTCTAAATTTTAAAGCTATGATGACAATCGAAAAAAAATCAGTAAAAGTTGGAAAATTTGTAAGCACTGCACATGTTGATACTGTAATAAAGAACTATAAGCAGAACAGGTGGGTGCATAACTCCAAACGGCTGGGTAAGGAGGATTCACTGAGTGTGTGGTTCAGTGTGGAAGACCTGGAAGCTTTTTTGGAAAAAGCAAAAGAGCATGGTGGAGACGGGGTTCGTTTTTATTTCGGTGCCTACGATGAGAATTTTGCAGATAAACCCTTGTATGCCGGCCGGCAGACTGTTGTGATGGTGGCTACCAAACAAAAGGAAACGATGAGCGGCACTGCAGATAAGGACATTTATATCAATACCGACGAGGGTACCAGTATTCTTGCTTATAATGTTGGTCGTCTTTGCCCACCATTGTGTCAGAACGGAGAAGATTTCGGGGGATTAGGAATTACCATTGTGGATAAAGGCGATGATGGGTTAATCGTTGCCTGATCATTTTAAGCCTTGTTAACCCCAAAACCTCCTGGCAACAGGAGGTTTTGTTTTTATAGTATTACATTTAATCTCTTATAATACTTTCAATGGATTTTTTACCTTCTTACGCTTATTTTATTGCTGTCAGCTTACTGGTAAGTTTGTTGGTATACCGTAAAAAAAACAGCCTGTACCTGAAATTGTTCCCTCCGTTTCTATTTCTTACCCTTATTGCAGAAGTTTATGGGTCCTGGCTTTATACAATCGGGAAAAATAATGTGGCTCTTTATAACTTCTTTTCTACGTTCGAGTTTTGCTATTATCTTTTTATTATCAGACTTCTTATAAAAGGTAAACGGGTAAAGAAAGCTATTTTGATAGTTATGGTTCTTTATGCTGTGGCTGCAGTGATCAATATCCTCTTTATTCAGAAAATGAGAACATTTCATACAACCACTTATGCAGTTGGTTGCCTGCTCATAGTCATTTTTTGTATTTATTACTTCTGGGAATTGTTCCGATTTCCTGAATCGGGAAAGCTATTACATAGCCCGGCATTCTGGATCTGTACAGGACTACTTTTCTTTTATTGTTGTGGGTTTCCACTTTATGCCCTTATTAATCAATGGGGGGAAATATCCAGGCTTGTACGGGATAATTTTACCCAAATATTTACCATCCTCAATATCTTTTTGTACTCTTTATTTACGATTGGCTTTTTATGTTTAAGAACCCGGAAATATATTTTGTTACCGTTATAGGTATAATACTTGGATTACTACTGGTAAGCTTTATTGTGGTAATGCTCATTTTATATAAACGGAAACAGGAAAAGCAAGAACAGGAAATGGCAAGGGTGAAAGATATGTATGAGAAAGAGGTGTTACAGTCGCAACTGGAAATTCAGGAAAATACTTTTAAAACAATTTCGCAGGAACTGCATGATAATATCGGCCAGATGCTTTCGGTAGTAAAGCTTTCTCTTTCTGCATTACCACTGGAGAAGGAGCATAAAGCTCATCAGCTTGTCTCCCATTCGCAACAAGTGCTGAATAAGGCAATTGGTGACCTTTCTGATCTCACCAAAAGCCTGCATACCGACAGGATAACTGACCTTGGCCTCTCAGAGTCCATTCGCTTTGAACTGATGACTTTAAAAAATGCCGGGTTGATAAAAGTGCAGTTCACTGTTTCGGGGGCTGAGTTTGAGATACAGGAGAAAAAGGCCATTTTC
The DNA here is from genome assembly GCA_037045605.1 of Chitinophagaceae bacterium. GTDB lineage: Bacteria > Bacteroidota > Bacteroidia > Chitinophagales > Chitinophagaceae > JJ008. The sequence goes on along the minus strand of JBAOHK010000023.1, from coordinate 388,500 downwards.
CTTTTTCGTATGTTCCAGGAAATGCTGAACAATATCCTGAAGCACTCAAAAGCCACACATATAAATGTTGAACTGACTTATTGTGACGACAATACCTTTGTAATGAAAGTGGAAGATGATGGTATCGGATTCGATGCTTCTGAAAAAAAATCCTCACTTTCGCCGGCTAAAGGGGTGGGATTGAAAAGTATGTCAAACCGGGCCAAATTAATTGGCGCTTCTATTGACATCAATAGTGAGCAGGATAAAGGAACAAGTATAACTGTAAAACTTTTACCTCAGACAGCTTAGTATGATAAAGGCGAATAAAAAAATCCAGGTGGCCATAACAGACGACCACATTTTACTGCGAAATGCACTGGCCAGGCTCGTTAACTCTTTTGACGGCTACACTGTTTTAACGGAAGCAGATAACGGTAAAGACCTCAAATCTAAAATTCAGCAACACCTGGTACCGGATATTGTGTTGCTGGATGTGAACATGCCGGAAATGGACGGATTTGAGACCACACAATGGTTGCGGAAAAACTATCCGCATATAAAAGTGCTGGCACTCTCTATGCTGAGTGATGAGAAAACAATCATCAAAATGTTCCGGCTTGGGGCCAAAGGATACTTGCTGAAAAACACTGACCCGGAAGAATTAAAAAATGCACTGGATTCTGTTGCCAATAAGAACGTTTATCTCTCCGAGTATGTTTCTGATAAACTTGTAAGCGGATTGAACAAGGATTCAGAGAATGATGGTAAACCCATCTTGCTGAACGAAAGGGAAAGAGAGTTCTTAAAATGGGCCTGTACTGAACTGGCTTATAAAGATGTAGCCGAAAAAATGAACCTCAGCCCCCGCACTGTTGATGATTACCGTCAGTCCTTATTTAATAAGCTGAAAGTACACAGCCGGGTGGGGCTGGTAATGTATGCAATCAGGAATGGGATTGTGGAAATATAGCAACCTATTTACTCAGGTACATACTCCTGTCCTTATACAACTGCCTGAAATAAGGATCTCTTAAATCTTTAATAAACCGGATTGCTTCTCCTGTACGATTTCATTTCGGGCCCCAATTCTTTATTTACGCCGGGGAATTTGTTGAAACGAGAATACAGGCTCTTTGATAGCAAAACCATTCAATTTTTTCTCGAAAGTGAAATCCTTTAGTTTATGGGTGCCCATCATTACTTTGGTAGCAATATTTAAGTAAGGGATCTGGTAGGCTTTGGCAATAAAAGGAGTTGTTCTGGATGCTCTTGGGTTTGCTTCTATCACATACACTTTATCGTCTCTTGATGGCAAACTGGATATTGATAAGCCCTTTTATTTTCAACTCTCTTGCAATCTTCTCTGCATATTCTTCCATAGTATGAACGATCAGCGGGGTAAGATTGAACGCAGGCAACACCGCATTACTATCCCCGCGAGTGAATGCCGGCCGGCTCAATATGCTCCATCACACCCATCACATGAAAATCCTCGCCGTCGAAAATGCCATCAATTTCTGCTTCCTGGCAGCGGTCAAGAAAGTGGTCGATCAGTATCTTATTTCCGGGTAAGTGTTTCAACAAACTCACTACTGCTTTTTCTACTTCCTCATCATTTAAAACGATTCTCATTCTTTGCCCGCCTAATACATACGATGGACGAACCAGAACGGGGTAACCCACTTTATTGGCTACTTCAATTGCTTCATCCACACTTTCAGCAGTACCATAATCGGGATAAGGAATTTCTAATTCCTTTAACCGGTCACTAAAGCGGCCACGGTCTTCAGCAATATCCATACTGTCGTAAGATGTACCAATGATTTTTATTCCTTTTTGATGAAGTTTTTCCGCCAGCTTTCAGTGCGGTTTGGCCACCCAGCTGAACAATGACCCCTTCAGGTTTTTCATGTTCAATGATCTCCCAGAGATGTTCCCAATAAACCGGCTCAAAATATAATTTATCAGCCATGTCGAAATCGGTACTTACTGTTTCGGGGTTACAATTCACCATGATAGACTCATAACCACATTCTTTTATGGCAAGCAAACCATGCACACAGCAATAGTCAAATTCAATTCCTTGTCCAATTCTGTTTGGACCGGAACCCAACACTATTATTTTCTTTCTTATCAGAAACCTTGCTTTCATTAAAGTTACCACCTTCAAAAGTTGAATAGAAATAAGGAGTCTTTGCTTCAAACTCTGCAGAGCAGGTATCTACCATTTTGTAAACCCTTGAGATGCCGGCAGCTTTTCTTTTGTTGTAAACATCTTCTTCATCTCCATGTTCGGTAATGCGGCTTATCTGTTCATCGCTGAAGCCATTTACTTTGGCTTCTCTTAATAATTCAAGGGGCAGATCGGCAAGATCATACTTCGCTATTTCTTTTTCGAGGTTGCATATCTTCTGAATCTCATATAAAAACCACCTGTCAATACCGTTGGTGGCTTTTGAAATGGTACCAACAGAAATACCGGCCATCAAGGCGTCTTTAATACGAAAGATGACGGTCCCATTTCGGTGTTTTGATATATTCCAGCAATTCATCAGCATGCATCAGGCTTTTGCCGTAATAGCCAAGGCCTACAGCATTGTTCTCCAGACTCTGACAGGCTTTTTGAATGGCTTCAGTAAAACTTCTGCCAATCGCCATTACTTCACCCACACTTTTCATTTGCAGTCCAAGTGTATCGTTTGCTCCTTTGAATTTATCAAAATTCCAGCGGGGTATTTTTACGATCACATAATCCAGTGCAGGCTCAAAGTAAGCGGAAGTTGTTTTGGTGATCTGATTTTCTAATTCATCCAGGTTGTAACCAATTGCAAGTTTTGCAGCAATCTTTGCGATTGGGTAGCCAGTTGCTTTGGACTGGCAAGAGCAGAAGAGCGGCTCACCCTCGGATTGATCTCAATTGCAATGATCTCTTCATGTTTCGGGATTTAATGCAAACTGTACGTTACAGCCCCCTGCAAAATTTCCCAGGTCCCTCATCATCATGATGGCAGTGTTCCGCATTAACTGCATACGCTGTATCACTCAGTGTCATTGCGGGTGCAACCGTGATAGAGTCGCCGGTATGCACACCCATCGGGTCAAAATTCTCAACGGTACAGATGATACAAACATTGTCGGCAGCATCTCTTAGCAACTCCAGCTCAAATTCTTTCCAGCCCAATACTGCTTTTTCTACTAATACCTCATGTATCGGTGATGCCTGCAGGCCCCGGTTCAATGCTTCATCCAGTTCATCTTTATCATGTACAAATCCACCGCCGGTACCGCCGAGTGTAAATGAAGGACGGATAACCAGCGGGAATCCTATTTCCTGTGCAAATTCTTTTCCTTCTAAAAAAGAGTTGGCTGTTTTGGCCTGTGCCACTTTCACACCCAGTGCAATCATCCACTGGCGGAATTTTTCCCGGTCTTCGGCTTTATCAATCGCTTTGATGTCAACTCCTATTAATCTTACGTTGTATTGTTTCCACAAGCCCAGGTCTTCTGCTTCTTTAGCAAGGTTCAATGCTGTTTGTCCGCCCATGGTTGGCAGCACTGCATCAATTTCATTTTCCTGTAATATCTGCTCAATACTTTCAACAGTCAGTGGCAACAAGGTAAACCCGGTCAGCCATCATCGGGTCGGTCATAATAGTAGCAGGATTACTGTTGATAAGGATCACTTTTACACCTTCTTCCCGTAAACTCCTGGCGGCTTGTGTGCCGGAATAATCAAATTCACAGGCTTGTCCTATAATGATAGGTCCTGAGCCGATAATAAGAACCGATTTAATGGAATTGTCTTTTGGCATTTTTTGTTTTTAAGCGTTGCTGGCAGGAATCGTTATGAAAAAACAAATTGCGCAAAACTAAGGGAATGGCAGGAAATTCAGGGTCAAATTCTGAACAAATGTTAATCCATTTTGCGGGGTCGGCTTTCCCTGTAAATTTGATCAAACTTCGGGTTGAATTATATCCTTAAAAATACAGTGAGGGATGTGCTGGTATATCTTATACTCTGCGCTGCCACTTTCCTGATGCTTCGCATCATTACGGAGCATTTTACACTGCAACCAGACGTTGGATTCTTAAAGGTAAAGCAGGAATATATTCATAACAAAGTATGGCGAACTGCTTTTTATATTCATGTGTTTTCGGGCATCCTCACCCTGTTCGCCGGTTTCACTCAGTTCTCCCCCTATATTTTAAAAGAACACAGGCAGCTTCACCGCATTATGGGGAAGATATATGTGTTTGATATTTTATTTGTGAATTTCCCCGCCGGCATGCTGATGGCTTTTTACGCCAACGGGCATTTGCCCACAAGAATTGCTTTTATTATCCTTGACAGCTTATGGTTCTGGTTTACACTAAAAGCTTTCCTGGAGATCAGAAGAGGAAACGTAAAGATCCATAAACAGTTCATGATGCGCAGCTATGCGCTGACTTTTTCAGCTATCACATTACGGACGTGGAAAGTGGTTCTCTCCGGCTTGTTTGTATTAGCACCCGGTACGTTGTACATGATTGATGCATGGATAGGCTTTGTACCCAACCTGCTATTAGCTGAATGGCTGATCCGGCGAAAGAAGAAATAAGCCTCAACGTTCTATCCTGATATTATTAATAATAAGAAAGAAAATAGCTGCAGCTATAATGGCAAAACTGAATATGAAAACAATGGTGGCTGTAACTCCCGGGGCTTTATAATTGTTTTTTACCTGGCTTTTATATACTGCCCGGGCTATAAAATAAGAGCAAAGCCCGACGATAAAAAGAATTAAGATAACTATACCCATAAATGAAATTAAAATGATTTGAGTTGCTGCGGTTTTGGGATTTTTCTGTAAGAGAGGGAATACAGGTCATCAAAAATATTCTTTTGCTGGCTAAGTGCATCAATGACCACCTGCTTCAGGTCCTCAGGTGTTTTTAAATCCTTGCGGGTGGATGAAAAATTTTCAGTAATGGTTTTAATGCTCAGCGTATCATTTCGGCTTTCCAGGGCCGATAAATAAAACACTTTTTCTTTTTTCATCTCCGGTTGTTTGTTTTTCCGGGGGGTAACGATCAAAACAAATCCTTCAATGTTCATAAACCTTTGTTCGCCGATATAAGAAATATAGCCGGTGAAATAAGCGGTATCCGGAAGGATGATATCGCCTTTAACAGCTTTACCGTACCGGGTAATAGCATACACTGAATCAGATTGTTTGGTGATATCCAGCGCCTCAATACCAAAAAAATCACTGCCATCTTTAACAATACCATACCAATAGCCTATAAGGCTGGTGTCAACCGGCTCAGATGGTCCGGAAGCCAGCGGCACCTTCGATTCGAAAGGGCAGGCTGTTAAAATGGTGGCGAGTGGCAGCAGCCACAGTATTTTTTTCATTCTTTAAAAAGGGGGTTAAGATACAAATAATGGCCGGTAAAGCCTATACCCTGTTAATAGTACAGGCATGATGCGTATTTTTGAATATATGGTGTTGAGATTCTTATTACTGACGTTTACTTTTTGTTCTTCGTTGTACTCATTGGCGCAGCCATCTTCTTTGCCAAAGGACTATTTCCGTAACCCTCTTGGCATACCTATGCAGTTGTCGGCCAATTTCGGGGAACTAAGACCGAATCACTGGCACATGGGTTTGGATATCCGTACTAATGCGAAAGAAAACTTTCCGGTGTATGCCGCTGCGGAAGGATATATCGCCAAAGTGGGCATCCGTCCCCAAAGCTTTGGCAGATTTATCATAATCAGCCACCCCAACGGGCTTTCTACTTTATATGCACACCTCAACGATTTTTACCCGGAACTGGAAAAGTATGTTACGGAGCAACAATACAAGCAAGAAAGCTGGGCGGTAGAACTGTTGTTTACTAAAGAACAATTTCCTGTTTCAAAAGGCTCGTTCATTGCTTATAGTGGCAACACTGGCGGTTCCAAAGGACCACATCTGCATTTTGAGATTATTGATACAAAGACAGATAAAAGGTTAAACCCATTATTGTTCAATTTTCCTATCGGGGATAATATACGTCCATCGCTGATACGGCTGGCAATGTATGACAGAAGCAAGAGTATTTATTCACAAACACCGGTATTTTTCTCATTAAAAAACACCGACAGCGGATACATCATCCCAAAGATGCCCGTACTGAAAACAGGGTTGGAGAAAATAAGTTTCGCAATACAGGCAATAGACAAGATGGGTGGTGGTGGCAGTAATAATGGGATTTTTTCTGCCAAATTGTATATGGACGATGAGCCACTACTAAGTTTTACACTGGATAGTATTGATTATGACGAAACGGTTTATATGAACTCTCATATTGATTACCGGGTTGATTATTATGGAGGCGTTTACCTGCAACAGTTATCGCAACTGCCCGGTGACCACTGCCCGGTGTACCGGCAAGTAAAAAGCGACGGAGTAATTAATCTCAGCGATACCATTATCCATCAGCTCAGTATTGATGTGAAAGATGTATATGGTAACACATCCCAACTGAATTTCTCTGTTCAGTATGATGACAGCCTTGCAAAAAAAGACGTGGTTCAGAGTGCTGCTCCCAGGTTTACACCAAATAAAAGAAATGTACTTGAGAGGGAAGATTTTAAAATTCTGCTGCCGGAAGATTGTTTGTATGATACAGTTCCTGCAACATATTATCGTAATACACCAGCCTCTTACAATGCTGTAACTGCCACTTATATTGTAAACGATGCATCTTACCCGGTGCATGAAGATATAACTGTGAGCATCAAACCTTATAAAACTATTCCGGAAGAGTGGAAAGATAAACTCATCATGCAGCGGACGGGGAAGGGAAGCACTATCAGGAAAGTGCAATTGCAAAACGGGTGGCTAACGGCAAACTTTGGCGACTTTGGCACCTTCCAGGTGCTGGCGGATGTTACAGCACCTCAGATAAATGAGCTGGGCAAAGGAGATACTATTAATCTCAGCGCTGCCAGCAGGATTGTCTTTACGCCATCTGATAATTTCGGTATCGTAAAGAACTTCAGGGTAGAGCTGGATAGCCAGTGGCTCAGATTTACTAATGACAAAAGCCGCAACTGGATCTATCAATTCGATGAACGTTGCTCTTATGGTGTACATCAGCTTACGGCAACAGCAACAGATTTGGTCGGGAACAGTACTACAAAAACATGGTGGTTTAAGAGATATCCTTATACACCACCGCCACCCAAAAAGAAAGCAATAAAGAAAAGCAGCAGTAAGAAAAAGACGACAACTACTAAAAAGCCGGTGCTGAAAAAACCAGTCACCGTAAAGAAAAAGTAAACCATGATCACATTAAAGGAAGGAGATAAAGCCCCTGCATTTTCCGGCATTGATCAGAATGGAAAGAAAATATTACTGGCTGGTTATAAAGGGAAGAAAATAGCATTGTATTTCTATCCAGAAGATGATACACCTACCTGTACCATACAGGCTTGTAACCTGCGGGATAATTACAGTCTGTTGAAGAAAAATGGCTTTGAAGTGATTGGAGTTAGCCCGGATGATGCAAACAAACACAAAAAGTTTGAGGCTAAATTCAATTTACCCTTTACACTGATCGCCGATACATCACATGCCATCCTGGAAAAGTATGGGGTATGGGATCAAAAACAAATGTTTGGACATAAGTATATGGGTGTGCTCCGCACCACATTTGTAATAGATGAAAAAGGGATTATCCGAAAAATATTCCTCCGGCCAAAAAACAAGGCCCATGCAGAAGAAATAGTAGCTGCAATGAAGTAACCACCCCTGCTATTTTGATGAGTTCAGGCAACCCGAACAGGGTTGATAAACGATTATTCCCTGATAACTAAATCAATAGCATGAAAAGAATATTACTTATTGCAGGCTTGGCAATTTCATTACACTCATCTGCCCAGGATAGTAAAGAAAAAAAATCAGTACAAATATTCAGTTCTGAAAAAGCAATCAACGCTAATACACCGGAAACAGTTGGAAAAGGAAAGATGGCATTTAAAGTATCGCACAACTTTGGTGATATTGGCGGAAAGGCCGGTGGTATCAAAAACTTTTTTGGTCTCGATAATTCCACAGACGTCCGCATTGCATTTCAGATCGGACTTGGTAAAAGGCTTGATGCAATTGTTGCCCGTACCAAAGGGGCCGGGTTGCAACAAAGGGCTGTCGAACTGGGTTTGAAATATAAATTGCTGGAGCAAATGGAAAACGATCCTTCGCATCCGGTGTCTGTTGCCTTGTATGCGAATACTGCCATTGCAACAAATGATGCAAACAGTTTTCCCAACCAGGATAACAGCTATTCAGATTTTTCTGACAGGGTAAGTAACATTCTGCAGCTTATCATTGCCCGTAAAATGGGGAAAGTAAGCCTTCAGCTAAATCCTACTTTTCTTACCCGTGGCTATGCCATCACTTATGATCAGAAAAGCATGTTTGCTTTGGGTGGTGCCATCCGGGTGCCATTGGTAGAAAACAGGCTGAACCTGCTGGTGGATTACTTCCATCCTTTTCGCAGAGAAACGGTGGAAGATTCTTTTAAAGTGAATGATAATGTCGAATTTTCTGACCCGCTGGGTGTGGGATTTGAATTCATTACTTCGGGCCATACTTTCCGGCTGAACTTTACCAATAATACTGAGATACTTGAAAACCGCTTCATACCCCGCACCATCACTTCATGGGGCAAGGGGCAGTTTCGATGGGCATTTAGCATATCAAGAACATTTATCTTATGGAGGGATAAGAAGTGAATGTTCACAATTGAGCAATAATAATGTCTTCCGGGCTTTTCTTGCTGCAACGGTAAGATTCGTTTTGCAGTCATACCCACATGAAAGTGCGAATAAAAGAAAACTCATGGGTGGCCAGGTTAGCAGCTGCTAAAATGAAAGCAGATAAAGTGGCGATTGTTTTTGGTAACACCATACACTTACACAACACAAGCAGGAATGAATTTTTGCAGGATAAGGAATGGGTATGCCATGAGCTGAAGCATGCAGAGCAATACAGGCAAAATGGTTTTGCAGGCTTTCTTGTCAAATATGTTTTTGAATGGGTGAAGAACGGGTACTACAACAATAAATTTGAAGTTGAGGCAAGGAATAGTGAGAACGATATTGAGTTGATGAAAAAAATTCACATTATTTAAATTAACCACTCCACCTCTCCAAAATCAAACTCTTCCCCAATTGTATGTTGAGTTATTAATTTACCTGTTGGCGAAACGCCTTCGATCAATGCTTCAAAAACCCGGCTGCCTTTTTTCAGTTTTACCGCTTCTTTTCTTTTATACAAATTGGCCAGGTAAGTACTGAAAATATTTTCAAACCCGGTTTTAACTAGTTCGGTAAAACGGTTATCCAAAAAAATGCAGAGTTCCTTTGCCAGTTCGACCGGGTCAAAGTTTTTCCCGGTTATCTGTTTCAGCGAAACAGGGTTTTTTATCCACGGGTCAAAAATGGTTTGGTTGATATTGATACCAATTCCGATTATTGATGTCCATTCTCTGTTTTCCTGGCCGGTCTCCTGTCCCCGAACGATATTCTCAATCAGCACTCCCCCTGCCTTTCTGTCCTGCCAGTAAAGGTCGTTAGGCCACTTGATTTTAGTCTCGTTACCGGCATATTTCATGAAAAAATCATGAATGGCAACGGCTACACAGGCACTTAACTGAAACTGTTGTGTAAGCAGCAATGGCTGCGGTTTTACAACCAGGCTGAGGATCAGGTTAGCCCCTTTTTCTGTAGCCCAGGCTTTGCCCCGTTGCCCTTTTCCTGCTACCTGCTCATGAGCAAATATGACCATGCCATGTTGTGCCAAACCTGCATGTATTTGCTGCCGGGCATAGTTGTTGGTACTGTCAACCGATTGCAGTTCAATGAATGGTGAACCAAGGTGTTTTGTAACGGAAGGTTGTGGCAATTAATTGCTATTTTTGACGGAGTAAACATAAACTAAAAACCAAACACTCTCATTATTTGGAACAACTGGCATCCCTGACCAACCGCAAGAAAAGTGCAGCACGGTTAACGAGAAATTCAAAAATCATCAAAACCATTATTGCAGCCATCCAGGAAAAAAAGGGGGAAAATATTATTTCCCTGGATTTGAGGAAAATAAATGAAGCGGTCGCAGATTTTTTTATTGTTTGCGAAGCAAGTAATCAGCCGCAGGTAAGGGCTATAGCTGATAATGTGGTGGACCAGGTGCGGGAAAAGTGCGAAGAGAATCCTTATCATCATGAAGGATACCAGCAACTGCAATGGGTACTGATAGATTATGTGAATGTGGTGGTGCATGTGATGCAATCAGAAACCAGGAAGTTTTATCAACTGGAAGAAATGTGGAGCGATGCCGCAGCAGCAGATCACAATGAATAATGTTAAATGTTTCCTTTACAAGAACTTTTTGAATAAATAATTATTAATTAGCAGGAACACAGAGAGAAAATAATATATGTCACAAGACCCCAATAGAAATGAGAGCAGGCAACCCCGGTTTGGTAATCGTCCCGGTGGAGGAGATGACCCTAACAACCCGCCAAAAAAGGGCCCCCGGTTCAGTATTTACTGGATATATGCCATCATATTCGCAGTGCTGATAGGTTTTCAGTTGTTCAACCCACTGTCTCCGAACATGGCGAAAACAAACAGCCTTGCTTTCAAAAAAATGATACTTGAAGGCGATGTAAAAAAATATGATTTGGTTGATAACAAGAAAACCATAAAAATATACCTCACCCCTGCGGGCATTGAAAAACATAAAGCAGTACTAAAGGAAGGTATTAGCGGAAAGATAAGTGAGAATGGCCCTCACATGACGTTTAAATACTCAGGTGATTTTGAAAAGCAGATGGATGATTTTTACAAAGACAATAATGTGCCAAGTGAAAAAAGAGTGGTTGGCGATGTAAAGAATGAACGGGATGTATTTGGAGGCATTTTACAATTTTTATTACCTGTATTATTATTTGTAGGCCTCTGGATATTGCTGATGCGTAAGATGAGTGGCGGTGCAGGCGGCGGGGCCGGTCCGGGTGGTATTTTCAATATCGGAAAATCAAAAGCTACTTTATTTGATAAAGGAACAAAAGTCAACATCACATTTGCAGATGTGGCAGGATTGGATGAGGCAAAAGTAGAGGTAATGGAAATCGTTGACTTTTTAAAGAATCCTAAAAAGTACACTAACCTCGGCGGTAAAATTCCAAAAGGGGCATTATTAGTTGGTCCCCCGGGTACGGGTAAAACGTTATTGGCAAAAGCTGTCGCTGGTGAAGCACAGGTTCCTTTCTTTAGTTTGAGTGGTTCTGACTTCGTAGAAATGTTTGTAGGCGTTGGTGCAAGCCGTGTAAGAGATTTATTTAAACAAGCAAGAGAAAAAGCTCCGTGTATCATATTTATTGATGAAATAGATGCTATTGGCCGTGCCAGGGGAAAGAATGCGATGATGAGTAATGATGAAAGAGAAAGTACCCTGAACCAGTTACTGGTGGAAATGGATGGCTTTGGTACTGATGTTGGAATCATCGTACTCGCAGCTACCAACCGTCCCGATGTGCTGGATACAGCATTACTTCGTCCGGGTCGTTTTGACAGGCAGATTACCATCGATAAACCAGACCTTGTTGGCCGTGAAGCAATTTTTAAAGTTCACCTGAAACCTATCAAGATATCAAAGACATTAGACATTCATAAACTGGCAGAACAAACTCCGGGATTTGCAGGCGCAGATATTGCCAATGTTTGTAACGAAGCTGCACTGATAGCTGCAAGAAAAAATAAAGAGGCAGTTGATATGCAGGACTTCCAGGATGCAGTGGACAGGGTGATTGGAGGTTTGGAGAAAAAGAATAAGATCATTTCTCCTGAAGAGAAAAAGATCATTGCTTTCCACGAAGCCGGTCATGCTATTTGCGGCTGGTATCTTGAACATGCCTACCCGCTGCTCAAAGTAACGATTGTGCCAAGAGGCACTGCAGCATTAGGGTATGCCCAATACACCCCAAAGGAACAATACTTATATAATATTGACCAGTTAACAGACCAGATATGTATGACATTGGGCGGCAGGGCCAGCGAAGAAATTTTCTTCCATAAGATTTCTACCGGCGCCCAGAATGATTTGCAGCAAATAACAAGGATCGCTTATGCTATGGTTACAGTCTATGGTATGAATGATAAGATTGGCAACATCAGCTTTTATGACCCGCAGCAGGAAACAACTTTCACTAAACCGTATTCTGATGAAACGGCGAAGATGATTGACCAGGAGGTACGGAAGCTGATTGATAATGCTTACGAAAAAACGAAACAACTGCTGACTGAAAAAAGAAGTGATGTAGAAAAACTTGCTAATGCGCTGCTGGAAAAAGAAGTTTTGTTCCAGAGTGATGTAGAAGCGTTGATTGGTAAAAGACCATTTGAAGAAAAGAAACCATTGACTGATGATTTACCGGTTGCAGAAGTGGCCGAAGGAACTGTTGCACAAACAGAACCAAAAACAGAAGATGAAAAAGCAACAGGCGAACAAACAGGAACGATTGGCCTGGCGCCTTCTATATAATTGGCAAGTATGAACGTTTCTCCATCAAAGGAAAATATTTTAAAAAAGATCCGCAAGGCGTTGAGTCACTCAACGCCTTTGCCTTTTCCGCAAAGTGAGGGCAACCAGCAGGTGTTTGAGCCGTTGAAGCAGGAACCGGAAGTGGAGTTTGCAGAACAGTTCACCAAACTACAGGGAAAATTTATTTATTGTATCAATCAGCAGGAGTTTGCTTTCCAGCTCAGCAGCCTGGTAAAGAAGCAGGATTGGGAAAAAGTATATTGCGTGGAAGATAAGTTGATAGCACCTGTTGCCGGGCAGTTAGCAGAAAGAGTAGTAAAAACAGATCTTGCAAATTGTGATGTTTCTATTACAGGTTGCGAAAACCTGGTAGCCAGAACTGGTACAATTGTTTTAAGTTCAGCACAGGCCAGCGGCCGCAGCACCAGTGTTTATGCCCCGATCCATATTTGTATTGCCTATACCAGCCAGCTTGTTTATGATTTAAAAGATGCCCTGCAGGCAGCTAAAGACAAGTATGGCAATAATCTTCCTTCTTTACTAACCTTTGCCACCGGCCCCAGCCGCACGGCTGATATTGAAAAAACATTAGTTGTGGGGGTACACGGCCCTAAAGAAGTGTACTTGTTCTTGATTGAATCCTAGGCCAACGGTTATAATAACTGCCTGTTTTAACTCCTTTTCTCTTTTCCTGTCTTAGCCTATCTTTATACCATGACAAACCCCGGCGTTTACCAATTGTTTGTGTACGGCTCACTCCGCAGCGGATTTCACAGCCCTGTGTATGAATACATCAGTCGTTTTTTTAAGTTTATTGGCGAAGCAAAAGTAAAAGGTAAGCTGTTTGATATGGGCAGTTACCCGGCAGGGATGCCCACCAACGAGGATACTTATATTGTTGGTGAACTATACCAGGCTAAGAATGAACATGAATTTTCCTGGGCCATCGGGCAACTGGATGACTACGAAGGCGTGGATGTGGAGTTTGACGAAGTACAATTGTACAGGCGGGAAGTAACAGAAGTAAATTTTAATAATCATCTCACCAGGGCCTGGATATACTGGTACAATGGTGATGTAAGCGGAAGACCCGTTATTGCTTCCGGCGATTTAATGGAATACATGCAGAAAAAGAAATGATCATCCCGGGTGTCATTGCCAAATCATAAAAAAATATACTTCCTTTCCGACTTCCATCTCGGCGCACCTGACCATGTCAGCAGTCTTGAAAGAGAAAAACTACTGGTGCAGTTTCTTGATGAAATTAAAAATGATGCAGGAGAAATATTTCTTGTCGGCGATATGTTTGATTTCTGGTATGAATACCGGAAAGTAGTTCCCAAGGGATATGTAAGATTATTGGGTAAACTTGGAGAGTTGACAGATAGCGGTATCATTATTCATTTCTTTGTTGGCAATCATGATATGTGGATGAGGGATTATTTTCTGAAAGAATTAAAGATCCCTGTTTATTTTAAACCAGAAGAATTTGAAAGAAACGGGAAGAAATTATTTATTGGACACGGCGATGGATTAGGACCAGGTGATCATGGATACAAAAGACTGAAAAAACTATTTCGTAACCCTTTAAGTAAATGGCTCTTTGGCATTTTCCCCCCTATTATGGGTATCAGCCTCGCCAATTACTTGAGCAGGCGCAGCAGGGCTGCCGGTCTTGAAGAAGAAGTTTTTCTTGGCGAGGACAAAGAATGGCTGCTTATCTATTGCAAAGAGGTGCTCAGGAAAAAAAAGATCGACTTTTTTGTGTTTGGACATAGACACCTGGCGATTGATTATCGTCTGAATGAGAGCAGCCGGTACATTAATCTCGGGGATTGGATGCTTTATTACACCTATGCCGTATTTGACGGAGCAAAAATGGAGTTAAAATCATACAAAGGAATGGATGCCCGCATTATCAGGAATTAATGAGAAAACTATCTTCTATAGTAATACTTTTTTGGGTTACTCTTCCCTGTATAGCACAAAGCGATACAACCTTTCGGCATGTAAGAACACTTAAAGGGGATATAGTGGACTTTACGGTGGACAATCTTGATAATGTTTATGTACTTAACAGCCGCAACCAGATAAAGAAATTCAATGCAAATGGCGATTCAGTTGCTATTTATAATGACATTAAGAAATTCGGACGGGCTACATTGGTTGATGTTTCAAATCCGCTGAAGATACTGTTGTATTACAGAGATTTTGCTACGGTAGTAATGCTTGATCGTTTTCTGAATGCGGTCAACAGCATAGACTTGCGGAAACAAAGTGTTTTCCAGGCAAAAGCAATCGGGCAGTCGTATGATAATAAGATATGGGTGTATGATGAACTGGAGAATAAACTGAAGAAAGTAGGAGAGGATGGAAAACTGCTGCAGGAGACACCGGATTTTCGCTTATTATTAGGAGCTGCCCCATCACCGATAAAAATATTTGATGAGAACATGTATGTGTATGTCTATGATTCAGTTTACGGGGTCTATGTATTTGATTATTTTGGGGCATTAAAGAATAATATCATGATTGACCACTGGCAGAACTTCAAAGTTGCTGGTAAATATATTTTTGGTTCCCGTGCCGATACACTGTTTCGTTACGAGATAAACACTTTCCGGGTGGATGAGATAAAAATGCCGGAACAAATATTCAAAAGCAAGGCATTTAATTTTACGTCTTCAAGGATGTATGCACTGAAAAATGAGGCCATAGAGGTTTATTCCATTCATTAGCACTTATGTCGGGCCGTTTTGGTTTATTCAATATTTTTGAAGCATGAATGATTTTCTCCGGCAGATTTGGTGGGGGAACCCGGTAATGAATTATTTTATAGTTGCAGGTGTTATTCTTTTTGTGTGGTTGCTAAAACGGTTCATCTCCCGGTATCTTGCAGGGCTGCTTTACAGCATTGTTCATAAAATATGGAAGGACGTTGATAAGAAATCTTTCATCAACCTGGTAGTAAAACCGTTGGGACTTTTTCTGGCAGTTCTGGTCTCAATAGTCGCTTTATACAAGTTGAACTTTCCGGAAGAAATTAATGTTGACATTTACAAATACTCCGTAAAAGAAGTAGTTCAATGCGCCGGAAATATCATCCTCATCGTTTCTTTTACCGGTCTTCTGATCCGTATAATTGATTTCATTGCTTTGATACTTGAGAAGAGAGCTAACCTCACCGCTGATCAGTCAGATAACCAGTTAATTGTTTTCTTTAAGGATTTTTTCAAAGTCATTCTGGTCATCATCGGGATCATGCTGGTACTGCGTTATGCTTTCGGTTTGAATATCGGGGGATTGCTGACAGGGTTAAGTATTGTGGGTGCTGCCATTGCCTTAGCATTACGGGAAAGCCTGGAGAACCTGATCGCTTCCTTTATTATCTTTTTTGACAAACCCTTTATCACTGGTGATATTGTAAAGGTTCTGAATGTAACCGGCACGGTTGAAAGAATAGGTTTGCGCAGTACCAGGATACGAACCGACCAGAAGACCTATGTTACCGTTCCCAACAAGCAAATGGTGGACAGTGTGCTGGATAATCTTTCCCTGCGTACCCAACGCCGCGGCGATTTAAAACTTGAGCTGGACGTACAAACAAGTTCTGCAAAACTGGAAGCAGTAATTTCAGGTATTAAAAAAATATTGGAAAGGCCGGAGGTGGAAGAGGCCAATGTCTTGTTAGATTCAATTACGGCTAATGCCTTTATTGTTCAATCCGACTACTACACGGCACCGGTAACCATTAATGAATTCAATGCAATAAAACAGGAAATTAATTTGCTGGTGTTGAAACTAATTGAACAGTCAGGCATTGAGATTGCCGGCGCCAGTACGGACATCCGTATAAGCAAATGATTAGTTGTTTAGGCTTTTCAGTATCTCTCCAAGGTCCATATCAAATAACCCGAACTTCCCGTATTCAACTACCCTTCCAACTTCTTTGCCATTTTTTAGCACAATAATGGTGGGTACCTTATCTACATTCAACGCTTCGGAAAGGTGACTTAATGTTTTTTTATTGCGGTCCACGCCAATTAGTGTAACCCTGTCTTGCGAAAACCCTGCGGCATCTAATAAAGAATAGAATTTTGGAATGATAAAATGGGAGTCATCGCACCATGTACCCATGAAAGCAAGCAACTGAATAGAATCCTTGTTTTTTTTCAATCCTTCGAGTGCAGCAGCATTGGGAGAATAGCCTTTCAGGTTGCTGGCATACCAATGAAAAGAAGTGTCATCTAATAATACTTCACGGGAAATGATCCCTTTGAATGTTTTTTCATTGGGTCTCTCGACCAATACCTCGTATTGGCTTTGGGAGAAGCTTGCAGTGGTCAAAACAAGTGCACAGATAAGTGGTAGTAATCTTTTCATGGTCACAAATAAATTGATGGCAAATGTAAAAGGAGGCAGGCAAAAGATGAAACAGGCGCTGTTAAAGTTGCAGGAATACAGGAAGAACTCAGAGATTGGCTTTTAATTCCAGTAAAAACCCTTTAATCTTTTCCAGTGATTGTATCATAGCAAATTTTTCTTCGGCTTTTTTATTTTTTTTCAAATAGTCTTTAGCTCCTTCAATGGTGAACTTGCGGCGGCGGAGCAGGTCATAGATCATAACGAGGTTCTTGATATCAACCGGGCGGAAGAAACGGTCGCCTTTGCGGTTCTTGCGGGGCTGCAGAATGTCAAACTCCGTTTCCCAGTAACGTATTAATGACTGATTTTCCCGGAACATGGCAGCTACTTCACCAATTGAATAATATTGCTTTTTAAAAAGTATATCATCTTCGGGTACCTGTATCAGGTCAGCACTGATGGCAATTTCCTTTAAAGATTTACGGCCCCGTTTACCGGCTGCGGTAGTTGCAATCACATCCTTTGATTCTTCTTTTGGTGCAGACACTGGCTTTTGTACTTCCATAACTGCTTTTTCTTTTACCATAACGGAAGAAGCGGCTACAGGAGTATTCCCAACTTCATCAACAGGCGCAAAATCAAATGTTATTTGTGATAAACTCTTTCCCATGCTTTGTAAAGATACGATGACAGTTAGCTGTGACAGGGCAGTTATACATCAATGTGGAAAAATCAGCGTCAGTCAAGGCTTTGGTTGGATGCGGCGGCTTTTTTCAGCAACTGGTCAAACTGAGCAGGAGTGAGGTCGTTATAGAAAAAGTAAATAGGGTCTATCTTATCTCCATATTTATGTACTTCATAATGACAATGCGGCCCGGTTGATTTTCCGGTACTGCCAACCCATCCGATCACTTCACCTCTTTTTACCACCTGTCCGCTTCTTGCTTTTACTCTTACCATGTGGCCGTATAAAGTTTCATAACCATAACCATGGTTGATGATGACATGGTTGCCATAGCCATTGCCTGTGCTGCCAGCTGTAGTAACTGTTCCATCGGCAGTAGCATAAATGGGTGTGCCCTGCGGGGCGGCAAAGTCAAGGCCATAATGGAACTTCACGGTTTTATACACCGGGTCGATCCTTGATCCAAACCCGGAAGCTATACGGCTCAGGTCCTTATTGCTTACGGGTTGAATGGCCGGTGTGTGTGACAACAATTGTTCCTTATTCTTCACTAATTCATCTACTTCGTCAAAAGATTTTTTCTGTGCGGCTATCCGGCTTTTAAGATTATTGAGTGTGGCGGTAATAGCTGCCACTAACTGATAGTCTTTTATTTTCTCTACTTTGGCGATCTCCTGTTTTACTTCCAGCTCTTTTGCCCTTGCACTGTCAGGTATCGGGTTGGCCTCAAAAATGGCACGATATACATCATTATCCCTTTTCTCAAGTTCTTTCATCTGCTGTTGTACGGATTCAAGTGTGTCCTCAATATCTTTATAGTTATCCTTTAGTGCCTTGTTCTGAAGAGCCAGTTGTTTTTCTCTTGGGGAGCCGATAAATTGAAAAGCGACATAAGAAATAAGAGCTGCTGTAACGAGGGCGGCGGCTATAAACCCAAATACCCGCAGTAATCTTACCCGGAGTGGTGTCTCCAGCTTTTCATAGCGGAGTGTATTGGTATTATAGTAGTATTTGATCTTCTTCATGGAAACCGGCCTTAAACCTGTTCCGGGCAATAAATGCGGCCCGAATAATTTACCTTTGCCCCCGTTTGCGGGGCTGACAAATATAGCCCGATAAACTGCAAAAATCAACCCAAGAACAGCAGCAATTATGATGACCAGCGCAGCTATACGACAGGCTTTTATGGACTTTTTCCATTCGAAGGGGCATGAAATTGTTCCTTCTGCACCAATTGTGGTAAAAAATGACCCAACCCTGATGTTTACCAATGCAGGGATGAACCAGTTCAAAGACTATTTCCTTGGCAACAAAAAAGCGGAGAACCCAAGGGTGGCCGACACACAAAAATGCCTGCGGGTTAGTGGTAAACACAACGACCTGGAAGAAGTGGGAGTAGATACTTATCATCACACTATGTTCGAAATGCTGGGCAACTGGAGCTTTGGTGATTATTTTAAGAAAGAGGCTATTGCCTGGAGCTGGGAATTGCTTACGGAAGTATATAAACTGGATAAAAGCCGTTTGTATGTTACCATTTTTGAAGGCGATGAAAAAGAAGGTTTGCCAAAAGATGAGGAAGCGTACAACGAATGGAAAAAATATGTAGCGGAAGACAGGATATTATTGGGCAATAAGAAAGATAATTTCTGGGAGATGGGCGATACCGGTCCCTGTGGCCCCTGTACCGAGATACATTATGATACCCGCCCCGAAGCGGATAACGACGGGCATTCAAGGGTTAATAATGATGATACCGGAATGGTAATGGAAATATGGAACAATGTATTCATCCAGTTCAACAGAAAAAAAGATGGCAGCCTGGAACCATTACCGGCCAAGCATGTGGATACGGGAATGGGATTGGAAAGATTGGTAAGGGTGATACAGGGGAAACAATCTAATTACGATACTGATATTTTTACCAGCACAATTGTTGAAATAGAAAAGATAACCGGAAAGAAATATGATTACAGCGATAGCAAAGAGGCCATTGCATTCCGGGTATTAGCCGACCATATCCGTGCTATCAGTTTTACGATAGCTGACGGACAATTACCATCGAATACCGGGGCTGGTTATGTGATACGACGTATTCTTCGCCGGGCTGTTCGTTATTATTATTCTTACCTGGATTATAAACAGCCATTACTGACCCAATTAGTGCCGGTGCTGGCAAAACAATTTGAGAATGTGTTTCCTGAATTGCAGAAACAGGTTGAGTTTGTAAGTAAAGTAGCGAAGGAAGAAGAGGATGGGTTTCTAAAAACCCTAGGTTCTGGATTAAAAAAGTTTGAGCATTATATTGGAGACATTCATATCGGGATAACTAAAGATGAGGTGTTAGAACTAGCAAATGACTTAAAGGATTATTCAGAAGATATTTCGAAAAAAATAATTGCAGGGAATTTTGCATTCGAATTGAACGATACATATGGATTTCCAATTGATTTAACTAATCTTCTTGCACAAGAAGAAGGATGGACTGTTGATATGCACGGATTTCAAGAAGAATTAGAAAAGCAAAAATCTCGTTCCCGTTCCGCAGGAACAATTGATGCAGGCGATTGGATTATTTTAAAAGAAGGCTCCAACAAATTTGTTGGCTACGATTCTTTAGAAGCCAAAGCTTCTGTGTTGAAGTACAGAAAAGTAAAAGCCAAAGGTAAAGAAGCCTACCAACTTGTATTAGATACAACTCCATTCTATGCCGAAAGCGGTGGACAAGTAGGCGACCGTGGCACATTGACAATTGGCAATTCACTATTTACTGTAATTGATACAAAAAAAGATAACGACCTTATCATCCATTTTACTGAATCAATTCCGGCTGATCTATCCGGGGATGTAATTGCTAAAGTGGATGGGGCGAAAAGAAAGAACACAGAACTGCACCACTCAGCAACCCACCTGCTCCATGCCGCCTTAAGAAAAGTATTGGGTAACCATGTGGCTCAAAAAGGCTCACTGGTAAATGAAGAGCATCTGCGGTTTCGATTTTTCTCATTTTGCCAAAGTAACTGATGAAGAAGTTACCACAAGTAGAAGCACTGGTGAACGAAAAGATAAGAGAGAATATTCCAGTGGTTATTAAATCAATGCCGAAGGAAGAAGCGATGAAGCTTGGTGCCATGGCTTTGTTTGGGGAAAAATATGGTGATGTGGTAAGGGTTGTCATCATGGATCCAAATTATTCTGTAGAATTATGTGGCGGCACCCATGTTGGCTCAACAGGGGAGTTAGGGTTGTTTAAACTGATCAGTGAGTCAGCCGTAGCTGCCGGTGTCCGCAGGGTGGAAGCCATCTGTGGCAAACAGACGGAAGATTATGTGAATGAACAATTCAACTTGCTCAGTATACTGAGCGAAACATTGAAGAACCCCAAAGACATCCAAAAAGCGGTAGAAAATTTACAGGCAGAGAATGCGGAGTTGAAAAAACATCTTGAAGCAATGGAAGCAAGGCAGTTGGTGGGAATCAGAAATGAACTGTTGCAAAAAGATGAGATCATTAATGGAGTAAATTTTATAGGTGATATTATCGAAGTAGGTAATGCAGAAGCATTAAAGAAACTTTGCTTCGATTTAAAGAATCACCTCCGTGACCATGTGGCAGTGCTTTGTGTAAATCTTGGCGGTAAACCATTCGTTGCTGTAGGTATTTCTGATACAGTTGTTGCTGCAAAAGGGTTGGATGCAGGCAAAATCATCAAAGAACATATTGCACCATTGATAAAAGGCGGTGGCGGTGGTCAAAAAACACTGGCAACTGCAGGCGGGCAGGAGGCAGGAAATCTGAAACAGGTAATAGAGGCAGTGAAAAAAGCTTATTATAATAGGGCAGGATTAAAAATGGGATATCGTCATCATCATCTATCACGGTCTTTTCTTTTTGGCAACTATCTTCCGGTTTTCTTTCAGAACCTTCAGCCCAAAAATGATAACGGCAATGCAAAAGGACAATGGCAATGACCAGCAGATAATATAGATCCATAAAGTCAGTTCTGAGGTTACTAGCTAATAGGTTACGTCAAAAATGAGCTTTTAAAATTCTTAATACAATACCACTTTAAGGTTAGTAAAAATACTATTCAGTAAATCAGCCATGAATATTATCATCGAAACCGAACGATTGGTGCTTCGCACATTCACGGTGGAGGACGCCCCGCTGATCTATGAACTCAATTCAGACCCTGAGGTAATCCGTTATACCGGCGATCCGATGAAAGACCTGCATCATGCACAACAGGTGCTTGAGCAGGTTATACTTCCGCAATATGCCTTATATAATCATGGCCGCTGGGCTGTACATATAAAGCCGGAGATGGTATTTATAGGCTGGTGTGGATTGAAAAGCAAGGCCTGAGACGAAATGAAATTGACCTTGGTTACCGGTTCATGAAAAATAGCCTGGGGTAAGGGGTATGCCACTGAAGCAGCTTATGCCTGTCTTAAAGTATGGCTTTGAAGGACTGGGATTGCAACGGATAGTTGGCAGGGCGATGCCCGAAAACACGGCGTCCCTCCGGGTGTTGGAAAAACTGCGGGATGCAATACATAGGTGAGGAGCTGGTAGATGACCACCCTGCAAAGACATATGAAGCAGTATTAATCCGTTTATCCAGATCATAATATCGCCGTTCAAAAATTCACCGGCGTCTTTAACATTTCCGAAACATTTCGTATTTCAAAAAATGTCTTTATATTTGGTCTACGAAACTCAACGTAGATAATTTAATAAATAACATTTTATGAAAAAGGTTTGGATAAACATTACTGCTTTTGCTGTTCGCAGTCGCATTGCTGGCACCTGTATCTTTGCTGGCACAGAAAGATGAAAAGGACCAGAAGGAAGTAAAGGAGAAAAAAGATGTTCAGCAAATTATTATTACCCGTAAAGGGGATAAAGACGAAAAAGTGGTGGTGGAAATTAAAGGGGATAAGGTTACCGTCAACGGTAAACCACTGGAAGATTTTAAAGGCAAGGATGGAGACATCAGTGTTCAGCTTAACAAGCTGAAGGATCTCGGAAGTTTGCTTGCCCGGGTCACCGAATGTAAGCGGTAACTGGAATTTTAATGCCGACAATAACTTTAAAATGTTTACCGAGGATGCCAACAGGGCCATGCTCGGTGTAACAACTGAGAAGGTCGATGAAGGAGCCGAAAGTAAACTGACTGTTACAAAAGAAAGTGCTGCTGAAAAAATTGGTTTGAAGGAAGGCGACATCATCACGAAAGTTGATGATAAGAAAATCGAAAACCCGGATGATCTTTCTGCTGCTATCACAGGCTCATAAGCCCGGAGATAAAGTATCAGTTACATACCTCAGGGATAAGAAAGAACAAAAAGCAACAGCAGAACTTACCAAATGGAAAGGCAGTGAATGCTTTTAGTTCAACGATGCCGGACCTTTTAAAATGGACGTTGAGGGCTTTGACCTGAACAAAGAAATTCCCCGTGTGATGACGATGCCCCGTACACCGGGAGCTCAGGGGTATAACTGGAGTTGGTCCGGCGGAACACCTAAACTGGGCTTATCTGTACAGGATACCGATGATGGCAAAGGCGTTAAAATAATTGAAGTAGACGATGAGAGTAATGCTGCAAAAAGCCGGTCTGAAAGAAGATGATATTATTACTCATATTGATGATAAAGCAAGTAAAGGGAGTGGATGAAGTGTCAAAACTCATCCGGGAGAAGAAGGATAATCTAACCGTATCGTTTCCAGGTAATCCGCAATGGCAAATCACAAAATATAGAAGTGAAAATGCCAAGAAAGATAAAAACAGCCGACCTCTAAAAATATTAGTGGAGTATTTCTCTGGTGTGCAGAATGCCCTTTGTGTAATTACAAGGGGCATTTGCTTTTAACGAAAGCGGTCATGGCTACTGGCTCAAATGGGCTATTTTTGCGCCTTTCATTATGGGAGCAGAAAATCAATATGAAATTGTGGTTGGGTTGGAAGTACATGCCCAGTTACTTACAAAAAGCAAATTGTTTTGTGGCGACAGTATTGCATTTGGTGCCGAACCCAATACACATGTCAGTCCCATTACCCTTGGCCACCCCGGTACACTGCCAAAGATGAACAAGAAGGCAATTGAGTATGCCATTAAAATGGGATTGGCCTGCCATTGCGCCATTGAAAAGCAAAACTATTTTGCCCGTAAGAATTATTTTTACCCAGACCTGCCCAAAGGCTACCAGGTATCACAGCACAGCACACCCATCTGTGTGGGTGGATTTGTAAAGATCAAAACAACAAACGGGACAAAGAATATCCGCCTCAATCGTATTCATATGGAGGAAGATGCCGGGAAAAGCCTGCATGATGTGGACGAAGCCAACACCTGTATTGATTACAACCGTGCCGGTACCCCACTGATTGAAATTGTAACAGAGCCTGACCTGAGAAGTGGAGAAGAAGCATTCACCTATTTGACAGAAGTGAGAAAACTCGTCCGTTATCTTGATATCTGTGATGGGAACATGGAAGAAGGCAGCCTTCGCTGTGATGCAAATATCTCAGTCCGGAAAAAAGGAGACACACAGTTAGGTACTAAAGTGGAAGTGAAAAACCTGAATTCTGTCAGAAATGTGAAAAGAGCTATAGAAGCCGAAGCAAAGCGGTTGATTGATATTTTGGAAAATGGCGGAATCATCAAACAGCAAACAAGAAGTTTTGATGCCAATAACGGAAACACTTTTGCCATCAGGGATAAAGAAGATGCAGATGATTACCGCTACTTTGCTGAACCAGACCTTACGCCATTCCACTTACAGGATGAGTTTATAGAAAAGATACGGTTGAGCATTCCTGCTATACCAGAACAAAGAATAAAAAAATATACAACTGAATTAATGCTTTCGGAATATGATGCCGGAGTACTTACAGAAGAAAAGGCTTATGCGGATTACTTTGAGAAAGTAATTCAGTATACCAGTAACTACAAAGCTGCTGCCAACTGGATGCTGGGCCCGATAAAATCATGGATGAATGAGAAAGGGAAAGAGATCAATGAATTTCCCATTCCAGCAGAGCAATTGGCGGCTGTGATTATATTGGTTGATAGCGGCAAGGTTAGTTTTTCGTCAGCATCAACAAAATTGTTTACAAAGTTGTTAGAAAAACCGGCTAGTAGCCCGGAAAAGATCGCAGAGGAAGAAAACCTTATTCAGCAATCGGATGTGTCGGCCATCGGACCAATCATTGACAAAGTGTTGGAGAAATTTGCAGACAAGGTGGCTGAATATAAAAAAGGTAAGAAGGGGTTGCTGGCATTGTTTGTAGGAGAGGTGATGAAACAATCGAAAGGGAAGGCAGACCCAAAGATCACCAACGAGCTTTTATTGGAAAAATTAAAATCATAATATGACTATCAAGCGAATTGTAATGGCGGCAGGTGTTGCTGTCTCATTAGTTTCCTGTAAAGACAAATCGGCAGAGAAGGCATTCGAGGTAAGTGGAAAGATTACCAACAACTCTGCTAAAATGATTTACCTGGAGAAGATGGAAATGGCCTCGGAACGGGGTATTGTTGTTGATTCTGCTGAAGTGGGTAAAAATGGAAAATTTTCACTAGGTGCGGAAGCCAGCGAAGCTTGCATTTATAACCTGCGCCTTGACAGGAATGATTATCCGTTTGCGGCTGTTATCAATGATGAAAAGAAAGTTACGGTTGATGTTACTTTCAACAAGGCGAACAAGGTATTTCCTGAGAAATATGAGGTCAGGGGTTCAGAGGCAAGTGGCCAGATGCAGCAATTCATGTTTGCTTTCAATGGTAAGCTGCAGTCCGTTTATTTCAAAGACAGACTAATAGACAGTCTCCGGAAATCCGGCGGATCAGACAGTGCAATCAGTTCATTACAGCAGGAAAGAATAAAAATAACTACAGATGCAAAAGCATTGTTAGACTCATCTCTGCAGAAATCAAATAACCCGGCCCTGACGATGTTTGTATTAGGGTATTATCAGTCCACCGCCAATATTCCGGATTACCAGCTTGAGGGTCTTCCGGAAGCAGAAGTAAAAAAAATTGTAAATGATCTTTCAGCAAAATTTCCTTCACATGTCAGGCTGGCCGAAGTAAGAAAATCATTAGCTGGATTAACAGGCAGTATGGCGCCGGAAATTTCGTTACCAGACCCGAACGGTGAAACAGTAAAACTCAGTTCATTCAAAGGAAAATATGTGCTGGTTGATTTCTGGGCCAGCTGGTGCCGCCCCTGCCGTGCAGAAAACCCCAATGTGGTGAAGGCGTGGAATAAATTCAAGGATAAAAATTTTACTATTCTTGGCGTATCATTAGACAGGCCGGGACAAAAGGATAGCTGGACAAAAGCTATTATGCAGGACAACCTGACCTGGACACATGTAAGTGATCTGTCGGAATGGAATAGTGCTGTCGTTCCTTTGTATCAAATTAATGGTATTCCCTACAATGTATTGATTGACCCTGACGGAAAAATCATCGGCGAAAAATTATTCGGTGCTGTGCTGGAAGCAAAACTGGCAGAGATACTGAAATAAAAAAACCCCGCAATTGCGGGGTTTTTTTATATGATCAGCAAATTCTTAGATTAATTATCCCAGAATGTTTTGTCTTGTAATGAAGCACTTTTCTGACCGGGACAACTTGGATTTAAGTCAATCTCAGATTGTGGGTAGAATAATGTTCTTGGTACAGCACTAACACCATTGATAACATTGGTTGGAACGGAGATAGAAGGATAGCCAGTTCTTCTCCAATCTGTCCATGGTTCAGTGGATACGCCAAACAGGGCAACATATTTTTCTTCAATGATTTGCTGCAGTTTTTGAGCATTGGTACCCGTAAGTGTGCCGTTGGCTGTAAGGTAAGTGGTAATATTACCAGCAGACACACCAGCATCCTGCATTGAAGCTGTAATACCGTCAGTAAAGAAAGTCTGGGCATTTCCGGGAGCACCCATTAATGCAGCCTCTGCACGGATAAAGCAATATTCAGCATAAGTCAGCATACGCTGAGGAGCTGCACCGGTATAAACACCAGAGTTAGTACCTGCACCTGGAGTAACCAAAGCACCACGGAGGTATGAATGAATACGGCTGTAATTGTTGTTTGGAGTAGCTGGTAATGCAGTAGCAGAAACACCAACATAATTTCCTGAGCCCACAGGGAAATCTGTGAAATAAGTAGCTCTGCGGGGATCATTTTTTGAACCCATCAAAGTCAGCATCCTTGCGTCTGCAAAAAGATAATTAGGACGACTTACTTCAAATGCAGAAATGGGATTACGCTGATTGGCCACATCATAAAAAGCCATCTGGAAATTATCAGCATTGGAGGCCATGAATGGCCCGCCGCTGTTTACCAGTGTTGTTATTTGTGCTACACAAAAAGCAGGATCTTTTTTGCTGTAGTGTATAAGCAATCTCAGACGAAGCGTATTGGCAAACTTTATCCAGAATGCACGGGCAGTAGCCCAGGTGGCATTACTGTATATAACAGAGTTTGTTCCGGGTGAAAGTGCACTGGAGCCTGCATTCATATCTGTAACAGCTTCTGTCAGCAAAGTGATGAGCTTTGGATAAATAGTAGCGTCATCATCATAGGCTGGTTGTGTGTTTGCAGATAATCCCTGAGCCTGGCTGTAAGGAACATCTCCCCAGGTATCCACTATGTGCTGATAAGTGAAAGCCTTCAGTATCTTGGCAACACCTACATAATGGGGGCTGGCGCCGCCTTGTTTAATGATAAGCTCCAGGTCGCTTAATGTGGTAGCATATAAGCTTGACCAAAGATTATTCTGATCACTTCCAGTAATGTTGTAGCGGCCATACTCATAAGTCTGGTTAGGCTGTGATGCACCACCGGACATTTGCTGCATTATCTGTGTAGTGTAGCGGAACAAATCACTGCCTGCAGTAAATCCGACATTAACCTGTGCTGAGGTAAGCAGCTGGGGTATCGGGCTATTTGAATCGGGAATACGATCCGGGTCTTTGTTGATATCCATCATTTTTTTACAGGAACTAACAGCAACAATTCCCGAAAAGGCGATGGCTATTTTTAAATATCTGAGTTTCATAATTATAGTTTTTTTGAATTAGAAGCTTAGTTTTATTCCAACACCTATTGTGCGGGTTTGTGGCAGGGCGTTAAATTCAAGACCCTGTGCATTACTTACACCCAAAGCATTTTGTTCTGGATCAAGATGAGGGTAGTCAGGAGCATGAAGGAACAGGTTTCTGCCAAACACACTGAATGATGCGCTGCCGAAAGGCAATTTGCGCAATACGGAAGATGGCACCATATAATCAATTGATGCTTCTCTTACACGGAACCAGGTGGTGTTAAAAATAAAACCTTCCGCTGCTGCAAAAATACCACTGTTACCATAGTAATCCTGTGCAGAAACATAAGTTGTATTCGGCTGGCCATTTGCATAAACGGCATCAAACAAATATGGTTTTTGTAAAACACCGGATGCATCATAGCGGGGAAACTCTGCAGTTTCTTTTGCTACACCATTACGTTGTAAGTCTGCAATGTTACGGCTGTACATATCACCACCTTTTCTGTATTCTAATAACACAGTTAAACTAAGTCCTTTGTAAGTAAAAGTGTTAGTTAAACCACCAACCCATTTAGGATTCGGGTTACCAATTTTCTGAACGCCTGATGTGATCAATGGTAAGCCGTTTGCCCCAACAATTATCTTGTTTCCTTTGCTGGCATCCCTTTGGTAAGCGTTTCCATATATCTGCCCATACTCATCACCTACAACCAGCCTTATATTAGGAGTTGTAAATCCACCAAGGAAAATATTCGTTACACCAGTTTCAAGTTTATCAACAATTGCTT
The DNA here is from genome assembly GCA_037045605.1 of Chitinophagaceae bacterium. Classification (GTDB taxonomy): domain Bacteria; phylum Bacteroidota; class Bacteroidia; order Chitinophagales; family Chitinophagaceae; genus JJ008. The sequence goes on along the minus strand of JBAOHK010000023.1, from coordinate 360,036 downwards.
TAAACTGAGTATAAGTGAAATTCAGGTTCCAGCTAAATGATTTAGACTTGATTGGAGTAGCAGTGACACCCAGCTCAACACCATTGTTGGTCAGGTTGCCGGCATTCTTTACAACTGATGTGATACCAGCTGTAGCAGAAACAGGAACTGCAAAAATCAAATTCCTTGATTTTTGTCCATAACGGGTAACTTCAAAATTCAAACGGCCTTTAAATAAGGACACCTCTAAGGCTATCTCTTTATTCTTGGTAAATTCTGGTCCAAGACCCGCATTACCAGCAGAATTGCTCAATGAAAATCCTTGAATTCCATTGAAAGGGAAAGCGATACTAGGACCAAAACCATCTGCAGAACCGGCACCACCAAAGTAAGAGTCAGTTGAATAAACAAAATCACCTGCTTTACCAACAGACGCCACATTACCCCTGATCTTAATGTTCTCAATAGCTTTTCCTTTGATACCAGGGAAGAGCTCTGTGATATTTATAGAACCGCTTATTCCATTGTACAGGTAAGAGTTGTTACCGATCTTGAAAGTAGATGACCAGTCGTTACGCAGTGTAACGTTCAGGTTGAAAATGCTTTTATAGCCAATCGCAAAGTCGCCATAAAGACCCAGCAATCTTGTTTTGCTTGAACCACTTGCAGGCGCAGGGCTAAAGGTTGTTGTATTGCTCAGTTGCTCAAAATCACGGATGATGATTCCTTTGCCATTTAAAGTAGCAGCATTGGAGTATATCTGCTGGAATTCTGTTCCTACAATAGCAGTACCAGTCCAACTCTTATATCTCTTTGTTGCAGTAAAGAACCCGTTAGAGTTAAGGCTGCGGTAATTATTGCGGTTTTCTACAATGCCACCTACTGCGTTAGCAGATGTATTAGCACCACCTCTTGCACCGATCTGGTCATATCCATGGCGAAAAACAGAGTACACATCGGTACCTATCTTATAATCTGCCTGTAACCATTTGGTAAGTTTAAAATTGAAAGAAACGTTACCGATGAAACGGTTGATCTCATCTTTGAACCTGTTGTGTTTGATGGTCCAGTATGGGTTATCTTCTCCCATTGGGTAACGCTGATTTCCAACTGCATCCTCAAATGCAAGGCCTGTCAGGTTATAACTTCTTGGAATAAACCATCCTCTGAATAATGGGTTACTTAACTGGTTACCTTGTTGTGTTCTGGTAGATGCATTGTTAGAATAATTAGCACTTACGGAAACAGTGAGGTAATTGTTAACTTTTGAACTTGTGTTCAACGAAAAATTATGCCTTGTCAATTTGTTGTTGGCAAGCACTCCGGTATTTCTGAGATAGCCATAAGAAAAACGGAAAGTGTTTTTATCAGTACCGCCTGAAAAAGCCAGGTTATTCTGCCAGTTAATACCATGCTGGAATATATCAGTAATGTTATTCGGGTAGGCAGCTAACTGCTCCGTCCGTGTGTTGGTATTAGTAGCAGGATCGTATGCGTTGGTAACTGTTTGTCCCGTAATGCGGGGTCCCCATGATGTAGAGGCCGTTGGGCTAAAAACACCACTGTTTCCCTGGGCATATTCATTCTGATAATCAGGAGTGCGGTTTACCCCTTCTACCTGGTAGGTGGAAGAAAACTGGATTGAATTTTTTGTGCCTGCCTTACCTTTTTTGGTAGTAATAAGAATTACACCATTAGCTGCTCTTGAACCATATAATACAGCAGCAGAAGCTCCTTTCAGAACACTCATGCTTTCAATATCTTCCTGGTTAATATCAATAGCCCTTGAAGATACACTCGGACCGTTTTGGAGAGGGCTGCCACCACCACTGTTGTCGATAGGAATACCATCAACAACAAATAAAGGCTGGTTAGAACCGGAGAAAGTTGTAAAACCACGGATGAGGATGCTGGAGCTGGTAAAAGAACCCCCACTTCCGCTTACCCTTACACCGGGCACTTTTGCAGCCAGCGCATTGGTGATATTGGTAGTGTGAGAACGGGTCAACTCTTCTGCCCCAACCTGTGTTACACCATAACCCAGTGTTTTTTTGTCTTTTTTGATACCGAAGGCAGTAACGACCACTTCAGACATTGTTTTGTCTTCGGCTTTCAGTGTTGCATTGATCTGGTTGGCTGTACCTACGGCCAGCTCAACAGGACTCATGTCAACCGATGAAAATACCAGTGCTTTGGCATTTGCCGGAATATCCAGCGAGTAAGTACCGTCTGCCTTAGTGGTGGTACCGATAGTGGTACCTCTTACTAACACAGACACATTACCGAGCGGATTACCCTTTTCATCGGTAACCTTCCCGGTTACGGTGCGTTGTGCCAATGCCTGTGAGGCAAAAAACACAACTCCCATCAGGAGTAGAAACAGTTTTCTCATGTGCATTTAGTTTTAGTATATAAAAGAAAAATCAAAGCCCCCCGTTAAAAGGGATTTGAAATTAAATAACCTTAAACGAAAAAGTCAAAAAAACGTTCATCTTACTAAAAAACAGCCGTTGATGATTATTGCCTTAAACCTTGTTTCAGTGTCATTACCGGTAGGATAGGTGATTTTAAGGCTTTCAAGATAGTAACTTTTTGGTATTTCTGCCCAAAACTGCTTTAAAATACAGCTTATCCAGCCCAAGCCGGTTATTTACTCTGGACATTATCTTTTTTCTTAATGCTGCATGTTGCGCAAAGAATGAAATGACCGGAAGCAAAAAACCCGGCTGTACATCGGCCGGGTTTTTTATTTAGGTAAAAACCTGTTGAGTAATATTACAGGGGATTTTGAACACAGGCTGAATTAGTGTTTAATTCAGTTCTTGGAATCAAAAACTCCCATTGCTTGTCGCCAGCAGGAACTGCCATAGTTGTAGCAACTGCTGCATTGTGGTTAGCACCGTTCCTGTTCAATGGCAGGTTCAAACGTTTTAAATCATAGAAACGGAACCCTTCGCCCCAAAGTTCTGCTCTGCGTTGTATCATGATCTCATCGATCAGGGCCTGACCTGTATTGGTTGACAATACATAGCTAGGATCTCTTTGTTTGGCGAGGGTAAACAATACTGCCGCAGCTGCTGCATCTTGACCACCAGCCCTAGCTTTTGCTTCAGCTTCAATCAGGTACATTTCTGCAACCCTCATAAGAGGTACATCCCCAATTGAGCTTCCGCTTCCACCACCTGACAGAAACTTTCTGTTCATATATGGATACCGGGCTCCGCCTGGAGGGGTTGGGAAGGCTGTATTTGTTCCTGTAGGATCCCAGACAGTTTTTCTGACATCTGTAGCTGATATTGCATTATACAAAGCGGAGTTAATACACTTTGGATTAGTACGGATGTTGGTTGAGTTAAAATCAGCAGACATATAAGCAAAGAAAGAATAGAAATAAGTGGTCTGGTCTGCCACCTGGCGGCTTCCCCACATCCACTCTGGGTTTGTGTAGTTATTAAAACCCTGCAGGTATTGTGCATTGGTCATCAATGCAAAACCTTGTCTTGCTTCGTTTGCCATTTGTGCTGCAGTAGCCCAATCCTGCATTGCTAACGCAACTCTTGCTCTCAAACCTTTCGCAACATTTACATTAATGTGTGATACGTTAGAACGGGCAGGGGCGCCTGTCAGGTTAGCGATAGCAGCGGTCAGGTCATTAACAATTACTGTGTACACCTGGGCAACAGTGGAACGGGGCAACTTTTCAGTAGTAGGGGCTAATACTATTGTAAGCCCCAATCCGCTGTTAGAAGTTGTTTTGTCATAACGCTGACCAAACAATTGTATCATCTGGAAATACGACCATGCCCTGTAAGCCAGAGCCTGGCCCTTGATGGTTTTTTTGTCTGCATCCGGCCCGGTAGCGGCATCAATGTTTGCTATGATCATGTTCGCATTAGCAATGATATCATAGTAGAACTGGAAATTGAAATAGGGAGACCAGGCATTTTCATTACGGTGGTCTGTCCAGCGATGGGTGGTAATGAACCATCCGTTGCCTGTTGTTGGGCACACAAGATCTTCACCCAGCATATCCATATCAATCATGTTTTTGCTCTGGCCACCCTGGTCCTGACGGCTATTATACTGGATGTACAACGATCTGTGAATACCGTTAATGGCATTCCATGCATTGGTGGTGGTTTTAAAAATATCACCTTGTGCAGCCTGGTCAGTAGGGCTTGTTTCAAGATATTCTTTTTTGCAGGAAGGCAAAACAGCAGACAAACCTGCCAATGCCAGTAAACTGCTAAATAGTATTTTTTTCATATTCAGTTTGTTTAGAAGTTGAGGTTTATACCTGCCGTGATAATTCTTGCAGGAGTGTAAACGTTAGATGTTGTTCCGTCGAATGACTGGTTCACATTCATCCCTTTTCTCTTTGAAAATATAGCAACATTTTCTGTTCCTACAAAGAAACTACCATCTTGTGCACTCATCTTAGAAATAAATGCAGCAGGCAGCTTGTAAGAAAGATTGATAGAACGGATGTTCAGGAAGGATGCATCTATCAGCCACCTGTCGCTGGCTGCATCGAATACGCCTACTTTGCTATTGTCCATTCTTGGAACGTTGGTAATATCACCGGGTTTGGTCCACCTGTTCAAAGCATCCGCATGGAGAGCAGTACCGTAAGTACCTGCATGCATCAGCGCAGCATATGTACCATCATATACTTTACCACCAATCTGATATTGAACAAGAATATTCAGCTCAAGCCCTTTATAAGAGAAAGTGTTCTCAACACCTCCAAAGAGTTTGGGAATAGAGTTGCCGGCATAATGATAACGGCCATTATTGATATCAGTAGTTACGGTATCATTTCCACCTTTGTTGTTCGGAATAAGACGACATGTAGCTGCATTCCAGATATTAGCCCTGTACAATGCAACTCCATCATTTTTATCAACTCCCATCCATTCACGCAGCCAGTATTCATATCTTGAAACACCAACAGCCAGTTTTTTAGTACCAGAGATTACTTCAGGATTGGTAGGAGGCATTTTGGTGATCTCATTTTTTACTGTGCTGGCATTGACTTTAAATTCCCAGTTAAAATTCTTCTTCCTGAAAACATCGTACGCTACTTCTACTTCAACACCTTTGTTGAACATGTTGCCGACGTTGGTAGGAACTGAGAATCCGCCAGTGGAAAGCGGCAGCTGTACATCGAATATCAAACCATTACTGCGACGGTCATAATATTCAATGCTACCTCTTACACTGTTTTTAAATAACGCAAAATCAAGACCTAAGTCAAATGAGTTGTTTGATTCCCATGTAAGCAGCGGGTTGTCCAACTGAGATTGTAACGCACCCGGCTCAGCAGCATTGTTATATCCCAATGCATAGAATGCAGGATAAGCATAATAAGTACCAATATCATCATTACCCAACTGACCATAAGAACTTCTCAGTTTCAATGAATTGATAAAAGGGATATTAGCCATGAATTTTTCTTTGTCAATCCTCCAGCCAATACCTACGCCCCAGAAATTTTCCCAACGAACATCAGGAGAGAACCTTGAGTTACCATCCCACCTTACATTACCACTAATGAAGTATTTGCCAGCAAAATCATAATTCAGACGGCTAAAATAACTTTCAATTCTTCTTTTGTCAACTTGAGAATTAAGACTGTTAATGGTTGAGAAGTTCGGAAACTCAATGTTGCCGTCAAGTATCTGTCCTTGTTTAAAACCATAGAAATAATCGTAGGTCCAGTCGTAGTTCTCATGACCAGCAGTTAAGCCTATGTTGTGAGATTTGAACTTCTTGGCAAATTCAACAATCTGGTTGAAAGTATAAGAAGTTGTTTTTGTGTTCGTTTTTGAAGCCCTTCCGGAAGGGGCTCCGTCGCCAACTAATTTGTTCTCATAAGAACTGGCATTATAGTCGGTAATATCAATTGAAATATTTGTAGTTGCCTTCAGCCATGGGGTGAATATTACTGTAGCATAAGAACGACCACTGATCGTATTCCTTTTGAAACGACTTTGGTTTAGTTTAGTTTCCTCGATAACATGACGACCAGGAGAAGCTCCACCGGGACGGTTAGGAATACCTAATGCACTCAGATTACCATAATCATAGAATCTTGCTCCCAGGGAATTCAACAGGTAATCACCGGTAGTTTGGTTATGTGCATATACAGGATAGATAGGACCCATAGACCTTGTAAAGAAGAACGGGTTTACATAACCAGTGCTGCTTCCGTCAGAAGCCTGATTTGAATTGTTGATTGCGGCTGAAACGTTGATACCGGTTTTAAACCATTTTAATGGCTGGGTATTTACGTTGATACGGCCGGTAAATCTTTTCCAGTCTGAACGTATTATAAATCCTTTTTCATTCGTAAAACCGAATGAACTGAAATAGTCTGACTTCTCATTTCCTCCACTGTAAGTGATAGCATAGTCTTGCCTGGTGCCTGTACGAACAAGGTCTTTGGTCCAGTCAAGATCATCAGCCCATAGCAATTGTGCATTTGGATTTAATGTTCCGTCTGTTCTTACGATATCATTGTTGGCAACATTAAATGGATTGTATCCCAATTGTGTTTTTATACCGTTAGTGGCATTCTGGCTGGCAACAGCAGCTGTCTGGCCTGAAGTATATTGCAACGAATTTCTCAATGCTTCCCACATCAGCGGATAGTATTGCTTTGCATCCACCCTGTCATATTCAGGTAAGCCTCTCTGGCTGAAGCCATGCATTATCTTAAAGCCAATATTGTTTTTATTTTTTTTCCCTTTTTTAGTAGTGATCATTATTACACCGTTTGCCGCTCTTGATCCCCAAAGGGAGGTTGTAGCGGCGTCCTTCAGAGTAGTGATTGTTTCAATGTCCTCAGTATTGAGGTTGGCAACGCCTCCATCATACGCAACACCATCTACTACATAAAGAGGACCTGACCCGGCACTGATAGAGCCAAAACCTCTTACACGGATACCTGGAGATGAGCCCGGGGCACCATTTGCAGCGGTTGTTTGAACACCAGGTCCCGTAGCCACAATTGCATTGAGGGGATTAATAATAGGACGATTTTTAAATTCCTCATTGGTAACCTGGTTGGCAGAACCTGTAAAGTCGCCTTTTTTCACCGTACCATAAGCAACAACGATAACCTCATCCATGCTTTTAGAGAGTTGCATCATTGATACAGTAATGGTCGAAGATGAACCAATGTTCTGTTCAACGGTTGCCATGTTCACTGATGAAAAGACCAATGTCTTTCCATTTGCAGGAACGGAAATGGAATAATTTCCGGCTGCATCTGTTGTTGTACCCGTAGCAGTACCTTTTACCTGTACTGAAACATTAGGGAGGGGAGCCCCTTTGTCGTCTGTTACCCTTCCGGTGACAGTTCTCTGCGCCAATGCCTGTCCGACAATCAGCGTTAGCCCCATTAAGAGTAAAGTTAATTTCCTCATGTGCTTTTGTTTTAAGTAGTATAAATAATAATGAATGTCCAACCCTTTTCGGGGGAACGAAATTAGAAAACCTGATACAAAAATGTTAAAAAATTATATAACCGGTAGCGATGGGTGTGATAGATAAAACATTATGTCTTAACCCAATATGTTGATAAGACACACTTTTTAGACAACCCAATGTCATATGTTGCTGCATTGAACTACGAAAAGATTATTACTTTTTCATCTTTACAAATGAAATAAGTATGGCCGGTAAAAGAACAAGGTTGGTAAAAGTAGCCGTAACCAGTGTGAGAGAAGTAAGCCAGCCCAATGCCTTAGTACCATCAAATCCACTAAAGCAGAAAATAACAAACCCGGCAATAAGGACCAATGAAGTATAAATGATGCTGATACCGGTACTGTGAATGGTTTCTATCACTGTCTGCTTCATGTCATAATTATTATGCGGCAGTTCTTGCTTGTAATTCACCAGGAAACGAATGGTAATATCAATAGCGATGCCCAGTGCCACACTGAATATAAGTACTGTTGAAGGTTTTAGCGGCACACCGGCCCAGCCCATGATGCCGGCAGTAATGAGCAAAGGAATAATATTAGGAATGAGTGAACAGAGTAAAATCCTGGCAGAACGGAACAGGTACAGCATGCAAAGGGCAATGAACAAAAAGGCCCAGAAAATACTATCCTTTAACCCGTTGATGATGTAATGGCTTCCTTCAAGGAAAGTAACACTGGTGCCTGTCAGCTGCACATCGTATTTGTCTTTGTCGAAAAGCTGGTTGGTCCTTGCTGTAATGCTGTCCAGTATTTTGGGTAGCCTCTTACTTCCTACATCCATCATACTCACACTGATACGGGCCTGCTGTTTGGAGCTATCCATAAAAGTGCTGACCAGCTTGGCAAATGAATTTTTTTCACCCGTCGGGTCGCCTTTGAAATTCAGGTACTGGGCCAGTGCCGGCAGATCGTAACTGGAGGGCATGGAATAACTGTTGCTGTCGCCATCAAAGAAAGCCTGTTTGGCAAACTTCAACCCTTCCACGATGCTTAGCGGTTTTGCAATATCCGGCATACCGGCTAAAAACTGGGACAGCGAATCAATCCGTTCTAGATTATTAAGATTACGGCTTACACCATATTTTTTCTTTGTATCCACTACTATTTCCAGTGGCATTACCCCCTTAAAATTTTTCTCGAAAAAGCGGAGGTCGGTGTATATTTTATCGCCTTTGGGCAAATCATCAATGATAAAACCAAGAGTCTTTAACCTTGAAGCCCCGATCACAGATACTACCACAATACCCACTGTTACTCCATAAATAAGTTTACGATGGTTCAGCGACCATCTTTCCAGTCTGTCGAGCCAGCGGTTAAGCCCCGGGTTTTGCAGGTATTTTGTATGACGGCTTTTAGGGGCAGGTAAAAAGCTGAGTACGGCCGGGATCAAAATCAGCGAAATAAAGAACAACCCTATGATATTTATTCCCGCAACAAAACCAAACTCTTTCAGTATCTGGCTTTGTGTTAGTCCGAATACTGCAAATCCGATGGCAGCAGCCAAATTACAGAACAGGGTTACTACCCCCATTCGTTCCACCATCATCACAATAGACTTTCTTTTATCGCCTGTTTCGCTGTAAGCCGAATGAAACTTGTTGAGAAAATAAATACAATTCGGAATACCAATAACAACGACTAGAGAAGGTATCAGGGCATTCAGGATGGAAATTTTATAACCCAGCAGGTGTATAGTGGCAAAACTCCACACCACTCCCAGCATTACAACAGACAACGAGAGTAACATGGCACTGAATGAACGGAAGAACCACAAAAGAATAAGAGCTGAAAGCACAAAGGAAGCAAGGATGAACATCCGCATTTCTTTTACGATCCGCTGGGAAAGCATTGTCCGGATATGGGGCAAGCCGCTTTTGTAAACAGTAAGATTATTTGTTTTTCCAAACTCATCGGCCATAGCACTGATATTATTTACAATATCCAGCCGCTGCTTGGATGCCATCAGGTCTTTATTAATTCGGACTCCCATCAGCCAGGCATTAGTGGCAGGGTTGTAAAGCAGGTTCCTGTAAAAAGGAAGGCTTAGGAAAGTGGCCGATGCGCTGTCAATTTCTGATTGCGTTAAATTTCTTTCCGGGAAAATGGTGTCGGCTTTCAGCCTTTCCGTTTCTGGCACTTTCACCAGGTTAACGGCGGAAGGAACGCCGATAATATCATCCACCCCCTTTACTTTTTTCAGGTTGCGTTGCAGGGCAGCATAGGAGTTAAAAAGTTTTTCCTGGAAAAGCTTGTCGGTTTGTATGCCGATGACAAGCAGGTTGCCATCCTCACCAAATTTTTTGCGAAATTCTTGGTACGCTTTATACTTGGGGTTGTTGGTGGGAATAGCCCTGGAAAAATCATAGCTTAACTGCACTTTACTGGCTTGCCAAACCATGAAACCGGTCAATGCCGCCAATACAAGCAGCAGAGGGAGCCGATATTTGAGAATAAACCTTCCGAGGCTTTGCCACATAAGGAGTTAGAAATGGTGAACCGGGCAAAGAAACGTAAAAAAGCTCAATAGGGGGACTTCCGTTTGTGATACTTTTGAGGAGTGAGGATTAGCTTACTTATAGTGTATTTTTTTACTTCAGTGATCGCTGCTGCGCAGGAGCCGTTGCCACCTATCGGGCAATGGCGGGAGCATTTGCCTTACAACAGTGCAATTGATGTTACTGCCGGCGATGGTAAAATATATTGCGCCACGCCATACAGCCTTTTTACTGTAAGTATTGCAGATAATGAAGTAGAAAGGTTTAGCCGGGTAACCGGGTTGAACGAAACCGGAGTTAATGCAATAAGGTATGATGAGGTGAACAAAAAGCTGCTCATCGCTTACAGTAACAGCAATATTGATATTATTTACAGGAATGATATCTACAATGTGCCGGATATAAAGCGGTCCACTATTATCGGCGATAAGAATATTTACAATATTTACCCGTTGGGTAAGAATTTTTACCTCTCCACCGGTTTGGGTGTTATTGTAATAGATGGCGACCGCTATGAAGTAAAAGATTCCTGGTTTATTGGCAATGGTGGCAATCCGGTAAAAGTGAATGGCTTTACCAGTGACGGCATATTTTTTTATGCCGCTACCGAAGAAGGGTTGAAAAAAGCACTGATGACGACGGCTAACCTTGCTAATTATGCTAACTGGCAAACCGTAAGTGGTGGTAATGGCTTGTCCGCAGGTGCTTGCAAAAATGTACTGACCGTACAAAACAAAGTGATCATACAAAAAAATGATTCGCTGTTTGTGCAAAATGGAACAAGCTGGAATTTACTTTACACCGATACATGGCCCTTTGTAAGCAGCAATACCACCGAAAATAAGATTCAGCTCTGCGAAAGACAATCAAACGGTATCAGTCGGGTGGTGATGCTGAATTCAGACGGAACTGTTTTCAGAACACTGGTCAATACAGGAGCTGTGTCTTTCCCCCGCAAAGCCATTTTATATAATAATGATCCCTGGGTGGCCGACCAGTTTGCCTGCCTCTCTCATTTTGGCTCTTCATTATCCTATCAACAGTATATTCTTAATTCGCCACAAGCCATTGCCAGCGGTGAGATGGTTGTTTATAACAATACATTTTATGCTACCGCCGGCTCAGTGAACGATTCCTGGAATTACCAGTACAATGGTGATGGTATTTACACCTTCAGAGAAGGAAGCTGGAATAATATCAATCGTTATCGCTACAACCAAATTGATTCGCTGCTTGATTATGTAACGATCGCTGTTGATAAACGGGATGAAACTATCTGGGCAGGTTCATACGGTGGCGGGCTACTGCATATAAAACAAGGGCCTGCGTTTGAGATCTTCAAGCAAAATAATTTAGGTGTGACGGTTGGCGACCCGGGCAGCTACCGGGTAGCAGGGCTGGCTTTCGATAAAGAAAATAATTTATGGATCTCCAATTTTGGTTCAACACAACAATTGAGGGTCAGAAAAAACGATGACAGCTGGAAAAATTTCACTGTTCCGTTTCCATTGTTTGAAAACGCATTGTCACAAATTGTAATTGATGATAATAACTACAAATGGATAGTGGCTCCGTTGGGTAACGGGTTGATCTGTTATGATCATGGGACATCCATAGATAATATCAACGACGACCAATGGAAACGGTATGCCGGTGGTACCGGCAATGGCAACTTGCCGAATAATGAAGTGCTTTGTGTGGCAAAAGATAAAAGTGGTTTTATCTGGGTGGGAACAACGGATGGTATTGGAGTGATACAATGTACCCTGGATATTTTTAGCCCGCAAGGCTGTGAAGCTGTTTTGCCCATCGTACCGAACGGAAATTTTGCAGGCCTTTTGTTCAAAGGCCAGGAAGTAAAGGATATTGTCGTTGATGGTGCCGACAGAAAATGGGTGGCTACAAAAAATGGTGTATTCCTTATTACCGCCAGTGGTGAAAAAGTTATTTACCAGTTTACTGAAGATAACAGCCCGTTGCTAAGCAGGGATGTAAAGAAAATAACGATTGATGGCAAAACCGGGGAAGTATATTTCGCTACAGCCAAAGGAATCTGTTCTTTCCGCAGTACGGCGACAGAAGGTGGTGAAACGAACGAAGAAGTACTGGTGTTCCCCAACCCGGTGCCGCCAGGTTATTCAGGCACAATAGGAATTAGAGGGTTGGTAAATAATGCCATTGTAAAAATCACCGAACTGGATGGAAGATTAGTTTACCAGACAAGAGCATTGGGTGGCCAGGCTGTTTGGGACGGAAGAAATTATAAAGGGCAACGCATCTCCAGCGGAGTTTACCTGGTGTTGGTGAGTGATGATGGGAAGAAAGAAAGAGCAGCGACAAAAATTTTCTTCATCAGTAAATAATGTCCGACAAACTTCATAAAACAAAAGGCATTGTTCTCCGAACAGTGAAGTATGGCGAAACGAGTATGATCGTTACCATCTTTACTGAATTATTCGGTGTGCAGTCGTACCTAGTGAATGGAGTTAGAACTTCAACTAAAAAAGGAACCGGAAAGGCGAATCTGTTTCAGCCCTCTGTTATGCTGGACATGGTGGTATATCACAATGAGCTGAAACACCTGAATCGTATAAAAGAATTCAAGTGGGGGCATTTATACCAGCATATCCTGTCCGATGTTAGAAAGAATGCAGTTGCCTTGTTTATGGTTGAACTGCTGACCAAATGCCTGAAGCAGCCGGAAGGCAACCCGGAGCTTTTTCATTTTTCAGAAGATGTCTTTACAAAACTGGATGAAAGCAGTGGTGCTGTTATGGCGAACCTGCCTTTGTTTTTTGCCCTGCACCTGCCTTTTCATTTTGGTTTTCGTATCACAGATAATTACAGCGAAAGGCATCCGTATCTCGATCTGCAGGAAGGATGCTTTGTTGCAGAACAGCCCCATCATCCGCATTTCCTTGAAGATAAACAGGCGGCTGTTACATCTCAGTTATTAAAAGTAATGCAGCCGGAGGACCTGGCAGAGATAAAACTGAATCATGATTTTCGCCGGAATTTGTTGTATGTATATGAAACATATTACGCATTACATATACCTGATTTTGGAACGATGAGAAGTTTGCCGGTGTTGAGGGAGATTTTAAGTTAGTCGCCGGGATGAGGCAAGATCTTTATCAATTAATATTACTCCCGCCTTATTTTTTTTATTAAAATTTCCCAATTCGTTTTCCCAGCCTAAAGCCTTTGCCCCATTACTCGTTGCCCATTGAAGGATGGTTTCAACAGGTATTTGCGGGAAATATTTGTGTATGGCTTCCATTTCTTTGACAATACTCAGTTGCCGGTTGCTGCTGTAGCTGTCGGTTCCGAGAACGATCTGGCAGTTATGTTTCATCAGCATATCAATCGGCGGCACTTTATTTTCAATATAGAGGTTGGCATTAATGCATAAGCAATACACAAGTTTCAAACCATTGGCAGCTGCGTATTCGTTGGCCCATATTACATCTTCCTCCGGCATAAACGTATTATGAACAAGAAAAATGGTTTGCCCGTTGTTGAAAAAAGGCAATACGGACCGGATGCTGCTTTTGCCCGTTACCGGGAAAGGGGATTTATCAATGCCAAATATTTTGAAGAGCCTCAGGTAGTCGCCGCCGCCGGTTTTATATAATTTATCTTCAGCCGGATGCTCCTGGTTGTGGATGGAGATGACCTGGCCCTTTGTCGCTTCATTGATCATCTGGAAGGTTTTCGGACTGATACTATATGGTGCATGGGGAACCAGCGATGTACGATGTGGAATGTCAGATGTACTAAGTGCAGCGTCCAGTTTGTCAGCCACTCCTTTATAATGATTGAAATTTTCTTCTGCCTTTTCATCGGTAAAGCTTAGCACCTCCACAAAATTTTGCCAACGGATCTTGCTTTTGCTTTTCACTTCATCAGTATCAGCTGTGTTGCCGATATCACCGACTGCAACAGTACCATTATCATACATTTCTTTTTCGGCGTTGGCGATTTCCTGCTGAATGATCTCCGGGGAAAAATCTCTCTTTGTAACGACTGAACATAAGAATTCGATCAGGCCGGTATGTGGCGGGATAACATTTTTTAAATGACTTAACTCCAGATGACAATGACAATTGATGAGCCCCGGCGAAAGAATACCTTCAAGTTGCTGAACATCATCTCCGGCTTCAGCAACCGATACGATGGCTTCAATCTGCCCCTCATCATCGGTTATTAATACTTTGTCTTCTTCCAGGAAACGATACCCGTCAAACAGTTTGGTTGCTTTGAATTTGCGATAGCCCATACCCAAAATTCAAATTTCAGAACTCAATAACCAAATCGCTAAATTTGCCGCCCTGAGAATAAGATTATGTTAGACAGATTAGAAGCGATAAAAGCAAGATTTGACCAGTTGGGAGTAGCCCTTACCAATCCTGAAATAGTCGGCAACAACAAAAAGTTTGCTGAAACCAGTAAGGAATACCGCAGTCTTGAAAAGATCGTTGTTGCGTATAATGAATACAAAAAAGTACTTGACGACATAGAATTTTATAAGGAAGCAATAGCCGGAGATGATGAGGAGATGAGGGAGCTGGCCAAAACGGAAGCACCCGCATTAGAAGAAAAAAAATCGCAGATGGAATCCTACATCCGGCAGTTGCTGATCCCTAAAGACCCACAGGATGAAAAAAATGCTATACTTGAAATAAGGGCGGGAACCGGTGGCGATGAAGCAAGTCTTTTTGCCGGAGATTTATTACGGATGTATATGCGTTATTGCGAGAGAAAGGGATGGAAAACTGCTTTGCTGAGTGAGAATGAAGGAACAGTTGGCGGATATAAGGAAGTGCAACTTGAAGTAACGGGGGAAGATGTGTATGGCACATTGAAATTTGAAAGTGGTGTACACCGGGTACAAAGAGTACCGGATACAGAAGGCAAGCGGACGGGTACATACATCTGCTGCAACTGTTGCAGTTATGCCCGAGGCTGAAGAAGTGGATTTTGAATTGAATCCTGCCGACGTAAAAATGGAAACTGCCCGAAGCGGTGGTGCCGGTGGTCAGAACGTAAACAAGGTGGAAACGAAAGTGATGCTGACGCATATTCCAACTGGGACAGTGGTTATTTGCCAAACCGAACGGTCACAGTTAGGCAACAGGGAGAAGGCCATGCAGATGCTCCGCACACGGCTGTATGAAGAGCAGGTAAGAAAACAGGAGGAAGAAATTTCCCGCCACAGGAAAAGTTTGGTAAGTACTGGCGACCGGAGTGCTAAAATAAGAACCTATAATTTTCCCCAGGGCCGTGTTACCGATCATCGGATAGGCCTTACTCTTTATAATCTCGATGCAGTGCTCAATGGTGATATTAATGAACTGATAGAAGCGTTGCAGTTTGCAGAAAATTCTGAAAAACTCACTAAGCAGAATTGATTTTTTGATACAGATCATGAAAATATAATTTTAGGGATGCTTTTTAATAACTACTTTCCTTTAAGCATTTATTAAATTCTTTCAGTTTAAAATCAACTATTATGTTAGATCAGCTTTTCAACATTGTAAAACAATTTGGCCAGGAAACAGTAGTGAATAACCCGGATGTTCCCAACGAGTTTAACCAGGAAGTGATGGCGGATGCTACACAAACCATTGCAGGGGGATTTAAAAATATTGTTGCGGGTGGTGGCCTTCAGAATATCCTTGACTTGTTTAAAGGTGGAGGCGGTGGAGCCAACAATGGATCAGGCGGGGGGATTGGAGGTTTGATGAAAAACCCAATAGTAAGCATGATGGTCGGATATTTTATCAGCAAGCTTGTCCGCAAGTACAGTATGAGTCCTTCTGTTGCCAGCGATGTGGCTAATAAGCTTATTCCCAGTTCGCTGAACGGGTTAATTGAGCAAACCAAAGACCCGAATAATCCTAACCTGAACATGGACGGCTTCATTGGATCATTGATTGGAAGCGGCGCAACAGAAGAGTCTGAAGAGCAAGAGGAAAAAAGCGGCGGATCACCCTTGCAGGATTTGATAGAGAAATTTACCGGCGGCGATGGCGGCGGAAATTCTTCTGGCGGTGGTGGGTTTGACTTACAGGATATTATCAGCAAGTTTACTCAGAAGTCGCAGAATAGCTTTCAAAATGAAGGTGGTGGCGGAGGAGGGTTACTTTGATCTTATCAAAGGGTTTATAAAATAACATAATTAACTCATTTTGATCGGGAAACCGCTTTGTTTTATGCAAAGCGGTTTTTTATTTCATGGTTAAACAGTTTTTGGCATGAAATTTTGAAGGTATGCAGTAAGTTTCTCGTCTAGTTAATAGTGCAAGTTCTTTGTCAGTTGATTGTCAGCTTTTTCAGACGGAATTAGTGATTGGTTGACAGATAAGATGTGTAATGCTTTGTTTCAGTGCATCGTAGGGATACAGTAATAGAAGTGAAGATTTACTAAATGGTAATTAAGTGGAACTACTGAAACGGCTCTTTTAAACTTTCATTAACAGCAAACATCATACTACCGGCAGTAAATTTGCGTTATACAATAACAGAACGATTATTTGAACTCATTATAAAGACAGTAAATTTTCTCATAAGCAGTTAGTTTTGGTTGCGACCCCTGTTTCTACAGGGGTCTATTTTTTTATATACCTGCCCATGCTGTACAATAATCCCATCAGGCACCCTGCCCCATCTGCAATTATATCTCCTCTATCAAAAGAACGGTTAGCAACAAAATACTTTTGAACAAACTCCATTCCGGTACCATATATCAGCCATAGTATGGCAAACAGGATAAAAACCCGTTTCAATTTGCCTTTACCAAAATTCATTTTCAATGTAGCCCAGCACCACAGAAAAACCATGATGGCAAACATGCCTGTATGGACCCACTTATCAAACCAGATCTTTTCCAGCCAGTTTTCTTTTGGAAAAGTCTTGCCAGGTATTGTTAGTAATAAAGTTGAGATGATTAACCACAGAACCGGAAATACAAATGAAGGCTTAATGTTTTTCAAACAGAAATAGTTTCCGCAATATTAAGTACAATTTCTTTCAGCTGATTTATTGGAGAAGAAAAGGAGCCCCAAAAGAGGCCCCTTTATTTAACCAACTATAGAACCAAAACTACTATAGCAAAGGTTGTATTCTCACAATTACGGGAAAACAAACATTTCAGATTGAATACAGAGAAGTCTTAGAGTCCGCCCATTACATAAACATCTCCTCCTGGTTTGGAAATGTCTGCACGGCCTTTCTTTTCAAGAGTGATAGCAAATGCCTGGGCTGCTTGTGCTTTTTTCAACCGGTAAAGCTGGAGCGGCTTTTCAGTTATTTCAATAAGACCCATATCAATGGGTTTGCCATCAAGGAATGCCCATAACTGGTATTGCTTGTCAGAAGCCGGTTCAGGCATATTATTTATCATCAGGTAAACATCCTGTGAAGCGGTATCCCAGTAAACAGTAGCAAAAGAAGAAGGTGAAATTCCCTGTCCTTTCATGGAGGCCATTTTTACGTTCGGGTTTTGCTGCAGAATTTGAATATCCTTTTCAACATCATTCAGCTTTGCAACTGTATTGTCGTAATTATTCTGAAGGATCTTATTCTTATTATAAAGATTCAAATTGAAATATAAACTTCCTGCCAGCAAAATAACAGATGCAGCTGCGGCATATTTGGTCCAGTTTATTTTTTTAACCTGTGCAGGCAATAAGGGAATCACTGTACCCGTTTTTTTGATTTCTTCAAAGATTCTATTCTTCAGGTTAGTAGCCGGGGCAACAGCATTTTCCATAGCTTGTTTTTCCAATACCAGTTCAAACGTAGTTCTTGCGGCCAGCACTTCGGGATATTGTGTACACATTTGTTCAAACTCTCTTCTCTCTTCATCCGAAGCAAGTCCGAGAACATAGCTCTCAACAATTCCGCTTGATATGTATTCCTGTACGTTCACCTGGTTATTGAATCATTGTTCTTAATTGTGTTAATGCACTTCGTATCCTTGTTTTCACAGTTCCTAAAGGTATGTTCAGTGCCTTTGAAATTTCTTCATGGGTAAAACCCTGGAAGTATGACATATCTACCAGCACCCTAAGTTCACCTTTAAGGGTTGACAACACTTTTTTCAACCCTACATCATCAATTGCGGGTCCTGTTACAGCTCCCGGAACATCTACGTTCTCACCCAAAGATTGGTTTTTTTGAGAATCCTTATAACCCTTTGATCTCACTTCGTCAATGGCCGCATTCCGGGCTATATTCAGCATCCAGGTAAACAGTCTTCCTTTCGTTGCATCATACGACTCTATCTTTCTCCAGATGTTCATAAAAACATTCTGCAGCACATCATTTGCAATCTCCTTATCAGTAACAATGGAATTAACGATGCCATACAAGGCACCGGAGTAATTGTCGTACAAATAGCCGAAGGCTTTTTCGTTGCGCTGTTGCAGCAAAGCCACCAGCTCCTGTTCGCTGTATGTGGTTTTGGAATTCAATTTAGTTGGTTAGGATACAGTGATTAACAAGATAACAGTATCCTTGTTCATTTACGGAGAGTTTTGATATCCGGATTTAGCCAACTACAGCCTCATATCCTGCAACATCAAGCAAGCCGTCAACATCAGCAGGATTATTGACTGTCATTTTCACCATCCAGCCTTCACCATAAGGATCATTGTTTACAGCTTCAGGCTTTCCGGCAAGAAGTGGATTTAACTCAGTAATGATACCGCTAACCGGCAGAAAAAGATCGGATACTGTTTTTACAGCCTCTACAGTTCCAAATACAGCACCGGCTTCCAATTCCTTGCCTATGGTATCAACTTCAACATAAACAATGTCGCCAAGTTCTCTTTGTGCAAAATCCGTGATACCGATAGTGGCTACGTTGCCTTCAAGGCTTATCCATTCATGATCTTTTGTATAACGGAGATTAGCGGGAAAATTCATAATCAGTGATTTTGAGTTGCAAACCTAAGGGAAAATGATAATAAATTAATTGATAGCTAATTACTTGTTTTACAGCCTTTCTAAGCCCCCTTTTTCAGTTCACCGGAAATATCATGCCGTTCAGGGTATGTTTTGCACCATTTGTCGGTTATCGCTTTTACAGTTGTATGACACAGGGGTATCTTTGTGCTCCTAATCAAAAAAGTGAATTGAAAATGAGAAAGTTAGTTACAATTTTTGCAGGATTTCTGCTAATGGGTGCTACTGTGCAAGCCCAACAAGTGTCTGGTGTGGTAAAAGACCAGCAGGGTAAAGGACTTGAAAAATCAACCATATCCCTTTTGAGAGCAAAAGATTCGTCTGTTGTTAAACTTGTAGTGACCACAGATAATGGCCGATACACAGTAAATGCTCCGCAAAGCGGCAGCTATTTAATAAGTGCTTCTTATGTCGGCTATTCTACTGCTTATTCTAAAGTATTTGAATTATCTGGTTCAGGTATTTCTGTTCCCGATATTGTTATTTCAAAAGCGACAGGTAACCTGGAGGATGTAACCGTAACGGCTAAAAAGCCCATGATAGAAGTAAAAGCCGATAAAACTATACTGAATGTAGAAGGGACCATTAATGCTGTAGGTTATGATGCATTGGAGTTGTTGCGCAGAAGTCCGGGTGTGATGGTGGACAAAGATGATAATGTAAGCCTCGCCGGAAAAAACGGTGTGCAGGTATATATTGATGGTAAACCCTCACCTCTTTCCGGTTCTGACCTGGCTAATTATTTAAAAAGCCTGCAGTCAGCACAAATAGAAGCGATTGAGATTATCACCAATCCTTCTGCCAAATATGAAGCGGCTGGTAATGCAGGTATCATCAATATTAAACTGAAAAAAAATAAAACTTTCGGTACCAACGGTTCTGTAAGTGCAGGCTATGTGCAGGGAGTTTATGCTAAATATAATGGCGGGTTAAATCTTAATCACCGTAACAAGAGCATTAACGTATTTGGTAATTATAATTACAACAATGGTAACTACCTGATGCAGATGAATTCTGTTAAGGAACAACTGGATACTCTTTTTGAGCAGAAAAACAGGATGGTTTTCAAGAATAATACACATGGATTTAAGGCAGGTATTGATTATTTCATCAATAATAAAAGTACAATTGGCGTTGTCGCAAACGGAAATGTGGCAAACAACGATTTTAATACTTCGGGCCCGATGTATTTTACTTATATACCAACTAACCAACTGGTGAAAGTGCTGAAGGCAACGAATAGTAACGAAATGGAAAGGGATAATATTAATGCAAACCTGAATTATCGTTATGCTGTTACCGGCGGTACGGAATTAAACATCGATGCCGATTATGGATTCTTTAAAATCAGGTCCAATCAGAATCAGCCTAACTACTATTATCTGCCGGATGGTATTACGGAAACCAGCCGGGTTGTTTATAATATGCTGTCACCTACCAATATTGATCTATACTCTGTCAAAACCGACTATGAGCAGAATTACAAAGGTGGCCGCCTGGGCATTGGCGGGAAAATAGGTGTTGTAAATACTGACAATGATTTTAAACGTTACGATGTTTATGGAGCCAATAAAGTGTTGGATACGGCAAAGAGCAATCGGTTTGATTACAAGGAAAATATCAATGCCCTGTATGTGAACTATAACAAACAACTGAAAAAGGGTGTTATGATCCAGTTTGGCTTGCGGGCTGAGAACACACATTCAAGCGGTAATTCAACCGGGTTTAAAAAATCAGGGAGCACATGGCAGAACTATGATTCAACTTTTAAAAGGGATTACACGGACCTGTTCCCTAGCGCTGCTGTTACATTCAATAAAGACCCGATGAAGCAATGGACGATTGCATACAGCCGTCGTATAGATCGTCCGGCTTACCAGGATTTGAACCCCTTTGAGTTTAAACTGAATGAATACACTTATATGAAAGGTAACACACAGCTGAGACCGCAGTACACCAACAGCTTCAGTATTACCAATATTTATAAGTACAGGCTAACCACCAAACTGAATTACAGTCATGTTAAAGATATCTTTGCCCAGATACCTGATACAGCTGCAGGTGAAAGCACTAAAGGGTTTTTGCAGAAAAGAAACCTTGCCAAACAGGATGTATGGAGCCTGAACATCAGTTATCCATTCCAGTATAAGTGGTATAGTTTCTTTGTTACAACTAATGCAAACTATTCTCATTATACAGCAGATTATGGCCCTGGAAACCGTAAAGTTGACCTGGAAGTTTTTTCTGTAACCTTCTTTATGCAGAACAGTCTTAATCTTGGTAAAGGATGGACTGGTGAAGTAAGTGGTTTATATCTTTCGCCATCTGTATGGCAGGGGGTGATAAAATCAAAAGCAATGGGAACAGTGGATCTGGGTATTCAGAAAACAATATTTAAAGGGAAGGGAAATATAAAAGCGGCTGTCAGTGATGTTTTTCAGACAATGAAATGGGGTGGAACCTCTGACTTTACAGGAGTGAAAAGCACTTTCAACGGTAATGGTGAAATGCCTCAGTACAAGCTGAATTTTAACTTCAGGTTTGGTAACAACCAGGTAAAAGCTGCCCGTCAGCGTAAATCAGCAGTGGAAGAGGAAACAAAGCGTACAGAGAATACCGGAGGAATGGGACAGCAATAATCTCTGCAAACAATAAAATAGAAAAGTCTCACAGTTCTGTGAGGCTTTTCTATTGATGTTATACTAATTCAATGCTTTTTTCTTTTAATCAGTTTTGCTTTGATGATCATTACATCAGTCAAAGGCCTGTCACGGTCCTTTCTTTTACTGGTTGGTACTGATGCAATCTTGTCAATTACTTCTATTCCTCTTACCACTTCTCCATATACGGTATAGTTCTCGTCAAGGTGGGGAATGCCGCCAATTGTTTTATAAGCCTCCCTGTATAATGCAGGTATTTTTCTTCCCAATCTTCCATTTTCTAATGAATCAAGACCGGCATCAGTATAAATTTTTCCTTGTGCTATGTAAAACTGGCTGCCACTGCTGGCTTTTTCAGGATTATTATCTCTTGCAGCAGCAATCACTCCTTTTTTATGAAAGAGTGTTTGACGGAATTCTGCCGGAACTTTATATGGTGGTCCGCCGTTACCCAATGGTTGACCTGCCGGTGCATTTTTACTGTTTGGGTCACCACCTTGTATCATAAAATCCTTTATCACACGGTGAAATAACAGGCTGTCATAAAACCCTACTTTTACCAATTTTAAAAAATTATCTCTGTGAAGAGGGGTGGAATCTGATAAACGAATTGTAATGTCTCCCATAGTAGTTTGTAGCAGCACATCTTTTTTCCGGTCCTTTTTAGTGACGGTAGAATCTTTTTGGCCAAAAGATGTGATTGCAAAAAAGAAAAATGTTATAAGGGTTGCTATTTTCTTCATCGTATTCTTTTAATCATTGAAATTATGTTGTTGAAAATATAGCAGGATATGATCTTTTAGAAAATTTTCCTGTTCAATAGCATTCATATCCGGCATTGGCTTTAATTGCCTGAAATGAGGCCACCCGTCCTGGTCCACACTATCCAGTTCGTAAAAGCCGCTGGGAGAAAGCAGGCTGCATACAGCAATGTGCATCAGGTCCTGTTTTTGTTCTTTGGTAAATTTTTCTTTGATGTCACCAAACTCCTGTATGCCGATAAGGAATAAAATGGTTTCCATATCCGGCTTTTTGCCAAAGCGTTCTACCAGTCTGGCCTCCAGGTCCCACCACCGCTGTTGTAAATCATCATTCGAAATCATCAGGCAAAGATAAGAGCAACCGCTATTCTGCCTTGCACTTCTGTCTTCTCCTTTATCTTTGCCGCAAATTGAAATTACAATGTTGCAGTTACAGGTATTAAGGCAAAACCCTGAGGTGGTAAAGGGAAGGCTGATAGTTAAGCATTTTGCCGAAACTCAAATAGTGGATACGATCATTGCGTTAGATGATGAAAGGAAAAAACTACAGTTGGATTTTGATAATAACCAGGCGAAGGTGAACAGTACTTCGAAAGAAATCGGTGGCCTGATGGCGAAAGGTCAAAAGGAACAAGCTGAAGCAAAGAAACAGGAAGTGGCGGCATTAAAATCAACACTTCAACCTATTATAGAAAAACTGGCGATTGTTGAAAAACAATTGCAGGAGGAACTGGTAAAATTGCCTAACCTTCCATCACCGATAGTTCCCATTGGTAAGACACCAGCAGAAAATGTGGTGGTAAGGGAAGGCGGAATAAAACCTACTTTACCTGCCGGTTCTGTGCCGCATTGGGACCTGATAAAAAAATATGACATTGTTGATTTTGAAACCGGCGCAAAAATTACCGGCAGCGGCTTTGCTTTATTTAAAGGACAGGGGGCAAAACTGCAACGTTCATTGATCCAGTATTTTCTAGACTTTAATACAGCAGCTGGTTACACAGAGTATCATCCGCCGTTTATGGTGAACGAAGCGTCTGCTTATGGCACTGGTCAGTTACCGGATAAAGAAGGGCAGATGTACTTTATCCAGGAAGATAAATTTTACATGATTCCCACATCGGAAGTACCAGTTACTAATATTTACCGGGATGTGATGGTAAAAGAAGAAAACCTGCCAATCAGGATGACGGCTTATTCACCTTGCTTCAGGAGGGAGGCAGGAAGTTTCGGCAAAGATGTTCGTGGGCTCAACAGGGTACACCAGTTTGAAAAAGTGGAATTGGTGCAGATTGTTCATCCTGATAAAAGCTATGAAGTGCTGGATGAAATGGTGACTCATGTAGAGAAGCTGTTAAACACACTGGAATTGCCCTATCGTATCCTCCGACTTTGCGGCGGGGATATGAGTTTTGCTTCTGCACTGACGTATGATTTTGAAGTGTACAGTGCAGCACAGGAAAAATGGCTGGAGGTAAGCTCTGTCAGTAATTTCGAATCTTTTCAAAGCAACCGGATGAAGATTCGCTATAAAGACAGCAATGGGAAATCTCAGTTAGTGCATACGTTGAATGGAAGTTCACTGGCATTACCAAGGATTATAGCCTGTTTGTTGGAAAATAACCAAACACCAGGCGAAATTAATCTGCCACCAGTGCTGCATAATTATTTCAGGGACTCATCTATTTCCTGAAAGACTTTAGTATATTTAAATGCTAAAATGGAATCGATATGAAGAAGCTATTTGTATTATCTTTTATTTGTGCCACAGTAGTAATTGCCTGTACTAAGAAAGCAATGCCATCTACTGAAACGACTCCTGTAAAGACAACTGAAACGGCAAAAAATAAGGACCAGAAAGATATGGACCAGAAAATGCTGGATGAGAAGGTAATAGCTGAAAAACAGGCGGAACAGCAAAGACAGGATGCTGCAAAACAAGCCGATGCCGTAATGACCCCGATGGATCACGGCAAGAATATTTTCATAACGAAATGTACAAAATGCCATGCTGCAAAGAATGCAGGTGATTATACATCATCTCAATGGGATAACATATTAAAAACTATGTCATCCAGGGCTAAACTTTCTGGCGATGAAGAAAAGCAGCTGTCTGCTTATATTAAGGCAAATGCAAAGCAATAATTACCCAAGGGATATAAATAAAAAGCTGCTCCTCAAAAAGGAGCAGCTTTTTATTTTAATTGTTTTCTGATTAAGGCTGTGCAAAATAATTATTCTTTATTACCGCAATGTAACGGAATGGCTTTTTTTAGTCACATAAACCAAAGGGAGTTTTTGCAGGGGCTTCGGATACATAAAACAAGAGAATGAAAAAGATAATTCAATTTTTTTTTACTGTTACATTTTTTACTTTCGCCTGCAGTAAAAAAAATCTTCCCACAATCACCCAAAGAACAGCAGAACCCCCGGCGCCTGTTAAAAAAGCAGTTGATGTGAAGCCGGATATCGAAACGGGCAAAATAATTTTTGCAAACCGTTGTGGCCGCTGCCATGACTTGCCAAAACCAGAACAATTTAATTCTCAACGTTGGGATGGTATTTTATCATATATGATTCCCAGGGCAAGGCTAACGGATGAACAAGGGGTGCATGTAACAGCTTACCTGAAGGCAAACGCTTTAAAACAGTAAGTTAAATCCGGGTATAATTAATCGTTAAAGAAATAAACAGGATGTGTTTAATTCCCTGATGGATTTAATCTTTGCGGATAATAATAACTAAAACCGCTGATTATGAAAAAGATTTTACTTGCCTTATTATCTTTTCTTTTGTTTACTTCCACAACCCTTAATGCTCAAATAAAAAAAGGCGCAACATTTTTAGGAGGCGATGTAGGAGTTTCAATATCCGAAACTACTAACAGTACAAACACTGGCGATGAGCAAAATGGGATCCAGGTACTGCCCGTTTTGGGAAAAGCCGTAAAAGATAATCTTGTGGTTGGTGCCTACCTCATTTATAATTCGTTTAAAAGCGATGTTTATATAGATGCTAATGATATTGAACAAAAAATTTTTGGGGGCGGTTTGTTTGTACGGAAGTATAAACAACTGGGCAAAGGGGATTTCTCAGTCTTTCTGCAGGGCAGAGTAGGCTACGAACATGAAAATTTGAAAACCGGGGAAAATACAACCAATGGTGGAGAGTCAAACGGTTCGATAGTCAGCATGGGTCTGTATCCTGGGATTTCCTATAGCTTGAATAAAAAGATACAAATTGAAACAGGCTTCAACAATATACTGGCGATGCGATATCAATACCGTAAAGGATATAGCGGCGCCATATTACCCGTTACATTCAGGAGCAGCCGGTTTGATGTTTACTCCAGCCTTGAAAATCTTAGCAGCTTGTATGTCGGCTTCAGACTATTACTAAATAAGTAATTCTACGCGGCTTTATGCTGTAGTTTTTTTATCCGCCGGTTCATCACAAAAAACCAGGCAGGGGGAAACAGGGAAAGTATCATCATGCCTGGATAGCCGGTTGGCATCTGTGGCGAATTATCATGATGGCGAAGTATTTGATACTTGCGGCTGGCAAGATAATGATGGTCAGAATGACGGCTTAATTCAAACAACATCAGCCTTCCGATGATATGATCGCTGTTCCAGCTGTGCTCCGGCATAGTTCTTTCATATTTTCCATCGCCGGTTGACTTACGTTGTAATCCGTAGTGTTCAATATAATTAACGGTTTCAAGCAATAAAATTCCAATTCCTGCCGCAGCCAGGAAATAAAGCATCACTAACCAGCCAAAACAAAAAAATAGCACTGATAAAAAAGCTAGCTGAATCAAGGTGAATTGTATCATTTCGTTGTAGACAGAAAATACAGGCTTTCCCCTTTTTCTTGTTTCATCATTGGCAATATGCCAGGCACTGATATAGCTGAAAATGATGGTACGGAAATAGAACAGGTAAACAGGTTCGCCGTACCGGGCACTGCTTGGATCTTCCGGGGTAGCCACTCTTTTATGATGTCCCTTATTATGTTCTGTAAAAAAATGCATGTACAGGGAAGTAAGCAAAAGAGCTTTTGCTAATGTTTGCTCAAACTTATTTACCCGGTGACCTAACTCATGGCCAACATTTATACCGAAAGTACCGCATAGCAATCCCATTACCCAGATTCGTCCGATAACATCCTGCCATGTCATTATTGCGGTATCTTCTTTCATAGCTATACAAAACTTTGTCAGCAGTGAATATTGAAGAACCACAATCAGGTATAATAAAATATCATACGTTTTATCATTTTTAACTATTTCTTCTTCGGCGGTACTCAGGTTGACCGGCATTGGTTTTATAAGTAGCTCTGTCAAAGGAATAAGCACCCAGGCCCAGATCAGAGGCATCCAGATTTCCCAGCCAGTTACACTGAAAGACCGATACGAACCGATATAAATGATTAGCGGAGAAAGATATTTGAATGCCCGTATCCTCATATTATTTAGTGAGTCATTCAAAAATAGAAAATATGCTTCCCATTTTTGCGTTTTGTTTTACATATCATGGCATACTATTTAAACTTACTACCTTCATAGCAGTCTGAAATTTAAATGTTAGCCTCATGCCGTTGACAAATCAAATGAAGAACCAGCACCTGATGTGGCGTGCCGGTTTCGGCCCCGCCGTTGAACAGTTGGGTGACCTTGCAAAGTATACCCCCAAACAATTTTATAAAGCACTGGTAAAAGCCTCGGAAAAGAAACCCGGGTATGTAAATGTAGCAGATGATTACTTGCAGGGGCTTTACATGGGTATTGAGGAAGTTGGCCGTCAACAGCAGCGAAAAGAGCTGACGGCTGATGAAAGAAAAATGGTGCAACAAAAAAACAGGGATGGTATCCGGAACCTGAATGTTTACTGGCTGCATGAAATGGTGAACAGCTCAGCACAGCTCCGGGAAAAAATGGCCTTCTTCTGGCACGGGCATTTCGCTTGCCGCAACCTCAATATCTTTTTTCAACAGGGCTTATTAGATGTAATTAGAAGAAATGCACTCGGCAATTTTGGAACACTGCTAAAAGAAGTTTCCAAAAATGCAGCGATGCTTAATTTTTTGAATAACCAGCAAAACAGAAAGGACCATCCCAATGAAAACTTTGCCAGGGAAGTAATGGAGTTGTTTACCCTCGGCAGAGGCAATTATACGGAGAACGATGTGAAAGAAGCAGCCAGGGCCTTTACTGGCTGGAGTGCAACATTGAAAGGCGAATACATTTTCCGGAAAGGACAACATGACTTTGGAAGTAAAACAGTACTGGGGAAAACAGGAAATTTTGATGGGGAGGAGGTGTTGGATATTTTGTTACAACAAAAACAAACGGCAAAATTCATTACGCAAAAATTGTATAAATTTTTAGTGAATGAACAGGTTGATAATGCCAAAGTGGAATGGCTGGCTGACAGGTTCTATAAAAACGAATATGACATTTCTAAGCTGCTCGAAGATATTTTTACCAGCGACTGGTTTTATGAAGAGAAAAATATCGGGGCTAAAATAAAATCACCTGTAGAGTTAATTGCCGGCATACAACGGATGTTGCCCATGAAATTCGAACAGGATGAGGTATTGTTGCTGATACAGCGGTCATTAGGTCAGTTGCTTTTTTATCCGCCGAATGTGGCGGGTTGGCCTGGTGGTAAGAACTGGATCGACAGTTCTACTTTAATGATGCGGATGCGTATACCGCAAATGCTGGACGATAAAGATGAGTTTAATATAAGACCAAAAGATGATGATGACCAGATGATGGGCCGCAAGGATAATAACGATGACCCAAAGGCAACCGCCATGAAGGCATTGGGGAGATTGAACAAACCTATCCAGGTAACCATTGACTGGACATTGTACACAAAGAACTATGAATCTGTTACAAGGGATTCGCTGTTACCAGCTATTACGGGTGTTTTATTGCAGGCAAAGAGTCGTGTAAATCCGGAAACAATTAAACAGTTTTCAGATCAGACCGGAAGAGAGAACTTCATTAAAACGGCAACACTGCAGGTAATGAGTACGCCGGAGTATCAACTTTGTTAATCAGCTAATAGCTCAAAGCTTTTTATTATGTATATCAAACGCAAGGAATTCATTCAGATCGGTTCATTAGCGACAGCCTCGATGCTGTTACCTAAGTTCCTGAAGGCATTCGAAGGACAAACAATGGTGCCGCTTGGAAACAAGGTAGTAGTGATACTGCAATTAAGTGGTGGCAATGATGGTTTGAACACAGTTATACCGGTCCGGAACGATTTGTATTATAAAGCAAGGCCAAAGCTCGGTATTGTAAAAGATAAAGCCCTGTCATTAACTGACGAGGTGGGGTTACATCCTGCATTAACGGCCTTTAAAGGGTTGTATGATGACGGGAGCCTTGCTATTTTAAATAATGTTGGCTATCCTAACCCCGACCGTTCTCATTTCCGTAGTATGGATATCTGGCACACTGCCAGTCAGAGTAGTGAATACTGGAACAATGGGTGGGTGGGCCGGTACCTGGATGCGCAGTGTAAAGGTTGCGATAAACCAACCCAGGCAATTGAGATCGATGATATACTCAGTCTTGCATTAAAAGGCGATAACATAAAAGGTATTGCTGTAAAAGACCCAAGGAGATTGTATGGTACGGCCAACGAGAAATTCTTTAAAGAAGTAATGAAGAATCATACAGATGAAGCAGGTGAACAACCGGCAGATTATTTATACAAGACAATGGCAGAAACATTATCCAGTGCCGACTACATCTTTCAGCAAAGTAAAATGCACCCAACAAAAGCTGAATATCCGAAAACAGACCTGGGGAACAGCATGAAAACTATTGCTTCATTGATTTTTTCAGAGATCAATACCAAGGTTTATTATGTATCGCTGGGAAGTTTTGACACACATATTAACCAGGATGGGCAACAGCAACGTTTATTCACTGAAATGAATGATGCTGTGAAAGCATTTGTAAAAGATTTAAAAGCCAATAACCGGTTTGATGATGTGATGTTATTTACCTTCTCAGAATTCGGAAGAAGGGTGGCGCAAAATGCCAGCAATGGTACCGATCATGGTACTGCGAACAATATGTTCCTCATCAGTGGTGGGTTAAAGCAAAAGGGACTGATCAATGAATTGCCAAACCTTGCTGACCTTGATGAAGGTGACCTGAAATATAAAGTAGACTTCAAGAATGTGTATGCCACGGTACTCAATAAATGGCTGAAAGCAAATGACAAAGAAATACTGTCAAAACAATACGAGTATTTGAACTTTATTTAAATAATATTTCCCACGAAGACACAAAGGCCACAAAGAATTTTCTTTGTGGCCTTTGCTTATAAAATTTGCTATTTATGAGTCTTTATGTCGTCTTCTTTTTACCTATGGCAATTCTGTACAAAACATAGCCCATTAATGCAAAGAAAGCAACGCCGAGCCATTTGTATCCCTCATCACCTAATCCATCTGTCAGGGTATGCTCTGCATTTACATTGCCAAGGCTGCTGTTGATGCTCGGTATCGAAGAAAGAATGGCGACCAGCACACCAGCTAAGGCGCCACCCGCAACAAGGCCTGTTGCAAACAAGTTTCCTTTACCAAGATCTTCTTCCTCTGCTGATATTTTTATGTTTTTCTTTCTCTGCCTCCATTCAACAATACCCCTGATACCTCCGCCAATAAAGATCGGGAGTGTAGTAGACAGCGGCAGATAAATACCAATTGCAAAACTCAGCGCTTTAATTCCACAAAGCTCCATCACTATTGCAATGAATACACCTACCAATACAAATTGCCAGTCAAGATTGAAGGAAAGGATTCCTTTGATCAAGGTGGCCATCAGAGTTCCCTGCGGTGCCGGATAAGTATCTGTACCAATGGCATGTTCAATCCCCTGGGCAGCCATTGCAGCTGTTGGGGTGTCAAGGATCTTAATAGTGGCACCAATAGCCAGCGAAGAAACAATAGCCCCTACGAACAATGCGATTTGCTGATATTTTGGTGTGGCACCAACAAGGTAACCTGTCTTTAAGTCTTGTGATGTAGCTCCGGCATTAGCGGCAGCAATACAGATCATGCCGCCTACAACAAGTGCCATTGGCTCATAAACATGGCCTGTCCATTTTACAGCAATAAAGATCAGGCAGGTGCCCATCAATGTGGCAATGGTCATTCCGCTGATGGGGCTGTTGGAAGAACCAATGAGGCCAACGATACGGGAAGCAACGGTTACAAAGAATGCACCAAAAATAATTACAAGTAACCCGAGCAATAGTTTGCTTCCGATATTAGTACCGGGTATAAGTGTGTTGGGAAGTAATGCAATGACAAGTAATAGAACCAGGGTGCCGATACCGACTACTTTCATAGAAAGATCTCTTTCTGTTCTTGGTACTTTGACTGCCGTTGCATCTGAGCCATCTTTTTTTAAAGAACCAATACTTCCTTTGAAAGATGAAATAATGGTTGGAATTGTTTTTATCAATGTAATAAACCCACCTGCGGCTACTGCACCAGCGCCGATCTGCCGGATATAAGCCCGGTAAATGGCCGAAGACCAATCCGTAAAATTGTGTGTTACAGGATCCCAGCTGCCTGCATTCCCGGGCCCGGGCTTTGCAAGATCCGTTATGTAGCCAAGCTTATGCAATTGAGCCGCCACTACATCAGCACTGATAACAGAGGAAAGAAGTGGTATTAATACAAACCAGCTTAACACACCACCTGCTACCAATACACCGGCAATCTTTGGGCCGATGATATAGCCAACTCCCATGTATTCAGGAGTTATCTCTCCGCTTACTTTGGCAGAAGGGAAAATTTTGTTTGTTTGCCGGGTGGCAAAATCAGGTACCTCTTTAATTACATGAAATATTTTTTGCAGCATAGCATACGCAAATGCAAAACCAAGTCCCATAAACGCAGTCTTGGCAAAGTCACCACCTTTTTCGCCGGCTTTTAATACGGAGGCACAGGCAGTTCCTTCCGGGTAAGGCAGCGTACCATGTTCTTGCACAATCAAAGAACGGCGGAGGGGGATCATCATTAATGTTCCCAATATTCCTCCAAAAATGGCAAGCACCAGGATGGTGAAATAATTGAAAAAATTGGCACTGTTAGGGTCGCTTAAAAATAAAAATCCCGGTAATGTAAATACAACGCCGGCTGCAATACTTTCTCCGGCTGAACCTGTAGTTTGGATTATATTATTCTCCAGTATCGTAGTTTTCAAAAACCTTCTGCCTAGCGTAATGGCTATAACGGCAATAGGAATAGAAGCTGAAACAGTTAACCCTGCTTTCAAAGCAAGATATACTGTAGATGCACCGAAGATGATCCCAAATATAGCACCGGTAATAATAGACTTAACCGTTAATTCTGCCATTTTTGTTTCAGCAGGTACAAAGGGCTTGAAATTGTTTTGTTGTTCAGCCATAGCAGGAGATTTTGTTAATGGGAAGATATGAAAAAAGGTGACGAATAGTTTTCGTCACCTTTTTTATTAATTGAGGAAGGTTTCCTAATTCACCCCCTTCTCTTTCATTACCCTGTTCAACCATTTTAGCAGCACAAATAAGAATACAGCCGCAGCACCCAGTAAAATAAAATTCAGCCAGAAATAACTGGCCTTATTATCATACTCATCCCATTTGCTGGCAAGTATGCCGCTTAGTTTATTGCCGATGGAAGTGGAAAGGAACCATCCTCCCATCATCAGCGAAGTGATACGGACAGGACTTAGCTTGGAAACCAATGATAACCCCATCGGGCTTAAAAATAATTCACCGATAGTAATAACGCCATAACTGCCGATCAGCCACCATACACTTACTTTTTCAGAACCATTATTACCGGCTTTTACAGCAGCGATCATTACCAGGACAGATAAAGCAGATATTAATAAGCCAAAGGCAATTTTTGTAGGAGTGCTTGGTTCTTTGCCTTTCCGGCGAAGCCAGCTGAAAAATGCAACTATTAACGGCGTTAATATTACAACCCATAGAGGATTGATGGATTGGCTGAGATTCGGCGCCCAGACTTTTAGTTTTTCACCCGATGCAGGAATATCAGAAGGAGCAATATTTTTAAAATATTCAGGATAGTTCCATTCTTTTACTTCTTTGCCAGCTACTTTTATTTTTCTGAATAAAGCATCTGTCTTCACTATACTATCCTGTGTGTACACAACTGTCTTGGTAAGTTTTAAACCGCTTAGTATTTTTTCGCTGGTACCGCTAACATGCCTTTCAGTGAATTTGTTGGCCCAGGTAGTAAGAGCCGAACCATTTTGTTTGAAGATGGCCCAGAACATAATAACAACTGCAAAGATGGCCAGCATGGCGCCCATAGCCGGCCGTTCCTGCTTGTTGCTTCTTATCATTAAAGCTGTATAAAAAATAAGGACAGGTATACAGCCGAAGATGAATGCATCGGTAGAATCAGAGTCGAAAATAAAAGCATGAGGGTTGGTCTTCGATTCAACACCCATAATGAAATAACCAACAATACCAAAAACGATACAGGGAAGAATGACCAGCGCAAATATTTTCCAGAGAGGAAGATCGCCAGGCTGGAGCGGTTTTCTTACATCATATTCTTTATAATGTTTGGTGCCGATGATAAAAACGACTACGCCGACGAACATTCCTACACCTGCCGCTGCAAAAGCAGCAGCCCATCCATATGTAATATACAATGCGGCGCCAAAAAAATTACATATACTGGCCCCGATATTGATCCCCATATAAAAGATATTATATCCTTCATCTTTTTGATGTAAATGTTGTGGTGTGGAATAAACATTTCCCAGCAAGGTCGAAATATTAGGTTTGAAAAAACCATTGCCAAGGATGACAAACGTCATGGAAACATAAAGCATGTTAAGACTATGGATCCCCATCATACAATAACCGACACCCATTAAAAGCCCACCCAGGATGATTGACCTCCGGTAACCTAAGTAACGGTCGGCCAATAACCCCCCAAGAAAAGGAGTGAAGAAAACAAGTGCTATAAATGTTCCGTATAAACTGGCAGATTCTTTGGTGGACATATTGAACCCTTTTGCAGAATCTTCCAGGTACAAAGTAAAGATGCCGATCATCAGGTAATAACCAAACCGTTCCCACATTTCAGAGAAAAATAAGAATGGCAATGCTTTCGGATGTTTCTTCCACATAGTCAGAATGTTTAAGGTATTAAGATAGGAAAATTGGAGTTAGAGAAAATAAAAAAGGTGACCGATGGCCACCTTTGTATAAGCGGTTAATAAAATTAATCAAAACCAGTTTTATCTTTTACAATCTTATTCAGCGATTTGATTCTTGAATAGATCAGGATACCACCGATAAATGCCGCTGCGACAAGAATCAGGAAGAACATTTTCTTATCTGTAAAGTCATCCCAAAAACTTGTCATTACCCCGGCTACTTTTCCCCCTATTGAAGTTGATAAGAACCAGCCTCCCATCATCAATGCCGTTAACCTGGCAGGGGCCAGTTTCGAAACTAATGATAGCCCCATCGGACTTAAGAATATTTCACTGATAGTAAAAATGAAATAAGTGATCCATAGCCAAATAGCTGAAGCTTTATGTGTATAAATGGAAGGCACAGACATAATGGCAAATACCATTGCTAAGGCTGATAAACCAGATATGAACAGAGCCATCCCAAACTTTGACATGGTAGTGGGTTCCTTTCCTCGTTTTCGCAGCCAGCTAAAGAAGGGTACAAAAAGCAAGGTGAGTAACACAATGAATAGCGGGTTGATTGATTGAAATAACTCAGTATTAGTAAGCTTTATTTCTTTGCCCTGCGGCCATTGATCTTTTGGAACGTTTACAAAATAAGGATCTGGTCCCATTTCCTGTATCACTTTCCCGCTATCATCCTTTACTTCTCTCATGTACTGATCCAGTTTATTCACTAGCCTTGGAGTATCGGTCACTTTCTGCATTGGGAAAATCGCACCGGTTATTTTAGCAGTGGTAGGGGAGGCAACCCTGTCTGTATGTTTCTCAGCCCACAATGTAAGCCCCGTAGCATTTTGATTATAGATAGTCCAAAATGCAATTGCGATAGCAAAAATGAACAATAATGCGCCAATACCTTTTTTATCCTGGCCCTTAGCTTTCACCCATAATGAAATATAAAACGCTATGATAGGTAGGCATGCAAAAATAAAAGCATCATTTGCCTGTGTGCCCATGATTGCAGACCCGAATAGTTCCTTAGGTAAAAACCAACCTATTGCTGCAGTAATAATTGCCGGTAAGAAAACGGTGGAGAAAATTTTAGAAAGCGGCATGTCTTCCGGCTGTACAGGTTTTTTGACATCTGCTTCCTTTATGTCTTTGTTTTTTACAGAGATGGCAAGAATGATGAGGCCTATAATCAGGCCTATTCCCGCCGCGGCAAACGCATATCCCCAGCCATATTGGTTTCGCAGCCAGGCAGCCACAAAATTGCAGACAAAGGCACCGATATTAATGCCCATATAGAAAATGTTATAAGCATTATCCTTTAATGGTTTCAGGTCTTCTCTGTTATAAATATTACCAAGAAGAGTGGAGATATTGGGTTTAAAGAAACCGTTTCCAACAATAATAAGGGCCAGCGATACAAACATCGCCGTATCACCGGGTAGTGCCAGCCCGAGATATCCGGCTGCCATCAGTGTACCACCAATAAAAATTGATTTGATATATCCCAAATATCTGTCTGCAATTAAACCGCCAATAAAAGGGGTCAGATAAACAAGGGCGATAAAACTACCGACTATATCAGCCCCGATTTTCCCGGAAAATCCCTTTCCCCCGGTTGTGGTATCCGTTGCATATATTAATAATATACCTACCATCAGGTAGTAAGCAAAGCGTTCCCACATTTCTGTGAAAAATAGAACATACAAGGCCTTAGGATGCTTGCCGAGTTTTGCAGGTTGATTCATACAGAATGTTTTAATTGTTTAATCAGAGTCCTTAATCGTTAGAGCAACCAAAATACAGAAATTTAGCCACCAAAAAACTTTTTGAGGCTATCTTTAACGGATACATCCGATATTCGCAACGCATTAAAATCCAGAACCAAATCAACTATGCGGATCCTGTTATTAGGCTCAGGTGGCAGGGAACATGCCCTTGCCCATAAGCTTACCCAAAGCCCTCATTGCGAAAGCCTTTTTATTGCTCCCGGTAATGCCGGTACAGCACTATGCGGTACTAACCTGGATATTAGTGTCACCGACTTCGAAGCGATTAAAAATGCCTGCATTGATAATAAAATTGAACTGGTTATTGTAGGACCTGAAGAGCCACTCGTAAAAGGTATCACTGATTTCCTGATCAGCAATCCCGCATTGAAAAATATAGATGTGATAGGGCCCGGAAAAAATTGTGCTCAACTGGAGGGTAGCAAAGCTTTCGCCAAAGCGTTTATGATACGGCATAATATTCCCACTGCCGCATACAGAGAATTTACACTGGATAACTATGAAGAAGGAATAGACTACCTGAATAATCATGAGTTGCCGATTGTGATGAAAGCTGATGGATTAGCCGCTGGTAAAGGTGTAGTAATATGCGAAAACCATCTGGAAGCCATTGCAGAATTTGAATTGATGATACAACGGGCAAAATTTGGAGAGGCGGGTAAAAGGGTGGTGGTTGAGCAGTTCCTGCAAGGAATAGAAATGTCTGTTTTTGTGTTAAATGATGGGAAAAATTATGTGATACTGCCCGAAGCAAAAGATTATAAAAGAGTTGGCGAAGGTGATAAGGGACCAAATACCGGCGGTATGGGTGCTATCAGTCCGGTGCCATTTGTAAATGCGGATTTGATGAAGAAGATTGAAGAGAAAGTGATCAAACCAACTGTGCAGGGTTTGCAAAAAGAGGGATTGGAATATCGTGGCTTTATCTTCTTTGGCTTCATGATAGTGGAAGGCGAGCCTTATATGATTGAATATAACTGCCGCATGGGCGACCCCGAAACAGAAGTGGTGATGCCAAGATTAAAGAACGATCTCGTGGAACTGTTTACAGCAACTTCAAACCAGGAACTGGATAAAGTAAAAATCGAGACCGACCCCAGAACGGTTTGTACCATAGTGGCTGTAAGCGGAGGTTACCCCGGAGATTATAAAAAAGGATATGAAATAAAGGGGTTGGAGGACATAAACCCGGCTGACAGCATCCTCTTTCACATGGGTACAACAACTGAAAAAGGAAAAGTTGTTACCAGTGGCGGAAGAGTATTTTGTATTACATCCTATGGTAAATCTGTTTTTGATGCCGTTGAAATATCTAAAGAGGAAATGAAGAAAGTGACCTTTGAAAGAATGAATTACCGGAGCGATATTGGATACGAATTTGAATAACAGGCCGGCTGCTGATAAACTTACTATAAATTTGTCTCACATAAGCGAAGCTTTACGTATGGAAGTACATTACCACGATTATCTGCAACTGGAAAAGATACTCAATGCACAATCTCCCGAAAGTGATAGGCATAATCTTCCTGCACATGATGAAATGCTGTTCATCATCATTCACCAGGCGTATGAACTTTGGTTCAAACAGCTGCACCATGAAGCAGATTCAATAGTCGGGATAATGAGTAAGCCGGCATTGAATGATAACTCACCGGAACTGCAAACTATTGTTCACCGCCTCAACCGCTGTGTTACTATTCTCAGGGTGCTGGTTCACCAGATCGACATTATGGAAACCATGACACCGATGGATTTCCTGGACTTCAGAGATATGCTTCGTCCCGCATCTGGTTTTCAAAGCTGGCAGTTCAAAGAACTGGAGGCAAAACTCGGTTTGAAATTTGAACACCGCCACGGTAAAGAATATTACACAGCACAATTGCGGCCTGAACATGTAGATATAATTAAGAAAGCAGAAGGAGGTAAATCGTTACTACAATTATTAAATGGCTGGCTGGAGAGGATGCCATTCTTAAAAGAGGGGGCTGATAAGCTGTTTTGGGAAAATTATAAAAAGAGTTACGGCCTGAGCCTTGCCGATGCAGAGAAAAATAACCTGTCTGTCTTTGATGATATTTTCAGCGACCAGTCGTCAATTAGTGACCGGTTATTGTCACCGGCAGCATGCAGGGCTGCACTGTTTATTATGCTCTACCGTGGCTATCCATTGCTGCAGTTGCCATTTCAGTTATTGAATTGTTTATTGGAAATAGATGAACAGTTAAGCTCATGGCGTTACCGCCACATGAACATGGTACACCGGATGATAGGTACAAGGATTGGCACTGGGGGAAGTACCGGGAAAGATTATCTGAAAGGAGCGGCTGATAAACATTATATCTTCCGGGAAATTGCACAACTCAACAGCTTCCTGATTGAAAGAAGAAAACTGCCGGCACTCAGCCATGAGATGGAAATTAAATTAGGATTTGTTTCATAATAAAATCTGCTATGTCCTAAAACAAAGCATATTTTATTACAAGGATAATGTTTTAGAAAGTGTATCTGATTCCCAAGCCACCCCAGCTTTCATTAAATCCACGACCATCGCCAAACTCAAATGAAGGTTGCCAGTCTAATGACATATTGATCGGGGCTCCTCTGAATTTGTAATCCAAACCGAGTACTCCATCAATCCCGATAAAAGCACCATCACCATTCTTTGAATTATAAAAACCTACATGGGCTCCTGGTCCTATGTACCATTGTAAACCGGTGGTGCCATTAATGGGGCCGTGTATTTCATATAATCCTGTTATCCTGGCTCCTTTACTCCAGAAATAACCAACCAGTTCAAGTGCATTATTATCACTCACAAATTGTTTAAATGAAATACCACCACCGTCCCAGACTTTTATACCTAATGCAGTTTTATAGGATGAACTCCCTGCACTTTTATTTTGGGCTTGCAAGCAAGAAACAAACAATAAGGCAATAACAGCAATACATACTTTTCTCATAACATGTTTTTAGGAACGATAAATTGTAACTCCACATTCGCCATTACTGTGCCAAAAATAAATTCATGTCAAATGAGGTGGAATAATAATTATTTGCCTTTGATTCTCAGTAAGAAATAAATGAAAACAATTGCAGAAATGACAGATGTGGTAATAAAGGTGGAAGCACTGCCAAAGTTTGACCATAATGCACCGGCAATAATGCTTGCAAGCAAAGTACAGATGCTTTCACAACTGGTGTAAAAACCGATTGCAGTGGCAGTATTTTCTCCATGAGAAAGATTGGCTATCCATGCTTTGATCACTCCTTCGGTGGCGGCTGCATAGATACCATATACGGAAAACAAAATAAATATTTCAGCTACAGAAGGTTTGAATGCAAAGCCACCATAGACAACAGCGAACAATGCAAAACCAAACAGGATGATTTTTTTAAAACCAAGCCTGTCGGCAAAAACACCCATTGGATAAGATGCTACAGCATAAATAAGATTGTAGAAAACATAGGCTCCGATAGTAATTGAGTCGGCATTAAATGTGGTGCCAAGTATGGTGACAGTATTGTTACCGATAGTTTCTTTGGTGATGAGCAATAAGAAAATATCAGAACTGTTGAATAATGCGAATAGCAGCAAACCGGGAACTATCTTCCTGAATTCAGGGGTTGCCACTTTCCAGTATTTGAAGAAGGAGAAGAAATTTCCTTTGCTTAAAGTTGAAACAGGCTGTTTTTTTTCTCTTAGCAGGAAAATAAAAAAAATCGAAAGCAGGCCGGGAATAAAGGCGAGATAAAAAAGTGTTTTATAATCGCCAGGGTAAAAGTATAAGAACAATAAAGCAATGACAGGGCCAATGGCAGCACCAACTGTATCCATGCTGCGGTGAAAACCAAACACTCTTGCTTTTGTTTCTTTGGTTGCTTCCTGCGAAAGCAATGCATCTCTTGCCGCAGTGCGGACACCTTTGCCTAATCGGTCAACCGTCCTTACAAAAAATATCCAGAGCGGATAAGTAAATACAGCTATCAGTGGTTTTGAAACAGCACTTAGTAAATAACCAAGTTTTATAAATGGTAAGCGGAACCCTTTTTCATCACTTAGTTTTCCGAAATAACCTTTGCTGAGGCCTGCAGTAAAATTCACAACCCCTTCCAGTATGCCAATTAAAAAAACTGAGAAGCCGATCTCTTTCAGATATACAGGAATAACCGGGTACAGCATTTCACTTGCCACATCAGCAAGTAAACTTACAATTGACAAAATCAAAACTGTTCTTGTAATGATTTGCATAGGGTGAAGTTAACTTAAAAACTATGCAACGGATTCTTCACAGTTTATGCCTTCCGGGTAACAATCCAGCATCCTTCATCTTCTATCACAGATAATCCCTTCGCTTCAAAAAAAACATCAACTGCCTTTTTTACATCAGGTCCCCAGGTATAATCATGACCGGCGATGATTCCACCGACCTTTACTTTCGGAAACCATACCTGTATATCTTTCGTTACATTCTCAAAGTCATGTGCGGCATCAATAAAAACGAAATCAAGGCTATTGTCGGCATAAAGGTTCACAGCTTCCAGTGAATGTTTTCTTATCGGGTTAATAAAGCTTCTCACCGGGGCAATATTTTCCATAAAACATTCCCATATCCATTCTTTATTCGTCAGCAGATTTGGCTCAAAGGCCACGCCGCCTACATCAAGGTGTTCATCCGAGCCTTCCCAGGTATCAATACAGTCAAATTGTATTTTTTTTTTGCTATTCAGGATTTCTACAGCCATGTAACAGGCACTTTTGCCTTTCCAAACACCTATTTCAACAAAGTGGCTGCCGCTGGGAAATTGTGCGACCATTCTCGAGTATAAATTAGGAAACGTAAACCAACCATGTATGTTATTGTAAAAATGTTTCATTATTGAAAAAACTGTTTTTTAGAATTTCATGATATAAGTTATCCTTTTTCGAAAAACAAAAAAAACTAAAAAATCCTTGTGTGGTACGGTTTTGCTTTGATAATTCGAATTATTTCCTCCACCTTTGCCCTCAACCTGCCTGCCGGTAGGCAGGTAAATCCAATCATAATAATTAATGGGACTTTTTAACTGGTTTACACAAGAAATAGCCATCGACCTGGGTACGGCCAATACCCTTATCATACATAACGACGAAGTAGTGGTAAACGAACCGAGCATCATTGCCCTTAACCGGAATAATCCGAAGGAAGTGCTGGCTGTCGGGAAAAAGGCGCTGATGATGCATGAGAAAACTCATGAAAGCATCCGCACTGTTCGTCCGCTGAAAGACGGTGTGATAGCCGATTTCAACGCTGCCGAGCTGATGATAAGGGAGCTTATCAAGCTGGTTTATCCTAAAAAGAAACTTTTCCCTCCCAGCTGGCGGATGATGATTTGCATCCCCTCTTCTATTACGGAAGTGGAGAAAAGAGCTGTGCGGGACAGTGCCGAGCAGGCTGGCGCCAAAGAAGTATACCTGATTCATGAGCCAATGGCTGCTGCGCTGGGTATCGGTATTGACGTAGAAGAGCCGGTGGGCAACATGATCATAGACATCGGCGGCGGTACAACAGGCATCACTGTTATCGCATTGGCCGGAATTGTCTGCGACCAGTCCATTCGCATCGCCGGGGATGAATTTACAGCCGATATTATGGAAGCTCTTCGCCGTTACCACAGCTTGCTGATCGGGGAACGTACCGCCGAGCAAATCAAAATACAGGTAGGAGCTGCTATGAAAGAGATTGATAATCCACCCGATGATTTTCCGGTAAATGGCCGTGACCTGGTAACAGGTATTCCCAAGCAGATCATGGTAAGCTACCAGGAAATAGCCGAAGCCCTGGATAAAAGCATCTTTAAAATAGAAGAAGCTATTCTGAAGGCATTAGAGCAAACACCTCCGGAACTGGCTGCTGACATTTACCGCCGTGGCCTGTACATTACCGGTGGCGGTGCATTGCTCCGTGGGTTGGACAAAAGGCTGAGCAATAAGATCAAATTGCCGGTACATGTAGCCGATGATCCTTTGAAGAGTGTGGTCCGTGGTACGGGTATTGCACTCAAGAATTACGACAGGTATCCATTTGTAATGAGATAAACAAAAGGCCCTTGGTACAAGGAGCAAGCAATGAAGTTCTTGTACCTTGTACCTTGAATCTTGTGCCTTAATCAATGCGTAACATATTCCTCTTTATTCGCAATTACAGAACGTTCTTCACTTTCCTCATATTACAGGTGGTGGCATTATGGTTTTTATTCAACTATAACCGTTTTCACAAGGCGAAAGGTTTGGGTATTGCAAACGAATTGACTGGCTGGGTAAACTCTAAGTATAATAAGGTAGAAGATTTTTTTACCCTGCGTGAAGAAAACAAACGGGTACACCGGATGAATGATTCTTTATTGAACCTCTTACCCCGTAATTTTTCCCACCGGGATACCGCAGTTCAAATGGTGCAGGATTCCGTTCCTTATGATACCGCAGGGAATTACCGCCGCTATTTTTCCCGTCCGGCAACGGTGGTTTACAGTACGGTGAATGCACAGAAGAATTATATCCAGATAAACCGGGGTTCTGCCCAGGGTATAAAAGACAATATGGCCGTCGTTAGTTCCGATGGAAGTGCGGTGGGTGTGGTGGTAAATGTAAGCGGTAACTTCAGCCAGGTGATGAGCCTGCTGCATGTGCAAAACACCGTAAGTGTGTCATTAAAAAAAACAGGTGATTTCGGCACAGCGGAATGGGATGGTAAAGACCCCCGCTACCTGACATTGAAAAGGATTCCTAAAACGGTTGAAGTAAAGAAAGGAGATACTGTACTGACAAGCTCTGTGTCGTTCAACTTCCCGCCTGGTTATATGGTGGGTACCATTTCCGATATAAAACTGGACAATACCACCGGCATGTATTTGCTGAAAGTAAAAACAGCCGCCAATTTCTATAATCTGCAGCAGGTGCATGTTATAGAGAATATCGAAAGGGCAGAACAGGTGAAACTCTTCGAGGAAACAAAAAAGAAGATCGAGCAGGTAAAAAAGAATACAAGGTGAGTGATTTTTTAAGAAATATCATCCGGTTTATTGCCTTTATACTGATACAGGTATATGTATTGGATAAAATTCCACACCTGCACCG
The DNA here is from genome assembly GCA_037045605.1 of Chitinophagaceae bacterium. GTDB lineage: Bacteria > Bacteroidota > Bacteroidia > Chitinophagales > Chitinophagaceae > JJ008. The sequence goes on along the minus strand of JBAOHK010000023.1, from coordinate 317,559 downwards.
GTTCATCACTCCATATATATATTACCTGTTCATTCTCTGGTTGCCTTTCTCCGTTTCCCGGATGTGGTTACTGGTGATTGGCTTCTTTACCGGCCTGATTCTCGATTATTTCATGATGACACCGGGTCTTCATGCTGCAGCCTGTGTGCTGATCGCCTATGTGAGGCCTTTTATCATCAATATTCTTACACCTAAAGACACTTCTGAGCTGAACTACCGGGAGCCATCACCGAAAGCCATGCAATGGACACCGTATGCGGTATATGTTTTCATCCTTACCCTGCTCCACCACGGGTATATGGTGTTTCTGGAGTGGCTGGATTTTGGAAGCTTTCTCGATTTTCTCATCAAAGTGGTCGCCACTACCGGTATCAGCATGCTGCTCATCTTCACGGCAGAGTTATTATTTCCAAGGAAGCTTAAGTTCCGTACAAATACGGCGTAAGAAATTCTTTGTTAGTTACCACTTCGGAAAAATTTTATTAATTCATGATTTATTTTACAAATAGATTTGGAAACCGCTTTTTGTAATTCGTACATTGCACTACTTTAATAATTTCCTCACTCTTATTTCTTTCCGGGTAGTTTTTGCATGTCTGCGTTCAATCAATCAAGAAGCCGTATCATCCGCCTCATTTTTTTATTTGCCTTTGTAGTCATTATCGGGCAATTATTCTACCTGCAGGTCATTTCGGGTAAATACGGAGCAATGGCTGATGAGAATGCCATCCTTCGAAAAACCATCTACCCGCCCAGGGGATTGGTTTTCGACAGGCATAAGCAGGCTATCCTTAATAACACACTTACTTATGACCTGATGGTAACCCCATCCCAGGCCAAAGGAATTGATACCACCTTCTTTTGCCACCTGTTGGGAATTGATACTGTAGAATTCCGGAAGAGGATTGTGAATGCTATTCTGAAAAATAAATCTTTTCGCCCTTCCGTATTTGAAGCATCATTATCACCACAAAAGTATGCGAGGATACAGGAGAATCTTTGGAAATTTCAAAGCGGCTTTTACATACAGGAACGTCCCATTCGTTCTTATCCATTCAATGCCGGGGCCAACATAGTTGGCTACATTGGCGAAGTAGACTCCAACTACCTGAAAAAGCATGATGGAGAAGGGTATCAGAGTGGAGACTATGCCGGAATGACCGGCCTGGAAGCCAGCTACGAAAAAGTATTAATGGGAGAAAGAGGAATGCAGGTACTGATAAAAGACAACTTCAACCGCATACAAGGGCCTTATGAAGACGGGGCGATGGATGTGCCATCTGTGGCAGGTAATAATTTGTATACAAGTCTCGATATAGGATTACAACAGTTTGGCGAAAAGCTGATGCAGGATAAGGTGGGTTCAATTGTTGCTATTGATCCTAAAACAGGGGGCATTATTGCAATGGTGAGCAGCCCGACATACGACCCTAACTATCTTACCGGCCCTGAAAGAGGCAAGCATGTCAGAGATCTGTTATATAACGACCCGAGATTACCAATGTACAACAGGGCAGTTAGTGCAACATATGCGCCGGGTTCTACTTTCAAAACATTACAGGCATTGGTTGGTTTAGGAGAGGGGGTTATAACAACAAATACAACTTTTAGTTGCGGAGGTGCTTTTTATGGATGTGGCAGCAGCAACCCTATGGGTTGTTTGGATCCGGGAACGTATTACTTAAAAACAGGCATCACCCATTCCTGTAATACTTACTTCGCAAATGTGATGCAAAGGGTAATTAATAATCCAAAATTCCCCTCACAGGATAGCAGCCTCAGAAGCTGGAACCGCTATATGTATGCATTTGGCATGGGGCACCGGCTGGGCGTAGATATTCCGGCAGAAAGTAAAGGGGTCATCCCAACACCTGAAATGTTCAATAAAACATATGGGCAGGGTAAATGGGGATTCTGTACTTATCGTTCAGTCAGTATAGGCCAGGGTGAGGTAACTGCCACTCCATTACAGGTGGCTAATGAAATGGCATATATAGCTAATAAAGGCTGGTATTATATACCACATATTGTTGATTCAATAGAAGGAGGTGATAGGTTTGGTTTGCTGGAAAAATATAAGCAGAAAATCATTCCGATTAATTTAGCAGACAGCATTTTTGAGGCAGTTCATGATGGTATGCAGGGCGTTATGGAAAGTGGTACAGGCCGTGGTTCAAAAGTGCCGGGCATTACAATCTGTGGAAAAACAGGAACCGTAGAAAATTATTACCGGGGAGTAAAACAGCCTAATCACTCTTTTTTCTGTGCCTTTGCCCCAAGGGACAATCCAAGGATTGCAATTATGTGTGTGGTGGAAAATAGCGGACGTTTCGGAGGTACTTATGCAGCGCCAATCGTAAGCCTGATGATTGAGAAGTATATCAATGATACAATCAGCAGCCAGCGCAAAGCATTGGTTGAACGCATGGAGAAAATAAACCTGATTCCGCCGCTGATGCTGCAGAAAATGAAAACAAGGGATTCGGTACAACGTATAAAAGAGGAGCAAAAAGATGATGATAAGGAGGTAAAAACGATTGTCAATAATTTGTCGGAAGAAGAGAAATCAAATCCCGGTCAATTACCGAAAGATACACAAAAGAGAAAAACAGAAAAGCAGGATATGATCATTCCGGAGAAACAGAAGAGAAACACCCGTCAAAAAGACACTGTTAGTAACTAATTTATTGAAATGAATCACCGGGACCCCGCCATATCAAAAGGAATAGACTGGAGTCTGGCAGGTATATACCTGCTGTTGGTGACGATTGGCCTTACGGCGGTGTTTGGTGCTACCTTCAAAGATGGAGATCCGGTCATTCAAAGTTTTTTAAAATTCAAAACTGATTACAGCAAACAGTTCTTTTTCTTTATCATTAGCCTTGTACTTGGATTTTTCATCTTGCTTACTGACAGTAAGTTTTTTTCTGCCACAGCTAATCTGGGGTATGCTATTGGCATTTTCCTGCTGTTACTTGTGTTTCCTTTTCACTCAAGGATCAAAGGAACCGAGTCAATTATCGAAATGGGGCCTTTCAATTTTCAGCCGGCGGAATTCTGTAAGATATTTGTGGCCCTTGCCCTGGCAAAATATTTCTCCCGGCCTGAAACTGATTTTTCAAAAACCCGTTCACAGTTGATTGCAGCAGGGATTGTATTATTACCCGCAGCAATGGCAATCCTGCAAAGCGAAACAGGGTTGGCATTGGTTTATCTTTCTTTCTTTATAGTAATGTACCGGGAGGGGCTTCCTTCTGTTATATTGGTTACAGGGTTTTCGGTTGCCGCATTGATTGTGGCTACTTTACTGATTGAAAAGTTTACACTGGCTATCATATTGACAGTACTTGCGGTTTTGGTGATTTATTTTAACCGCAGGCAATTACGAAGGAAGAGAGCTCTTTTATACCGGATATTTTTTGTTTGGCTGATTTGTGTGGGTATACAGTTATATGCTGTTCCGTTTGCATTCAAGAATGTATTAAAACTGTACCAGGTAGAGAGGATTTATAGTACAGTTGGAAAGGAAGTGCCAAAAGAGTATGTGGCAGCACATGCAAAAGAAGCAGCAACGGCTGAAGAAAAAAAGAAAGACCTTGGTTATAATGTACGGCAGTCAAAAATTGCTATTGGTAGCGGCAGGTTATTTGGGAAAGGATTATTGAGGGCAACACAAACTCGGTTTGATTTTGTACCTGAGCAACGGACTGACTTTATCTTCTGCACAGTTGGCGAAGGATTTGGTTTTGCAGGCAGCATCGTATTACTGGGACTATATCTTCTGTTACTCTTCAGGATCATCACAGTGGCCGAAAGGCAACGAAGCACTTTCAGCCGCTGCTATGCTTATGGGGTAGCTGCTGTTTTTTTCTTTCATATTGTTATTAATATAGCAATGACGGTTGGGCTTGCTCCGGTCATCGGTATCCCTCTTCCGTTTGTAAGCTATGGAGGCACTTCACTGCTCACATTTACCATCCTTCTTTTTATTTTGATACGCCTGGATGCCGACAGGCAAATGGTTTTACGCTAATTTGCATCAATCATATTATGCGGATACTACCACTTTCAGAAGGCACATTTACCATTGATAAGACAAAACTCTTTGTCCCCTTTGATGAGAATAAAGATAGTTTGGAAGATAGAACCTCCGGCAGTTTGCTGGTGGAGATCCAGCCTTTTGTTGTTATCACTTCAAAAGATATTTTACTGCTTGATACCGGCCTCGGGTTTGAAAAAAATGGAACATTGCAACTGCATCAAAACCTGATGGATGCTGGCATCAATCCTTCTGAGATAACAAAAGTTTTACTGTCGCACCTGCATAAAGACCATGCAGGCGCCGTGGGAATAGAAAGAGAAGGATTAGGAGGAAGGCTGTCATTACCCAACGCCACATATTATGTACAGCGAAAAGAACTGGCCTTTGCTTTTGAAAAGGGGTTTCCTTCATTTATTACTGAAGAATTAGTTTGTCTTCAAAATAATGAGCAGGTAGTTTTATTGGAAGAGAATGGAGTGATTGATGGTTATATTCATTATGAAATTACCGGGGCGCATTCACCGCATCACCAGGTGTTTTGGATGAAAGAAGGGAATGAAACTATCTTCTATGGAGCGGACGATGCGCCACAATTACAGCAGATGAAGCACCGGTTTGTGGCCAAGTATGATTATCATGGTAAAAAAGCAATGGAACTGCGGCAGCAGTGGTGGGAGCAGGGAGAAAAGGGGAAATGGACATTCTTATTTTATCATGATGTAAAGAATCCTGTGTGGAAGTTCTAGAAACAAGAAGGCCAACCCTGTATAGAGCCGGCCGTTGCTAACCTATGAAAAACACCAAGGTTAAAGATAAAATAAAAAATATTTTTAGCGGTAAATGACGGTTCGGGTTCTGCGTGGTTGAATCCGGTCTCTCCTGTTTTCCCGTATGATCTCAGCAGCTTTTCTTCGAAACTCATCCTCATAATGGTAGACTTTATTAGCCCTTTGTTCATCCATTATTTGTCTGAATTCACCACGATAACGTAAGCGGAGTTCAATGATCTTCTGTTGAAGAACAAGGCGATCGTTTTTATTCTGACGGTGAGTTTGTACAAACTCCCTGAAATATCGGACGAAAATCGGCGAAAATTTTTCAGACTCTGCTTTTGATAACCCAAGCTTGACCTGGATGTATTCCCGCATCTTCTCCTGGATTTTACCGGCCTCTTGTGCAGGTTCTTCATCATTCTGCGCTAATGCTGCAAAACCGGGGAGTAAGAATAAAAATAATATGAGTAACCACTTTTTCATTTCACTTAATTTGTCATCATGATATCCTGGATGTCTTCTGTTTGCTCCTGGAAATCCTTCAGTTCTTCATCCGAAATATCCTTCAACAGGTTTTTAATTTCATCTGATTTATTGTTGTCTGCCTGTGCTGTTTCATCACCGGTCAAACCAGCATCAATAAACTCCATCAGGTCCGCTTGCTGTGTATCATTCATCTTCTTTACATCACGGGTAAACTTGGCCAGCACTTTACCACCAGGTTCTTTCTCACCGCTGAAGTATAAAAATCCTGCCATTACGATGAGCCCGGTAATAACAGCTGCTGCTGCAAAACGGAACCATTTGCGGCTGGCAAGAGAAATAACTTTAGTGGCAGGCTTACTTTCTTCAGCAGCTTTCTTTTCAGTTAAACTTTCAAAATATCCTTGTGGCACACTGTAAGGCATCTGCTTCTTCAACCCACTCAACAATGGCGAAATAGTTTCCAATTCTTCTTCCGGACTTTGATCAGCGTCCTGCACTGCGATCAGCATTCTTTCTTCGAGTCCGCTGAAATAACCTTCCGGTACCGCATAAGGCATTTGCTTAGACATATTGCTAAGCAATGGCGACAAATGGCCCACCTCTTCAGCAGCAGTAGTAGCTTCCATTGCTTTAATCCGGTTCAGCACCTGGGCCGCCAAACCCTCAAAATACCCAACAGGAACTGTATAGACATTCTGCGGAGTCATACTCACCAGTGTGCTTTTCAGCTCACTCAATTCCTGCAATATGTTGTCTTTCTGTGTCATTTTAGCGATAATAAGATGGGTTCTATCCCTCAAAGTTTAATGATTTAGCATATAATCCTCAATTTTTTTGACAGCATGGTGGTAGCTTGCTTTTAAGGCCCCTTCGCTGGTTTCCAACACCCTGCTCATTTCTTCATAAGGCATTTCATCATAATACCTCAATCCAAATACAACTCTCTGTTTTTCAGGTAATTGTTGAATAGCTAACTGAAGCTTCCATTCCACTTTCTGGGAGTCAAAATGCCTGTCGGCCTTTATTTTGTTGCTCAGACCGCTTTCTACATCACTCAGGCTGACAGATGATCTTTTCTTCTGCTGTTCCAGGTAAGTCAGGCATTCATTGGTAGCAATGCGATAAAGCCAGGTATAAAGCTGGCTGTCTTCCCGGAAATTTTCAAGGCCATTCCAGACCCGGATCAGGACGTTTTGAAGCACATCATTCGCATCCTCATGCTCCACCACCATCCGGCGGATATGCCAGTAGAGTTTTTCCTGGTATTTTTTGATGATGCTGGTATAGGCTCTTTCTTTCGTAACAGGGTTACGGAATTGCACCAGCAATTCACTATCACTTGTTGTAGTCAGGGACATTGATGTTGGGCTTTGGTTCGGTTAGAATATTGGAATACCAATTTGTTTAAAGGGGTTTTCAATCCTTAAAAATAAAAAAGCAGGTTCACTTTTGAAAGAACCTGCCCAATTACTTTGAAACAATATGTTAACTGTTGCTTTTACGGGTTATTGCCTTTTCAGCTGCCGCAACGATATCAGGCACATCAAGGCCATATTTCTTGAGTAGCTGCATGGGAGTACCGCTTTCACCAAAGGTATCTTTGGTGCCAACATATTCAATTGGCACAGGAAAGTTCTTGGCTGCACATTGCGCAATGGCATCCCCCAGTCCTCCAATAATGTTGTGTTCTTCTGCAGTAACGACGCATTTTGTTTTGCGGATAGATTTTATAACAGCTTCTTCATCCAGTGGTTTGATGGTGTGAATATTGATCACCTCCACACTGATTCCTTTTTCCTGCAAAATTGCACCGGCCTGTATTGCATTCCACACCAAATGGCCGCATGCGAAAATGCTTACATCTGTTCCTTCAGAGAAGTATTGCGCCTTGCCAATTTCAAAAGGTCTGTCTGCTGTAAAGATGGGCCAAACAGGTCTCCCAAAACGGAGATAAACAGGGCCTTCATATGATGCTATAGCTTCCGTCGCAGCTTTTGTTTGTGCATAATCGCAGGGAACAATAACTGTCATTCCGGGCAGCATTTTCATCAGGCCAATATCTTCTAATATCTGGTGAGTGGCGCCATCTTCACCTAAGTGTTAAGACCGGCATGTGAGGCGCAGATTTTTACATTCTTGCCGCTGTAGGCAATTGACTGGCGGATCTGGTCATATACTCTGCCGGTAGAGAAATTGGCAAAAGTGGTGGTGTAAGGAATTTTTCCTCCGATGGTTAATCCTGCTGCTATACCCATCATATTGGCTTCGGCAATACCAACCTGTATAAAACGTTCTGGAAACTCTTTCATGAACTGGTTCAGTTTTAATGAACCGGCCAGGTCAGCAGTCAGCGCAACAACATTTGGGTTCTTTCTTGCTGCTTCTACAATACCGTCCCCAAAACCACTGCGGGTATCTTTATTTCCGGTTGATTGAATTTCCTTTAGCATGATTGATTTTTAGATGTCGCAAATGTAGTGGATAGGGGTGAATGCTGAGTGGTGAATTGATGGAAAAATCAATTCAATTCCCCGGGCTGACTGGTAAATACCGTCTCATCTGCTTTCAACCGGAGTTCCCATTTCCAGGCGGTAGATAGCATTTCGTCGAGGGAAAATTTAGGAACCCATCCCAGCACACTTCTGGCAAGGTCATTATTGGCATACACGGCAACGACATCACCGGGGCGGCGGGGGCCCAGTTCATAATTCAGTTTTATACCACTTACCTTTTCAAATGCATGTATGGCTTCGAGAACTGAAACTCCGTTACCACTGCCAAGGTTGAATACTTCGCAAAGCCCGGTATTTTTTCCCTCTTCTAAGTATTTCAACGACAAAGTGTGTGCATTGGCAAGGTCACATATATGTACATAATCCCGGATGCAGGAGCCATCTCTTGTTGGATAATCATGTCCATGCACAAACATTTTTGGAATGCGGCCTATAGCTGTTTGAGTGATGGCCGGAATAAGATTTTCTGGCTTGCCAACAGGCATTTCACCAATGGCAATGGAAGGATGTGCACCGGCAGGATTAAAATAACGTAACAGGATGGTTTGCGTTCCCGAGTTTTTGGCAAACTCGTTTACAATTTGTTCACCCATTTGTTTGGTGTAACCATACGGTGATTCAGCTGGCTTTGGAACTGTTTTCTCTGTCACCGGAATTTCATCCGGGTTGCCATAAACGGAACATGAGGATGAAAAAACAAAATGAGGAATTTGAAATTCCTGCACACATTTCAGCAGGTTGATGAGTGAAGTGAGATTGTTCTCAAAGTACATCAACGGTTTTTGAACTGATTCCCCCACCGATTTATACGCTGCAAAATGTATAATGCCGCTGATGTCCTCATTTTCCTGGAAAATAGCAAACGTATCATCAAAATTGCAGAGGTCAACCTTGTAGTTCTTGTACTTTCTTCCCGGTTATCTGTTCAATTCCTTTTAAAACATTGGGATTAGACCTGGAGTTGTTATCAACAGAGATAACTTCATAGCCATGTTCGATCAGGTCTACAATAGTATGAGAGCCAATATAGCCGCAGCCGCCAGTTACTAATATCTTATTCATAAAAAATCCCGACAAAAGTCAGGATTTTTATTCTAATAAACTATTGAATCAATTTAGAACAGGCTTGCAATTTTATAAATTCCGGCAGCCAGTAAACCACTGATCGGAATAGTAAGTACCCATGCCCACACAAGACTGAAAGTCACACCCCATCTAACTGCTGAAAGCCTTTTGGTGGCGCCAACACCCATAATGGCACCGGTAATAGTATGTGTTGTACTGACAGGAATTTTTAATGCCTCCGTTACAAACAAGGTAACAGCACCGGCCGTTTCTGCAGCCACCCCTTCAAACGGAGTTACTTTTGTGATATCGGGTACCCATTGTTTTTACAATTTTCCAGCCACCACTCATGGTTCCCAAACCGATAGCAGCATAACAGGCAATAGGAACCCAGTTCGGCATTTGATGGAAGTCCGTAATAGTACCACCGGCAATTAATGCAGCGGTGATGATACCCATTACTTTTTGTGCATCATTACCACCATGACCAATACTGAATGCTGCCGACGAGATCAGCTGCAAACGTTTAAACCATTGATTGGACTTATGTGCATTCAGGTTGCTCAGGTACAAAGAGAAGATAGCCATTACCAACAGGATAAATGCCAGTAAGATCCATTTGAAATTTTTTGAATAGAAGATCACTTGTGCTATATAGCTGTCATAATGAGTTTTCTTCGCCAGGATTTCTTTATCAAACTGCAGATTGGTTACCAGGAACACAATAACAAATATGATGACCGCTACGGAAAATATCTTTGAGGTCCATCCTTTTTTAAATGAACTCAGGAACCATAAAGACATGATGAAGGCCATTATCATACCGATGATAGGTGCCAGGAAAATGAAGGCAGCCGTTTTAAGAATGATAGGAGAATTGACTGCACCAAACCCACCTGCAGCAACTGCTGCACCGGCAAACCCGCCAATTAAAGTATGGGAGGATGAAGAAGGAATGCCAAGCCACCATGTCAATAAATTCCAGCAGATAGCAGCTATAAGCCCTGAAAAAATAACCACCATCATATGCCCGCCTATAAGGTCTGGCTTTACGGTTTTGGCTACCGTATCAGCTACGCCATGGTCTTTGAAAATGAAGAAAGCTATTGAATTGAATAATGCAGCCCATAATACTGCCTGGAAAGGCGTCAGTACTTTGGTGGAAACAATTGTGGCAATGGAGTTGGCTGCATCATGAAAACCATTGATGTAGTCAAAGATCAGTGCCAGTGCTATGATGGTGATGAGAAAAGGTGTCATAAAATAATTTGAAAATGAATGAATTTGGGAATTTGAAAATGATACTCTGGTATGAAAGTCATTTTCAAATTGGGTTATTGTCAGATTTTCAAATTTTTTAGGCGTATTTAATAATGATAGATTCTATCACATTGCTGGCATCCTCACATTTATCAGTCACAATTTCCATCACCTGGTAGATCTCTCTTTTCTTGATTACTTCTTTGGCATCTTCTTCAGTAGCAAATAATTTTTCAATACTGAAATCAAACACATCATCAGCCTGGTTTTCGATACTGTTGATCTTTACCAGTGCTTCGGTAATGCTGCGCATATTTTTCATGTCACGCAGTTCCACCACGGCGATTTTTACCTGGGCAGCTCCCTGTTCGATCAGCTCAGCAAATTTTTGCATACCCGTATCGTTAGGATTGACACGGTAGAAATTGATTTTCTTTCCGGCTGCATATATATAATCGGCAATATCATCCAAAGAGGTGGCGAGGTAGTGAATGTCTTCCCGGTCGAAAGGAGTGATGAAGTTGCGGCCCAATTCTGTAAAGAGGTTATGGGTAAATTCATCATTGGCATGTTCCAGGTCTTCTAATTTGGTGATTAGCGCAGCTCTTTTATCAAAGTCGGGTTCTGCCACCACATCTTTCAGGACAGACCCCATTATTTCTACATTCGTAGCTACTTTTTCAAATAGTTCATAAAATACCCTGTTCTTCGGCATGAAGATTTTCAGAAAAGATTGTAGTGCCATTAGTTTTAGTTTTTATTCTCCTGTCAATAACAGGAGATAGTTAGCGAAATTACCGGGGTAGATTATGGGGGTTATCCGAGGGACGGAGAATTAATAATTAATTAATATATAAATAAAATTAAGGTAACGATTCAATAACAAAGCCTTTATATTGCAGCAATTTTAAGCTGTAATCATGGTTTCGGCAAAACAAATCCTGGCTAAAGCTCTTTTTACAGGGATTTTCCTGATTTTTCTCTCTGCTACCGCTTCGTCTCAAAGATACCTGGCGGATATTGATTCCTCTTTTTTTATCAAAGACACCGTACGGCCTGTTATTAAACGGTTCGAAAATCTTAGAATTACCGGTTACATACAACCTCAGTTTCAAAAAGCACAAGCTGATGGGGCACCATCCTTTTCCGGGGGCAATTTTTCGGCTTTCTCCAGCAGTCGCTTCATGCTCAGGCGGGCAAGGGTAAAAATAGATTATGTTCTTCCCTCCAAAACGAGATATCCGAAAGCACTTTTTTCTTTCCAGATCGATGCCACAGAAAGAGGGGTGATCGTCCGGGATATGTTTTTAAAATTATTTGAAACCAAGCAAAAACATCTTCTCACTTACTGCAGGTTTATTTGCCCGCCCTTTCGGGTATGAGGTCAACCTTTCTTCTTCTTTCAGGGAAACCCCCGAACGGGGGCGGATGTCTCAGATACTGATGCCGTCTGAAAGGGATATTGGTATGATGGTTTCTTATGAGCCGCAGGAAAAGAAACACAAACTTTCTCATATAAAATTTGATGTTGGCTTTTTTAACGGGCAGGGACTCTCAGGAACAACTGATTTTGATGACCACAAAGACCTGATCTCAAGGCTGTTTATTAAACCCTACATTTTTAATAAGGTTGATATCACCGGGTGGTATATCCTACTTAAGAGGTGGTTGGAAAAATGGAACTAAATATGTGTATGAAAGTGGCACTGCTGCAAACGGGGATAAGATTTTTGTAGTTGATTCTTCCACGTCTAACCTCGGCAAATCATCCCCCCGGCATTATTATGGGGCAGATGTGCAGGTAAAACTGCACCATGGCTGGGGTGAAACAGAATGGAGGGCCGAATATTGGTTTGGTACACAGCCCGGCACTTCCGGTTCTACCAGCAATCCCGGCACATTACCCACTTCAAACGGGCAACCGGTGCCTACTTATGTGCGGCATTATGACGGTGTCTTCTTATTGTTTCTTCAGAATATTGTTAATGCAAAGCACCAGTTGATGCTGAAATATGATTGGTATGATCCTAACATCAAAGTAAAAAACGAGGAGATCGGTAAACCAGGGCACTAACCTTACAACAGCAGATGTAAAATTCTCAACTCTTGGAATGGGCTATACTTATCATATTAATTCCCAGACCAAACTGGTCCTTTATTATGATTTTGTAAAGAACGAAAGCACTCAAATTACCGGCTACACCACTGACCTAAAGGACAATATCTTCACCTGCCGGCTGCAGTTTCGCTTTCTGAAAGCGACTTAACATTCCGGTAATATTGACGTTACAATTGCTTAACATGGCCAGTAACATACCGGTAACTCCCACAAGGCACACCTTTGCCCGAAATAACAGAATATGTATCTCAGGCTGCGATTGATCTTACTAAGTGCCATGTTTGTTATAGCGTCTCTGTTCTGGCTAAGGCACAGGCACAATCGATTAAAAACTGTACCGGTAAGGTATTGAACGAAAAGAACGAACCCCTACGCCGGTGTCTCAATATTGTTGTGCGACGGTGCAGAACAACAACCGCAGGCGGATGTAGAAGGAAAGTTTTACGCTGACTCTTGAAGCACGGTAAAAAATATACGATTGACTGTATCGAATGTTGGGTATGAAACCTAAAGGACTATTGACGACGTGGAAGTAATCGCCAACCAGGAAAACTACCTGGAGCATCGTACTGCAGGTAAAAATACAGACAGGCTATAATGTAGTGAGTGAGTGCTAAAAACATCTTCAGCCCGGAGACAGGAAAATACTACTGCGATCACTTACTTTTCAGAGAAGTACAACACTGCAGTTGTCAAGCTGGTACTCTGCTGCAGAGCTTTATGCGCCGTACACCGGACAGAAATACCGGCGAGGTATTGAAAAGGGTACAGTCGGTGCCAGTATACAGGATGGAAAATTTGTTGTGATCCGTGGTTTAAGTGACCGCTATAACTCCGGCAATGTTATTAATAGCATGCCCAGTTGACCCAGCACAGAGCCCGATAAAAAAGCTTTCTCTTTTGATGTAATCCCATCCTCCCTGATTGATAATATCATCATCAATAAAACAGCAACCCCTGAACTACCCGGTGAGTTTGCAGGTGGCCTGGTACAGATCAATACTAAGGATGTTCCTGTAAGGGATTTGTTAACAGTCAGCATCTCCCTGGGGTTTAATACTCAATCAGTATTTAAGGACTTTACCAGTAATGAAAGAAATGCAAATGACTGGCTGGGTTTTGATGACAAGACAAGAGGGTTACCTGCAGGATTCCCAACAACACAGCAACAATATCGAAGCGGTACCACGCAACAGAAAATTGCCTGGAGTAAGCTGTTTAATAATGATGTGTATAACGAAGTAAATAATAAGGCATTGCCTGTTCAAACTTATAGCATTACCTGGGGTAAAAGTTCCAGGTTCAAAAATGGCGGCGTGTTGGGGACAATCCTTTCTGTGCAATACCGGAACAGTATGCTGAAGTATGATGTACAAAGAAGATTACATGAACAGACCGGGGATGCAGTAGTGGAGCTGGAAGATAATCAGAACAAATACAGCATTAATGTGGGTGCACTGGCCAATATTTCTTATGTAAAAGGAAAACATAAGATTTCATTTAAGAACCTGTTCAACCAGCTTTTTGAAGATAATTATTATACAAGAGGCGGATTCAACAATGACCGGGTTCAGGATATTAATTTCCGTTCATCTGTACTCAATCAACGTTCACTCTACAGTGGACAACTGGAAGGTGACCACCAGCTAACCGCCAGTGGTATTAAATTAAAATGGAACGGAAACTTTGCCTATAACTGGAAATCACAACCCGATCTTCGTACATCTGCTTATTTCCGTCCCAAAGGAACTAACAATCCTTTTGAATATAACGATGATGACACCCGTCGTTTCTTCAGTAACCTGAAAGATTATAGCTACGGTGCTAATGGTAGCCTTACCATTCCTTTTACAATGAGTAAAAACAAGCAGACTTTCAAGACAGGTGGATCAACTCTTATTCGTATCCGTGATTTCCGCAGTCGTATTTTTCAATACCAGCCTGCATCACCTACACAATTTGATCCTTCAAAGACAGCCCTTCCTTTCAACCAGATTTTTGCACAGGCAAATATTGCCACTAACGGCTTTGTATTGAACGATTTTACCAACAACCAGGATAAATATTTCGGCGTATCTGTACTGAATGGCATGTATGGAATGTTTGATAATAAGTTCGGGGAAAAAATAAGATTGGTGTGGGGTGTAAGGGTGGAAAATTTTCAGCAGTTCCTTACTACAAAAGATGTTACATCCAAGAGGATAGTGGTAAATACAGAAAAATGGGATGTGTTGCCCTCTTTCAATTTTACTTTATCACCGAATACAAAGAACAGCTTCCGGGTATCCGGCAGCCGCACGGTGGCCAGGCCCGAGTTCAGGGAGATTGCCCCATTCTCATTCTATGATTATGAATCGAACTACGGGGTGAATGGAAATGTTGATCTTAAAAGAACTTCTATTCTGAATGGAGATGTTCGCTATGAGTTTTATCCTAAAGGTGGAGAGGCAATCACCATTGGTGGTTTCTATAAATACTTTGATGATCCGATTGAATTGCGTCTCGACCCTTCCAGTGTATTGGACAGAAGGAACTATGGCTATAGCAATGTAGATAATGCATATACCCTTGGTGCTGAGTTTGAAGTAAGAAAGAACCTTGATTTTATCAGCAAATCCCTGGATAATTTTAGTGTGTTTGCCAATCTTACCTACAGTTATTCAAAAGTTACGTTGGCAACTACTACTGCGGGTGGTCAGGCTACTTCAGTTAATCGTCCGTTACAGGGGCAATCGCCTTACCTGGCGAACCTCGGGTTACAATATAACAGCAAGCAGGGAGGATGGAGCGGATCAGCATTGTATAACCGCATCGGTCAGCGTCTGTCTTTAGTGGGTAATCAGGATTTCCCCGATATCTATGAGAGACCCCGTAACCAGGTAGATTTCCAGGTAGCCAAAAAAGTAATGAAGAACAGGGCCGAAGTGAAACTTACCTGGGCTGATCTGTTGAACAATCCTTATTATTTCTACGAGAATGTGGACAGTAAAAAAGCTTTCAACAGCGGTAATGACAGGTTGTTCAATTCCTATAAGCCCGGCTCCACTATTACAATCGGCTTTACTTATGATTTCAACATCGGCAAAAAATAACTACCATAACTGATTATAAAAATTTAAAACAACAAAAAACAAGAAAATGAAAAAGATCCTTTTTGGTACGCTGATACTGGTAACTATCTTCAGTGCTACCTCATGTGTAAAGGTGAATTTTGATGATGGCGGTACAGTGGCTGCCCCGACAGATCCTACCAGCAATGTGATTTCAGGGGTTATATCTTCCAGTAAGTTCTATGCCAAAGGCAAGTGGATACTGAAGGGATATGTATATGTTACAGACGGAGCAACTGTTACATTTGAAGCAGGCTGTGTCGTACAGAGTGATGTAACAGAAAAAGGAGCTTTGATCATTGAAAGAGGTGCCAAATTGATTGCGTCAGGCACTGCTGCAATGCCAATCATATTTACAAGCGGTAAACCGGTTGGTTCAAGGGCTCCGGGCGATTGGGGCGGTATCATCCTGTTGGGTAAAGCACCCACTAACCGTCCGCTTGACCCTGCCCCAACTATTGAAGGTGGTGTAGGCCGGCAGTATGGCGGCACAGATCCTTTAGATGAAAGCGGTATCCTCCGTTATGTTCGTATCGAGTATGCAGGTATTGCTGCAGAACCTGGTTCTGAGATCAATGGGTTGACTTGTGGTGGCGTAGGTTCCGGTACTATTCATTGAAAATATACAGGTGTCATTTGGTAATGATGATGCGTATGAATTTTTTGGCGGCACGGTGAATGCCAAAAACTTAATTGCTTTCGCAACAGCGGATGATGATTTCGATTTCGATTTTGGATATACTGGTAAAATACAGTTTGCCGTTTCCTGCCGCAAGCCGGATTTTGTAGATGCCGGTGATGCCGGTAATGGAATTGAGTGCGATAATGATGGCGGCTGCTTCATCTAGCTACACCCCGTACAAAACCTCAATTGAGCAATTTTACTATTGTTGGCCCTAATGATGCGGCAGGTACTGCAGCAAATCATAATTTTTCTAACCGCTGGAGAAGAGCAACTCAGTTTATTTTACGTAATTCAATCCTGATGGGGCACCCGGATGCTGGTTTCTCAACTGAATCAGATGCAACCTTGAATGATTATTATGTAAATAATCTTTCTGAATTCAAGAACAACCTTGTGCATGCAAGTGCATTGCCTTATAAAACTGCTAATGCAGCCATAGCAACGAATACACAAATACAAACTAAAGCGGAGGCTGAGGGTTGTATTACTTACGCAACTTCTGCTGCAATCACAATTAACAAGTCCGTTTTATTCAACTGCGCCGAACTTTTTACCTGCAACAGGCTCTCCTGCATTAAGCAGGTGCAAGCTTTACTGGTATGAATGCTTTCTTTACCGCTACTACCTATCGGGGTGCTTTTGGTACTACCAACTGGACAGCCAACTGGACCAACTGGGATCCGCAGAATGCTGCTTATTAATTTGAACTTATTTATTACATTCAGACGTCCTGATTTTTTCAGGACGTTTTTTAATGTACGGCAGTAAAAGAAGAGATGTATGAAAACTATTAACCTGTCTGTTCTGTGTTTTATCCTGCTCCTTTTTAGTTGTAAACAAAAGACCGTTAAGATAAACCAGCTGCCATCTTTGGCCGCTTGTGACAGTGCGGTAGTTATGTATTATCACATACCCGGCGACCCCCTGTTTTTTTAATATGATAAAAGTAAAAGGCAAAAACCCATTGCCGGTTGTAACTACTGATGTAAACAGCAAAGTGATCACAGCGAAAAGACACTTGTACCTACCCAGGGGAAAGATATATTTCTATGGCAAAGCCGATGCAGTGGAAATCAGTTTATTTTTCCAGGAACAAAGAGTGCATGATCAATTTCATTTATAAAAACAGGTGAAAAATATTTTACTAAAATGAGTGAGTGATACAAAGAAATTGTTAGACAGCCTGGAGAAGAATGTAATGGTGCTGCCGGGCCGGCCAGGCAATAAAGACCCTAATTGCCGGGCCGGGGTGTATGCATATAGCAACCTCGTATGTTTCTTTAGAGAGATTAGGTGCCAGTTGCCCCAGCAGCAAGGTCTTGCTTTTGTGGTGTGGGCTCACAGATGGAATACTTTATGCCCATTGTAAATGATAGGTGTGCCAACAGGTTTATTGAACTTCACAGCAATCGTTACATGTTCAGGATAAGCCAGTACAATCATCGGAAGATTGTAGATCTCTTTTACCAGGCAAAAGAACAAGGCTGCCCTGTCTTCACAATCACTTTGTTCGTATAACAGGGTTTGCTCCGGGCTCATAAACGTTTTTCCTTGCCGAAAACTATCTGCTGTCCGTTTCATACAGGAAATGCATACCGGGTAAAACGCATCAGGTAATCAATACCGTTTTTAATAGCTCATCCCCTTTACGTTCTTTTTCAGCAGCGGTATCAACGAACTGTATGTTTCTTTGCTCAGCGGGATATTGAAATAAGATTCATAATCCACCACGGGGTAATTGGCAAAAATGGTCTTTATCTGCGGGTTCAGTTTTACTTTAAAGTGATAGTCATTCTCATTGTAGCTGAACTGCAGATCTTTTTCCTGGTAATCCCCGGGTTTAAAAACAGGCAGCCGGGTTATTTTATAGGAGAAGCCGGTTTGTGCTCCTTCTGCCGGGCCGGTTGCTTCAGCAAACTTGCCTTTTTCAAAATCTACATTAAAGCCATAGTCGTGATAATTAAGGCATACATATTGTTTGCCGTTTTTCATATACGAAGGGATATTATAGATGTTTTCATCTGACTGCACATAAAACAGCAGTTTCTCCCCATCGGTCCTCAGTGTTGCATCGTAGCCTGACCGGGTAAGCAGGAACCATTTGTAAAGGGTATATCGGTGATAATTTTCTGCCTTGGGACTTATTTGCTGGGCTGTTTTGCGGATAAGCTGGTAATACAGCCAGTCATCCAGTTGGTATTGTTTTTTATAATCCAGTAAAGGTTGAACAAGGCTGAGGGAATTGGCATTTTCTACTGGATGCCTGGAAGTTTTGCACCGATTCTATGCTTAGTGGCGAATCAAAAGGGAATGATACAGGATTTATCCGGTTGTAGCTCAACAGTATTACCAAAAAAATCAAAGGAAACAGGAGTGACTGCATACTGACCGGCGGATAGTTTCGGCAGAAAGCCTGCAAAAAGCAGAAGGGGTAATATAATACGCCGGGTTTTCATGGTAGCGATGACTCTAAAGCTACAAAAACTTAACAATAAGGTAATATTAAATTTTTTTAGTCTCGGTATTTCACCATATCCCGAGGGTTGTGATATTTAATAACCCTGATTTAAATCTTACTCTAACCGTCTGATAACAAATGTCAAACATCTTTGTTCCAGTTCTTATTATCTATAGTCCCGGAATTGCATCTATCAAGTTAGTATTACCGTAGTTGCAGATTTCTCATGCAGTTTAGCCACCCCGGCAGGACAGGCCGAGGGTGGCTTTTTTATTGAAGCGATGTATTAAACACTTTTCTAAAAAAGAAAGCTGAATAAACCTGAAGGGGTGGCTGCCATTTTTTCCTGGTAAGATGGAGTTGCTTTGCTGAAAAGATATTCAAGGCACCACTCGGTACTGTTCCTGTAGTTGATATTATCTATTGCAGGTGCCTGTATCCAGTTGATGAACCGTTCTTCAAAATCATCTCCGGTTTTTTTAAGACATACAATCCCCATTTCTTTAAGGGCCGCAGCGTTGCATAACTGTTCATATTGTCCCCTGATAGGGATGCACATCAGCTTTTTCCCAAGATGTAATGCCTCTGCAGGGGTTTCAAAACCTGCACCGGTAATGATACCGGTACAATTGATAAGGCTTTTATTGAAGCGGTTCTTTTCCACTGGTAAAAAATTGATATTGTGGAAATGGTACGACTGTTTGGTTTCTTTGCTGAACACCTCAAAGCGGAAATCTGAGAATGATTTCAACAGGTCTTTCAACTGCTGTTCACAGAAGGAGGGAAGATAAACTGTGATATACTTCTTATCAGCCGGCTCTGCTTCCAGTATTTCCTTTTTTATTACAGGAGGGAAAATAAAATCATCATACTGCTTAAAGTGCAAACCGATATAACGGCTGGCCTTTGCATAGTTTTTCAATACCCACTCCCCGGCAACATTTCTTTTTTCGGGCCTTGGGGTATTATCAGATTGAAAACTGGCCTGGTGACCAAAGTTTACTGACGGTATTTTCTTTTTAGCACATGCCGCTGCCGTTATATATTCAAAATCATTGATCACCAGCTGGTATTTTTCGACAGGTAATTCCTTTATCTCTTTTTTAAGCCTTGGAAGTTGAAAAGCCCTGGCTATTTGCCAGTAATCTAATCCGCCTTTGCAGTTATAATAAAGGCTGAGTCCCTTACTCCGGTATTTAACAGGAGCATCCAGGTCAAGGCTGCTATTATTACCACTTAGGAAAATATCTACTTTTCCATAATGCTGCAGATAGGGCAACAGTTCCATCGCCCTGCTGATGTGCCCGTTACCCGTAGCCTGTACTGCATAAAGTATCCTCATAGCGATTTTTTTATCGGAGTGAATTAATGAAAAGACTCACTTCATCTGTTACAACAGTTAGTTCAGGCACCCTGGTATCCATTCTGATGATATTAGCAGCCTCAAACTTTGTTTCATCATAGTGGTAAATGACCCACTCATTATTATTGTACTCAAGTGAAGTAAGATTTTCCACCCAATCACCACTGTTCAGGTACATAACCTTACCATTTTTTGTTTCAACTATTTTTTTCTGGGGCTGATGGATATGGCCGCAGATCACAAAATCATATTTCTTTTCGATGGCGAGTTCCGCCGCTGTTTGTTCAAAATCAGCAACCCAGGCAACAGCCTTCTTCACACTGTTTTTTACTTTTTTGCTAAAACTCATCTTGGGTCGCCCCAGTTTTTTTAGCCACCAGTTGATGAACCGGTTGGTAAGTATCAGCCAATCATAACCGTAGCCACCCAGCTTCGCCAGTATTTTTGCACTTCCTTTAGTGGTGTGGTCAAATACGTCGCCATGAAATATCCAGGCCATCCTGCCATTGATCTCCATTACTAGTTTATCTGTAAGCTGAAAGTTGTGCAATTGCAGATCGGTATATCGCCGGAGTACCTCATCATGATTGCCGGTAATGTAAATGACCCTTGTGCCGCTGCTGATAAGGTTCATTATTTCTTTGATCACCTGCAGGTGCATCGCAGGAAAATATCGTTTGCTGAACTGCCAGCCATCAATAATATCACCATTCAGGATTAATATCTGCGGAGAGATGCTGCGCAGGTAGTTTACGATCTCTCTTGCATGGCAACCATAAGTGCCGAGATGCAGGTCGGATATAACAGTTACGTCTACTGATCGCTTTTTCAATGTGTACAGGAGTTTTACAAAGTACCATCTTCTGTGTTAACACACTGCAAACCCTGGTTTATCAAATTGTAATTAACCTGGCAACTTTTATTTATTGGAAATGCCGGTTAATAGTTTCAGCATAAAATCATAATCATTACATAACAGTTAGTCAATACGGGGGTCATGTAAGGTTTAGAGTTTTGCAAAACCGTTACACATGAAAAACATTTTAGTCAGCTTCTTCATCCTGGCTGCTATTCCGTTTTCACCCCGCTATCAGACCAATCCCGGAAAAAAACTTCCGGTAGCAGCCAATATCGTCATCATTACCATAGATGGGTTTCGGTGGCAGGAAATTTTTAATGGTGCCGACTCCCTCCTCATTTCAGATGAGACATTCACGCCGGACACTTCTACCATCAAAATGCTCTATTGGGCAAACAGCTCCGAAGAGAGAAGAAAAAGGCTGATGCCTTTCTTCTGGAATATTCTTGCAGCAAAAGGACAACTGTATGGTAACAGGAATTTTGACAGCAAAGTAAATACGGAAAACCTTTATTCGATTTCTTACCCGGGGTATAATGAAATATTTACCGGCAATGCCGATGTAAATATTGCATCCAACAGGAAAAACAGGAATCCCAACATCAATGTGCTGGAATACCTCGACAGGAAACCTTCTTTTCGTGGTAAAGTAGCAGCCTTTACTTCATGGGATGTATTTCCTTATATACTGAATGCTGACAGGAACGATATCCTCATTAACAGCGGGTATATGACCATGGAAGAAAATAATTCTGCGGAGCAGCAGGTCATTACTAAAGTGCAACAGGAAGCAGTCTGTGAAAAAACAGCCACCCGGCACGACCAGCTTACTTTTTTAACCGCTAAAGAATACCTGCAAAAAAATCAACCCCGGGTATTGTATATCGGTTTGGGCGAAACAGATGAGTTTGCCCATCAGCGCCGCTATGACCTGTACCTGGAGCAGGCTAATAAAACCGATAAAATGATCGCCGAACTATGGCATTGGGTGCAAACAACTCCCGGTTATAAAAACAACACCACTTTTATTATTACTACTGACCATGGCCGGGGCAGCAGGGCTGCCAAATGGTCGTCACACGGAGAATTTATAAAAGGATCTTCCCAAACCTGGCTTGCCATTATGGGGCCCGGTATAAAACCCGCAGGTGAAATAAAGGAAGACCAGCAATTCTATCAATCGCAAATGGCACAGACGATTGCAGGCATACTCGGCGAAACTTTTTCTGTTGCGAATGCGGCTCCGCCGGTTTCACTCCGGTAAAACGCCAATATTAATTTTATGTTAGCAAGGGGCAAGTCATGTTTTTTTTGGGAAGCAGTCATCACTTTTGGCCAATAAGAATGGGAATATATGCCTGAAGATTTGGCTAAGCTTACTGGTGAACTCAGTAAGATTGATGATTTTATGCTGCGGACAGAAAATGAATTTCACTACCTGCTGGAAAAAGTACATCCCGCTAATACAGCCAACGCCATCAACCTGCTCCATTATCTTTCCTTACGAAGCCTTGACATCCGGGAATTACAGGATGCATTACATGCCGCAGGCCTGTCATCTATGGCAAGTTCTGAGAGCCATATCCGTGGGCAACTGCTGGCAATCATGCAGCGGCTCGGCATGGAGATACAGGTTCCCGAAAATGTTTTCCGGTATGAGACCGGCAAAAAATCATTAGCAAAAAAATCAACAGCCCTGTTTGGAAAGAAGCAGACCGAAGCAGTTCCGTATATCATGATAACTTTTGATACGGCACTGGCAGACGATTATGCCAAAGTAAAGAACCTGTTGCAATCGGGAATGAACATAGCAAGGATCAACTGTGCCCATGATGATGAAAGCACCTGGTTCAGGATGATACAGCACATCAAACGGGCATCCAAGATCACCGGGTTGGGTTGTAAGATATATATGGACCTCGCCGGGCCAAAGATCCGCACCATTCTAAAAGATAAAGAGAAGCTGAAAGTGGAAGAAGGGCAGATCATTTACCTGTCCGATGAAGCAAACATGGAGGATGATAAACTAACAGTGGGCTGTACCGTGCCGGGCATTGCCGAGCAATTAAATACAGGGGAAACAGTTTTGTTCGATGATGGGCTGATAGAAGCAAGGGTGGAAAAGATAGAATCGGCCAGGGCCAAATTGCAGGTGCTGCGTATATCTTCTAAAAAACCATTTATTAAAAATGAAAAGGGTATCAATTTTCCTGAATCTTCCTTATTGATGCCCGCCCTTACTGACTATGACATCAGATGTCTTTCCTTTATCAGTAAACATGCTGACATTATCGGTTACTCATTTGTCCGCAATACCAAAGACATATTGCAATTGCAGGAGGCAACAGGAAAGAAAAAAGATCTTTCACTGGTGATTAAAATAGAAACTCCTGAAGCCGTGAAAAACCTGCCGGACCTGCTGTTTTGCGGCATGCGGCAGGAAAACATCGGGGTGATGATTGCAAGAGGCGACCTGGCAGTGGAGATTGGCTTTGAACGGATGAGTGAGATACAGGAAGAAATACTCTGGATATGCGAAGCGGCTCATGTGCCGGTAATATGGGCCACCCAGGTATTGGAAAACCTGAATAAATCAGGGGTGGCCACCCGGTCAGAAGTGACAGATGCCGCACATGCCGCCCTTGCCGATTGTGTGATGATCAACAAAGGCACACATATCATCCGCACCATGGAAACCCTGCGGGACATCCTCATCCGCAGCGGCGGTCATCATGTAAAGAAGAGATATACATTCAGGCCGCTGACCATTGCCTCAAGATTTATGACCAAATAGGTTATTTACCGTATGTAAAATGACCGTGTTGGTATTACAGGCCAGCGGGGTATCAAAAACTATTCGTAACATTAATAAAAAATGATGCGGCTTATATCCATTGCATTTGTTGTTGTTCTTGCTTCCTGTGGCCGCTCCGGCTCTGCCATCAGCAAACAACTGGCGGGCAGCGACAGCCTGGTGATCAATTTCAACACCCCTCAAACCAATACGATCGATAAGATCGTGACCACTACGGATGATAAGGCCATTAAGAAACTGCGCAACTATGTGGACGGCAAAACTACCGAAGCTTATAAGTGCGGTTACGATGGCAACCTGCTGTTCTATAAGAACGGAACACTGACAGGCGATGTTTCTTTTAACTGCTCCGGCGATGGCTGCCTCCATTTTATTATGACGGTTGACGGTAAACTGACCCCCACCAGCATGAGCAATGAAGCAGCAGACTTTTTAAAGAGCCTGGCGGAAGGGAAGGGCTGGTATTAGCGTAAGACCTGCGGATTGTTGTTGTGCCTCGTTTAGTTGGCTTTCATTTTATTTACCTCGTCGAGTGTGAAGGGTATATACGTAATTCCCATTCGCTTTGAGTTTTCTTCTATGCTGTCACTGAATCCTGCTTTCTTTCTCCGCTTGTTAACTTTTTTATAGTTTTTAATGGGCCAGATGATCATTTTAAATTCTTTCTGTCCTGTGGCAGCGTTCAATACCTGCAAGCCATTTCCCTGCGACCCGTAAATCTGTTCTTTACCATTGTACATCAGTGAACGGTCAAGCATCATGGCATAAAGACTGAACTGCAGTTCCTTTTTTTGCGCCGCCCTTTTTATTACCGGCAAATACTTATCAATGCTTTGCGAATGCTGGATGACAAAAAAAGCCGCTTCATTGGAAGGAGAACCTACCAGGCTTTTTCCCGGGTATCCGTATGCTGCAATTATTTCTTCGATTCGTTTTATATTAGAAGAGTCAACTGAAACCATCTTGTGGATCAAAAAAGTTTGCAGCTGGCTTGCTTCCACGCCATAGGTTCTTGCAATTGAATCAGGGTTTGACTTTAATTCGTCAGAAAAAAGGAGTGACCTGTATTTCTGGTCGAGCTGATAAATACTATCCAGTTCATTTTTTAGTGACAGGTTAATAGCTGTTTGCCCGGTTGCAGATCTTACAGAAAATGAAAGAAACAGGAGGATAAGGGTTCTTGTCATTGATGAAGTTTTTTAAGTATGCACTATGTTCGGGTAAGGCGATGCGGTAGTATTTGAAAATTGTCAGCCGGAATCCTGCACATGCGGAACTGAATAAAGTTACAAAGGATGATGATAATAGCTTCAGGA
This sequence comes from Chitinophagaceae bacterium, assembly GCA_037045605.1. Lineage (GTDB taxonomy): Bacteria > Bacteroidota > Bacteroidia > Chitinophagales > Chitinophagaceae > JJ008. The sequence goes on along the minus strand of JBAOHK010000023.1, from coordinate 292,695 downwards.
GGTATTTGCAATGGCTATTGTTCAGCAAAACCGTAAAAAAGATCAAAATTTGTTTGGTTTTTTACACAGTTCATGTTGTGCGCAGTATTTTTTATCTCCTGCATGAATCCAATAATTTTTGCTCGACGCTATCAAATCGCTTGTCATATTGAAAATCAAAACTGTCCCGTAATTGTTTATAAGTTGCGACATAGAACTCATAGGATCCTTCACCGCTAACTCTTCCTGCATGAAAAACTCCTAAAATGTCCCTGGATGGCTCATTTGGATTTTTTTCCGTAGTCCATTCTTCATTATAGTCGTGAACATCTAAATTAGGCAACAGAGTCCTTCTATCATTCATATCAACTAAAAAATATTGCTGGTCAATATAACCTTGCTTATCCTTGAACTGTGATAATAATATTCCGTTTAGAGGGATTTTGTAAACCCGCCTTCCGTTCTCCTTTTCCATTTTTTCTCCGCATGACATATTAAAGTGCACATGTATTTTCCCTCTAAAGTCTTTTGAAATTAAGAATGTTTCAGGCGGTACCTTATTGCATGAAACGACGGCGCCTATTATTCCAAAGATTGTCCCAACTGTGAATAGTGTCTTTATCATTCAGCTTTGATGACTGTCAATCAATATTGCACACAACACTACGCTTTGCGCAGTATTGGCACACAAATTAATTGATTTTCATAGCAATTTTGTACCAGCTCCTTTGAAAATACCCCCTTTACCAACCCCCCAATACCGAAAAAGGGATATTGCCATTCGTTTTTAAATCTGTGCCCTTCTGTTCCTTTCAGTGCCTTACAGTTCCCCAAAGGGAAACCGGCCAATCCGACGCCTGTATATTGCAGGTATAAACAGTTCAGCAATACTATCATCTTCATTCATTCTCCGGGCTTCCTCCATACATCCGCCCTGTTTTCCCCGCAGATAAGCCATACATAGTTCATCAATCTGGTCCCTGACCGGTAATTAGTAGCACTTCTTAAGTATGCCGTAAGCATCAGGTAAGTATGCCATAAGTATGGGTACAGTATCACATTAGCATCCCATATGCATACCAGGTGCTGCCCTCAGGAATACCTCAGGCATACCAACAGTATGGAGTAAGTATGGCAACAGTATAGAAAGTGTATGAGTAGAGTATGGGGAGTGTATGCAGTCTGTTCCCTTCCGGGAGCTTGGCTGTTAATTAATCTCTTCTCGCATCCAGTGTAAAACCAACGGTGGTGCCGACACCTTCAGTACTGCGTACATGTATGGTTTGTCCGTGGGCTTCTATAATGTGTTTGCAGATGGACAGACCGAGGCCGCTGCCTGTTACATCTATAGTGCGCCCCTCATCGGTGCGATAGAAACGTTCGAACAAACGGGGCAGGTGCCGTTCGTTAATACCAATGCCATCATCTGTTATTTCAATGAGTATATGCCGGCCATCGGTCTTGTACATACTGGCGGTAATGCTGCCACCCTGTCTGCCGTACTTAATGGAGTTCTCAATAAGATTGGTAAACACCTGTCTTATTTTTTCTTTATCGGCAAAGACGGTTAGCGGCGACTCACATCCCTTTTTGATGCTGCAATGTATATTGACCGGATCGGCTTTTATGGCAAGGCTTTCGAATACATCTTTTACGAGGTCCTGTATTACAAAGTTCTGCTTGTATAATACGAGTTCGCCTCTTTCGAGGCTTGATATTTCGTCGAGGTCGTTGAGCAGGTGGGTAAGACGGTCCACATTCTTCGCTGTTTTTTCCAGGAACTTTTTGTTTACTTCAGGATTGGCGAGTGCACCTGCAAGCAGTGTATCTACATAACCCTGTATGGCAAAGACGGGTGTTTTAAATTCATGCGAAAGGTTTTGCAAAAACTCCCGGCGGAACTGTTCGTTCCTGCGGAGCAGTTCTATTTCCTGTTTGTTCTCTTCGGCCCATGCTTCCACATCTTCCCGCACTTCATCAATACTTTTTTGGGGCAGCACATATTTATAATAGGTCTCTTCTTTTTTGGTGGCCTTGGTCTGGTAAATGAATTTGTAAATGAGTTTGATCTTGCGGTATATGAACCGCTCCAGTACAAAGGATATTAATAAATAAGCTCCGCCAAGTATTATGATGAATGAACCGGCAGCCCATAACCAGCTCTTCTCTACAAAATAAACCAGCAATGCTACCGGCACAGCCAGCACCAATGCTGTAAAGGCAGCGAGTTGACGGGGAGAGATATTTTTAGTGGAGGGGTTCATAGAAGGAAGCCACAAAAGTAACAAGATTGACTATGAACTATGAGTAATGGACTTTTGTTACAACTCAAATTTATACCCAACCCCTTTTACGGTAGTAATGCAATCCACCCCGAGCTTCTGCCTGATCTTGCGGATGTGTACGTCAATGGTACGGTCGCCAACGATAACATCATTGCCCCATACCTGGTTGAGTATTTCATTGCGGAGGAATACCCGGCCGGGCTTTAATGCTAACAGGTACAGGAGTTCAAATTCTTTTTTGGCCAGCGTTACTTCCTGTTCACCCACTTTGATGATGAAGCGTTCCGGGTCGATGGTGAGATGATCAATGGTGAGTATTCTTGCTTCTGTTTTATTTAACCTGCGGAAGAGTGCATTTACCCGGCTCAGGAAAACTTTCGGACTGATGGGCTTGCTTACATAATCATCGGCGCCGGTTTCCAGTCCTTTTATTTGTGTGCCTTCATCATTTACTGCCGTCAGGAAAATAATGAGTGTTTCTTTGAAGGCTGCCTGTGCCCGCAGCATCTGGCATACCTCCACCCCGGTCTTTTTGGGCATCATCACATCTAATATGATGAGATCGGGCTGGGTTCGCCGGGCTTTTTCAAGGGCTTCATCACCATCTTTGGCAGTAATGACCTCGTACCCTTCATTAGAGAGGTTGTATTTCAGAATTTCCAGGATATCCGGTTCGTCGTCTGCTATCAGCACCTTTCGGGCCTTGGTTTCCATGTTAGTGGTAAATTTTCGCAAACCTAACTGGAAATTGAATGGAAGTAAAATTTAAAGAAGGCTGTTTACTTAGACTTAATGATAAGTTAACCTGTGGGGCAGCCCTTCCATATTTTTATGGATGGCAAACAGCTTTATGCTGTATAAATCCGTCTATATCAGCATAAAACTTCTAAAACCACCCGTTTCGGTCTGGCTTAGTAACTTTGAGTTTCAATTCCTTATGATAGCAACAAAACAATACCTTATTCTGGCCGCTGGGTTTCTACTTCAGCTTGCTGTGGCAGGGCAGGGTTCATTTGCATCCAGCACACAAAAGGGCAACCCCAATTGTAAACCGCCCAAAAACCGGGAGCTTTTTCATGATTATGTGGATGATGGCCAAAAACTGATACTGAAGTCTGACGGAAAGAATGATAGCCAGTACACACCTACCGGCGACCAGGAAATTAATTTCTTACTTACCCAGTGCCTGGTAAACAGGGTCGATGCCTTGCAATGTAAAATTGAAGCCGATTCTTCACTGAAGGACCAGGCTAAAGTAAGGTACCTGAGAGGGCTTGATTATTTACTGAAATTCTTTAAACAGAATACTTTTACCCGCAAGGTAAAACCAACAATACTTCCGGATATTCTTACTGTTTATGAAAAATGTATGCAGTATGATAAGGAAGAAAGATCTATCGCAGATATTTTCGACAAACTATCTTATGAGACAACGTACTCCGTGGTAAGAGCTGATAATGCCACGTTTGAAAAGAACAGTGGCTATAAAGCCGCATTGCAGGCAGTGGTATTGAAGTATTGTATCCTTTACCCCGGCAAAACGTTAGCAACACTGAAGGACAATCCTAATATGCCTTTTGCCGACAGCCTCGTAAGGGCACTGGACAAGAAAAAATATGCCCGCCAGTTATATGATTTTGCACAGGCTGGTAATCATATTGGTTCTGTTATCCGGAATATCACCGATGATATTTTCATCAGTACGATCGTAAAGATGGCCCGCAGCAAAAGCGGCCAGCAGTATTTCCCTTTTCTTGATAATGTGGTAAAGGGCAAGATGACCTTTGAAGAAATAGATGCTGCAAAGGACGACTCAATACTGTATTATAAATTGCTGGTGAAAACACAGATGGAGTATTTTTCAAGGGCAGTAAATAAGGATACGGCTTTTGAGTATGAAGCCCTGCGGGAACGGTTAGAGAAAAAAGCAAGGGAAGGATTTATTAATACCATTAATGCATTGCATAATGAACCCACCGAACTAAGGTTCAGGTCAATCCAGACATTGAGTGCTGAAGAATTATATTACCTCGCTGTATCAGCAGATGGTTCTATCTATACCTCCAGTTTTGTGAAAGGGGTGTATCCGCTGATGATGAAGAAGATTAATAACAAAGGTGACTCACTGCTGATGTCGCTGCATTTTGATAAGTACCGGAAGTTCATCAAAATGACGGCGGGGTTCAATATGCTGAGTAACTTTTTAAGTACGTTTCCTCCGAAGAGAACAACCGACGATGAAAGTGATGCTGAAAAATTGATGAAGGCATTTGTTGGAAAACTGGAGCAGGGCAGGGGGCTTGAAGATGGAGTGGATGTGGCCGACTCTTATGCCAGCATTGTTGAAACCATCAAACCACTGGCTAATGAGATGCTGAAGAACATCCAGTTGAATTACCAACGGAACGAGAAGGCAGGTAATAAAAGAGGAATGGCGATGTATAAGATATTGAACAACCTTTTTCTTTCTGCTGATACTGCAAGCAAGATCGACCTGACAAAAGAACTGGGCATCCCGCCTGTTTATACAGTGCCTTTCAAAGATCTTACCAACGATAGCGGAAGGGTGATAGGGCAATTGTTTATTTATGGCGATAAAGATGGAAAAGGCGTTTTCCCCAATATCCTCGGTATGTTCCGGAACGCTGACTGGAAAATTGATGAGAGTAACAAACAGTGGGTTGTGATAAATTCGGTAAAGGGAAAACCTGTTTCCTTATACCTTAACAGGCCCCTGCCGGAAGAGACCAATGAAGATGCAAAAGCCCAGGAAGCTTTGTGTAAATACCTGGAAAGTAAAAAGCTTTATCCCACATTTACAATTAACCGGGGTCACAGTTATAATGCCCCTTATACAATTGAGCAGATGTTCCCTACATCAAAAATTGTATTCATGGGGTCCTGCGGAGGATATCGTTCTATTCATGATATTTTAGAGAAAGCAGCGGATGCACATATTGTAGGCACCAAACAAATTGCTGATGCGCCTGTCAATAATCCTTTCTTAAAACTACTGATGAAAAAACTGAGGGAAGGAAACAATATAGACTGGATACCTTTCTGGAAAGAACTGGATGCCATGGTGACCAACGAGATATTTGACGATTATGTGCCTCCGTATAAAAATCTCGGAGCTCTCTTCATCAAAGCATATAAGATCGCTATGGAGGAATAATGACAGGAGGCCGTTTTTATACATGGCTTCTGTCTAAATTTGCCCTTCCTTAATTACTTCACTTTGTCTGAAACCAAGAAGAGTTTTTTTGATGTTACTTTATTGCGGAGAGTGTTCCGGTATGCAGCTCCGTACAAGAAAAAATTCTACCTGTCTGTGGTGCTGGCTATCCTTTTGGCATTGCTTACCCCGGTAAGGCCCATGCTTATCCAGAAAACAGTGAATGACTACATTGCCAACTCAGCAACTACCATGTTGATCAATATTACGCTGATTCAAATCGGGTTGCTGCTGGTGGAAACAGCCATGCGGTTTCTCTTTTCATTTACTACAGCGTTGCTGGGCCAGTCGGTTGTTAAAGACCTGCGGGTGGCTACTTATAAAAAGATAATGGGGCTTAATCTTTCACAGTTTGATAAAACACCAATCGGAACCCTGACAACAAGGACCATCAATGATATTGAATCCATCAACGATATTTTCTCAGACGGCCTGGTGCCAATTATTGCAGACCTGCTTTCTATTATCTGTGTGCTGACCTATATGTTCTGGACCGACTGGCAGCTAACCTTCATTGCTCTGATACCATTTCCGATAATCATTATTGCCACTTATTATTTTAAGAACAGTATCAATCGTTCTTTCTTTAAAGTAAGGAATGCAGTTGCAAGCCTCAATGCATTTGTACAGGAACACCTGACCGGTATGGCAATCGTTCAGGCATTCGCATCGGAGGAAAGAGAGTTTGATAAATTCAAAAAGATAAATAAGGAACACCGTAATGCTAACATCAAAGCCATTTTTGCTTATTCAGTTTTCTTTCCGGTTGTAGAGATCGTACTGGCCCTGTCTATTGGTTTGGCCGTTTGGTGGACATCAAAAGAAGCCTTTCACTTACAACAAAGTCAGCAGGGAACACTGGTGGCATTTATACTTTGTTTAAACCTGCTGTTTCGTCCGCTCAGGGTTCTGGCTGATAAATTCAATGTACTCCAGATGGGCATCATCGCCAGTGAAAGGGTTTTCAAAGTGCTGGACAATAAAGATTTCGCAGATGATAATGGGACTGTTTCACCTGAAGTGGTGAAAGGGAAACTGACGTTTGAAAAGGTATGGTTTGCTTACAACGATGAGAACTATGTATTGAAAGATGTAAGTTTTGAAGCAAAGCCCGGAGAAACGATTGCTATTGTTGGTCATACAGGTAGTGGTAAGACCACTATCATCAGTTTACTGAACCGGTTATATCATATACAGAAAGGGCAGATAAAAGTGGATGATATAAGTATAGAGGATTATAAACTGGATGCATTGAGAAGGAATGTTGGGGTTGTTTTGCAGGATGTGTTTTTATTCTCCGGCTCCGTGATAGATAATATTACACTGCGCAACCCTGACATTTCCCGGGAAAAAGTGATTGAAGCCGCCAAAATGATTGATATGCATGATTTCATAATTCGGTTACCAGGCGGTTATGATTATAATGTAATGGAAAGAGGGGCCACCCTGTCGCTGGGTCAGCGGCAATTGCTATCATTTATCCGGGCTTTATTATATAATCCTTCTATCCTCATTCTTGATGAGGCTACCTCCTCCGTAGACACAGAAAGTGAGATGCTAATCCAGCATGCCATCGATACTTTAATAAATGGGAGGACCTCCATCGTTATTGCCCACCGGCTGTCCACTATCCGTAAGGCCAGTAAGATAATTGTACTGGACAAAGGCGAGGTCCGGGAAATGGGCACCCACGATGAATTAATGGCCCTGAAAGGGTACTATTTCAAGCTTTACCAGCTGCAATTTGACAGCAAATCAAAAGTCGCCTGATTTCGTAAACAGACGCATCCATTTTCTTCCTTTTTTGTGGTTTTTAAACCCCACCCCCTTATCTTTGCCGCAAATTTCAGGATGGGTATGATCTCCGGACGTTTAAAATCCTTATTGGTAGCGGCTTTCAGCGTTTTTTTTGTTGTAATTTCTTTGCCTGTTTTGGCCCAGGAAGGCCATGAAAATCATGGTCAGCCGGCGGAGCAGCACGGGGAAGAAAAAAAGCCCAAATTATTTGATGCGAACGAGGTCATTTTTGGTCACATTATGGATGCTCATGAGTTCCATTTTCTTTCATATGGTCCTAAAGAGCACCAAAAACATGTAACCGTCCCTTTGCCGGTAATTCTTTACTCTCCGCAAAGAGGGTTTACCACTTTCCTTTCTTCAAAATTCCATCATGGTCATGAAAGCTATAAAGGCTACATGGTGCTGACAGAGCATAACAGGGCCGAGCTAGGATTAGACCCTAAGAAATACTTTATTGGGTCTATTGTTCCGGTTACAGCAGATGGCAAGTTTGACCCGACAGTAAAAGTGTATGATATCTCACTTACCCGTAATGTGGTGCAGATGATACTGGCATTGGCTATTCTTGTTTGGATAATGCTGGCAGTTGCGAAGCGTTATAAAAAAGGAGAAGGGGTTACTTCTGCCCCGAAAGGAATGCAGAACACTATTGAAACTGTAGTGAATTTCGTAAAAGATGAAGTAGCAAAGCCAAGTTTGGGGCACAAGTATCCTAAGTATTTGCCACTACTTCTTACTATCTTTTTCTTTATCCTGATTAACAACATCTTTGGTCTTATACCTGGTTCCGCTAACGTAACAGGTAATATTGCTTTCACACTGGTGCTCTCCGTTATTTCTTTTATTGTTATCATGTTTAGCAGTAACAGTCATTACTGGAAGCACATTTTCTGGCCTCCCGTTCCGCATGGTGTAAAAATTATCCTTATCCCGGTAGAAATATTGGGTGTATTTACTAAACCATTTGCCTTGATGATAAGGTTATTTGCCAATATGGTGGCAGGTCACATCCTTATTATTTGCCTGATCTCCCTGATTTTCATTTTGGGAGCTTTGAACCAATATGCAGGTATTGGATTTGCACCATTTTCAATCGGGTTTACAGTGTTTATTTATTTTATCGAAATATTGGTAGCATTTCTTCAAGCATTCATTTTCACCATGCTAACGGCGGTTTTCATCGGCCAGGCATTTGAAGGCGAACATCATGCAGAAGAAGCACATCATTAATAAAGTCTTTTTTTAATCATTATATAAAATCACAATCATGGATTTAACTCTCTTAGCAGACATGGCAAATGCAGGTGGTGCAATTGGCGCAGGTCTGGGTGCAATTGGTGCCGGTATTGGTATTGGCCAGATCGGTAAAGGTGCCCTGGAAGCTATTGCCCGTCAGCCGGAAGCTATCAATGACATCAGAAGCAACATGATCCTTACTGCCGCCCTGGTAGAAGGAGCTGCGTTGTTCTCTATCATCATTGGTTTCCTTGCGATGGTGCTTTAAAAAAACTACTGCATCCAATGCACAGGGCGGAGGATGCAGTTTTTACTTTGATTATTAATTAGCGACGAATAAAATATTTTCTATGCAATTACTTACGCCTTCATTTGGTTTGATCATCTGGACGATGCTGGCTTTCCTTATTGTATTTTTCATTTTAAAAAAATTCGCCTGGCCTGCAATAGTTGGCGGATTGAAGAAAAGGGAAGAAACTATCGCTGAGTCATTAGCTACTGCCGAGAAGGTAAAAGCTGAAATGGCCCAAATGAAGAATGAAAATGAAGCATTACTGGCTTCGGCCCGTGAAGAAAGAGCCAAATTGCTGAAAGAGGCAAGGGAAACAAAAGACAGGATCATCAACGAAGCAAAAGAGCAGGCCAAAACAGAAGCAAACAAGATCGTTGTAGAAGCACAGGCTGCTATTAATGCACAGAAAATGGCCGCATTGACCGAAGTAAAAAACCAGGTAGGTAAACTGGTGATAGAAGTGAGTGAAAAAGTGTTGAGAAAAGAGTTGAGTAACAAAGATGCCCAGGAAGCTCACATCAAAGGTCTGGTTGATGAAGTAAAAATGAATTAAAAGAGTAGCAATGCCGAATCCACGTTTAGCAACGAGATATGCCAAATCATTGATTGACCTTGCCATTGAAAAAGGTCAGCTGGAAGAAGTGTTTGCAGATATGCAATGGCTGCAGGCTGTGTGCAAAAGCAACCGGGATTTTGTAAACCTGTTGCGTAGCCCTATTATCAAAGGCGATACTAAAAAGAAAATTCTGGAAGCAGTTACTGGTGGAAACATCAGTGAAATAACAGCCGGTTTTAACAGGTTGCTCATTACAAAAGGCCGTGAAAGTAATTTGCCCGAAATCAGCAACGCCTTCATCACTGCATATAAAGAAAAGAAAAACATTCAGACCATTAAATTGACAACGGCCACACCAGTTTCTGATGATGTTAAGAAGGCGATCATCGAACAGGTAAAAAAATCTGTCGGGCTTTCAAAATGTGGAACTTGAAGAAAAAGTAGACCCTGAAATAATCGGTGGTTTTGTATTACAGGCCGGGGATAAACTGGTTGATGCAAGTATATCGTACGACCTGAAAGCCATCGCCAAACAATTCGAGAACAACGACTTTATTTATAAGGTCAGATAATAAAACAAACAGATAAACAAAATAATATGGCAGAGATTAAACCAGATGAAATATCAGCGATACTGCGCCAGCAGTTGAGCAACTTCAACGCCTCGGCAGACCTGGAAGAAGTAGGTACTGTGTTACAGGTGGGTGACGGTATTGCCCGTGTATACGGATTGGGCAATGTTCGCTACGGTGAACTGGTGGAATTTGAAAACGGAGTAAGAGCTATCGCCTTGAACCTGGAAGAAGATAATGTGGGTGTGGTATTGATGGGTGAAAGCGGCAGCAATAAAAGAAGGTGCTAAAGTAAAACGTACCGGCCAGATCGCTTCTATTAAAGTAGGAGAAGGAATGGTCGGTCGTGTAGTAAATACCTTGGGTCAGCCGATTGATGGCAAAGGCCCGATCACCGGAGAGTTATATGAAATGCCGCTGGAAAGAAAAGCACCGGGTGTGATCTTTCGTGAGCCGGTAAAAGAGCCACTCCAAACCGGTATCAAAGCTATTGATGCTATGATTCCAATTGGTCGTGGACAGAGGGAGTTGGTTATCGGTGACCGTCAGACTGGTAAAACAGCCATTTGTATTGATACCATTATCAACCAGAAAGAATTTTTTGACAGCGGGCAAACCTGTTTATTGTATATATGTGGCCATTGGTCAGAAAGCATCTACCATTGCACAGGTAATGAAAACATTGCAGGATAATGGTGCGATGGAGTACACAATCATCGTTGCCGCTTCTGCATCAGATCCTGCACCATTGCAGTTCTATGCTCCTTTTGCTGGTGCTGCTATCGGCGAGTTCTTCCGCGACACCGGTCGTCCTGCATTGATTATTTATGATGATCTTTCAAAACAGGCGGTGGCTTATCGTGAAGTATCATTGTTGTTACGTCGTCCTCCGGGTCGTGAGGCTTATCCTGGTGACGTATTCTATCTCCACAGTCGTTTGTTGGAAAGAGCTGCAAAAGTTATCAGTGATGATGCTGTTGCAAAGAATATGAATGATGTACCAGACAGTCATTAAGCACTTGATAAAAGGTGGTGGATCTTTAACAGCCTTGCCGATTATCGAAACGCAGGCTGGTGACGTATCAGCTTATATCCCTACCAACGTAATCTCTATCACTGACGGCCAGATATTCCTTGAAACGAACCTGTTCACTGTCAGGTATTCGCCCTGCTATCAACGTAGGTATCTCTGTAAGTCGTGTGGGTGGTAATGCACAGATCAAATCCATGAAGAAAGTTGCCGGTACGCTGAAACTCGACCAGGCTCTTTACCGTGAGTTGGAAGCCTTCTCTAAATTCGGTGGCGACCTGGATACTGCTACCAAGAATGTAATTGATAAAGGTGCCCGTAACGTGGAAGTGCTGAAGCAATTGCAGTACACACCTTTTTCAGTGGAGAAACAAGTTGCGATCATTTACCTTGGTACAAATGGTTTATTGAAAGATGTTGCAGTGAAGAGAGTAAAAGAGTTTGAAGAACATTTCCTGATGGAAATGGATAACAAACTGCCGGATGTACTTGCTGAATTCAAAAAAGGTAATCTGCCTGAAGAAGGTATTAAGAAAATGGTTGAATTAGCAAATGGCCTGATTCCTCAATACAAATAATTGTAAGGAGTAATCATATAATAAATTTCAATCCTGCCTCTGAAGGCAGGATTTTTTTATTATGTAAACTTCTCTGGCTGATAGAAAATGCTTTCTTGTTTTAGCTTCGACATTCTTTTTTGGAGGGTCAATGATCTTTTACGACTTTATTATAAGTAAAATCCCCGCTGATATCTCGATACAAAAAATTTCAACCTATTGGTAATCAAAACAAATCGTAATTATACTACATAAAATACGGTTTTTGTTGCGAAAAAATCCTCGAAAAATTTGCAAGTAAAATAACTGCGTATTATGTTTGTACCAGAATCGAACGAATCCTTAGAAAACGACGAAATCCGACCCCTGAAACAAACCTCTCACAAAACGGGAAATTACTTCCCGGTCTGTTTCAACTCTCATATATCGGCTTTCATTGCTTTCTGAAGGACAAGTTCAAAAGAACAACCGACTACTTTTTAATCTTGAACCCTTAATTGAGAACGATGAAAACAACTTTTTCTCCAAAGCAATTTTTCAAGAAGATTACACTTGTTATTGCTGTAACAATCCTTTCAGTATCGGTAAATGCACAATCTGGTCCTGGTGGTGGCAGCAGTAATGGAACCGGACTTAAGTTTGATAATTTTCAACTTACTTCCGGAACTGACCTGCAGGTTGGAGCCAAATACATCTTCCAAAATGTAGATAACAATGTTGATGCAGAAATAAGTATCGACAGCCTGGTTAATGGAGCTAAGATTAATAAAATAGACGATAACAGTAACGGTACAGGTTATAAAGAGGCATTCCAACCAGCAGTCCAAAGTGGAGGCGTAATTGGTGCTGTCATACGCAGTATTCACTGTAAAGTTTTTTCAGCATGGATCTACAACCCAGGTAATAATTCCAATTGTAAATGCAACCGCACTTGATTTGGACGGGAATAATACTTTAAAAGAGTTTGTAAGAATTAATATTGGAAATGGCGGCACGATGAATTACATGACAGCAACTCCTGATATTTCTATTAGTCAGATTACATTCAGGTGATTTCATCGCCCAGAATGTACTTGGGATCGAGAGAAATGGAATAGATACTTCCTCTTTAGCGAATATGTTTACTGCAAGTAATTCAAATATTTCATCATTTACAATAAAATACGGAGCTAATACAATCAAGCCCAAGTAATGCAGTAAGACAATTTAGTGTATACATGAAGTGGTTTAACTATCCATCAACCTTACCAGTAAAACTCAGTTCATTTTCTGCTACTTTAAATAATAATAGCAAAGTTGATCTGAAATGGTCAACTGCAACTGAAACTAACCTTAGCCATTTTGTAGTGGAAAGAAGCTACTGATGGAACAAGCTACAGCGATGCGGGAATGGTGTTTGCCTATGGCAACACTACATCTAAAGTTGATTATACCCTGGCTGATAATATCAGCAGTATTCAATCAGGAGTTATTTACTTACAGGCTTCGCTCAGTTGATGTTGATGGTAAGAATCAGTACTCTGATGTTCGTATCATCAGGATCAGCAAGCAGTCTGAAAACAATATCACTATCCTTACTTATCCTAACCCGGTAAGCAATGAGATACGTATCACCATCCCGGCAAACTGGCAGAATAAGAAAGTTGTATATGAAGTTTTCAGCCTGACTGGACAAATGGCAAAGAAAATTCAGTCAACAAATAGCAGTCAAACTGAAACATTGAATGTGAGCAATTTAAACAGTGGTATGTATATCGTAAAAGTTACTTGTGAAGGGCAGACAGCGCAACAGAAAATAGTAAAGCAATAAAAATTTAGATAGGGGTTCCAGCCGTCTCTGTTTTGCAGAGGCGGCTTTTTTATATAAAATTAATTTGGTTTATAATATAAACTACTTTATGTTTGTGCCCAAAATATGATTTTTACTATGAGACAGATGATAATTGGATGTTTGATATTACTTGCTGCAGGGTTATTCCAATCAGTATCCGCACAGGTAATTATTAAGGGAATGATAAAAGATAATAAGTCAAGACCAATTGCCGGTGTCAGCATATCAATAAAAGACAGTTACGACGGAGGCACTTCTGATTCTACAGGGAAATACTCATTCAAGACAACCGAGAAAGGTGAGCAAATCCTGGTAATAAGTTCAATTGGTTATAAAACTATCGAACAGAAAATAAATTTATCAGCAAGTCCGGTGGTTTTTGATGCAACATTAAAGGAAGAAATTAGTGAACTGACAGCTGTTGTACTTTCCGCAGGAACGTTTGAGGCCAGTGACAGAAAAAGGGCTGCGGCAGTTTTAGACCCAATTGATATTGTAACTACTGCCAGTGCTAATGGCGATATAACAGGGGCTTTGAAAACATTACCCGGTGCACAACAGGTAGGGGAGAGTGAGGGCCTTTATGTTCGAGGTGGTACTGCCGCAGAAACAAAAACATTTATTGACGGCACCCTCGTAAATAATTTCTTTTATAGCAGTGTTCCTAATATTGCACAGTTTGGCCGTTTCTCCCCCTTTATTTTCAAAGGAACAGTATTTAGTACCGGCGGGTATTCTGCTCTATATGGTCAGGCTCTTTCTTCAGCACTCAATACTGGAATCAATTGATCTTACCGGAGCAATCATCTGCTAATGTTGGCATAACTGTTTTAAGTGCTAATGCAGGTCTCCAGCATCTTGCAAAAAACAAAAAATCGTCATGGGGTGTTTGATTATGGCTATACAGACCTGAGTCTTGCATTTGCTCTTATCAAACAAAAACAGGATTTTTCAAAAGTGCCAACCTATCATAATCTTGATGCCAATTTCCGTATCAAAACCTCAAAGACGGGAATGCTGAAATATTACGGCTATTTCAGCAGTAACAAACTGGCTTTTACAACTAACAGCATTGATTCGCTCGGGTATCTTGACAGGTTTTCTATCGGCAATAAAAACATGTATCATAACCTGGCGTGGAAAGAAAATTTAGGTAAAGGGATGGAAGATAAATGCAGGATTTTCATATACTAATAATAAAGACGATATTAATAGCGGAATGCAGAACCAGAACAAGCAGGATATTCTGCTGGGCAACCTGGAGTTTAAAAAGTTTGCTGTTAATACAAAGGGCAACTATTTTAATTTAAAAGCAGTGCTTGAAAAGAAATTGAAAGGATTGAGTGCAGTCCGTTTCGGAACGGAATATAATTACAGCAATGACAAATCTGTCTATACTGCTTATGATGGTCAGAAATATCCCGATACTTTAAAGGGGCACATCAATGCTGTGTTTGCAGAGGCAGATGTGTATGCAACGAATGTACTGGCTGTAAAAGGGGGTGTTCGTTTTGAGTATTCTTCTCTTGCTTGATAAAACAAATATTGCACCCCGTTTTTCCGTCGCTTATAAATTAGGAAAAGGGAGCCAGGCGTCTTTGGCATATGGTATTTTTTACCAGGACCCGGAAAGAAGATACCTGCCTTCGCCCAACTACACTTATCGTTTATGAAGGCCACTCATTATATTGCCCAATATCAAAAAGTTGCATAATCAGACAGTCATTCCGTGCAGAGGTCTTTTATAAGAAATATGATAACCTGGTTAAAAACCGGGACTATCAACTTCCGGGAAGCTGCTATTAATAACAACGGCTTTGGCGATGCAAAAGGGTTTGAATTTTTCTGGCGAGATAAGAAAACAATCAAAAATCTTGATTACTGGATATCTTATTCTTACCTGGATACAAAAAGAGATTTCCTGACCTTTCCTTTTGCTATTACGCCAAATTTTGCGGCAAAGCATACCAGCTCACTTGTGGTAAAAAAGTTTGTACAGAAAATGAAAACGAATGTAAACGTTGCCTACAATTATGCCAGCGGAAGACCATACTATAATATCGGGTATGATGGAACTAGCTATAAATTCAACGACAGGGGAACTATTCCCGATTATCATAACGTAAGTTTCTGCGCTTAACTATCTGCCGTTTATCGGTAAAAAAGATGCAAAGACATTTGCTGTATATGTTTTCCAGGTAAGCAACATCTTTAATATCAAGCAGACCTATGGCTATCAGTATTCGTATAATGGTATAAGAAAAGAAGCAATAGTACCGACTTCAAGAATGTTTGTATTCCTCGGCGCCTTTATCAGCTTTGGTGTGGACAGAAGCGACGAGGTAATCAATAATGGTCTATAAACTGAGCATTTATCATATGAATTATTATCTTATTCTCAAAACAATTCATTTGCTGGCTGTGGTAGCCTTTTTAGGCAATATCACTACCGGCCTTTTTTGGATGAAATATGCTGTAAAGACAAAAGATATGAAAGTAATCCAGCACACCGCTTCGGGAATAATAGCATCTGATAGATTATTCACTATTCCCGGAGTAATCATTATCACTGCAGGAGGCTTTTTTGCTGCGATTTATGCCGGGATACCATTGCTGGCTACAGGATGGATATTCTGGCCGATTGTATTGTTTTCTTTGTCAGGTTTGTTTTTTCCTTTAAAGTTGCCCCGTTGCAGTCTAAAATGAAACGATACCTGGATACAAGTATCAGAAATGGTAATTATGAAGAGAAAAAATTTACTGGTCTGTTAAAACAATGGGAGTTTTGGGGTTTCATGGCATTGGCCACACCGGTTATTTCATTTTTTATGATGATATTAAAATGGCCGACGGTAAGTCCGGTTGCCAGATAGACAGAAAAATAAATTTATCACTAACAAAAACATCAACGATGAAAAAAGGTTTCTCTTTTGCTGTTGCAGTATGCCTGATGACAGCAACGTTTGCCCAAAGTGACAAAGTACACTAAAGCGATGGAAGCATTAGTGCCTTCTATTGATACCACAAGGAGTTATGATGGCCTGATAACACTGGCCAATTCTTTTGAGCGAATTGCAAATGCTGAAAAAACACAATGGCTGCCTTTTTATTATGCAGCTTTAGCAAATCTTAATGCTACCTATACTTTCACAATGGATGGTAGTTTCGGCGATAAAACTGCTGATATTGACCCATTGGCCGATAAAGCAGAAGCATTACTGAATATGGCGGATGAATTGAATAAAAACAACTCAGAGATATGGTGCGTAAAAAAGATGCTTGCATCAGCCAGGATGATGGCAAACCCGATGGCGAGATACCAGGAATATGGCCCTGTTGCTTCTGCAGCACTTGAAACAGCAAAAAAATTGAATCCCGAGAACCCAAGGGTTTATATTCTTGAAGGGCAGGATTTATTTTATACCCCTGAACAGTACGGAGGTGATAAACAGGAGGCAAAGAAAAAATTTGAAACAGCATCCAGCAAGTTCGATACATATAAACCAGAGAGCAACATTCATCCAAACTGGGGGCTGGGGCAAACAAAATATTTCCTTTCGCAGATTAAATAGGCGAAATAATTTAACAGATTTGCCCCGGTAATCCTGAGTTAAATAAAGGACCGGAGCAAATTTTCATTTTAAAATTAATCAGATGCAACAGGATAATTTTTCGCCGGAACAAAGCCTGGAGCTTATCCAGTCAATGATAAATAAGACAAAGCAGGATATTTCCCACAACAGTATTTATTTCCTGGTGTGGGGATGGATAACTTTTGTTGCCTGCACCGGGCAATTTATTCTTAAGCATATAATGAAATATGAACAACATTACCAGGTATGGTGGTTGATAGTTATTGGAGTTGTATTTAGTATCTGGTATGGCCTTAAAGAGAGCAAGACCAAAAAAACGAGGACATATATAGGCGATAGTATGAAATACCTGTGGACAGGAATGGGGATTAGTTTTTTCGTATTAAGTATGATCTTGTCCAAAATTGGCTGGGGCTCGGCTATATTTCCATTTTTTATTTTGTTATATGGCCTCGGGACTTTTGTCTCCGGTAGCATACTGCAATTCAAACCGTTGATTGCTGGAGGCGTCATAGCCTGGGCCCTGGCTATAGGCGCAGTTTATGTGGAGTATGATTACCAGATGTTGTTCGGCGCAGCGGCTATTTTAGTTAGCTACATTATACCTGCTTACTTTCTTCGCTCTGGAAACAATAAAGCCAATAAATAATTTTTTGTTATGATACCGTCAGAAAAACAATTAACCGAAAAGGAAAGCCTTGATCTTATAGCTATGATGATCAATAAGGCGAAGGATTCCTACCACGACACAGGCATTAGCGCAATGATGTGGGGTTCCATTATTGCCATTTGTGCATTAGTGAAATTAGCAGAGCTTCAGTTTGATTTCAGGTTGCCTTTTGATATATACTGGCTTACTATTTTAGCAATAGTGCCGCAAATTTTTATTACTATCAAAGAAAAAAAAGAACGGAAAGTAAAAACCTATGATGACATTTATATGGACTACCTGTGGCTTGGATTTGGAATCAGCATCTTCCTGATGATTTTTATTATCAATAATGTCTTTAAAATATGGGAACCTGTTTCAGCAGAATATAACCAGTTAGCTGGTCATCCCTCAGTTTTCAGATTCCGTGAGTTCATCGCACCACTCTTCTTACTGTTATATGGGATTCCAACATTTGTTACGGGAGCTGCCTGTAAATTTAAACCCATGTTATGGGGTGGTTTACTTTGCTGGGCTTGTTCTGTTATCACAATTTACACTACGATAAAAATTGACTTATTACTGACAGCGGTTTCGGCAATTGTTGCGTGGCTGATACCCGGTATTATAATGGAAAGTGATTACAAGAAAGCAAAGAAAGGATTAGCCGCTGATGTTTAAAGATCTTGACCCCATATTACATTCGCAGCTCCGGCTTGCTATTATGTCACTTCTTATCGGCGTGAAGGAAGCAGAGTTTACTTTCATCCGGGAAAAAACCAATTCCACAGCGGGCAATCTGAGTGTGCAAATTCAAAAATTGAAAGATGCCGGTTATATAGAAGTAACAAAACAATTCAAGGATAATTATCCGCAAACAATTTGCAGGATCACACGGCAGGGTATCAAAGCCTTTGAGGAGTATGTGAGCAATCTCCAGTCTTACCTGGGAAAGGGATAAAAATGAGAAAGCCCCTTAGACAAAGGGCTTCTTCTCAATTGGTACTCTAAGTGTATGAAAATTTTAGAAATAGTACCCCTCAAATATTTTTATTGCGAACGGGCTGTAATACTAATTGTGGAATAGTCTCTTTCTTTTTGTGTGTTGTTATTTTTTTCATTGCCTTTCTGAGACGATTGTATTCTTCCTGTAATGCTTTTTTTACTGACTTCGCCATACTAACTTTTTTAAACGTTAGAATTAACCTCAATCACTGCAGAATATTCTGTCAGCCGGTTCTTATTAATCAGTTTGATGCGGTATAAAACCCGTTGGTTGCCGGCTTTTTCATAAAACTGGTACTTATCAGTGGCGGGTTTATCTGTACCGAATACGAGGGCGGCAAGAGAAAAATTTTTACCATCAGTACTTCTTTCTACTTCAAACTGATCGGCAGTTTCGTTTTCACCGACCTCCCAGTTCAAAACAACTTTATTCTGGATGATGCTGCCATTCACATTCAGGAGTTTAGCAGGAGTAATAGAAATGGTGGATGCTGGAAGAGGTGATGGGCTTGTAAAAGGGGCTATCTCAGTTTGAGCATCAGATGGATGATACATGATCCTTAATGCTACAATAATTACAAAAGCGGTGTACTTTGTCATTTCTTAGGGGTTTGAATTACGGACTTCAAGTTGCCCACAGAAATATTGGATGTTAGTTTTCGGTTGAAAATTATACCACCTGCAAGAAATTACTTTAAATGAAGCCGTACTTGAATAGAGAAAAATGTAGGTTCAGGTACGGATGTTTATCGTAGTTTTACGTGGGTATATGTGGTTTTCCGAATCGAAAACAAACCTAATATCCGGCTTCGATATATGCAAGTATTTTGAATAAAATATTTTCATAAAAAAATAAATACATCATTAACCGGGTGAACGTTTAATACATTTGCCCGTTATCTACAGCGGATGAGCAGTATCATACAAGTAAAAAATTTAACCAAAGATTTCGGGGATATAAAGGCAGTAAATGATCTTTCTTTTACAGTTGAGTCTGGACAGGTGTATGGGTTTCTTGGTCAAAACGGGGCAGGTAAATCTACAACCATCAGGATGCTGCTTACTTTAATAAAACCAACCTCTGGTGAAATAGAAATATTCGGCCTTAATTTAAAAAATCATCGGAAAGAAATACTCCGGCAAGTGGGTGCCATTATTGAACGGCCAGATCTCTACAAATACCTGACCGCATTGGAGAACCTCCGGATTTTTGCTGCCATGAGTGGGGTAAAGGTTTCTGAAAAGAAACTTATGGACCAGCTGGAAATGGTTGGACTTGCACCAAGAGCCCATAGCAAGGTGAAAACCTACTCTCAAGGAATGAAACAACGGTTGGGTATAGCAACAGCACTGGTACATGATCCGAAACTTATAATTCTTGATGAGCCTACAAATGGATTAGATCCACAAGGGATTGCTGATATAAGAAATCTTATTCTTCAACTTAGTAAGGAAATGAATAAAACCCTTCTCATCTCATCTCACTTGCTTAGTGAAATGGAATTGATCGCTGATTCCATGATAATTATTGACAAAGGGAAAAAAGTAGTAGAAGGAAAGGTTAACGATCTGTTCGACCCGGCTGAAACCATAGTGGAGTTAAAGACGATGAACGATGAAGCAGCTTATGAAAAATTACATCAATCAGGATTACAAAAATTGGTACAAGGCAGGAGAAACGACTGCATATTACTCAAATTACACCGTAATGAAATACCCTCAACATTAAGGGAATTGGTACAAATGGATGTTGACATCCTTTCATTTCATTCTAAGCATTCACTGGAAGATTATTTTTTATCATTAACAGGCCATCCTCATGTGGAAACTCTTACAAATTGAATTATTTAAAATATTCAAACGGCCCAGAACTTATATTGCTTTTGGGGCGGTGGCCGCTATTGTTTTCCTGTTCCAGGTGGGATTGAAGTTTGATGGCAAATCATATCTCGATCTGATCCTGAATGATGTAAAGGACACATTTGAGGTTACAGACGAATTTAAAAATCGTTTGCTGAACGGATATTTCATTTGTTTTGCTATTCTGAATATCCTGCTGATTCAAATGCCATTGTTAGTAGCATTGATTGCCGGCGATGCGATCGCTGGTGAAGCAAACATGGGTACACTGCGATTATCTCTTACCAGGCCAGTAAGTCGTACAGAGTATATGCTGGTAAAATTCATGGCCTCTGTTATTTATACACTTATATTATTGATCTGGCTGGCCATACTTGCACTATTCGGCAGTATGCTCATATTTGGAACGAATACATTGGTTATATTCAGGTCCGAAGGCATTGAAATGATGAATAGTTTCGATGTACTGTGGAGATATGTGGCAGCATTTGGTTATGCGGCAGTAGCGTTAACTACAGTTTCTGCACTGGCATTTTTGTTAAGTGTGTTTGCGGAAAACTCTATCGGACCCATTATTGCCACGATGAGCATAGTAATTGTATTTACTATTTTATCTGAAATGAACATTCCGATTTATGACAAAACAGTAAAGCCGTACCTGTTTACTACGCATATGGTAGCCTGGAAAGGTTTCTTTTATGTGCAGGCGGATGCAGACAACAAAACAATTGATGGCACAATACAAAATCTGCCTGCAATTATGCGGAGCCTGGGTATACTGGTTATATATATTATCGGCTTTGTGGGCAGTGCCATCTGGATTTTTAAAAGAAAAGATATTCTAACATAAATCGATACAGGATGAAAAAGAGTCTAATACTTGTAGTATTGCTGAGTATTGTAGTGCTGACGAAGGCACAAACAGCTGAGGATGTAATTAAGAATGTCAAAGCAAAGCTTGATAAAGTGAACGATTATGAAGCCAAGGGGAAAATGAAAACGAATGTCATTTTTATCAAAGCTCCGATTGCTAATGTAAAAGTGTTTTATAAGAAACCCAACAAACTCCGTATCAACAATGAAAGCGGTATTTCATTTATACCGAAAGGTTCAGTGAACATTAATCTGAGCAATATTTTTATCAATACCTCTGGGTTCGATATGATTGATATGGGCAAAGAAGCAAAAACCAATCTCCGTATTATTAAGTTGTTGCCAAAGGATGAGAACTCCGAGGTTGTCCTTTCAACGCTTTATATAGATGAGGCGCAGTCGCTGATAAAAAAGGCCAAAACGACGACAAAAGAGAACGGAACGTATGAATTAGAGATGAGCTATGGTAAATATGCGGAGTATGGGCTGGCTGATAAAGTGGTCTTTACTTTTAATACAAAGGACTATAAACTTCCTAAGGGGATCACTTTCGACTATGATGATGGAAGCAAACCCGAACAAAATCCTGACAAACTGAAGGATAAAAAAGGCAAAGTAGAGATCAGCTATTCCAGCTATACAATTAATAAGGGGGTGCCGGATTCAGTTTTCCAATAGAATCGTAAAATCCCTATTGTCCTGTAATGCTATTGCATATGAGCACATTTTATTTTACTTTGTGCTCCCGTTAATCTGTATAAATCCCTTTCCTCCGAATAAGCCGACTTATTATTCAATCTCCCCTGTAAGCTATTTTTTCATTTCATCTTCAGGTTGAAACCCATGCCATTATTCAATGGTAATAATGTCCATTTCCTGAAAGCCCTATTAAAACTAAACTGATCAGGATCATGAAACATCTTTTACTTGCAACGGTATTATTTTTTGCCACTGGTATTCTACAGCTTAAGGCCCAGACTTTTTCTGACGCAAATTTTTCAGCTTCTAATATCGGCTCTGGGTGGAGTGAGCCTTGTGGAGCAGTCTTTAGTAAAACTGGTACTAAATTATTTGTTTGGGAGAAAGGTGGGAAAGTATATGTATGTAACTGGAATACCACTTCTCAGACTTATGTAAAACAGTCTACCGTTGTTCTTGATATTTCGCCTGAAGTTGGTAACTGGCGGGATCATGGATTGCTTGGTTTTACACTTGACCCGAATTTTGATGTAAATGGATATATCTATTTATTATATGTGGTTGACAGGCATCACTTGATTTACTATGGTACGGGCAGCTACAATAGCAGTACTAATGATTATTATAAGGCTACAGTTGGAAGAATTACCCGGTATAAATTGATAACCAGCGGGGGCAATCAAATTGCAGACCTTACTACAAGAACAGTTCTGTTAGGTGAAAGTAAAAGCACCGGATTTCCCATTTTGCATGAATCACATGGCATCGGATCGCTGGCATTTGCTGCAGATGGAACTTTACTTGCCAGTTGTGGAGATGCGGCCAGTTATAATACAACAGATGCCGGTAACCTTACTGAAACCTACTATTCACAAGCTATAACTGATGGAAACATCAGATCTAATGAAAATGTAGGTGCTTTTAAATCTCAGATGATCAATTCTCTGGCAGGTAAAATTATCAGGATTGATCCTGCAACGGGAAATGGTATAAGCAGTAACCCTTTTTACCAATCAGCATCTCCACGCAGTGCAAGAAGCAGGGTGTGGACGTTGGGGCTAAGAAATCCTTTTCGGTTTTGCGTACGGCCAAATACAGGAGCTACTAATCCAGCTGCAGGTGATGTTGGTGAATTATATGTTGGTGATGTTGGCTGGGATAAGTATGAAGAGTTGAATATAATCAGAACCCCTGCCAGCAACTGCGGCTGGCCAATATTTGAAGGGTTTAATTATCAATCAAGCTATGCTTCAGCCACAACATCAAACAGGGATGAAACCAATCCACTTTATGGGGTCGGCGGTTGCACACAACAATATTTCACTTTTCAAAACCTTATAAAACAGGCAACGCCGGATAACATTAATACAGTTTATAATCCCTGCAATTCTTCAACACCTATTTCCAGCGGGGATAGCAGGCGTCATTTTCACAGAGTACCTGTTATTGACTGGAAACATGGGGTAGATAGTGCAAGGGTAAAATATTTTGATGGGAACACTTTAAAGGTGAATCAGATTGGTACGGTTGCATCCGGTGTTACCGGCACACCTTTTCAGGGTAATGCAGCATCAGGAAGTTGCTGGTACAGTGGAAACCTCTTTCCTGTTTCGTATAAGAACACATACTTCCAGGCAGATTACGGAGGAACGTGGCTGAAGAATTTTACCATTCAATATTCTGACCAGGTAACTAAAGTGACCAATTTCGCAACGGGGTTCGCAGCTATTGTTTGTGTTACAGAAAACCCGTTAGATGGAAGTCTTGTGGTGGTTGACCTTGGATTAGGAACTGTAAAAAAAATCACTTATGGTGGTAACCAGGCGCCGGTTGTAGTAATGAGCAGTAACAGAACTTATGGTACCTCACCCTTGCTTGTTAATTTTACCGGCAATACTTCGTATGATCCTGGTGGAGGAAGCATTACTTATTCCTGGAACTTTGGCGACCCCACCAGCGGCTCCAACACCAGCACTTCAGCCAATCCGTCACACACATTCACTACATCAAACAGCAATCCTAAAAAATATGTTGTAAAACTGACAGTAACTGATAACCAGGGGGCATCCAGTGTGGATAGTATCATCATCTCGGCTAACAATACACCACCAGTTGTAAACATTACCAGCCCGGTCAAAAACTCCACTTATCGTCTTGGCGCAGACACATTATACCAGTGTGCAGCTACGGTGACCGATGCACAGCATACAAACGGGCAGCTTACCTATAAATGGCAAACCTTTCTCCGGCATAATAATCATGAGCATCCTGAGCCAATAGATACCAGCCGGAATACCAGTACCCGGATATCCCGTATAGGATGTAATGGGGAGACATATTATTGGTTCATAAAACTTACGGTTACAGATGCCGCAGGATTAAGCACAATCGATTCTTCAAAAATATTCCCTGCTTGTACCGGCACACTCCCCTTAATACTTCATTCGTTTGGCGTGGCTGCACAGGATAATGGTAACCTCGTAAGATGGACGACTGAATCTGAGATCAATCTCGACAGTTTTGTTGTGGAAAGAAGTGCTGACGGTCACCAGTTTTATCCGATAAATAATCAAACGGCAAGAAATACTGCTGGGCAAATGCAATACAGTTTTTTAGATGATACTTATCTCGCCGGATTTAATTATTACCGCCTTCGGATGGTGGACAAAACCACCGGCTGGTATTATTCGCTTATTATCAAAGTGAATAATGGAGGAGCTAAGAATGATAAGCTGTTGGTGATACCCAACCCGGTAGCCAATAATTTTACTCTTGGTGGATTCTTTACAAGCAATGGATTGATACAAATAAAAATTACTGATGCCACAGGAAGGCTTGTAAAATCATATCATGAAACGATCAGCAGCGGATTTAATAATATGCAAGTCAATAACCTCAGCCACTTACAACCAGGCATTTATTTTATTGAGGTGAGAGAAAAAGAAACAGTGAAAAAAGCAAAATTCATTAAGGTGCAATAAACATCAGGATGGGGCAGGCAGCTTATCCTGCCTCATCTATTACCTCGTCTTTTGCATTTGCCAAAATAGAAGGTGTCATTTTCTTTAACGGATTTTTCCGGTTCTCTTCATACTCATTCCTGCGGTTCAGTATGTCAATACATTCAAAGACGGCATTAACAAAGGAAGATGTATCAGCTTTGTCTTTTCCGGCAATGTCAAATGCCACACCATGATCCGGCGATGTTCTAACTTCGGGTAATCCCGCAGTATAATTTACTCCTTCACCGATGGCTAATGCTTTAAAGGGAATTAACCCCTGGTCATGATACATAGCCAATACTGCGTCAAACTTTTCAAAACTGCGGCGGGCAAAGAACGCATCGGCACTATAAGGCCCTACTACCAGCATATTATTGTTTTTTGCTTCTTTGATAGCTGGTTTAATGATGTTTTCTTCTTCAGTGCCAATCAGTCCTTCATCACCGGCATGCGGGTTTAATCCGAGGACAGCGATCCGTGGTTTATCAATACCAAAATCTTTTTGCAGACTTCTGTGCATGATATTCAATTTGCTGAGAATTTTTTCTTTGGTAATGTGTTTGGAAACTTCTGCCACCGGCACATGCTCAGTAACAAGACCAACCCTGAAATTGCCGGCACACAACATCATTACAACATCATTTGCCTCAAACATACTTTTTAAGTAAGGAGTGTGGCCGGTAAAATTGAATTCAGCCGATTGAATATTTTTTTTATGGATCGGGGCCGTAACAAGCCCGTCAATTTGTTTTTGCTTTAGTGCAGCCACAGCTGTTTGCAATGAAAGAATTGCATATTTACCTCCGGTATCATTTAATTCACCGGGGTTGATAGCTACTTCTTCTTCCCAGCAATTAAAAAGGGTTACCTGCTTTTGGTTAATGCGGTTAAATTCTTTTGTGCTGGAATAGTTGAAATTTATTTCGGGGATAGATTTCCGGTAAAAATTAATGGCCTTATTTGAGGCAAAAATAAGGGGGGTACAATGGTCAAGTATTCTGTTGTCGGAAAAGGTTTTAATAATTAACTCAATTCCAATACCATTCAGGTCGCCGCAGGTAATACCAATAACTGGTTTATATTGATTCATATTAAACAGATTGACGGTAAAAATAATGATTTCTGCTCTCCGCCGGCAGAGAGCCGGATTTCAGTAAAAATCCGGTCAGGATTTGTATTCTTTACGATGGCACCGGGTACTAGTACTTTATTCCGCCTGAATCTTTACGATATGGTTGTCTTTCTAAGTAAAAACTCTCATTTTAGCACTCGGAAAACTATGAGCTACCACTAATGGTTTTTTAGGTAAAACACAGTAAAACCATTAATTGCTTTGCAACTTAGCTGATAGGATTCCATCCTTGAATCCAATTTTTTGAAAAACCAGTGCCTAAAATCTGTATCATGAAAAAGCTGTACCTTTTTCTGCATTTGATTGCAGCTTCCCTTTTTTTACCTGCAGTTGTTTCGGGACAATGCCCTGTGCCTTATCCCAATGCTGCCCAACTTAACTGGGATAATCTTGACTATTATCATAATAGTGGACTTAATGTTGCCCCTTACGGTTACCGGGTCAGTGGTACAAATTATACTTATGTATCTGATGCAATGGAGCAAACACAAAAGTTTGCAATTGGTACAGCCACCGCAACAATTGTTACCAATAATGCTGCCGTTGTAAACCCGGGCGCAGGATTAAGTGCAGAAAATGCTACTACATACAGGTAGACCTGGCTAACTATGCAGGAGAAGATGTTCAATACAATCCTAATGCAAACGGGCAAACAGTTACGCTGACATTTAACACACCTGTTTGGTCGCCTAACTTTACTTTGTATGATATTGACCTGAATGCGGTGATTACGATGACAGCCACCAATAACCTGGGGGCGGCAACAGCTGTAAATGTGGTTACACAACCCGGAACAATCCTTGCAGTTGGACTTCCACCTTTAATAAGAACTATTACCGCTAATGGAACAGCATTAGGAAATGCTTCCAACCTTGGTGCTGCAACAATTACTGTTCCGGGTGCGGTGAACTCCATCACCATAACATTTACTGCTATTGGTACTGACCCCGTAACATGGCTTTCTGATATTAATGCCTGTGTTGCAAATGCGTTTCCAACCAACTGGCACCAGGGGGCCAATAACCGGCCATTTGTAGGACCAACTCAAAATATGCCTGATTATTTCCTGGTAACGCCGGATAACGATGGAGCATATATGGTTGATCCCGCAGCAGCCACAGCAAGGCTTCTTTTTAATGACCCGGCCAGAACATATATCAACTCGTTTGGCTACGATCCCTATAACAGGTTTTTATATTACATTACTGAAAATACCTCATTGGATTATACAAATAGGCAGGTGAAACGTTATGATTACAACACAGAGACAAGCTCTGTAATAATAGCAGATATAACAGCTGCACCATTTAATATACCTACGATGAATGGAGGTGTTGAATCTGCAGCCTGCTCTTTTTATAATGGCTCATTATATTTTGGAATAGAAGGAGGTGTACACTCAACGGGAGGAGGTTCACCAACCATTACTACAAGAGAAACTATTGTTTACCGGATTGACTTTGATGGCAGCAATAATCCAATCAGTGCAACGCAGGTATTTGCCACAAATGCTTCAACAAGCGGCGTTGGTACACAAACATCAATTCATGATTGGGGTGACTTTATAATAAAGAACGGTGTACTGTACAATTTTAATACTGCCAGGAATAGCTGTGGCGGAAGCTGTGTTACCTATGCACAAAGTAAGTTTCACCATTATGATATGATGACAGGTGCTGTAACGAACTTGTATAATAATCCCGGAACTACTAATTGGAATGGTCAGGCTTGTATGACCTGGGCTCAGAATCTTTATTATTTCAGGGGATCAACACCCGGAAATTCTGTGATCGGAACATATGATGAAGCAGGTAATTGCGGAGCACCCCAAACTGTTGTCCGTGTCGGCGGCGGACCTGCATGGCCAGGTAACGCTGGTGATGGATCAGACCCTTTTAGGCCTAAATGTGATTTTGGAGATGCACCCGCCAGTTATGACCCTTATGCAAACCCTGCCATAGAAAGCCCGGCAGTGCATGAAAGGGCAGATACAATGTGGATTGGTAGTACAACAGTTGAATCTACTTCATGGAGCAGGGAATTTTTGAAAAGAGGTGTCAACGGAACTGCTGATACTGATAATGGGCTGACAACCGTTCCGTTCTTACAGCCAGGAACCGGTAACTACCTTGCGCAAGTTTCATTATATAATAATAGCACGGGCAATGCAACTGTGATTGCCTGGCTCGATTTTAACGGTAACGGCACTTTTGACGCTGCTGAAGCGGCAACGGTTATTCCGGCAGGCCCGATTACACCAAGCAGTTCAGTTCAAACAAGATATTTATACTGGAATAATATTACTACCCCGCTACTTGCCGGTGCAACAACTTATTTGAGAATCAGGATTACTGCAGCTGCAGCGGGAATGACATCAAGCCATGCAACGGGGTATTTTACCAAGGGTGAAGTTGAGGACTATCCTGTACCTGTTGATAATTATCCACTTGCTTCAAGGTTTTTGAATTTTGATGCCAGCCTGGAGAACAAAAAAGTGAAATTGAACTGGAGTGTGGTGGAAGAAGCAGGAGTTTATTCTTATGAAGTAGAAAGAAGCGGAGATAACAGGAACTGGTCATCTGTTGGTACAGTGCAGGCACATGGAGTTGCCGGTACATTCGATTATCAATCATATGATGATAATCCGTTAAAAGGTACTTCATATTACCGTTTAAAGATCATAGAAGGTTCAGGTATGAACCGTTATAGTGCTATCCGCCCTATTACTTTCAATGAGTTTAGTGTTAACATGACAATTGCTCCCAACCCGGCAAAAGAAAAAACAACCTTAAGAGTTAATATTAACGAAGCTCATGAAGCAACTATCCAGGTATTAAATATGCAGGGAGGTGTGATGCTTTCGAAAGTACAGCGGTTGACCAGCGGTTCAAATTCAATTGAATTGCCTCTGACCGGGTCTTTTAATGCAGGAGTATATGTTGTAAGAATATATGTCGGAGATCAGATCATTCATCAGAAATTAATTGTAAATAAGTAAAAACAATAGAACCCGGCAGTGATCTTAACAGCTATGATCTCTGCTTTAGTAATAACCTACCAAATCCAATTATCATGAAAAAACCAATTGTGTTACTTCTGGCAGTAATTATTTCTGCTGTCAGCTATTTTGTTATTGATCAGAAAATTTCTCATAAAGAAACTGAAAAAGAAGAGTACTATGAGAATGAAGAAGAGGAAGAAGAGGCTGGTGCAGATAAACAACTAAGCATGTGGTACCAGGGAAGGGCATATCCTAACCCTTATTTCCTGAATGATAAATATCAAAGAGCCTGGGATCAGGTTCAGAAAATAAAGGAAATGAATACCAGGTATGGCCGTGTAACTTCTTTTTCTAACTGGGCATCACTTGGTCATTCTGCAGATGGTCTTGGCAGAATTGGTGGGCGGATAAAATGTATTGCCATTGACCCTAATAATCCTAACAACTTATGGGCGGGTTCGGCAAGCGGTGGTATCTGGAAATCAACCAATGCCGGCAGTAACTGGTCATATGTACCGGTTAATATGCATGTACTGGGTGTTTCATCTATTATTATTGACCCATCTAATTCAAATGTGATATATGCTGGTACAGGTGAGGTCTACCGTGTTGATACTTCCAATATTGGATATAATGTATGGAAGGCAAGAGGCACCTATGGCATTGGCATTATTAAAAGTACGAATGGGGGAACCACCTGGTCACAGGTGATGACTAAAACAACAGAAGAAATGTTTGCCATCCAGATGCTGGCATTCGATCCGACTAATAGTAACACCATCTATGCCTGTGCTACAGACGGTTTATATCGTTCTACCAATAATGGAACAAGCTGGAGCCAGATACTTGCTAAAACCTATGTAAAGGATATTGCTATTGATCCTTCAAACACTGACCAGATAGTGGTCAGTGTCGGGAACATGGTTAACCCGGATAAAGGAATTTACAGAACAACAAACGGCAACAATGCTTCACCAACCTGGGCAAAAATAACTTCTGGCCTTCCCGCAACGTTTGAAGGTTCAATATTACTCGACAATGTGGGATCCGGGGAGATGGTAGCAAGTATTGGAAGAAGTTCCAGCACAGCTGCATCAAACCGTGAAGTTTACCGCTCAACTAATTTTGGAGCAACCTGGGCCGTGGTAGGGGGAACAACAAGTACGACCACAACCAACCACTGCTCCTATCAATTCTGGTTTGCTCATACTGCCGCAATCAATCCTTTCTTTACAGATTCCATCATGTTTGCAGGTGTTGGCTGGTACAGATACCGGGTTTCAACTACGTCCAGGGCAACTGTTAGTGCTTCCACAGTACATGCCGATGTGCATGATATTAAATTCGACCCTGCACAAAGGGGCCGTATCTATGTTTGTTGTGATGGAGGTATTTTTAAAAGCACAAATGGCGGCGCCAATTTTACTGCTATTAACACCGGATTGAACGCTACACAGTTTTATGCATCCTTAGGTGTTTCAAGTAATGTTACCACACCTAACAGAATGATAGGAGGTTTACAGGATAACGGACAGGTGCTGTATAATGGAACACAGTGGAACCAGGTAAGTTGGGCTGGTGGTGATGGTACGTCTTGTGCTATTGACCCAAGTAATCATAACAATATGCTGGCCAGCCGTGATGCGAAACAGGTTTTCAGATCTACTGATGGTGGAGGTAGCGGTGGTGCTGTTACAAATTACTGGGGTTTTGCTGCTGACTCCCGTACAGGTTTTATAGCGCCATTAGCATTTAGTAAGTCAAGCCCGACTACAGTATATCTGGCCAGTGATAATCTTCATAAGAGTACTAATAGTGGCGGCAGCTTTACAAATGACCCAACAGCAGCAAATGCAGGCACAGCAGTTAATTTTATAGAAGCCCAAAATAAAACAGCTATTGCGTTAGCAGTTTCTCCGACCAATGCAAATAAAGTATATGTATCTACATCTCCGTTTGCACAAATGGATAATGATGTAAGCGGAATTATTGTAACAGGCCAGCCGAACCTGTTAAGAACAGCAACCGGGGGAACACCTTTTACAAGTATTAAGGGTAATCTGCCCGACAGGTTTGTAACAGATATTGCTATCAGCCCTACCAATGATGATAGCGTAGTTGTAACACTGGGCGGTTTTGGTACAGCCCATGTGTATATAACTGGAAATGCCTACGCCGGAGCAGGCACTATTTGGACTCCTCTCGGTGGAATCGGTGGCAGCGGCCGTGTAAATGCAGTACTGCCTGATGTTCCATTCAATGCAATTGTTTTTGATCCTGTTGATTCAAAGATCATATATGCTGGTTGTGATTTTGGCGTATATGTAAGTTCAGACAGGGGTAATACCTGGGTTGATTATAGTACGGGGTTTACCGATGCGGTTCAGGTATTTGATCTGCAAATAACATCAGACAATAAAATTGTTGCTGCCACACATGGTAAGGGAGTATTCAGGAGTGACCTTTTTACAGGCTCTACTGTATTGCCTGTAAGGCTGCTGGAATTTGCCGGCGCAAATATTGGAGACAGAAACAAGATTCACTGGAAAGTAGATCAGGAGGCTGGTATATCACGGTATGAACTGGAAAGAAGCAGCGATGGAAATATTTATCATACCATCGCAACAGTTTCTTCCGGAAACAGCCAGACAGAAATAACTTATACCCATAACGATTTTGTCGGTACTGCGAATGCGGAGTATTATTACCGGCTTAAAATAATTGAAGTTGATGGCAATTACAGCTATTCTACAGTTGTATTTATAAGGGTGATCGGGAAAAACACTTTTGCTATATTAGGTAACCCCGTGCAGGACTTCGTTGTTTTAAAATATACTATTGACAGGGATCAAAGAATCGACATGAGCATCTATAACGTTAATGGTGCTTTGCTAAAAAAACAGAGCTATTCTGCCACAACGGGTTCGGGCATATATACTTTATATGGCCTTGCTGATTATCCTTCGGGAATGTACCTGATCAAAATCGAAAGCGGAAGCTACCGGCAAACATTTAAGGTGACAAAAAACTAATTAAAGTATTATTAACTAGGTAGCTGGTTATTACTTGCAGGTTATCCCTGCAAAACCCTCTCTGAAAAGAGAGGGTTTTTTCATGCCCCGGCTTTTCACAAATTACTGAAATAGCAGTGCGAAAAGGGTGTTGCAGGTATAAGGGTATTATACAGGTATTAATTCCTTGCAGGCAAAGGGGAGTGATTGTAATTTCAAATCAGTTTAAGCCATTTTCCCACCTCCACTACAGCGGTCCGCTGCTAAGAGCATTTGTTCCTTTTCAGGCCATTCCTCCACCACAACAGTCATAACTGCTAAGAGCAGCATTCATACTCTTTGTTCGTACCCACCAACGGCAAATAGCTGGATCAGTTTTGAATCAAAATTGTACGGTCACTTTAAAATCCGGTCTATGAAAAGAATTTTTACTCAAATCTTATGCTGCTGGTTTTTCTTTTTACTCTCATCCCGGCCTTCCATTTCACAATGCCCTGCCGGTTACACTCAATCACAAATGAACTGGGATTTTTTGGATTACCTGGTTTCAACGGGCAGTTACAGTGGTTTTGTAACCAATGCTATGGCCAGCACACAGCATTTTATGATGGGGACTACAAGAGTCAGCATCGCTGCTGCCATTCCTTCATTTACGCTGGCCGGAGAAAATGCCACACACACCGGTGACCTGGCCGGATATACCGGCCAGGATGTTCAGTACACACCTACGGTCAATAATGATAGCGTTGTCATCACTTTTGACCAGGTAGTGACGAATGCAAGATTTGCTTTGTATGATATTGATAATGCTGCATCGTTCAGGGTTTCTGCAAGAGATGCCGCCGGTACTGCGCTTAACCCGGTTGTAACCTTACAAGCTTCTACTATTCTTACACTTGGCGGAGTGCCAACTGCTGTTACGGTTGGTACTGCCAGTGCAACAAATCTTCCAAATAACAGTAACCAGGGTAGTGCCATTATTACGGTGGCAGGCCCGGTAAAGGTTATCAAATTTGTTATCCTTAACCGTGGAAACGACCCGGTCTTCTGGATGTCTGATATTAATGGGTGTGTTTCCGGAAGTTTTCCTAACAACTGGAGAAATATCAGCCGGCCTTTTACAGGAATGCCGGCTTACATCCTTACAGTTGAGGATAACAATTTTATGATGCTGAACCCGGCTAATGGAAGGGCAAAGCCTTTGTTTACAGATCCGGGCTGGACGAATGTGAATGGAATGGCTTATGACCCTGTTCACAGAGTACTGTACTATACTTTCAGTTTGATGCCAAACTCACTTAACAATAAAACCATCTGGAAGTATGATGTTGATGCCGAAACCATCGGAACACTGGTTGCCAATGTAACAACATCATTAGGTATTCCAACTTATGAACAGGGAGTTGAATCTGGCTCTGCCAGTTTTTATAATGGCTATTATTACTTCGGTGTGGAGTCATCTAACAATAACAGGACATCGGGAAGAGAAAATACAGTTTGGCGGATTGAATTTGATGCTACACAAAGTGCTACCCGTGCGACACAAGTATATGCTACCCGAAGTGATAGCAGCATCAGTGGAACAAATACACTAATACATGATTGGAGTGATGTTGGTGTTACAAATAATGCAATGATGTATGATTTTGATGGCGCTGCCAGCGACCCGGAGTGGTATCATTTTAATTTGATGACCGGGCAGAGGACTCAGTTTACTCCAACAGGGACAGGGATCAACCACCCCCGTCAATTAGCAATCGACTGGGCCGAGAATGTTTATAACCAGGGAAATATTTTATCAACTACACCGAGTAATGGATTTATCGTTCCATATAATTATAATGGAACAGTTAATGCAGCACAGAACTATACAGTTACATTAAACGGCGTTCCTCCAAGTGGCAGCTGGGGCGATTGTAGTGAAGCATTCAGGCCATTGTGTGATTTTGGTGATGCACCTGCAAGTTATGACCCCGACCCATGGAGCCCGGCAGTGCATGAACGGGATACTGCATTAAAGATCGGTCCTACATTCGACAGGGAATGGAACAAAACTTCTTCTTTACCTGCGGATGCAGATGGGGCAGATGAGGACGGTCTGGCTTTTGTGCCGATACTGTCGCCGATAACAGGAAGTTATCTTGCACAGGTTTCTGTGTATAATAACACAGGTGGAAACGCCACACTTATTGCATGGCTTGATTTTAATGGTAACGGAATTTTTGATGCTGCAGAAGCCTGCCAGGCCATTCCTCCTGTTCCTTCAAGTGCTGCTATGCAGAACCGCTTCTTATTCTGGCCTTCTGCACCAACACCAATACCAAACGGAGCATATACCTATTTAAGAATACGATTTACAAAAGCAGTACATGGAATGACCAACACAAATCCAACCGGGTACTATGAAGATGGTGAAACAGAGGATTACACTGTGCTGGTTGATGATTTCCCTCTTACGGTAAACCTGCTTTCATTTAATGCAAAACTGGTTGCAAATGATAAAGTGAAGCTGGACTGGAAAACATCAGGTGAAGAAAATTTCAACGGGTTTGAAATACAGCGCAGCACAGACAATGTGAACTGGACCGTGCTGGGTACAATGAATGCAACCGGGAATGGCAGCTCAGAAGAGAATGATTATTTCTATACTGATTTAAATCCATTGCCCTCTAAGTCATTTTACCGCTTACGGCTGATAAGTGGTGATGGAAAATTCCGCTACAGCGAAATAAGAACAATAACAGTCAAAAAAGGGATACAGGAAATAGACATATCGCCCAACCCTGCCAGCGAAGCAGCTGCTCTTTCGGTGCTTTGTTTAGTTGATGGAGAAGCAGGGG
Organism: Chitinophagaceae bacterium; assembly: GCA_037045605.1. Lineage (GTDB taxonomy): Bacteria > Bacteroidota > Bacteroidia > Chitinophagales > Chitinophagaceae > JJ008. The sequence goes on along the minus strand of JBAOHK010000023.1, from coordinate 257,657 downwards.
TAAATATTTCTGATATGGCAGGCAGAACTGTCTATCGTCAAATTGTTTCAGTCAGCAAAGGAATGAACAGTATTGACTTGCCGGTTGTGCAAAAATTAAATAACGGAGTATACATCGTACAGGTAAGAATTAACCAGGAAACGATGGCAAAAAAATTAATCATCAATAAAAAATAATTATTCTGACCATCCAAACCCATATTCTATGAAACAGTTAAAGTCAACCATTCTGGTATTTTTTTTACTTGCAGCTGCATTCACAGCCTCATCGCAGCAATATAGTACAGTAAAGATTTTTGTTCCTCAAGACAAACTGCAAAGGGCAAATCTTCTGGGTTTGCTGGAGATTGATCACTTTGATATACAGGACGGTGCAATCATTGCAGAAATAAATCAACAGCAACTATCAGCACTCAGGAGTACAACCTATCGGTATGAAGTGTTGGTAGCAGATGTGGCTGCTCATGTACATGAATTGAACCGGCAGTACTTTGCCGCATCGCCGCAGGGAAGAACAGCAATGGAACAGCCAGGAGGTATTATTTCAAATCTTATCCCGACTCCGGCTGCTTTCCAGGTGCAGGGAACGTTGGGCGGCTTTTACAGTTTTGCACAAATGAACACTGCTATGAATAACCTGGTGGCAGCCTATCCTGCCATTGCACAAAAAACATCATTGGGTTTATCAACCGAAGGAAGGAATATCTGGTGTATCAAGATATCCGACAATGTTGCTACAGATGAAACCGGAGAACCCGAAGTTCTATATATCGGGTTGCAGCATGCAAGAGAAGCAATTGGCGGAAGCAGTATGATATTTTTTATGCAATATCTCTGTGAACAGTATGCAGTTGACCTGAGGATACAGGCATTGGTAAATAACCGGGAGATATTTATCATCCCTTGTATGAACCCGGATGGCTGGGAATACAATCGTATTAACGACCCGAACGGCGGCGGCGGTTGGCGAAAGAACAGAAGAAATAATGGTGACGGAACTTTTGGTGTAGATCTGAACAGGAACTGGAGTACAGATTGGGCTAACTGTTCAGGAGCAAGTTCAAGTTGCGGTTCTGGCAGCACATCCAGTGATGTATATTGGGGACCTTCGGCCTTTTCCGAACCGGAAACAAATGCAGTCAGGAACTTTGTGACTTCACATCATATTGTTTCATGTAACGATCAGCATTCATTTGGGCCATATTACTCGCTTCCATTCGGACGTCCAACTTTGCATACAGGTCCGGATACACTTTCATTTCATGAGCAGGAATTTTATACTTATATACCAGCCATGATGGGAAGGCACAATGGTATGCGGGCAGGTAATAGTCTTCAGTCTGTCGGATATGAAGTGGCAGGTGGCGTGAAGGACTGGATGTTGAAAGGTGATATTGGTACCGGAACGAAAGGAATTGTAATGGGCTTTACTGGTGAAGGTGGCGCTGGCGGTGGAACCGGAGGTGCTTATGGAAGTTTTTGGCCGCCAGCCAGCCAGATCATCAATTTGTCAAAAGGAATGGTTTTTCAAAATCTTCAGCTGGCATTTGCTGCTGGTTCTTATGTTGATGTTACCGACAGGTCAGATATTGCAGTCAGTACAGCAACTGGTTCTTTTAATTTCAGGGTTAAAAGAATTGGTTTAGAAAATGCCCCGGTTACCGTTTCACTTCTTCCGATTGAAAATATTATTTCAGCAGGTGCTCCTGTAACCATCAATACGCTGACTAATTATTCCGATGTATACGATGGGAATATTAATTACACCCTGCATGCAAACATACAGGCAGGATACAGAATAAAATATGCATGGCGGGTACAAACCGGGGGACAAACATATTATGATACCGTGATAAAATTTTATAACCCTGTTGAATTGTTTTATGAAGACATGGAAGCAGCCAATGCTACTGCCAGATGGATTGTTTCTGCAAACTGGAACTACACTTCTGCAATAGCTTTCGCCGGTTCAAAATCACTGACAGAATCACCTTCAGGTTTATATGGTGCCAACCGGAATGATATAATAAGGTATAATGGTACATTCGACCTCAGCAATGCAACAGCAGCTTATCTCACTTTCTGGGTTCGGCACAGGGCAGAAAATTTCAGGGATAAGATGCAGGTGCAAATTTCTAACAATGGAACAACATGGACCCCCATTGCAGGAAGAACAACTGTGCAAGAACCGGGAACATTGGATGGAAGTACTATAAATGGCGAGCCGGCACTCACTGGCATCCGGGAGGATTGGACTCCGGAAATGTTTGACCTTTCAGGATTTCTTGGCGATCCCGCAGTAGAGCTAAGATTTGTATTTACATCAGATGCGAATACTACCGGGTATGATTTCCAGGTGGATGAGGGATTTAATATTGATGAACTGAAAATAATAAAAAGTACAACCGCCCTGATTACACTGCCAGCCCGTTTCATCAGTTTAACAGGCCAGCTGAAACCTAACAATACAATCAAACTGAATTGGGAAGCAGCTACAGATGCAGATCATGAGTATTTTCTTATCGAAAAATCAGCTGGTGGAATTTCATTCACAGAAACAGGAAGGGTTGCTGGTCAGCAGTTTAGCTTTATAGACATCAATCCTTTAGCTGGAAATAATTATTACAGGATAAAAGCAATTGACAGAAACGGGCAGTTTAGTTATAGCCGGGTGATTAATGTTGTGTATAAACCAGTACAATTGATCATGACATTTTACCCCAACCCGGTTAAGAGTGAACTTAATCTTCGGTTAAAAATGTTTGAGCCGGGCAATATCACTATTTGCATAACAGATATAAATGGGCGGGTTTTTTATAATCAGCCAATATCAGCCCATGAAATAAACGGCGATATTAAGATCAGCACCGGTTCCTGGCCGGCTAAATTGTATATTATAAAAGCGATCAATAGTAAAAACGAAGTGCTGACGACAGAAAAATTTGTTCGCCAGTAAACTTCAATCTGCTTGTTCAATATTGGCAAGCAAATACCTGCCCGTCCGAAATAGTAAAGGGCGGGCAGGTATATTATTGCTGTACTGGTATCAACTACATTTGCATACATGTACACCCTTAAGAAGTCGCTGGGCCAGCATTTTTTAAAAGATGAGAATATCTGCCGGAAAATTGTGGCTTCGCTGCAGCAACATGCTTTTATACAGCTGCTGGAAGTGGGCCCGGGTGGTGGCGCCCTTACAAAATATCTGCTGGAGTTAAAGGAAATTGATTTTCAAGCGGTTGAACTGGATGATGAAAAAGTAGATTACTTAATTAAAACGTGGCCGCAACTACAAGGGAAAATCATTCATCAGAGCTTCCTTGACATTGAAAAGCCGTTTACCGGAAAGTTTACCGTAGTTGGAAATTTTCCGTATAACATTTCTACACAAATTCTTTTTAAAATACTGGATTGGAGGGATGATGTGGAGTGCACTATCGGGATGTTTCAGAAAGAAGTGGCACAAAGAGTAGCAGCAAAAGAAGGCAGTAAAGTATATGGTGTTATAAGCGTATTGATACAGGCTTTTTTCAATGTGGAGTATTTATTTGATGTGCATGAAAAATGTTTTCAGCCACCACCCAAAGTAAAAAGCGGGGTGATTAGATTACTGCCAAATAAAGAAACGCCGGTCATGAGGAGTGAGAAAGATTTTTTTCTGCTGGTGAAGACCGCATTTAACCAACGGAGAAAAACACTTAGAAATGCAGTAAAGGGTTTATTTGATGCAGCGATATTAAAAGATGAGTTGTTTAATAAAAGAGCAGAGCAATTAACCGTACGTCAATTTGCTGATCTTACTTTTAAAATGCAATGAAGAAAGTTATAATTACCGGGAAGACGCACCCTTACTTGATGGAGACGCTTCAGCAAAAAGGGTTTGAAGTGTTGTACAAGCCTGACATCACAACAGAGGAACTGTATAATATAATTCATGATGCTGAAGGATTGATCGTAACAACAAGGATAAAGGCCGATAGTAAACTTATTGACAAAGCTGCATCACTGAAATGGATCGGCCGCCTTGGCAGCGGTATGGAACTGATAGATGTTGAGTATGCGGCATCGAAAGGAATTCGCTGTGAAAGCAGCCCTGAAGGAAACAGGAATGCAGTGGCTGAACACCTCCTGGGCATGTTACTCGCATTGATGAATAATATTCACTCATCAAGCAACGAGATACGAAAAGGACTTTGGAGAAGAGATGAAAACAGGGGTACTGAATTACATGGGAAAACAGTAGGAATTATTGGCTTTGGTAATACAGGAAGCAAGTTCGCCAGCCTGTTACAGCCATTTGATGTAACTGTGCTGGCTTTTGATAAATATAAATATGGCTTTGGCAGCGGGTATATAAAAGAAGCAAGCCTTGAACAAATATGCCGGTATGCAGATGTAGTGAGTTTTCATGTGCCACTGACGAATGAAACTTATCATATGTGTGATAAAGCTTTTTTTGATGCGTTGGAAAGACGACCATGGTTTTTAAATACAAGCAGGGGAAAAGTTGTAAAAATTGGCCATCTCGTAAATGCATTACTGGAAAATAAGATTGCAGGGGCCGGGCTTGATGTATTAGAGAATGAGCAACTGGACACTTACACACCTATTGAGAGGCAGCAATTAAACTGGCTGCTTGAACAACATAATGTAATTATCACCCCGCATATTGCCGGATATAGCCATGAGGCATCTTATAAGATGGCAGAAGTATTGCTGGAAAAGATTAATCCTTAACACTGTCAGTAATTTTTTGTTAAATAATAATTGAAGCTTTCTATGGCATTATTCTTTCGGCAAATAATAAAATATTTGCTATGAGAAAATATTTATTCTTGACATTATTTGTAATCAGTCTGTTTCTTTCTTCCTGTTCAAAATCATTGGAAGACCGACTTATAGGGAACTGGCAGCTTGAAAGCAGTTGGCGAAAAGTATTTCTTGGCAGGGATTATTTCCAGACTGGATATGAAAGCGGAACATTCAGTTTCCTGGAAAATGGGAATGCAACTTATATAAGTGCCACAGATACGTTGACAGGTTTTTGGAGGTCAGACCGTTATAACAACAGTTATTATAATACAGGTTCGGGTCAGTGGGAAACCCGTTCGATGAAATATCTGAGGATAAGCCTCGTAAATTTTCAGCAGAACCGTCGTCTTGAATGGGAATTTGACGATTTTAGTTTTCGTAATGGCTGGAGTGATATAAGGGCCGAAGAGTATTCACTAAGCAATGATAGGGTGTATGAATTTGAACGGAGATAAGAGCTGTTAAAAAGAATGCTGTTTTTTGTTTTCAAATAGTTTTCTATCTTTACCAAACAATAATGCAACGCTTCAGTAAAACGGGGGCGTTGTTATTTTTTTTATTCTTATCACAAAGGAGGTGAATATGAGCGACATTCAATATGTGACGAAAGAGACGCTGGAGCAAATGAAAGCTGAGCTGCAAAGAATGAAAGCAGTTGACCGCCCCGCTGCCAGCCGGGCTATTGCCGAAGCAAGGGAAAAAGGCGACCTGAAAGAAAATGCGGAATACGATGCGGCAAAAGAAGCCCAGGGAATACTTGAGGCAAAGATTGCAGCCTACGAGGGTTCAATGGCTACCCTGCGGGTGATGGATGAAGCAAACATTGATACCAGCAAAGTATCTATCCTGACAAAAGTTACCTTAACCAATCTTGCTACTAAGAAACAGGTTACATATAAGATCGTAAGTGAAAAGGAAGCCGACCTGAAAGCAGGAAAAATTTCTGTAACCTCACCAATAGGAAAAGGAATACTGGGTAAGCATGTCGGAGATACTGCTGAAGTACAGGCCCCTGCCGGTACACTTAAGTTTAAAATTGAAGGAATAACGGCATAAGGGAATTGGCGACAGGCAAAAGTTGAAAGTTCTGCACAAGCGGGACTTTTTTATTTATTGTAGGTTTGTAATGTGAAATGGAGGTATATCAAGTCTTATTTCTTCAATTTGAAATCAAAATTATTTGGTAGCATGACAATTTTTTCAAAGATCATAGCCGGAGAAATTCCTTCTTATAAAATTACAGAGAATGAAAAATTCTTTGCCTTCCTCGATATTTTTCCGTTGCGGGAAGGGCATGTGTTGATAGTGCCAAAAAAGGAGACAGACAAATTGTTTGACTTGCCGGATGAATATTTAAGAGAAATGCTGTTGTTTGCCAGGCCAATTGCCCATGCCATCGAAAAGGCTTTCGATTGCAACCGTTGCGGTATTACTGTGATCGGGTTGGAAGTGCCTCATGCCCACATTCATCTTGTTCCTATTAATTCTGCGAATGATCTCAATTTCGTTCAGCCCAAACCGCAGGCTTCGGAGAATAGTTTGAAAAAGGTACAGGAAAAAATTTTGGCTCATCTTTAAAAGAGAGCACAAAAAAGAATAATTTATTATTTCTTCACCCGTCCCGGATTCTTCTTGATAAAATCATCCCATCCTTTCAGACCTTTGGAAATTTTTCCTAAAGGAGAATTGGATTGAAAGTGATGGCACATGGCCACTGCTAACGCATCCGTTGCATCATAATGCTTCGGGTTTTCTTTAAATGATAATAATGTCTGCAGCATTTTCATCACCTGTTCCTTATCTGCATTTCCGTTACCAGTGATAGATTGTTTTACTTTTTTGGGTGAATACTCTGTTACTTCAAGCCCATGCCGCATGGCTGCAGCAATAGCCACACCTTGTGCCCTGCCAAGCTTCAGCATACTTTGTACATTTTTTCCAAAGAAGGGTGCTTCAATTGCAAAATCTGTTGGCTGGTATTTAGTAATCAGTCCGCTGACAGTATTAAAGATGAGTTGCAGTTTTTTATAACTGTCTTTTACTTTTCCGGGTTTTAATACACCTGATTCCAATAAGGAAACCTGGCTGCCTTTAACTGTTATTAATCCATAACCCATTACTATGGTGCCGGGATCAATTCCGAGTATTATTTTAGCAGGCTTTTGCAAACAGGACTGTATTTTTACAAGACCCAGCTTATGGCGGGACAGGTTAATGAAACTAAACAAAAATAGCAAACTCTTCATCAACTACTTCCTTGGCCCGCTGCTATTTGTGTGGCTGTCATGGTCTATTTACTGGCAAATACAAAAACAACCTGATCTTGAAACAGCATGGCGCCAGATCAAAGCATCGTTCGGCACCCCATTGGCATGGAACCTGATTGCTGTGATAATATTAATGGTTGTTAACTGGTCTATTGAGGCAATAAAGTGGAAAATATCTGTTAAGCCAATTCAACAGGTAAGTTTTCTAAAAGCTTTCAGGGCAGTATTGTCAGGAGTTTCTTTTTCTGTTAGTACTCCCAACAGGGTGGGAGAGTACCTGGGTAGAGTGCTGTATATGGATGAAGGCAACCGCTTGAAAACAATTTCTATCACTATTGTTGGAAGCATCAGCCAGCTCATAATTACATTGTTAATGGGTTGTATCGGCCTGATACTGCTTAGGTCTGAAATCGAAGCCGGTCAACTAATTTCTCCGCTCTGGATAAAAGTTATTCTATATGGTGTTATTGGAGTTCTTGCCGGAATGCTGCTTTTTTACTTTCGCCTGGCCTGGCTGATAAAATGGGTGGATAAACTTCCGGGAAGCAACCGCTTTGCTTATTTAATAAAAGCATTGGAAGATTTTGATGCAGTATTACTTTTCAAATTGCTGCTGTTATCGTTTTTACGTTTTACAGTTTTTATCATACAATACTACCTGCTGTTCCATTTATTTGCTGTGGACATTTCCTGGTGGGATTGTTTGTGGTCGGTAAGTATTACTTTTTTTGTGTTGGCTGTAATACCTTCTTTTGCCATAGCAGATATTGGCCTGCGGGGAGAAGTTGGAATTAAACTGACAGGACTTTTTGCTGCCAATCACCTGGGCATATTATTTACCACAATCACTATTTGGTTTGTAAACCTCATTGTTCCTGCAATTATCGGAAGTTTATTAATACTGGGAATTAAAAAGCTCTACACAAAAAAAGACGGGAAAAATTAGCGTTAAAAGTTTCAGATTTCTTCCAGCTTAAAATAATCTTTTGATCTTACACCCCTTTCAGTTTGCTGAAGGTTGCAGCATTCATATACAGGGTCATGCTCAAAGAACAGGATGTAATTACCTTTAACTGCTTCTTTGAGAAATGATTTTTTTTCATTTAGCGTAGTAAGCGGAAACATATCATACGCCATTACATATGGAATAGGAATGTGGCCGGCCGAAGGCAACAGGTCCGCCATAAAGACAACAGTTTTGCCGTTGTAATTTATTTGTGGCAGCATCATGCTTTCCGTGTGGCCACTGACAAAGCGGACAGTAATGTTTTCAGTAAAAACTGTTTCTCCAAGTTTACCATCAACACCCCCCGTTACCTCAATAAATTGAAGCCTGCCACTTTCTTCTATCGGTAAAATATTTTCTTTCAGGAATGAAGCTTTCTCTCTTTCATTTGGATACACGGCCCAGTCCCAATGCTCTTTATTGCTCCAGTAAGTGGCATTTTTGAATGCCGGGACCAATTTGTCGCCTTCTCTCACAATACTTCCACCGCAATGATCGAAATGAAGATGGGTTAAAAACACATCGGTGATATCGTCTTTAGTAAATCTATATTTAGCTAATGACTTTTCTAATGTATCATCCCCGTGAAGATAGTAATGGCTGAAAAATTTTGCATCCTGTTTGTCGCCGTTTCCATTATCTACTAATATTAAACGGTTGCCATCCTCGATCAGCAGGCAACGTAAAGCCCAGGAGCAAAGGTTGTTTTCATCCGCCGGGTTGATCTTATTCCACATGCTTTTGGGAACTACACCAAACATGGCTCCACCATCTAATTTGAAATAACCGGTGTTTATCGAATAGAGTTTCATGATTTATTTTCTTTAACAGCATTAGCGTAAAATAATAACAGCAACCCGATAATAAAGAAAATTCCAAGTGCCAATACTGAATTTCTTTGTGAGCCTGTCAGTTCGGTAATAAAGCCAAAACTGAATATCCCGACAACAGCAGCAATTTTTTCTGTCACATCATAAAAGCTGAAGAAGGATACGGTGTCTTTTGTTTCCGGCATCAGTTTGGCATGGGTAGAGCGGCTCAGTGATTGGATGCCACCCATTATAAAACCTACCGCCGCACCAAGGGCATAAAATTCATAAATTCCTCCAACAGGTAAAAAATAAGCGGCTATGCAGAGAAGTATCCAGAAAACAACCAATGTCATCAGGGTTTTCAGATTGCCTATTTTGGAAGATAGTTTAGAAATAGCAAAAGCACCGGGGATTGCGATCAGTTGGATAATAAGTATTGCAGTGATCAGGTTATCGGTTGGTATCTCCAGTTCGCTTTTACCATACAATGCAGCTACCAGCATTACAGTTTGCACTCCCATATTGTAAAAGAAGAAAGCCAGCAAAAACCTTTTCAGTTTTGGCAGTTGCTTTACTTGCCCCCAAACTTTTTGCAATTCTTTATATCCTTTTGATAATATATTATGCTGGTCACCGCTGCCGGCCGGAACCGGTTTGGGCAAACGGCGGAGTGAGAATTGCCCGAAGGCCCACCACCAGATGCCTACCATCAGGAAAGAAGTTCTGAACTGTATTGTTGAATTTTCATCTCCGCCCAACAAGCCTGGATTAAAAACAAATGCAAAACAGATAAGCTGTAACAATACACTTCCTACATATCCATAAGCAAAACCCCTGGCACTGATTCGATCCCTGTCTTCGGGTATGGCGATCTCAGGTAAAAATGAATTATAAAAAACCTGGCTGCCCCAGAAGCCAACACAGGCAACGACCATTGAGATCAACCCAATGGTCAGGGTGTTTTTTTCAAAGAAAAAAAGCGAGGCGCAGGCAAGGCTGCCCATTGTCAGAAAAAAATTAAGGAATTTCTTTTTGTTACCTCTGTAATCTGCAATAGAAGAAAGCAACGGAGACATAAAAGCAACGATCAGCATGGCAAAGGCAATAGCATAATTATACAATGCTGTATTTTCAAATTGCCTTCCCAAAAAGGTAACAGCAGTTTTTGAAACATTTTTATCATCAACAGCAATTGCTTCAAAATAAGCCGGGAAAATGGTGGATGTGATAACAAGATTATAAGATGAACTGGCCCAGTCGTACATAGCCCAGCCATTCACTACTTTTTTGGGAGCCGTTTGCATGGATGATTTTATAAGTAAGCAAAATATGCTTTTGCAGGCAATCTAAAAAAGAAAAGCAGCAGGAAAAGAGACTGCTGCAGACCAATTGAGTTACAGCTGCCCCAGGGAAAGACTGACTGATCTTATGTTTTTCTATTTAGAAATAACACCTGTCAGTAATAAAACAAGCAATGCGATACCAGCTATTATGCGATAAATTCCAAATGGCCTGAAGCCGTATACTTTCAGGAAATTAATAAAGAAACGGATGGCCAGTATTGCTACAACAAATGCCACAATATTGCCCACAATAAATGACACGGTGTTTTCCTGGGTGGATGTTACCAGTGAAATACCTTTTTGTACACCACCGGTACTATTGGGCCATTCCTTAATAAATAATGAATAAGCTGTTGCCGCAAACATAGTAGGCACCGCAAGGAAAAAAGAAAATTCTGCTGCCAGGTTTCTTGTCAGCTTTTGCTGCATACCACCAACTATGGATGCAGCACTGCGGCTTACTCCCGGTATCATCGCCACCACCTGCCAGCATCCGATGATGAATGATTTAACAAAGCCCAGCTGGTCCTCAGATTCCACAGTTGGTTTTTTAAAAGCCTTATCGATTACTAATAAAATTAAACCACCCGCCAGCATTGCAATGGCCACCACTGTCGGGTTAAAAAGCAATTCATCTATTTTGTCTGAGAAAAAATAGCCAAGTATCAAAGCAGGCAACACACCAATGGCCAGTTTGGCGTAAAACTGCCAGCGGCGGAACTCGAAGAACTGCCGCCAGTAAATAACCACTACTGCCAGTATAGCTCCCAACTGGATAGAGATGGTAAACAGATTGACAAAGCTCTTTTCATCAGGAGTAGTGCCCAGTCCCATTACATGCTCGGCAATGATCATATGGCCGGTGGATGATACGGGTAAAAATTCTGTAAGCCCTTCAACAATAGCGATGATAACTGCTTCGAAAATATTCATGCGGAATTGATTATTGCTGCAACATAAAGTAAAAAGGCGATACCTGTTAAGTATCGCCTTCTGAATTTATTAACCACACTGATCAGGCAGTAGCTTCTTTCGGTTTTTTGAAAATAGCAAAGATCTCAATAACAAGACCGGCCAGTATCAGTATCGGGGCTACAGTAATGCGGGTACTGCTGTACACTTTTTTGAGATCAAACACATTGGGGTCATTGCTTTTACCACCAGCCATCAGGAACATTCCAATCGCCATCACCAGCAGGCCCAGCAGCATCCACTTATAGTTCTCTTTGGCAAAAATGGAAGGAGTTGTTTTCTGATTACTCATTTTTTCGATTTTGGTCGTGCAATATAGGGATTTTAGCGAATGCGGAACAGTTAATACAGGTCATCCAGCTTCATCCGCAGGTATTTTACCACACTGCGGTTAGTACTGAACAGGGTAATGCCAATGCCGATAATGATAAGTATGAAAAACAGGAGTATTAACATACCGGTATCATGGATTGTTTTCAGCCATTCTATCTGCCCTTCAGCAATCAGTATCAGAATATATAATAGTACTGAAGCTATCACCCCACTGATAGAACCATTAATAATAGCTTTAATATTCAGCGGCTTGGCAATGAACCAACGGGTGGCACCCACCATTTGCATGGTTTTAATAAGAAAACGATTGCTGAACATGGCCAGCCTGATGGTATTATCAATCAGGAAAATGACAATCAATGAGATGATGATAACCAGGACCAACAGGCCAATGCTCACTTTACGGATATTCTTATTCAGCTTGCCAACCAGTTCTTCAGGGTATTTCACATCCGTTACATAGGTTTGGGCTTCAAGGTCTTTTTTGATATTAGCCAGCGAATCAAGCTGCACATACTGTTGTTTGATGCGGAAAAAGATTGCATCCGGCAGCGGATTTTCGTTAAGCACTTTGCCCCAGTCTTCGCCGCCGTCATCCATGTATATTTTTTTGCCTGCCTCCTTGGTGACAAACTCCATGGATCTTACATAAGGCTTGGCAGCAATATATTTCATCAGCGCTGCACTATCCTTGGGGTTCAGATTGGGAAGCAGGTAAGTTCTCACCTCCACATTTTCTTTAAAATAAGCCCCCAGTTTATTGGCATTTATAACTAACCAGCCAATGATGCCGAGAAAGAATAATACAAGAGTGACACCCAGAATGGACATGAAGTAAGATGGTTTGCCACGTTTGATGGAAGCTTTACCTGATTGGGACATGAAAGTGTTTTTTCAGATTTATGGATTACGGGCAAAAATAGCAGTTTAGGGCTACAATCAGTATTTTTGCTGCCCATTTAAACGATTGCTTCCGGCTCCTATTGCCATTTGCCGTGAAAGATATTTGTTAAAGAATTTTTATCAGCCTTGTTAAGTACAGGCTCTACTATTATTATGGAATACGATTTCAGAAGAATTGAAAAAGACTGGCAAAAGCAAATGGAAGGCATCTAATGCTTATAAAGTTGTCGAATGATTTTTCCAAACCTAAGTACTATGTGCTGGATATGTTTCCCTATCCAAGCGGTGCCGGCTTGCATGTAGGCCATCCGTTGGGATATATCGCTTCTGATATTTACAGCCGTTATAAAAGATTGAAAGGTTTCAATGTGCTGCACCCGATGGGCTTCGACAGCTTTGGTTTGCCGGCAGAACAATATGCACTGGATACAGGACAACATCCTGCGGAAACAACAAAAAAGAATATTGCCACTTTTAAATCGCAGCTGGATAATATTGGTTTTTGCTATGACTGGAGCCGTGAAGTACAAACCAGCGACCCCAATTATTACAAATGGACACAATGGATCTTCCTGCAACTGTTCAATAGCTATTTCTGCCATACGGAGAAAAAAGCAAAACCCATTTCAGAGCTGGTAAAAAAATATGAAACAAAAGGGGCTATGCCAAAAAACGGGCAGCCTATTCCCGGCAAACATTTTACTGCGGAACAATGGAATGGCTTTTCTGAAAAAGAAAAGGCTGATATCCTGATGAACCGCCGCCTGGCCTTTTGCGGATACGGTGAAGTAAACTGGTGCGAAGCATTGGGAACTGTGCTGGCCAATGATGAAGTGGTGAATGGTGTGAGTGAAAGAGGCGGTCACCCGGTAGTAAAGAAAACATTGCGGCAATGGTATTTACGAATAACAGAATATGCAGACCGCTTACTGGAAGGACTGGATACTGTTGACTTCAGCGATGCTATGAAAGAGATGCAGAGTAACTGGATTGGAAAAAGCAGCGGGGCGGAAATAGACTTTGCAATTAAAGGGCATGAACAGAAACTCAGGGTGTATACTACCAGGCCCGATACCATCTTCGGTGTTGATTTTATGGTAGTGGCTCCTGAACTGGGTTTGGTGAATGAAATAAAATCGGCAGAACAAACTGCTGCTGTTGATGAATACCTGGCCTTTGTAAAAAGCCGCAGTGAAAGAGAAAGGATGGCGGAGAAAAAGATCAGCGGGGTGTTTACCGGTGCTTATGCACTGAATCCTTTTGATGGCAGGGAAATTCCAATCTGGATATCTGAATATGTATTGGCCGGTTATGGCACTGGTGCTATTATGGCGGTACCTTGTGGCGATGAAAGGGACCACAAGTTTGCCCGGCATTTTAATATTCCCATCACCAATATCATTGGCTCACATTATAATGGGGAAGAAGCTAATCCGACCAAAGATGCCATATTGGAAAACTCCGGTTTCTTAAATGGCCTGCTGATGAAGGACGCCATTGATGTTGCCATTAAAGCCATTGAGAAAAAAGGCATCGGCACTAGAAAAGTGAATTATAAAATGCGGGATGCGGCCTTCAGCCGACAGCGGTACTGGGGTGAACCATTCCCGATTACATGGAAAGATGGCATCGCCAAAGAATGGACAGGTGAGTTACCATTGGTATTGCCCGATGTAGAAAAATATAGCCCCGGCCCGGATGGACAAGGCCCGTTAGCGAATATACCCGAATGGGTGGCGCAGGAACTGGAAACGAATACCATGCCCGGCTATGCAGGCTCATCGTGGTACTTTTTACGTTACATGGACCCGGACAACAAGGAAACATTCTGCGAAAGAAAAGTATCTGACTATTGGAACCAGGTGGACTTATACATTGGCGGCACCGAACATGCAGTAGGCCATTTACTCTATAGCCGTATGTGGACGAAAGTATTGTATGATTTGAATTTGATTGGGTTTGATGAGCCGTATAAGAGGTTGGTGAACCAGGGGATGATACAGGGGAGTTCAAGGTTTATATATAGAGTAAACTATGTCGTTAATGAACCTTTCACAAAGACAGAATCTTTACCATTTATTCTTGTTTCATATGGCATTGTTAAGCGTATTGAAGAAAATGGTGAAACTGAAAAAAACATTTATATTAAGAAAGTTGTTGAGGTCCTTGAAGAGTTAAACATAGATTTGACTTCTATTAATTTAACTGAATTTCCAATTACTAGACACCATGTGCCAGTTGATGTTGTTGATGGTACAGAGTTAGAAATAGCGGCTTTTAAAAAATTGAGCCCTAATTATGTAAGTACAGTATTTTTTTTAGAAGACGACAAATACATCTGCGGTTCCGAAGTTGAAAAAATGTCCAAATCGAAATTCAACACCGTTAACCCAGATGATTTAGTTGCCAAATACGGAGCCGATACATTCCGTATGTATGAAATGTTTCTCGGCCCGGTAGAAATGAGTAAACCCTGGGACACCAAAGGCATAGAAGGAGTACATCGCTTCCTGAAAAAATTCTGGCGGTTATTTGCCGATGAAACAAAAGGATTGGTTGTTACAAACGATGAACCAACCGCCGCCGAATTAAAAGTATTGCATAACACTATCCGCAAAATAGAACAGGACACCGAACGGTTCAGCTTTAACACCGGTGTCAGCGGTTTTATGATAGCCACCAACGAACTCACCGACTTAAAATGTCATAAAAGAAAAATACTGGAACCGTTATTGATTCTGTTAGTTCCTTATGCACCGCATATTGCGGAAGAGTTATGGGCTTTGCTCGGCAATAGCAGCAGCATACTCGATGCCTCTTATCCAAAATTTGAAGAACAGTACGTAAAAGAATCCACTAAGGCATATCCTGTTGCCATCAATGGCAAAACAAGGCATGAGCTTACTTTACCTTTAGACATAACCCAGCAACAGGTGGAAGAAACCGTCTTAAAAGACGAAGTAGTGCAAAAATGGTTGGAAGGCAAAAAGCCCAGGAAGATCATTTATGTAAAGAACAAAATGATTAACGTGGTGGTATAGTCTGTTTCATTGTTTTTTCTGAAACCCTCTCCTGTAAAGCTTTCGTTCAGAACTTGCTGAAACTTAACCTATAAATAATGGAAGGGGTAACCCTTTTTATTAAACAATTGCTCTTGGGTTTCACAAAATCTGTCTATATTTATTTGCCCTTTTGGTTTCCTCATCAAAAGGTATCAAAAACCAAGACCAACCATTATGAGACATTTATCCATTTTCAGAAAAGGACTCATCTGTTTTTTTCTCTTCTTCAGCGTTTCAAATTCAGTAAAAGCACAAACTACCTTAGTTGCCGGGGATATTGCCTTCAGCGGGTATATATCCAGTGCTGTGGGCACTGATGCTTTTTCGTTTGTATTGCTGACAAATATTACTGCAAATACTGTTATCAATTTTACGGATAATGGTTGGTTGAACACCAACGTTTTTCGTTCGGGTGAACAAACCGTAACCTGGACGGCTTCTGTGCCATTAAATGCAGGAAGTGAGATAACTATTTCAGGTCCCTCTGCAGGGGCGGCTACCGCTACTCTCAGTGGCGGGGGTGCCACCGGAACCTGCACCGGAACTATGCCCAGTTTAAGCACCAGCGGTGACCAGGTACTTGCCTACCAGGGTACAGTAGCATCACCAACTTTCATAAGTGCTATTCATATGAATGTTTATGCTGTCTCACTTGGTGATCCAACGAACACCGATGCGGCCACCTGGGATAATACCAATTCTAATACTTCCAACGGATCTGCTTTGCCAACCGGACTTGCCACCGGAACCAACGCTATATGGATAGGAACTTTTAATGTGGGTACCACAGAAGAAGATAATGGAAGGTTCGTTTGCGGCCCGGATGTCAGCACAGCCGTATTAGCCAGGGCTGCATTAAATAACCCGGCCAACTGGATTACTGAAGATGGCGGCCCTGCAATCGTATTGCCGCCCGGCTGTAACTTCATCGGCATCTTCAGTGCTGCACCCACTATCAATACCAACCCTTCCAACAGTACAATCTGCGAAGGAGCTAATACAAGTTTCAGCATAACTTCTACTGGTGCTACCAGCCACCAATGGCAGGTAGACAACGGTGGCGGTTTTGCAAATATTACCAATAATGCTACATATTCCGGAGCTACTACAACAACATTAAATATTACAGCTGCACCGGCTTCATTCAATGGTTACTTGTATCGTTGTGTGGCAACCAATGGAAGCGGTTCAACAAATTCCACAAGTGGAACCTTAACTGTAACAGCTTTACCTGTTAACCCGACTTTGCTGGCCAAAACACCAGCTACTGCTACAGTAGCCGACGGAACTCCGGTAAGTGCCACTTTTAATGCAGGCAGCGGTGGTTCCGGCGGTTGTACGGATGATTACAGGTACACTACCAATGGCGGTGCTTCCTATTTACCATACACACCCGGCTCTAATATCAGCACAACAGGTCTGGCTGCCGGAAGCGGCACTGTTACCATTGAAGGCAGAAGGGCTGGTTGTGCAAGCTGCTCAAATAGCTACATAGCATTAGCCACCTGGATCGTAACTCCATTACCAGCAGGAGCTACTACGTTGAATGCCGGTGATATCGCTTTCAGTGGATATATATCCAATCCTGCAACTGATGAATTCTCTTTTGTATTATTAAGAAATATAGGTCCCGGTACGGCTATCAACTTTACTGATAATGGATGGCTCAGCACCAACGTATTTGCCGTAGGGGAGCAAACAGTTACCTGGACAAGCAATGCTGCTTATGGAGCAGGTACTGAAATAAAAATTATTGGTACTACAGCTACTCTTGCTTCAGGAGGATCTGCAGGAACAGTAACAGGTATAGCATTAAGCCTTTCAACCAGTGGCGATCAGGTTCTGGCATATCGTGGGTCGGCAGCGTCACCGACATTCATCAGTGCCATACATATGAACGTATTTACCATTGCAGGAGGTGATGCGGTGAACACAACAGCAGCGGCCTGGGATGGTACTGCTACGGGTAGTACTGCCAGTGCATTACCAACAGGTTTAACTACCGGTGTAAACTGTATCTGGATAGGAACACAAGGTGTGGCCGCTTCTGAATTTGAGAATTCCCGTTATGGAACCTGTTCAGGACCCGGTACTTTAGGTCCTATCAGTACATTAAGGGCTGCACTGAACAATCAGGCCAACTGGTTCAGTACAAATGGTGCCCCAGGCTTTACTTTACCAACGGGTTGTTCTTATCTTGGCTTGGGTACCCCGCCAAATATTACAGGAGATCCGGCCAATGCCTCTATTTGTGAACTGGCCAATACAAGCTTTACCGTTACTGTTGGCGGTGCTACTGCTTATCAATGGCAGGTGGATAATGGTGGTGGCTTTGCCAACGTTTCCAATGGCGCACCTTATTCAGGCGCCACTACTGCTACATTAACTATTACTGCAGCACCTCTTTCATTGAACGGATATCTCTATCGTTGTGTTACCAGCAATGGAAGTGGTTCTTCTACTTCTAATTCAGCCACACTTACAGTTGGTGCATTACCAGTTGGACCTACATTGCTGACTAAAACACCCGCCGGAAATACTGTGGCCGATGGCACACCGGTTAGTGCCACCTTTAACCCCGGCAGCGGCGGCACAGGTTGTTCTGATGATTTCCGCTATACTGTTGATGGCGGCGTAACTTATCTGCCATATACTCCTGGTTCCAATATCAGTACTACTGGTTTGGCTGCCGGTTCAGGTCATGTATTTATAGAAGGCCGCAGGGCCAATTGCTCTGCCGGTTGCCAGGGTGTATATACAGTACTTGCTTTGTGGAGAGTAACTCCATTGCCTGGTGCTCCTACTACATTAAATGCAGGAGATATTGCTTTCAGTGGTTATACTTCTACCACTGCAGGTGATGATTTCTCTTTTGTATTATTGAAAAATATCGGAGCAGGCACTGCTATCAACTTTACCAATAATGGCTGGTTAAGCACTAACGTATTCCGTACAGGTGAGGAAACAGTGACATGGACAGCTCCTGCCGGCGGATTATTTGCCGGAACGGAAATTACAATTTCAGCATTGACCGCCTCAAGATCTGGAGGTGGCGCCGCAGGTACTGTTACTGGTACGCAATTAAATTTATCAACTTCAGGTGACCAGATTTTAGCATATCGTGGTACTGCGGCTTCACCAACATTTATCAGTGCTATACATATGAATGTATATGATGTAGCAGGTGGCGACCCTGTAACTACTACGGCAGCCGCATGGGATGGAACAGCCAATACTACAAGCAGCAGTGCGTTACCAACCGGCTTAACTACGGGTGTTAACTGTATCTGGATTGGTACACAAGCGGTACCTGCATCCGAATTTGATAACTCCCGGTATGGCAATTGTGCAGGACCGGGTGTACTCGGACCATTGACAGGTTTGCGTGCAGCATTGAACAACCAGGCCAACTGGATCAGCACCAATGGTGCACCTCCCGGCTTTACATTACCAACAGGTTGTAACTACCTGGCGGTGCTTTGCCCCACTATTACTGTAACTAATCCGGCCAACACAAGCGGAACAGTAAATGTGGCATTCAGCGAAACGTTTACGTCAACCGGAGGAACACCGGTGGTTACATATTCTACGACCAGTACCCTGCCAACCGGACTCACATTATCATCTGCCGGTGTATTAAGTGGCACACCAACACAATCAGGAACTTTCCCGATTGTAGTGGTAGCTACTGATGGCAGCGGATGTACAGGTACTGGTACTACTTATTCATTGGTGATCGCCTGCCAGACCATTACTGTTACCAATCCGGTTAATGCTACCGGAACAGCAGGTACGGCTTTCAGCGAGACCTTTACAGAAACAGGTTCAATTGGTGGCGCCACCTTTACTACGGCCAGCACCCTGCCAAGCGGACTTGCCTTATCAACTGCCGGTGTTTTAAGCGGCACACCCACACAAGACGGAACCTTCCCGATTGTGGTGACCGTTACCGATGGCAATGGTTGTACTGGCACAAGCACTACTTACAATCTTGTAATAAACTGCCCAACTTTTACAATAACAGCAACCCCAGCTTCACAAGACAGGTGTTCGGGAGCAGCTATCGCAGCTATTGTTTTGGCAGGCGGACCTGCCGGAACATCCTACAACTGGACAAGGGATAATTCCCCTCTTATTGGCGGTTCAATTCCTGCCAGCGGCTCGGGCAATATCACCGGTAACCTGGTAAATAATACCGGTGCTCCAGTAACCGTAACCTTTACTATTACGCCGTCTTTCGGCAGTTGTACTGGCACACCGATCACAGCTACTGTAACGGTTAATCCGTTGCCATTGGCTCAGATCACTGGCCCCGGCACTTCAGGTGCTGTGCCTAATTGTCAAAATTCTGATGTGGAGCTGTCGGCTGCTACTTCTACAGGCTCCGGTCTTACTTATGCATGGGGCAGAAGCCTTTTCACCAATCCGTTTACCACAATAAGCACTGCACAGACCCAACCGATCGAAGTAGGCGGTAATTACCTGCTTACTGTAACCAACACGTTTGGTTGTGTGGATACGGCAATGACAACAGTTCATATCGCAGATTATGTTTTCAATGGAAGTCTTGCTGTTGGCGATGCGATTCAGACAGGTCGTTTGAACAGGTTTGCTGTTATATCAACCTGTGCAGCACCAAAAGCTTGTCCCGGTACCTTTGCTACAACGGGCAGCCGATTGTACGATGCGTACACAGTTACTAACCCGTACAATACACCTGTGTGCGCAACAATAGGTATCACATCATTCTGTGCTACTAATATTTTCTGCGCCACTTATCTGGGTGCATTTAACCCGGCAAGTGTTTGTACCAACTACTTAGCTGATCCGGGCTCTTCATTTACCACGACCGGCTACTATGAAGCAACGATCCCTGCTAATGCTACAATAACAATTGTAGTCCATGAAGTGAATCCCAGTACTGGTTGCGCTGGCTACCGTGTGTCTGTACATGTTCCGAGAGCCGGCATTACTGTCAGCCCGGCACCTCCTTATTGTTCTGGTGCCCCGGTAACGCTGACTGCGCCTCCGGCCAATAATTATACATGGACACCAGGTGGTGCAACGACACAGACTATCGTCGTTAACCCGCCGGCAGGTACTACCAATTATAGTGTATCATCCGGCTTCGGCAATTGGGGTTGCGTGGGTGATACATCAGTGACTATTTTGTCGGGTATTACACCGGATGTGAACCCCATAGCTAACCAATACTATTGTGAAGGAGCAACTGCACCGTTAACTGCTTTGACCGGTACAGTTCCGGGTACAACATACAACTGGACAAATACCAATACTGCCATTGGTCTTGCTGCAAGCGGCACGGGAGATATCCCAAGTTTTACAGCAACAAATGGTACGCCGGGACCAATTTCAGGTACAATCACTGTAACACCTGTGAATGGCGCTTGTACAGGAACCCCCATCACCTTTACTATCAGTGTAGCAACACTGGCATCTATTACCGGTGTGACAGAAGATTCTGTTTGTGCTCCGGGTGGTGTGGTGAACCTGGCAGCCGCCGGAACCGGTAATATTAATTGGTACAATGCATTGACAGGTGGCATTGTAGTTAACTCAGGTACTACCTATTCACCAAATATTTCAGCAACCACTACCTACTATGTGGAAGCATTGGCTCCACCTGCGGCAGCACCACAAACCTTGGCAATGCCTGGTCAGAGCAATACCTTCCCGGGTAATGTAAGAGGTTATTGGTTTACTGCTCCGGCTGATTTTGTGATTACGTCGCTGAGTGTACCTACGACTGCTTCTTCTGCCGGACAGAGCATTGCCGTGGTGAAATTCAATGGTAATGTTCCACCACCGGTATTCTCTGCTACTACCAATGCGTTTACAACAGTATTCTTTACCAGAAATAATACTGGTTCAGCAAGTATCCCTTGTAATATACCGGTAGCAGCAGGTGAAGTAATCGGTTTCCTCGGTTATAGGGGTAACATCAACTCCTATGCACCCGGTGATTATAATACTACAATCGCCGGATTCCCTGTTCAATTGCAACGCCTGGGTATGCAGTTCCCGCTGACCACCACAGATCCACAGAATATATGGAGAGAATTCGGACCAGCTACCAGCATATCAAGAATAGAATTCGAATACTCGGTTTCACCGTCCTGCACCAGCACACCAAGAGTGCCAGTAACAGGAACAGTGATACCGACACCGGTTGCTACAGCCACACCGGCATCACAAACAGTATGCTCCGGACCGATCACTACGATCGTTCTCGGCAGCGATGTTCCCGGAAGCACCTTTGCCTGGACAAGGGATAATAACGTAAACGTAACTGGTATTGCTGCCAGCGGCAACGGAGACATCAGCGGTACACTTACCAATAACACCACTGTACCGCAAACGGTAACCTTCACCATCACGCCGACATCACCTGACGGTTGTGTAGGAGCCGCCATTACTGCTACGGTAACGGTCAATGCCGTGCCGACCATTACCTGTCCGGGTAACATTACCGTAAGCAATGCAGCAGGTCAATGCGGAAACACTGTAACATACAGCCCAACCATTACAGGTATTCCTGTACCAACAGTAACATATGTCTTCACTGGTGCCACTACAGGCAGCGGCAGTGGCGATGGCAGCGGCTCGTTCTTTAATATAGGAACAACAACCGTTGAGATTACTGCCACCAACTCCTGCGGAACGGCTAACTGTACCTTTACTATTACCGTAAATGATACAGAGAACCCGACCATTACCTGCCCCGCACCGGTTAACGTAGAATGTCCCGGTGATGTGCCAACACCAAACACTGGTGCTGTTATTGCATCCGACAACTGTCCTGGTTATGTGGTAACATTCCGTGGTGATGTGATCAGTGCACAAACCTGTCTCAGCCGTTATACGATCACAAGAACTTATCGTGTAACAGATGCCTCAAACAATTTTGTTGAGTGTACACAGACTATCGTGGTGAATGACCAGACCGCACCAGTTATTACTTGTCCTGCACCAGTTACAGTAAGCTGTGCTGCAGATGTACCAACTCCGAATATCCTTGGGGTCATAGCTACTGACAACTGCGGCAGCCTCGGCGGTCCGGTTACAATAACATGGCAGGGTGATGTGATCAGTGCACAAACCTGTGCCAACCGTTATACCATTACTAGAACATATAGGGCTACTGATGAATGCGGCAACTTTGCAGAATGCACACAGATCATCACCGTAGATGATCAGACACCGCCAACACTTACCTGCCCTGCACCTTTAACAGTCAGCTGTGCAGCTGATGTTCCTGCACCAGATATTGCTTCAGTAACCGGAGTAAGCGACAACTGTGCCGGCGTTGTAACCGTTACACATATCAGCGATGTGATCAGTGCTCAAACCTGTGCCAACAGATATACTATAACCAGAACATACAGGGCTACTGATGTGTGCGGCAACTTTACAGAATGTACACAGATCATAACAGTAGATGATCAGACCGCACCTGTTATCACCTGTCCTGCACCAGTAACAGTAAGTTGTGCCAGCGTAGTACCTGCGCCAAACACTGCTTCAGTAATTGCTACTGACAACTGCGCCGGCGTGGTAACCGTTACTCACCAAGGTGATGTGATCAGTGCACAAACCTGCGCCAACAGATATACAATAACCAGAACATACAGAGCAACTGATGTGTGCGGTAACTTTGCTGAGTGTACACAGATCATAACTGTGAACGACCAGACACCGCCAGTAGTAACCTGTCCTGCTCCGGTAACCGTAAGTTGTGCTTCAGCCGT
Organism: Chitinophagaceae bacterium; assembly: GCA_037045605.1. Taxonomy (GTDB): domain Bacteria; phylum Bacteroidota; class Bacteroidia; order Chitinophagales; family Chitinophagaceae; genus JJ008. The sequence goes on along the minus strand of JBAOHK010000023.1, from coordinate 234,379 downwards.
TCCGGCGCCGAATACAACCCTGGTTACTGCAACGGACAACTGTGCCGGCGTCATCACTATCACACATATCAGCGATGTGATCAGTGCGCAAACTTGTGCCAACCGCTACACCATCACCCGCACTTATCGTGCAACTGATGTGTGCGGTAACTTTGCTGAGTGTACACAGATCATAACTGTGAACGACCAGACACCGCCAGTAGTAACCTGTCCTGCTCCGGTAACCGTAAGTTGTGCTTCAGCCGTTCCGGCGCCGAATACAACCCTGGTTACTGCAACGGACAACTGTGCCGGCGTCATCACTATCACACATATCAGCGATGTGATCAGTGCGCAAACTTGTGCCAACCGCTACACCATCACCCGCACTTATCGTGCAACTGATGTGTGCGGCAACTTTGCTGAGTGTACACAAATCATAACAGTAAATGACCAGACACCGCCGGTAGTAACCTGTCCTGCGCCGTTAACAGTGGCTTGTGCTTCAGCAGTACCTGCACCGAATACGGCTCTGGTAACAGCAACCGATAACTGTGCCGGTGTAATCACCATAACACATATTGGTGATGTGATCACTAACCAGACCTGTCCTAACAAATACACACTTACCCGTACTTATCGTGCTACTGATGTGTGCGGAAACTTTGCAGAGTGTACACAGGTAATTACTGTGAATGATAATATCGCTCCTGTAATAACCTGCCCGGCAAACATAACCGTGACGACACCGTTTGGTTCTTGTACAGCTGTTGTAAACTTTGCAGCAACTGCCACAGACAACTGCAATGGCGCTATTACATTCACCTATTCACAGGCACCTGGTTCAGTGTTCCCGATAGGCGTTACAACGGTAACGGCTACCGCTACAGATGCTTGTGGTAACAGCAGCTCTTGTACATTTACTGTAACTGTGCTGGATGCACAATTGCCCACCATTACTGCACAACCTGTAAACAGGACCGTGTGTGTAGGCCAGAATGCAACCTTCAGTGTAACGGCGGTAACCGCACCAAGTGCAGGCGGACCAATAGCTTACCAGTGGCAGCAATGGAATGGAACAGCATGGGTGAATATAGCCGGTGCTACTGCATCAACCTTTACAGTGAGTAATGCCACATTCAGTATGAACACCAATACCTTTAGAGTGGTGCTGACAGGTCTTTGCACCGTTATCAATTCAAACCAGGCTACATTGTCAGTGAATCCGGTGCCAACGATAGCCCTGAACGCCTCACCGTTGGCGGCTTTATTACCCAACCAGACAACAACCATAAGTGCTACGGTAAACCCGGCAGGCGGAAGTTTTGCATGGTCGTTCAATGGATCGCCGATAACAGGTGTGACAGGCCCAAGCTATGGTCCGATCAATATCAATGGAATCGGTACCTATTCAGCTGTATATACAGACCTGAACGGTTGCGTATCAGCTGTAGCAACGATTGCCATCGGAGCACAGCCTTCGAACAACTTGTGGGTATACCCGAACCCGAATACAGGAACCTTCAATGTAAGGTTCTTCAACCAGACCGGTGAAACGGCCATCCTGAAAGTGTTTAACGCACTGGGCCAGGTGGTGTACACACAAAGTCTTGCATTGGGTGTTGCCTACAGCAATATCAATGTGAACCTGGGCAATGTACCTGCCGGTGTGTATATTGTGAAAATCATGAATGGAACAGGTGCCGAACTCGCTGCTAAACGGATCGTTGTAAATCATCCATAGCGAACGAATATTTACTTGTAAAATCCACCCCTCTTAACGGGGTGGATTTTTTATTATATGGAGTAAGTAAAGAAAACAAGAGAAAACGATTGCGGAAGAATTGTCAGCAGCAATGACTATTTTCGTCTATCACATTCCTGCTGTTAATTAATAACATCTTTAAACTCAATTTATGAGGAAATTTCTACTTCTCTTAATTACAGTGCTGTCACTCTCTGTAACTCAGGCTCAGCTGACTAATACTGATGTTACACTGGCGAAGCAACTGGTGACAAAAAACAGTGCTTCAGTCGGATTATCCGGGGAGGACCTTGATAATATAATTGTGTCGTCCACTTATCTTTCCAAAGAAGATATCAGGATGGTATACCTGTACCAAAGCTATAAAGGTATTCCCGTTTACAACCAAATGCACATTCTCGCTTTCAAAAACGATGTGTTGGTTTCAAAAGCAGGTGGACGTATCCCCGGTATCGAAAACCGTGTAAACAACCCTGGGGGTGTGCCATCGCTGCCGGTACAGCAAGCTGTAAGGGAGGCATTGCGGTTTGCAAAAATCCCTGAACAAAGAATGCCTGCTACAATAGCTATGCCCGTAGTAAACGATTTTGGAAAATTTGATTTTGGAAAATTAGGCGTGACATTAGAAGATATTACAGCAGAACTGTTCTGGTATCCTGTAAATGAAAAAGAGATCAGGCTGGTTTGGCAGGTGTTTGTAGCACCTGACAATGCTTCAGATATGTGGTCAGTAAAAGTTGATGCGGCAAACGGATCAATACTTGGTAAGGATAACTATACGGTGTATTGTAACTGGCATAAAGACGATGTTGCAGCAATAAGTTGTGATAATGCAGAACATAAAACTAATACAGGATCTGAACAGGCCAGACACAAGAATTTTGTAGAACAGGGGTCTGCCTTTTCGCCACTGATAAACTCTGCTACATACAGAGTGGTAAAATATCCCGCCGAAAGTCCTCAGCATCCGGGTGGCACACCCTCCTTGCATATAAATCCATGGACAATGGCGCCAGGAAATGCAACAACACTAAACTGGCATAATGATGGCACTGCTGACCACGACAGCACAAGAGGTAATAATGTGTGGGCTGCCGAGGACAGAAGCAATACAAACACTGTATTTAACAATGCGGCAGTATCACAAACAGCACAGCCAGACCTTACATTTGATTATGTGCCCGATTTTAACCAGGCTCCTACCACTACTACACCTCCGAATCAGCAGTTTAATATCACTAACCTGTTTTATTGGAACAATATTTTACATGATATCTTGTATTTGTATGGCTTTACTGAAGTAGCAGGTAATTTCCAGAATAGTAATTTGGGAAGAGGTGGTGCAGGTGCAGATTATGTAATAGCTGATGCCCAGGATGGCGGAGGCACCAACAATGCCAATTTTGCAACACCCGTAGATGGCACCAGGCCAAGGATGCAAATGTACCTGTGGACAGCTCCCAATCCCGATAGGGATGGAGATGTTGATAATGGAATAGTGGCGCATGAGTTTGGCCATGGTATCAGTAACAGGCTTACCGGAGGTCCGGCTAATAGTTCATGTGTTGGTAATGCAGAACATGGTGGCGAAGGATGGAGTGATTATTATGGTCTGATGTTAACTACAGACTGGTCTACGGCAACGATAAATGACGGTGCGATACCAAGGGGAATAGGTACATATGCACTCGGACAACCAGTAACTGGTGCGGGTATCAGAAGTTTTCGTTACTCAACAAACCTGGCAGTAAACCCATTGGTTTACTCAGCTTCCTTGCCAGCTCAGGTTCACAATCGTGGAGAGTATTGGTGTATGGCATTATGGGAAATGACCTGGGAAATGATTCAGCAAACAGGCATCAACCCCAACTTATTCGATCCATCAGCTGCGGGAGGAAACTCTGCTGCATTTAAACTGGTAACAGAAGGAATGAAACTGCAACCATGTGGTCCCGGTTTTATTGATGCCAGGGATGCAATACTTAAGGCCGATACACTTTTCTTTGGAGGATTGTATAGCTGTTCTATCTGGAAAGCATTTGCAAAAAGAGGTATGGGGCGTAATGCTTCCCAAGGATCTGCTAACAGCGTTACAGACCAGGTGCCAAGTTTCATCGTTGACAACGGATTCTTTACTTTGACCCAAGCAGCACCACAGGTTGGGGAAGGGCAGAATACCATTTATACAAATAATGTAACAGCTGGTAATTGCAGCCCGATGGCAAATTTCTTTATTACTGATACATTACCAACCAATGTTACTTATGTTAGCGGAGGCTCTTATAATGCTGGCAACCGTACCATTACTTTCGGACCTGTAAATCTTAATTCAGGTCAGTCGCAATCGTTTCCTTTTACTGTTACTGTGAATAATGGAAGTTATTTTACACCGGTAACTCATTTCAATGAAAGTGTAGCGAGTGCCGGAATTCCGGCATCATGGACAGCTACTTCAACTACTGCAACGGCGTGGACCACATCTACCGCATTCAGCAATAGTGCACCTAATTCATTCTTTGCATCTGACCCGGTTATAGCCTCCGATCATCAGCTCGCAACAACAGCAACCTTTACATTGCTTCCTGCCAATGCATCCCATTTTACCACCCTTAGCTTTTGGCACCGCTTCAATACCGAAGACGGATGGGATGGAGGTGTGGTGGAGATAAGCACTAACGGCGGAACTACCTGGAGTGACCTGGGTTCTAAAATGACCACTGGAAAATATAATGGCTCATTGGGAACAGGCAGTAACAATCCAATAGGCGGAAGGGCTGCTTTTACGGGTCTGATCAATTCATTTATGAAAACGACCATTAATTTATCTTCTTATGCCGGGCAAACGATCAAAATACGTTTTCGTTTTGCGTCCGATGATAATACAGCTCCGGCTGGGGGTGGTTGGTATGTGGATGATATTTTGCTTTATACCGAGCCTGTCGTTTACATTAAATCAAACCTATACAATTCATCATCTGTATTGCAATCAGTTTCCGATACTATAACACAAATTTTGCAGACGGTGGTTTGCATACCTATATCGGTTACAAATCAGCCTGCAAATACTAATGCCTGCTCAGGTAACAATGTTACTTTCAACGTAGCAGCTACCGGCACAACACCGGTATATCAATGGCAGGTAAACACTGGTAGCGGTTTTGCAAACATACCTGTCGGGGCGCCTTATAACGGCACCACTTCAAACACACTTACCATTACAGGGGTTACAGCCGGGATGAACGGGTATTTATATCGTTGTGTTATTTCTAACGGTTGTACTGCAGGGGTCAATTCCAATACTGCGACTTTGTCTGTAGGTACAAGTGCAGTAGTCAATACCCATCCGGTGAATAGCACCATTTGTGCAGGGGCCAATACAAACTTTACCATATCGGCTACCGGTGCCACATCTTACCAATGGCAGGTCAACACCGGCTCCGGATTTGTTAATTTGACAAATACATTGCCTTATTCAGGAGTAACAACAGCAACACTCAATATTACCAATGCAACTGCGGCATTGACCGGCTACCAGTATCGTTGTGTGCTGGGAAGTTGCGGTTCGCCTTTGAATTCTAATGCTGCAACACTTACAATTTCAGTTCCTGTAAGTATTACCACCCAACCGGCAAGTGTTGCATTATGTCATGGAGTTAACCATACGTTTACTATTGCTACAACAGGTACCGTAAGCAGTTATCAATGGCAGATCAGCACCGATGGCGGAACTACCTGGGTTAATCTTTAGCGGAGCTACTACTACAAGCTTTGCCATTACAGCTGCTGTAGCGCAAAACGGATACATGTTCCGCTGCGTTGTAACCGGAAGTTGCGGTCCTGTAAACTCGAATGCAGCTATATTAACTGTTAACCCGTTGCCTGATGTTACAATCGGCAGTTTACCAAATACTATTTGTATTTCGGATGATGCTATAACATTAACGGCATCATTGGCTGGTGGCACATGGAGCGGACCGGGTGTTCAGGGTAACCAGTTCAACCCAGCTGTTGCGGGAACAGGATTGAAAACAATCAGCTATACAATAACTGTTGCAGGCTGTACAACGGTTAAAACTGCACTGATCCAGGTAAATGAATGTACAGAACGTCATTTATTACTGGATGCATTTACAGCAGTATATGTTTATCCTAATCCAAACAACGGACAGTTCAGCATCAGGCTGAACACAGACCTGTATAAACGTATTGGATTGAAAGTTTTTGCTGCGGATGGAAAACTGGTGAAAACACAAGTATATAGCGGTGTTTCTTATGGAAGTATTATTTCTGTGGATATTTCAAATATGCCATCCGGTACTTACCAGTTATACATCTACAACGATGAAGGTGAGTTCATTAAAAAAGCAGTTAGTATAATCGTCTTTAAATAATAAAACCGAACTAAAAGTATCAGGTCCCGTAGAGATAATTTCTACGGGACTTTTTTTATCAATCGTATCATAGCACTGCTGCCTTCGGTGCTTGCCAGGTAAGCATCATGACGTTTTTCTCCGAGAATGGCGAGCATATAAGAAGTATTAGGAGGAATAGATCCCAGGTTTTCAGCAACCATGATGAGCTCATTGGTTTCATTCAGTTCGCTGACCGCTAATTTGATGCTGTAAGCATTCCCTGTAAGACGGATATGCTGAAACAATAGCTTATCATTCAAAAACAGGGAGATGGAATCGCCGTCTACTTCTGCGTTGTCATAAAAGCGGAGTTCCAAAGAATCGCCTTCAAGCGGAATTTCCTTTACGAATACTTTTTTGCGACTGACAAATTTTTCTTCAATGGTCGGGGCTTTTACCGGCTCAATTGTTACCGGCTTCACTTCTTCTTTAGGAACTTCTTTTATCACTACAGCGGATGGTTCTTCTGTCTTTTTTGTAACAGAAGGCGGAGTAGTCACAACAGATTTTTCTTTTTGAAAAACAGCAATTGGTTCTTTAGTTACTACCGGCTGCTGCGAGAGGGCTGCAATACTGTCAATGATTTCAGGATCGTTGGCGCCTACTGTATAATTCTCAATAACAAAATCCCACTCATCTTCAAAGTCAGGCTTACCGGTTTTATCAAGATGTACTTCACCGGTCGGCTCTGTGTCATTTTCCTTTTTGGCCACTTTGCCATCCAGCATCATCCTGCTGCCACCGGGGCAATTAAAATCAGCCCTCGAAAGCATAGGCACTTTTCCGGGTGTGGAAATGCTGAAACGACCTGATCTTTCTTCAATCAGCCGGTCATCCCACCAGACGGCACTGTTGGTAGCAGGATCAAAATATCCTTTGATGCTATAGCGGCGGTAATTATTGGCCGACTCGTAGTAATACGAAGTGCCGGTAAGGCTGTCGCCAGTCTGGATGATTTTTACTTCCACTTTTTGCCTGTTGATTTTTCCTTTCCAGGAGCCGGTTATCATTTGGGCGAAAACGCTTCCTGCTAAGCTATTGGCTATGGCGATTAACAGGAAAACAGGATAAATAACGGCTTTTTTTATACAGGCTATCATCGTAAGCAATCAAACGTTTTTTTAGCCTTAATATTTTGCCGCCAAAACTTGCCACAGTTGAAAAAAATCATAACTTTCCCCCTGATACCTTCACGGACGGAGGTACTATTTACAATCAACCAAACTTAGCTTATGAGAAAGTTATACGCTTTTCTTTTTACAGCATTATTGATGTCAGCTGCTTCCAACGTTTTTTCACAGGTAAGCAACTATACTTTTTCCCAATCTAATGGCACTTATACAGCTATTTCCGGGGGAACACTGTTAGGGAATACAACTTCGGATGATCAGCAATTTGTCGACCCGGCCGTCCCGCTCGGGTCTACAACAGTTTTTACCGGCCCAGGATTTCCTATTGGGTTTACATTTACCTATAATGGATTAAACTTTGACAGGGTAGCAATCGAAAATAACGGCTGGATAAGCCTGGGGCAGTCTGCACTTACACCCAGCGTAGATATTACTACAACAAGCCAGTATACACCTCTATCTTCAACAGTTATACATACACCTGCTTTGTTAAGAAACCGGATCGCAGGTATTGGGCGGGATATTCAAGCGCAGGCTGGAGCCTCCCTTCGGATTGAAACCATTGGCTCGGCACCGAACCGTCAGTGTGTGATTCAGTATGCAGGTTATAAAAGATTTGGTACGGCCGGTACAGGGGATAATATTAATTTTCAGATCATATTAAATGAGACAAGTAATTCTGTGCAAGTTGTTTATGGCACCATGGTGTTGAATAACACAACAACAACAAGCAGCATAAATCATGTGGGACTTGGTGGTACAACTGCTACTGATTTTAATAACAGGCAATCAGCAGTACCACATAATTGGGCTACTACCACGGCTGGCACTACAAATGCACAAGGTATTCAGAATCCAACATCGACTATAGCGGTAACAATGCCCGTTTCTGGTCTTACGTTCACTTGGTCAGGGCCTGTGCCTGCGGCTCCATGTAGTGAGAACTTTGATGGTGTTGTAGCTCCGGCATTACCTGCAAGCTGGACTAGCGATGTTACCGGGATTGGTATCTTATGGACCACATCAACAGTAAACCCTTCTAATGCGCCTAACGATGCATTTGGTCCCGAAACCAGCAATGTAGGAGTAACAAATCTGACTTCAAGAAACTTTCCAATCATCAGCCCGGCTGCACAATTAACATTCAGGAATCTTTATAATCTAGAGAATGGTTTTGACGGAATGGTGCTGGAGATATCTATTGGTGGCGGAGCATTCCAGGACATATTGGCTGCCGGTGGTTCTTTTGTTACCGGTGGTTATAACGGCACATTAAGTACTGGTTTTGGCAACCCTCTTCCCGGTAGGCAAGCATGGACAGGTTTATCTGGCGGTACTACAGCAGCACCGACATATATTACAACTACTGTAAACCTTCCTGCGGCAGCTAACGGACAAAGCATCCAACTAAAATGGAGAGTTGGTTCTGATAATAGCGTTATTGCAGGAGGTGCTCCGGGTGCAAGAATAGATGATATTGCAATCAGTGGCTCACTTTGCAGCGGCGGTTGTGCAGGCATTCCAACAGCAGGTGCCATTTCTGGCCCGGCTACAGCCTGTGCAGGTAACCCGGTCGTACTTACTTTGTCCGGTCATTCAACAGACCCCGGAGTTACTATCCAGTGGAAATCTGCGACTGTTTCCGGAGGCCCTTATACAAATATTGCAGGTGCTACCACTGCTACTTACAACTTTACTGCTGCTGGTGGAACCAGGTATTATATTGCAACACTTACCTGCTCAAACGGCGGTGGATCTGCAAATACGGCTGAACATACGGTAGCAGTAGGGGCACCTGTTCACAGTGCTGTATCTTCTACCGTTACCACTGTTTGTTCTCCGGGGACTGCTACAGTTACCGGAACAGTTAGTGGCGGAGTTCTTTCAGCATTAAATGTTCTGGGTACTTCTGGTACTATAAACCTTGCAATAACAGACAATACAACTGTCAATTCAACTATCGTATTACCAGCTACTGCAATCACAGCGGCCGGAGATCTAAGGGTAAGGATAAATGCCCGACATTCATGGGTTGGAGATTTGAGATTTACACTGACAAGTCCTTGCGGAACTACTTTCTTATTTGACAGACCGGGTGTTCCGGCAACTACTGTTGGTAATTCTGCTAATCTGGGTACATCCAATGCGACCACTCCGCCTCCGGCTGTGTACACATTTGATCTGGCTGCTGCAACTGTCATTCCTGAAACAGCACCTGGCCCCGGATTTATTCCGGCTGGCAGCTACAGGCCTTCCGATGTGGGTGGTGCTGCCCATAACTGGGCAGGATTAACATTCCCTTGCGCCGGCGCTGGAAACTGGCAGTTAAGTATTACAGATAATGCTGCTGGTGATGTGGGTAGTTTAGTCGACTGGCAGATTCTTGGCCCCGGAGGTTATACTCATACTCTTACCGGTCCGGGTACAATCACCCAGAATCCTTCTACTGGCCTTGGTAACAGCACTGGTAATTTTACAGTTACAAACCTGCCGGCCGGCATCAATACATTTACACTCGTTTCTACAGACGGAATCGGTTGTTCTGTTAGTTCAACAGTAACTGCAACTGTTCTGCAAACACCAATCATTACACTTACCCCGGCTGCACCTGTAATATGTAATGGAACTATTCAGCAGATCACTGCCAGTGTTGTACCTCCAACATTACAGACATTTGCTCAGCCAGTTACAACCGAGGTACCTGCCGGTTCACCGGGGACAACTACCGGTATCGGCGGCCCTTATCCATCGCAGGTCAACGTAACCGGATTGCCGGCCACTGGTGTTACTGTAAAATCAGTTAAACTAGGTAATGTAAATCATACATTCCTGGATGATGTTGATGTCGTATTGGTTTCCCCGACTGGCCAATCTGTTATCTTGATGTCTGATGTAGGCGGAGGAACAGATGTTGTAGGTCTTGATTATACATTGGATGATGCAGCTGTTGCATTAATGGCAGATAATGCCCTTAATCCACAAGGCAGCTACAAGCCTACGAATGTTGGTGCTGGTGACAACTGGCCATCCCCGGGACCTGGCGGATCACCCAGTTCAACAACCTTGTCCAGCTTTGCAGGCAATCTAAATGGAAACTGGAGCTTGTATGTTTTTGATGATGCCGGAGGTGATTTCGGATACATTGGCAACTGGAGCATTGAATTCAACATACCATCCCTTGTTGTATTTAGCCCGATAACTAATCTGTATACAGACGCTGCTGCTACTATTCCATATGCTGGGCAGCCAATAGCGGTGGTTTATGCAAGACCAAGCACTACCACTCTTTATACAGCCACTTCAACTGTGGCGGGATGTACAGGTACTGCAACAGTAACAGTTACAGTAAATCAATTACCGGCTATCACTTCCCAGCCAACACCGGCTACGCAAACCCTTTGTCCGGGCTTTAATGTTACATACTCGGTAGCAGCCACAGGAACAGGGCTTACCTATCAGTGGAAACAGGGAGCTACGAACCTTGTTGATAATGCACAGATATCAGGAGCAACTACGAATACATTGACGATTACCAATATCAATTCATCAAATACCGGTACTTACACCTGTGTTGTATCAGGTGTTTGTCCTCCTGCTGTCACATCTAATCCGGCTGTGCTGAATGTGGCAACAGCACCCGTGATATCCACGCAACCTGCAAATAGAACAGTTTGCGTTGGACAAAGTGCCAGCTTTACTGTAGCAAATGTGGGCAGTGTTCCACCACCCACCATTTATCAATGGCAGGTAAGTACAGATGGAGGTGCTACCTGGACTAACCTTACAACAGGCGGTTCATATACTGCAACATTTACCATTCCTGCTGCAACAATTGCTCAACATAATAGCAGGTACAGGGTGATTGTTACCAATAGTTGTGGTCAGAGCACTACATCAGCTGCTGCCATACTTACAGTAAATGCATTACCAACGGTAACAGCCGCTGCTCTAGCTTCAAGAATTTGTATAAGCGATACATTGATAGCATTATCCGGTTCACCAGTAGGTGGTAGCTGGAGTGGTATCGGAGTATCTGGTTTCAACTTTGTACCAACATCTACAGCGGTAGGCACCTATACGCTAACCTATACTTATACAAATGCAGCCGGCTGTACAGCGACTGCACCTGTTATAGCTAAAGTGGAGGACTGCCAGGAAAGACTTCGCCAGTTGGAAGACAATGCTGTGATATTATATCCAAATCCGAATAATGGCCAGTTCAACATCAGGATCAACAGTACCTTGTACAACTATCTTGGTATGAAAGTGTACAATGCACAAGGTCAGTTGCTGACCGGTGCCATAGTGAATGATGTAATGACTTCACAGGTATTCAGTGGTCTTGTGTATGGCCGTGTAATTCCGATTAATCTCACTAAACTGCCGGCTGGTATTTACTTTGTTAAGTTCTTCTATGATGATGGTAACAGAACTTCAGAGAAGGCATTTAAAGTGGTAATAGGCGGACGTTAATACGCAAACAAAAATCATATAAGGCATCCCGGTCATTCCGGGATGCCTTTTCTTTTTGAAAAACCGGGAAGTAACTTTAATGAATTATGCAATCACCTGACCTTATAGAATTGCTTAAAAAGCATCAATTGCAATTTCACCCTGTTGTACAATTTGATGCAGCAAAAGACAGGCTTTTGCCTTTTGATTTTACAGCTGAAAATGCAGAACTTAATAATGAAATATTATCAGATACAAAGAAATTCACAACATGGGTTGAGAATAAATTGAAAGATATCAATGCCCGATATGGCATCGGCGGCTATGCAGAACATCGTACTGTTTATAGTATCAGTAAGGTTTTTGACGCAGACAAACCCGGTGAAGAACCAAGACGTCTGCACCTGGGAACGGATATCTGGGGCAAACCCAATACAGCTGTGATGGCCCCGTTAAACGGCATTGTTCACAGCTATGCTTTCAATAACAAGTTTGGTGACTATGGTGCTACCATCATTTTGTCTCACCAGTTGGACGGGAATGCCTTTTGTACTTTGTATGGACACCTTAGCCTGAATTCGATTAAAAATTTGCAGGAAGGCGATAGAATAGAAAAAGGAGATCTGTTTGCAGAATTTGGAATTCCTGCAGAGAACGGAAGCTGGCCTCCCCACCTTCACTTTCAAATTATCGGAGATATCGGGGACTGGAAAGGTGATTACCCCGGTGTTTGCAAATTTTCAGAAAAAGACAAATGGCTTGCTAACAGCCCCGACCCGGATATCATTTTGCAGATGAACCAACATATTTCAAAATGATCCCGGTCATCCGGGGTACATACTTACATCTTCAAAAGTTTAAATGCATGTGTCCATTGGTTTTTTATAAACCCGGGAATACACCATAAAATACATAAAGGCTCAATGGCCCTTGCAGCTTCCACTTTTCCCATATCCTCTGTTTCCCAGCCAAAAGAGGTCAGTATATCTGTTACTTTTTTCTTGGCGGCATCATCATTACCACAGATAAACATGGTAGGGATGCCACCTGGAAATTTGGGTTTGTACATAAAAGCATTGCCGACGCTGTTGAAGGCTTTCACCACCTTGGAATCAGGCACTAGTTTTTGTATCCTCTCCATCAGTGACTCTTCCAGAGTTGTAAAAAACTTCAGAACGCCATTGTCCGGGGGAACAGCCGCAATCGGGTTAGTGGCATCAATCACAATCTTTTCAAAGAAATGTTCTTTTCCTGCTAAACTAATCGCATCCTCAACCACCAGGCCGCTAATTGCCAACACAATAATTTCTCCAAACTGTGCTGTTTCCTGGAATGAACCAAGTAGCCCTCCTGTATTCTCTTTCTGCCATTTTATCACTTCTTCTTTTGTAATATCTCTTGTTCCGAGCATAACGTGGTGTCCTTCCTGCAAAAAACCGGAAGCCAGCACACGGCCAACAATTCCGGAACCCAGAATACCGACTTTCATAACATCTGTTTTTATTGATTAATAATTTAGCTTTACAAATATTCAATTAAAAAAGTTCATGTCCAATCCCAACCTGAGCAGTGATAAACAAAATTTAACGTCAGCCGATGTTGCGTTTGAGAATACGATCCGGCCTTCGCAGATAGAAGATTTTTCAGGCCAGGAGCAAATTATTGAGAATCTCCGAATATTCATCAAAGCGGCTAAAATCCGGGGAGAGGCATTAGACCATGTTCTTTTTCACGGCCCCCCCGGTTTGGGAAAAACTACCCTGTCAAGAATTGTGGCGAATGAACTGGGAGTAAATATCAAAGAAACATCTGGCCCGGTGATTGAGAAACCCGGAGACCTTGCCGGGTTGCTTACCAGTCTTGAAGCAAACGATGTTCTTTTCATTGATGAGATACACCGCCTGAGCACAGTGGTGGAAGAATACCTCTATGCTGCTATGGAAGATTACCGGATTGATATCATGATTGATACAGGACCTAATGCAAGAAGCATCCAGATTAATTTAAACCCATTCACATTGATCGGGGCTACAACAAGAAGTGGGTTGCTGACAGCCCCGTTGTTGTCAAGATTTGCTATTAAATCAAGGCTGGAATATTACAAATCAGGTGTGCTGAATAAAATTATTCAGCGTTCTGCAGGAATATTGGGAACCAAAATTTCAAAAGAAGCCGTGGAAGAAATTGGCAGAAGAAGCCGGGGCACACCACGAATTGCAAATGGTTTGTTGAGAAGGGTAAGGGATTTTGCCCAGGTATTGAATGACGGGCAAATTGATTTTGGCATCACCCAACATGCACTTAAAGCCCTGAATGTGGATGAACATGGGCTGGACGATATGGACAACAGGATTCTTTCCACTATCATTGATAAATTCAAAGGTGGTCCCGTAGGCATAACTACTATTGCAACAGCAGTTGGGGAAGAAGCAGGAACACTGGAAGAAGTATATGAACCCTTTTTGATACAGGAGGGGTTCCTTCAACGAACACCGAGAGGAAGGGAAGTAACCGCAAAGGCGTATGAACATTTAGGAAAAACCAGGCCCGGGGGAACAGGCACATTATTCTCATAAAAAATGGATGCCCGGTTTAAGAGCATCCATCTGCATATTTTCAATATCAGCTAATCTGTCATTTATTACTGTACAACGAGCCTGAAGCCGTTACCATGTATGTTCACAATCTCGATCTTCTCATCATCTTTCAGGTACTTACGCAGTTTGGCAATATATACATCCATACTGCGGCCGTTAAAGTAAGTGTCGCTTCCCCATATTTTCTTTAATGCCTGTTCTCTTGGTAACAGGTCGTTCAGGTGCTCAGCAAGCATTTTCAATAACTCATTCTCTTTCGGGGACAAGGTTTGTGTAATGCCATTATGTATCAGCTGGCGAAGTTTCGGATTAAAATGATAAGTGGACAAATCAAACTCCTTGTTCTCACTTTCCCTGTTCTGCTCTTCATTACGTTTCAGGATGGCTTTTATCTTCAGCAACAACACTTCGCTGTCAAATGGCTTGGTGATGTAATCATCGGCGCCAAGTTTATAACCCTGTATTACATCTTCCTTCATCGTTTTGGCACTCAGGAAGAATAAAGGTATGTCCGGATCTATATCCCGTATTTCTTCCGCCAGGGTGAAACCGTCCATATTGGGCATCATCACATCCAGCAGGCAGAGTTCAAATTTTTCCCGTTGAAAAGCGGCCAGGCCGAGGCGACCATCTCTTTCCAGGGTTACGTCGTAGTCATTTAATTCAAGATAGTTCTTCAATACACTTCCGAGGTTCGGGTCATCTTCGCACAACAAAATTTTAGGTTTCTTAGTGTCCATGTCTGGTGATTTTTATATTGGTGACAAATAAAGTTAAAGCATTTCGGGGGTTCAAATACCGGGGTTGAATATTTTGTTAAAACACCGTGTTTCAAACCTTTTGCTCTCTGCTTTTGCTTTATAGTATAAAAACTGTGCCAATGGGTGGCAGAAGTAGACTGATCATAATCCCATCAGTTTTTTATAGTCCTTTTCATTCATATACTCCAGCAAGTCACCAGGCTGGCATTCCAGCACCTTGCAAATATCTTCCAGTGTAGAAAACCGGATTGCTTTTGCCTTACTGGTTTTTAATATGCTCAGATTGGCCATAGTAATATCTACCCGTTCACTTAATTCGGTAAGCGACATTTTACGGCGGGCCAGCATGACGTCTAAGTTGACTACGATTGGCATGTTATACGGTTAGTTCTTGTTCTTGTTGGATTAATTCAGCTCGTTGAAGTATACGGAATAATAATAATAGGCATATTCCCAACAAGAATAACCCAGAAGAAGGAATGGAAAATATGGGCAACCGATAAATATTATTAGTAACCTTCATTACATATTCGTCAAGTAAATACAGGCGTAAGTAATCAATTCCTGCAAAGGTAAAAGTTATAATGGTCGCCCACTTGACCGCGGCAAGAACCTGTATACTGAATGGTTTATCCGGATCTATTTTCTTTAATCGTAGAAGAAAAACAAGACAAATCGAAATCACACATAGCGCAACAATAGGGTCAAAAAAAACTAAATCCGGTGCGAATATCTCAATCCAGTTTCTGTGGTTGAAACTAATTTCAAGATATGGGTGACCAACAATTGTGGTTTTAGCATCGAAAGAATCAATTGAAGGTCGCTGTTTTACGGGGGCCAAGGAAATATCTCTTTTATTTTCCCGAACTCGTATTTCGACATAGCCAGAGGGGGATGTGATTTTTTCTGTCAGGTTACCCAGGAAAATGGCGATGATCAAACAAAGGGAACCGGCCAGCGCAATTTTACTTTTATTCATAGACCTTATGGATTAGTTCATAATGATTAAAAATATTAAATTATTGATAAATGATAATAATATATTTTATTTCAACTAATTTAAAAATCTTTGAAAACTATTTCAATTCATTGATTTCCATTAACTTTCCTCAAAATTTTTCAATGTCAGATAATACAAAATTTCTTGAAGCAGTTAAGACGGGTTATACTTTCAAAGGCGAATGTTTCAAAATAGGAGCAGCCATGCTCGATGGTGCAGTTGTCTCCGGTGCCGATGTGTTGATTCCATTAAAAACGATGAACCGCCACGGCCTGATTGCCGGTGCAACAGGTACCGGGAAAACAAAAACATTGCAAATACTGGCCGAAGGATTAAGTGATGCCAGTGTGCCGGTACTGCTGATGGACATTAAAGGCGACCTGAGTGGCATTGCTGCTGCCGGAACGCCAAATGATAAAATAACCGACCGCTGCCAGAAACTCAATATCGAATATAAAGCAACAGCCTACCCGGTTGATCTGCTGACACTGAGTAGCCAAAAAGGCGCAAGGCTGCGGGCAACGGTGAGTGAGTTTGGCCCGGTATTATTGTCAAAAATTCTGGGGTTGAATGATACACAAGGTGGATTTGTTGCTATGATATTTAAGTATTGTGATGACAAGAAACTGCCTTTACTTGACCTGAAAGACTTCATCAAAGTGTTACAATTTGTAAGTGATGAAGGAAAGGCAGATATGGAAAAGGACTATGGCAAAATATCTACCACTTCTACCGGAACGATCTTGCGAAAAGTAATTGAACTGCAACAACAGGGTGCTGATGTATTCTTCGGTGAAAAAAGCTTTGAAGTGGATGACCTGATGCGTATCAATGATGATGGCAAAGGAATGATCTCCATCGTACGGGTTACTGATTTACAGGACAGGCCAAAACTGTTCTCCACTTTTATGTTGCAGCTGCTGGCAGAACTGTATGCTACTTGTCCCGAGGAAGGAGATATGGATAAACCCAAACTGGTGATGTTCATTGATGAGGCGCATCTTATTTTCCAGGAAGCCAATGATGCACTGCTGCAGCAGATCGAAACAATCATCAAACTGATCCGTTCTAAAGGAATTGGTATTTATTTCTGTACACAAAACCCGATGGATGTTCCGGCTTCGGTGCTGGCACAATTAGGTTTGAAAGTACAACATGCTTTAAGGGCTTTTACAGCAGCTGACAGGAAAGTGATAAAACAAACATGCAGAGAACTATCCGGAAACAGATTTTTATAAAACGGAAGACCTTATTACTCAATTGGGAATCTGGCGAAGCATTGGTGACGATACTAAACGAGAAAGGAATTCCCACACCGCTGGTGCATTGTATGATTCGTCCGCCACAGAAGCCGGATGGATATTTTAACTGATGCTGAAATTGATAGCCTGGTGAGTAAATCAAAGATAGCAGCGAAATATAACGAGGTCATTGATAGCAAAAGTGCTTACGAAATGCTTACTGAAAAACTGGAAGACGCAGCGAAGCGGGATGCAGAGGAAACAGAGGAAAAAAGCGAAAAGAAAACCCCCGCAAAAAAAGAGAAAGGTTTTTTTGATGATCCTGTTGTGAAAAGTATGACCCGTACGGCGGGCAATTCTATCGTAAGAACTTTATTGGGGGTGTTAGGCCTCGGAGGCAGAAGCAGGAGCCGGAAAAGCTTATTTTAATTTCACCCGCCCGGCAGCATCCATCTCAATTTTATTTTCAGCCTGGAGAAATTCAATCACTTTCCAGGCTTTTTCTTTTTTAATGCCATTCAGTTTTAGCAGCAGGTCTTTGGTGTGAAGTGATTCGTATTTTATCATATTGATGATGCGGTGATGCAATGCTTCAAACTCTTCTTTCGTAAGATTGGTAGCTTTTTGTTTCAGACAATTATCGCAAATGCCGCAGGGTTTTATAGCCATATCCCCAAAATACGAACCAATTATGCGGCTGCGGCAGGCCACCTCATCTTTTACATAATCCAGCATTTGTTTTATCCTCTTCTGAAATTGTTCTTTTCGTTTATTGTAAACGACCATATTGATGCTGATATCTTCTGCCTTAATGCGGTTGCGGCGCAAAAATAATTGCGGGGTATCTTTTTGAGATTGGTATTCAATTATACCGGCTTGCTGCAACTGAATTAATTGCATTTTCACCTCTTCAGCATCTGCCTTCATTAATCCGGCTACCATCTTTTCTGATATCGGGGTTGGCTGATCAAAGATCCCCTCATATGCTCTGAGCAAAGTCTTAATGACTGGTTCAAGTTGCGGATGCTCCTTTTCAAAGGCATATAGATATTCTTTGCCAGTAATAAATCCGGCTGTTGAAGAAAGAAAGACCTGTTCATTGAAGGCCAGCCATCCTTCCTGTTCCAATGCTTTTAAAGAGTATACAGTAATATGGCCAGTCAGTTTAAATTTTCTGAGGAAATCAGAAATATCAAAATCATAATATTGTCCCTCACCGCTGCCGGTTGGTATTTGTAAATAATTGGCCACAGACTGGTAAATGCTCCGAATATCTTCCTGGGATGGAAAACGAAGTGATGCCATCTCCTGTAACTCATGCAAATCCCTTTGGTCATACAATAGAACAGCATACGAGATTTTGCCATCTCTTCCTGCACGGCCTGCTTCCTGGTAATAGTTTTCAAGACAATCGGGAACATCTGCATGAACTACAACTCTTACATCGGGTTTGTCAATGCCCATTCCGAACGCATTGGTGCAAACAATCACCCTTGTTTTGTTATTGACCCAGTTTTCTTGTTTCTTGTTCCTTTCTTCCTGTGTCAGACCGGCATGATAATGATCAGCCGATATGTTTTGCAGCCTGAGTAAATCACTGATCTCTTTGGTCCTTTTCCTGCTTTTGCAATAAACAATAGCAGAACCAGGAACCTTTCTAAGTACTTCAATGATCTTATTGATCTTGGAATCTACTTTGAAAGTGCTGTAAGATAGATTGGGGCGTTCAAAGGACTGGCGAAAGATCTCATGATTGCCAAATTCAAGTTTGTCACAAATATCTTTTTGTACATCCGGGGTGGCAGAAGCAGTTAATGCAAGAATGGGAATGCCGGGCAGTTCTGCTCTTAATGCCGCTATTCTTAAATAGGGCGGCCGGAAATCATAACCCCATTGTGAGATACAATGAGCTTCGTCTACTGCAATCAAAGTAATGTCAAGTCCCGGAAGATATTCTTTGAATAAGCTTGTTTCCAATCTTTCTGGCGAAACATACAGGAACTTACAATTACTTTCTGTGGCTACTTTGAATATATTAATGACTTCCTTCCGGCTCATTCCAGAATAGATAGCAAAAGCAGTAATGCTTTTCTTTCTCAGATTTTCCACCTGGTCTTTCATCAAAGCGATTAAAGGAGAAACAACAAGACATAATCCAGCTTTCGCCATCGCCGGAACCTGGTAACATAAGGACTTTCCACCCCCGGTTGGCATCAGTGCCAGGACATCTTTTCCCTGCAACACGGCATTGATGATGTCTTCCTGCATAGGGCGGAATGTGTCAAAGCCCCAATATTGCCTGAGAATTTTATGGATATTGCCAGCCTTTGATACGGGGGTGTTATCGTTCATCGTATGCACTATTCTTGTTTCCTGAAGATAATAATTTCTACTCTTCTGTTTAATGCCCTGCCAGCCGTTGTTTTGTTGCTTGCAATGGGCCTTGTTTTTCCAAACGGGTGCAGGTATAGTGTATTGGGACTGATGATACTGTTCAGCACCAACCAGTCTTTTACACTTTCGCAACGATGCTGACTTAGTTCAAGGTTTCTTTTATCGCTGCCAATAGAATCAGTATGCCCTTCGATATAAATACTGTCTATTGAATTATTCGAATTGTTATTGATAAAATATTTCGCAAGCATATCCAGGGCAGAGGGTTTTAGGTTCGCTTTGTTAAAATCAAAGAATACATCTCCCAATTTCAATGTGTCTGGTTTTAATACCGGAGGTGGCGGTTCTTTTATTTGTGTGATATAACTGCTGTCATTTTTTATGAAATTGATTGTAAGATCGCCTTTACCGTATAGCGAATAGTCCATCTCTTTGTGCCGGAAATTATAGCTGTATATTTTTTCTTTATTAATAAGAAAATCGGGGCAGGTTGTTTCTTTCCTGTTTTCAGGTATCAGTTGAAAGTTATCAAGGGTTAACGAAATGGTCTGGGTGCCGGTTAGTTTCTTTTTACCACCGACTGTATCTTCTTCGATAAAAGATCCGAATGTGATATATTTTTCAGAGCCATCCGCTACGAAGCTGTATTCAAACGAATGAAAATTGGTTCTCGGTATTTCTGTTCAATTGTACAATACTGTCAGGGTGCATTGTTTTAGAGAAAGGTCTGTTTGGTACATAAAATCTTTCTCCGACACAGATACCCGGTTTCAATATGAGTTTAGGATTCAGCAATGCAGAAATGATGCCTTTAAAAGTATAGCGGTTGCCTTTTTGCAATCCACATGGCAGAATTGTACCAATAACAGGGGTAAAGCCTGTATAGCCAGCCCAGTTATAAAAGATGGCAAACGAATTGGTGCCAAGTAGTTTTGAGGGAATTTCATTGTTCAGCATCTGGGCTTTTACTTCTTTCAGGTAGAACCAACCTTCCACACCACACTCTGCGTTGTATTCAGTACAAGTATTAATTTCTTCGAAGCCACCATTTAGCAGCAGGTCAGTTTGAGCTAATGCAATATTCAATTGCAGCAGACAAATTGCGACAAGTAAGTATATTTTATTTTTCAACCGGGATACAAGCATATTGTTTACATAAAACGCAGAGAATGAAAGTAGAATTAATTACCGAAAGAAATACTTTCAGATTGGTTAAAAGAAAGGAATATCAGACCACTTTTTTAATAAACAGTCTGACAGAATTGATGGCCAGCACCACATCACTCATTCCCATTACTAATGCTCCAAAAGTAGGAGTGAGCAATCCGAATGCAGCAACAGGGATAGCAACAATATTATAAGCAAAAGCCCACAGAAGATTTTGCTTGATGGTAAGGTAGGTATGTTTACCTAATCCAAGTGCCGTCGGCAGGTTTTTCAATCCGTGGTTCATTAATATCACCTGCGCCGATTCAACGGCAATTTGTGAAGCCTCGTTCATGGAAACACCTATTGTCGCTTTGGCCAGTGCCGGTGCATCATTGATTCCGTCTCCCACCATGGCGGTGGGGGCTTGCTTATTCAGTTCGTCGATCTTTACCAGTTTTTGTTCAGGGGTTTGTTCTGCTATTACAATGTCGATTCCCAACTGCGAAGCCAGTTGATCACACTTTGCCTGCCTGTCACCACTCAGCAGAATAGTTTCAACGTTTTTACTGTGCAGGTAATCAATCACAGATTTTGCTTCAGGTCTTATTTCATCTTTTACATCAACCCATCCCAGCAACTCATTGTTTTTTGTGATATAAACATTGTGAGTGTCGTCATCGGTTATTTGCTGTGCCACTTTGAAAGAGCCTGCCCACCATGTATTGCCCTCTGCATCTTCTGCTTTCATACCAAACCCTTTCACCTCTTCCACTTTCTTCCATTTGATCTCATCCTTTGTTTTCCACCCGGCAGTTATTGATCTTGCAATGGGGTGGTTTGAAAATTTTTCTAAACTAAAAGCGATTCGTTTGAATTCATCTTCTTTAACCGCTTGATTTGTCAGCTTAAAACCGCCAATTGTGAATTTGCCGGTTGTTAATGTTCCTGTTTTATCGAATACAACTTTTTTAATGTCTTTGAATGTTTCAAGGCTGGTGGCATTGCGGAATAAGATACCTGTTTTGGCAGCTCTTCCCAGCCCGACTGCAATTGCAGCAGGGGTAGCCAATCCCATTGCACAGGGGCAGGCAATTACAAGCACTGCAATGCTCCGCATCAATGCCGGGGTAAAATCTTTTAATAGTATCCAGCTTATAATTAATGTGATTGCAGCAATGCCAAGAACAAGCGGAATAAAGACAGCACTTATTTTATCGGCCAATTTCTGAACAGGTGGTTTCTCTCCTTGTGCCTGTTTCACCATATTGATAATGCCGGAAAGTACTGTATCATTTCCAACAGCGGTTACCTGTGCTTTTACTGTTCCATCACTGATGATGCTTCCGCCAATCAATTTGTCTTTGGCAATTTTATGTACTGGTGCACTTTCGCCTGTTACAATGGCTTCACTCACCTGCACATCGCCCCAGAGTATCTTACAGTCTATGGGAACCTGTTCACCGCTTTTTATAAGGATAAGGTCGCCAACTCTTAGTTGGGTGTTTTCAACGGGGAATATCTGTTCTTTATGTTCATCATCAAAAGCAATCATATTTGCCATCACTTTTTGCGACTTGGCCAGTTTGTTCAATTCCCGTTGTGTGGAAGCAATAGATGCCTCTTCTAAGTAGTTGCCCAGAAAAACAAGTGTAATGATGGTGGCGGCCGTTTCATAGAACATATACTGTTCTGCCTGGCCTGTTAATGAGCCGTACAAACTATAAACAAAAGCGGCAGTGGAGCCAACTGTAATTAGTACATTCATATTTGGCATCCGGTTGCGGATACTTTTCCAGGCACTTTTGCCAAAAAAACTCATGCCAACCAGGTAAACAGGAATAGTGATAGCCAATTGAATCCAATGATTCATCAGCCAGTGAATATGTACACCGGGAATCATGTGCAGCATCAGCAGTGCAGTAAAGGGAAGACAGAACCAGAATCTTTGTAAATGAGTAGAAAGAAAAGGCTTCTGCCTTGCAGTTTCAGATTTATGTTCGGCTACTTCATATCCCAGCCCATTAATGCCGTTGGCTATTTCCTTTTCGTTGAATTCGCCGTTAATGTCAAAACTTACATACCCTGTTGCGAAATTGACCTTGATATTCTTCATCCCTTTTTTATCAAGGTATTTATGAATGTTCAGTGCACAGGTGGTGCAATCCATTCCATCTACTTTCCATTGTACCTGTTCCATGTTGCAAAGTTACCCAAACTACGAAAGCCCCTTTTGCGACAAAGGAAATATGTTTACAACATGGTTGTATATCGGGCTAAATTTGTGCTATGGAATGGACTTTTTCGTTAGATAATATAAACGAGGTTGCAAAAGACTTTTGGAAAGCAACAGAAGGAAAAACAGTTTTTGCCTTTCATGGTGCGATGGGTGCAGGTAAAACCACTTTTATACATGCACTCTGTGATGCGAAAGGGGTGAAGGATGTGGTGGGTAGCCCGACATTTTCAATTATCAATGAATATCAGTACGACTGCGAGGGGACAAAAAGGGCTCTATTTCACATGGATCTCTACCGATTGAAAGATGAAGAAGAGGCGATCAGGGCAGGTGTGGAGGATGTTTTGTTAAGCGGATATATTGGCCTCGTTGAATGGCCTGAAAAAGCTCCCGGAATTTTCCCTGACAATACTGTTCATGTCTTTATTGAGCCGGTCAATAACGAGATAAGGCGGCTTAAAATAGCTTATAATTAAGTACATTTGGAATAATACGGAGACGACCTGTTTTGATTGTCCCGCAACTCGGAACACTTAACCCGGAACTTATTTCATGAGCCAGCAACGACCTAAAATAAGCACTTCTTTCAGCTACGAAACTTTAGAAGAAACACTGGATATTAAGCCCAAGTCACAAGGTATGATGATTGGCATTCCAAAGGAAATAGCCTTTCAGGAAAACCGAATTGCACTGACTCCGGATGCAGTGAGTGTATTAATAAGCAATGGTCACCAGGTAATGATTGAACATAACGCCGGCGAAGCCTCTCATTTCCGGGATAAGGATTACAGTGAAGCCGGGGCAAAAATTGTATACGACAGGGAAAGTGTTTTCAAAGCTCCTATACTGGTAAAAAGTGCACCTATTATTGATGAGGATCTGCCGCTGTTACAATTGAACCAGATCATTATTTCGCCTATCCATCTTTCTGTGATGAAAGCAGAAACGCTGGAGAAGATGATGGAAAAAAGGGTTACTGCAATTTCATTCGAAAACCTGAAAGACGACAGCGATTCTTATCCCATTGTTCGCAGCATGAGTGAGATTGCCGGAAGTGCAGTCATGCTGATTGCAGCACAATATCTCGGGTCTGCTAATCATGGCAAAGGTGTTTTACTAGGAGGAATTTCAGGTATTGCTCCAACTAAAGTTATAATCATCGGCGCAGGTATAGTAGGAGAGTATGCCGCCAGAGCAGCCCTGGCCTTAGGTGCTTCGGTAAAAGTTTTTGATAATAGTGTGTACCGGTTAAAACGTTTGCAAACCAATGTAGGGCAACGGATGTGGACTTCAGTAATAGAACCACGACTTTTGGCTAAACAACTAAAGACCTGCGAAGTGGCCGTTGGAGCTCTTGGTTCAGAAACCGGAAGAACACCGATGGTGGTAACAGAAGAAATGGTAAGTAATATGCGGCCCGGCTCTGTGATCATTGATGTGAGTATTGATCGGGGAGGTTGTTTTGAAACATCAGAGATAACTTCTCATGAACATCCCATCTTTATGAAGTACGGTGTGATACATTATTGTGTTCCTAATATTCCATCCGGCTTTTCCCGTACCGCATCTCAGGCTATCAGTAATGTATTAATGCCATTGCTGCTGGAAGCAGGTGAAGAAGGGGGCTTTGAGAATTTAGTGTGGCACAAGTTGCATCTGCGCAGCGGCATCTACCTCTTTAAAGGCGCCCTGACAAATTTTTATCTTAGTCAGCGTTTCGATTTAAAATATACCGATTTGAATCTGCTGATTGCAAGCCAGCGATAAGCTTCGGGTCATGAGTAAATCTTTCTCACCCTTTTTAGAAAAATTCAGGAGAATAACATCCGGCACAGCATATATGCCGGAAATTGACGGGTTGCGTTTTATTGCTATTTTCTGGGTGGTGGTAGTAATGCATCTGTCAAATATCATTAACACCAATTTGTATGGCGGAAAACTGATAACAGATTCATTTATTGCTAACATGGTGCTTGAAGGAGGAAATGGTGTTCCTTTCTTTTTTATGATCAGCGGATTTATCTTGGCCCTGCCTTTTTTAAGGGAAAAGCAATATAACGGCCCAAAGATTTCACTGAAGAAATACTACTGGAGAAGGCTGACCCGGTTGGAGCCGCCCTATATAGCTGCTTTATTGATCGCATTTATCATATTGGTTTTTGTGGTTAAGAAATATCCTTTTTCAGATTTAGCCCCCAACTTCCTCGCTTCACTTTTTTATCTTCATGATATCATTTTTGGCAGTCATTCAAAAGTCCTGGGAGTGGCCTGGTCGCTGGAGGTAGAGGCTTTTTTTTATGTATTGGCTCCGTTTCTCTGTTATATATTCCAGGTAAGGCCACATCATATCCGCCGGTTTTTTCTTTTACTGCTTATTGTATTGGGCGGTATTAAACAGTTCAATGATATCTGGAATCCTGCATCACCATTTATAAATTTTGCCTGCTATTTCCTGCTGGGAATGTTGCTGGCAGACCTTTATTGTGCTAAATGGAAATTGTTTGATAACAGCAGGCTTACATCCTGGGTTGGTGCAGTAATCTTTATAGGGCTTCACTTCGTTTTTTCAACAGAATCTGCTGCTTTGTTTTTCCTGAAGATGCTTTCGCTGGCAGTGTTCTTTTACATCGGTATTACAAATCAATGGTGGAAAAAGATATTAAGCATTCAATGGGTTTCTATCATCGGGGGTATGTGTTACTCTATTTACCTGCTACATTTCATGATTATGTCTGCAGTAATCAAGCTGCTGGTAAAAATGCCCTTTGAGAATAAATTATCCGGATATTTTGTGTACGGTATAATAATACTGATGTCCGTACTGATAGGTAGCGCCATCTTCTACCGTTTAATAGAACAGCCATGTATGAGGAGGAATTGGTGGAAGAGCTTTTTTAAGAAAAAACTTCCTGGTGCTAATTTTTAAATTAAAATTGAACCTTAACCTGCATATATAAATTCCTCCCGGGTCTTTCAATATTTCCCCAATCAAGATGTTCATGGTATTTTCTATCAAAGAGATTTTCCACCCCGGACTGGATACTGATATTTTTTTTAAAGAGTTTTGTATTATAACCAACCCTTATATGTAGCAAAATATATCCTCGGGTTTTATCTTCACCAGTTTTTGTATTCACCCGGTTCTGTTTTGCTGCGACTTCTGTTTCCAGCTGGAGTAAAAATCGCTTTGGTTGGTAACTTACAGATGTAATATTTTTTAATGGTGCAATAGAGGGCAACGGGCTGTTACTATTATCCGTGCCTGAAGATAAACGCAGAGTGGATACAATGTCGACATAGGCAGAAGGTTTTATAAATGCACTTGTTTCCAGTCCTTTAATAGTTGCGTGGGCAGTATTTATAAATGATTTTACACCCTTTGCGCCGATAGTCATGGAGCTTATGGAAGGTTCGATGATCCCGGTTATAAAATTGGAGATCCGGGAGTAGTAGCAAGTAAACTGGAGCCTGTTTCGTTTCCAGGTATAAAGGGCAGATGCTTCGATCTGGAAAGATTGCTCTTTTTTAAGGTCAGGATTTCCAGTATAATCATAGCCGTCATTACTATTAAAAAGGTAAAATCCATACAATTCGCTGGCCGTTGGTATTCTCTCAGAATAAGAAAATCCTGCGGTTGTTTTAAACCTGCTTTTTATTTTTTTTGATAATTGTACGGAAACATTTTTTAGTAAATCATTTCTTCCGGCAGCAGTGTAACCAAAAATACTCATCTGATCTTTTGCATCCTGAGAAACGAGGTGGTAGTTGACATAATCTGTCCTGCCGGTCAGTTGTAATTTAATAGAGCTGTCAACTTCAAACAGCCATGAAGCCGATAAACCCCATTGCCCTTTTCTGTTATCCGGCCAGGTTAACATATACATAGGTAATTGACCGGCCAGGTACATCGTCATGGAGGCCTTAAGGAAAGTAGAGGTGCCATCAACCCGGAAAAGGATTCTATGTTTTAGGTTCATTTTTATTTCACCTTCCCAATTCATGCCAAATGTTTTACTTATACCCGGCATATCCATGTGTATTTGTACATCAGGACGATGAGTATCATCCATGAAATGCCGGATTTTATTGGCATAAACTTTGGCCTGCCATTTATATAAACGTTGAAAACGGTTTTCATGGTGAATGCTGATGGATGCAATTCTTGCTGCAGCATAACCGACATCCATTGGCAATGCGGGGTAGCCAATGTTCCATGCATCGTCTGCCAGCAGATCAGCTTTCAGGTAGGTTGAGGCGTTCTTCTGAAATTTTGCGGACATGGAGTAGTTTACCTTTTCATACTGGGAGAAGGGAACGATATCCCCGCCGCCGCTTCGGTAATTACTGTTGTGGCGGTAAGTACCGCTTGCCCGGAATGCCCAATTACCTGAGGAATAGTTTATACGGGCGGATTCATAGAAACTATTAGCTGCGCTTTGGTAGCCACTGCTTATTGTTCCGGATACTTTTTTATTGTGCAGAAAGTCGGGCTCTGCCATTTTCATATTGATAGTACCTCCTATCGAAGAACCACTCATTAAACCGTTGTTGATGGTATTGACTTGCAGGTTATCAAGATTGATGGGTTCGATATAGATGGAAGCTGGGTCCATTTTGTCTGTGCAGGCACCATGAATCCTCATGCCATCTATTAGAACATTTATCTGCCCCCCGGTAAAAGCCCGAATGGAAGGCTCCATGCCATATGAGCCCCTTCTTACTAATGTAATTTCAGGTAAGCGGCTCATGATATCTTCCAAAGTTGAGGAGTTGTTTGACCTGAAAAAATTTAATAAATGCAACTGCTGATTTTTTTGTTGCGCACTGACGGTGACTTCACGAAGCTCGACTATGCGGCTACTATCATCACTCATTCCTGATATATATGTTTGAGCCTGTAGTAACTGACAGCCCTGAACGAATAGTATGCTGATAATTATCTTTTTCATAGTAAAGAAGTATAGCAGGCAGGTTGACCTGCCTGCTGTTATAACTGCTAAAATTCCACATCGAAATACTGGGCAGTATCTGCTACGGCAGTACCTGACATATAATCCATGTGTAGTCTCCACCAGCCTGTCATAGTAAAATTCACTTTGCCCTTATAATGTCCTTTACTAAGATGTACAGGATTTACATTATTGGGAGAACCGTGATTCATGCTCGGCATTTCTGGAGTAAGTATGGTTGATAAGCTGCTGTCAGCAGGAAAATTCATCATCGATATTTTTTTATAGATAGCGATTTCCATATCGTTGATGCCGACTTTTGGAGATGAGGGGTTGATCAGGGCGACAAAATACTTACCACCGTCATGTGCGGCAGTAAATGACTTAATCCTTGCCTTTGCTGGTTCACTTACAGTGATTGGGATTGTTAAATAGCCTTCTTTATTGTTCAGATGGTTTTGGATATTTATTTTTAAAGTCCATGTGCCACCCATCGATGACATAATGAACACTACATTGCAAGGGAATAAATGGTTAACAGCTTTTTCAGATTCCGGATTTTCATACGGAGCTGAATGTTGCATCATCCCCATATCCATCATTGGGGTAAGATGGATTTGTGCATCTTCGATGCTTTTACCAGATACAGAGTCGTATAAGGCTAAGTAAAATTTAGTGTAACCGGAACTAATGGTTGTTTCTTTTGTATATACTGCGACTTTTGCTCCAGACCCGGTAGCATATCCCTCAGCGATTTTTGTTAACCCTGTTGTCGGATCAGGTTCTGGTACGATGGTAGTTTCCTTTGAGCAGGAAGAAAGAAAAAGTATTCCAATAAAAAGGCCAAATGATAATAGTATAAGCAATGACTTTCTCATAACAAATAGTATTTGTTTTAATAAATAGAAAATAAATTAGCTATCAGCGGCTGATTAATTGCCGTAGATGCAGATGGTGGAAGTATTATGATCAGGCCAGAGAAGGGGGATGAAAGATCGGCTGCGAGCAAGCGAAGTTGTAGAAATTAGTTTCCCCTGGATTAAACACCTGCGTTTCAGTAAACCTGTTTAGTGAATAGCAAACATAAGAAATGGTACAAGGGCTTGTTTCAACCCATTGCTTTAATTGAAAAGGAGTTTGCTGCTCTTGTTTTTCTTCTGCGGCTTTTATTTTTTTACTCAGGTAACATTTTCCGTTACAATGCATTTCTGGCCGATACTTATTTACGCAGTATTTTTTACTGAGAGTCCCCTGATTGGCGTAAAACCATAAAGTGACACTGGCCGAATAAAAAGTCTGTAAGGAGAAAATAAACAGCAATATGACAGAAATTGTCTTTTTCACCACGCAAAAATCATAATGGAAAAATAGCCCACATATGATTTTAGTCAATTGGCGAACTGATTTAAAGACATCATTGTCTTTTATAATCGCTGATGTTGATGATTTGTTTGCAGAACTTGTATTCTACCGTATCATTACTGCTCACAACAACTAGCCTGTTTTTGCAGTATTCAGCAATCAATGAATGATAAAGTTCAATACCTGCTGCATCCAAATTTGTACAAGGTTCATCGAGTAATACTATTGCCGTATCCGAAAAAATGCATTGTGCAAGTTTCACCCGTTGCTTCATACCGGAAGAATAGAAACGGATCTGTTTGTTTACAGCTTTCTCCAGGCCAATAGAGGTAATAATTGATTCGGCAGTGATGCCGGATAAAAAAGGCTTGAAGGCACAGTGAAAATCGAGGAACTCCCTCACTGTCATCTCTTCCACCACTTCCAGATAAGGAGCACAAATAGAAACATGATTGTAAACCTGTTCTTCCGGCAGTTGCTTATTGCCAGCTGACCAATTCGCTTTTCCCTCATTAATCATCATGTTACCGCTGAGGGCTTGCAACAATGTGCTTTTACCTGAACCATTTGGCCCGGTGATGGCATAAGATTGTCCTGCTTCAAATGTGTAGTTGAAATGACGGAATATCCAGTCACGGTTAAACCGTTTGCCGGCATCAGACAGGGAGATCGTCATCATTATTGCCTTTGGTGAAACGTTTGATGATGCCTCTTCCGCTTTCACGGATAAAAGTTACTATCTCATCTCTTTCATCGGTGGCTGGCATTTCTTCTTCTATGTATTCCACCGCCTGGCTGGTGTTCATCCCTTTATTATACAGTACCCTGTAAATATCAAGTATATGATTGATGCGTTCAATGCTAAAGCCCCGGCGTTTTAAGCCAATTGAATTTACACCAGCATAACTTAATGGTGTACGGCCTGCTTTAATATACGGCGGTACATCTTTGCTTACGAGAGAACCACCTGCAACAAATGAGTGAGCACCAATCTTTACAAACTGGTGTACTGCACACATACCGGCAAGTATACTCCACTCACCAATTGTAACATGCCCTGCTACCTGTGTGTTGTTACTTACAATTACATTATCACCCACCAAACAGTCATGTGCAAAGTGTGAGTATGCCATGATGAGGCAGTTTTTTCCGATAACAGTTTTTTCCCGGTCGGCTGTACCACGGTTGACGGTTACAAATTCCCTGATGGTAGTGTTATCACCAATAATTACCTGCGAATATTCCCCATGAAATTTCAAATCCTGTGGTATAGCTGCAATAACAGCCCCGGGGAAGATGCGGCAGTTCTTGCCAATCCTGGCGCCTTCCATAATAGTCACATTGGAGCCGATCCAGGTGCCATCACCAATTTCAACATCCTGGTGAATTACGGTAAAAGGGTCAATCTTTACATTGGTTGCCAGCCTTGCATTAGGATGTATATATGTATGCGGATGAATCATGCAGTTTATTAAAAAATATCCCTCGGGGTGCAAGGGACGGGCAAAGTTAGCAGATACGGCTAAAAACAGAAGTTTTTTTAGCGATAGATTGTTAAAAATCAGTTGCAAATGAACTCAATCGAAGTCACAACATTAAAAATGAAAGGGAATTTGTAGATTTGCTGTTCGCATGTACAATCCGCCGGACATATTGACCCTGGCCTATAAACAGGCCCTCATGCAGGACCAGTTGGTCATGCTGCAGGAAAGGCAGCAACAGATTCCCGGTTCGGTGCAATATACCATCAACCGTTACCGGAGAAACCCGCAATGGAATATTGAAGATACCGGCATGATGGTGTATCACTACACCAGGTCAGAGCCAAAGGAGAACTATCTGGAGTTGCGGTTTTGTGTAAGTGGTAATGTGTATTGCCGCAAGAAGGATACAGAATGTGATATGTGCCAGTTCAGTGCATCAAAGACTTGTATGGAGAGGGTAGATAGTGTGGATGTGGTAAGTTTTAAATTTTCACCTGCTCATCTCAGCCAGTTTATAAAACCCAGAAAGGGGAATACTGTACTTACTGATGATATACTTAGTTTCAGACACCGGTCATCTTTTACCAAGATACTTCCTCTTTGTGGCAAAACAAGAATAGTACTTGAAGGAGTGCT
This sequence comes from Chitinophagaceae bacterium, assembly GCA_037045605.1. Lineage (GTDB taxonomy): Bacteria > Bacteroidota > Bacteroidia > Chitinophagales > Chitinophagaceae > JJ008. The sequence goes on along the minus strand of JBAOHK010000023.1, from coordinate 202,832 downwards.
GAATCATACTTACAGTGATAGCCTCGAGAATATTTACATCAATGCCCAAACACAGATGCTGTTGCTTTACAGCCTCGATTGTATGCTTGGTGAAAAAGAAATTGATGTGGTGAGTTGTAAGTTTCTTACCAATGAACTAGACAGGGAAAAAATTGTAAAGGCCAGAGAGATATTATTGCAGCATATCGGCGAGCCTATCACCATCAAAGAACTCAGCCGTAAGGTGGCCATTAATGAGTGCTACCTGAAAAAAGGATTCAAAGAATTATTCGGTACTACAGTGTTTGACTTCTATCAAAGCCAGCGGATGGAACATGCTAAATACCTTTTGTATGAAAAAGGCTTGAGTGTAACAGAGGTTTCTATGCTGCTCGGCTACTCATCCATTTCTCACTTCTCTACTGCGTTTAAAAAGCATACCGGTCTTAAACCTTGTGAGCTTTTACTCAGGTAATCTCGTCAATTTACTAACGGCCATTAGGGTTTCTCTTCGTAATTGTTATAGTTTTTATAGCGACAATAAAATTTATGTAACATCCGTTACAGACATATGGCATCATTTTTGGATATTTAAGCATCACAAATGCGTAAAACGCTGGCCATACTGCTGATTAGTGTACACCTTTCAGGTAATACGGAGGTGGGCCAGTTATTCAAATTCCCTCAACTGATAAGTCATTATTTTCAGCATCACCGCCAGGACCCTGGTGTTAGCTTTTTTGAATTCCTTGCTATGCATTATGCAGGTGATGATGGAACGACTGCTGATGATGATTATGATAGTCAGCTTCCCTGTCATAATGCAAATCACAATACCATCGCTGTTGTTTTTTCCCCAATGGTGAAAGATATGCCCGCCATTGAATTTTCTTTCGGGCAAACCGAGGAATATAACAGCAGGTTGCAAACAGGTATTCCCTCCAAACATGTATTGCTGATACTGCAGCCTCCCAGGCTAACATAACTCATAGCCACTCCTCTGATTATTTCTTTCATTAAACCAGAAATTCTCTGGTTTGAACGGTTACATTAAAGCAGAATTGTTTACTTATTCGTCCCTGGACTTATGATGATGCAATTCCGGCAATAAGTAATTGTAAGTCAAAATAACTTTTATGAAAAACAAATATGTTTTTTTAGTAATGATGGCTTTAGCTATCAGCGCCGGTGTACTGAATAGTTGCAGGCATGAAATCCCTGATCTGGGGACAGGTAACGGCGGCACAGGCGGTGGTAATCCGCTACCAACATCCAACTGTAGTCCAGACTCTGTTTATTTTGTTAATCAGATCATGCCAATCATATCATCTAACTGCACAATGAGTGGATGTCATGATGCCATCACCCATGCTGATGGTGTCAATCTTACTACTTACGCAAAAATCATGCAGTATGTAATAGCTGGTAATGCAGCGAACAGCAAACTGTATAAAGTGATCATTAAAACCAATGGTGACCGGATGCCGCCGCCACCAATGCCTCCTTTAACATCGACTCAAAAAGCATTGATTCAAAAATGGATCACACAGGGAGCAAAGAACAACAGCTGTATTGGTAGTTGTGATACTACTGTATTTACTTACAGCGGGGCTGTAAAACCTATCATGGATAATAAATGCGTTGGTTGTCATAATCCATCCAATCTTGGTGGAAATATTGATGTTTCAACTTATAATGCCGTTAGGGTAGTGGCTCTCAACGGAAAGTTGTATGGCTCTGTCGCTCATCTGACAGGGTATTCACCGATGCCTAAAAATTCAGCAAAACTATCCGATTGTGAGATCAGACAAATCCAAAAATGGATTGCAGCCGGATCACTTAACAATTAATACTTCTTTACACATGAAATTCATTCTTTCAACTTTAATAATAATCTGCATCATTTTCATAAGCTCTTGCTATTATGATAAGGAAGATCTTCTGTATGGCGGGGCCAACAATGGTCCCTGTACTGATTCTACAGGAGTAGTTTCCTATTCCCAGAAAGTGGTCCCTATGCTCCAGCAGTACTGCTACAGCTGTCATACCGGAAGCTTCCCCTCCGGTAATGTGCTTATGGGAACTTATACTACGGATAAAGCAGTAGCACAGAATGGAAAACTATATGGAACCATTAATTATTCCTCTGGCTTTTCACCAATGCCAAAGGGAATGCCTAAAATGAGCAATTGCCAGATTGCCACTATAAAAAAGTGGGTTGACGGAGGCATGCTTAATAATTAACCAGAAACATAAAAGCCACAACAAATGAAAAGAAAAAACATCCTTCGGTATATAGTACTTCCGCTTGTGCTGATTATTGCAGCGGCGGCTATATATATCTATAAAGAGTATAACCGGACACATAGGGATACTGCAAAACTTAAACCGGACTATACAATTGGCGCAATCGATCTGTTGAAGGAATTTGAAGAAAACCAAAAAGCCTCTGAAACCAGGTACTGGGATAAAGTAATACGGGTAGAAGGAATGGTAAAAGAAATAGTGAAGGATGATAAGGGTTTTTATACAGTTGTTCTGGGTGATACAGCTTCCATGTCTTCCATTCGGTGCAGTATTGACAGTGTGCACAAGAACGAGGCAGTTTCTGTTACAAGAGGCAGCGCTATTGCAATAAAGGGTATTTGTTCAGGGTATAATCCTGATGAAATGCTCGGCTCTGATGTTATACTGGTTCGCAGTGTAGTGGATATTAAAAAATGATTTATTAGTAAACAAAAAATATCAAACATGAAAAATCTATTGGTAATGATTTTCGCGGTGCTTACTGCAACAACAGGGGTTGCCCAGAAATATTATACAAAGAATGCACAGATAAGCTTTGATGCAACATCCTCTTCTTCGCCGGAGAAGATTGAAGGTATCAACCGTAGTGCTACTTGTGTAGTTGATATCAAAAGCGGCAATATGCAATTTGCTGCATTAATGAAAGGCTTTGCTTTTGAAAGAGCCCTGATGGAAGAGCATTTTAATGAGAATTATGTGGAAAGTGAAAAATATCCAAAGGCTGAGTTCAAGGGGGAAATAAAGAACAGCGACAAGGTGGATTTTACAAAAGACGGCACTTATGCCGTAAAAGTGAAAGGAAAACTTACGATGCATGGAGTATCAAACGATGTGGAGACAGATGCAAAAATTATCATCCAGGGAGGTAAAATAAAGGCGACAGCTGATTTCAATGTATTGTTGTCAGATTATAAAATATCAATACCCGGACTGGTGGCAGATAAAGTTTCCAAAACGGCGAAAATAAGTGTCTCCTGTTCACTGGAGCTTTTAAAAAATTAACCCCTAATCTATTTTACAATGAGAAAACGAATATATCAGCTAACCTTTGGAATCACCCTTTTACTTCTTTCTGTTACTACTTTGGCACAGGATGAAGACTTGCTGAAATTATTGGGAGAAGAAAAGCCGGAGAAGGAGCGAATAAAATATGCTTTTAAATCACCACGGGTTATTAATGGGCATTCTATGGAATTCCTGAATCCCGGTACAATGGATTTCAGGATCCTGCATCGTTTTGGGCAACTGGACCAGGGCTATAAGAATTTTTTCGGTCTTGACCAGGCAAGTATGCGGATGGGGTTTGATTTTGGAATTCTGCAAAACCTGATGGCAGGCTTTGGAAGAAGTACATACAAAAAAGAACTGGATGCCTATATAAAATATGCACCTATACGTCAGTCAACTGGTCCGTGGAGTTCGCCCATCACATTCGCATTAGTTTCGGGCATTACCATGAATGGATTGCCCTGGGCTGACCCTAACAGGAAAAATTTTTTCACTTCCCGGTTGTCGTATTATTTCCAGGCCATTATAGGCCGCAAGTTCAGTGAAAACTTCACATTGCAGGTAGCACCAACCATGGTGCATAATAACCTGGTCCCATGGGAGACCGACCCTAATAATATTTACGCAGTTGGTGTAGGCGGCCGGCTGAAGTTGTCAAAGAGAATTGCTTTTACCTGGGATTATTCACATGTCGTGATAGGCATGCCGGATAGCGGATACTACAATCCATTATCTGTAGGATTGGATATTGAAACAGGCGGCCATGTCTTTCAACTTCATTTTTCTAATTCTACGGGTATGAATGAAAGGGCAATTATCACCGAAACCACGGGGCAGTTTGGTAAAGGAGAAATCAGGTTTGGTTTTAACCTTTCAAGGGTATTTCAGATTAAGAAGAATAAAGAGAGAAAGTAAGTTTTTTCTAGTACGTCTTCTTAAGTTGCGGATCAGTAATAATGATATAATCGCCAAGATGGCTGAAGGCCGACCAGTCAGGATTGACAAAACTGCTGTCGCTGAAAGAACTAATGTTGATGATCTTCAATTTTGAATTTCTTTTCTGTAATTGTTCAGCAGCGCCCAGTTTTTCATCACAATGGAAACGACCCACCATGTGAAATATCTTTTCGTCTTTATGCTTCTTCCAGTAACTGTAAATACTGTAACTCATTCCTGCATCCCAAAGACTCTGGCTGTAAAAAATGCGGGCATTACCGGTACCCGGGCTGCCACCTTTCATAAAATCCATAAATTTTTCCCTGTATTTGCCACTGGATGTATCATAAGGCAATGGCGGCAGGTAACGTTTTGATGTTTTAGGTAAACTATCGAGTGATTGCATACCCTTGCGGCCTACCATATTTACATATCTTCTTGGCGGGTTAGCAGCTATAACAGATAATTTGTTTTGTTTGGCAAATTCTACTGCCGGTTTGTAATCTTTATAATTACTCCATGCTCTTGCTTCTTTTATCATCCGCTCTTCGCTGATGAAACCAGCCAGGTATTCATTCAATACCAATTGGCAGTCGGTTTCGAACATTTCCATGCTAAGGGCAAGTTTATTTCCATACTGTTGCTGCAATGCTTTGAAGATGGCCACCTCTAAATAATGGCCTGCACTGTCGTTATGTTCTTCCCCGAAAAAGATGACATTTGCATCGTTGCAGGCTGCCGCTATCTTGTCAACAGTGGTCAGCTCTTTCGCCTTTACATCATATATCTTATAGTGTTTTTCTATGCCAGTTTGGGAAAAGCAGGGCATTAAAACTAACATGGCAGTTGCTAGCAGGAATAATTTCATCGTTTGGCAGTTATTATGATAATACCAGCAAAGCTAAAGGTTTATTATCATGCTGCAGATTGAATGGTAGTTGCGATAATAAATTCCTTGTTTTTTCTGTTATTATTACAGGCTCACTCAGATAGTTTTGCAGTAAGATGAAATTAAGTGGCCACATACTGGCATTCTATCTGCTGTTGCTCTCCGCAGTGCCCTGCTGCGTTTTTGATAGTTGCCTGGATGATAAAACAGAACAAACTGCCAGCCATGGAAACGGTGATGAGGATTGCGGGAACTGTTCTCCATTCTTTAGTTGTGAAGGTTGTGCAACGGCAACTATTGCTTACGAACCATGCACCGTTAGAAATTGTCGGCCTTAAAAATTATCTTCTGTTTATACAGACATACATACGAGACTGCACTTCCCAGCGTTGATTATGATTTTTGGCAGCCCCCAAAATTAGGTTAATGAAGTTTTTCTATTCATTAATCTAAAATTTATCCATGACTAAATTAAGCATAATTATCCTGGCCTTATTATGCGCCAGTGACATTTCCGGACAAAATATTCTAAGAATTAAAGTTATTAATGCAGAAACAAAAGAACCATTGCCAAATGTTTCCATACTTTCAAAAGGCCTCGAGAATTTGCCGGTTACAAATAACGATGGTGATGCCCGGCTTGTTTTACCGGGAAGAACAGTTGTTTTGCTAATATCTCATGTTAGTTTTAAGGTAAAAGAGTTATCTATAAATATCCCTTTTAAAGATTCACTGCTTATCGTGGGACTTGAGCCAAATGAAGAAGAGGAAGAAGAAGTGGTGATTCAATCTACACGGAGTTCCAGAACTATTAAAGACATTCCAACAAGGGTTGAGTTTATTGCAGGGGAAGAACTGGACGAAAAAGCCAATATGAAACCCGGTGATATAAGAATGGTACTTACAGAAAGTACCGGAATACAGACACAGCAAACATCTGCAACCTCTGCCAATGCATCAATCAGAATTCAAGGATTGGACGGACGTTATACTCAGACTTTGAAAGATGGTTTCCCATTGTATGCGGGTTTTAGCAGCGGATTAGGATTATTACAAACTCCTCCATTGGACCTCAAACAATTTGAGGTGATAAAGGGATCTGCCTCCACCTTGTATGGAGGTGGTGCTATTGCCGGATTGGTGAACCTGATCTCTAAAACACCCAAAGAGGAAAGAGAACTCAAATTCCATTTTGATGTTACTTCTGCCGGCGGATTGAACACCAGTGGATTTTATGGAAAGAAATTTGGCAAAACAGGATTCACCGTATTTGCATCACGCAGCAGCAATGCAGCGTATGATCCTGCTGACATTGGATTATCTGCTATCCCGGAATTTGAACGGTATACAGTGAACCCCAGGCTGTTTGTTTTTTTTAATCCAAAGACTACTATGTCGGTGGGTGTCAATATCACCACTGAAAAAAGAACCGGGGGTGATATGAATTACATAAAAGGGAATAATCCGTCCGGCTTTTATGAATTTAATAATACAGACCGTTACAGCACACAGTTGAGTATTGAACATCATTTTGGTAAATGCAGCCATTTCACTTTTAAAAACAGTTTCAATCGTTTTCAGCGGGGCATCATATCTCCGGGCTATGGTTTTAATGGTACACAGAATGGCACATTTACAGAAGTTACTTATGCTTATCATGGCGATAAAACAGAATGGGTAACCGGGATTAACCTGCTGACGGATGATTTCAAAGAATCTCAACTTACAGCAACGCCACTCAGAAACTATCAGCAACTGACAGTTGGAATGTTTGTTCAGAATACGTTGAAAGTAAACGAGAAATTTAACCTGGAAACAGGTTTGAGGGGTGATTATGTAAAGGATTATGGTTTCGCTTTTTTGCCACGGCTATCTGCTTTGTTCAAATTCAATTCACAATTTTCTTCCCGTATCGGCGGGGGATTGGGATATAAAACCCCGACCATTTTTGCAGAGGAAAGTGAAAGACTGCAATATAAGAATGTGTTGCCGGTGGATGACGATGTAAACAAAATGGAACGTAGCTATGGGGTGAACGCAGATATTAATTACAAAACAAAGTTTGCGGATGGTGAAGTGAGTTTCAGCATCAACCATCTTTTTTTCTATACCCGTATTGCTGACCCGCTGTTGCTGCAACCCGATGGAAGCAATTACAGGTTCAACACTGTAACAGGACACATTGATAGCAGGGGCATGGAAACAAATATCAAATTGAGCTATAGCGATTTTAAACTGTTCCTTGGCTACACCTATATACATGCAGAATTACATCAGGGAAATATTAAGACGGAAAATTTTTTAACACCCCGCCACAGGCTCAATTCTGTATTGCTTTATGAAGTACATGAAAAATGGAAAGCAGGATTGGAGGCCTATTATTTTGGTAAACAAAAGCTAAGCGATGGAGGTAGTGGCAAACCCTACTGGATAACAGGGTTTATGATAGAAAAACTATGGAAGAAAGTTTCGCTGTATATCAATTTTGAAAATTTTTTGGATGCAAGGCAAACAAAATATGGCAACATTTATACAGGCAGCATCAATAACCCGGTGTTCAAAGATATATATGCGCCACTTGATGGCTTTGTTGTAAACGGGGGTGTTAAAATAAGATTGTAAGTAAAAAGCACTGGTCATATTTTGTCCGGTGCTTTTTTTGCATATTTGCCGCATGCGGAAATGGTTCATCATAACAGTATTGACAGCTCTCACTTCGGTCTTTGTCTCATTCAATCCACGGGAGGATAAGATAAGTGCGGCAAAACTCCGTAAACTGTATTCGCAGTCACCTGATAAATGGCCTGCCCCAAATGTTGATGCCGGTATAGAATGGAGAGAACTGGGTCTTTTACCGGAAGGTCTTTCAGCAAAACAAAAAGACTCACTGAAAAATGTTATCGAATTGGGTAAAGCCTTATTTTTTGACACAAGACTCAGTGGTTCCGGGAAAATTAGTTGCGCCACCTGTCATCAGCCGGAATTGCACTGGACAGATGGGAAAGTAAAATCAATCGGGCATGAAGGAGCCGTTACAAAACGAAACTCTCCTACGATACAAAACTCCTGGTTTTATAAACGCCTGTTTTGGGATGGAAGGTCAAGTGACTTGCAGGATCAGGCTTTTGGCCCCATTAATAGCGAAACAGAAATGCACAGCGAAATGCCGGAAGTGATGCGTAAGCTTAGTAAAGTAAAGGGGTATAAAGAATTATTCAAAAAGGCCTTTGGAGATGATAATATAGACCCTTTCGTTATGACCGAAGCCATCGCCACTTTTGAGAAAACAGTAAGTAGTGGTAAAAGCAGGTTTGATGAATTTGTTGCCGGAGATAAAAAGGCGTTATCCAATAATGAAATAAGAGGGCTTCATCTTTTTCGTACAAAGGCAAGGTGTATTAACTGTCATAACGGCCCTTTATTTTCTGATAACCAGTTTCACAACAGTGGATTTTCAGTTGGGGATGAAGGCTACTATAAGGTGACGCATAAAGACGGGGATATGGGTAAGTTCAAAACCCCGTCGCTGAGGGATGTGGCCCACACCGGCCCCTGGATGCATGATGGACAGTTTGCTGACCTGGAGCAAATTATCAGCAGGTACAGTATCGCCAAATTCCCACCAGGAACTGATTCCATGCTTCGTAATATCAGCCTGACATCCAGGGAACAAAAAGACCTGCTGGCTTTCCTGAAAGCCATTTCAGCACCCCCGGTAGAATTCTCAAAACCCGTTTTGCCACAATAGGCAACTTTTTGACCAGAAAAACTATCTTTGCTCTCCAAACTTTTATAACCACATAAAACATACACATGAAAAAATTATTCCTGACATTAGTTATTGCAGGTTTTGGTTTTATTGCAAATGCACAACCACCTGCCGGAGAGGCCAAACCCGGAGAATGGTATGGCGACAAAGTAAACACTGAAGGAGCCCTGAACATCAATGATGTGGTGGCTAAACTTAATGGCGGATCCGAGTTTCCTGAAGTAAAAGTGACTGCGAAAATAGTCGAGGTATGTCCTAAGAAAGGTTGCTGGCTGAAACTGGAGTTGAATGATGGCACTACTGCTACTGTAAAAATGAAAGATTATGGATTCTTTCTGCCGGCTGCAGCAAAAGGCAAGACTGTAGTAATTGATGGTGAAGTGAAACTTAAAACAACATCTGTTGCAGAGTTAAAGCACTATGCAGAAGATGCAAAAAAATCTAAAGAAGAAATTGATGCCATTACAAAACCAGAGAAAGTTGTAAGTGTGTTGGCAAAAGGTATTGTTGTGGTAGAATAAGATAATTATCGGCTAGTAAAGGGCTGCTCAGAAATGAGCAGCCCTTTTTTATATGTCTAATCAGTATTCAACTATTTAGTGCAACTTTTCACCAATAACGGGATAAGCTGTGTCAACCTGTATTCATATGTGACAATCCATGCTAATCTGTGGCTAAACAGGCTGTTTATTTCCGTAACTTCGCCACCATTTTAGAATGGCTATGAGTGCTAAATACAGAGAATTTACGGGGTTGAATTTACCGGCTTTCGAAGCGGAGATACTGGCTCAATGGACTGAAAAACAGGCTTTTGAAAAAAGTGTATCCCTGCGGGAAGGGGCAACGCCATTTGTGTTTTATGAAGGCCCGCCCAGTGCCAATGGTATGCCCGGCATACACCACGTTATTTCCAGGACACTGAAGGATATGGTCTGCCGCTATAAAACCATGAAAGGTTTCCAGGTAAAACGTAAAGGCGGTTGGGATACGCATGGTTTGCCGATTGAACTCGGTGTTGAAAAAGAACTAGGCATCACCAAAGAAGATATTGGCAAAAAAATATCGGTTGAAGAATATAATGCCAAATGCCGGGAGGCGGTATTGCGTTATAAAGACAAGTGGGATGACATTACCCGAAAAATGGGTTATTGGGTTGATTTGAATGACCCTTATATCACTTTCAAGAATGAATACATTGAAACACTCTGGTGGATACTGAGTGAATTGTATAAAAAAGGATTGCTCTACGAAAGTGTAAGCATCCAACCTTATTCGCCAGCGGCAGGAACAGGATTAAGTTCACATGAACTGAACCAGCCCGGAACGTATAAAGATGTGAAGGATACCAGTGCCGTTGCGATGTTCAAAGCCATCAGTAATGAGAAATCTAAATTCTTATTTGATGCTGCGGTTAACGAAGAAGTTTTTTTTCTGGCATGGACAACAACTCCGTGGACACTTCCTTCTAACCTTGGGTTAACTGTTGGTGCTAATATTGATTATGTATTGGTTAAAACATTTAATCCCTATCTGCACAATCCCATTAATGTTGTTTTGGCAAAATCATTATTGGCAAAATACTTTAAAGAAGAAGGAAAAGATGGTGATTTCAAAGAGTATAATGAGAAAGTAAAAATTCTTCCATGGAAAATTCTTGCTGAATTTAAAGGCTCACAAATAGAAGAATGTCGTTACGAGCAATTACTTCCTTACGAAGCAAACAGCGCTGCAAATGCAGGTGGTGATCCATTCAGAATTTTGGTCGACAGTTTTGTTACAACCGAAGATGGTACTGGTATTGTGCACACAGCGCCTGCTTTTGGCGCAGATGACTTTAAAGTGGGCAAGAAATATGGCATCGGCATCCTCACAATGGTTGACCGGGAAGGAAAATTTGTAGATGGCTTAGGCGAGTTCAGTAATCGTTATGTAAAAAATTATAAAGACGACCCGAACTATGTGGATGTAAACGTTGACATCAGCGTAAAACTTAAAAAAGAAAACCGGGCTTTCAAAGTAGAGAAATACGAACACAATTATCCGCATTGCTGGAGAACAGATAAACCCATTCTTTACTATCCATTAGATGCATGGTTCATCAAAACCACGGCTGTAAAAGAAAGAATGGTGGAATTGAATAAAACCATCAACTGGAAACCAAAATCAACCGGTGAAGGCCGCTTTGGTAATTGGTTAGAGAATGTGGTGGACTGGAACCTCAGCCGTTCAAGATATTGGGGCACACCTTTACCCATTTGGAGAACAGAGGAAGGTGATGAAGAAGTTTGTATTGGTTCAATCGAAGAATTAAATGCCGGTATCCGCAAAGCCAGTGAAGTGTTAGGTGGTGATGTAAACAAAAGTTACCTGCATGAAGGTATCCTTGATTTACATAAACCGTATGTTGACGATATCATACTCGTAAGTAAATCAGGCAAACCCATGAAAAGGGTTCCTGACCTTATTGACGTTTGGTTTGACAGCGGCGCCATGCCTTATGCCCAATGGCATTTCCCCTTCGAGAATAAAGAAACATTTGAAAAAAGCTTCCCCGCTGATTATATAGCTGAAGGTGTTGATCAGACAAGAGGGTGGTTCTATACTTTACATGCATTAGCAGTAATGTTGTTTGACAGTGTAGCCTACAAGACCTGCGTATCGAACGGATTAGTGCTGGATAAGAACGGCAACAAGATGAGTAAGCGTCTTGGCAACGTTGTTGACCCGTTCAAAACTATTGAAACCTTCGGTGCGGACGCTACAAGATGGTACCTCGTTACCAATGCATCGCCGTGGGATAACATGAAGTTTGACCTCGATGGAATCAAAGAGGTACAACGAAAGTTCTTTGGTACACTGTACAACACCTATCAATTCTTTGCACTGTACTCCAATGTAGATGGCTTTGCTTTCAAAGAAGACTACATTCCGCTAAACGAAAGACCAGAGATTGACAGATGGATTCTTTCTTCACTCAACACAGTGGTGAAAAAAGCCAATGCTTACATGGATGATTATGAACCAACACAGGCGGGTCGTGTAATAGAGGATTTTGTAGATGAACATTTGAGCAACTGGTACGTTCGCCTCTGCCGCCGCCGTTTCTGGAAAGGCGAATACGAACAGGATAAGATCTGTGCTTATCAAACCCTGTATGAATGCCTTGAAACTATTACAAGGCTAATCGCACCGGTCTCACCATTCTTCAGCGATACTATTTTTCAAAATCTGAATGCAGTCACCAATCGTTTTAAAGCAGAATCCGTTCACCATATTAATTACCCGGTGGCCGATGAATCTGCAATTGATGAATTATTGGAGGAAAGAATGCAACTGGCACAGGATGCATCGTCCTTGGTACTGTCTCTTCGCAAAAAAGTAAATATAAAAGTTCGCCAGCCTTTACAAAAAGTACTTGATACCGGTTTTGAATGCTTCCATGAAAGAACAACTGGAAAAAGTGGAAGACCTGGTAAAAGCGGAAGTGAATGTAAAAGAGATCGAATATTTGAATCCTGATAATACATTTATCAGCAAAAAGATCAAACCCAACTTCGTGGCATTGGGTAAAAAACTGGGCCCAAAGATGAAAGCGGTATCTGCTGCGTTGGCACAATTCACCCAGGAGGACATTGCCCTGTTAGAAAAAGAAGGTCAATATAATTTGCCAGTTGATGGCGAACCTGTAATATTACAGATTACCGATGTAGACATCAGCAGTGAGGATATTCCGGGCTGGACGGTCGCCAACAAAGGCAGCCTGACTGTGGCACTGGATGTTACCATCACACCGGAACTGGAAGCCGAAGGGAATGCCAGGGAATTTGTGAACCGCATCCAGAAGATACGCAAGGACAATGGGTTTGACCTGACAGACAGGATTGAGGTAAAGGTAACGGCGGTTAACGGATTAAAAGATTCATTGGCTCAGTTTAAAGACTATATTTGCGCCGAAATTCTTGCAGACAAGCTGGAGTTTTTGCCTGAAATACAGGCTGGTACTGAGATCGAGATAAACGATGTTTTGCTAAATGTGATTGTTTTAAAAAAAGGGTAAACTTATGGCAAATAAGAAAAAAAAGGCCACTAAAAAGGCCGCCAAACCCGCCCCAAAAAAGGCTGCCTCTAAAAAACCGGCAGCAAAGAAAACTGTGAAGAAATCTGCACCTAAACCGGCTGCTAAGAAAGCGGCCAGGCCAGCTCCTAAGAAAGCGGCTAAACCTGTGGCTAAGAAACCTGTTGCAAAAGCTCCTGCAAAGCCAGTGGCCAAGCCTGTCACAACTCCAAAGGTGGTAGCAAAACCTGAACCGGTTGCTGCCAAACCAGTTGTAAAAAAACCAGGAGCCCATGACCCCAAGTCATTAGTCTCAATTAAACCAAAAGTTGCCCCGGTAACCAAAAAAGAACCACCAAGGCCAACCAAAGTAGTAATACCTAAGACCAGCACCAAAAGCTCGGTGAAATACGAACCGGAATTCACCAAATCCGTACTGGATGTATCTGCTGCAAACTATGCAGCTAATGGACCTACGATGAGATATTCTGATACTGACCTGCAAGAGTTCAGGGAGATCATCCAGAAAAAACTGGATGCTGCTAAGAAAGAATTGAATTACCTGCAGGGACTGATCACCCGTAAAGACGAGGGTGGTGATATGGACGAGGCCCGATACATGACCATGGAAGATGGAAGTGTAAGCATGGAAAGAGAGCAGTTAAGCCAGATGGCCAGCCGCCAGATCACTTTCATTGACCACCTTGAGAAAGCCATGATGCGTATAGAGAATAAAACCTATGGCATTTGCCGTGTTACCGGTAAACTGATCGACAAAGCAAGATTGAAAGCTGTGCCGCATGCCACATTGAGCATTGAAGCCAAGCAAATGATGAATAAATAACGATTTATTCTATACAATAAAGAAGCCCCGTTCAATTGAATGGGGCTTCTTTTATTATGAGCAGTTAGTCAGTAATTATTTTTTACCTCTCAGGAAAAACTGGAAGCCAACCCCCAGTACAAACCCATGATTGGTAAAATCGGTAACGGTCTCATTTTCTGACCGGACATCAATGGACCCATTATTACCATCATCCCTGAGACGGGTGGTTTTGAAGGTATTTTTGTTGTAAGAGAAATTATAACCGGCAAACACATCAAGGCCGGTGGTTTCACCTACCATTTTCGTAAGGCCGATATTCAGTGCGGCATTAATAAAAGAACCGCCAGATGATTTACCATCATAGGTTTCTTTATAAGCAGAGACTCCGCTGCCACCATAGAAAAAGCCTTCTGTTTTAGCTGTGCTGATCCCGGCATTGAACCCAAATTGTCCATAAGGCATAAATGAACCTTCACCGCCAAAATAATGACGGGCAAAGCCCCCCAGCCCTATGTTGAAATTATTAGACTCGTCTTTTTGAAACGTACTGCCACTGCTTTCATATGTTGTCTTTTGCGAAGTAGGGTTGATATTAAGGGTGGCTCCCACGGCAGTTTTATCAGAAATGAACCACCCTATCGATGGGCCTATATTTATTCCAAATTCAGTTGTTTTATAGGTTAAGTTGCCTACAGAAACAACCTTTTGATCGGCATTCCCTGAGTTTAAAAAAATATTGCCTACGGAGGCGCCGTACATCCTGTCTCCCTTTTTAAACTGAGCAGCAGAAACTAGTGCGAACAGTATTAAAAAAGCAGTAAAAAAGTGTTTAATCCTTTGCATAAAATTCAATTGATGAGGTGACAAATATAGCCTTTCATTAAAAGCCAACCACAGGACTTTTTTGGTAAAACTCATGGCGGTTTGGCTTTTTTTCCGTTACCTTTATTTTCTCTTGGTAATGAGGAAAATTCCCTTTACTTTTAAAACCGAAACTAAATTAACAGCCAAATCAAAACGCTATGAGAAAGTTCAGTCTTCTTTCCCTGCTGCTTCTAGCTTTCAGCTTTATCTTAATTAATTGTACTAAAGAAGGTCCTGAAGGTCCTGCCGGTGCCACTGGTGCTCAGGGGCCTACAGGTTTAACTGGTCCTACCGGTCCAACTGGCCCAATCGGCCCATCTGGCCCTTCGGGTCCCACTGGTCCTACAGGTCCTCAAGGGCCTGCCGGAACTGCAAATGTTATATATTCAGCATGGGCAACAGAGCCTGCTAACTGGGGTGCAGATACTGCTATGTTATCATTGAATGGTGGCAATGCAAAAAGATTTATCGTAACCGCACCAAGTCTTTCTCAGTCCATCCTCGATCAGGGTGTGATCTTATGTTATTTCAGAGGTGGTGTTACAAGTAATAACCCGGTTGCCCTGCCTTATAATATTCCCCTTCCTTTAGCGGCTCCTAATAATATTGAGACTGTAGATTACCGGGCTTCCCTCAATAAAATAACTTATGTATTCTACATTTTGAATAACACTGCGGCTCCAATTACTTTTACAAATATCAATGCCGGAGGACAGTTTCGTTATGTGTTGATTCCGGGAGTAGTTTCAGGTGGCCGTTCAGCCGGTGCTGAACCAACCATTGGTTCTGGTCCTGCTGCAGGTTATTCTGCCAGCCAGTTGAAGGCAATGCCTTACTCTCAATTGTGCAGTTTGCTCAAAATTCCTCAGTAATATCAGCTTTTTAAATACTCTTGATCCATCCCGATACTCTCGGGATGGATTTTTTTTTACCCGTTACTTTCTGCCTTAACTTGTGCAGCCAAAACTTCAGTAATGAAAAAGCTCCTTGTCTCTTTTATCTTTCTTTTTGTTTCAGTAATTACATGGTCGCAACCCCGCATCATTTCAGGACCCATGCTTGGGCCGGTAGAGTTGAGGGATGCAAAAGTGTGGGTGGAAGTTTCACCCGAAGTAAAAACAGTGTCGTTGCAGTATAATAAGAAAGGTGATGCAAAGGCAACCAAAACAATTATCTATAAAGGAGAGTTGGGCAACGATTTTAATCCGCTTTATTTTACCATTGGAGGATTAGATTTTAATACCACTTATGAATACAAGATATGGATCAACGGAAAAGCAACACTGAAAGGCGGTGAGTTTACAACGAAAGACCTTTGGCAATGGAGAAAACAACCACCTGAATTCAGCTTTCTGACCGGCTCCTGTTCTTATTTTAATGAACCTGTTTACGACAGGCCGGGAACACCGTATGGAAAGGATTCTTCCATCTTTGAACCAATGGCAAAAGAAAAAGCTGCTTTCATGCTTTGGCTGGGGGATGCCTGGTACACAAGGGAAGTAGATTACTTATAGTGAGTGGGGGTTATGGTACAGGGCCAGTCACGACAGAGCATTGCCTATTACACAGAACTTTCTCAAATCAATGCCGCAGTTTGCTATCTGGGACGATCATGATTATGGCCCAAATGATATTGGCAAAAACTACATATTAAAAGATGCCAGCAGGAAAGTCTTTAATTCTTATTTCTGTAATGCTTCATCTGGCGAAAATGGTCAGGGAACTTATACAATGACAACCTGGGGGGATGCTGATATTTTTATGACGGATGACCGCTGGTGGCGGAGTGCAGATGCCATGAAAGATTCCATAGATGGCAAGCCCAATCCCGAAAAACGGATGTTAGGTAAACAACAAATGGAATGGCTGAAAAACTCCTTATTGTACAGTACTGCTACATTCAAGATCATTGCAGTAGGCAGCCAGGTTCTCAACCCTGTTTCCCCATTTGATACCTGGTGGGATTTTCCTGCCGAGTATGATGAGATTATGAACTTTTTGAAAGAGTATAAAATTAACGGAGTGATATTTTTGACGGGCGACAGGCATCATAGTGAAATAATAAAAGTAGACAGACCCGGAACTTATTCGTTATACGATATTACCGTTTCACCTCTTACTTCAGGTACACATAAGTTTGGTGGTGCTGAAAAAAACAACCCTTATCGTGTAATTGGCATAGATGAGAAGCAGAACTATGGAAGATTCTCTTTCAGTGGTAACAGAGGGAACAGAAAACTTGACAGTAGAATACCTGGGTTTAAAAGGAGAGAAACTGGCTGAGTGGAGTGTAACAGAAAAAGAATTAAAAACACCTTCATCTGACTAAACATGAAACAAATTATCACCCTGCTGCTCATCACCATTACCGGGCTTGTTGCCTGTAAGGACAAAACGCAAAATTCCGAAAAGACAGGAGTAATGGAAGCAACGGAATCAAGGGCAGCAGAAATTACCACGAACCCGGCTGACGATTCTGTCGCCATAAGAAAAGTGATCACTGAATTTTATAACTGGTATAATAAGAACTATGCTAAGTTCCGGGAATATGACTTGTACAGCGGCATTAAGAAAAAAGATGCACCGCCGTATAAGATCAACTGGGAGGAAGTGGAAAAGTACCAGCAGTTTATCCGTACCTCCGTTCCCCAACTGGGAGAGGAGTTCCTTATGAATCAAAAACGTTTCTTTCAGCAATGCGATTCGGCCTTTAAGGTGGATACCGGGGATGATATTCCATATGGCTTTGATTATGACTGGTACACCAACAGCCAGGAAGATGCGCAATATTTAGTGGATCAGATCAATAGAGGCACCCCATGGATAATAACCCGGGCTGGTAATTACATAACAGTAGATGTGAGGGGAGGGGTTGATATCAATGGGAAAAAAGGAGAGGGAAGTTTTATTACTATTACTATGAAAAATGAAAATGGTCAATGGAAAATTGCCCGGATTGGGAGTGACTATTAATAATCGGAATGTATGACAATTTATTTTGGATATGAGAAGCCGCAGGTAATGCAGGCACTGCGTTATCATTTTATCAGTCGTCGGGAAATAAAGCTGATGATCATATTGGTCAATGTTTTTGCCGGAGTTTCCATTATTTTATTTCTTGCCAAAAAAGTACAGCCGATGGCCTTTTTGATGGGTTCATTTCTTTGGGTGGTGCTGATGGTGAGTTTTTGGTTTATATTGCCAATGGCAGTGTATCGAAAGGCGGCTACTTTCAAACATGAATTCAGTATGGATTTTGAAGAAGAAGGGTTCAAGCTGAGCCATGAAAAAGGTTCTAAGGCATGGCCATGGTCAGCCCTGATGAATTACCTGGAAACGCCGCATTTCTTCCATTTATATTTTGACAGCCGTTCTTTTTTCCTTGTCCCCAAAAGCGGATGTAAGGATAGTGATGAAGTCCATGAATTACGTCGATTAATTAAAAGCAAAGTAAAGAAAGGGTAATGGTTGTTATAATCTCTTTTCCATCACATAGTGTGGTATGGTCACTTCGGTAAATTCATCACTGGCTACTTTGTAGCCCATTTTTTCATAAAAGCCCAATGCGTTTTTACGGGCATGCATGGATAAAACTTTATAACCTCTGTCCCTTGCTATATTTTCAGCAAAACCCATCAAAGCCCTGCCAATACCTTTTCCCTGCAGGTCATTAAGAACTGCCATCTGGCGCAACCTGACTGTTTCGGGGTTTTCTTCTACCAGCATGCAGCAACCGAGTATTTCATCCTCTTCAAAAGCAGCAATCAGCATATTGTCCTTTTCACTTTCCAGTTCTTGCGGGGTAAAGCCAAGGCCTAATGGCTTGCGCAGGATATCATCCCGCAATTTTACCATTTGCCGGTACTCATGACTGCCATGATCGAGGATTTTCAATGCCATAACCAAGTAATTAATCCGAGAGAACATCAAAATACAAAGAACTTACAATACTGCCAACCGTTTGGCGACTTAATTTAATGCAGATTAATGCTGTTTTTTGAACTCTATAGCTTAGTTTTCAGCCGGTTGGGATAAAACGGGAAAAAATTGCCTTTCCGATGTTGATTAATTCAAAAAGTATATTTTTGCTCCCAATAAACAAAACTTAAAGAACATGTCAGACATTGCATCAAGAGTAAAAAAGATCATCGTTGACAAACTGGGTGTTGACGAAGCAGAAGTAACTAACGAAGCTTCTTTTACCAACGACCTGGGCGCCGATTCATTGGATACGGTAGAATTGATCATGGAATTTGAAAAAGAATTCAACATCTCTATTCCTGACGAGCAAGCAGAGACCATCACTACAGTTGGTCAGGCTGTTGCTTACCTGGAAGAACATGCCAAGTAATTTTTGTCGCTGATGCGGCTGCCTGCATAAACACAGGCATCGAATAAATTAACTCCGCCTTCTCTGACCAATGTGACAGTGAAGGCGGTTTTTACTTCGTACAATAAAGCTTCAGGAAGCGTAGTTGTATCTTTAGGTCAAATAATTTTATCTTAAGCCATATGCAATTAAAAAGGGTCGTTGTAACAGGTATGGGTGCCCTCACTCCGTTGGGTAATAATGTTCCCGAATACTGGAATGGGCTGATCAATGGGGTGTCCGGTGCTGATATGATCACTTTGTTCGATGCGTCAAAATTCCGGACCAAGTTTGCCTGCGAGATAAAAGGATTTGAACCCACACAATTCCTCGATAAAAAGGAAGCCAGAAAAATTGACCGTTTCACCCAACTGGCACTGGTAGTAAGCGACCAGGCGATGACAGATGCTGGTTTAAATAAAGATAATATCAATCCGGACCGCATTGGCGTAGTATTCGCCAGTGGTATCGGGGGATTGATAACTTTTCAGCATGAAGTAACTGATTTTGCAAGAGGCGACGGAACTCCACGGTTCAATCCTTTCTTTATACCTAAAATGATATTGGATATTGCCGCAGGACAGATCAGTATGCGGCATAATCTGCGGGGACCAAATTTTGCTGTTGTAAGTGCTTGTGCCAGCAGTACCAATGCCATCATGGATGCTTTTAATCTGATACGGTTAGGCAAATCCGATATTATCGTCACGGGCGGAAGCGAAGCAGTTATTAGTGAAGCAGGTGTCGGTGGTTTCAATGCTATGAAAGCGATGAGTGAAAGAAATGATGACCCTAAAACAGCCAGCCGGCCTTATGATAAGAATCGGGATGGTTTTGTAATGGGAGAAGCCTGCGGTATTGTAGTGTTGGAAGAACTTGAACATGCAATAGCCAGAGGAGCCCGGATATATTGTGAAATCGCCGGTTGCGGTGCTACAGCAGATGCTCACCATATCACGGCTCCGCACCCAGAAGGGTTAGGTGCAAAAAATGTAATGCTGGTAGCGTTGGATGATGCCGGAATGAAACCAGATGAGATCGATTATATCAATACTCATGGTACATCTACACCTATCGGGGATGGTGCAGAAGTAAAAGCCATCACTGCCGTATTTGGCGAACATGCCTACAAATTAAATATCAGTGCTACAAAGTCTATGACCGGACACTGTCTAGGTGCTGCCGGAGTGATAGAAGCCATAGCCAGTATTAAAGCAGTAATGCATGATATTGTACCGCCAACGATCAACCATTTTACTGATGACCCTGAATTGGATTCCAAACTCAACTTTACTTTTAATAAAGCACAGCAACGTACTGTCCGTGCCGCATTGAGTAATACTTTTGGTTTTGGCGGACACAATGCCTGTGTAATCGTAAAAAAGTATCATTCCTGATTGAGATTTTTTTCGTAGCTTAATCGCTGTGGATTTCTTTAAATTTTTTTCCGGTAAACACTCCGGTACTTCTTTTAAAAAAGAACTGAAAAATATTCTTGGCTTTAAGCCGGGCAATGTTTCATTATACAAAACAGCCCTCACCCACCGTTCGATAAGAGAAGGTTCTGATGAGAACAACGAAAGGCTGGAATATCTCGGGGATGCCGTACTTAGTGCATTAATTGCAGATTATCTTTTTAAACGTTATCCATATAAAGAAGAGGGCTTTCTGACTGAAATGCGGAGTAAGATGGTGAACCGTCAGCAGTTGAATGATATTGCCGTTCGCATGGGGCTGAAGAAAATTACGTTGTACAATAAGATGGATGGCTCTCTGAAAGTGAGCCAGATATTCGGTAATACACTGGAAGCATTGGTTGGCGCTATCTACCTTGATCATGGTTATAAGAAAGCAAGTAAATGGGTGTTGGATTATATAATTCTGCCCCACATGTTTATGGACGACCTGGAAAACCTGGAGATCAATCACAAGAATAAATTGTATGGATGGGCCAATAAAAATGGCCGGGTGCTGGAATTTGAGACCATTAATGAAAAGCTTGAGAACGGCCGCCGGTTATTTACAGTAGCTGCAGTGGTCGACGGTAAGAATATCGCCGAAGGAAAAGCCTTTAATAAAAAAGATGCTTCACAGATAGCCGCACAGGCCGCAGTAGAAAAACTCGGCATCGTTAATGCGGACTCCATTGCAGAAGAGCAGGGGTTATAGGATACTATTTCCTTTAAATTTTTTTGTTCTGTTACAGGTTATCTGAAAACGATTAATTTCGCCTTCTAAAATATAATTATGCGTTACCTTCTTTTATCAGCCATACTTGTTCTCAGTTTTGCAGCATGCAATCAACCTGCAAAAGGGAAGAACGGTGTTACCTATAAATCCGCTATCCAGTATAATGATTATATCGTAGACCGGCAGACAAAGCTGATGAAAAATGTACTGGAGTTTGGAAAGGTGGCTGATATAAGCCTTGATTCAGCTGAGGCAATGCTTAAAAAATCGGCAAGAGAAGCAGAGAAAATGATTGGTGAATTGAAAGGAATGCCGCCTTATAAAGGGGATTCAGCATTGCGGGATGCAGCTGTGAAATCATTCGCTTTCTATAAAAGGGTTTTTGAAGAAGACTATCTCAATATCCTTAACATTCGTCGGAAAGGCGCCGATAATTTTACAGATGAAGATGTGGCTGAAGCTAACAGGATAGTAGAGAAGATCAGCAAGGAAGAAGAAGGCTTTGATGCTGAGTTTCATAGAGCCCAGGCAGATTATGCTAAAAAGCATAAGATGAAACTGATGGATAATAAAATGCAGAAAGAAATTGATAAGCTCAATGAGGAATAGCTTATTTTCTATCCATACATAGTTCTATTAGTACACCATTGGTATGTTTAGGGTGAAGGAAGCACACCAATTTATTATCAGCTCCGGGTTTAGGTTTGTCATTTAATAAAATGAACCCCTCTTTTTTCAGCCTTTCCATTTCCTTTTCAATATCGGCCACGTTAAAAGCAATGTGATGGAGTCCTTCGCCTTTTTTTTCAATAAACCGGGCAATTACCCCTTCCGGGTCGGTACTTTCCAGCAACTCGACCTTGGTTTCACCTTGTCTAAAGAAAGCAGTATTGACTTTCTCAGTTTCAACCTGTTCTGTCTTATAACAGGGACTGTTCAACAGTTTTTCAAACAGCGGTACAGCTGTATCCAGATTTTTTACAGCAATACCAATATGCTCAACTTTTTGCATAAAATAGCTTTGAAATGTAAGGCTTTGCGAATTCGGTAAAATCGGCCAGCGACCCGAAATTACCCCTTTCCAATAGAACCTTTTGGGCTAATTTTGTGTTGAATTGAAACAAAATACTGATAACAGATTTTATGCTGAATTTTCCCATTTATTTAGACCATAATGCCACTACACCCTGTGATCCAAGGGTGGTGGATGCGATGATACCTTATTTCACCCAAAATTTTGGTAATGCTGCCAGCCGTAACCATCCTTTTGGCTGGCAGGCGGAAGAAGCTGTTGATTATGCCCGGGAGCAAGTGGCCAAATTAATTGGCGCCGATCCCAAAGAAATCATTTTTACATCTGGTGCTACAGAAGGGGATAATCTTGCTATAAAAGGTGTGTATGAAATGTATGCCAGTAAAGGCAATCATATTATTACCTGCAACATTGAACACAAAGCAGTGCTGGATACCTGCAAGCATATCGAAAAAGAAGGCGGCGAGGTAACCTACCTGAAAGTAAAACCAAACGGCCTGATTGACCTGGCTGAATTAGAAGCGGCTATTAAACCAACAACAATACTGATTGCTATCATGTATGCCAATAATGAAATTGGCACCATTAACCCGATGAAAGAAATCAGTGCTATCGCAAGAAAGCATGGAGTGCTGTTATTCAGCGATGCTGTACAGGCAGTTGGTAAAATACCAGTGGATGTAAACAAAGATGGTATAGACCTGATGGCATTTACTGCACATAAAATGTATGGTCCGAAAGGTGTTGGCGCATTATATGTACGCCGCAAAAATCCAAGAGTGAAAGTAACTGCCCAAATGGATGGTGGTGGTCATGAAAGAGGCATGAGAAGCGGTACATTAAATGTTCCCGGTATTGTCGGATTTGGCAAGGCCTGTGAGATTTGCATGAATGAAATGGAAGAAGAATCAAAAAGAATAAGCAAACTGAGAGATAAGTTACAGAACGCATTGTTACAGATCGAAGAGTCTTACCTGAATGGGGATAAGGAACATAAACTGCCGCATGTAACAAACATCTCTTTCAAATATGTGGAAGGAGAAGGATTGCTGATGGGCTTTAATAAAAACATCGCTCTGTCATCTGGTTCAGCCTGTACGTCTGCATCACTGGAACCTTCCTATGTGTTGAAAGCACTTGGATTGGGTGATGATCTGGCACATAGTTCACTCCGTTTTGGTTTGGGACGGTTTACAACTGAAGAGCAGATTGATTATACGATAGAACAGGTTACAAATACAGTAAGCAAACTAAGAGAAATGAGTCCGCTGTGGGAGATGTACAAGGAAGGTATTGATATGAACAGCATTGAATGGGCTCACCATTAATTATTAACCGCTAAATTTTTTACCATGGCATATTCAGAAAAAGTAATTGATCACTACCAGAACCCTAAAAATGTAGGGACACTGGATAAAAGTAAAGCAAATGTAGGCACTGGCCTTGTTGGTGCACCTGAGTGTGGCGACGTAATGCGTCTGCAAATTGAGGTAGATGAAGCGACGGGTGTCATCAAAGATGCTAAATTCAAAACCTTTGGCTGCGGTTCAGCTATTGCATCTTCTTCTTTGGCTACTGAGTGGCTGAAAGGCAAAACTGTTGATGAGGCTGTTAAGATTGACAATATGGAAATTGTTGAAGAGCTTAACCTGCCCCCGGTAAAGATTCACTGCTCTGTACTGGCAGAAGATGCTATCAAAGCAGCAATTAACGACTACCGTAAAAAAAACGGCCTGGAAGAACTGAAGTTTGAAGAAAGTGTTGTACACTAAAACTCCGATGAACAATGAGTGTGGCTCTTGATAATGCGATCTATGTAAGTGATAAAGCAAAAGCAAAAGTGCAACAATTACTAGCCGATGCCGGGGTAGCAAACGATCCTTCGTATTTCCTGCGGGTGAGTGTGGTTGGAGGAGGCTGTTCCGGACTTAGCTATAAGCTGGATTTTGACAATGAATTAAAACCTATGGATCAGTCGTTTGAGGACAATGGTGTGAAAGTAGTAACGGACCTGAAAAGTTTTTTATATCTCGTTAATACTACACTGGATTTCTCTGATGGATTAAATGGCAAAGGATTTTATTTCAGTAACCCTAATGCCAGCCGCACCTGCGGATGCGGGGAAAGCTTCGCTGTTTAGATTTTTCATGAAATTAATTATAAAGCTCCCGCAAAACGGAGCTTTTTATTTTTTGTAACAGGCCTATTCTCTTGAAATATAGCAGCTTTAGTTTATTTTGCATCATTCTCCATGCCTATGTGGTCCGTTTGTAAAAAAGAGCTCCGTCAATTCTTCAGCAGCCTTACCGGCTATATTGCTATTATTGTATTCCTGCTGGTAAATGGATTGGTTCTTTTTGTTTTTGATGACAATGTCTTCGATTTTGGTTATGCCACTCTTGACCGTTTTTTTCAACTGGCCCCCTGGATACTTCTGCTGCTGATCCCGGCAATTACCATGCGGAGTTTTGCCGAAGAGTTTAAAACGGGTACCTATGAAATATTACAGACCCGCCCGTTGAGCCGCTGGCAAATTATCGGCGGCAAGTATTTTGGCAGTCTTATCGTTGTGATTATAGCCTTGTTACCCACTATCATCTATATTCTTTCTATTCAACGCCTTTCTTCTAATGAAGGACTGGATATGGGCGCAACTATCGGTTCGTATGTCGGTTTGTTTTTCCTGGCAGCTGTTTTTACAGCTATCAGTATTTGTTGCAGCAGCTTTACGAATAATGCGGTGGTGGCATTTATTGCCAGTCTCATCGGTTGCGCTTTGTTGTATTATGGGTTCAGTGCCATCAGCAAATTACCGGCATTGAATAACGGACCGGATTATTATGTAGAAATGTTGGGAATTGATTTTCATTACCGCAGCATCAGCCGTGGCCTGATCGATACCAGGGATATTATTTATTTTCTCAGCATGATACTTTTGTTTTTTGCTATTACTAACCGAAACCTGTTAAAGTGATAACATGAAGAGGGGGATAGAAAAAATATTTGCTTCAAAGTACTGGTGGCTGTTGCTGCTTATCATTTTGTTTGGTGTTAACTACCTCGCTTCTGTTTTTCATGCCCGTTTTGATCTTACTAAAGAAAAACGTTATACTCTGAGCAAGGCAACTAAGGACCTGCTGAAGAATCTTGATGATGAAGTACAGATTGATGTGTTTCTGAAAGGACAGTTTCCGGCAGGATTTAAAAAATTAGCAGAAAGCACTAATGAATTCCTGGGGTTGATGAAAGACCGAAACGGTTCAAAAATTCACTATCGTTTTATTTCCCCGCAGGATGAAATGCCCGGGACCAGTATGATGTATGGAGATTCGTTGGTGTCATTAGGAGCAGTACCCATCAACCTGACTGTTCAGAAAAAAGAAGGTGAAAGCAGTAATATAATTTTTCCGGTAGCTGTTATTCATTATAAGGATAAACAATCCCTGGTGAATCTTTATCCGGGAGCAAGCGGAAGAATTTCACAAGAAGAGATCAACAGTGCAGAAGCATTGATGGAATACCAGTTTGCAAAAGCCCTGGATAAACTGACACAGGTAAGAAAACCGGGCATTGCTTATTCAATTGGCAATGGCGAACCGGTTGATGGAAGAACATATGATTTAAGGCAATCTCTGCAGGAGGATTACAGGTTTGGAACACTTAATATAAAAACAGCCCCACGAATTCCGAATGGGGTAGATGTGTTGGTTATCGTTAAGCCAACAGAAGCATTTACCGAAGATGAGAAACTAAAGATTGATCAGTTTGTAATGAATGGGGGTAAACTACTTTGCTTTATTGACAACCTTATTGCCGAGCAAGACAGCCTGGCAATAAAACCAGAGACGATTGCGTATGACAGGAATCTTAATCTTACCGATCTCTTCTTTCGGTATGGTCTCCGGATAAACACCGACCTGGTGATGGATCTGCAGTGTGATTTGATTCCTATTGTTGTGGGCGGTAATATGGACAATCCACAAATGGAGTTTTTGCATTGGAACTATTATCCCATACTTTCAGGCGGCGGTAACTCAATGAGTGCAAACCTTGGCTATGTTGCCAGCCGCTTTGCGAATTCAATTGATACCATACAGGTAAATGGAATTAAGAAACAGGCACTACTTGTTTCATCCCCCAATTCAAGAATAATCAGTACGCCGGCACTTATCAGTTTGAATGAAAATAAAAATGTGCCGGAAGATGAAAAGTTCAAACGTAATGCGATACCGGTGGCAATGCTGCTGGAGGGAAAATTTACTTCGGTTTTCCGCAACAGGACAACCCAGGCTCAAAGAGATAGTCTCACAGCAACAGGTCTTAGCCTGAAGGAAAGTTCTGCTGACAACAAAATGATTGTAGTTGCTGATGGCGATATTGTGTTAAATGATTTTGTTCCTGGCAATGGACCTAATGCTGAACCGGTTCCTGTCCCGATGGGATGGAATAAATATACTTACACCGAGTACATGAAACAGTCTGAATTGGGAAAGCTTTTTATTCCGGTAGCCAACCGGGAGTTTGTAAACAGTTGTTTAGAATATCTCGTCAATAATCCGGCTATCAGTGAGATAAGGAATAAAGACATAGTCCTTCGCCTTCTGGACAGTAAAAAAGTACAGGTTCAAAAATCAACCTGGCAGTTTATAAATATCGGGTTGCCAATATTGCTGGTGCTCTTTTTTGCATTAATTTATCAACAAGTGAGGAAGAGGAGATATGCATCTTAAGTTGCCTTCATTTTATAACAGAATATCATGACACATGACCAGCTAACTTACCTTGTTTTTGGAATCGTATTGGTTATTGCATTGATCTTTGACCTTGGCCTTTTAAGTAAGAAAGGAAAGAAAGTAACCATTCGCCAGGCATTATACCAAACTATGTTTTGGGTAGGTCTTGCATTGGCTTTTTTTGTGTTCTTATGGATGGAGAATGGACAGAAGCCAGCATTGGAATATATCAGTGCTTACCTGATGGAGTGGAGCCTCAGCATTGATAATATTTTCGTTTTCATCCTGATTTTTTCTGCCTTTTCTGTAAAAGAAAAACATTATGGCCGGGTGCTGCTTATTGGAATATTGATGGCCATTGTTTTCCGTGTCATCTTTATCACAGTTGGGGTGGCGTTGGTAGAGAAATTTTATTGGATATTATATGCCTTTGGTGCTTTCCTGGTTTTTACCGGTTATAAAATGTTTACTGCCAGTGATGATGAGGAATTTAAGCCGCAGGAAAGTAAGATATACCGGTTTATGAAAAGATTCCTGCCATTAGTGCCGCATGATGGAGATGGAAAGTTTATGGTTCGGGAAAATGGCAAGCCGGCTTATACCACTTTGTTTGTGGTCATCATTATGCTGGCAGCAATTGATCTTGTCTTTGCATTAGATTCCATTCCTGCAGTAATGGGAATCGTAGATACCAAGACAGTTGGCTACGAAGAAACAGCCAGGCTGGTGATATACACATCGAATATTTTTGCGGTATTAGGTTTACGTTCCCTTTTCTTCCTGCTCCGCGGAGCTGTCAGTAAATTTGATTATTTGCAGCAGGGCATTGCGATTGTGCTTGTATTTATCGGTATAAAAATGCTGGCAGAGCATTGGATCAATCAATGGATTGATAAACAAACACAGGTTTTTATCTCGTTGGGAGTTATTTTGGTCTGCATATCCGGCTCCATATTTTATTCCATCTTTATGCAAAAGAAAGGCGAACCGGCGGATGTATCAGACGAAAGTCAGCATTAATATATAATTAAATTGAGTTACCGGGTTAGCCATATTGCCAGTATTATCAAAGCAGAATTAACGCTGAAAGCCGATACGGTTATTGAACATCTTTTACTTGACAGCCGTAAAGTATTTGCTCCGGTATCTTCCTTATTTTTTGCGATCAAAAGTATCCGGAGAGATGGTCACCAATTCATCCCGGAGTTATATAAAAGAGGAGTAAGGAATTTTGTAGTAAGCCAGGGAATGGAAAGTAAATTATATCAGGATGCTTCTTTTCTGTTAGTAACCGACACATTGGATGCCTTGCAGCAGCTGGCTGCACATCACCGGAAGCAGTTCAATATTCCTGTAATTGGTATTACGGGTAGTAATGGAAAGACGATAGTGAAAGAATGGTTATACCAGCTCCTGCATGAAGATTATAATATTGTTCGCAGCCCCAAAAGTTATAATTCGCAAATCGGAGTGCCACTGAGTGTATGGTCAATGAACAGCCAGCATACACTGGCCATCTTCGAAGCTGGAATTTCAAGACCTGGAGAGATGGAGAACTTACAAAAGATTATAAGTCCTGTCATTGGTGTTGTTACAAATATTGGCGAAGCTCACAGCGAAGGATTTAATGATATTCAGCAAAAAGTGAATGAGAAGGTGAAATTGCTGAAAAATACAAAGGATGTTGTTTTTAGTTATAATCATAAAGTTATTGGAAATACAATTGATAATTGGTGGGAAGGGGAGACACATGCCATACATAAGCAGCCATTTAATCGGTTTGGGTGGGGGAGCGGTGAGAATGCAGCATTGATGGTAACAGGAATAACTATGAATACAGCTTCCACTACCATTAAAGCATTTATTGATAAAGAAGAAAGGAGTATCAGTATACCATTTACTGATACGGCTTCAGTTGAAAACGCAATTACATGCTGGTGTGTGATGTGTGTTTTGAATATCAGCCATCAAAGTATTGAAAAAAGAATGAAAAACCTTCAGCCAATTAATATGCGGCTGGAATTAAAAAAAGGGATCAATCATTGCTCCGTAATCAATGATAGTTACAGCGCTGATATCAGTTCGCTGGAAATTGCATTGAATTTTCTTGAACTGCAAAGTGCCAGCGAAAAGAAGACGGTAATCCTTTCAGATTTTCAGCAAAGCTCTTTGCCGGATAAAATTTTGTATCAACAGGTACTCGAAAATTTGAAAAAACATAAGATTGGCCGGGTGATTGGCATAGGCGAAAAAATAGCTGGTGAGTTCAGGAATTTGATGCAGAAACAGGAAGCAGGATTGGGCATAGAATTATATCCTTCCACCGATGAGTTTATTCATCATTTCCGGTCTTCCTTTTTTAAGGAAGAAGCCATCCTGGTAAAAGGAGCCAGAACGTTTGCTTTTGAACGCATAGTTCAGTTACTTGAACAAAAAGTACATCAGACTGTACTGGAGATAAACCTTAATGCTATTGCAAATAACCTGAAACAATATCAACAGGTATTAAAACCATCAACAAAAGTGATGGCTATGGTAAAAGCTTTTGCCTATGGTAGCGGAGGTGCTGAGATTGCGGGAATACTTCAGTATCATAAAGTAGATTACCTGGGTGTTGCTTACGCAGACGAAGGAGTGGAATTGAGGAAAGCTGGTATCACATTGCCGATTATGGTAATGAACCCGGAGGAAAACGCTTTTGAATCTATTACTGATAATAATTTGGAACCGGAGATATACTCTTTTGAGATGCTGAACCTGTTTGATAGATATTTGCAAAAAGAAGGGTTGCAACAGTATCCTGTCCATATTGAAATAGAAACAGGGATGAACAGGTTAGGTTTTGCAACCAGTGATATCGGTAAATTATCCCGGGTGTTGCAATCAACACCTTCAATCAAAGTACAATCAGTTTTTTCTCACCTGGCTGCCAGCGAAGAAGCAGCCCAGGATGAGTTTACGTTTCACCAGTACAGGCTTTTTGAGAAAGCTGCAAAAGAACTGGAGGATACATCAGGCTGTACTTTTATAAAACATATTTCAAACTCTGCTGCTGCAATTCGTCATCCCCGATTGCAAATGGATATGATAAGGTTGGGTATTGGCTTATATGGTGTTGATAGCTCAGGTTCTTCTTCGCTGCAGCTGCAGACAGTCGCCACATTAAAATCAACAGTCGCTCAATTGAAGAATTTGAAAAAAGGAGAGTCAGTTAGTTATAACAGGAAGGGAATTGTTGAAAGAGATTCAGTAATAGCCACCATACGGATTGGCTATGCCGACGGTTATCCCCGCAGACTGGGCAATGGTATAGGGAAAGTTTGGCTGAAAGGGAAACTGGCCCCGCTAATTGGCACTGTTTGTATGGATATGTTTATGATAGATGTAACGGATATCCCCGGTGTACAGGAAGGAGAGGCCGTTATAATTTTTGGTGACCGGTTGCCAGTTCAGCAAATAGCCCAATGGGCTGAAACGATTCCGTATGAAATAATGACCGGTGTTTCTCAACGGGTTAAGAGAGTATATTTTGAAGAATGATATTTAACAACATCACTAAAAAGCTCCCGGGCCAAAACTGTATATTTGTCCATCATTATGAAGACTCTGAAACTCAAACATGTCGTATTCATTATAGCAGCCATCATCATTGTTGATCAGGCATTGAAGATATGGATTAAGACCAGCCACCCTACTGGTGAAGTGGAAAGGATTTTTGGTATGGATTGGTTCAGGCTACACTTTATTGAAAACCCTGGTATGGCGTGGGGTTGGAAATTTGGTAACGAGACAGGTAAAATGATCCTGACATTGTTCCGTCTTGCCGCTGTGATATTTGGAACATGGTATTTGGGCAGAATAGTTAAACAGCAATATAAGAGAGGTTTTATTGTTTGTGCTGCTCTTATTTATGCTGGGGCATTAGGTAACCTTATTGACAGCATGTTTTACGGAATGATCTTTGACAAGGGGCTTAAGTACGACCCTGTTATTAATGATTATGTTCAATATTCCGGCATCGCAGAGTTTTCATCTAATGGCTATTCATCTTTTCTGCATGGCAGCGTAGTTGACATGCTTTATTTCCCGATGTTTAAGGGCCACTTTCCTTCCTGGTTTCCTTTTGTCGGCGGAGAAGAGTTTGAATTTTTCAGTGCAATTTTTAATATTGCCGATGCTTCTATTTCTATCGGGGTTATAACTTTACTGATATTTCAAAAGAGATTTTTCAAGAGAAACTTACCTGCGGAATCTCATCCCACAGTTGAAACGAGTACTGAAGTAAGCGACAAAGTACAGGTGCTATAAAAGAAAATAGCCGCTCCTGTTCAGAACGGCTACCTTATATGATAAGGGTATGGAAACAATTACCTGTTTTGTTTGATCACTCTTTTCTGAATAATGTTACCGGCAACATTTACTCTGAGAAAATAAATTCCGGTGGGCAGGAGATCGGTATCTCCGATTGATAAACGATTAGCACCGCTGCTGATCTCGAATGAGGTCTCATAGACTGTTTTGCCAGCAGCATCAATAAGGGTAACATCAGCTTTACCTGTATGCTCAGTGGTTATCTCAAATGAAAGCTCATTGCCAAATGGGTTGATGACTGAAAGAAATGAAAGAGGGCTTGGCTCAGCAGACAACTGAATTGTTCTTGAATTGGTTGACTGGCCTGCACCATTTTTCATCCTGATACGATAATATGTTTTACTTGTTAAGGATGCAGGATCTGTATAGGTATATGTACTTTGCTCTGATGCATAATCGTTATAGCTGCTGACAGTTCCAATAAGAAAAAAGTTTATGCCATCTGTACTTTTTTCGATTTCAAACTGCAAAGGCTCGTCTTCACCAGTCGTTGTCCATTTTAGAACAGCCCTTTCATTGGCGATGCGACCAGAAAAGGATAATAATTGTGCAGAAAGCGGCACACCACATTCTATTACCTGAAGTGTTATAAAAGGACCTGAATCTGTGAACCGGCAATTGGCATCAGACAAGTTAGCGGAAGTAGTGGCAACAACCACCCTGTAAATATCACCCGAATTAGCCATAGAAGTAAATCCAGGTGGAACGGTATAAGTCGCTATGTATTCCCATTCACTGCCTGTCCATGTTGGAGCTATAGGACCCAGAGTACCTGTAACATCTGTCCATGTGGCACCACCATCGGTACTTCGCTGCCATTTGTAATAAGTATAGTTGTCAAAGAAGGACCTAACAGTATCTGTTAATACTATTGTATTACTATCACAAACAATAGGATTGTATGTCGGACCATAATTCATTTCCGGCGAGCAGGTAACCACAGATATGTCATCCAAAGCCCAGTCATTACCGCCTCCGCCCGGTGCATTGTTGTAATACCGCATTGTAAAACTGGTCTGCGCCGGTCCAGTAAGAAAAGTAAATCCTTTTTTAACCCACTGACCATCATAAGTCAGGTCGCCGGATGTATAGTAGCGAACCCCATCCAATGCTATTGCCAGATTGGGCCGCACACCAGATGAATCTCCGACAGCTGTCGGTATATAACCTCCGCCACTGGCGCCCACTCCATTTGAATCGCACCCGCATTTGGAGCAAATATTTCTCATCCAGCAGGATATTTCGTAATAAGTGTTTGGGCATAGTCCGCTTATTGTATGATCAAAAGCGGAGTCAATACGATAAGCGGCGTTAATGATAAGCATGTATCCGCCAGTTCCTCCACCAGTAGTATCGGTTGCCGGATTTCCGGCAGTTGGGCTTGCAGCTCCTGTATGATCTCCAATAATATCCCAAAGCGTAAATACTCTGTGTGTTGTTGGGCTACCGCCACAGGCTCCATCTGGTTTTGGCCAAGTATTGGAAGTACTGTAAATGCCACCACTTGTATTATTGGCAATACCATAATAGTAGTCCTGAGGTGAATTACAGGTAAATGTGTTATAAGTGTACCCGGCTGGTACATTACCGGAGGTCCCCCTGTTTCTCAGGTTGCCACTTCCAAAAGTTCCGTTAGTTTCTGTACCCAGTGAGTTTACACCAACCGTATTAGAACAGATACCATAATTGTTGTACACCATTACAGGACTTGATGGAAAATTAAATGTGTTTACAAGTGGCGGTGCTGTTGTATAAGTAATGCTGCCACCACCGGTATTAATTATTGTATTGAATGCTGCTGTCACTTGAATCCTGTAGGATGCCACTATGATGCAGGTACTTCCATATAAAGATGGCTTATGGCTGTTGTTATTTCTTATTCTTCCCCTGCGATAAACTGTGGCAGGCTGATCTACCTGGCGATAACCTAAATTCATTGTGATGTTCGAACCGCTTATCCATCCTTCATCATTGGAAGCATCAAATTTTGCATCGGTGAAAGATTTATACGTTTTTCCCTCGTTGGTTAGAATTTTCAAGGAGCCTGGAACATATGAAGTTCCTGCTGGAACAACATCAGTGAACTGACAGCTATCAAACGATGCGGCTCTTACAACTACGGCGGCTCTGATCTCTAAGATATCATTAGTTTCAACTGTTCCGCCAGTTGGTTTACTGATATTGATAAAACTTTTCCCAAAATCAATCTGAGGTGTGGGTATTGCTGGATTAGTAACACAAATCCGGAAAGTTGCATTGCTTGTAAGAACAGTGCCTCCGGCAGAATACACCCGGATATAATAGGTGGTGTTTCTTGCCAGAGTGGTTATAGCAATACTGGTTGTGCCGCATGCTACAGATGTAAGTCCCGCACAGGTGCCAGAGAATAATTGCAAACGGGCACCAGAAGCACTTAGATTAGAACCGAGATTGCTTAATGTAATAGTATGGTCGGTTGATGTTGTCACAAACCTGTACCAGACATCATCATCAGCAACTCCTGTACACGGTGCCACAGGAACTCCTGAATTGGTGGCATTTTGAACTGTACCATTAGTGTTGACGCAAGCTGTGGAAGAAGTCAGCAATACAGCTGCACCACAGTTATCGTTGGCAGGTTGAGCGGACGCAATATGCGTAAGGAAAAGCAGGCAGGTAGTTAATACTGCAAACCTGACTCCCGTAAAAAGAGTTGGTAAAAATATTTTCATAGACGGATGTTAGTTTTCAAAGAAACGGATTTACGGTATTCTTCCCAGGTCAGACTTGCAAACATAAAAATAGATTAATGTAAACCTATTGTCAATAGGAATAATTGCTTACTTGTTTATAAGAAACACGGAGGATTTTACCTGTGAAAACCCCTATTGACATTGAATTTTTACCGAAGTACTTTTAGTCCCTAATCCGTTTCTATGAAAAAACTTTACCCTTTTTTCTCCCTGCTGTTATTGTTTTTGTCCACAGTTTTTAAGGCAAGAACCCAGATTGTTGACTCGACAACAACACTCTTCAATATTGACACTATAGCAAAAAATCTCGGGTATCCCTGGGAAATAACTTACGGACCTGATGATTCTCTCTGGATAACAGAAGCCCGGGGTTACCGGGTGGTAAGGGTTAGTTCGAACAGAACAGGGGCGCAAAAAAATGTAACTCCTCAGGAAATTTTAAAAATCCCATTAGGGGTTGGTGAAATAAACTTCGACCGTTCTTCCAACAGATGGCCACAGGGGGGTATGCAGGGGCTGGCTATTCATCCTGATTTTATGACTGATGTAAATAAACGATGGGTTTATCTTTCATATGTATATAAGAAACAATCCTGCCCCAACGGAGCCAGCGGGGCGCCTTGTATGTTCAGGGCTAAAATTGTTCGCTGCCGTTTTTATTTTGCAGCAGACGCAGGCAACCCCACAAGTATTCCACATAGAGATACATTGACGATCATGGACACTGTGATATCAAACTTACCGGGAAGTAACGATCATAATTCGGGAAGACTGGTTATTAGTCCTTTTACAGAAGGCCCCGATAATAAATACAAATTGTATTATACAATTGGTGATATGGGAGCCGGTCAGTTCAATAATGATACCCGGACTAACTATGCGCAGAATACTGATACCTGCGAAGGCAAGATTTTACGATTGAATACTGAACCAGATGGTGATGTTTCTTTTGGCGTAACCCATGACTATAATACCTGGCGGGAATGGATACCCAATGACAATCCTTTTAATCATAGTGTTCCGGTTTTCAGTGCCCTGAAAACACCGGTCTATAGTTATGGCCACCGGAATGCCCAGGGAATTGTTTGGGGCAATGTAAATGGTACCTGGCGGCTATACAGCTCAGAACATGGAGATAAATCCGATGATGAAGTAAATAATATATTTCCCGGGACAAACTATGGATGGCCTAAAGTTGCCGGCATGGGTTCTGACGATAACTATTCATCATTGGATGCGTTTGCCAATAACGACAGGCTGGCCAGTGCATTAATTAACTATTCTGAAAATACATGGGCCAATACTAATAGCATGCAAAGGCCTTTGTTTGTCACTTTTAACTGGGCTGCTTCTGCAATACCTGCTGACGGCTCCAATATCTTCACATGGGGTACTATCGCACCTTCAGGCATTGATATTTACCAGGGTAATATCCCGGGCTGGAGAAATTCGTTGCTGGTAACTTCTTTAAAATATGGAATGTACAGGTTAAAACTTAAATCCACAGGCGATTATGTTGACAGTGCTTCTTCTACTAACACCGTTGATACATTCCCATTATTACATAGCTGGAGGGTAAGAGATGTAGCGATTAATCCTGATCCAAATAGTGGAATGTTTTGGGTGGTGATGGACAGTACCGGCTCCACTTCGGGACCTACAGGAGGATTTTCCGGTGGTAATACCCCAACTAAAGATGGAGGAAAAGTTTTGAAGCTGACTTATAAAACAATGCTGACATTACCCATAACTAATAACCCGAGAAGTGGCCCGCCAATCGTAAAAGACCTGGTGCAGATATTTCCGAACCCTGTCGTGAACATAATAAATGTACATGGTAAAAAGGAGTTACGAAAACCATTGCTGGTACAGATATGTGATATGCATGGCCGGATGCTGAGAGAAGCTACCAGCTATCGTAATGATTTTTCAATAGATGTTGCTGACCTGAAGCCCGGAACTTATTTATTGAAGTTATTTAATGGATATGATATGGAAGTTCAGATAGAAAAATTTATTAAACAGTAAGGCAGGGCTTATCAGCATTAAATAAAAATACAAAGCCCCGGATTTCCGGGGCTTTTGTTTTTCGGGTTATGCTCAAGGGTTTACGGAAAGCAAATTTATTTGTTGTCAGCCCCTCATTGGGCTTGACTGCCTGCTGCTGTTCGCTATATAGCGCAAAGCAGCTGCCATGCTATCTTTTGCAAGCGATAAAACTCTTGCAGGCCTTGTAATTACTTTTTCAGAAAGTACTGCCCGCAGATAAGGAGATGGACCAGGTTGTTTTATGTCTGGTTTTTGTTCTGCAGATTTTTTTGAACCAGGAGAAATGTAAAGCGATGGTTGGCCATTATTTTTCATAGACTGGGATTTGGGTTTAAAAGGGTTTGGATATTTACTAATGTTAAGATAGTACTGCCAAAATTGTTTTTGCAAGTTTTACGGAATAAAAAAATAGGAATTGCAGATTCTTGTTTTTTTACGATAGGAATTTTACTATATAAGAGCTCTGAATAATGGTTAAATCTTACCCACCATATTTTCGGGTTTCACCCATTCATCAAACTGGGCAGGGGTTACATAGCCAAGTTTAACGGCCATTTCCTTCAGTGTTGTTCCCTGTTTGTGTGCTTTTTGAGCTATCTCAGCTGCTTTGTAATAACCAATCTTTGGTGTTGAGGGCCGTTACAAGCATCAGACTGAATTGTCAACATGTTTTTTGATATTTTCTTCAATTGGTTCAATGCCCAACTGCACATTTATCATTGAAGGAAACACAACCATCGCCAATTAATCTGGCACTATGCAGGAAGTTATAGATCATAACCGGCTTAAACACATTTAATTCAAAATGGCCGGTGGCGCCGCCAATATTGATGGCGACATCATTTCCCATTACCTGTGCGGCAATCATTGTTAAGGCTTCGCATTGCGTTGGGTTCACTTTTCCCGGCATAATAGAAGAGCCGGGTTCATTGTCAGGAATAAAGATTTCACCAATACCGCTTCTTGGCCCGGAAGAAAGCATACGGATATCGTTAGCAATTTTCATCAAGCTGACAGCCACAGTTTTCAATGCACCATGTGCTTCCACAATGGCATCATGTGCAGCCAGGGCTTCAAATTTATTTTCGGCAGTTACAAAAGGAAGTCCGGTAAGTTTTGCAATATGTTTTGCCACATTCTCAGCATAATCTGGTGGAGTATTGATACCAGTTCCAACAGCAGTACCGCCCAAGGGCCAGCTCACTTAAATGTGACAAGGAGTTTTTAATGGCTTTCAATCCATGATCAAGTTGAGAAACATAGCCGCTGAATTCCTGGCCAACGGTCAATGGTGTGGCATCCATAAAATGGGTACGGCCAATCTTTACCACTTTCATAAATTGCTTACTCTTTTTTGCCAAGTGTATCCCTCAGTTTTTTAATTCCCGGAATAGTTGTTTCCATCAAGAATTTTGTATGCTGCAATATGCATCGCTGTCGGAAAAGTATCGTTAGATGATTGTGATTTATTTACATCATCATTGGGATGCAGAAATTTTTCTTTGTCAGTCAGTTTACCACCTTTCAGTACATGGCCACGATAAGCAATCACTTCGTTCACATTCATATTGCTTTGTGTGCCGCTGCCTGTCTGCCAAACCACCAACGGAAAATAATCATTCAGTTTGCCCTTTCAGTATTTCATCACATACTTTACCAATCAGGACAGACTTATTTTTGGGTAGTACTCCGGCCTCCAGGTTGGTAATAGCGGCTGCTTTTTTTAAAAATGCAAATGCAGCAATAATTTCTTTCGGCATTTTATTAATGTCCTGTGCAATTTTGAAATTGTCAACACTGCGCTGGGTTTGAGCACCATAATAGGCGTCTGCAGGTACTTTTACTTCACCCATTGTGTCTTTTTCAATCCTGTATTCCATATATGTAGTTTGCGGGTTTATTTGATGCCGCAAAGGTAGGCCAAACAGGCAATCGGTTATAGCATTTTTGACTTTAAAAGTTCGGCGTATGGTGGTAAATTGCTGTTATGAAAAAGTTGGTCTGCCTTGTTTTTTTCCTGATTTTTTTCCTTGATTCCTTTTCCCAAACAAAACATGTTTTCTCTCTTGGGAAAAGCGACTTCCTGTTAGATGGTAAGCCTTTTCAAATCATCAGCGGCGAAATGCACCCCGCAAGAATTCCAAAGGAGTACTGGCGGCATCGTATTCAAATGGCTAAGGCAATGGGTTGTAATACGATCGCCGCTTATATTTTCTGGAATTACCATGAAATAAAACCGGGTGTGTTCGATTTTAGATCGGAAAGCAGAGATATAGCGGAGTTCGTAAGAATTTGCCAGCAGGAAGGAATGTGGGTGTTGTTCCGGCCCGGCCCATATGTGTGTGCTGAATGGGATTTTGGAGGCTTACCAACTTACCTGCTGAAAATACCGGACATAAAGATCCGGTGCATGGATGCCAGGTATATGGCTGCTGTAACAAGTTATGTTAACCGATTGTCCAAAGAAATAAAGTCATTGCAATGTACAAACGGTGGCCCGATACTGATGGTACAGATAGAAAATGAGTACGGCAGTTTTGGAAACGATAAACAATACCTGGAAGAGTTAAGAAAGTTGTGGATTAAAAACGGAATCAATGTTCCTTTTTATACCGCCGATGGACCAACAGCCTATATGCTTGAAGCAGGAAATATTGTTGGTGCGGCCATTGGACTTGACAGTGGCAGCAGCGAAGCTGATTTTGAGCAGGCTAAGAAAAGAAATCCTGATGTGCCGGCTTTTAGCAGCGAAACTTATCCCGGCTGGCTAACACATTGGGGGGAGAAGTTTGCGAGACCTGATACAAACGATTTGAAAAGAGAAGTTGAATTTTTATTGAAGACCAGGAGATCTCTTAACTTTTATGTGATTCATGGCGGAACCAATTTTGGTTTTACGGCCGGGGCCAATGCTTTTTCTCCCACACAATATCAGCCAGATCTTACCAGCTATGATTATGATGCTCCTATTAATGAGCAGGGACAGCCGACTTCGAAATTTTTTATGCTTCGTAACCTAATCAGCAAACATGTTGATTACAAGATTCCTGATTTGCCAAAATCTGTTCCTGTAATTGAAATACCAGCAGTTGAATTGCAGGTAATGAATTCTATCTGGACATAATTTGCCAGCCCCAGTTCTTTCATCCGCAACCAAAACCAATGGAAACTTTTGACCAAAACCAGGGGCTGATCATCTACAGGACAAAACTGGTTGGACATAAAGGCGGTAAACTCAGCATCTGGGAGCCGCATGATTATGCATTAGTTTTTCTGAACCATAAATTCATTGATACAGTTTTTCGGGACGGAGGCAAGTGGGCGATCGATCTGCCAAAGCCGGATGTTGTGGTGAACGATCCGGTGCTTGAAATTATGGTGGAAGGAATGGGGCATATCAACTTTGCCCAATTCATGATTGACAGAAAGGGAATAACAGACAGGGTAACATTGAATGGAATGACATTGATGGACTGGGAGATATTTCCTTTGCCAATGGATTACGGGTTTGTAAGAACAGCGGCACAACCATCAAGAGGATTGGTTAATGATAAGCAGGGATTATTCTTTAAAGGAAAGTTTAACCTTGCAGCCACCGGCGATACTTATTTTGATATGAGTAATTACTCCAAAGGAATGGTCTATGTGAACGGGCATAACCTGGGAAGATACTGGAATATTGGCCCCCAGCAACGATTGTATTGCCCGGCCAGCTGGCTTAAGAAAGGGGAGAACGAGATCATTGTATTTGACCTTCATCAATTGGAAGCTTCTTCTGTTAGTGGAAAGGGTTCGTTGGAATAATTTCGTATCATTGGTTATGAATGCAATCAGCATGAAAAAAATAATTACATTTTTTCTTTTGTTTGTGGCTGTAAATACCCGGGCACAACGGCAAACGGATAATATCATTATTATTACCACCGATGGGTTTCGCTGGCAGGAGGTTTTTAAAGGCATGGATTCGGCGATTGCCAACAATTCAAAATTTAACCAGGGGGACAGCGAATACATCTTTAAAAATTACTGGGCCGCTACCGAAAGCGAACGTAGAAAAAAACTGATGCCTTTTCTCTGGAGCACCGTCGTTACAAAAGGCCAGGTATTTGGTAACCGAATGTTGGGCAGCAAAGTTGATAACGCAAACCCTTATTGGTTTAGCTATCCCGGTTATAATGAAATTATGACCGGATTCCCGGATACAGCGATCAACAGCAACGATCATCCCCCTAATCCACATGTAACTGTATTAGAGTTTTTGAATAAACAACCAAGGTTAAAAGGAAGAGTAGCAGCTTTTGGTGCATGGGAAGCTTTTGACAGGATACTGAACGAAGAAAGGAGTGGTATCCTTGTGGTGTCAGGCTTCGACCTGGTGGGCGGAAATAAGCCAACAGCTAATGAGAAACTGATGAATGCCATGCTGAAAGATTCTCACAAGCCATGGGGCGAGGATGAATGCTTTGATGTGTACACTCATTACGGAGCTATGGAATACTTGAAAACAAAAAAACCGAAAGTACTGTACATAGCTTATGGTGAAACGGATGAATGGGCCCATGCCGGAGAATACCGTTCTTATCTTGACGCCGGCCACCAGGTTGATGCATGGATCAAAGAAATATGGAATTATGTTCAGTCGGATCCGCAGTATAAGAACAGAACAACTTTGTTTATCACAGTAGATCATGGCCGTGGCGATATTGAAAAAGAAAAATGGACCAGCCATAATAATAAGATACCAGATGCACATGAAATATGGTTTGCGGTAATGGGACCCGACACACCGGTCAGGGGTGAATTGAATTCGGAAATGCAACTATACCAGCAGCAATTTGCTCAAACATTTGCCAAACTGATGGGATACACCTATGAGGCAGCTCATCCAATAGCAGATGAAGTACTACATGTTTTTAAAATGAAGAAATAATCGTCGTATGAGAACATTTTGGTTAAGCATTTTACTTATTGCAACGATAACAGGCAGGGCACAGACTATCAGTATAATGCCATTGCCAACAAAGCAGCAACTTTCATGGCATGAGAAGGAATTTTACATGTTTGTGCATTTTGGCCCCAATACATTTACAGATAAAGAATGGGGAGAAGGTACAGAGCCGGAAGATATTTTTAACCCTACTCAGCTGGATTGCAGACAATGGGCAAGAGTGGCTAAAGCATCGGGGGCAAAGGGAATCATCATCACAGCGAAACATCATGATGGCTTTTGTTTATGGCCGAGTAAACTCTCCAAACACACAGTTAGGGAAAGTAAATGGAAAGATGGAAAAGGGGATGTGCTGAAAGAATTATCACAAGCCTGCAGGGAAGCAGGGTTGAATTTCGGTATTTATATTTCTCCCTGGGACCGGAATCATCCTGATTATGGTACGGAAAAATACAATGACGTATTTGTAGGAATGCTAAAAGAAATTTTGAAAAACTATGGACAGGTTTGGGAATTATGGTGGGATGGTGCAAATGGTGAAGGCCCCAATGGTAAAAAGCAGGTGTATGATTGGAGAAAATTCGAGAATACAGTACGGCAGGTTTCTCCAAAGACAGTTGTGTTCAGCGATATTGGTCCCGACATTCGCTGGGTGGGAAATGAAAATGGAATTGCCGGTGACCCTAACTGGAATTTTCTTGACACTGCAGGGTTTAAAAGGGGAATGGGCTCACCTTCAATGGATACTTTGAATCATGGAAATTATAATGGCCGGCAATGGATACCGGCTGAATGCGATGTCAGCATCCGGCCGGGATGGTTCTGGCATGCCGATGAAAATGATGAGGTAAAAACACCTGAGCAGTTATTTAATCTTTACTTGAAATCGGTAGGACGAGGAGCCAATCTTTTGCTGAATGTTCCCCCTGACAGCAGAGGGTTGATTAATGAAAAAGACGAAGCTGCATTAACAGGATTCAAAAAATTACGGGATGAAAGCTTCGGTGATAACCTGCTGAAAACGGCAAGAACCTTTTACGAGTTCAGACCGAAAGATGTAACATTCAGAACGGTGGATTCAAATGGAGTGTTCGGAGCCAATATTCAAAACTTTGTGGTGGAGCTTTCGGGAGAAAAAAAGATTAACTGTATTGTACTTCGTGAAGCCATTCATCTTGGACAAACTGTACGAAAGTTCAATATAGTCTTGTATAAAGGGAATAAGGCAGTGGGAAACATAAAAGGAACCAGTGTTGGCCATAAAAGGGTACTTACATTCCCGACAAAAAATATCACTTCGTTCAAAGTTTACATGGAAGATATGCGGGGCAACGATAACATCAGCGGGGTGGCTGCATACCTGATTGATGAGAAACTGATAGAGAAATGATTACTTGCCTTTGAAGCTTGCTTTTCTCTTTTCCAAAAAAGCAGCAGTGCCTTCTTGCATATCGTCTGTTACAAAAGTGTTTCCGAATTCTTCTATTTCGAGTGCATAGCCGTCCT
The DNA here is from genome assembly GCA_037045605.1 of Chitinophagaceae bacterium. Classification (GTDB taxonomy): domain Bacteria; phylum Bacteroidota; class Bacteroidia; order Chitinophagales; family Chitinophagaceae; genus JJ008. The sequence continues at coordinate 160,269 of JBAOHK010000023.1, read as the reverse complement.
TTGTTTCATCAAATACAGCATTAGCGGCTTTAATGCAACCAGCAACAGCCAGCGGGGCTTTGGAGTTTATTACTGTCAAAATTTGTTTGGTATGTTCCAGTAAAGTTTCAGGAGTGGTTACATAATTTACAAGCCCCAGTTGTTTTGCTTCTGCAGCATCTATCATGTGGGCAGACATGAGCAGTTCCATTGCTTTGCCTTTTCCGATCAATTGTACCAACCGTTGTGTGCCACCATAACCGGGAATCAAACCAAGATTCACTTCAGGCTGGCCAAACTTTGCATTTTCTGATGCGATGCGGAAATGGCAGCTCATTGCCAGTTCACAGCCACCACCGAGTGCAAAACCATTTACAGCAGCAACAATTGGTTTTGAGGAATTTTCAATTCTTGCAAAAGTGTCTTGTCCTCTTTTGGCAAGGGACATTGCTTGAGTCTTATTTAAACCGCCAAATTCTGATATATCAGCTCCTGCCACAAATGCCTTGAGGCCTGCACCGGTAATGATGACTGACCTGATCTCACTGTTGCTTTCAACTTCATCCAAAGCCTTATTGAGATCGGTAAATACATCTTTATTTAACGCATTTAATTTATCGGGCCGGTTGATAGTGATTGTGAAAATGCCATTTTCCAGTGTCGCAAGCAATGTTTGATAACTCATGAGTACTTTTTTGGTAGGTGAAGTTAGTATATCGTTCTGTTATTGCTGTTGTTGCATTTCAATAAACCGTCTATATGAATTATCAGACACTCCGGGATTGTGCACCTGATAAGTGAAAACAGGGCTTGTTGCTTCAGATTCAATTTTAGGAGAGCCATTTTCAATAACGACAGATACTTCGAGTGTATGTTCTGACGAGCCCTTGTAGGATCCCTTTACCGGAGTGCAATCAGTAAAACTTCTGCCAATTGCGAGGCGAACATGTCTGTCGCTGGCGATGCAATTGTTAGTAGGGTCGAGACCGAGCCAGCCGTGAAAAGGAATGTATGCTTCTACCCAGGCATGAGTGGCCCCTTCGCCCCGAAGCTCATGGTTTTTTGGACAGATGTATCCACTAACGTATCGGGCGGGTATGCCGACGATGCGGAGCATGACCAGGAGTATGTGTGCAAAATCCTGGCAGACACCAGCTTTTAATTTCCATATTTCATCGACCCGGGTTTCCACACTTGTGATGCCTTTCTTGTATTCAAAATTCTTGTAAACAAAAGCCGACATCTCATTGGCAATTGCAAAGGGTGTTATTGATTCATTCATCAGTGATTTTACAACAGATGCGATCTCTTCATAGCAGTCGCAGTTTTCGAGTAACATAAAGTCCATGTATGGGAATTGCTCCCTTATTACATTCAGGTTGTCCCATTGTGTTTCGGCGGCCATGTCATTACCGGGTAACTTCGTTTCGTTAACGATTACTTCGATGATGGATTCGATAGTAAGCTGTGTGTGTGGCCTGATGACAGAAAAGATGCCGACTTTATTACCAAAATAATCAGTGAATAATTCTACGGATGGCTGATGAGTGATGATGAGGTCATGCTTTTTAACTTCCTGCCGTGCATCGTCAACCGGGAACAGCATCACCTGGTTGGCACTGTCAATAACAGGGGAAGGATAGGTGTAACGGGTGATATGTTTGATACGGTACTTAGCCATGGGTGCAAAATTGCGGCAATTCAGGAATTGCCAAAATAATATTGATTAAAGGCAGCAGCTATTCCAAAAAGTTCCTGCCGGAGTTGTTGTAAAAATTTTCGTAACCCTTCACTGTCTGATAATTTGATGTTGCTGTACTTTACACTGTTCATACAACGGCCGATCAGAAACTCCAATTGCCTGTAACTTTCCGGCAGACTCTCTGTTTCCAACCGTTCAAAATAGCGGAACAGTTGTTTCAGGCAATAAGAAACGGAATGAGGAAAGTTTTCATTATGGATGACCTGTTCTAATACATATTCAGTCTGAAAGTTGCCACGATGTGTTTTCAAATATAATTCATAACCTGATAAAGAATATAACAGGTAACGAAGTGCTGTTACTTCCACCTTTTGCTCCAGGTCATAATCCAGCTCTGTGAGTTTGATATTCAGCATGTCGGTGGATAGGATGGCCCGTTCTAAGAATTTTCCAATATTCAGGTAGGTGAAGCCTTCGCCTCTTGCCATGGTGATGTCAACAGTGCCATGATATAACATGCCATGATGAATAAGAGAGTCGAGTGCCGTTACCGGGTCGCCTTGTTTTACTTGCAGATTGATCTTCTTATCTCTTATCAGGTGATAATAATCGTTCAGGCATTGCCATACTTCTTTGGTGATGTGATCCTGAACGGCCCTCGCATTCTCCCTTGCCCTTGTTATGTTATTGTAAACCGAAGCCCCGTTGTTTTTATCCAGTAGTAAATGCTCCAGCACTTTTACTGAGTTGTTACCTATTGCTTTTACTTCTTCCTGCGATGCATCACTATAGTTCCGCAGCAATGTTTGCCAGCTAAAATCTTTTACTTCATCCTGCGACGAAATATAATTGGTGCGAAGAATCCGCAACATACCATTGGTCCGCTCCATGTAGCGGGCCATCCAGAAAATTGAATCGGCAACTCTGCTTAGCATGTTTCGGTTTATTGTGATAACACCCAGGTGTCTTTACTGCCACCACCTTGTGATGAATTAACTACTAATGATCCTTCTTTTAACGCTACTCTTGTTAGTCCACCCGGAACTATATCAATACCATCAGGACCATACAACGCATAGGGCCGCAGGTCAACCCTTCTTGGTTGCAATAACCCATTTATATAACAAGGGGCAGCTGACAAACTGATAATGGGCTGAGCAATGTAACTTCTCGGATCTTCTTCAATGGCAATTTTAAATTCTTCCATTTGCTTTTCGGTAGCAGCACTGCCGATCAGCATACCATACCCGCCGGATTCGTTGGTTTTTTTAATTACCATCTTATCCATGTTCTCAAAAACCAACTTCCTGTTCTCTGCAATACCTAACTGGTATGTCGGAACATTTCTCAGGATAGGCTCTTCATTCAGGTAATATCTTATCATGGCGGGCACATACGAATAAACGGCTTTATCATCGGCAACACCGTTGCCCATAGCATTTACAATTGCCACATGGCCGGTACGATATGCTCCATAGATGCCGGGTACACCCAGCATACTATCAGGACGGAACACCAAAGGGTCAATAAAGTCATCATCCACCCGGCGATAAATAACATCTACCTGCTTTAACCCGGTAGTTGTCTTCATATAAACTTTGTGGTTGTCAACTACCAGGTCGCTTCCTTCTACCAATTCAATCCCCATCAATCTTGCTAAAGTTGTATGTTCAAAATAAGCTGAGTTGTAAATACCCGGGGTAAGCAAAACAACGGTCGGATCACTTTTCTGGCGATTGGCTAATGCGACCAGGTTTTTCAGTAGCAAGTCAGGGTAGTCTTTTACCGACCGGACATTGTTTTTTGGTAACAGATCTGGAAAGATGCGGTAAGTGATGCTTCTGTTCTCCAGCATATAAGAAACACCGGATGGTGTCCGCAGGTTATCTTCCAGCACATAGTAGGTGCCGTCATGGTCACGAATAAGGTCAATACCGGAAATGTGTGTGTAGATATCAAATGGTACGTTCACATTCACCATCTGCCGTACAAAGTTGGGGCAGGAGTAAATAAGTTTGGCCGGAACAATTCCATCTTTAATAATGAATTGCTGGTTGTAAATATCTTTCAGGAAAATATTTAATGCCTTCAACCGCTGTTTAATACCTGCCTCAATATGTTTCCACTCTGCGGCTTCCAGTATGCGGGGAATGATATCGAAAGGGAAGATCTTTTCTATTCCTTCACCACTGCTATACACCGTGAAAGTGATGCCCTGGCTCATGAAAAGTTTCTTTGCCAGTTCATCTTTATGATTCATTTCATCGGCGGACAGGTTTTGTATGGCAGACACAAATTGCTGATAAGTGTGACGTACGCCACCGGCAACGAACATCTCATCCCACACCCGGGGCTGCTCATGATAATCGGCCAATAAAGAATTTCCTTCCATATGTAAATGAATTTACGAAAGATAAATCAGGAACTGAATTTTGGAAGCAATCGTTAAAGTCTCCGGGGAATTTAGAAACTACGGTGTTCTTTCACCCATGCTGTAATATACTCACTGATGACTGAAGTAGGCGTGCCGGGAGCAAATAATTTCCCGACTCCCTGTTCGTTCAATATTCTCATATCATCTTCCGGAATGATGCCACCGCCTGTCAACAGCACATCATCCATTCCTTTTTCCTTCATCAGGGCAATTACCTTTGGAAAAACAGTATTATGTGCACCACTGAGGATACTGATGCCAATAGCATCTACATCTTCCTGCAAAGCAGCATTGACTACCATTTCGGGAGTTTGCCGAAGGCCTGTGTAGATCACTTCCATACCTGCATCCCGCAGGGCGGTCGCAATTACCTTGGCACCACGGTCGTGGCCGTCTAATCCTACTTTGGCAACTAATACTCTTACGGGTCTGTTCATGCAGCAAAATTTTGCTGCAGTAAAAATAGGTACAAAAAAACAATTGAGTTTAAAGGCACTGTGTATTTAAAAATTTCAGCGTAGCCCTGTTATAGTCGCTGTACATCTGGTGGTCGGCCACTGCCAGATCAATCTGTTCAACGACAGTAAGCTTCTGCAATACGTTCAGGCTGTTCAATACCGGAAATGAAGTTGGGTTAGCCTGGTAAGCCGTAGTCAGGGCATCTGAAAAACCGATGAAGTAATTTTTACTGTTTAGATATCCTTTGCTTTTTAATTCATTGAACAGTGAAATCGATTGTGAAATAGTAATGTCACCTTTCCTGGCAAAGCGTTCCGGGTACAATGGAGAATGCTCCTGCATATAATACTTACTACAAATGCCGCGGCTGGTAAGCGTTTGCGAATTGGCTAACGCATTTGCGTTGCCAGTTGGTCCTACGTTTTCATTATTATCAAACCGGGCCATACAAAATTGTAAAGGTGTCGTGGATATTGCTGCGATCGGCGCTCCGGATGGAGCACAATAGCTGATACCGGCTTTGTAACTGAATAAAGCAGATAAATAAGAAGAGAAATTTCCCCCATTACTCATCCCAGCTGAGTAGCGGAATTTTGCCCGGTTGGTTACACCCCGGTTATAAAAAGTATCTGTAATGATCTTTATATTGGCATAGTCCACATTTGTTACAGAATCATACGGTGTGGTAGCCCATCTGAGTTTTCCATCGCCATTGGCGTCAACACCAGTGGTGGCTTCTTCTGCTTCTGTTATAATCACGCCGAAATTATCATTTATAAGGTCCTTGATCAGTTGCTGGTATTCATAACTGTTCACAAAATGCTGGGCAGTGCCGCCTGTACCATGCAGTAATAAAACGAAACCTTTATGACCTGCAGGAAAATAATGATAAACAGGTTTCATCCTGTCACGGCCCCTTATTTGTTCAAAAGTTAGTGTAACAGGAGTAATGTTTTTAAGACTACCTGAAAAACTTACATTTTTGGATGGCATGATGAACCATGTATGCCATTCATCTTTTCCATTGAGTAAGGAAGCATCACTACTGTTCCAGGTATCGAAAAGCTGGCTGGTGTTATATGCAGTACTGAAAATATGCACGGTATCACCGGTTTTATACTTGCCGGCGCCATAACCATTATTTACCGTAACGGTAAAACTGTCTGTTGTGGCGGGGGGATTGCCGCCGCCAGTAGAAGTTTCTTTCTGGCATGCAATAAAAAAAGGTAAATAAAGCAGTGGTAATATTTTTTTCATAGGTTGTTCAGACTTGATAAGCTTGTAATCGTTTAACGGCTATGCAAATAGCTTTATCGCTTTACTGATTCTCTCAATAGTTTCTGATCGGCCTAAAACTTCTGCAATGTCAAAAACTCCTGGCCCAAATTTGCCGCCTACCAGCATAATGCGGAAGGGCAGCATCAGCTCTCCCGGTTTCAGATCATTTACTGCAGCGATTTCTTTAAAGTTGTTTTCCAGAGTGAGAGTATTCCAGTCGGTAGCTAATTCATAATTCCGGGTGAGTTCGGCAAAGAAAAGTTGTTTTGTTTCACTCCATTTTGGTTTTACAGCGTCCACATCTAATGTTTCAGGAGCTTTGAAAAAGAAAGATGATTGTTGAACAAAATCCGGAAGCAGTGTACACCTGTCTTTTACCAAACCAATTACTTTATCCAGTAAAATATCATTATTAACTATAATACCATGTTGTGAAAGCAAGGCTTTAACTGTCGGCTGTAAACTGTAGGTGATGGATTTTTTTATCCATTCATGATTGAACCATTTCGCTTTTTCATAATCAAATTTAGCCCCGGCACTATGCACTCTTTCCATGGAGAACTTTTCTACCAAGTCTTCTTTAGAAAAGATCTCTTGTTCTGTTCCATCATTCCAGCCAAGTAATGCCAGCAGGTTGATAAAAGCTTCCGGTAAAAATCCTTTTTCTTTAAATCCTTCTGTCAGTTCGTTTGTTTTCGGGTCTGTCCAGTTCATAGCAAAAACCGGGAAGCCATATTTTGCACCGTCTCTTTTGCTTAGTTTTCCATTTGGACCAAGTATCAACGGGAAATGTGCCCATTGAGGCATATTTTCTAAGCCGAATAAATATTTCCAGAGTAAAATATGAACAGGGGCTGATGGTAGCCACTCTTCACCACGAAAAGCATGACTGATCTTCATTAAAAAGTCATCTACCACTACAGCAAGATGATAAGTCGGCATTCCGTCTGCTTTTAATAAAACTTTATCATCAACTAAAGAAGTATCAAAGCTTACCTCCCCACGGATCATATCGGTAAATGAAACCGTTTCATGTTCGGGCATTTTAATCCGGATAACATGTCTTGTTCCTTCAGCCAATAATTTTTCCGTTTCATCGGGTGGCAATGTCAATGAGTTCCGCATTTTCATACGGATGGTATGATCATATTGCGGCGATGGGTTTTGTTCAGTTTTAAAATCCTGCCGCATTTTTTCCAGGTCTTCCGGCGTGTCAAATGCATAATAAGCATACCCGTCTTTCACCAGTTGTTCTGCATATTGCCGGTGGCTTGCCTTTCTTTCACTCTGGCGATAAGGTCCATAATTACCGCCATGCAGCACACTTTCATCAGGTTCCAATCCGCACCATTTCAATGTATCAAAAATATATTCTTCAGCACCTGGTACATAGCGACTCTGGTCGGTATCTTCAATTCTTACCAAAAAATCACCATCATGCTTTTTGGCAAATAGATAGTTATATAAAACGGTTCTAACACCACCAAGGTGCAAGCCACCAGTCGGGCTGGGTGCAAAACGAACCCTCACTTTTTTACTCATAGGCTGCAAAGATAAAACCCCCGGCCTCTAAAGGAAGTATATTTGTGCAAATGAAAAATTATTTTGTCAAAACTCCCTGGTGGCTGAGAAAGATGTACCGGCAGCGGCTGTGGGCTGTTGACACAAAAGAAAAACACATCTATCTCACCTTCGATGATGGACCAAATCCTGTTGCCACTTCTTTTGTATTAGATGAGTTGAAAAAATATAATGCAAGAGCAACTTTTTTTTGCATTGGCAAAAACGTTATTGAATATCCCGCTATTTATGGAAGAATAATAAGTGATGGGCATACAACAGGTAATCACACCCAACATCACCTGAACGGCTGGAGGACAACTGCAGATAATTATCTCGCAGATGTAACAGAAGCATCAGCACATATTAGATCACCCCTTTTCCGGCCACCCTATGGCAGGTTGAAATCTGTTCAGGCCAGGCATCTTATCGATTATAAAATTGTAATGTGGGATGTACTCAGCGGCGATTTTGATGAGTCTATAAGCAAGGAAAAATGTCTGAAAAATGTAATCGCTAATGCGGAAGAAGGTTCTATCGTCGTTTTTCATGACAGTGAGAAGGCTTTCCCCCGGTTGGAATATGTGTTACCTGAAGTATTGCGATTTTTTACTGAAAAAGGCTACGTTTTCAGGTCACTTTAGAAGAAATCATCATAAGGGCGGGGCTGAAAAAGTTAGGGCCTGGGTAGAAACCCTGGCCCGTTTTTAATCCGTACCCTATGAAAACTGGTTTAAAGGTATAATAATTTTTTAATTACGGCAAAGTAATTTGGTGCGAAACTCCGTTGATGGTAATGACCGCCTGGTTGTCGCAATTGCCTGCTCCAAAGTCCAATACGGCTACCCAAGGGCTGCTGATATTTGTATTAATACGGACAGTTCTCACTCTTCCTTTCACAATCCAACGACAATTAAACCGTTTAAATAACGGCTCGGTTATAGTTGATTCCCAAAGCACTATCAGGTTTCCTCTTTTTACCCGGCCATGAGCATTGCCTGTGATTTTGAAAATATCATCAAGGGGAATAATGGTTCCCAGCCCTTCAACTTGCACTATTTCCTTATTACTGTCCCACTCGATAAAATTGCCATTAGGTTTGGTAAGTTTTCCGGCAATTACTTCTACTCTGAATTTTCGGTCTGCTGGTGGCGTGTTGACCGCTACCGGTGTACTGATGTTAGTGATTTTATGGGTGCCTTCAACTTTTGTACTGTCAAAATAGAAACCATCGAATGTGGTAGTGGCAACAGATCCAGGCATCAGCAAACGACCGGTGTATACTGTAATAACTTTGCCTCTTCTCATGTGACCGTCATTACCTGTACAGCCGGCACCATAGTCGAGAATTACTTTTACCGGGAAAGGAGCTGGTGGATTTAAGCGAACAACAGTAACATCGGGGCATGCTGTAACACGGCCAAATACTCCGGTGCCACCAATTCCCACTTCATCATTCACGCCAATAACATCATCGAAAAGGCCATTAAATACAATTTCTGACTCGCCATCTGATTCACTGGAAACTTTGGAAGCTTCCATTTGTTGTTGCTCATCGGTACCGGTTTGGCTGTTCTCCTTTTGACAGGAACTGATTATTAAAAGGCTAAAAAAGAAGCTGAGAACAGCCAGTTGGGTCAGGTTGAACCTTTGTTTCATAAACTATAGTTTTAAGGAGTAGATATTACTAAACGACTGTAAGATGGGTTTTATTGAGGGAAGTTTAACGGTTTCTTACAATTTTTTGCGGAGTTTTGCTTGCAAACGGCCTTGATAATGATGCTGATAGACACACATTCCCATATTTACTTATCCGAATTTGCCAGCGACCGAGCAGCAATGCTTGAAAGAGCTGAAAAAGAAGGCGTTAGCAAAATATTGATGCCTGCAATTGATTCTTCTACCCATGCATCAATGATGAACCTGGAGGAGAGCAATCCGTCACTATGCCTGAGCATGATGGGCCTGCACCCCTGTTCGGTCAGCGAAAATTACCTCACAGAACTAGGAACTGCCAGAGATTATCTTGAGAAAAGACCCTTTAAGGCTGTGGGAGAAATCGGTCTTGATTTCTATTGGGATAAAACCTTTACCGAACAACAGTATGCCGCATTTAACGAACAGATAGTTTGGGCACTCCATTTTGATTTACCGATCGTCATCCATTCCCGCAATTCAACAGATGAGTGTATTGAGGTTGTCAGCAAACATCAGAAAGGAAAGTTGAGAGGTGTCTTTCATTGTTTTTCAGGGGATGCAGTGCAGGCAAAGAAGGTAATTGATTTGGGTTTTTATCTCGGTATTGGCGGTGTAGTGACATTTAAAAATTCAGGATTGGATAAAGTGATGGAAGAAATATCACTTGAAGATGTGGTGATAGAGACAGACGCTCCTTACCTGGCTCCCATTCCATTTCGTGGCAAAAGAAATGAACCATCGTATCTAAAGTATGTGGCAGAAAAATTAGCTGGTATAAAAAACGTAGGGATAAGCGAAGTGGCAAGAATTACTACCTGTAATGCCGAAAAATTATTCGGTTTATAAGTAAAATCAGCGGAGACCGAGGGATTCGAACCCTCGATACGGTTTCCCGTATACACACTTTCCAGGCGTGCCTCTTCAACCACTCGAGCAGGTCTCCGGGGCGGCAAAAATAGGGGATTCCTGCTTTACCAGTTGTTTACATGGTCGGCATTCAGCCTTTCCGACACGTCAACAGGCTGATTTTCCCTCCAATTTTTATCATGTTTTACAAACCAGGAGATCCAGAGGCTGCGGCTAAGCCGCATCAGCCAGGGCTGAAGAAATAGCAACAATACTGCATTAAATATTAGCCAAAGAAAGAAACGGTTATCATCAGTGGAAAGGCCGATAATGACCCACCATGCAATAAGGCTCGCCACACTCAATGCAACGGTAAGGGCATAGCTGACATAGCTGGTTCCGTAATAAAAACCCACTTCAATTTCAGTTGCCTGACCGCAAACAGGACAATTCTTGTTCATCTCCATATTTTTTCTGAAGCGGAATGTTACCGGGGATTTAAATAGTTTTCCTTCTCTGCAACGGGGACAGCGGCAGCTTAACGTTGACGCTAAGTATCCACGGTTTACTTTTTTATCAGGCATTCTTAATTGTTGGTTATATGTTGTTCAATGATTTTTTCGATTTGAGAAGCTTGTATTACACCTGATTTTCTCCAAAGTGTTTTTCCATTCTGAAATAACATCAGCGTTGGTACACTTTGTACCTGGAAGGAATTAGCTGCAGCCGGGCTTTTATCGATATCAATTTTCAGAATACGGACTTTATTGCCCATTCTCAGATGTAACTCTTCCAGCACTGGTTTCATCATTTTACAGGGGCCACACCATTCTGCGGTAAAATCAACCAGTACTGGTGTATCACCTCTGATGATTTCGCCAAAGCTCTCTTTTTTATTTGTTGTCTCCATTTTTTTCTTTTTTAAACATGCTAAACAATAATCCACCCATCAAAGCACCATAAGCAGTGCTGTTATGCCATTTAGAAGTAATAGCACAAGTGCCGCTACTGCAGCCAATTTGTTGCCAGTATAAGTAACCTCCAATAGCACCAAGAGCGACTCCAGCTATCAGTAATTTATTATTTAGAACCCAACTCTTCATAATCTATGTTTTCATTTTGTGAAGGATCATTTTTTTTACCCGTTGTGTAGCAACCACCTCCTGCACAGCATACTCCATCTGTCAATAAAGAAATGATTGTAAATAATCCGCCTAAGATAATTCCCGACACTTGTCCTGATTCAATGGAGGAATACAAAATTAAGCCACCCAACCCAACTCTGACGAACTTTAAAGCTGTCCAGCCGCTTTTAAGCCTGTATGAAAGATTCATTTTTCTGATTTTATTTTGATTTACAAAATTCCGGGCAGAGGGTGATTGCAAGAGTGACAATAGTTACAAAGAAAAGCGGTCGCTTTTTTGGCAACCGCTTTGGTAATCAATACGTCAGAATTACATTTTTCCAGGCAGGATCTTGTTCCAGTAAAGCCAGGGTAAAACCCTTTTTTTCATCTGGTACATACTCCATCTCTCTTTACTTTGGTCAAAAGGAAAAGTTTCCTGCGGATTATTATCATAATCAAATTCAGCCAGCACAAGTTTTCCATAACCAGTAACCAACGGACAGCTTGTATATCCATTATACTTGCCGGTTAATGACTGATGATTGATAGCGGCCAACAGATTTTCAACTACTACAGGTGCTTGCTTGCGGATAGCGGCACCTGTTTTGCTGATCGGTAAACCAGATGAGTCACCGAGAGAAAAAATATTCGCAAATTTCACATGCTGCAATGTGTGTTTGTCAACATCCACCCAGCCGGCAGCATTTGCCAAAGAACTGGATTTGATAAAATCAGGAGCACTTTGAGGTGGTGTTACATGTATCATGTCAAATTCAACTTCATATTCTTTAGCCATATTATCTTCGCCGATACCTGTAAATTTTGCTTTCTTTCCCGGCCCGTCTATTTCTGTCATTTTTACCATGAAGTTGAGCTTGATGCCGGCCCTTTCACAAACCTTGAGCAATGTTTTTTCATATTTGGGTACAGCAAATAATTTAGCTGCCCCGCTCCAGTATTGAATATTCGCTTTATTCAGTACATTATGCTTTCTGAAATAATCTGCTGCCATGTACATTATTTTATGCGGGGCACCTCCGCATTTTACAGGCGTATGGGGGTTATGGAAAATTGCTTTGCCACCTTTGAAGTTCTTAATACACTCAAATGTATAAGGGGCATGCTCGAAACTATAATTGGAGCATACATTGTTTTTGCCTAAAGTTTCTTTCAGCCCCTTTATTTCATGCCAATTGAGTTGAATTCCCGGTGCTACAACGAGATACTCGTATCGTACAGTGTCAGCATTATCTAATTGTATGATGTTGCTTTCCGGCGACATTGAAGTTACTTTTTGTTTGATCCATTTTACCCCCTTAGGCATTACATCAGCTTCGTTACGTTCGGTTTTTCTGATATCAAAAACACCACTGCCTACCAGTGTCCAGGCGGGTTGATAGTAATGTTTGTTTGCTGGATCAATAACTGCAATGTCTAATTGTTTGTTTTTGCGAAGTAGTTGTGCGGCTACAGAAATACCGGCATTGCCGCCGCCGATAATTACAATTTTGTGCTGATGTTGCATGGCAAGAATATTTAGACCAGCAAAATAGAATTGTGACAGGGGTGTGAGTGTGACAATTGTCACCTGTGTAATTGTTCGGCGCAGGATAGAATAGTGAAATACCCGACCGACCTGATTTTTCTCAACAGGTTTTGTGACTTATGTCATTCTCGCCGGTATCCTTCGCCGTGAATTTTGTACAGTCATTTTATTCTTCATTCAAATGATACTCCAATGGATATGAACTGCACAACCCGTTGCCCATAAAACGATTTCACTATCAATATCATCAAATATACTTGCTAAATAAATTAATCACTTAAAACGTAAATTATGAAAGTAGAGCAAATCTATACCGGCTGCCTGGCTGAAGCGGCATATTATATCGAAAGTAATGGGGAAGCTGCAATTATTGATCCGCTAAGGGAAACAAAACCTTATATTGATAAGGCTGAAAGGAATGGGGCTAAAATCAAGTACATCCTGGAAACACACTTCCATGCGGACTTTGTCAGTGGTCATATAGACCTGTCAAAAAAAACAGGTGCAACAATTGTCTTTGGTCCAACGGCTGCACCAGCCTATGATGTGCATGTGGCTAAAGATGGAGAAGTGCTGCAATTGGGAAACGTAACAATTAAAGTACTGCATACACCCGGACACACAATGGAATCTACTACCTATCTCTTAATAGATGAAAATGGAAAAGAGAATTGCATTTTCACCGGAGATACTTTGTTTATTGGTGATGTGGGACGTCCTGACCTTGTACAAAAAGTAAAAGCAGAAATAACACCTCAAATTTTGGCCGGGCATTTATATGATTCTCTCCGCAATAAGATCATGAATTTGCCAGATGATATTATTGTTTATCCGGGTCATGGTGCCGGTAGTGCCTGCGGTAAGAACATGAGTAAGGAAACGACAGATACACTCGGCCACCAAAAACAGGTGAATTATGCTTTAAGGGCCGATATGACGAAGGAGGAATTTATAAAAGCTGTGACTGATGGTTTAGTAGAGCCGCCTCAATATTTTCCATTAAATGTACTGATGAACCTGAAAGGAGGGATTGAAAGTATTGACAATATCATTGCAAAAGGGAAACATCCATTAACTGCAAAAGAATTTCAAACAGTGTGGGAGAGTATGGATGCACTGGTGCTGGATACCCGGAGTAAAGAGAATTTTTCTACAGAACATATTCCCGGCTCAATATTCATAGGAGTGGATGATAATTTTGCCCCCTGGGTCGGGACTTTAATAACAGATATGCAACAACCGATTTTATTCCTAGCAGATGAAGGTCGGGAAGAGGAGATAGTAATTCGGTTGTCGAGAGTTGGATATGACAATGCGGTGGGGTATTTGAAGGGAGGAATGGCTGAATGGAAAAAGGCAGGTTTTGAAACTGAAAAATTAAAAGAGATTAGTGCAGACGATTTCGCCACTTTATATAAGATGGATAGTCAGCATATCAATCTGTTGGATTCCAGGCGGAAAAGTGAATTTGATTCAGAACACCTGGTAGGAGCTGTAAATTTCCCGCTGGATTTTATCAATCAAAATATGGCGCAGTTGGACAAGAATAAAAAATATTATATCCATTGTGCCGGTGGTTATCGTTCTGTAATTATGGCTTCTATTCTAAAAGCAAGGGGATATGATAACCTGGTAAATGTTCTGGGAGGTTATAAATCACTCAGCCAGACAGGCCTTAAAAAGACAACATATGTAGAACCAACTACTATGTTATAAATGGTGACCTTTTTTGCAGAAAAACCGGCCTTAGCGGGCCGGTTTTATTTTATATGCGGTTTCATGCTTTACTTCTGTCATTACAAAACCGCTTTGAACTGTTCCTATATCAGTAAGGTTTGCCAATTTATTTACAATAAAATCCTGGTACGCAGACATGTCAGCTACCACAATCTTCAGAAGGTAATCGTAAACACCGGTCATATGATAGCATTCCATTACTTCCTCGAATTTCACTATGGCTTTTTCAAAATTGAGCAGAATGATTTGGGCATGTTGCTTTAATTGCACATTAGTAAATGCAACCAGGCTCTTACCGATTTTGGTTTTATCTACTATTGCACAGTAACGGGTGATATATCCTTCGTTTTCCAGCCGGCGGATCCTTTCATAAATCGGGGTGATTGTTTTTCCCAGTTTATCTGCCAGTTCTTTATTAGTCAACAAAGCGTCTGCCTGTAGTAATTCGAGTATTTGAACATCGGTTTTGTCCAAAAGCATAAAGGATAATTTTTCTAAAAATAAGTCATTATATGGATAAATAGTCTTTTTAATTAGTAGTTATTTAGAAAAATAGATTTGTTTTCTAGTGTAACAAAAGTCATTGTACCGTCCAATATTTCTTACCAACTTAGTATTCAAATTCAAGATTATGAGCCAATCTAATTTTTCTCCCGAGACCCAAATGCTGGGTTTTGGTTATAAACCAGAGTTAAGTGAAGGAGCTGTAAAGTGTCCTATTTTTCAAACTTCCACATTTGTTTTTAAAAGTGCTGAAGAAGGAAAAGCATTTTTTGAAATGGCGCATGGAAAGCCCGGCCATGAAGGGGAGGTAATGGGATTGATTTACAGCCGTATCAATAATCCCGATATGGAGATACTCGAAGAACGATTGAAATTGTGGGATGGTGGGGAAGCTGCAGCCGCTTTTTCCAGTGGTATGAGTGCTATTGCTACCAGTCTTGTTACTTACCTGAGCCCGGGTGATGTTTTATTATACAGCAACCCGTTATATGGAGGTACACATAAGTTTGTTCATCATATACTCACCCATTTTGGTGTAGAGGTGATTGGTTTCAGGGCTGGGCAGGATCTGAAAGAAGTTGAGAAAATACTAGTTGAAAGTGGGCATGCCCAAAAACTGAAAATGATTTATGTGGAAACACCTGCAAATCCTACGAATGATCTTATTGATATTGAAATGTGCAGCACAATAGCGAAAAAGTATTCTGGTGCCGGGAAAAAGGTACTTGTTGCTGTTGATAATACTTACATGGGCCCATTGTGGCAGCACCCCCTGAAACATGGTGCTGATATCGTTTTGTATTCTGCCACTAAATACATTGGCGGACACAGCGATGTAATAGCTGGTGCAGCAGTCGGAAATAAGGAAGTGATTAGTAAGATCAAAAAGACCCGTACTTTTTTTGGAACAATGATAGACCCGCATACAAGCTGGTTGTTGATGAGAAGCCTGGAGACATTGAAGATAAGGATGGAAGCAGCTGCAGCAAATGCTGCAAGGGTGGCTGATTATTTGTCTCATCACCCTAAAGTGGAAAAGGTTTATTACCTGGGGTACACAGCTAAAAACAATCCAGAGCAGGCTGAAATATTTTCAAAACAATACCTGAATAACGGCGCTATGTTAAGTTTTGATGTGATGGGCGGGGAACATGAAGCATTCACATTTCTTAATAATCTGAAACATATTAAACTGGCGGTGAGTCTTGGGGGTACAGAAAGCCTGGCTGAACATCCTGCCAGTATGACTCATGCAGATGTGCCTTTCGAAGAAAAAGAAGAGCTACACATTACCGATAAGATGGTGCGTTTAAGCATCGGTATCGAGAATTTTAATGACATTATTTGGGATATCGAGCAGGCTTTGGGAAAAGTTAAGATACCTGTGATGGAAGTTGTAATGTGATTTACATCACGCAACGACTTTTATGTATACTCTACTTTTGTATAAATTAATTAATATGGCGACAGTACAGATGACAACACAGGATTTCAAGAATAAAGTATTTAACTACGAAACAGAACAGGATTGGAAATACCAGGGAGAGTTACCGGCTATCATTGATTTTTATGCTGACTGGTGTGGCCCTTGCAAGATGGTGGCTCCTATCCTCGAAGAGCTTTCAAAGGAATACGAAGGACGATTGATTATTTACAAAGTAAATACCGATGTGGAGCAGGAGTTGTCATCTGTTTTTGGCATACAAAGCATACCAACCTTACTTTTTATTGATTCAAACGGAGAGCCGATGATGCAGCCCGGTGCCTTTCCTAAACATACTTTCAGAAAGGTAATTGAAGAAAGATTGCTGGCATCTGTGAAAACGGAAGAATAACAGAGGGTAGACGGCAAAAAAAGACCCCGGACTGCCGGGGTCTTTTAAGTTAAAGTTTTTTTATCTATTTATTAAGCAGGTTAAAAAAATCATTTGTATCGTAATTGTTTTCACCAACCTGTTGATAAATGACCTCTCCTTTTTCATTGAAGATATAGGTAACAGGGATACCATTAACAGCAAACAATTGAGGCAGGGTGCTGGCAGGATAATAAACCGGGAGTTTCATATTATTCTTTATAGCGAATGATTTAGCCTTTTCGAAGTCGTCATCCAGCGACAGCATAATGAATTCCGCTTTGTTTTTATCTGTTTTGGCAGCAAGTCTCTCAATAGAAGGTATTTCTGCCCGGCAGGGAGGGCACCAGGTGGCCCAGAGGTTAACAAATATTTTTTTCCCTTTAAATTGTGTCAGATCGATTAAGTGGTTGCCTGCACTCATCATTCTAAAAGAAGGAAGTGCTGATGAAGTTGTTACAGGGGTAGGGTTATGTGTTGTTTCAGTAACGGTGGGTTGGGTATTGTTTATCACAGGTTCTTCTGCTGTTGAATTATTACAACCAGCCAGAATACCAAAAAATACAATTGATAATAAAACGTACTTCATTTATATAAAATTTTTAATGATGCAAGATGCGATTGTGATACCGGACTACAGGTGATATATATCACCAAAGACAAAACTCTCAATACTCAAATTTGTAAAAATAATATTACAATGCAAAAGTTCTGGGATCAGCGGTATGCAGAAAATGAAACAGTATATGGAAGTGAGCCTAATAAATTCTTAAAGCTGTTCATTGATTTTCATAAGCCAGGTACACTGCTGCTCCCGGCAGAAGGGGAGGGGAGGAATGCAGTATATGCTGCTACCAGGGGTTGGCGGGTAGATTCGTTTGATTTCAGCCAGGTAGCATTAGAGAAAGCGCTGGATTTTGCAAAAGGAGAAAGAGTTTCTATCAATTATGAAATAAAGAATATAGCCGATTTCAAAGCTGATAAGCAGTATGATGCAGTAGCCCTGGTATTTGTTCATCTTCCAGAGATATTACGAAAAAAATTCCACCAGGAGATTTACAATTCCATCAAACCGGGAGGTTTCCTTGTTATGGAAGCATTTGCCAAAGAGCAAGTGCAATTTGAAAGTGGTGGCCCACGGGATGAGAAACTTTTATATGATGCGCCATCAATTTGCAGTGATTTTCCATTCCTGCATATGATGAGTTGTGAGCAAAAAGAAATTATCCTGAACGAAGGCGATTATCACAAAGGGAAGGCTGCTGTATTACGGATGATTGGCCAGCGATTGTAAATATTATTCAATATCATCTTCCCATTCCAGTTTATAGTCACCAATATGCTTTTCATTCTTTTTTAACTTTTCCTTCTGTTGCCGGTATTTTAGTAAACCAATAATAAGGACGACTATACCCAGAAACCAGAAAAGAATCTCTACCCACCACCCATAGCTAACTTTTAGCAAGCTATTTACTGTCATTCCCGCAATAACAAAGTATAGTGAAGTTCTGATGAAAGATAAGAAGGTTCGGTCAATGGCCATATCAGTTCGTTCTATAGCCAGTTTTTCACGGAGAATAAGGTCCTTGTTTATTCTTTTTTCAGTTTGGTTCATCGATTTTTATTTTTTTTGAAAAGTCAGATGCCATATCCCTCTAAGATCACCATCCTTATAATTAAACGCTGCATCGTTGGGATATTTTTGAAGGACGACTTCCCATGTATCCGGTTTTATCTGGGTGATTTTATCGCCGTGACAGTTAAGACACATGGTTTGTAAAAGGATAGGTTTGAAATAGTGATGATTACCCGCTGCATCTTTTTTCAAAATTGATTTCAATTCCTGCTTATCTTTTTTCATTTGCAGGTAAACGGATAGAATCTCCTGCTCTATACTGTCTGGTGCATTAGATGCATTACGTATCTTATCAGAACTTCGTTTTATTGTAATTCCCTCAGAGGCATATGAGTTGGTTAAAGGCAGAGCTTCTGTGTTACAAAAGCTAACAGCGCCTGGAAACCCCTTTTCGCCAATAGCCCTTAATAGTGTATTTCTGAGTGTATCGAATGTTCGGGTAATTAATGAATCTCCTTTCGATCTCAATGCAGGATTATCTTCCACTTTCCTTTTTTCAGTACAAGAGATCATAGATACTAACAGCAGGCTAATAATGAGGTAGCTTTTGTACATATTGTAAAATTACTGATTAATACAAAGAAGGCCTGATGCAGTCATCAGATGAATACAGCTTTTTTAGTGTACAGCACATTCTGAAATGGGCAACGACACCAGCTGCGGCGGTGATAACGGCAATAATGATAATAGCGGTGCTCATCCCAACCATATCTGCCAGCAGACCTGCTAACAGGGCACCTGCCACATAGCCGCTATCTCTCCAGAACCGAAAGATACTCAGGGTTTCTGCTCTTTGTGATGGATGAGTACTTTCAGCTACTACCGTAAGAAAGTTTGGATATACCAATGCAGTACCGAGTCCCAGCAACACAGCGGCTGCAACAAGTATTGTTATTTGAGATGAGATGGCTAATAATGCGATCGCAACTGCCTGGGTCAACATTCCAACGGTGATGATTTGTTTTTTGCAATACACATCTCCCATTTTACCAGTGAATAACTGCATCACTCCCCAAACAGCAGGGTACACTCCTGCTATAATCCCTATTTCTTGTATAGAGAAGTCTTTTTGTAATAATAAAACAGGTAAAAGGCCCCATACAACCGCATCATTCATATTATTCACCAGGCCATTTAATGTGACGCTTCCAATATTCTTATGTTTCCATGTCGTTTCCTTCCATGCATTTTTTAACAATGCAATTTTGCTTATTGCACTTTCAGCATGAACAAAATGTGAAGTATCCTTAACAAGGAAAGCTGAAACTAATAGACCAACAATAGCAAAAAATAACCCGGGAATGAAAGGATAATAGGCGTAACCATACCTGGAAGCAAGGGAACTGGCCAGATAAGATGCCAATCCTACTGACAGGTATCCTGCAAATTCATTAATGCCCATCGCCAATCCACGGTTCTTTTGTCCGACAATATCCACTTTCATTATAACTGTTGATGACCATGCCAGTCCCTGATTAATACCTAATAAAATATTAGCTAGTATTACCCATGACCAGGAGTCTGCATACATTAGCAGAAAAGGAACAGGTAATGCTGCAAACCAGCCTGCCATTAATATTTGTTTCCTGTTGAATCGTTTACTGAGTTTGGCTACGCTATAATTACTGACAGCTTTTGTGATGCCAAATGCCATTATAAAACTTAAGATAGCTGTATTGGCGTCCAATCCGAAGACACTTTTTCCTAATCCGGGCAGCACGGCTCTTTCCAATCCGATCATGGCTCCCACAAATGCATTAATAAGAACCAGCAAACCAAATTGTTGCCGATTTGCATATAGTCCAGTTTGTATTCCTTTATTCTGAAGCATAATAACGCCGGAAATTAAAACTACGATTTATCCGGAAGGTAGTTTGTGATAAAAGTCTTACCAGCGTTATTTTTTCCTAATTCAACCTCCCCATACCATTACCGGATTGTCTACTCCTCGTTTCGGTTTCAATTATTTTATCGAATTGTGCCTTACTTAATATGGTTGGTTTATAAACTTCGCCCTGTACTTTCAACCGACGGACGAAGGCCCTCAGATGATTTTCAGATGCCATTTTTAAATAGCTGTATGTACTGAGGATATCCTGCTGTGAAGTCTGTTTTATCCTTTTGTCAAGATCCGCAATATCAAGCTCTTCTATTTTGGCTCCCACTTTAAGGGCATCTGTTAATGATCTGCTTCCGGTAATGCTGAGTTCGTCATAGTATTTCTGTAGTATGGTATTTGTAAATACCCCCGGCGTATCATTATTTTTAATAACAGGGTCTTCGAGCTGATAAATCATTATCAGGTTTTTCATTCTATCCATATGCACCTGTTCGCTTTGCCGTATATTACCGAAGGGGTTTGTTTCCCACTTTTCGTACAGGAAATTATATACATCTCGGGCCAGTTTTTCTTCTTCTCTCATATAAAGGATTGCATCTTTTTCCTTCTGATTTAATATGCTGGTTTGCTGTGCAGAACTACCGGTAACTATAACAAGCAGGATAGCTGCAAAAATTACTTTTTTCATGATTATAAATTTTTGTACTGAAATTAATTGCCTGTTTCCATAGAACTGCTGATGATGGCATCAAACTCCGCCTGTGTTATGTATTGAGGAGTATATGTTCCGCCGGCACTGAGTATATTATTGTAAAATAACCGGAGATGATTGCGGCTTCCTTTCATCAGGTTGTTGTAAACAAGTGTGATGTCCTGATTGTCAACTTTTGGTAAAGCTGTTTTTAGGTCAAATATATCGAGGTCTTCAATAGTAGCTCCTACTTTCAGAGCATCCAGCACACTTGCCGAACCTTGTGTTGTCAATTGGGTGTATAGGTTTTGAAGGGTAATATTGGAAAAAACACCTTTGTCATTATTTCCAACCGGATCGGGGAGGTTATATTTATTTAGTAATTGAAGTATGGCATCCATATGTGTTTGTTCGCTGGAGGATATGTTGTTGAAAATAGTTAATGCCCACTTATTGTATAAAAAAATATAGACATCTCTGGCCAGTTTTTCCTCTTCTCTCATAAATGATAAAGTTAATCGCTCATCAGTATTCAAAGGTTCACTTGGCAGATTGCTTACCTGGCTATTCAGGTTATTGTTAGCATTTTTATTATCATTATCCTTTGAACAACTGACAAGGATCAGAGATAAAAAAAGAGTTACCGTCATTGCGGGGTTGATAAAATACTTTTTCATCGTTATATATTTTGAATGATAATAATGAAAATCCAATATTTGTGATTTCTGCCACATAACTTACTGTCTTCATAGCACTATAAACCACTATTCTTACGACATTGAATACCATATTAAGTTTATAGCATGGCAGTAATATTTTGACGAAATATTTTTCGGCAACTTTTCAGAAAATATTCTTTTTTCAGGAAGAAATATTATTCATGGAAGTGTTAAGTATACTTTCCATACTACCGGTGAGGCCCGGCTGGGGTCTGTATCATTACTCCAGAAAACATTTGGGGCCCGGCTGTCAATCCCGCCAATGATATAGCCAACTAGCAATGGTTTTTTTCCAACTTTATCAAAATTGAGAATACCATTCGGTGTAAAGAATTTTTCATCAGCGGGAATAAACTCTGCAGCCGCTCCAAAATATCCATGCATTTGGTCAGGCAATATGTATTCTTTAACTGAATTTCCTTTACGTTCCACTACACTGATGCTTTTTATGAAGGGAACATTATTATCAGTAACGATTTTGCCGGTACTGTCTGTATAATTTTGGGCTATACCACCAAAGAAAACAGAATACAAGGTCTTATTATTGTTGTTATAAACAGGCATAGTAGCACAGTGGTAATGAGAGAACTGCTGATTAAAATCTTTTACTTCTTTGTAACTGCTTTCTGAAATATCAACTATAGTGGTAAAAGGAATGTCTTTTCCATATTGGAAAACTCCGGAGTAAATAGTCAGGGTTTCTTTGCCATCTGCATCCATTTGTGGCAGCAGGTTGTAATCTCTTCTGTGCAGTAATTGTGAATCAGTAATAACAGAATAGTTTTCTATTCTTATATTTTCTCCGGCTGTGTTAATACTAAACTTCCTGATTTCATTAGTATATACCTGAGAGAAACCAGGTCCATGATCAGGGCCGTGAGGATTGTAACGGCCTTCAAATCGTTGGCCTCCTATAAGATAAAAAAGGCTGCCAAGTTTGTTCAACCGGCCACCTGTTACAGCCATTCTTTCATCTGTCAATTGTTTTATGTATGGTATAATTTCATGTTGATTGATAATAGCATTAATCAGTTCTTCTACTGTTATACAGATGATTGCCGGATGGGTAATATGGTCTTTTTGGGTTTCACTATACCCATATCCTCCAATGATTAATAACTGATTGCCTTGCTGAAAGAATTCCATGTTACTGCTCTGTAGTTGCTCTGCAATAGCAGCTGGTAGTGTAAGGATATTTTTTTTCCACACTTTTTCCTTTTTAAGGTCAAGAACAATCAGTTCTGTGTTATTATATTTCTTGTTGAAAGAAGCAAAAGGTTGCCGGCGATGCAGACCATCAGTTCGGCCACCAATAAGTAATACCTTATCTCCGTGTTTTGCCCAGGCATATGACTGTATGCCTGTGATCCCGGCAGGTAATACAGGTTCAAGTGCTATTTTGAACGGATAGGAAGATTGTGAATTGCTGGCAAAGCTCGTTGCCAGGGCGATAGTAATTAAATGAAAAAACTTCATGGATTATTGGGGAATTAAAAGGGTTATACTATTAGCACTCGTTGAAATATCTTCGATATGCCCCACAGCTGTTTTCTTTTCATCCATTATATGCACATGCATATTAGTGCTGTGATGAGTGAATATGCTATGATGTTTGTTGGAATAAAACCCAAGCAGCAGCACAGGTTCTTTTTTAAAGTTGCCATATTGGGCAAATTGCTTATGATTGTCGAATGTATGGGTTGTTCCTTCTTTCCAGTCAATTATGTGGTATAAAGCATTTAAAACAGTTCCTTTTATTATGAAAGGAAAAGGGTCATCAAGGGTTTGCCCGTTTTGTAACGCCAGTTTTTCTACTAGTTTTTCAAGTGCAGCGTAATCTGTTATCTCATCTGTAACTGTAACAGATTTCCATGAAGGTACTTGTGCATATACCAGCATGGCGGCTTTGGCTTTATTATTTATGGATGTATTTGCTTTGCCATTTTCTGTTTTGCACCAGTATGCTTTGCTGTCAATAATTAGCAACTCACCTTTTATCCCCTCTGCAGGACCCAGGCCATAGATATGCGGTTGAGTGAGCACTGTGTCTAATGCAATGTGTGCTGATAAATCACCCTTGTGCATGATATTTTTCATTGCACCGGCTATTTTTACTTCTACCGGATTTGAGAATAGCAGTAGTAATGACCCGGTAACAACCAGGGAATATTTATTCATTTTATTTGTTTAAATAGGCTGAATACATCCATACGAGTTTTTCCTGCTGGCGGATATAATCACTCATCAGGGCGTTGGTACCTTCATCTCCCGCATCTGCAGAAAGATTCAGCAATTCTCTTTCTATCTGGAGCAATATGCCAAAGGAGTTGATAATTGAGGCGATAGCTTTCTTGCCATCTGTTATATTTTGTTCTTCTTTTATGGCAGATGATTTCAGATAATCAGTAAAGGAGTGGCTGGGTGTATGGCCAAGTGTAAGTATCCTTTCAGCAACCTCGTCAATTTTTAATTGAGTATCAGTATACAACTCTTCAAATTTCAGGTGGAGTTCAAAAAAATTATTCCCTTTGATATTCCAATGAAAGCCACGGGTATTGATATAGAATAGCTGAAAATCACTAAGAAGTATATTCATTTTTTCTGCCAACGCCCTGGCTTTAACAGCATTAAGGCCAATTCTATTTGTTTTCATGATTTTTTTTATAAAAGCAAGTTAGTCTTTTGAGTATAGCATTTAGGTGATATTTATCACTGTAATAAGTTTATAATGATAAAGAAGCGGATAATATATTTTCGGATTTTCGCTATGGTAAAGCATTTGCCCGCAGCCTCAAACTATCAGTATAATTGGGTCAAAAATTATCTTTGACTTTACGGAATTAGAGATCAGGCAGGCCTTTTCACTCATTTCCAAAACCCTTTTAGCTTTTTCTTGCTGCTCAGGGTTTTTGATTATAAGAGTAGGGCGAAGTAATACTTCTGTCATCATAAATTTTCCATCTGCTTTATCAAGTTTCCCTGTTGCATAGCTGCTGAAAGAAGTGAACTCCAATTTTGAGTTTTCAGCAACTGCAAGGAACGTCGTCATCAGGCAGCTTTCGATAGCTGCTACAAAAAGATGTTCCGGTGACCAGATACCTTCCATTCCCTTAGGGAATTCCGGTGGAGTTGCTACTTCTGTTGAACGTTCTAAGACAGGTGAACTTATTATTCCTTTTCTGTCTTCAGTCCAGGAAAGATTGACTTCGTAGTTGTACATGATTATGCTGTTTCGAATTAATAATAAAATCAGATTGTTCAAAAATTGATTTGACTATGATTTGTAAATCGATGTAAAAATATACAGCAGTGATGTACATAATGGCTGATTAATGTCACCCATTGGGTTGACCCTGAACGGAATGGATCTTTTTTTATAATGAAGGATAATGTAGAGTGTGGTGACATTTATCACAGAAGGAAAAAAATCAATACAAAAGGAGAAGAATCATTCTTTTAACTGACGGGACTCATTTGGTTTTCTGACTGTTCTCGCAGAATTAAAGAGCTGAGGTGTTGAATTTTACAATAGAAAATCATTCTCAACTCAACTAAATAACAACTGTATGAAACATCTCGTAATATTAGGCGCCGGAACAGCCGGAACAATGATGGCAAATCATTTGAGCCATCATTTGAAAAGGCCGGAATGGAGGATCAGCATTGTTGATGAAAGAACAGAACATCATTATCAGCCCGGGTATCTTTTTCTTCCCTTTGATATTTATGAACCAGAGGATATCATAAAATCTATTGATGAGTTTATTCCTAAAACAGTTGATCTTGTCCAGGGAGCCATTGATAAAGTAGTACCAACTGAAAATAAAGTGATGATGCATGATGGTAGTGTACTTGTTTATGATGTACTGATTGTAGCAACAGGCGCCAAAACTGCACCAGAAGAAATTGAAGGAATGAAAGGCAGTGAATGGTATAAATCTGTTTTTGACTTTTACACTTTTGAAGGCTCACTTTCCCTGAGAAACAAATTAAGAGACTGGAAAGGCGGTAAGCTGGTGGTACATATTACCGAAATGCCCATTAAATGTCCTGTTGCCCCACTTGAATTTGCATTTTTGGCGGATTCCTACTTTAAACATAAACATATGCGGGATAAAGTGGAAATCACTTATGTTACCCCGCTTAGTGGTGCATTCACCAAACCTAAAGCCACAGAAGCATTGGAGCATTTGCTTCAGGAGAAGAGTATAAATATTGAGAGTGATTTTGCAATTGAGCATGTTGATAATGAAAAAAAGGAAATTGTGGATTATGGCGGCAGAGCAATTCCTTTTGATATCTTGGTTACTGTACCAACTAATAAGGGGGATGAAGTGATTGCCAGATCGGGTATGGGAGATGACCTGAATTATGTGCCAACTCATAAAGCTACTTTGCAATCAAAAGAATACGCTAATGTGTTTGTATTGGGTGATGCCAGCAATATACCAGCCTCCAAGGCAGGTTCAGTAGCACACTTTGAAGCAGAAATACTTACTGACAATATTCTTCATTTCGTTAAAGGAGAGCCGTTGAAAGAAGAATTTGACGGGCATGCTAACTGCTTTATTGAAACCGGCAACGGCAAGGCCTTGTTGATTGATTTCAACTACACTCATGAACCAGTAGAGGGAACATTTCCGTTTCCGGGAGTAGGCCCTTTGAGATTGCTGAAAGAAAGCAGGATGAATCATATGGGTAAACTAGCTTTCAGGTGGATATACTGGAACGTTTTATTAAAAGGAACACATATACCATTTGTTTCTGCATCTATGTCAGAAGCAGGAAAAAAATATAATTAACATTTTAAATCAACAATTATGGAAAAAACTATTGCTGGCAAATCAATTGCCGTAAACGAAGAAGGATATTTGACCGACTTCAAACAGTGGGATAAATCAGTTGGTGAAGCACTGGCTGCAGAAGCTGAGATAAACCTGACACCGCAGGCACTGGGATGTGCTGAGTTATCTGCAAACCGAGCACAAGAATGAGGTGCCACTTAGTATAAGGAAAATTGGAAAGAGTGGGGTAGTGGATATAAAGGAGTTTTATCAATTATTTCCAAAGGCACCCTTGAAAACAGCAACTAAAATTGCGGGTATTCCTAAGCCAGCCAGTTGTATTTAGTAACCTAAAAACGTATCAATCATGAGTGCAAATAATGGTGAAATTAAAAAGATGATGATCATCTTGTCAAAAGGTACACTGGAGAACGTTTATGCAGCTTTTGTGCTGGCAAATGGTGCCAGGATGGAAGGTATAGAAGCTGAATTGTTTTTTACATTTTTTGGACTGGAAGCCATTCACAAAAAGAAATTAACCCACCTGCATGTGGCTACTGTTGGTAATCCCGCTATGCATATACCAACAATGTTGGGAGGTCTGCCGGGTATGGAGGCATTAGCTACATCAATGATGAAGAAAGAAATGGAAAAAGTGGATATGCCCGATGTGTCTGAATTTTTGGATATTCTTTCAGCTTCAGGTGTCAGAATGTGGGCTTGTAAGCTGGCGATGGATATGTTCCATTATAAAAAAGAGGATTTGTATGAAGGCGTTGAAGCTGTCATTACAGTGGGGGACTTTTATAAGCAGAGTTCTGGTGAGGGGGTTCATATGCTTTTCATATAAAACATATTGCCTGGTTAAAACTACCGGCGTTTAATTTGAAACAATACCCCCCGAAAGTGGTTTCTGCACTTTTAAATAGAACAATAGCCAGATATCTATGTGTTATAGATCATGAATGAGAAAGCAAACAATTTTATCGACATAGATTCTGCAAGTGCTGCAGATTAATAATTTACAATTATGAAAAAGATAATAATAACATTAGGATTAGCTACGCTGCCTTTTATTTTATTTTCTCAGGCCGGTCATATTATGCAGGGTATTGGGGCAACCAATATATCCATGGGAGGTGCATCTACGGCCCAGCCGCTTGATATTAACGGGGCTTTACAATGGAATCCGGCAGCAATATCAGCTTTTGATCAAAGAGTACTGTCTGTTAATGCGGGGATGTTTTTTTCTTCGCCGGTTTTGTCATCTACAGTACCAACCCCGGAAGGGCCGTTCAGTGGTGTAACAAACGACGACAGGGGTGTTTCTGTAATGCCGGCTCTGGCAATGGTGTGGGGAAAAAAGAACAGTAAACATACATTTGGAATTTCTGCTTTTGGTATAAGTGGTTTTGGTGTTACATTTCCTGAAAGTAATACGAATGCAATCAACATGCCCCAAAGTGATGGCGGGTTTGGACGTATTCAATCAGATTACCAACTATTGCAGGTTGGATTTACTTATTCATACAACATTTCTGAGCAATTTTCCATTGGCTTAGCCCCCACCTTCAATTATTCATCACTCGAACTGGCACCAAATCCTCTTTCCTCACCCAGCCCGACTTTGGGATACCCTGTAAGTGATAAAGCAACTGCTTTAGGATTTGGCGGACAATTTGGGATCTTTTATAATTCTGGTAAGGGCATAAAATTAGGGGCCTCCTACAAAACCCCTCAAACGTTTGGCAGTTTTGATTTTAGTAATAAATACCTTGACGGAACTGCTGCGCCGAATGTAAAATTCAAAATGAACTACCCGGCTATTTTATCAGCAGGAATTGGATATTCGAAAAGCAACATAGATTTTGCTTTCGATTACAGATTTGTAAACTATGAAAACACCGAAGGCTTTAAAGCTAAAGGCTGGACTAATACAGCTTCTGTGGCTGGCTTTGGCTGGAAGAATGTATCTATCATTTCAGCAGGTATCCAATACAAGGGTATCAATAAATTACCAATAAGGGCAGGGTATACCTATAGCTCAAACCCTATAAGCAGTGAACTGGCTTTTTTTTCTGTACCTGCAACAGCTGTTATTAAAAATGCATTTCAGCTTGGGTTCGGCTATGAGTTTAATAAGCAGCTAACATTAAACGCCACTTATCATCATGGAACAAGCGGGGGCTCTACAAGCGGCCCTTTATTAAACCCATTAATGATATCTTCTGGCAATCCTTATGGGGCAATTCCCGGTACTAGTGTTTCATACAAAATGACAACAGATCTGTTTATGGTTGGCATAAATTATTCTTTCTGATACCCGAAAGTTCTATGAAAAAAATAAGCGACCATACGGTCGCTTATTTTTTAGTTCGATATGAGTAGAGATTTAATGAGGCAACCTTTCCCTGAAATATCCATAGACCCATGTGCCAACTATTGCACTCAGTAGCGTTATTACAATTACTGTGGCACCTGTACCAATTTGTGCAAAGAGAGGGCCGGGGCAGGCACCGGTAATGGCCCATCCAAAGCCGAAGATTAATCCTCCGTACACATTTCCCTTGTTGAATTTCTTGGAAACAAATTCAATAGGCTCGTTATAAATTGTTTTGATTTTAAACTTTTTAATAACCAGTACCGATATCACACCAACAGCTACGGCAGAGCCAATTACACCAAACATATGAAAGCTTTGCAGGCGGAACATTTCCTGTATTCTGAACCAGGAAATAACTTCTGCTTTTACCAATATGATTCCAAATAACATACCGGCAACAGCATATTTGAGATTATACCACCAGGGGTGTTTTAGTTCTGATTCATTAAAGCAAACTGCATCCAGCGAACGAACTTCGAAATCTGTGTTCTCTGTTAGAAATTCGTGGTGCTTTTTTTCCTGTATAGGTTCATTTATTTTTACCACAGACTTATAATTTTAAGATGTAAGGAAGAATAAGGTTTGCAACAATAAACCCGCCTGTCATAAAACTGATAGTGGCAACTAACGAAGGCCATTGAAGATTGGAAAGCCCCATAATTGCATGACCGCTGGTACAGCCACCTGCATAACGGGTACCAAAGCCTACCAGGAAGCCACCAATAACCATCATTATAACACCTTTCAGGCTAAGTAATGATGACCAGGTAAAAAGATCGGCAGGAACAAAGCTGTCATAATTAGTAATGCCATATGTGGCCAGTTCTGCCTGGAGTTTGGGATTTACTTGTATGGATTGGCTGTTACTTAAAAGATTTGCAGCAATAAAGCCGCCTGATAAAATGCCAACTACAAAGAATAAATTCCAGATTTCCTTTTTCCAGTCGTATTTAAAAAAAGGAATTTTTGCAGGTAAACAAGCGGCACATACATGGCGGAGCGAAGAAGATATACCAAAAGATTTATTGCCTATCAGCAATAAAACGGGTACCATCAACCCAATTAATGGACCAGCTACATACCAGGGCCAGGGGTTTTTAAGAAAATCTAACATAGTGGTTTTTGTATTTTATAAGTTTCAAAATTATGCATTGTCATACATGGGCTGGTGATTTATGTCACAGGCCCCTGGATCATTTCTTTTTCAATAGTTCTTCCTTTTTTGCAATGATAGGTTTGAATGGCCCGTATTTATGTTCAGTTTCTGTAAATTCATCGGTATAAGGCCCGAATGGATGGTCAAATGGTTTTTTCGAAATATCAGGCCAGTCTTTGCTCAGATCTTTGCTTGGTCTTGGCTGACTATTAATATATGCTGCCACATCCCAGGCTTCTTCATTTGATAATTTAGGGTTATTATAAGTAGCCTGGTTAAAAGGCATATTACCATGTATATACCCCGCTAGGTTGCTGATACGGAATAAGCCGGCACCGGAATTATAACTATGTTCGCCCCAAAGAGGCGGAAACTCGTAACTATTGCCACTCAGGGTTAGCTGACCTTCTCCATTAACACCATGGCAATTTTGACATTGTGCTGTATAAACTTCTTTTCCTTTAGCCGGGTTTGCGGCCCTCTCCATAAAAGATAATTTTTCTATACCGCTGCCAGCAGGCTTTTCACCTTTTTTTACATTTTGGCCTACCCATTTTATATAGGCGTAAATGGCCTGGTACTCTTTACTGTTACTGTCAGGTGCTGAGCCGTTCAAGCTTCGCTCAAAACAATCGCTTACTCTCTTATAAATGGTTTCAATACTTCCACTACGATCCCTAAACTTTGGATAGGTTGAAAAAACCGCACTGTAATTATTACCCCAGTTTTTTTTACCGGCATTCAGATGACAGTTCTGACAGTTCATGCCGTTTGAAATTTGAGCAACAGATCCCTTTGGACCTAAATACATAGAAGTATGTGTGATCAGTTCTTCACCATAGATAATACGAGTTCTTTCTTCACCCTTCACATTGTCGTAGTATAGACTCGGAGCTATCCATGTGCTATCTTTTGTAATCATACTGTTACCCTTTTTGTTTAAGTGCCGTAAGGTTTTAACAGTATCTATCAATATAACAATACCAATTACAAGTGATATTATTACCAGGGGTAAATTTGATTTAATACTTTTCCACATAGCCATTTTGTTACTTATCTGAATTCATAGGTAGTTCCTTGTAATTGTGTAAGCAGAGTATTTGGTTGATCTGTTGCGGTAGCCCTCATTTCCAATTTTGGTGCTACAGGTGATTTAGCCGTTAAATATTCTTCAATTACTTTATGCATGAGGACACCAAGCCGTTTTGGATTTTTCACTTTTTCTATACGACACAGGGTGTCATCGGGATCACCCTCTCTTTCGCAGGCTACTATGCTATACTCTTTATTAAGATCAAGTGGTTCTCCTTTTATTTTTACCCAGTTAACCCTTTTTGCAAATTCATTTCCAATCGTAAAATTCACTTCCATGCCGGCAAAACGCACAAACCAGCCGCCAAAACGTTTTGATGGATCTTTTGCAAATGCATTCTGTAATTCTTTTTCTAACCAATCCCAAAGTTGTTTGCCGGTTACTATTCCTGTTTTTGCTTCGCTGTCAACAGGCAGCATATTCCACAGAAATTCCTTAGTAATTTCTGTAATGCCTTTCTTAGGATCAACAGCCAAAGGCTGACAAAAACGGAACCCGTTACTTAATGCGATATCTGTATTAAATTTCCAGCGAATAGCATCGGTAATCAGGTTATCCATTGGGGTCTCCATTACGAAATACCTTACCAACGGGGTAGTGGTGGTGCCAATTATTTTGGAAAGTTCTTTTTTAAATGGCTCATGAGCTTTGTCAACTAATGCCTGTAGTTTTTTATCGGCCGGAAATTTAGCCGGGTCCACATCAAGTAACTGGTATTGGTAACTCTTCATTTTGCCATCTTCTACTTGTATATCCAATTTGCCAAGAAAGGATCCGAAAGCACCACATTCTACAACCTTTGTATATTTTCCCTGAATTGGAGTCCTGACTCTTTCATGTGTATCTGCTCCAAGAATAAAATCAGTTCCCTCAACCGCAGGGTTATTTGCCAGGCCAACTTGTTGTGCCAGCCCCATATGAGTTACTATGAAAATAATACCACAGCCTTCGACTTCTTTCAATAGCTTAATATATTTTGCTACATTAAAATCTGCATGCTCAAATCGAATGCCTTCGCTATAAGCCGGAGATTGCCGCTTCGGAATTAAATGATCTGTATAACCAATGAAACCAACTTTGGTTCCGGCAATATACTTTACCCAGTAAGGAGGGTAGATCAACTCGCCATTATCAGCGTCGGTTGTTTTGTGCCACATGTTGGCACAAATTTTTGCAGCGGTAGCATGACCCATATCATAGAGCATTTTCTTTTTCTTATACACTACCTCCCAGTTGCCTGGCAGAATCAGGTCATAATTAAAGTCGTTGAGTAAGGGAATTAATGCTTCACCTTCTGTTAATGAGGCTACGGCACTGCCATGAAAATAATCACCGCCATCAATCAGAATTGTATTGGCAGGATTTTGTTTCCGGAAAAAGTTGATCATTGTTTTGAGTACAGCCAGACCACCTCTTTTTCTATAAACCCCCTTGCCATTTTCCCAGAAAAATTCATCATGGGTATTTAATTGGGCATGTATGTCTGAGGTATATAAAATAGCAAAATGATTGGATGCTGAATTTGCCTCCGGTTGCCTTTCTTTTTTTTGGTCGGGCATAGCAACTGCCACTGTTGCAAGTGATGTACTCAGGCCTGCCAATGCCGTTTTTTTCAGGAAGTCGCGGCGGGAATTTTGAATTTGATCATTCAATATTGATGGCATAGGCAATCTTTTAATAATAAAAGAGTTTAAAAATGACCGTTTTAATTAAGCAGCTCCGTGACAACAGTCACACTAAACTACTAAACGGCTGTTAAAACTGGTAATTGATCACCAGGTTCCACAGGCTCATGTCTGCTTTGTTGATGACATATTTATCATTGCCGTAAGTATTACCCTCCTTACCCTTATAGACATACAGTAATTGAGTCTCAATCCCTTTTAAAAACCCGGCAAATTGGTATCGCAGATCAATATTCAATTGATTATAAGAGGGAAGCCCGTATTTATTCATAGAATAATTGTTCACTTCTGGTAAGTCATAATAGCCGACGGCTACAGAAGCCGTGAATCTTAAAGAAGGTATTTTATAATTTACTTTACCTACGAAGGCATGTACATCTCCCAATCCTTCATTTCTTTCTCTCGGCAAAAAAGTAAAGAAAGGGTCACGGCCCCATTCCCTTGGCATCAGGTATCTTCCATGTTTGGTGATGCGGTTATAATTGATGGTTGTTTCCCAACGATCATTCTTCCAACCAATTTTGCTGCCAAAAGTGTAAGCCTTAGTATTTCTTGCATAGTATGTTTTTGCAGGGTCAGTATTGCCGCCATCGTTTATAGCATCCTGACGGACTAATTGTACTGCCGCTACTATTTTTGACTTATTGGCCAATGAATATTCATAGTCTGCCTGCATCAAGGCACTATTAAAAATATTTTCTGTGAATTGATTCCAAAGTTGCATTTTCAAATTCTTATTATACTGGTAAGTGATACCCATCAAGAATATTCCGTCGCTCTCAAGATTACCCGAATAACCTGATTTATTACCATCTGTATTTACCCCAACAGGGTACAAGCCTATAGACTCGCCTGCTTTATACCATTTTACCGTACTGCGTGGAGAGATGCCGTAAAGATATCCGAGTTGAAATTTTACTTTTTTCAAATGGTTGATTTCTGACCATAAACCTTCCACTTCTGTCGGTCGCATTCTGCCATCCTGCAGGTTGATAAAGGGTGTGTTAAGCAGTTGTTTACCAAATGTGATAGAAGAATTCTCAAGATGATATTTAATAAATAATTCCTCCAGCCTGTCAATATCTGATTTATTAGCGGGATCTTCAATATCAAAAAGACCAATTTCATACCGGTTCATCTGATTGGTCTTTGTGTCAGGAATTGCAAGATTTGAAGAGCCAATATTGAATACGAAAAAGCCACTTACTCCCAATTGAAAGTTTTTGAATTTTGCAGTTTCAAATTTGATACCACCACCAACTGCATGTGCATAATAGTCTGTCAGTCCGGCTTTATTATCAGTAGCCATGAAGTAATAGCGAAAGTGACCACTTGCATGGCCTCTTTTGAAAGCAGAAAGGAGAGAAGTAGAGTCTGCTTCGGTTTCTTTTTCTTTCCATAAACCCGGCTTTTCATTTACTTCCTGGTGCTGGCCAAGAAGATTATGTGATGTCCAGAGCAAGACAATTAATGTAAAAAGCTTTCTCATTCTTTTTATAATATCTGTAATACAAACTAATAAGGCAGGCAAACTTTGAAGACAATAGTAAGAGAGATGTCTCAGAAACCAGCTTTGATATAACTCCAGCCCTGCTCTTGTTTTTGAACAATTTCTCCAATCCCCATTTTTACAAAACTTGCTTCGGGGATAATTGACTCTTTAGAGATCTTTCTCTCTGCCATAGTATTTTCGCAGGCGATAAACTCAATCCCCATCTTTTTAAAATGAGCAATCTTTTCCTGCTGGGTGGTTTTTCCTATGGTAAGAAAATCAATTCCAGGTCCATGGGCTACTACTTCAATGGCAAGGCTATCACCCCACCCGGCTTTCAGGTGTTTCAGGTTATTCATCAGCCCTTTCCATACAAGTGTATCATTGCTGCTTAATTGCATAATTATGCGGTGCTTTAAAAGATTTGTCGGATTAGATTGGGCATTTACCTGCATTGTAATAAGAATGGTACTGATTACAACAAATAATTTCTTGTGCATAAAATTCAATTTTTCTGGGTTACTGTTCTTTATCTCCTCTCCAATTACTAAAGCCATCTTCTAGGTCATACAACTTTGTAAAACCTGACTCCTTCATCAATGCCATACCCTCTTTGCTTCTTTTTCCACTGCGGCAATATAAAAGATAGGTTTTTGTCTTGTCCAGAGTTTCAACCTGTTTCTTAAAATCCTCAACTTTTAGCACATCCATTTGTATTGAACCGGGAATATGACCGGCTTTGTATTCAACTTCTGTTCTTACATCCAGCAGTACTGTATTCTTTTTTTTCATCAAACGCTGAAACTTATTCGGGGAAACAGTCTTACCGGCAGTGCTATCCTGTGCACAAACAGTGCTGCAAAGTGCTGTCAGCAGAACTCCGGCAAACAGTATCAGCCATTTCTTATTTTGTATGATCTGTACTACCGGTTTCATGAGGCAATTTTATTCTTAAGACTTGTCCAGGGGCCGCCATTATATACTTCTAACCCGGCCGATTTCAATATACTCTTTGCCATACCACTCCTGGCACCGCTTCGGCAAACAGTGATCACCGGTTTGTTAAGTTTCTTTAGCTCTGCAACTTTGCTACGGATATTGTCTAACGGAAAGTTTTTTGAACCAGGAATATGCCCCGCCTTAAACTCTCCTGTAGAACGGACATCCACAATAACAGCACCATTGCTCATCAATTCTTTATAGTTAACCGATGTGCCACCAAATAGTTTTTTTAATAATCCTAACATAGCTTATCAGTTTAAAAGGAATTGCATATCGCCAAGGCCTCCGCCATTGTACACATTTGCTACTCCATTTTGTTTTAAAATACTAACTGCCATTCCGCTTCTGTTGCCACTTCTGCAATAGAGAATGATAGGGCTTTTCATTAGCTTAAATTCTTCCACTTTATATGGAAATTCTTCCAGCGGAATATTTTTTGCTCCCGGTATATGGCTTGTTTCATATTCCCAGGTACTGCGGACATCCACAATAATTGTAGATTGGTTTTTTACCAGTTCCTTTAATGTACTCATATAATTATTTATTTATAATGATTTCTTTGCGAGGTACCAATCAATCATTTCCAGGTTACTGGATTTACGCTCAGCCAACCCTTCAAGTGTTTTGGGTGCCGGCACAATTACTTTTTCTCCAGGTTCCCAGTTAAGCGGCATTGCTACTTTATGCTCATCAGATGTTTGCAGAGCCAGCAGCGTACGTTTGATTTCGGCCATATTTCTGCCTACATTAAGCGGATAATACATTATCAACCGTACTTTTCCATCAGGGTCAATAATAAAAACGGCTCTTACTGCTGCCGTTTCGCTTTCACCGGGTTGCAGCATTCCGTATAGTTTTGATACACTCATGTCGATATCTGCGACGATTGGAAATTCAAAGAGAATCCCGGTCTTTTCATTCACTGCATTTACCCAGGCTATATGAGCATGGATGCTGTCAATACTTAAACCCATCAGTTTAGTATTGTGTTTGGAAAAGAAATCTTTTTCTTTTGCAAAACCGCTCATTTCCGTTGTGCATACAGGAGTGAAATCCGCCGGGTGAGAAAAGAATATCACCCAGCTTCCTTTATTGTAATCAGAAAATTTCAGTTTGCCAGTGGTAGTTACAGCCTCAAAATCAGGAGCTTTATCACCGATTCTCGGCATACCTGTAAGAATTGTTGTTTCCATATTCTATTTTTTTTGTTTGAGAAAAATGCCGGGGAAATATCCCCG
Organism: Chitinophagaceae bacterium; assembly: GCA_037045605.1. Lineage (GTDB taxonomy): Bacteria > Bacteroidota > Bacteroidia > Chitinophagales > Chitinophagaceae > JJ008. The sequence continues at coordinate 123,827 of JBAOHK010000023.1, read as the reverse complement.
GCCAGATTAACCATTAAACCAACCAACTACTTTATAATAATGTCGACGGACATACATAATCACTTACTTTGAATTTGCCACTATCTTTGATGGCTTTAAAACCACTTTTTACGTCAATCAGGTTATCATAACCCCTTGCCCGGAGGATGGAATTGAATATCATGGAGCGATAACCACCGGCGCAATGAACATAATAGGTTTTGTTTTTATCTATCTGCATCATGCTGTCGTTGATAAAATCTAACGGTGCATTTTCTGCATCAATTATATGTTCACTCAGGTATTCGCTTTTTTTACGAACATCCAGAATATTTACTTTCTCCTTGCTCATAATATCAGACAACTCATTTACATCAACAGAAGCGATGTGGTCAACTTCTTTTCCGGCACTCTTCCAGGCATTAAAACCACCTTTCAGGTAGCCGATAGTAAAGTCGTAGCCTACCCGGGCCAACCTGGTTATTACTTCTTCTTCACGACCCTCATCTGTTACTAATAATATTTCCTGTTTGATATCTGGAATCATAGCGCCTACCCAAGGAGCAAACTGGCCATCAATACCGATATTGATAGAATTGGGTACAAAACCTTTGGCAAAAGTTTGCGGATCTCTTGTGTCCAATATCAAGGCACTTGTTTCATTGGCAGCGGCTTCAAAAGCATCCGGGCTTAATGCATGCTGACCTCTTTCAAGTACTTTGTCAATGCTTTCATACCCTTGTATGTTCAGCATTACATTCAGCGGAAAGTAAGCAGGAGGAGCCACTAATCCTGTTGTCACTTCTTTAATAAATTCTTCTTTGGTCATATCGGCCCTGAGATGCATAATTAGTTTCCTTCTGATGGCCCAATGTGTCGGTAGTTTCTTTACTCATATTTTTACCACAGGCACTGCCGGCACCATGAGCAGGATAAACTATGATGTCATCTGCTAAGGGCATAATCTTATTCCGGAGTGAGTCAAACAAATAACCAGCTAATTTATCCTGTGTCAGATCGGCAACAACCTTTTGTGCCAGGTCCGGACGGCCTACATCACCAATAAATAAAGTATCACCGGAGAATAATGCTACGTCTTTTCCATTTTCGTCTTTCAACAAATAACATGTGCTTTCCATGGTATGACCGGGAGTGTGCAACACTTTCAATGTTACATTGCCAACTTTAAATTCTTCTCCATCTTTGGCAACATGAGCTTCAAATGCAGGTTTTGCATTGGGTCCGTAAATAATAGGAGCACCTGTTTTTTTGCTCAAGTCTAAGTGGCCACTTACAAAGTCAGCATGGAAGTGTGTTTCAAAAACGTACTTGATCTTTGCATTGTTTCGCTCAGCTTTCTGGATGTAAGGTTCTACTTCACGAAGCGGATCAATGACAACTGCTTCACCATTACTTTCAATGTAATAAGCACCCTGCGCAAGACAACCGGTATAAATTTGTTCTACTTTCATCTGAAATTTATTTTTATTATTGAAGATCAAATTTCGTAGCCCGAAAACTTCTGTACAGTGACATCAATCACAATCAGTGACCACTACCACCGGGAAAGAATAGTTCTTTAACAATAATGTAAATACCCATTGCCAACACAAACCAGCCAAACCCTTTTTTCAGCTTATCACCATCGATCTTCTTGCTCAGTGCATCGCCAACGAAAATGCCAGCTATAGCCAATGCTGTAACACTGAGTAATAATTTCCAATCCATTGTGTAGTTGGATATATCACCGGTAAAACCGATTAAAGATTTGGCAGCAATAATCAATAAAGAAGTTCCGACAGCCTGCTTCATCGGGAGCTTACTTAGCAATACAAGAGCAGGTATGATCAGGAACCCGCCACCTGCACCAACTAATCCTGTTAATACACCTACAATGGCACCTTCCAGCAATATCACCGGGTAATTAAATTTTTGCTCACCATCTCCTGTTTCTTGTGTTTTCTTTTTATCACGGATCATTGATACAGATGCAAAAACCATAAGAACAGCAAACAGCACCATCATCAGGATACTTTTGGTGACCACAAAATCTCCGATGCTGAAAACTTCTTTGGGTATACGTGGAACGATAAATTTCCGGGTTGCAAAAACGGCAGCAATGGAAGGGATGCCGAATATGACCGCTGTTTTCAGATTTACCATCCCATTTTTATATTTTGGAATGGCACCTACAAAGCTGGATGACCCTACTATAAATAATGAATAAGCTGTAGCTAAAACTGGTTCAACGCCAAAAAGATAAACTAACACAGGAACCGTAAGAATTGAACCACCTCCGCCAATAAGACCTAGTGAAATACCAATAACAAGCGAAGCGATATAGCCAACGATTTCCATGTAAAATTATTTATGCAAGATTAGACCAATGACCTTGCTCACAATGTGACAGAAATCACAGCATTACTCCTTTAAATAAGCTCAATCATATTGCGATGAAGTTTTACCAGGTTTCGCTGTTCCATCTTTTTTAATAACCTGGAAATAACTTCCCGGGAACTGTTCAAATCATCTGCTATTTGCTGATGAGAAAGTTCAATACTCTTTTTCCCCGTTGTATCAACATGTCGTTTCAAATAAAATTCTAATCGTTCATCCATATTCCTGAAAGCGATGTTATCAACTACAGAAAGCAATTCATCAAAGCGACTGCGGTAGGTTTGAATAACAAATTGGTACCAGCTTTTGTATTTATTCATCAGGTCATCCATCAGCTGTACTGGTATCATCAACACTTCAGTATCTTCCTCCGCTTTCGCCATTATTTCACTGGTTTTTGATTGAATGGCACAGATCATGGAAACAGCACATGCTTGTCCCGGCCCGAGATAATACATGAGAAATTCTCCACCGTCCTGGTTTTCCCGGTATATTTTTATCTGGCCTTCCAATACCAATGCAGTAGACTTGATATATTGTCCTGTCCGCATGATAATGTCTCCGGCATTAAAACGCCTTTGCACGGCCTCTTTTTCTATCACTTCAATCAGGCCGGGTTCAAATTGAGGGAAGATTTCTTTCCAGTTCATTGTATATGATTAATCGGTTATTACTTTCTCCATTTGCATACTGCGGCTACCTTTAACCAGCAGGTAGGTATCTTCAAAGTGCTGTTGCCTCAGCCATTCTTTTGCTTCCGTGGCATTTTGAAATCGTAAGTAGGGGTGATCAATTTTTAAAAAATCACCACCAACAAGTACTACATTCTCCCAGTCATATTGTTTAATAGCTTCCACAATGGCTTTATGTTCATCAATGCTTTCTTCGCCTAATTCCGCCATTCCACCTAGAATCAACACTTTATTGACTGCATGTAATTTCGAAAAATTTTCAATGGCCAATTTCATGCTGCTAGGATTGGCGTTATATGCATCGAGAATGATTTTGTTTGAATTTTTTTCCACTAATTGAGACCGGCTGTTAGAAGGAGTGTAGTTTTCAATAGCCGGTTTAATTTTTTTATCAGCTACCCCAAAGTGCTTTCCAACCGCAACAGTAGCCAGTACATTAGGTAGATTATAATCACCAACTAATTGTGTTTGTAATATTCCGGTATCTGCTCCTTTTGATAATACTGACTTCAAGAAACGGTTCACTTTTTACGGCTTGTCCCTCAATCGCTGCATCCTTTGTTCCGTAGCTGATGATAGTTGAGACTCCCATACACATTTCCCGTAGGTAATCATAATCCCACATTACAAAAGCAGTTCCGTTATGGCTTCGTAAATAATCAAACAGTTCGCCTTTTCCTTTGCGGACACCTTGCACACCGCCAAAACCTTCAAGGTGGGCTTTCCCACAATTAGTGATAAGTCCATGAGTTGGCATTGTATATTCACAATATGAGGCGATCTCTTTTTGATGGTTAGCACCCATTTCAATTACAGCTATTTCTGCATCATCTTTTATTTTTAAAATAGTCAATGGAATACCGATGTGATTATTCAGATTGCCTTCTGTTGTATAAGTTTTGAAAGAGGAAAAGAGTACTGCATGAATTAATTCTTTGGTTGTCGTTTTACCGTTGCTGCCTGTAATTGCAATAAAGGGGATTGTAAATTGTTCCCGGTGGTGTTTGGCTAATTGTTGTAATGCAGTAAGCACATTATCCACCAAAATAGTTTTTCCAAATACAGTATATTGTTCCTCATCTATCACTGCATAAGCTGCTCCGGTTTCAATAGCTTTTTGAGCAAATGTGTTGCCATTAAAATTTTCACCTTTCAGGGCAAAGAAAATATCTCCTTCTTTCAATTTCCTGGTATCTGTTTGAATAGAAGGAAATTGCTTATATATAATATAGAGCTGTTCAACAGACATGAAGCAAAAGTAAGTGGTGTGATAACAAAAAAACCCTCCGGTTTGGAGGGTTTGAAGATTTTTATTAAGGTAATCAACGTTTTTGCCTGCGGGTTTTGTAATGCTGACCAGTTTTACGGCCATTACCTTCCGGGCTACCCATTCGGTCCATAGCACAACGGAAACCAAGTGTGCTCAAAGCTTGCTCTTCCTCGAGGAAGCGACGGCTGCCGGGTGTAAGCCAGTAAGCTCTGTCATTCCAGCTACCGCCTTTATATACCCTTGATTTGTCACTTACTAAAGTGGTCATACCATAACCGTAAGATGATTGCGATAAAGAGTCACCATCTATAAAGTTTATAACATTACCTCTCTGGTAGTTTCTGCGGTCTTTGCTTTCAGCATCAGTTACATCTACCATTTTCACTCTACCTACACTGTCTTTCTCTGCTTCGCCATTGGCGTTTTTATAGATCTTCTGGTATTTGTTACCACGAAACGGAGCTGGCATATCATCAAAGTCAAGCGTTGATAAAGGACGATAAACATCCTGAACCCACTCACTTACATTACCAGCCATATTATAAATACCAAATCCATTGGGGAAGAACGATTTTACAGGAGCCGTATAGAAAGCCCGGTCGTTCAAACCTCCGGCCACACCGGCATTATCACCGGAACCTCTTTTAAAATTTGCGAGAAACTGACCCTGCCAGCTACCCCGACGGGTATCACGGAGTCCATTGATATTTTGTGCCCAGGGATAAACCTGTTTATTAGATTGCAACTCCTCACCTCTTTTACCTTCTTTAACGCTAGGGCGGGGATTTTGATTGATTAAACCGTACGCTGCATATTCCCATTCTGCTTCAAAAGGTAAGCGATAGTCAGGCAACATTACACCAGACTCCATCGTAGCAGTAGTAACTTTCGGTTCACCCTTTTTTGTTTTGATTTTGCCGGGAGGGGGAGTGATACAAGGCCTAGCAAATAAGCTTTGGTGGTAAAATTCTGGTCACCCTGCTGTGCACCCGGCTTCAGATAGGCTTTGTTGATATAACCTTTTTCCATCAGGGCTCTTTCATTTACCCTGTCAGTTCTCCAAAGACAGAAATCATGTGCCTGTCTCCAGCTAACTCCTACTACAGGATAATCATTAAAACCCGGGTGGCGGAAATAAAATTCAACCAACGGTTCGTTATAACTCAACTCACTTCTCCATACTAATGTATCAGGAAGGGCTGCTTCTACGATTTTTCTGTTCGCTTCATCTCCATCTACCGGAAATACTTTGTTTAACCAGTGCAGGTATTCACGGTAGTGAACGTTGGCCACCTCAGTTCTGTCAATATAAAAAGAAGGAACAGATACACGGCGGGGGATATTATTCCAGTCGCCCATAACATCTTCTTCAGTTTGCCCCATTGTGTAGGTACCACCCTGAACAAACACAAGACCGGGGCCGAGGCCCTGCTCTTTAGACTTGGATACCTGGTATCCACCCATGTTTTTATCATTGTAGTTCCAGCCGGTTACATCCGACTTGTCCATTTTTTTCTTAAATAGACCACCGTTTTTGCAGGATGCCAAAAGCACTGCACAGGATAATAGGATTGGTAAGTTTCTCATTGTTTTTTGCATAAACCTATGAATTGGAATAAATTTAACGCCGGTTGGGGTAAAATATTGCACTTGCAACCGGGTTTTACCCACCGGGATTGCGAATATATGCACTTTCGGGATATCCGGGTACGCAGAAATACTTTTTTTCAGGGGGAAAATCCCTTTAAAACCGCTGATTTACAGCTATGAGCAAGAACCGGTATTTTGTCTTGGTGGGGTGCTGTTTTGCCTGCTCTTTTATGGCATCTGCACAGCGGAATTATTCCCCTAATTCTGTGTTGGCCAGCGGTAATTGGTATAAGCTGAGTGTCAGTGCTGCCGGTATTTATAAAATGGATATTCCCTTCCTGATCAGCATGGGAGTTAATACCAGTAGCCTCCCGTCAAACTCGATCAGGCTTTATGGTAACGGGGGGCAAATGCTGGCCGAATCAAATTCAGGTCCCTGGGCTGATGACCTGAAGGAAAATGCGATACAGGTAATTGATGGGGGAGATGGCCTGCTAAATGGTTCGGATTATATCCTTTTTTATGCGAATGGTCCTGATGAATGGGTTAGCGATGCTACAAATCTTCGCTTTGCTCACCGCAAAAACTTTTTTAGCGACAAGTCATATTATTTTTTGAGAGTAGGGGGAAATGGTAAAAGAATTGCTAATGCGCCGCTGACTACTTCCCCCAATCTTACCGTTAGCAGCTTTTCAGAAAGATATTTTCATGAGTTGGATACGGTTAATTTTCTGGCCGGCAGTAAAGAATGGTACGGGGAAGAAATGTCTGCACTTCCCGGACGAACCTTGACAAGAAATTTCTCTGTCAACTTACCGAGCCTGGTCAATAATGCGCCAGTGCTTATTCAAACTAACTGTGTTGCTCGTTCAGTCGGTGTAAGCAGCCGCTTTGATGTTAGGATAAATAATCAACCGGCGGGGCAGATAACTATCAACCCTGTCAGTGGCGGGCAGTATGATTTATTTGCTCAACAGGGAAATGGATTGGCAACAGCTACAACAACGTTTAATAATATAAATGTTAGTTACACTTACGTACCAGGCAGTTTTAATTCGCAAGGCTGGTTGAATTGGTTTGAGTTATTTACCCCCCGGAACATTTCAATGAATGGAGTTGACCAGTTATTATTTCGGGACTGGTTAAGTGTAGGTAGCAATACTGCTGAGTTTGTTGTGGCTAACGCTACTACTAACACACAGGTTTGGGAAATAACAGACCCGCTGAATCCTTTAAAAATGCAGGGTACTTTTTCTGGTAGCGAATTTCGCTTCTTGAATAATTGCTCTGTTCTAAAGGAATATGTAGCATTTAATCCGGTAAATTTTTTGTTACCAGTAGCAGTTGGAAAAATCCCCAACCAGGACTTGCATAATGCACTGGCAACAGATTTCCTGATTGTTACCCATCCCAATCTGCTGTCACAGGCACAGCGCCTGGCGCAACTTCACCAGCAGCAAAACGGGTTGAGGGTTTTAGTTGTAACCACCGAACAGGTGTATAACGAGTTTGCAAGTGGCAGCCCCGACCCGACGGCCATCAGGGACTTTGCGAAAATGTATTATGATAAGTTTGGGGCAAATGCTGCAAACAAACCAAAATACCTTTTATTGTTCGGCGATGCATCTTTCGATTATAAAGACAGGATTGCCAATAACAGCAATTTGGTTCCGGCATATCAAAACAATTTTGCATTAGATCCACTCTCTTCTTACACATCTGATGATTTTTTCGGTTTCCTTGATAATAATGAAGACATCAACTCAGGATTGGTGACAAACCTGCTTGACATTGGCATTGGAAGAATACCGGCAAGAAATGCGGAAGAGGCTAAAAATTTTGTTGATAAAGTAGCTGCTTATTTTGCCCCTCAAAGCCTTGGACCCTGGAGAAACAACCTCACTTTTATTGCTGATGATGAAGATAATAATCTGCATTTGCAGGATGCTGAAATAATAACGGCTACTTCGGTCACAACAGGCCCGGTATTTAATCAGCAAAAGATCTACCTGGATGCTTTCAGGCAAGAGACTGGCGCAGGAGGCAGCAGATATCCGCAGGCGATACAGGCAAGCAATAACCAAATCTATAATGGCACATTAATATGGAATTACAACGGCCACGGGGGTGCAAGAAGATTGGCCGAAGAAACCATCCTTGACCAGGATATGGTGAACAACTGGAATAATCCTAACAAATTGCCGCTTTTCATCACTGCCACATGCGACTTTGCCCCTTATGATAATCCAACGATCAATTCAATCGGGGAAAATATTTTACTACGGCCAACAACGGGTGCCATTGGGCTGATGACCACAACAAGAGTGGTCTTTGCTTTCAGTAACCGCATCATCAATAATAATTACCTGCAGTTCGCTTTACAACCAGATGTGAACGGCAATTATAAAACACTGGGGGATGCAATTAAAGAAGCAAAAAATTTTACATATCAGACTTCAGGGGATGTAACAAATAACAGGAAGTTTACTTTACTCGGAGATCCTGCTATGACCTTAGCGTTTCCTGCACTGAAAGTCAGGGCTACAAAAGTAAATGGCATCCCGGCTTCAACAGCTGATACACTCAGTTCTGCAGAGAAAATTGTGATAGAGGGGGAAGTGACAGACGTATCAGGCAATCTACTCACCGGTTTTAATGGCAATGTTTATCCGACAGTTTTTGATAAACCGCAAACAATAAATACACTGGCTAATGATGCGGGAAGTTCTGTAACCAGCTTTCAATCACAGACAAATGCTCTATTTAAGGGGAAAGCTTCGGTGACAAATGGCCGTTTTTCCTTCACTTTCAAAGTACCTAAGGATATTAATTACCAGTTTGGTAATGGTAAATTAAGCTTATACGCCGAAGATGGAACAAAAGATGCCAATGGTTTTTTTACCAACTTCATTATTGGCGGAACTGGGAATAATATTGGCGGCGATAATACCGGCCCTGAAATAAAGCCTTACCTCAATGATGAATTGTTTGCCAACGGAGGCATTACTAATCAAAACCCGGCGTTGATCGTAAAACTGGCAGATTCATCCGGCATCAACACGGTTGGAACTGGCATTGGCCATGATATTGTGGCAACGTTGGATAATGACAATCGAAAATATTTTATCCTTAATGATTTTTACGAGGGTGAGTTGAATAGTTACCAGAAAGGAGTTGTCCGGTTTCAGATGCCGGTACTTGAAGCAGGACCTCATACTTTAAAAATTAAGGCCTGGGATGTGTTGAATAATTCTAATGAAGCTGTCCTTGATTTTACTGTCGCAAAAGATGAAGAACTTATGTTAAGCCATGTACTGAACTATCCTAATCCGTTTACCACTAATACCAATTTCTTTTTTGAGCATAATAAACCCGGACAGTCATTGCAGGTGCAATTGCAAATCATGACCATTACCGGCCGCATAGTAAAATCATTTAGCCAGGTTATTACCACAGAGGGCAATCGTTCTGCCCAAATTCAATGGGATGGCAAAGATGACTACGGCGATAAACTAGGTAGGGGAGTCTATCTCTATAAACTCCGTATTACAGCCCCGGACAAAAAGAAAAAGGAAGTGATTGGGAAGCTGGTGATCTTGTAGTTTCCACCATATTGTACAGGCAGGGTTTCAAATTAGAACTGGGCTATAAGCGAATAGACCATCCTTATTCAGGTAGTAAAAATATTGTTTCAGGGTTTATTCCTACATACTGCAGTTCTGGAGATGTGTAAGTTTTACACAAAAACTGGCATTTTAGCAGATAGGGGAATATAACAAAGCTAGAATATGTCCATTACCCGACAAGATTGGTGTAGACCATGTATTTGCATCGGCCAGGTACCAAAAAATGAAGGTGAAAGCCAGACCAATATTATTACGGCTACCGACAGAACCGGCTAAAAAGATTCTGAAATATTAAAGAGGGCCACTCAGATGGGATAACCAGTTTAAGTCAATAACCCCTATTTTTGCCGCAGAATTCTTTTGAAAATACAATAAAAAATGGATGAGAACGTTCAATGGGGCAAAGTTGACAAAAAGCCTTCAATCGGGGGTTAGATATTGTCGGCAGGCCTCTGAAAAACCCTGAAATTTCCAGTTTTTTTTGTTTCAGATAAAATTCTCTATTTTAGTTTTGTATTTAATCAAAAGCTCTATATTTACACCATTATTAAAAACTTACTAATGAGACCAACTGCTTTAAAACTAACTGCCGGACTCCTGCTCTTTTGTGGTTTATCATCTACTGTAAAAGCCCAGGTTGATCCAATCAATGTCGTTACAACTGCTGTTCCCTTCCTTCGTATTTCACCTGATGCCCGTGCTGGCGGTATGGGAGAACTTGGCATAGCCACTTCCCCTGACCAATATTCAGGACTTTGGAATATGGGTAAAGTAGCTTTCAATCAATCAAGCGGAGTTGCTGTTACATACACTCCATGGTTGAAAGACCTTGTAAATGATGTATATCTTTTAACCCTTTCAGGACAGTATAAATTTGACGAAAACCAGGCTATCAGTGCCTCAGTTCGTTATTTTAGTCTTGGTAATATCACATTTACCGACAATCTTGGAAATGATTTCGGAAGTTTCCGTCCAAGAGAATTTGGTATTGATGTTGGATATTCACGCAGACTGAATTCTAAATTAGGCCTTGGCATAGCATTGAAGTATATCAACTCTAATCTTGCTGGTGGAACTACAGTAGGAAGCACTACTTACAAAACAGGTAGCGCAGTTGCTGCTGATTTGGGATTATATCATACTGGTACAAAAGGATGGAGCTGGGGTGTTGTAATGCAAAACCTTGGTTCTAAAATCGCTTATACCGATAATGCAGATGCAAAAGATTTCATTCCTGCAAACCTTGGCTTTGGAGCTAACTACACAAAAAAATTCAACAATGTAAATCAGATATCTTTTGGTGTTGAAATAAATAAACTGTTGGTTCCAACTCCTCCTGCTGAAGGTGATGCTGCTGGTCTTGCTGAGTACAGGTCTAAAGGCGTTCTTGGAAGCTGGTTCAGTTCTCTCGGTGATGCTCCTGATGGTTTCTCTGAGGAGTTGAAAGAGTTCCAGTTAAGCCTGGGTGCTGAGTACTGGTATAATAACCAATTTGCTCTGCGTGCCGGTTATTTCTTTGAAAGCAAAGAAAAAGGTAACCGTCGCTATTTTACAGCAGGGTTAGGTCTTAAATACAACATTTTCGGTTTTAACTTTGCTTACCTCGTTCCAACAGGAAGTGGTGTTAGCCGTAACCCATTATCAAACACACTTCGTTTTTCTATTCTGTTTGATTTTAGTGGTGGTAGTAAAACAAAATAAGAATTTCAAAATTTAGTATAAAAAGCATCCCTTCAAAGGGATGCTTTTTTTTGCTCATATAAATTGGATCATTAAAGACGGTTTTAATTGATATTTGTAAATAAAAGTAGTAAGCATGTCATACCGGGTAGGATCAGGGGTTGATTTCCATAAATTGATTGAAGGCCGGGAGCTTTGGCTGGGGGGAGTAAAAATTCCGCATTATAAAGGTGCTTTAGGCCACAGTGATGCAGATGTACTACTGCATGCTATTTGTGATGCCTTGCTTGGTGCTCTTTCACTCGGTGATATCGGCGTTCATTTCCCTGATACAGATCTGACTTTTAAAGATATTGATAGCAAGATTCTATTAAAAAAGACAGCGGCACTTGTAAGTAACGAAGGCTATGCAGTTGTAAATGTTGACAGTACCTTATGCCTTCAGGCCCCAAAGATCAAACCATATATCGGTGAGATGCAAAAAGTAATTGCCGATTTGCTGAATGTTACAGAAAAAGATATTTCAATTAAAGCTACTACTACAGAGCAACTGGGGTTTGCAGGCCGTGAAGAAGGCTTAATGGCTTCGGCAACTGTTTTGTTAAGAAAACTCTGAAACAGCCTCAAAAGGGTTGAATCAGTCCAAATCCATCAATCTGTAATTATCTTCGCAAAAATGGCAAGTATAGAAATTAAGATAATTAATAACTCATCTAACCCGTTACCTGAATATGCTACAAGCGGTTCTTCGGGGATGGATATAAGAGCATGCCTTGATGCTCAGAAAGTCTTACAGCCATTTGAAAGAGCATTGATCCCGACCGGATTATTCATTGAACTTCCGGAGGGCTATGAAGCTCAAATCCGCCCCAGGAGTGGGTTGGCAATAAAACAAGGCATAACCTGTCTGAATACACCGGGAACCATTGATGCGGACTACCGGGGAGAAATTAAGATCATATTAATCAACCTTTCCCAGGAAGAACAGGTCATTAATCATGGTGACCGGATTGCACAAATGATTATTCAGAAAGTTGAAAAAGGAGTGTGGAGGCAGGCAGAGGAACTTCAAATAACAGAAAGAAATGCAGGTGGTTTTGGACATACCGGAAAAAAATAAAATGAAAGCATGAAGAGATTATTATTACTTATTTTAATTGTGAGCTTTTTGTATTCATGCCGCTCTGCAAAAGGGATTCAAACAGTTGTAGTAAAAAAAGATACTACAATTAATATAATAGAACCTGTTGTATCGGAACCGGCAAAGGAAGATTCAATTTTATTTATAAGGGGGGTTTACAAAGGGATACAGAATAATCATATAAGTTTCACCACATTTGCAGGTAAAGCAGATATTGATTATGAGGATGGTGATGGGAAAAAAATAAATGCAAATGCACATGTAAGAATGTACAGCGACAGTGTCATCTGGTTATTACTTACCGGCCCACTCGGAATAGAAGGAATAAGGGCTTACATCACTAAGGATTCTGTAAAACTGCTTTACAAACAGGAAAAGATCTATACAGCCCGAAGTATTTCATATTTACAGGAGGTAACTGCTTTACCGCTTGACCTTTCTACGTTGCAGGATCTGTTACTGGGAAACCCTGTTTTTCTGGATTCTAATATTACCGCTTACTCTAAAACTGAAAAAAATATTACCCTGCAGAGTTTTGGAACTTTCTTCAAAAACCTGCTTACAATAGGCGAAGCTGATAAATTAGTACTGAGTAGCATACTTCAGGATGCTGATAACTCAATTAATCGGACCTGTTACCTTTCGTACGATGATTACGAAAATAGTAATGATATCCGGTTTTCAACAAAACGGAAGATTAATGTAGTGGAGAAAAAGAAGATGGACATAAGGCTGGACTTCAAACAATTTGATTTTAATGAAAAGTTAAGTTTTCCTTTTAATGTGCCTAAAAATTATACCCGGAATTAACTAATAAAATTTATTTTGCATATTGCCGTTATCAGGCAATAATTCCGCATCCTGTTTTTTAACCTCACATCCCATTAACTATGAGAAAAAAAATATTCTTTAGCTTACTATTTTTGGGTTTTGCAGGTATAGTGACTGCACAGCCCCCACAGGATAAATCACAGCTCGAAAAGGAAAGAAAAGAGATTCAGAAAGAGCTGAGTGAAATACAGAGCCAGTATAATAAAGTAAAGGGTCAAACAAAGCAGACGCTGGGCCAGCTTAATATCCTGAAAAGGAAAATTAGCCTCCAGGAGCAATATATTGGCAGTATTAACAAGGAAATAAAAGGAATTGATGATGATATTTACCTGAGTAACGTGGAAATATATCGTTTACAAAAGCAACTTGATACATTAAAATCGCAATATGCAAAGACGGTTGTTTATGCTTATAAAAACAGGAGCAACTACGACTACTTAAACTTTATTTTTTCTGCTAACAGTTTCAATGACGCTATCCGCAGGATCTCATACCTGAAGAGTTACAGAGCCTACCGTGAAAAACAGGTTGGCACAATACTGGAAACACAGCAATTGATAGCTCAGCGTAAGCAGCAGCAACTGGGCAGGAAACAACAAAAAAATGTAGCATTAGATAACCAGACAAAACAAGTGCAGGAACTGGCAGTTCAAAAAAAGGAAAAAGATGTTATTGTTACCCAACTTAAATCAAAAGAGAAAGACCTGTCTAAACAAATAGCCGCCAAGAAGAAAAAAGACAGGGATTTGCAAAATGCAATAACGGCAATTGTAAGACGTGAAATAGAAGCTGCTAAAAAAGAAGCAGAAGCCAAAGCAAAAGCTGATGCAGATGCAAAAAAGAAAGCTGATGATTTGGCAAAGAAAACTAAACCAGCTGAAAATCCAGCCAGTGTTAAACCAGGTACCACCCCTGCAACAAATCCAACAGCTATTACTACTGCAAAAAGAAATGAACCCACGAAAAAGCCTGATAGTTACCTGAATTTTAATGCTACTGATGTGGCTCTGAATAATAAATTTGAACTAAACAAGGCAAAATTGCCATGGCCAGTGGATAATGGAATCGTTACATTAAACTTTGGAAACAATAAGATTGATAATACTTTACTGACCTTTGATAACCCCGGCCTTACAATTTCAACACCTTCATCTGGTGTTCCGGTTAAGGCAGTATTTGATGGAGAAGTAAGTGGTGTATATAACTTGGGCGATGGTATGGCTATCACTATCAGGCATGGTAAGTATTTTACTACATACAGTAATCTTTCTTCTGTAAGTGTAAGTAAGGGAGCTGCAGTAAAAACAGGCCAGCAAATAGGAAAAGCCGGAAAGGACGATGATGGCAGCGGCGGCCAAATAGATTTTATCTTAATGATTGAAACAAGGAATGTAGATCCAAAGCCCTGGCTGCGCCGTTGAATATTTACCTGAAACAGATTTAAATATCCCGGCAGCGTCTGGGATATTTATTTAGAGAAACCGTTCATATAGTTTCTCGTATACGGGGACAATGTTTGTAATATCAAATTTTTTAGCATGAGCAGAAGCTCTTGCTTTAAACTGGCTGAGCGTTGCATCATCCTTTAAAATAGACAGGGCTTGCTGGCTCATAGAATCAACATCCCCGACATTACTCATAAAGCCAGTTTCGCCAGGGATATTTATTTCTCCCAACCCTCCCGCATTAGTCGAAACAACCGGCACGCCAGCTGCCATTGCTTCAAGTGCTGCCAAACCGAAACTTTCATATTCTGAAGTAAGCAGAAATAAATCAGCAATGACAAGGATGTCTTCCATTTGTTCCTGTTTACCCACAAAACGTATTTCATCACAAACTCCGAGCTCCCTTGCCAGGTCTTCAGCGGTAGATCGTTCAGGTCCATCGCCAACAAACAATAGCTTCGAGGGTATTTGTTTATTTACTTCTGCAAAAATCTTCACCACATCCTGAACTCTCTTTATTTTTCTGAAATTGGAAGCATGGAGCAAAACCCTTTCGCCGTTTGGGGCAATCACTTTTTTAAAAGCATCGATAGGTTTTCGGTTGAAACGGCTTACATCCACAAAATTGACGATTACTTCTATTTCTTTTGTGATGTCGAAGTGCTTGAAAGTCTCATCTCTGAGATTTTGAGATACGGCTGTGATGGCATCGCTTTCATTGATAGAAAAAGTTACAACAGGCGCATAAGTTTTATCTCTTCCTACCAATGTTATATCTGTTCCGTGGAGGGTGGTGATAACAGGAATATTCTTACCTTCTTTTTTCAATATCTGTTTAGCCATATAAGCCGCTGAAGCATGGGGAATGGCATAATGCACATGCAGGAGATCAAGATCATTGTTTTTGATTACATCCACCATAGTACTGGCCAGCGCCGTCTCATAGGGTGGATAGTCAAACAACGGATAGGTGGGCACCTGTACTTCATGATAAAGTATGTTGGGCGTAAAGCCACCTAATCGCACAGGCTGCTGGTAGGTAATAAAATGAACAAGATGCCCTTTTTGGGCCAGGGCTTTTCCTAGTTCAGTGGCAAGTACCCCGGAACCACCAAAAGTAGGGTAGCAAACAATTCCGATCCTCATATTTATATAAATCAGTTTCCGAAGGTAACAGTTTTAAGGGAGTTAGGTTTACCGTTTATCTTAAATCTTTGTATCCATTTTTCAGCTTTCATTTACCTTTAGCAAAATGGAAATGTATGAGAAAACTGCTGCTAGGTTTATTTCTTTCTGTTGTTTGTACGACAGTTTTTTGTCAAAAGGAAGACTCTGCTTTTATCAAAAAGATTTCAGACGAAATATTAATGAATGGAAAGGCATATGAAAACCTGAGGTACCTAACCAAACAGATCGGTGGTCGTCTTGCGGGTTCGCCAGGTATGGTAAAAGCAGAACAATGGGGGTTGAAAATAATGCAGGAAAGTGGTGCTGATAAAGCATGGATGCAGGAGTGTATGGTGCCACATTGGGTAAGGGGGGGGAAAGACGAAGCAAAAGCCGTGTTTATTCCATCAAAGCCTGGGAAGAATGGAGGCCCTTATCCTGCATATACTAATAAGGATCTTGATGTTGTTGCTCTTGGCAATTCTGTTGGTACCGGGAAAAAAGGGATTACAGAAGCAGTGATACTGGTGAACTCTTTTGATGAACTGGAAAAGAGAAAGGATGAGGTCAATGGCAAAATAGTTTTTTATAACTATAAATTTAATGATACCTATGTCAATACATTTCTTGCTTACAGAGATGCAGGGCAGTACAGAGGTCAGGGGCCAAGCAGGGCAGCTAAGTATGGGGCAAAGGCGGTGATAGTAAGAAGCATGAGTAATGCGACAGATAATAACCCTCATACAGGAGCAACACGATACGACAGTAATTATGCAAAGATTCCCGCAGTTGCTATTGGTTTAAGAGATGCTGATTGGCTGGGCGAACAGTTGAAAACTGAAAATGTGAAAATAACACTCAAAACAAACGGGCATTTCCTTCCTGATACTATTGGTCATAACATTATAGGTGAACTGAGGGGGACGGAATTTCCGGATGAGATAATTACAATCGGGGGTCATTTAGATAGCTGGGATAATTGCGAAGGAGCCCATGATGACGGGGCGGGGGTGGTACAGACCATGGAAATACTTCGGGCATTTAAGGCAATAGGCTACAAACCGAAAAGAACAATACGTTTTGTTCTGTTTGCTAATGAAGAAAATGGACTTAGGGGAGGAACTAAATATGCCGAGGAAGCACAAGCCAAAGGCGAAAAGCATATGCTGGCCATAGAAACTGATGCCGGGGGGTTTACACCCAGAGCATTAGGTTTTTCGGGCAGCGATGAGCAATATCAAAAGTTTTTATCCTGGAAGGACTTGATAGCGCCTTATGGTTGTACGGAGTTCAATAAAGGTGGTGGCGGGGCTGATATTGGTCCATTAAACAGAGCTTTGAAAACACCAACAGCAAGTCTGAATCCGGATCCGCAACGCTACTTCGATATCCATCATGCAAGAAGCGATGTATTTGAGGCAGTGAATAAAAGGGAGTTACATCTTGGTGCAGTTAATATGGCGGGTTTGATTTACCTCGTTGATAAATACGGCCTTTAAAATATGCTGGTACAAACTCTTCAAAAATTATTCAGACGGGATCTTGAAAAGCTGAAGCAGGAGCTTAGCCTGTATAAAGATGAAAGCAGGATATGGGTTGTTGGCAGGGATATTACTAATTCAGCAGGAAACATTTGCCTGCACCTGATAGGTAATCTTAATACCTATATCGGGGCAGAAATCGGGAAAACAGGATATATAAGGAAAAGGGAGCTTGAGTTTTCTATGAAAGATATCCCTCGCTATGAGTTAATTGAGAAAATTGAAACCACTATCCATATGGTTAACAAATCGCTTGAAATGTTAGAAAATGAAGATCTGGGAAAAGAGTATCCACTTCTGGTGGTTTCTGAAAAAACCACTACCGGTTATTTTCTCGTTCATCTGACTGTCCATTTGGCATATCATCTCGGGCAGATCAATTATCACAGAAGGCTGTTGGATGCACAACAATGATATTTTGATACGTATGAGTTTGAGTTACGAGACAAGAAAACAAAACTATCTGATCAGTACTGACCCCGCTTTGCTGAATGTTGATGTAATACACGACTATCTTTCAAACCAATCTTACTGGGCTCAAAACGTACCAAAGGAAGTCGTTGAGAAGTCGATTACTAACTCATTGTGCTTTGGCTTGTATTTTACAGAACAGCAAGTTGGGTTTGCAAGACTAGTGACTGATAAAGCTACTTTTGCTTACCTGGCGGATGTTTTTATCCTTGAAGGACACAGAGGAATGGGCCTGGCAAAATGGATGATGGAAGTAATACAATCTCATCCAGAATTACAAGGGCTCAGAAGATGGATGCTGGGTACAAGAGATGCTCACAGATTGTATGAACAAGTTGGCTGGACTGTATTAGATGAAGATACCCGGAAGAGATTTATGCAACGTCATTTTAAAGACGTATATCAAAAGAAACCAGATTAATCACCGATAAGTTTATTTACCGCTTTGTGTACCTTCTCAAAAGGAAATGAGGAGAGGATGTTCTGCATTTGCTGCTTTATTTCAGTTGTGCAAAGATTGCCAATACTTCCTTCGTGACTATGGCTGACATTGATGTTGTATTTAAACTTTCCTGATTCAATATCCAATCCTACCTTCTTATAAGCATCCCGAAAAGGTATTCCCGCATTCACTAGTTTATTAACTTCTTCTACGCTGAACAGGTATTTATATTTTTCATCCGTCAGTATATCCTTTTTTATTTCTATACTAGATAGCATCAGTCCTGCCATTTCAATACAATCTTTAAGTATTTTAAATGAAGGAAATAAATGCTCTTTTAGTAACTGCAGATCCCGGTGATAGCCAGAAGGAAGATTAGTGGTCATCATCATAATCTCATTGGGTAATGATTTGATTCGATTACAATGAGAACGGATCAGTTCAAGTACATCCGGGTTTTTTTTATGTGGCATTATGCTGCTGCCGGTGGTCAATTCTGCAGGGAAACTGATAAATCCAAAATTCTGGTTCAGGTACAGGCAGGCATCCATGCTTAACCTGGCCAGTGTGTCGGCTACATTCGCCAGCGACTGAGCTACGATCCGTTCAGCTTTACCTCTTCCCATTTGTGCGTACACAACATTATAATTCAAATCTTCGAAACCAAGCAGTTTTGTTGTTAGTGTTCTGTTGATTGGGAAAGAGGAGCCATAGCCTGCCGCAGATCCTAAAGGGTTCTTATTGACAACATCATAAGCTGCTTTAACGGTTATTACATCATCAACTAAGCTTTCTGCATAGGCACCAAACCAAAGTCCAAATGAAGAGGGCATGGCTAATTGCAAATGTGTATATCCTGGTAATAGATGGCCTTTATACTTTTCGCTTTGTTTTTGGAGTAATTCAAAGAGTGGTTGAATGATTTTTACCAACTGTTCCAATTCATTCCGGAGAAATAATTTTACATCGACAAGTACCTGGTCATTGCGGCTTCGGGCAGCATGTATTTTTTTACCTGTGTCGCCCAGTTTCTGCGTTAACAATAACTCTACTTGTGAATGAATGTCTTCCACATCTTCCTGTAGTTTGAATTCCCCCCTTTGTATCTGTTGATAAATATTCTTAAGTTCTTTCTGTAATTGCGATAATTCATCTTTGGTCAGTAAGCCAACAGATTCCAGCATTTCGATATGTGCCAGTGAGCCAAGTACATCAAATGCAGCAAGGTATACATCCATTTCCCTGTCTTTACCGATAGTAAATATTTCCACTTCCTTGCCCCCAACCCCTGAAGGGGAGTTAGCATCCTTTGACCAAAGCTTCATACAATCTGATTTAGGAGGTTTATGTACAAATCAATTCCACTTTTAATTTCGTTTATATAAATATACTCATCAGCAGTATGACTACGGGCAGAATCTCCCGGACCCATTTTCAACGCAGAAAATGGCATCAATGCTTTGTCTGAAGTAGTAGGAGAGCCATAGTAAGTTCTGCCAAGTTTTAATCCTGCCTTCACTAAAGGATGATCTAAGGCAATTGAGGTAGAACGGAGTCTTGTGCTCCTGGGTTTTACCTCACACTGAACATTAGCTTTAATAATAGCGACCACTTCTTCAAAGCTGTATAATTCATTTATCCTTGTGTCCACTACAAATCTGCATACAGCCGGAACAACATTGTGTGCTTTATTTTCTGTTTCAATTACTGTCACATTCATCTTCGATGCTCCAAGAAGATCAGATACTTTTTCGAAATGAAAATTTTGGAACCACTCAATATCCTTCAGCGCTTTGTAAATGGCATTTTCGCCTTCATTTCGGGCAGCATGTCCGGCTTTTCCATGACTGATACAATCCAACACCATCAAACCTCTTTCAGCTACGGCCATTTGCATTTGTGTTGGTTCACCAACAATACCGAAATCAATTGCTGGTAAATAGGGTAATGTGTATTCAATTCCACCAGTACCGCTTATTTCTTCTTCAGCAGTAGCGGCTATTGCGATGTTGTATTTTAAATCCAGTTTGTCATAGAAATAAAGAAACACAGCAATTAGTGAAACAAGACAACCTCCGGCATCATTGCTTCCCAGGCCAAAGAGTTTTCCATCTTCAACAACAGGCAGGAAAGGATCTTTAGTGTATTGCGGATTTGGCTTTACTGTGTCGTGATGAGAATTAAGGAGGATCGTTGGTTTTTTCTCATCAAAATACTTGTTCAGGGCAAATACATTGTTGCCAACTCTTGTATGTTCAATCCCCTTTGCCCCGATGAAGCGGCAGAGTATTCCGGCTGTCTGGTCTTCTGCTTTGCTGAATGAAGGGGTAGCGATCAGTTCTTTCAACAACTCAACTGCTTCGGTTTGTAATATGTAAATTTCTTTACTCATTTATTATTGTCGTTCCCGAAGAACCGTTGATCAACTCTTTCAGATTTTCTGCTTTGCCTATGGTTACTTTGCTCACACCACTTTTCAGGGCGGCAAATGCATTGTCTAATTTTGGTATCATGCCGGCAAATATTTTATTCTTCGATTTCAATTGCTGGTAATACGATAGATTTATTTCCGGAATGACTGTTGTGTCATCATTTGCATTCAGCAGCACACCACTCTTCTCAAAGGAATAGATAAGTTGTACATCATAGAACTCACTCATTCCTCTGGCAATCTCCTGGGCAATGGTATCTGCGTTCGTATTCAGTAGCTGCCCCTGCTGATCATGTGTTATGGGTGCAAACACAACTGCAATATTCTTTTCCAGCAGGCTGCTGATAAGATCAACATTGATAGCATCCACATCTCCTACAAATCCATAATCCAGGACAGGGTGTTGCCTTTTATGTGCCAGGATTACATCGCCGTCTGCTCCGCAAAGTCCCATTGCATTACAATTATTGGCCTGAAGTGCTGCGACAATATTTTTATTA
Source organism: Chitinophagaceae bacterium (assembly GCA_037045605.1). Taxonomy (GTDB): domain Bacteria; phylum Bacteroidota; class Bacteroidia; order Chitinophagales; family Chitinophagaceae; genus JJ008. The sequence continues at coordinate 102,624 of JBAOHK010000023.1, read as the reverse complement.
ACGAACCCGGCATAGACCATCGTAACAATTTTCAGCGTCTCTGCATCAGTAATTCTTCTGCCATCAACCAATTGTTGTTCGATGCCTAACTTCTCTGCCAACCTTGTGGCAAGTTTGCCCCCTCCATGTACCAATATCTTTTTTTCTTCAATGGAGGCAAAATCTTTTAAGAATGAAGCCAGCTTCACTTCATCATCAATGATGTTTCCGCCAATTTTTATGACATATAGTTTAGCCATTGCTTCTTAGTATCTCAGCCAGTACTGCCTGTGCAGCCCAAACTCTGTTGGATGCTTCTTGTGTAACAATACTATTAGGGCCATCCAGAATTTCATCACTCAGTTCCACATTTCTTCTTACAGGAAGGCAGTGCATCACTTTCGCATTGTTGGTCAGCTCCAGTTTTTTATTAGTCAGCATCCACTTTGGGTCACTTTCATAGATTTTTCCGTAGTCATTATAAGTACTCCAGTTTTTTACATAAACAAAATCAGCATCTTTTAATGCCTCATTTTGATTGTGGGTGATGGTTGCCCCTTTGGTGAACTCTTCACTCAACTCATAATCCTCGGGATGAGTGATAACAAAATCTGCTTTGCCCCATGCATTTACCCATTGAGAAAAACTATTGGCCACACATTGGGGCAGCGGTTTTACATGCGGAGCCCATGTCAGTACAATCTTTGGCTTGCTCACAATCCCGGAAGGGGAGTTTAGCAAAGCCTCCCGGATGGTTATAATATCTGTTAATGATTGTAACGGATGGAGTGTAGCACTTTCCAGGCTTACTACAGGGATACCAGCATATTTAATAAACTGTTTAATGTACAGCTCACTATAGTCATCATCCCTGTTTTTTAGTGAAGGAAATGTTCTGATAGCAAGGATATCAAAATACTTTCCAAAAACAGGTGCTGCATCTTTGACATGTTCAACCGTTGTCCCACTCATAATGGCTTCTTCTTCAAATTCAAGCATCCACCCTTCGCTTCCTACGTTAAAGATAATGGGTTCCATTCCCAGGTTTTGTGCAGCGATTTGTGTACTCAATCTTGTTCGCATACTGGGATTGAGAAATAAACAACCAATACGTTTATTGGTTCCGAGTGATTTATCTGTGAATGGATTTGCCTTATAAGCCAGTGCCTTTTGCACAAGGGCATCAATATTATTTACATCATGAACAGAAACAAAATTTTTCATTCTTAACTGACGGGATTAGGTGTTGAGACCAGGTTGTGTATTTCTTCTTTTATTGATTCGATGAACTGTTCGGCATCTCTTTTCTTCAATGCCAGCGAAGGAAGCAAGCGGATTACATTTGGTTTAGCCTCTCCTGTAAAAATCTTCTGATTCCACAAGAGATTCTTTTTTAGATACTTTAATTCTTCCGGTACATCAAAGCCAATCATAAGTCCCCGGCCCCTCACATTTTTTAGTTGGGGAATTGACCCGAGTTCATCCCTGATGTATTTACCAACCATCACTGCATTACCCATCAATTTCTCTTCTTCAATAATTTCCAGTACGGCTAATGCTGCAGCACAGGCCAGGTGATTACCACCGAATGTAGTACCCAGTTGAAAATGTTTGGGTTTAATATGCGGAGCAACAATGATACCGGCGACAGGAAAACCATTACCCATGCCCTTTGCCATAGTATAAATATCTGCATTCACCCCGGCAAAATCATGGCTGAAAAATTTACCACTTCGGCCATAACCACATTGCACACTATCTGCAATATAGACAGCACCATATTCATCACAGAGGGAACGTATTTTTCTCAGGAATGAATCGTCAGCTACATTGATGCCTCCTACTCCCTGGATTCCTTCAATAATGACAGATGAAATTTCTTTGCCGTTTTCTTTGAAACATTCTTCCAATGCATCCTCATCATTGAAGGGAAGAAAGATGACATTCCCGGTTTCGTTTACAGGAGCGACATAATTTTTATTATCTGTCACGGCTACAGCAAGTGATGTTCTTCCATGAAAAGATTTGCTGAACGCAACAATTTTTTTTCTGCCATTATAAAAACTGGCAAGTTTCAATGCATTTTCATTTGCTTCAGCCCCGCTGTTACAAAGGAACAGTTGATAATCGGTTTTGCCAGAGACCTTTCCCAGCTTTTCTGCCAATTGCTGTTGCAAAGGGATTCGGATAGAGTTAGAATAGAAAGCAATTTTTTCCAGTTGCTCTTCAATACGCTTCACCCAATGTGGATGAGTGTGGCCAATACTGATTACGGCATGGCCACCATACAAGTCAAGGTATTGCTCGCCTTTTTCATCCCACACATAAGAGCCTTTGGCTTTTACAATAGTGATTTCGTTAATCGGGTAAACGTCGAAAAGTTGCATTTCTTATCTATTATTTGTTAGTTAGATTTCTTCTTAAAAATAAGTCGTACGTATGGATGTGGTTATGAGTTTTTATTGTCATTTCTTCCGTTAGCTGTAAGTTGTTTTCGTCGATAAAATGCACTTTGTACCCTCCCGTAACAAAACCCATATCGAGTACTGTCGTAGATGTTAACAGAAAACTATCCCTCATTTTATAGTTCCCGGAATCAAGAATTTGCCCTGCTTTGCGAAAATATTTTAAATCCGATGTAAATAGAAAATAGGTCTTTTGCCTAACTTCACTTTCCACTTCATTTTTATTAATCAATTCCCCTGATTTGTAAATACCGATTTTAGCAGCATCAAGAGAGTCCAGCATAGGGTTAGTGCATGATATTTTTTCGTCAATCAAATCCCATTTACCAACCAAGGGTTTCTTTTTGTGACAAGAAGCCAATAATAGTATGTTGACAATTATCAACATACTATTAAATGAATTATAGTTATGTGGCTTGTAGCTATACATTTTAAAAATAGTTAGCTTTCAATTTCAAGCCATTCGTTTCCTCAAGCCCAAACATTAAATTCATATTCTGCACAGCCTGGCCTGATGCACCCTTTAGTAAATTATCAATAGCAGAATGAACAACCAATTTACTTCCGGCCTTTTCTAATTGTATAACAGCTTTATTGGTATTTACTACCTGCTTTAAAAAAATTGGTTCTTTGCTCACATGGGTAAATGGATGGCCAGCATAAAAATCTGAGTATAGTACAGTCAATTCTTCAATGCTCAAATCACAAATGGTAGTGGAACTGATAAAAATCCCCCGGGTGAAATCTCCTCTCCAGGGTACGAAACTAAGATCAATATCATTTTTGGGCTGAAGGTGTAAAAGAGATTCACCGATTTCTCCCAGGTGCTGATGCGTTAGTGTTTTATAGGCCTGGATATTATTTGTCCTCCAGCTAAAATGAGAAGTAGTTGATAAAGACTGACCGGCACCTGTCGAACCGGTGATACCTGTTGTATATACATCTTTTAATAAACCGGCTTTTGCCAGCGGCAATAACCCTAACTGAATTGCTGTTGCAAAACAACCGGGATTGGCAACGTTATTTGCTGTTTTGATTTTTTCCCCGTTCAATTCCGGCAGACCATAAACGAAATGGCGATTGCCGATGGAAGATTGGTTAGTAAGGCGGAAATCGTTTGTCAGGTCAATCACCTTTATCCTGTCAGTGATTTTATTCTCAGTCAAAAACTTTTTTGATTCACCATGTCCCAAACAAAGGAACAGCACATCAATATCATCACTTAGCTCACCGGTAAACTTCAGGTCAGTATCACCAATCAAATCCTGGTGAACAGAGTGAATGGATTTGCCGGCATTACTCCGGCTATGAATAAAAGAGGTCTCTGCACCGGGGTGATTTAACAACAGTCGTATTAATTCACCTCCGGTGTAGCCTGCGCCTCCAATTATGCCTGCTTTAATTCTTGTCATCTGCATCAGTTTTTACCAAATGATAAATAGATGTCTGATTACCAAATATTTTGCTGAATCCTCTCACATCATCACCGGTGAAGCCGGTATTCATCTCGCCATATTTACCAAACTTACTATTCATCAGATCATATTTACTTTCAATACCGATAACCTGAAAACGATAAGGCATCAATTGCACAAATACATCACCTGTTACATTTTGCTGGCTGTTTTGCAGGAATGCTTCAATATCTCTCATCACCGGGTCAAGTATCTGGCCCTCATGCAGCCAGTTGCCATAAAATTGTGCCAATTGATCTTTCCACTGTAGTTGCCACTTGGTCAGTACATGTTTTTCCAATGCATGATGTGCTTTTAAAATAACCATCGGGGCAGCTGCCTCAAAACCTACACGGCCTTTAATGCCAATGATGGTATCTCCAACATGTATATCACGGCCAATGCCGTAAGGACCTGCAATGGTTTGTAAATACTGAATTGCCTCAGCAGGATGAATAAATGTGTTACCGTTGACCGATCTCAATTCACCCTTCTCAAAACTCAATTTCACTTCTTCGCTTCCTGTCTTTGTTACCTGTGTGGGCCATGCTTCTTCCGGCAATATGCCTTTTGAAGAAAGTGTTTCCTTGCCACCTACACTGGTTCCCCAAAGGCCTTTATTAATAGAATACATGGATTTGTCGAAGTTCATGTCCACGCCTTTGGCCTTCAGGTAAGTAATCTCTTCCTCCCGGCTCAGTTTCAAATCTCTTATTGGGGTGATGATCTCCAGGCCGGGAATCATAATATGAAAGATCATATCAAACCTTACCTGGTCATTACCAGCACCTGTGCTGCCATGCGCCACTGCGTCCGCTTTTAATTTTTTGGCATGTTCGGCAATGTGCAATGCCTGGCTTAGCCTTTCAGCTGAAACGGAAAGCGGATAAGTGTTATTCTTTAAACAATTCCCAAAAACAAGAAACTTGATAATGCTGTCGTAATATCCTTTTACCGCATTGACAGTTGTGTGTGTTTTTACACCCAGCTTATATGCATGTTCTTCTATCTTCTTCAGTTCATTATCTGAGAAACCGCCGGTGTTAACAATGACGCTGTGCACTTCATAACCTTTTTCTTCACTAAGGTATTTTACACAATAAGTGGTATCAAGTCCCCCGCTAAAACCTAAAACAACTTTCTTTGACATTGTATGCTGTTAACTGATTTTTAGAAATTAAACAAGTGGTGAAATAACGATTTTGGTTTGCTGCCACCGCCGTTGCTGTCCTTGTCTTTTTTTAGAAAAGGTTTCAGCAGTTTCCATTGCTTAAACTTCAGCAACCTTTCCAGTCCTTTTACATTTTTCTTGAAAAACTCTTTGGTTTCCTCTGGTTCGTAATGGTCTTTTGGATCATAAAGCATTGCTGTGCACATGCAGTTCTTTCTGTCCTTACTCATCAGTATTTCATAATTGACACAGCTTTTGCAGCCGGCCCAAAAAGCTTCGTCCTGTGTAAGCTCTGAATATGTTACTGGTTCATATCCAAGATCAGAATTGATCTTCATAACAGCGAGGCCAGTCGTCAGACCAAATATTTTTGACTCGGGATATTTTTCCCGGGAAAGATTAAATATTTTTTGCTTGATTAATTTGGCCACACCGCTTTTTCTAAATGCAGGGGCAACAATTAGTCCGCTGTTAGCGACATATTCACCATGGCTCCATGTTTCGATATAACAAAATCCCACCCACTCATTCTGGTCAGTAATTGCGATAACGGCCTTTCCTTCATCAATTTTTTGTTCGATATACTCAGGACTTCTTTTAGCGATACCGGTACCCCTGGCCGCTGCTGAGGCTTCCATTTCGTCAGTAATGGTTTTTGAATACACCTTATCAGCAAAAGTAGCTGCCCTGATAATAATATTTTGATTGTTCATCCTTTAATTAACTTGAAATATACGGTTCACCAGTCCAAAAAATCTTATTGCGGGATTTGCTTCACTGACAGGGACCGTGGTGAGGGGCTCGTCCTGTCAGAATACAGGGCGACGTCGTGGGCGGGAGAAAGTAAATACATCAAACCCAACAGAATAAACTCCGCTGGTGATCGGTGCATGAAAGGCCCATTGTTTTGTATGTGTCAGAATGTTCGTCATGTTTACAAACAAGTTGTAAATTGAGGACAAATGTATAATAATAATTGGTTTATTGTCATAATTTTTTTGTTATAAAACCAGCTGTATGGAAATCGAAAATGCCCCACTTTCCGAACAACCGTTAGAGCAGCAACCTGAAAAGAAACAGGCCTCTAAGTTTAAAAAATTTACAAGGGTTTTGATGGTATTACTCGTACTTGGTTTAATAGCATTTGTGTATTTCAAGTTTTTCTTTGTGTTCGGTGAAGGAGTTAAAACCGGGCATCTGAATTATGCAGTACGAAAAGGAAATGTTTTCAAGACGTATGAAGGTAAATTGATACAAGAGGGGTACCGTAGTAAAACTGCCGGTATGATTCAATCTTATGAGTTTGAGTTTTCGATCAAGAGTAAAAAAATATACGATATCCTTGCGGCGAACAGCGGCAAACGTTTCGATTTACACTACAAAGAATATCATGGGGTTGTTCCCTGGCGGGGTAATACAAAGTATATCGTAGACAGTATTGTCTCAATGAAAGATGAATAAGCCTATTGCCCTGAATACAATAAAAAGATAGCCGGACGTTTATGGATGTCCGGTTTATTTTTTTGCCAGGCTGCAATGCTTTTTGTTTTTATCCATTCATTCTTCCCGGTAATATCTGCTGCAATACAAAGTTTTGTTGAGCTGGCACAACATTTCAGCAATGCCTCAATTAGTTGATTATTCCGGTATGGAGTCTCAATAAAGATCTGCGTACATTTTTTCCTGGCTGATTCTGCTTCCAGGTCTTTAATGGCTTTTATCCGTTGTTGATTATCTATCGGCAGATAGCCTGTAAACTGGAACTGCTGCCCATTCATTCCGCTTGCCATCAGGGCAAGCAAAATTGAATTTGGCCCTACCAGGGGTTTTATTGCTGCATTTACTTCCTGTGCAACTGCAATCAATGCCTGGCCCGGATCGGCTACACCCGGACAACCGGCTTCACTAATGATGCCGATTGTTTTTTCTTCTGCCAGTTTCTGTTTGAAAATAGCCGGTGAATCATCAGTGATGGTGTGCCATTCGTAATTATCAATTACCATCTCTTTCCAAAGCTGTTTGAAATAACGGCGGGTTGTTCTTTCATTTTCTGCAAAAAAAACCTCGCACTGTTTTATCGCATCAATAATATAAGACGGAATCGTATTAAGCCCTTCTTCAGATAATAAGGACGGTATGAGGTAAACAGTTGCCATCCCGTTAACTATTTTTTACTTTATGTACACTGAGTGTGGCCGCAATGATGGCATAAGCCGGGGCTAGGATAATAACGATATGCATTATATAAAATAGCAAGCCGTTTCCAATAGCCAGACCTCTGTGTCTCCCTGTAAAGGCAATACTTTGCGAAGGAGTAAAATTGATTCTTGCAAAACTGTAATCCAGCATGGAAAAGCCGAAATAATAACATTCCATCAGCAAGGCGATAATAGGGGTGATCCATCCAATAACAGGAACCAGCGATAATAGTATCAGTGCAATAAGATAAACAGATTGCCAGCCACAGTTGCGTAAAGCCAGTTTAATACTCCGTACGCAATCTTTTTTCAGTTCCGGCCAGTTGAAGGAATGTTCTTTGCCTTCAATAATAGCTTCGGTTTTTTCACTGAGATAGGCAAACACAGGTGAGCCGATAATCAGGATAAGGTATTTGAAAAATGAAAAGTAGAACAGAACCAATATTAACCGCAGCATCATCCCTGTCATTACAAAAAGGAAACTAAGCCATTCGCTTCTTTCTTTCTGCAGCCAGCTTTCAATACCCAGTTTACTGCTCACCCATGAAATAACAGAGTCTGACGATTGCCAGAAAAAAAACATCCCGGCTATAAAAAGCAGGGTATAAATGATACCTGGCCCGATTATCCATTTAAAGATCTTGTTCTTTTGAATAAAATGACGGGCTTCTCCCCATGCCTGAACTGCTATGACAATTTCTTTCAACAAAGCCTTAATTTGGGTGGTAAATATAGTGAATGGTGAATAGTGAATAGCCAAAAGGGGTTAATAAAAAACGGAGTTTCATAAATGCAAAAACTGCCCTTAAATTTTTATTACAGAAATGATGTGTTGCAAATTGCCAGGGAGTTGCTGGGGAAACTACTGGTAACGAAATGGAATGGAATAATGACAGCTGGCCGGATAGTAGAAGCGGAGGCTTACAATGGAGTTATTGATAAAGCCTCTCATGCATTTGGCGGGAGGAGAACAAATCGTAACGAAGTAATGTATTCTCAGGGGGGAGTGGCTTATGTTTACCTGTGCTATGGTATTCATCATCTGTTCAATGTGGTAACCAGCAGCAAGGAGACTCCCCATGCTATACTTATCAGGGCCCTTGAGCCGGTTAAAGGAATAGAGGAAATGCTGAAAAGAACGGGTAAAAAGAAATCAGATCATACATTGACAAAAGGTCCGGGTAATTTATCTAAAGCGATGGGAATATCTGTTTTGCATAGTGGCTGTTCATTACAAAGCAAAGAGTTATTACTGGCAGAGGATGGATTTGTCTATAGTAAAAATGAAATAGCTGCTTCTCCCCGGATTGGGGTTGACTATGCCGGAAAGGATGCCTTACTCCACTACCGGTTTTACATAAAAGGGAACCCTTTTGTAAGCGGCAAACCCAAATAGGTTGTATTTTCAGGCCAAATCTGGCTGCTTGTCCAAACAACAAATCAAATTCATTTCTCTTTTTGCCGGCCTTGCAATTGCTTTGTTTTTTTATTTCGTCAACCCTTTTGGTGTAAATGAAAAGGCATCAATTGTACTTTCTATTGCTGCATTAATGATAAGCTGGTGGGTTACCGAAGCCTTGCCCATGCCGGTTGTAGCATTGTTGCCACTTGTTTTATTCCCTTTGTTCGGTGTAGCAGAATTAAAGACTGTAGCCGTAAGCTATGGAGACCAGAATATTTTTCTGTTCATGGGCGGTTTCATGCTGGGGCTTGCCATTGAAAAATGGAACCTTCACCGCCGCATAGCATTGGGTATTGTAAAAATTACAGGAACCAGTGGCAACAGGATCGTATTGGGATTTATCCTTTCAACCGGTTTTATCAGTATGTGGATCAGCAATACTGCTACTACAATGATGATGTTCCCGATTGCCTTATCTGTAGTACATGTTATGAAGGATAGCAGTGATAGTGCCGGGAATTTTAAAAATTTCAGTCTTGCGATGATGTTATCTATCGCTTATGCTTCCAATTTCGGAGGAATATCTACAATCATCGGCACACCACCGAATGCGGCGTTTGTCAGTATCTATGAAAAACAATATTCCAACATCGGATTTATTGACTGGATGCTGTTGTGTATGCCTATGGCCATCATCCTGCTGATAACATTATACATCGTATTGACAAAAGTCCTTTTCCGAAATCATATCCGCCCCAGCGGGGCCGCAAGGCTTTATATCAACGAGGAATATAAATCACTTGGGCCTCTTTCTGTTTCGGAAAAAAGGGTGCTTGTCATTTTTCTCTCCACGGCTTTCCTGTGGATTCTTAAGGATCCGGTTAATAATCTGCAAGATGTGATCAAATTGGATGATACGATTATTGCATTAATGGGAGGCATTGCATTGTTCGTTTGTCCCTCCGGCTCACTAAAACAAAAAGAGGATAAAAACGGATCAGATGAAAATAATCTTCAGGGCAGCCTGCTGGAGTGGGATGATACAAAGAAAATGGCATGGGGTATTCTGTTGCTCTTTGGCGGTGGCATTGCACTTGCCACTGCATTGGATAAAGCCGGACTGATACAGCAGTTAGGCGTTTGGCTTTCTCATTTTGCAACCGGAGGGTTTGTGTTATTGCTGATGGTTACTGTTTTGTCGATTTTCATCAGCGAAGTAATGAGCAATATTGCCCAGGTCATTGTATTTACACCTGTAGTATGCAGCCTGGCTGACGCTGTTGGTATGCCTCCCCTGCAGTTGGGCATCGCCATGACATTGGCCTCCAGTTGCGCCAGTATGATGCCGATGGGTACTCCGCCCAATGCCATTGCATTTGCCAGCGGTCATATCAAACTAAAAGAAATGCTGAAAGCAGGATTTGTGATGAATATTGTGTCAGTTGTCCTGATCACACTTTTCTGCTGGTTTTTACTTCCCCTGCTGATGAAGTTGTAAAAAATCGATCATCATAAACGGATGCCGGTACTGATGCCGGCGGTTGGGATAAAACCATTGCCGTATTTTACGGTACTTCCTCCTTTATCAAAATCAGTCTGAAATCCCGCCGATACATAAGGAGTTATATACAGCATGTCATTGATAACAAAAGTGTAGCCGGTTTCAAGAGCAGGTTGTAATATCAGGGTATTGCCGGGATAATATGCAGGACCATCCGCAGGGCTGAAATCCAAATCGATCTTCATGGACCAGATATCCGTTCTGGCCCCGATAAAAAGCTTATACGGAAAAGGTTTAAAATAATATCGATAGCCAAGACCGCCACCCCAACCATTACCTGATTCGGTATGTGCATCAACCCGGTAAGCCGGCACCTGGTTATAGCCTAATCTTAGCTGGAAAGAATGGTTCAGCTTTGCATTGAAGGCAATATGAAGGTTGTAAATGGAGCCATGCTCATATTTCTGATACTCAGCGCCGATATCTGTTGTGCGGAAGCCCATGTCCTGTGCATAAGAGCAGGTGCAAAACAGGGAAACAAGAATCGTAAGATTGAATAGTTTTTTCATAAATAATGGTATTGGTATAAAGATATTCCAGGTTATTCAAAAATAAAAGCAACACTGAAAGATGTTGCTTTTATTAATATGCAGTTGGAAAGTTTATTTTTAGAACCGTGGACAGTTCAACTTCTTAGCATTCGGATCAACCGGTTTCTTAATGTAGATCAGCGAAAGCTCCATGCCACCTCTTGAATTAGAGGCGGGTTTCAGGCTGGAAGTGTTAGCATCGTACGAAGCACCGATATGCAATCCTCCAAACTCCAAACCTATATAGGGAATAGCAGCATCGTCAAAGCGATACCAGGCTCCTATGAAAAGATTAGTGGGATTTACGTCGTCATTATTTACATTATAAGCAAAAGTGCCGCCTACGGTTGTATTATGTGCTTTTGCCTGCATGCTGTGATTGGCAGCAAAGTGAAAGGCATGGTAAGAACCAATTGGTATTTTTCCACCAGCCTGGATAGTTGTTCTGGAGGCCAATAGAAACTGTCCGCCCTGGAAACTTTCTTTTGGGCGGTTGATATGGTACATTGAAGCACCAATATAAAAATTATTATAACCGTTGGTACTTCCATTGTATAAAATACCGGCATTGATATCTACATAACTCACATTCACTTGTTTGTTTGTAAATATCTCACCTGTTGTTCCGGGAATGAATCCAAAGGGAGTTAGTTCATCTTCAAAAACCACTTTGGTTACATCTAATCTCTTGTTAGTATAAGTTCCCTGGAAACCGGCACCGATCTGGTGCAGTCCGTTTTCATCTAATCCTTTATGATAAGCGAATGATAAACCTGCTGAATTGGTGACCAATACTCCGTCTCCGGCCCTGTCAGTAAAACCGAGGATGCCAATCCCCATCTGGTCTACATCTGCCAGACGGTTTTTCATAATACCAAAGTCAACAGAAACTGTTTTGGTGACAAAAGCATTATTAATTGTTGGCCATTGATTGCGGTAATTACCCGCAATACGATACACACCATCAAACTTACCCGTCAGTGCCGGATTCAGCGTAAGAGGCGAGGCAAAAAATTGCGAAAAATTAGGGTCCTGGGCATTTGACACACTTACCAAAGCCACACAAACCGTAAGGGTAGAAAGAATTTTTTTCATCACAGCTAATATAGTTTTTTCACTGGTCAGACAGTGCATAACCTGAGTCCTGATTAATTAAAACGCCTTAGTTCTTCTTGAAATTGCCTTAACCTTCCTTTGTTTATACGTCCTGTCCGGTACGAAATGGAAAAATACAACTTTTTCAAGACCTATTTTGTAGAATTATTGCTGCATAAAAAGCTGTGAGTTAGCAGCTGCGGGCTACGAGAATGGCTCCTAAAACATTGGGATTAAGACTCGTAACCCGAAACTCTTAGCTCATAACCTTCCCTCACATCTGCACTTTGGTTCCAAAGGCAAGATCTCCTGCATCACCCAGCCCGGGAACAATGTAGCCTTTGGCCGTAAGCTCATCATCAATATCACCACACCAGATCGTTACAGATGGCTCCTCTCGTTTCACATATTCTATGCCAACTGTGCAGGCAATAGCGACAACAATATGAATTGCACTGGGTTTTCCTTCTGCTTTTAAATAATGAATGGTTTTTACGAGGGAAGAACCCGTTGCCAGCATCGGGTCAGATATGATGACCACCCTGTTTTCCAGCTCCGGGCAGGAAACATAGTCAAGGCTGATCTCAAAGCTGCCGTCTTTATTATGCTTGCGGTACGCAGATATAAACGCATTGTCTCCCTGGTCAAAATAATTAAGCAATCCCTGGTGCAGTGGCAGCCCGGCCCGGAGAATGGTAGCCAGCACAGGCTGATCTTTTAATACTTTATGTACGGCAATGCCCAGTGGGGTTTGTATTTCTGTTTCCACAAAAGGCAGCACTTTGCTGATTTCATAAGCCGCCACTTCGCCGATGCGTTCGAGATTGCGGCGAAACCGCATCCTGTCAGCTTGCACATTCACATTGCGGAGTTCGCCTACCCAATTACTTACCAAAGAATGTTGCTGGCTTAGATTGACAATCATTTTGAAGATTTACTTTTGGCATCCTGTGCCTTGTTCCGGATGAAAAAAGTCAAACCCGGGCGGCGGCGGATAAATTACTTTTGGCAAATCTAATCTAAAATCAGTTTCATGGTTTACAGGGCTATCGGTTTAATGAGTGGCAGTTCGCTGGATGGGCTGGATATTGCTTTTGTGGAGTTCCAGGAACAAGGTGGAAAGTGGACCTGTGAAATACTGGAGGCTGATTGCTATCCCTATACTGATGAGTGGGTGACAAAACTCAGCAATGCCATAAATCTCCCGGCAAGAGATTATATGTTATTACACACTGATTATGGGCATTATACCGGCCAGCAGGTAAATAAATTTATTGATAAGCATCAACTGGATTATAAAGTTGCCGTCATCGCTTCTCATGGACACACAACTTTTCATGTTCCGTCTAAGAAGATGACCGCACAGTTGGGCGATGGAGCTGCCATTGCTGCTGAAACAAAACTGCCGGTTGTTTCAGACCTGCGTTCGCTGGATGTAGCTTTTGGCGGGCAAGGGGCGCCAATCGTTCCTGTTGGAGAAAAGTTATTGATGGGTGAGTATGACTATTTTTTAAATATCGGCGGTATCGCCAATATTTCTCTGAATACGGACAAATACATCGCTTTCGATGTTTGCCCGGCCAACCGGGTTTTGAATATGCTTGCAAACGATGCGGGAAAAGATTTTGATGAAGGTGGAGAAATGGCTGCCAGCGGTAATGTTAACGGGGAACTGCTGAATAGGCTAAATGCACTTGAGTATTATAAACAGCCTCATCCAAAATCGTTAGCGAATGATTTTGGAACTGATGTAGTGTACCCGTTGATAAAAGATCAGGCTTTATCTCTTCCGGATTCGCTGAGAACTTATACTGAGCACATTGCTGTTCAAATCCGGGATGCGATTGTGGCAGCAGATAACCATAAATCAATAACCGCAAACCCCAAATTGCTTATTACAGGTGGCGGTGCTTTCAATACTTTTCTCATTCAGCGATTGGCAGAACAATTGAAAGGATTGAATATTGAGCCTGTTGTGCCTGATAAAAAACTGGTTAATTTTAAGGAGGCATTAGTTATGGCTTTTATAGGAGTGCTAAGGTGGCGGCAAGAGTATAATGTATTATCTTCCGTAACCGGGTCGGCAAGAGATAGTATCGGCGGGGCATTATGGACCGGGCAGGAGGCTTAGGTTGATTCCGGAACTATTCATAATTTGGGATTCAATCTTTATAATCATTAAATTATGCCGGAGGCAAGTAAACTTCAAGCAGCGGAAAAAAAGAACCTGTTGCAGGTTCTATGGAAGAAGTACTGGTGTTTCGTAAGATACAAAACCAGTTTCCCCGGCAGTTTCGCAAAGTATTTCCGGATAAACTGGCTGCCAAATCGGTTGTTATTATTCCCTCTATTACACTTGACCAGGAAATACTGGCCAAAGTAAACGGCCATGTGCATTATGAGGAAAGGTTACTTTGTTTACTGATGTTGCTTCGTATGCCCCGCACCCATGTGGTGTACATTACCAGTACTCCTGTTGACCCTGTTATTGTTGATTATTACCTGCACCTGCTTCCCGGTATCACCCGTCATCATGCTTTGCAACGGTTAACAATGCTCAGTTGCTATGATGCATCGTCAAAATCACTAACAGAAAAAATACTGGACAGGCCAAGATTGATCGAACGGATTAGAAAAAGCATACCTGCCGGTAATGCAGCTCACCTGGCCTGCTTCAATGTTACTAAGCATGAAAGGACACTGGCAGTAAAATTAGACATGCCAATTTATGGCTGCGACCCGGAATTATGCGACCAGGGAAATAAAAGCAACAGCCGGAAAATTTTTAAACAATGCGGATTGAATGTGCCGGATGGCTATGAAGATCTCAAAAATGAAGAAGAGATAATCAATGCACTTTCTGAACTGAAGCTGAATAATCCGTTCCTCAAAAAAGCAGTTGTAAAAATGAATGATGGCTTTTCCGGAGAGGGGAATGCCATATTTTCTTACGAGGGCATTGAAGATGGAACAGAATGGAGGCCATGGATAAATGAACACCTCATGCACAAACTTAAGATCGTTGCCGGCGACCTGACTTACAAGGATTTCATGTATAAGTTTCAATCCATGGGTGGTATTGTGGAAGCTTTTGTCGAAGGAGAAATAAAGACATCGCCTTCGGTTCAGTGCCGCATTAACCCGCTGGGGGATTGTAAAGTTATTTCTACCCATGACCAGGTGGTAGGTGGCGAAAGCGGACAGGTTTTTATTGGTGCCCATTTCCCTGCATCGGAGGAGTATTCAATAGAGATAGGGGAGGCCGGATTAAAAGTGGCACAGGCATTACAAAAAACAGGGGTGATGGGACGCTTTGGCGTAGATTTTATTTCCGTAAAAGAAGAAGATGGCTGGAAACATTATGCCATTGAAATAAACCTCCGGAAAGGCGGCACCACACATCCTTATATATTACTCCAGTTCCTTACCGACGGAGATTATGATTATGAAAACGGAATGTACCTTACAGCCAACCGCCAGACCCGTTATTACTTCTGCTCAGATAACCTGCGGAGTGAAAAATACATCGGCATCACGCCGCCGGACCTTATTGACATTGCCATGTTACACCATTTGCACTATGATGGCACGTCCCAGGAGGGTGTGATGTTTCACCTGATCGGGGCCTTGTCCCAATACGGCAAACTTGGAGTGGTCTGTATTGGCAGCACACCGGAAAGGGCTAAGAATTTTTATGAGCAAACGGTGAAAGTGCTTGACGGGGAGTGTTAAACCCGGTAGTCCTTACCCGGCATAAGCGTTAAGTTTACAACCCCAGCACCTCTTTCAGTTTTCCATAACCACTTCTGCTTACCGGCACTTTTGCTCCCGAACGAAGAACAGCAACATGGTTATCTTTTTCATACGGATCAATTCTTGTGATCTGCTGCACATTCACAATATAGGAACGGTGCGAACGGACAAATTGCTGCGGGTCCAGCGATTGTTCGAAATGAGCCATCGTTTTATTTTTCAGGAAATAGCCTTCCGGAGTATGAATTTTTACATAATCATCCGCCGCTTCCAGGTATAGCACATCATGTGCCGGGATGATCTTTATTTTACTGCCATTTTTTACTACTATGCGCTGGCTTTGCGAAGGGGACAACGAAGCCGACTCTAATAAGTCTTGTGTTGCTTTCAGAGTGCTGGTTGTTTTTTGTTCTGCCCATTTGGCAATGGCTTTATCAAACCGGTCCTGGTTAAAGGGTTTGAGCAGGTAATCTACAGCATGCGACTCGAATGCTTTGATGGCATATTCATCAAAAGCCGTAGTGAAAATAACAGCCGGTGGCTGTTCAATCAGCTCCAGCATTTCAAACCCGGTTATTTTGGGCATTTGAATGTCTAAGAAAATGAGATCAGGCTGGTGTTGCTGAATGGCTTTTAATCCTTCAAAGCCATCGCCACATTCCTGCACCAGTTCCAATTCCGGGTGCTTCTGCAGGTATTCACTCACAATACTTCTTGCCAGTGGTTCGTCATCTATAATAATTACTTTGCTCATATTATTATCCCTGGGGGATTTTTACAACGGTTGTAAAGATATTTTCTTTTGCATGAGTCGTCAACAGGTCGGTTCTTGCAAACAACAGATACAGTCTTCGCTGCACAGATTTTAATCCAAAACCGGTGCCCTGTTTTGGCGAGGATGTTTCGGGGTCAAAGGGGTTCAGCACTTTGATAATAAGGTTGTCGCCTTCTTTACCTGCATATAAACGAATTACTGTGTCACCGGTTGTATCATATAATCCGAACTTGATGGCATTTTCAACGATTGGCTGCAATAGCAAGGCAGGAAGTTTCAACTGCTTTGTAGTTTCATCAATTTCAATTTCAGTCGCAAGCCGGTTGCCAAACCTTACTTTTTCGATATCAAGGTACAATTGCAGGTATTGCAGTTCTTCTTGTAATGTCACCCATTGCGTTTCTTCTTTTTTTATAGTACCCCTTAAGAAATCAGACAGCTGCTGAACCATTTTTCTGGCTTCTTCTGGTCTGCTTCCGATTAGTGCATTAATAGAGTTTAAACTGTTGAATAAAAAGTGAGGTTGTAATTGCTGACGAAGTTTGAATAACTCTGCTTCTTTCGCTAGTTTTTCTGCATCTGTCTTCCGTTCATCTTTTTCTTTTTGTTCCAGTTGGTTATACCAGAGAATACTTATCATCGTTACACACCCAAGCAGCAGAAAAGCAATACTAAAACGAATAGATAGCGAATGCTGCAGCAAATTGGTGTACCCTTCGTAATGACCCAATGAAACTTTCAATAACCATTTTGATAACAGTAACCAGATAATGGTGAGAAAAAGGCAAATAGAGAAGATATTAATGTACTGCTGACCTTTTGGTAAATAATAACGGAGAGTGTTCATCACCAGCAGGCAGGCCATCAGTAACAAGGTGTTGCTGATAAGACTGTCAATAATGGCCGCCCTTAAGGGTAGCCCAAAAAAATTCAGCACCATTACATTGTCGGCCACCATCACCAGCCAGCAAAGGATAAAAATAATACGGAATTTTATTATTGAAAGGGGAGACGTAGACATTTTATGCCAGGTTCAGTATTTCAAGTGTATTGCCAAAACGGATCTGCTCTGCCTTTTTGTGAACGATGTGTATATAGCTGTCTGCATACTCTTTTTCTTCAATCCTGGAGTATAACTCTGCCCCGTCAATCAGCTCGTTTAGCTGGTACAGTTCACTTACGCTGATAAATTGCCATTGCACTAATTGCTGGTTGCGGTTAAAAAACATTTCTTCTTCTTTACCACCCAGCACCTGGGCTTTATGAAATGCCTCTTCTTTACTATCAGCTGAAATTAGCCGGAGTTGCTCATCAAATTGTGCAGTATGGTTGCCATCGCCGCAAACGATACGAAAGACCATTTTTACAAGATACCAGTTCATACAGGTTGGTTTATGGTATATATAAAAAATGACAGATGTACACCTGTCTTTAAAAACTCTTTATTTCAATACCACCGAATATCACAGTTCCTTTCAGCAATAAAACTTTTTCGGGATTGTCAGCCATAGCATGCATATTCCGCTTGTCTTCAAGACCACCGAAAATGGTAACAGCTTCGGATTTTACTTCCCAGTTGGCAGGTACTATCAGTTTCGTGCCACCGAAAACAGTGGTGATCTCAAGTACTACGGTTCCTTTTATATCCGCTTGGGTGAGATTTAGCTCTGTGCCACCAAAAATGTTTACAATATCCCCGCCTTTAAAATCCTTGGAGAGTATATTCTTTTTTGATCCGCCAAAAATGCAGGTTGTATCTACATAGTCGTCCTGGCTCCACGTTTCTTCTTCATCAAGTACAACTGCCCCTTGTGCAGAAGCCGCCTTTTTTTTTTCATTCAGTTCTGTATTTGACCAGTTGTACCTGCGGGGCCGGATGATGAGGAATGCACCGACTACAATGAAAACCATCGGCCAGATATAGCGGCGTATGGCCAGGTCCGGGTAAATATCACGAAGTAAAAAACCTGTGCCAACGAGTATCAGCACAAACCAGGCACCACCACGGAAACGATGCTTGGCGCCAATAAAAACACCAAGAGCTATTAAAAATGTTTGCCAGCTGAATACCCAATCAGGTACGTCAGTAACGATTGCTTTTATCATGGCAGCCACACCTATCAGCAGTATAAAAGCACCTGTCCAGATATGACCATGACCATTACGGTGGCGTTCAATCCTTTCTTCACAACGGCGCCTTTGCCGTTCCCTGAATTCCCTGAAATCTCTCATTTCTTCAAATTTTGACCAAAACTATAGGCAGTAAAGTAGATGGTCAATAGCGAATGGGTACTATGCAGCCTAATCCCGGTGAATGGCAGAAAAGAAGGGGTGAAAAAGTGAAATGGATTTTAAAAGACCATTAGTTTAGCGAACTGCTCCATATAAGCTGATAAGGCTCACTGTCACCTTTAATGCAGGTAAAAGCAAAGCAGGTGATAAAAGGCATATTGACAGGTTCTTGTCCGTCTGCAAAATCAATGGCCATTGTTCCGCTTACATAGGTCTCGGTGCTGGAAGTTTCAATGGCTTTTAAACCACGGGGAACCCTTTGTTTGCCAAAGCCCTGTTCGTAACGGCGGTAGGCCAAACGTTCTACGAGATTCTGAACAAATTCAGGCTGATCGAAGGCGGCGGAAATGTGTAAATGTTGTTTCATAACAAAGGGCTTTAATCGTTCTGACCCCTTCTGTCCGCACTTTCCAAACCCTGCCGGGTCTTTAACCGTAGTTATGAATTAGATGCAGAAACTGCCTTGTTTACTTATTAAGGGATTGTGAAAGTTGGAGGAAGTCCTAAAAAACTTTCTTCTTATTGTTTTGTTTCCAATACTGGTTCCAACACCGAAGCACAGATATTAAAGAAAATAGAATCATGAAGAAATTAATGAAATATTTTCTTTGTAATAAGCCTTTACTAAAAAAGTCTGTCATTGCGATAACAAGGCAGGTAACTCCCATTAACCAAACTAATGTAAATATTGTAACCTGTCTTTTCGTTGGCCTATGAAACCAATTGCCAGAGACTTTGAGCATAACTTTCTATTTTACAATTAAGGTAGATATTATTCTACAAACTCAAATCGGTCACCATCAAACAAACCCTTATCACTCAGCTTCAAATGTGGTATTACCAATAAAGCCATAAAGGAAAGTGTCATAAATGGAGAACCTAAAACAGAACCGGCATCTTTTACGGCTTTGTCAATCAAAGAATATTGCGCCGCTATTTTATAACCATCTTCATTACTCATTAACCCGGCTACGGGTAATGGTACGATCATTTCAAGGTCTTCATTACAAAAACTGACCCCACCGGTATTTTCAATAACCAGGTTTACCGCTTTACAAATACTTTCATCATCAACACCGACAGCTACGATATTGTGACTGTCATGTGCCACAGAAGAGGCCAATGCTCCCTGCTTCAATCCAAAGTTTTTGATGAAAGCTTTGGCAACCGGGGCTTTGTTGTAACGGTTGACCACAACAATTTTTAGAATATCTCTTTCAACATCGCATATAATTCGTCCATCAACAATATTTGGTGCAATTAAAAGCCTGTTTGTTATTAACTGCCCATCCAGGGCTTCAATTACCGGAATTTCGGTTTCATTTTTCCATGCGACTTCAAAATCTGCTGTTTCTTTTTTAGCACGGAAAAAATTATTTACGATGCCGGATTTGGATGTCTTAATATTTGACACTCCATTCTCTGCCACCAATTCACCATTAATAAATGTCTTAACTACTTCAAATTTTTCCAGGTCCTTCACCACAATAAAATCTGCATAATCGCCTTCTCTCAGTAACCCGACATCCAGTTTGTAATGAAGAACAGGATTTACACAAGCTGCTTTCAGGATTTTAAATATGTCAATGCCTTTTGCAACTGCCCTTGCACAAAGCTGGTTGATATGCCCCAGCACCAAACTGTCAGGATGTTTATCATCACTGCAAAACATCATCATATCGGGATAATCATGCAACAAATCAATCAATGCTTCAAAATTCTTAGCTGCACTTCCTTCCCGGATAATGATCTTCATGCCATATTGTAATTTATCTAGGGCTTCTTCAGCAGTAAAGCACTCATGGTCGGTGTAGATGCCTGCATCAATATACTGTTTTGCTTTTTCTCCTCTTAGACCCGGTGCATGGCCATCAACTGGTTTTCCCAGGCCGTGTGCTGCGGCTATCTTCTTCATCACTTCCTCATCTTTGAATAACACACCGGGAAAATTCATCATTTCACTCAGGTATTTTATTTCATCTCTTTGTAGTAATTGTTCTACATCTTTTGAGTCCAGTACTGCCCCTGCTGTCTCAAAAATGGTAGCTGGTACACAACTTGGTGCACCAAAATTGAATTTGAATGGAACTGTTTTCCCATTCTCAATCATGAACTCAACCCCTTCCATGCCGCAGACATTGGCAATTTCATGCGGATCGCTGACTGTGGAGACTGTTCCGTGCACTACTGCCAGCCTTGCAAATTCTGATGGGACCAGCATTGAGCTTTCAATGTGAACATGGCTGTCTATGAAGCCGGGAAGAATATAGTCTTGGGCCGGGAGCCCGGAACCTGAAATCTCTTTAATGGAGATTATCTTTCCGTTCTCAACTGTTATAGCTGCAGGATAGATGTTTTGCCGGTGAACATCAACAAGATTACCACTTATTGAAAACGATGACATGAGTTTTGATTTTGATAAAGGTAATTCACTAACTTCAAAAGCTAATTTACACATCAACCACTGCTATATGAGAAAACTTATTTTTCTGCTGTTGACATTATCGTTTACAGCGGTACAGGCACAAAAGACAAAACCTGCAACTTACATTGCCACTGCAGACGGTGATTCTGTTCTATTGTCAAAAACCAAATACCGGCTTATTGGCCCCTGGCGGGGAGGAAGAAGCGGTGCTGTTACCGGCAGTTATAAGAATAGAAACACTTTCTATTTTGGCGGTACAGGAGGAGGTGTTTGGAAAACAACCGATGGAGGAAGCAATTGGAAGAATGTTTCAGATAAATATTATGGAAGTTCAATTGGAGCAGTTGCTATAGCACCTTCTGATGAAACGGTGGTGTATGCAGGAGAAGGTGAGAACACTATGCGTGGAAATGTAAGCGAGGGGCTTGGTGGTATGTGGCGCAGTGAGGATGGTGGCAAAAGTTGGAAAAATATCGGCCTTAACGATGCGAGACATATTATCCGTATTGTTATTCACCCAAGAAACCCTGACATAGTATGGGTGGCAGCGATGGGACATTTGTTTGGACCCAACGACGAAAGAGGTGTTTACAAAACAACTGACGGCGGGAAAACCTGGAAACGGACTTTATTTGTCAATAACCAAACCGGTTGCAGCGACCTTGTCATGGAACCCGGAAACCCAAATGTGTTTTATGCCGGCACCTGGCGGCTCATTCGTACTCCCAATTCGTTGGAAAGCGGTGGGGAAGGAAGTGGTTTATGGAAAAGCACAAATGGCGGGGAGACATGGATGAATATTTCAGGAAAGAAAGGATTACCTAAAGGAGTGTGGGGAATAGTTGGTGTAGCTGTAGCTCCTTCTAATACAGATAAAATTTATTGCCTGTTAGAAAATGAAAAGGGCGGTCTTTATTCCAGCAACGATGCAGGTGAAACATGGACCCTGCAAAGCAGCGATAATAATATCCGGCAACGGGCCTGGTATTATACCAAGGTATTTGTTGATCCAAAGAATGAAAACAAAGTGTATTGCCCCAATGTAAATTTTATGCGGAGCAACGACGGAGGTAAAACTTTTCAATCAATCAATACGCCGCATGGCGACCATCATGATCTGTGGATAGATCCGGAGGATGGTAACAGGATGATCGTTGCAGATGATGGTGGTGCACAAGTGAGTTTTGACGGAGGAAATAACTGGAGTACTTATCTGAATCAGCCAACAGCTCAGGTTTACCGGGTTAGTACAGACAATGCATTCCCGTATCGCATCCTGAGCGGCCAGCAGGATAACAGTGCGTTCAGGATCAAAAGCCGTACATACGGCTCATCTATTACTGCAGCTGATATGGAAAATACTGCTGGCAGCGAAAGTGGCTATGTGGTAGCAGATCCGTTAAATCCTGATGTGACATACGGAGGAAATTATATGGGCATGTTGCAGCGGCTGGATCATCGTACCGGGGAAAGCCGTATGATAAATGTTTGGCCCATAGATAATATGGGTGCAGGTGCTGAAACGGCTAAGTATCGTTTCCAATGGAATTACCCGATTTTCTTTTCCCCGAATAATCCTAAAAAGTTATATGCAGCAGGTAATCATCTTTTTGCCACAGAGAATGAAGGAAAAACATGGGAGATGATTTCCCCAGACCTGACCACCAATGATAAAAAGAAACAAGCATCAAGCGGCGGACCAATAACGCAAGACAATACCAGTGTGGAATATTACTGCACCATCTTCACGGCAACTGAAAGTTGGCTGGAAAAAGATTTGCTCTGGACAGGCAGTGATGATGGCCTCATCCATATCAGCAAAAATGGTGGCAAAAACTGGGAGAATGTAACTCCAAAGGATTGCCCAAAAGCAATGATGTGGAATTGCATTGAGGCAGATCCCTTCAAAAGAGGAGCAGCATATTTTGTTGGTACGAGATATAAAAGTGATGATTTTGCACCGTATATCTATAAAACTGAAGATTATGGTAAAACATGGAAGCTGATAGTGAATGGCATTAACCGTTTACATTTTACCAGGGCAATAAGAGCTGATAGAAAAAGGGCCGGTTTATTATATGCCGGCACGGAATACGGAATGTACATTTCTTATGATGACGGCGCCAGTTGGAAATCGTTTCAGCTGAATTTGCCCGTTGTTCCTATAACTGACCTGGCTATAAAAAATAATGACCTTATCGTCGGCACACAAGGAAGAAGTATTTATATACTCGATGATCTGACGGTGATTCAGCAAAAGAGTATCGGGATTTTAAATAAAAACCTGCATGTGTTTGATGTAAATCCTGCTTACCGCATGCCGGGCGGCGGCCGTCGGGGCGGGGGAGGTGTTGGAGTAACATCACTGACGAATGCAGGTATGAACCCGCCCAACGGCGTTGTATTTAATTATTACCTGAAAGAGGCGGCCGATTCCACTAAGCTTTCTATTGAGGTAATGGACGAGGATAAAAAAACAATTAAAACCTATTCTACTTCATCTAAGGAAAATAAAATTGAAGTGGTAAAGGGCATAAATCAATTCGAATGGGATATGAATTATCCTGAAGCAGAAAGGGTCGAAGGATTAATACTATGGAATGGGTTTATCCGTGGGCCGAAAGCTGCTCCGGGAAATTATTTCGCCAAATTCAAATCAGGCAATGATTCTACGGAGGTTCCATTTATCATTTTGGCCGACCCGAATTATAAAACATCACAAGCTGAATATGATGAACAGTTCAATCATCTTATTACCATCCGGGATAAGTCGTCTGAAATAATGAAGGCTATTAAAAATATCCGTGAGCTACGACAGCAAATGACTGATTTCAGCGACAGGGTTGGTAAGGATATGCCAAAAGAAGTAAAAGAACAGATTGATACAGTGAACAAGCAAATAAAGGAAGTAGAAGAATCTTTACATCAAACGAAAGCAAAAAGCGGACAAGATGTATTGAATTTCCCGATAAAGCTTGACGATAAATTATCCAGCATTTACAATGCAGCTGCTGCCGGACAATCAGGACTTAGCCGCCAGTCAAAAGATGCTTATGCTGAATTAGTGATACAGATTGATGAGCAACTGAATAAACTGAAGAAAATAATGAGTGGAGATGTTACAAAACTTAATCAGTTGATTCATGAAAAGATGATGCCGGTAATCGGGATAAAAAAGGAACAGAAAGAATAAAAAACAAAAGGGCTTCAATTGAAGCCCTTTTAATTATTCTGAAGTTTTATATTTTCTAGTTCTTTCTTTCATTAAAGCAATAGCTTCTTCTTCGCTGGTGAACATATTATTCAGGTTGACCAGGTTTTTTGCCAGCTTATCGTATCGTTTGGTCATTAGCCAGACAAAAATGTGGAGATAATGAATGCCGTCAAACACCAGCACTTTTTGTTCAGCCAGTTTGTCTTTTGTTTTCAAAAATTCACCTGGAATATCTGTATAGTGCATGGCAGGACGGACATGGTGAATAGCATGGTAGCCATCGTTCCAGCACATTTTATTATACTTTGTATTGATACAATTAATGGTGTTGTCTTCCAGATCGGCCAGGTTTACAAAAGCATGTTGTGCCCAGTTGCCAAGCATCATCACCACCCTTGCGAATACAAACGGGATAATGAAAATAAACAAAGTAGCATGAAAGTTGACAAAGGACATACCTATGCAAAAAAGATAGAACGATATTTCACCTGCTGTGAGGCGCATATAGAACTTTTTTCTCTTGCGGGTGAAGAAGTACATAAATGTATCCCGGAAACCAAGTAGTAAGAAACGTCCTACATAGGCAAGGAATCCACGGAGGCTGTCCCGTTGGTAAGGCAAGGTACTGCTGGCATCATCCAGCATGTTATTCTCTACATGGTGCATACCCATGTGATGGGCAAAATATGTTTCAGGTGTGTGGCCAAAAAACGGACATACAAACCAAATAACATAATGATATAACCAGGTATAGCTTTTCTTAAATAGTTTGCGGTGACTGATACAGTGCAGCATTAACCCAAACCTTCCTTTAAAATACATTTGCGATACATAGAAGTAAGGAATATAAGCAAGCCACCAATACCAACCTTGTAATAAGGGGGTATAAAGAAGTATAGCAATTGGTATTACTAATATGTGGATAGCCGTAAGCAAATGGATAAAAGGAAGATCTCTTTTATCATTGATATATTTCAGCCAGAATTTTTCGTAACGGCTGAAATTTTCGGGTTCTACGTAAACCGGGTCTGTAATTACTGTCAGGGCCTTCATTCCAAATAAATAAGTTCAAAAATAGTCTTGATGATATAGAAATCATCAACTCAGATTCAATCCATTGGTTTCCAAGGGAAACTTGTTTTAGCAGGCCATAAAAATACTGCATTCCGGCTAATGAAGTTTTTTTGTTTTACGATGTTTTACCTGATTTTGATCAGGTAGAATAATTATTTCATTTTTAAATCCGGCTTAATTGATCTGACTTTTGTCGTGGCTCCCCCGTTCAGGGTAAGATCAAACGGCTTATTTGTTTGCCATCCTCCACGGGTAAAGTCGGGAATATCAACTGTTCTGGATTTTTTGGCGACAGACCGCTGACTGAGTGGCATCAGGCAACTCCATGTTGCGGCGTCATATACATCCTGGTCAAGGGGTAAGCCATTACGAAGGCAATCAATCAACCGCCAGTCCATGATAAAATCCATACCACCATGTCCGCCAACGTCTTTGGCTATTGCGCCGATATGATTAATAATAGGAGGGGAATATCTTTTATACAGATCGTCCAGTTCTTCTTTTTTTATCCAGCTATGCCCAAAAGCAATCCTTTCCGGGCCGGGCCATTTTTGTGCAGCACCTTTTGTACCGCTCACAAGATGAATCCTCGAGTAAGGCCTTATCGTTGATACATCATGCTGTACCATTACTGTTTTGCCTTTATTAGAACGGATCAATGTGGTACTCATATTACCACGGTAGGGTTGGTCCACATATTCCTTAAAGAAATCATCTTTAGCTGCCATTTCCTTAGCCATATTGTTCAATGAAAAATCATTGCTGCTCATGCTTACAAGGTGATTGAACTTATCGCCCCGGTTGATGTTCATACACTGGGCTATTGGCCCAAGCCCATGTGTTGGATAAAGGTTTCCGTTGTGCCCGATGTTTTCTTTCAGCCGCCACATATCAGCATACGCATTTTTGTTGAAGAGCCAGCTTTTACTCAAATCATGTATGTAGGCTCCTTCTGCATGTACCAGTTCACCGAACATTCCCTGCCTTGCCATATTTAAGGTCAGCATTTCAAAGAAATCATAACAACAGTTCTCCAGCATCATACAATGCTTCTTTGTTTTTTCTGATGTTTCCACCAGTTCCCAAAGTTCGTCCATCGTTTTTCCGGCAGGTACTTCAACGGCTGCATGTTTACCATTCTTCATGGCCAATAGTGCAATAGGAGTATGTAAATGCCAGGGAGTGGGGGTGTAGACGAGATCAATATTATTGGTTTCACATAGTGCTTTCCATCCTTCTTCACCGCTATACTCTTTTGCTCTGGGCCGCTGCATTTTCTCCAGAGCTTTCTGCGATTTACTGATCCTGTCAGGATATTTATCACACAATGCCACTATTTCCACACCATCAATATAACTCAGCCTTTCAACTGCTTCTGAACCCCGCTGACCAAGACCTATTACTCCAATACGGACTATTTCAATTTTTGGAGCAGCATAACCACACATATTAAAATGCTGGCCATTGCCTTCGAGGATTGATGAACGATCCATTTGTTCATCAGTTGTTCCAATCACTTTTGCAAAGGAAGGAAGACTAGTGGCGAGCACTCCACTGCCAATAGCAAGGCGGCGAAGAAATTTTCTGCGGTTGTTATCCATACAGCAATTTATTATTGCTGCAAGTTCATTAAATAATATGGAGAAACAGTTGCCGGGAGTAAAATCAGGCAATCGTTTGATGAATGATCCTGCTAAGAATTAATCCTTCCATCCCCACGGAGCCTCAGGAATGTCAATGGCAGATGAAAGATCAAATTTTATAGTGAATAGCCTGTCCGTACCCATGCGACGAAGGTTATAAGTAAAATATTTTCCTGGTATCAATTCTACCCACCATACATTGGCAGCTGCTGCTGGCAGCATACTCATTGTTTCCTGGTCGGCTGGAAACATTTGCAGGGTTGCCATACCATTGTTGGGGGTTTGTCCGCCGTACATTGTAATACTATCCGGTAAGCCATCTTTATGGTGATGATCATGTTTTAATAATAACTGTTGATTTGTTTTGGAAAATACCCAGGTCCTCGAACGGTTTTCTCCAACAAAAAAGGGAATTCTTATTCGGGTATCATCACATGCCCTGACATGCATAACCAGGGTTTTGTCCTTAAATACCGTATCATTAGCTGGCGCAGACACGATGGTTCCTTTATATGCTTTTCCGCAAAGCTGCCGGAGGGATTGCCAGAATTTATCCTGGTTATTGCTTGTTTTGTTATCCGTACTGTTTTTTTGCGACAAATTACAAGATGAAAAAATTGCTATCAAACAAATAATTGCTAATAGTTTTATTATTGTATTACGCATTATTCCTCTTTTAAAAGGTCAGGCCTTCTTTCTTTTGTTCTCTTTACTGATTGTTCATGCCGCCATTCTTCAATCAATTTATGGTTACCACTTATTAATACATCAGGTACTTTCCAGCCACGGAAATCTTCCGGTCTTGTGTAAACAGGGGGGGCTAATAAATTGTCCTGGAACGAATCAAAAAGGGCAGAGGTTTCATCATTTAAGACACCCGGTAATAAACGGCCAATTGCATCGACCAGGATAGCAGCAGGTAATTCACCTCCGCTAAGCACATAATCACCGATAGAGATCTCTTTCGTAACAAAATGCTCCCGTATTCTTTCATCAATTCCTTTGTAGTGTCCGCAAATGAGCAATAGATTTTCTTTCAGTGACAGGTTGTTAGCTATTTTCTGGTTGAATAACTCCCCGTCTGGGGTTAGAAAGATAACCTCATCAAACTTTCGTTGCTGTGATAATTCTTCGATAGCTTTTGCTAATGGTTCACACATCATCAGCATACCAGCACCGCCGCCAAACTGGTAATCATCGACCATGCCGTATTCATTCACAGCCCATTTGCGGAGTTGGTGAACTTGTACGGTTAGCAGACCTTTTTCCTGTGCTCTTTTCATGATGCTGTGTTGAAAAGGACTTTCGAGCAATTCTGGAATTACGGTGAGAATATCTATGTGCATGAGGCAAAGATAGGAACTGGCTAATTGCAGGTCACATCAACAGACGTTCTTGCCTCATTCACAGCCCTGTCTTTAGCAATTATCTGTATTTTATAATTCACCCCTGCTGTTGCAGTAAGGGGCTGGTTAAAAGTAGTGCTGCTGCCATTTGGGTAGATATGTACGTCCATCAGCAAAGTACCTGTATTGGTATTGGTTACATGAATATGTACTTCTGCAATAAACTTATCATCAGAAATGTTGCCGCTGATTTGAATTGTTTGCCCCGGAATAAAATTTTGCCCGTTTGCAGGAGAAGCAAGTGTAATAACAGGGAACACCGTATCTTTTTCAGCCGCAGAGTTTTTTGAACAACCTATAAAAAGGATTGCGGCAATGCCGGCAACAATAGTTTTCATGATGACAAATTTAGGCAATAAAAGAAACCCCCGGAGAACCGGGGGTCGGCATTGAAACAAAAACCAACAATAGCTCATTTTCATGAGCATCTATGTGCATATTCTTAGGTTAAAAGTAACAGGGATTAAATGGCGGAGAGTTGATATTGGTCAGGTTAATTACTGATCTATATCACATACATTTTTACGGATGGCAAACAACCGCATGACCAGGGAATTGAGGCAACTCAGGGCTGATAAACGGGATACCAAGATTAAGGCCCCTTAAAATGAGTAAAGCACCCATTAGCGAAATAAATATTGGTACAAGTTTTCTTAAATAAGTTCTCCACCCGGGGTTAATCACCTGGCCTGCATAGCCAATGAGCATCATAGCGGGTAAGGTTCCGGCCCCAAACATGGCCATAAAGCTCACACTTTGTGCTATTTCAGTGAACGATAGTGTGGCAGCTAAAGCAACATACACCATGCCACAAGGCAGTAAGCCGTTTGCCATACCCATCAGTAAGAAACTCAAAGGTCCATTAGCCGATTTAAGTAACCTGCTTATTTGCTGCTGAATAAAGAAATAAAACCGATTCAGAAACTTTATATGCACAGTTTTATGCCGGAAAAAATATAAGGCAGCAAGACTAAGAACTACGATCCCCATCGCAATGGAAAACCATTGCTG
This sequence comes from Chitinophagaceae bacterium, assembly GCA_037045605.1. Classification (GTDB taxonomy): domain Bacteria; phylum Bacteroidota; class Bacteroidia; order Chitinophagales; family Chitinophagaceae; genus JJ008. The sequence continues at coordinate 73,176 of JBAOHK010000023.1, read as the reverse complement.
GTAACCAGAGATGTAGATTCTTCTGCCAGCTAACCCAAATAGCAGGCCGATGACCGAGTAAGTGATTATTCTTCCGAATTGGTATAGTAACAGAGAAAAAAATTTTTGTGTTTTGGATAGATGCTGAACAGGCAAAGCAAGGCTCAGCGGACCACACATTCCTACACAGTGAAGGCTGCCTGCGGCACCGAGAGTGAAACCCGATATCATCACAGGCCATAACATTACAGGACAGTTAAGTTTTTTTCAGAGAAATAATTTTTGCCATCATTACTCCAGTTAATTTTTACTGTATAGTTACCCGGTAAAATTACAGCAGATTGAAAAATCTGTTTTCCTTCGGAATCGGTTTGTAATGAGAATTTTTTGTCTTTGTTCTGATCGTATGCACAATAGAACCAAACATTGCCAGCAATCGATTTGTTTTTCATTTCTTCAGGTAGTTCCAACATAACTCCTTTATCAGTCTGCTCAACTTTGACAGGGGCACTTAGTTGGTTTGCCAGTTTAGAACCATCTATCACTTGTTGATACCGCAACTCCTGGTTGTAATAATCTTTTTCTACCAGTTCGTAATTAGTAGAGACTGAGCGGTAAACAAGGTATGTCATACCTGCGCCAAATACAATGAATGTCAGTAATAATTTATTCCCCCAGTTCATAAAAAATAAGTTAAGTAGTTTAAAATTTACCAAACGGGCCTGCAAAATTTGTACTCAGTGTGGTGATTCGTTTATCTCCATCATACAGACCAATTTTTATTTTCATTTTACGGCTGTTTACAAAACTCCGTGGAAGCACTACAAAGAATGAACCGGTTGCCTGGTCTTCTTGTTTTAAATGAATATCTGTGGCGCCAACCAGTTCAATTTTTCCGGCTGACCTTGCATCTCCTTCAAGTCGGAGTGTTACTGGAATATTTTTAATTGTTTTATTGATCACTTTGATATTAAACAGGTTGGTAAGGCTGTCTGTACCTCTTTCCTGGTACACCATTCCTTTGGTTCTGATGATGGTGCCATCAATGTCTTTCCGGCTGATGAGTAATAATGTAAGGATGCCGGAGAGGAATACCAGCAATACTGTGTATAATTTCATTCTTCCGGTATAGCGAAGCTTTTTTCCTTCAGATATGCCGCTTTCAGAGGCATAGCGGATCAGCCCTTTAGGTTTGTCAATCGCCAGCATCATCTTATTACAGGCATCAATACAAGCTGTGCAGCCCACACATTCCATTTGTGTACCATTGCGGATATCAATACCGGTAGGGCATACTTTTACACACTGAAAGCAATCTATACAGTCGCCGGTATTTACTTCAGCAGTTTGAGTTTTTTTGAATTTACCCCTTGGCTCCCCTCTTTTATGATCGTAGGCTACAATCATGGAGTTGCGGTCAAGCAGTACACTCTGTAAGCGGCCATAAGGGCATACTACTGTGCATGCCTGCTCCCTGAAGTATGCATAAACACCATAAAAAATGAAAGAAAATAAAATGATGGACAGAAAACCAACCATATGCTCTGTGACAGGCTCACTGATTATTTTTTTCAGCTCATCTACCCCGATAATATAAGCAAGGAAAAAATTTGCAATTATAAATGCGAGCAAAAAGAAGGCAATATGTTTGGTGGCTTTCTTTCTGATCTTCTCTGCAGTCCAGGGAGAATTCTTAAGCAACTTTTGTTTGGCCGCATCCCCTTCTATCATGTACTCTACTTTGCGGAAGAGCATTTCCATAAAAATAGTTTGCGGACATACCCATCCGCAAAACAACCTTCCAAATGCCGCAGTAAAAAGAACGATGAAGATGATGAAAGTGACCATCGTCAATCCAAAGATGAAAAAATCCTGCGGCCAGAATATTTTTCCGAAAATGATAAATTTTGCTTCGGGGATATTAAATAAGAATAGGGGCCTTCCGTTCATTTTTATGAATGGCAAAGTAAAAAACAAGGCAAAGAACCCCCAGCTTACCCAGGTGCGGATATTATAAAAACGACCTACGGGTTTTTGTGCAAATACCCATTTACGTTTTCCTTTTGCATCTACCGTGGCAATCCGGTCTCTGAAGGATTCTTGTTCTTGGCTGGTTTTTGTTTCAGAGGTGTCTTTCATTTTTTAGGGTTTCTTTTCACTTATTCATAACCACTTTTTTGCTATCAGTTACTGAATCTGCAGACGGTTTTGCCGGAGCAGTTTCTTCCTTGTATAATTCTCCTTGTGGTTCCCTGGGGTTAGCAGGTTTTGTTCCCTGTAAGGATTTAACATAACTGGCAAGCTGTGCAATTTGTTTGGCTGATAAATCGTCTTTCCAGCTTCTCATTCCTTTGCTGGTGCCATACTTAATAGTTTTAAAAATATTTTTTATACTGCCGCCATATAGCCAATATTCATCTGTAAGATTTGGGCCCACGGCATTACCACCTCCATCAGGGTTATGACAAGCAGGGCATTTACTTGGATCTGTAAAGATGGCTTTACCAGCTGCAATATCATCAGCACTGGTAAGTAGTGTCACAGTGTTTTCATCAACAGCCTCACCTTTCTTCTTCAGATATTCCTGTACTTTTATTTCAGCTCTTGCAATGGCAGATTCATATTCCTGTTTGCTGGATGGCCCATTGTGAGAAACCTCGAAACGCCATAGGTATATTACAGCGAAAATAATAGTGCCATAAAATCCGTATAGCCACCATGGTGGAAGGCGGTTGTTCAATTCACGAATACCATCATAATCATGCCCAAGATCCAGTTCTGCTTCCTGGCTTACCGGACGAAGTTTGTTTATTTTGTCCCACCAGCTGAGTTTATTCGCTTTCTCTTCAGCTGTTATGGCGGCTTCTTCTTTAGTTGCTACTGCAGTCCTTTGTTTTTCTTTTCTCAGTAAAAATTTAATATTGATAAGCAAGGCGATGATTATCCCTAACTCGATAAATAAAACTGTAATCAAAACATAAAAAGTTGAAGCGTCTAATCCTCCGATCAGTTTAGAGGTTTTTTGTGCAGCATCAGTAGTTGCATCCTGCGCCATCAGGGAAGGGGCAATCAATAGCATTGCCAACAACAAAATGCTTGAGACACCGCTTGTTTTTTCAGCCTTTCTTTTCAGCACTTTTAATTCGGCGGCCCCGATTACAATATTGGCAAGTACGGCAATAACAATCAGCAGCAATATCATCATGGAAAGTAATGTTATCGCCAGCGGATTGCTGAAAACCGAAGGAGCCGGCGGGCCAGCTGCAAATGCTGACTGAACATTAAATACCAGCAGTGCGGCAATTAATCCTAAAATATATTTTGATTTGTTTTGCATATAATAATCATTACAGGTTATGGTTAATTCTGGTTGTCGAGCGGAATACGGCTGATTTCATTGAAATCTTTCTTTTTGGTTTTAAAAACCCAGGTAAGCATTACCACGAAAAACAAAAAGAAGATACTCAATGACAGCAACCCCATAATATCAACACCGCTTACTCTTTCTAAATAATTGATGAATTTCATACGTTATTATTTATTTTGATTCAGTAATTGGTTTGGGTTCAGCCTGAATATCCCTGCCCAGGCGCTGCAGGTAAGCTATTACAGCAATTATCTCCCGGTCCGATGATGTTTCAATCTTATCTTTCTTCAGGTTTGCTGTAATTGAATCAGCCTGTTTCATTAGATCGGTATTGGCTATTTTATCATATCCATCCGGATAAGGGACACCGAGTGTTTTCATTGCCCTGATCTTTGCAGGGGTTGATGAAATATCCAGTTTGTCATCCAGCAGCCATACATATCTTGGCATGATAGAGCCTGGTGATGTCAGACGTGGGTCGTACATGTGAGTGTAATGCCATGAATCTGGTCGTTTGTTTTTATCCGCACCTTCCCTTTGAAGGTCAGGGCCGGTTCTTTTGCTTCCCCATTGGAACGGATGGTCATATACAAACTCACCGGCTTTTGAATACTCGCCATATCTTGCCACTTCATCTCTGAAAGGCCGTATCATTTGTGAGTGACAGGTGTAACATCCTTCTCTTACATAAATATCTCTTCCCTGCAATTCAAGCGGAGTGTATGGTTTTACACTGGCAATAGTAGGCACATTCGATTTTACCAGGAAGGTGGGGATCATCTGCACCAAACCTCCAATAGCTACAAGTACCAAACTCACCACCAGCATGGTTAATGGTTTTCTTTCAAGGATCCGGTGCCAGTATTCTTTCTTATGCGTAGTTTCTTTTACAAGTGCAGGTGCTTCTGCGGCTTCGTTGGCAATAAACCTTCCTTTTGCAATGGTCTTCCACAGGTTGTACACCATCATTAATGCGCCAACAAGATACAATGTGCCGCCAATGCTACGGGCCCAATACATTGGTTTGATATTGGTAACAGTTTGCATGAAGTTCGAATATTTAATTGTCCCTCATTAGTAAACTGTTTCCACATAAGGCTTTGCTCAAAACCAGCCCAATACAAAGGCACTGCATAAAATGATGATGCCGATTGTACCTATCCAGAAATGGTTGGTTGGCTAGTTTTTTTGAATACAATGTTGTTCCCTACATTCTTGGGATCATACCAGTAAAGGATGGCAAATGTCAGAAAGCCATTCCATCCCAATGCCGCCTATATGCACGTGCGCGATAGTCCAGTCAGTAAAGTGGGAAATGGCATTCACACTTTTTAAAGACAGCAATGGCCCTTCGAATGTGGACATACCATAAGCAGGTAATGGCCACCACCATAAATTTTAAAACAGGGTCTTCTCGTACTTTATCCCATGCACCACGAAGGGTGAACAAACCATTCAGCATACCACCCCAGCTTGGCGCAATCAGCATGATGGAAAATACAGTACCAAGTGATTGTGCCCAATCAGGCAACGCAGTGTATAATAAGTGGTGAGGGCCTGCCCAGATATAAATAAATATCAGTGCCCAGAAGTGAATGATGGATAAGCTTGTATGAATAGACAGGACGGTTAGCAGCTTTAGGAAGAAAATAATACATCAAACCTAGATACAGGTGTTGTAAGGAAGAATGCCACGGCATTGTGTCCATACCACCATTGTACCAAAGCATCCTGCACACCTGCATACCAGCTATAACTTTCTGTAGCAGAGTACAGGCAGCTCAATTGAATGTACAATATGCAGCAAGGCAACTGTAACCCAGGTAGCGATATAAAACCAAATAGCGACATACAGGTGTTTTTCCCTTCGTTTTATGATGGTACCAAACATGTTGATACCAAATATTACCCAAACTAACGCAATAGCTATATCAATCGGCCAGATCAACTCTGCATATTCGGCTCCATTCGTAAGACCAAGTGGCAGGGTGATAGCAGCAGCAACAATTATCAGCTGCCAGCCCCAGAAATGTATCCAGCTAAGTTTATCGCTGAACATCCGGGCTTTACACAATCGTTGCAGCGAGTAATAAACACCCATGCAAAGGATAGCGTTACCTACAAATGCAAAAATGATAGCATTTGTATGTAAGGGACGAAGGCGGCCAAATGTAGTTGCTGCAAAATTGAGGCTGCTCTCCGGGTAGTAGATCTGTATTGCCACCCAAAGGCCGACAATCATACCCACTATACCGAAAACGATAGTGGCATACCCAAAAGCTTTAACAATCTTGTTGTCATAATAAAACTTTTCAACTTGCATGCCTTGATTTGTTTCTTGCATAACTGAGGTTGTTTATTTTGTTTTGGTTGAAGAAGGTTTGTCATCAAAAAGAATCCGGGAAGAAGGAGAGTAGTCGTCTTCAAACTGGCCTGATTTTACACCCCAAAGAAAAGCGGCCAGGAACATGGCCGCAACAGAGATACTGGCAATCAGAAGAATAAGAATGACACTCATTGGTTTCCTTTAAAGGCGTAAAAGTATTTTGGGGCCTTCCGGCAGAGTATAATCAGTATCAGGGAGAAAACTGATTTTTGTCACCTTACTGTCACCATCAGTTAAGTTTTAAAGCCTCATTCGCCTGGCAAGCAGGCTGCTGCTGCCAAAAGTGATTAGCAGGATGCTGAGGGAACTGCTTGGCATCAGGATGGCAGCAACTAAGGGTGAAAGATTGCCCTGCACTGCAAAAAACAGCCCGATAATGTTATAAACGATTGATAAAACGAAACTTGCAATAACAATATTCCTGTTGGCCCGGCATAACTGGATAAACCTGGTAAGCCGGGATAATTGATTCCCCTCAATTATTGCATCGCTGGAAGGGGTGAAGTTGTTGGTTTGTTCTGTCACAGCAATGCCAATATCACTTTGTTTTAAAGCACCGGCATCATTCAGGCCATCACCTATCATCATCACTTTTTCACCTTGTCGCTGCAGTTGTTTTATGTATTGAAGCTTATCCTCAGGTTGTTGGTGAAAAAGCAGGGTGGTCTTTCTGCCCAGCAGTCTTTGCAGGTTCTCTTTCTCTGTTTCATTATCACCTGACAAAACAGACAGGTGGTAGTCGCTTTTCAGCTTTTTTATCAATTCAGGGACGGCTTCCCGGTAATGATTGCTGAAGAGAAAATATCCGTGCAGTGTATTTTCGATGCTGATAAAAATAGTGGTTCCGGTCTGCCTCTCCGCATTGCCTGTTACAAACTTATAAGAGCCAAGTTTTACTAAATCACCATTTATAAAACCTTCAATACCCTGCCCGGTAGTTTCTTTGAAACCTGAAACTTCCATTCTATTTACCCCATCAAGGTACTTTGCCAGTGCCCTGCTGAGGGGATGAGAAGAACAGGCAGCCAATGCGGCTACCTGTTCTTGTTGATAAGCAGACAGGGTATTTCCTTCATAAGTTATGTGCTGTTGTTGGGTAGTAGTAAGCGTACCCGTTTTGTCAAAAACAATATGGGTTGCTTTTGCCATATCTTCTATGGTTTGAGCACTTCTAAGGTAGAAATGGTTCTTTCCTAAAATCCTTAAAATATTTCCGTTAGTAAATGTGTTGGATAAAAGCAGGGCGCAGGGGCAGGCAATAATGAATATAGAAGTTACGGCTGGCCATAACCTTGCTGGATCATTGATCTGCCAGTATACAGCAGTTGCCAATGCTATGGATAAAACAATGTAAGTAAAATAGCGGCTGAGTAAATGAACAAATGAAACGCTTTTTGGCTGTTCCTGTTTTTTGAATTCGTCCCGGTTCCACAATTTGGTGAGATAGCTTTGTGCCACTTCTTTTACCACCAGTATTTCTATATTTCCTTCAGTTTGCTTACCACCGGCATACACCAATTCACCTACTTCTTTTAATACAGGCAGGGACTCGCCGGTTACAAAACTGTAATCGATAAAAGCTTTTCCCTTGGTCAGTATTCCGTCCGCAGGTATCAGTTCTTCGTTGTGGATCATTAAAGTATCGCCTGGCTTGATATCTGGCAGGGCGGTTGGTGTTTCTTTATTCTCTCTTATTACCGATACAGCTATGGGGAAATAAGAAGTATAATCCCGTTCAAATGAAAGCTGGCGGTAGGTTTTGTCCTGCACAATCCGTCCGGCCAGCATAAAGAAAACAATACCTGTCATTGAATCAAAATAACCTCCTCCTGTGCCACTTATTACCTCATAGGCACTGCGGATGAAAGTGATAATGATGGCTAACGCAATTGGCGCATCAATATTCAGAAACTTATGTTTCAGGCTTTTCCATGATGATTCATAAAATGGAAGGGAGGAGTATAGCAATACCGGAATAGCGAGACCAAAATTTATCCAGCGAAAAATACTTCGAAGACCCTTTTCGCTGGCATCAATGCCCAGGTATTCAGGAAAACTCATCAGCATGATGTTGCCGAAACAAAAACCGGCAACACCAAGCTGATAGACCATGCTTTTGTTAATGGCAGGCCTTTTTTCTTTTAGGTCGCTCAGGCTGATGTAGGGCTCATAGCCTATACTTGTCAGGGTTTCTGCTACTTTTCTGAGGCTTGTTTTTTCTGTAAGCAGTACAATGTCAACTTCCTTTCGGGTAAAATTTACCTTGCTTGAAATGACTCCTGCATCCAGCCGGTACAGGTTTTCCAGCAGGTAAAGACAGGAACTGCAGTGCATCTGCGGCAGGTAGAAAGTAACATGAACCTGTATTTCGTTCTTGAAACTGATGAGCTGCTGTTGTATTTTTTCATCGTCAAGGAAAGCAAACTTGTCTTTCCTTACTTTGATCCGCTGGCTGATGCCCGGGTTCTCATTCAGGTTATAGTATTCGCAAAGGTCACTCTGGTTGAGAATCTGGTAAACTATTTTGCAACCTTCACAACAAAAACTCTTTTTCTCCAGCTGAATTTTATCATTCAGACAGGTTTCACCACAGTGGTAACACTGAATTTGCTGGTCAGTTACAAGTGCAGACATTTTATCCGGAATATAAGGGGCTAAAGTAGCGGGGTCCTCCCGGGAGTGATATGAGCAATTTCACCGGCCGGACTGATTCTTGTCAGATGCCGGGTTTATTGGTTTCTTTTTTAGCCTGAACAGCCTTCATCGCTGCAAATATTAGCACTGAAATGCCAATGAGTACAAAAACCCCGCTATAAGTAAATACTTTAAACCAGGGTTGGGATTTGTTCATCATCAGATAGAATGCTTCATTATTCAGTTTGCTGCTTATTTTAACTATTCCGCTGCCTAGTAGGGATATCCAAAATATAAGTAATGATATATTAGTGATTAGAATTCCCCAACCTGCCATTTGCTTTTTCTTTTCAGCGGCAGCCGGATTATCCTGCTGAATAATATAAAAAATTGAGGCAAACAAAAGCATCGTATTGATGCCGATAGTAGTGCCCATAGCATGGGCCACGGTAATATGGGTACCATGTGTGTAGTAATTCCATGCTGGAACGGAAATAATAATAGCCAGTGTAAGGTTTAATAATGCCCATCCATCTGCATAGGAAAGCAGTCGGTAAGGAACCAGATGATAATTCTTCCGGGCCTTACTCATCATATTTCTCCATTGCATAATAAGATAAGCGAGGATTATCAACTCAGTCATGCTGATTACGTAAGCCACCATTTTTACCCATGGTGCAGCAGGAACTATATAGGTATGATGCCCCCAGTTAAACATGAGGTTGGTTAATCCAAGAAAATAAAAAAAGAAGGCTATTGGCGACCTGGCAGGTTTTTTATTGCCGTTTGTTTGTTCCATAACATACATGCCAGTACCATATATCAGCATATTCCAGCTGCCTACCATGGATCCTAATGCTTTCCATTGCACGGTTACATCTCGTACAATATTAGTACTGAAGAAATCAAATAACCAAAGGTATGATTCAGATAAAGTAATGAAGAAAAAAATGATACCTGTTGACCAGCTCCAGATATATACCGGAGCCGTTTTATAGTTTGGTTTCAGGGTAAAAAAGAAATTGATTGCAAAAGGTACCCACGAAATAAAAATGAATAATCCAATTAAAGGAGGAAATTCCAGGTATTCTCTCCCACCGAAATAACCAAGGAAAAAACAAGTGACAATCAAAACCGAAACAATTAACTGCATTATAAAATGCCACCAGATACCCTGCTGCCAGTAAATCGGACGATTGGCAACTTGTGGCAAGTAATAATAAATGCCAGCCTGGGCAGCTGTAAATAACCAGGTGATAACCAGGTAAACATGCAGTGGCCTTGTTTTCTGAAAGGATAATTGATCTTTTAAAAAAGGAGGTAATAAATACTGAAATCCTCCAATGACACCAAGTAAAAGACCGAAAAGAAGATAAGACAATGCAAGCACCAGAAAAGCTTTTGCAGCCCTATTGGTAGCAAATGAATTCGTAAACAATTTCTGAGTTGTTAAGTTGGTCATGGTGTCTTGTAAGTAACAGCAGTTTCGTCTATATATTTCAGATAACTGATTATCGTACTAATTTCATCATCACTGAAATGAAAATTTGGCATCCGCTGACCCCCACCTTTTAAAAAGGTTTTCATGTACATCTCTCCGCGGTTGCTGTCGCTGAAGGCTGTTGTCAATTCAGGCCCCAGGTAACCACCAAGTCCATACAACTGGTGACAGGCAATGCAGTTGTATTGCTGAAAAACCTGTTTGCCGTAATTGATTTTCAACCGTTCTGTTGCTGAAACAGTAATATTATTATCAGTTCCTTTGGTGTAAACTGTGAAACTATACAGCAAGTATAAACCAAACAGAGCGGAGAATATAGCAATCTTTGCCATTCACTGTCAGTTTGATGAAAGCTGAATTGACATGCTGAATAACTGTAATGCTTTCGGAAAAAGAATATTGTTCTCCAGGTGCACATGTTGATGAAGGTCAAGCTCAAAAGCCTGTAAAGCTGCAAAACTTAACCTGTAAGTAGTGCAGGCATCAGCAGGGGGATTATAATTATTTGTTAGTTGTCTTATTTCTGCCAGCATACTGCCTGCATGGTCATGTTCCTGCTCCATCATATTAATGGGGGCCTTCAGGTAAGAAATATTGATACAGGGTTCATTCCCTTCCACCAGTTGCTTTTCCAGTTCTTTTATGCGGGGAAACAGCACCATTTCCTCTTTTTGCATGTGATGCTCCATTTCTTCTTTTACAGCCATAAAAAGCTCGGACACTTTCAGCATTTCAGGATGGCGGTCACCATGTTTGGCGGCAACTTTCTGCAGATACATGGCAATAACAGGCATTTCTTTCTTTACATATTCGTGGTGTGTTGTTAAAATGTATTCCGCCAGTTGTGAAAGCGAAAGCTTATCATAATTTATGACGACTTTATCGTTATCACTTTGTTCGGTTCTTTCAAGTTCAGAAAGTATGTCTTCCACTTTTAGTTCATTTTCAGTGCAAGCTTGTTGCAGTGTACGTTTTCCTTTGCAGCAAAAATCAAGATGGTATTTTTCAAATACAGTTGCTGCACGATGATTAGTGTTTACTATTTGTGCCAGGCTTTTTGTCTTTAAGTCGCTCATGTCAGTTTCTTTATGGTGAGGTAAAATAGTTTACAAATCCTTCTTTCTGAATTTCCTAACTGCAAGCCAGAGAGGAAGTAAAACCCATAACAGCATGATGCCCGTAGTGAAAAGAATACCGGTACCGCTGCCAAAGAAATCTTTATACAAGGCACCTGTGTATCCCATTAAAGCACTGACATCCATCTTCAGCATAATGAAAATGCGGCCAAGGTCAATGGGATTCAGGGCAGAAAGCAGGAGAGTTAATTTTTCCAACGGATAATCACTGAAAGAAAAAAGTATTAATAAAACAAGACCATCATAGATAAGAGCAAAGTAAAACCAGAGTAACAGTGCAAAACCAATACCTCTTGCTTTGTCTCTTGCCACTACTGAAGCAAAAAAAGCAATTGAAGTAAATACAAGTGTCAGCGATACTCCGGTAAAAAGCAAAGCAAACCCGGTATCATCAGCTGCATACAGCAAAACCGGTATGCCGACCCCTATCAGGAATGCACTTAATAAGGAAATTGCTACACCACCGAATTCGCTTAATAAGATTCTTGTACGGCTCATCGGTTGTGACGACATGAGTTCGATGAACTCATAAGAATTATAATAATGTATTGTGGTAAATACGAGGCTGACGAGAGGTAACACGATCAGGACAATATTCAACAGGCTTAGCATTGCCTTACTGCCATTCTCTTCCATCTGGAACATGCTGATGGAGACAACAAACAAGAAAAGCGTATAAGCAATAATGATCTTGCTCCTAAGTATGTCATACAATACATATCGGGAAAGCTTCAGCATATAAATGATTTAATATATTCTTTCATCATTTTTTGGCTCAAACATTTTGTCGATCCAGCTATTGTTTATTTGCTCACCCTTCATGATCCGGGCAATAGCCTTTCCAAGCCTTAGTTCACCTGTTTCTTCCTGTAATGTTCCGATGTCTTTGAAAAATTGCATTTTGCCTTCCTGCATGTACATAATATGAGTGGTTAGCTCATCAAGATCGCTGAGTATATGGGAAGTGATGAGAATAAGTTTGTTCTTCTTTTTTTCGCTAAGAATTTTTTCTTTTAATATTTCAGATGATAAAGGGTCAAGTCCGGCTGTTGGTTCATCCAGTATCAGAATGGCAGGATTAAAAAGAAAAGCAATAGCAGCACTTACTTTTTGCCGGGTGCCACCACTTAAAGTCCGCATCGGCTTTTCAAATATTTTTTCCAGTTCAAATTTTTGGATAAGTTCTTCATCAGTTTGGCTGTTAACCGTGTTGCGGATATGTTTAAGCATTTTAAACAACTGCCCTACTTTCATATTATCAGGGTATCGGCCAATCTGCGGCATGTAGCCAATTTTGCAGCGATAAGAATGGTCTTTGTCAATAAGCTTCCCATCCACAAATATTTTCCCACTGTTTGGTTTTACCATTCCCAATATTGACTTTATCAGGGTTGTTTTACCAGAACCATTTGGCCCAATCAGTGAAATCACATGCCCCTTATCAAATACTGCAGAGATATTATCCAGTGCCTGTAATTTTTTAAACCGTTTGTTGATATGTTCAATGCGGATCATAGTTTTAGTTGTTTCATCATTGGTTTTTCGTCGGTTAAGTTTTCAGGTGTCAGGCTTGGGATAGCTTTTTCCGCTTTGTCCAGAAGCTGGACAGTAAAACTTCTAAACAGCATTAAGGCATAAGGATTCTGCTCCACAATCATTGAGTACATACTGACCGGGTGATAAGCAATATCTCCAATGCCGTCTTTGTTGATATCGTATCCATCATATTTATCCCAATAGTTGTTGCTGAACTTATTTAGCGAGATTGATCCGTTTGTACCTACATCAAAACTGTTTCCGGTAAAATTATTATGATGAAAATTATTTTCTTCGCAACTGGCTTGTACTTTAAGAGCCCAGCCATTTTCCCTGAAAATGTTCTTTTCAACCTCAATACGGCTGGTACCTTCCAGGTGGATACCAACAGTGTTTCTTAAAAAAGTGTTGTGAAGTATATAGCTGTCAGAAATGTCCTTCAGCAAAATACCATACGCAGAAGGTCCCCAGTTTTGCTCAAAGTGATTCTTCTCCATCCTCACATTTTTGGAATACATCACAGCTACACCGGCACCATTATTCCGAAAAGTATTGTTCAGATATGTATCATCATTGGAAAACATAAAGTGAAGACCGTAACGAATGTTTTTTTCACTCCAGTTATTTTTAATGATTGAAAATGTGACAAACTCAAAATATATCCCATCCCGGTGACCTTGCACATTGTTGTTCTCGATGACAGCATGGTGTGATTTCCAGAGATGAATGCCATTGCCTGTTAACTGCTCTGATTTTGGGGTTCCTTTTATGGTGTTATTCTTTACAATGGCATACGAAGTATTTGAAATGTGTATGGCAAAATAGGAGTCAAAAATACTGTTGTTTTCCAGCGTCACATTTGAACAATCCACTAATTTGATAGATGCAAAATCATTCATGGCAGAGTAGCCGGAATTGCGAAAATGAATTCCTTTTATGAGGATATTCTTTCCGCTGATGAGCAATATTTCGTATTTGTTTTCTCCCAGGAGAACCGGACTGTTTTGCCCTATAATTGACAGCGATTTGGTGAGAGTGATGCCGCCTTCTTTATAAGTACCGCCTTGCAGCAGGATGCTGTCTTTATCTTTAGCCAGCTCAATTGCTTGTTTTAAAGACCGGACAGGCTGATTACTCCCGACAATTATTGTTTTGGCGATAGCTAAATTTGAAACGGTGAAAAGGAATATTAACAGGTAAATCCTCATTTGATTTTTTTGTACAATTCATCCCAACTCAGGAGCTGACCTTCTTTTCCGGCTTTTGCTTTTTCGGCAGCTTGTTGTGTGGCAAAAGCAGCAGCGTTACTGCCCATCGGACTTCTCAGTTCAGGACTTGCCCAAAAAATAGCTTTATCGGTATCTAAAAAATCATTTTCCTTTTCGAAGTTAATAATCACTTTTTTGGCAATTTCGTTTTCCTTCAGGCTGCCAGACTGCAGAAAGCGAACCATACAAACTACATCATCGAACTTGTAAACCTTACTTTTTTTTGTTACCACCTCACCGCCGTATTTGGGATCAATAATACCCATTTTGCAGAAATAGCAATTGTCTTTTCCATAATTGAAAGGCTCGGTTTTGGCAGAACAGGCTGATACTGCAAATAAGAGGATTAATACGGGAGCAGCAAAAGTTGGAGTAGTAGTTTTATTTTTTTTTGATGCTTTTCGGTGACGATACCATTCTGCAAGCCAAACACCAAACGCAAGCAAAGCAGCAGCGATCACTACCCATCCCCCTACATCCGGAAATGAATAGGCATCAAAATTTAAAAGGCGTTTGTGACCAAATAATGGCGGTTGATAAGATAAACCAGGTACTTGTATCGGGGCGGTGGGATCAAGGTTGTGACCATAATCATAACCCCATTTATAGAAGTCGTACATGGCCAGCGCACCGCCAACAACAGTTAATCCAAGGTAAGCCAATAAGAATTTTCTGTTTCCTGTTATAGCGACTGCCATGCCTAATAGCATAAAGAAGCCAACGACATAGGGCAGGAATTTGAATTCGGGAAACATTCCTACAGTAATATGCTTCATACCGATATAATGATTGAGACCATTGATCACATCTACATCACCACTCAACCCGTTGATCCAGATATTCATTGTCAATCCTTCGGGATATTGAGGCGCAAACAAATCGATTCGCCAGGCAGGGAGGAAGAAAACAGCGATTAATGCTCCTGATGCAAATGCAACCAATATCCTGGACGTCACACTGAGCTTATTGTTCATGATTTTTGTTTTAAGAACTTCCGGGGCAGCCCGGCCCCGGAAGCAGTGTACAATGAAAGAAAACCTCTACACAAAAAACTATTTTTTTGCAGGCGGTAACAGAACACCATCTATAACATGTATCATTCCATTAGATGCAGGAACGGATGCAACAATTGTTGCGGTACCATTAATCATAATTTTTCCATCTTTCACACTAATGGCAATATTATCACCATTCACCATCCCCAGCGTCATCCCGTCAGTTAAGAATTCCGCTTTTAGTGCAGAAGTGGTGACATGGTATTGCAGGATGTTTTGCAGGTCTGCTTTTTTATCATCTTTCATCAAACCATCTACAGTACCAGCTGGTAGTTTGTCAAATGCTGCATTTGTCGGAGCAAAAACAGTGAATGGCCCTGCATTGGATAGTGCGGTTACCAGTTCAGCCTGCTTCAATGCAGCAACCAATGTTGTATGATCTTTTGAACCTACGGCAACTTTTACTACATCTTTAGCGGACTCATCATCTTTTACAGCTTCCTGTCCTCCGCCTGTAGCGGCTGCATCTGTGGTTGTTGATTCATCAGATGTTTTTTTGTCACTATTGCAACTGCCGATTATGAATGACAGTGCAATGAATGTTATACTGAATAGTTTTTTCATAACCTTTATTTTAAGCATGAAAGTTTATTTTGGTTTAGCAGTGTCTTTTTTCTCTGTTGCAGCAGGTGCTGTTTTACCAGTACTGAATGATAATGGCACACCGGCTCCAGCCGGACTTACTCTTATATATCCCTGCATTTCCTGGTGCAAAGCTGAACAGAAGTCGGTGCAATACATTGGATATACCCCTGCTTTTTCAGGTACCCATTTCAGTGTTTGAGTTTCACCGGGCATAATTAAGTAGCTCGGCATTATTGGCACCTTTTACTGCAAAACCATGTGGTACATCCCAATCCTGTTCCAGGTTGGTGACATGGAAGTAAACTGTTTCCCCAAGTTTTACACCTTCGATGTTATCAGGTGTGAAGTGAGAACGGATAGCGGTCATGTACACATGTACTTCATTTCCTTTGCGCACCACCTTTGCTTTATTCTCACCATGAGCTGCATATGGATGTTTGTTTTCCTCAATCTTAAAGATCTTCTGACTGTTTTTCATAATCAAATCAGCCGGAATTGCTTCTGCATAGTGTGGTTCACCAATTGTCGGGAAGTCAAGCAGCAGTTTCATTTTCTCGCCACTGATATCATACAACTGTGCACTTTGTGTTAATTCAGGGCCGGTAGGCAGGTAACGGTCTTTGGTGATTTTGTTGTAAGCAATTACGTATTTGCCCCATGGTTTTGTTAGTTGGACCACCGGGAACACATAGGTGACCGATAGAATAATAAGTAGGCACACGGTCAAGTACTTTCAGGTCTTTGACATTCCATTTTACAATTTCAGATGATACAAAGAATGAAGTATAAGCATTTCCGTTGGCATCAAACTCGGTGTGCAACGGTCCAAGGCCTGGCTTTTTCACTTCACCATGTAATACAGCTTCATATTTCAGAACAGGAATTCCGTCATATTCACCATCATAATTTTTCGCTGCAATAGCTTTCTGAATTTTGGTGAAATGAAAATACAGGAATGTACGGCAGCCAGTTTACCGACTGCCAACAATGTATTCGCCTGTTGGGTCAGTATCGCAACCGTGTGGTGATTTAGGGCAAGGCATAAAATACACCATATCCGGGCAATCTTTAGGATCAAGCACCAGTCACTTCATTCATAATGGTGGAAGTGGCAGTATGCGTTGTTGTCGTCGTATACATTATGTGCATAGTTAACAGCCTTTTTTACTCCTTTACCAGCTTTAGCATATTCTTCCGCTTTTTTCCAGTTTACTGCCATAATAAAATCCTTGTCTTTTTGCGAAGCATTTACTTCCAGCAGTGTGTTTGCTTTTTCCGAATTATAGCAACTGAAGAAGAACCAACCGTGCGGATTTCCCTTTACCGGCACTGGCTAAGTCGAAGTTGATACCAGGGAGTCAGTATCTGGAATGCAATATTCATGTCGCCGGATGTTTTATCAACACCGATAAAGCTAACAGTGCCCTTGAAATTGTCTTTGTAGGTATCAATAGGTACATCCAGTTTGTCGCCAATAGGTACACTGAAACGGGTTCCTGCAACCACATACTCAGAATTTTCAGTAATGAAAGGGGAGGAGTGGTTACCTGCACTGTTGGGTATTTCAATGATTTCAGCAGTACGGAAAGTTTTTAAATCAATACGGGCAATACGGGGAGTGTTGTTCGCATTACCAAATGCCCAACGACCGTCATGTTCACTGCCTGTTACAGAAAGTGCAATGTGGTGCAGATCATCCCAGGGAACAAAACCATGTGAAGTATTCAGCATTGGTTTTGTTTCCTCGCTGTAGCCCCAGCCCTTTTCGGGGTCAACAGAAAAAACAGGAATAACACGGAACAAACGACCGGATGGTAAACCATACACTGACATTTGTCCGCTGAAGCCACCTGATACGAAGTTGTAGAACTCATCGTATTTGCCGGGGGCTACATAAACTTTAGAGGCAGCATTACCGCTTACTGCCGATTGCGTTCCCTTTGGTTTACATCCCTGCATCCACAACAGACCAACCGACACAAACAGTAACGGGGTCAATGGGTTTAAATAATGTTTCATATATAATATTTAGCAGTTAAAAAATGTTTGTCAAGTGTTGGTTTTTGATTGAGCAGTTTATTACTTAACCCCATCATTGCTCCTCATAAATTCCAGTACTTTTCTTGCTTCTTCCTGGCCAATGTTCTGGTTGGGCATGCGGACCATACAGAGTTCTAAAAGTTTTTGAGCTTCAGCGTCTGTTTCCAGCATCATATCAACATTAGTTATCATATTCATTATCCAAAGCGGTTGTCGCTTGGTGGTTACACCTTTCCATCCCGGCCCTACTAATTTCTCTTCTGTCAATTTGTGGCAGGACTGGCACTTCAGCTCATAAGTCGCTTTACCAGCAGTTACCATAGCCTGGTCTAATGGGGTGCCAAGAGTAATGTCACTTTCTTTTAATTCAGTGCCATGTGTTTCAGGTTTGTCTTTGGTGAGTTCCTGAACATCAACAGGCTTAGGCTCATCTTTAGCTCCTTCTTTACAGGAAAATGTCAAAAAGGTTCCACCGAGCAGTAATACAGCAAATAATTTCAAGGTTTTCATGTTTTAATTTTTTAGTTAAATAAGACGATGACAGGCCTAAGTTAAATCAATTTTAAAAGAGACATGATTGTCTTTTAGCGCCCAAAAGTATTTGGGAGATACCCACCTTATAATGACCACCATCAAAGAAGCAACTGATATTTATCAGTTATCTGTAAAAGGGGTTCAGGTACTTTTGTCGCCTTATGGTGTTTTCAAAATCATTTGGTTATGCCCTGAGAGGGGTATTATATGTTGCAATGCTAAATGGAAACAAAGCCAGGGTGCAGTTGGATGAAATAGCTGAACAATTATCTGTACCAAGGCATTTTCTGGGGAAAGTGATGAAGAATTTAGTGAAGGAGGGGGTATTGAATTCAATGAAGGGGCCATACGGAGGTTTTTATATTAATGACCAGACGATGCAGGTATACTTATTCAAATTGATGGAAATTACCGGGGAAGTGGAAGAATTGAGTACTTGTGTACTCAGGCTTCGAAAATGCAATGCAAAGCATCCTTGCCCGATGCACAAGCAGGTTGAGTCACTGAGGAAACAATGGAGAGGACTGTTATCTTCTACAACAATCGGGGATCTCTTGGAAAAAGAGCAGCCGGATTTTATTCAAAGTATTGCAGTTATTTAGTCATAAGAATTGTTAAACTGACCGAAATCATCTTTTTTGGTAAAGGGTCTCTTTTAATTTGTTTTTTATATCTGGAGAAAGAATGTTTTTAAAGCCGTTTGAAATAGACCGAAAGGCATTAGTGTCAGAAATAGTGGCACAGGATTACCGTACTGCTGATGTTTTTCGCAAGCATGGTATTGGTTACTGCTGTGGTGGCAAATGGCCATTGGATATTGCCTGCGAGATGAATGGAGTTGACCCTGATAAACTACAGGCAGAACTGGAGGCTGTAACCCGAACCATCCAGGTATCTTCAGCACTTAATTTCTCAGAATGGGAGCCAGATTTTTTGATGAACTATGTGGTGAATGTCCATCACCAATATCTGAAAACAACATTACCCCGAACAAAGGAACTGCTCAGTGATTTTGTGGTTGAGCATACTAAAAAATTTCCCTACCTGCCTGAACTGGAGAGGCAATTTGATATATTGGTTAAAAGAATCCAGCCTTCTATGCAACGGGAGGAGGAGATAATTTTCCCTTATATCAGGCAAATAGTGTATGCCCATAAACATAAAGAGCCTTATGCTGCTTTATTAGTGAGAACCCTTCGCAAACCAGTTGAAGAAACCATGTTAAAAAGCCAGGATGCTGTTGGCGATGTTATTTTATCTATTCGCAAAATGACTGACCGATATACTACCCCCGAAAATGCCTGTACCAGCCATAAAGTGGTAAATGCAAAACTAAAAGAATTAGATAACGACCTCATGCAGCATTCGTACCTCGAACACTCCATTCTTTTCCCCCGGGCTATTGCTATTGAAAAAGAAGTGCTGAGCAGATAGCTCTACGGGAACCTCCAATGTTTCTGTTTGTTTTATTCATGAACACACATCACCGGGATATGTGACTGAAAGACCAGTTGTTTTGTACTGCTTGGTTTGAATATTCCCTCTAATAATTTATGCTTTTTGGGAATAGCGATGACAAGGTCCAGATTGTTGGACTCAGCAAACTCATTGATGCCCTCTTCAATATCTGTTTTACTAATAAAATGATATTGTGGTTTTATATCTTCCAGCAGATTATGCAACAGGAAGGATTGCTCGGGTGTTTCCGGCCTGAAGTGCTTGTTATTATAGTCAACATTTAAAATATGCAATTCAGCATTGAATTCTTTTACAATTTGCCTTATGAACTTAACCGGTGTTGTTTCCACCACCTGTTTAAAGTCGCAGGCAAAGCCGATTTTTTTAATTCCTTTTCCATATTCCTTGCCTTGGGGCACACAAATTACAGGCCAGGTAAGATGACGGATAGCTGTTAAGGTTGTGCTGCCAAAAATGACTTTTTCTATTCCGCTTTTACCTTTTGCACCCATCACTACTGCAAATGGCTGAATTTTCTTGCATAAATCCTCCAATTCATCAACAGTATTTCCCATCCTGGATTCTGTGTAAACCTTTACTTTGCCGGATGTAACATGAACAATCTTGTTCTTCAGATCTTCCAACTGGTTTTCACTGCCCTTTTTCATTTCGTCTACAGAAATAAGCACAACCGGAACGTCTGAGTAGGAGACAGGTACATTATAAACGTTAAATAATAAGAGACTTGCATCAATTGCTGCTGCCATATCAGCCGCAAAATTTACAGCATTGAGTGATACAGGTGAAAAATCGGTGGGAACAATAATTGTTTTCATGATTTTTTATTTCAGTACTGTAAGTTAAACCTAAGAAGCGATTATATAGACTGACCCCTGTCAACTTATTACCTGATTGTTGCTTTTAATAAGTTATTGTATTTCTGGTATTTAAAGTCAGGCATAGCCCTGACATGAATCAGGCAATTCAGGATTATTGCAAATTACTTTTGAGTATAAAACATAATGACGTGAAACGTAATATGAGTAATACTGACCAGGTAATCCGGGCCTTGGTTGCAGTTTTAGTTTCTGTCCTTTATTTCACCGGTATTGTTACGGGTACATTTGCTTCTGTTCTGTTGGGAGCCGGTATTATTTTTCTTCTGACCAGTTTAACAGGCTCATGCCCTCTGTATTCTTTATTTGGTATCAATACCCCTGAAAGGGCAAACAAGTTGAAATAAGCCGCAATGAGAGGAATTATTATTTATAAAGGGAAGTATGGAGCCACTAAACAATATGCTGAATGGCTTGGCGAAGAATTGGTTTTGCCGGTTATCGCTTCGGAAAGTATAAGCCGGAATCAATTGGATGAATTTGATTTTCTATTGCTTGGCAGCAGTGTTTATATCGGCAAGTTGCAATTAAGGAAATGGTTAAAGGATAACCTTTCGTTTATTATGAGGAAAAAGATATTCCTGTTCCAGGTGGCAGGTGCTCCACCAGGAGAGAAACAAAAAAGGGAAACATATAACCGTGCCAGTATTCCCGGGGAAATACTTAATTCGATTGAAACTTTTTTTCTTCCCGGGCGGATGATCATGAAGAAACTTTCATGGATGGACAGGGTGTTATTAAAAATAGGAGTCCGGTTTTCAAACGATTCCAATGAAAAAAAATCAATGCTTACAGATTATGATGATATAAACAAAGCAAATATCGCCGGGATGGTAGCCGGTATCAAATTATACCTTCAGCGAAAAACAACAGACCCGGCTCAATATGCAGAGCAGATTCAATAATAGCCTGTGATGAAGAATATCTTTTTTCATTTTCTCCGTTACTATAACTTACTTTGGATTTTGTAAAAACACAATATCGGTATGCTCGATCAGGTGCACATGACTTCCTTGTTTGAAAATGCAACAGAAGGAATTATTCTTACAAATGGGAAAGGCAATATTTTGATGGTGAACCCGGCAGTTGAAAGAATGTTTGGTTACACCCGAAGTGAGCTAAACGGGCAGCACTATTGAAATACTGATACCGGATAGAGTATAGGCCATCATCACCATGAACTCCGGGACGGGTTCTACCAATAAACCCTGCCAACAGGGTAATGGGCCAGGGCCGTGACCTTAATGGCAGAAAAAAGGATGGAGCAGATATGCCGGTTGAGGTAAGCCTTAGCCATTACAGAAGGGATGATGAACTGTTTGTTATTGCATTTCTTGTAGATATTACCCGGCGAAAGGAAATTGAACTCAGCATGCTGAAACAAAAGGCAGAACTGGAAAAAATTACCGATAAGATCCGGCAGCTGAATGCTGACCTGGAAGTGAAAGTGGAGGAAAGGACATTAATATTAAAGGAAGCTTTACAAAAGCTGGAAGAATCTCAACAGGAGCTTAGCGAGGCATTGGATAAAGAAAGGCAATTGAATGAAATTAAAAGCCGGTTCGTATCAATGGCCTCACATGAATTCCGCACACCCCTTACTACCGTATTGTCTTCTGCCAGCCTGCTATCAAAATATACAACAGCAGAGGATCAGGAAAAAAGGGAAAAGCATATTCAGCGGATAAAAAACTCAGTCAATAATCTCAATGATATACTGGAAGACTTTCTCTCTCTCGGAAAACTAAATGAAGGAAGGGTGGATAAGAAAATAGAGGAAGTGAATTTAAAGGAGATATTGTCGGATACATTAGAGGAAATGAAAGCAATGCTAAAGAAAGGGCAATACTTTGAACTGGGTTGTGACGGTAATTGTGATGCCCGGACAGATAAAAAACTATTCCGTAACATTCTTATCAACCTGGTCAGCAATGCAATAAAATTTTCCGGCGAAGGGAAGGTCATTATGATAAGGGGAAAGTCAAAAGAAGGACGGGCAACTATTTCAGTTACAGATCAGGGTATTGGTATTTCCAGGGAGGACCAGGAACACCTTTTTTCCAGCTTCTTCCGTGCGGCCAATGCGACAAATATTCAGGGAACTGGCCTTGGACTTCATATTGTAAAACGGTATGTTGATCTGCTGGAGGGTCAGGTGGAATTACATAGTGAATTAAATAAGGGAACAACTGTTACCTTTACGATTCCTGTAAATTCTATTTGATATGAAATCTGTTTTGGTTATTGACGATAATGCTGACATCAGAGAAAATACTGCTGAGATACTTGAGTTGGCCGGCTATAAAACCTTTACTGCTGAAAATGGCAAGAAAGGGGTTGAAGTAGCACAGCAGGAAAAACCTGATGTTATTGTTTGTGATATTATGATGCCTGAACTGGATGGTTATGGCGTTCTCCATCTTCTTCGCAAGAATGCAGATACAGAGCATATCCCATTTGTTTTTCTTACTGCTAAAACAGAACGAAGTGACTTTAGGAAGGGTATGGAGATGGGAGCAGATGATTATATCACCAAGCCTTTTGAAGACATCGAGCTGCTGAATGCAATCGAAGTACGGCTGAAAAAGGCAGCGATTATGGATAACAAATACTCGCCATCGCAGCAAGGTATTAACCAGTTTATTAAAGATGTAAAAAACTCTGGTCTGATCAGCCAGCTTGCAGATCAATATGATGTGGAGAATTACACGAAGAGGCAGACATTATATCAGGAAAGTAAGCGACCGAAGTATCTGTATTACCTGGTGAAGGGCAAAGTAAAAGGTTTTAAGACGCATGAAGATGGCAAAGAGTATATCACTGATTTATTCAGCGATGGTGACTTTATTGGTTACCCTGCATTAATTGAGGACAAAAACTATGATGATTCAGCAGTAATACTGGAAGAATCTGAAATAATGCAGATACCCAAGGAAGACTTTTTGCAGATGATGTATAACAACATGGATATTGCTGCTAAATTCATCCGTATCATAACTCAAAACGTAAAGGAAAAAGAGGAGAGGTTGCTAAATCTTGCATATAGCTCTCTCCGGAAACGGGTAGCCAAGGCGCTGGTGGATATTCATACAAAATTTAATTCAGAGAACCCCAATAAGCCATTAGAGATATCAAGGGAAGATTTTGCCCATTACGTAGGCACTGCTACCGAGTCGCTAATAAGGACACTGAGTGATTTTAAATCAGAAAAACTGATTGAAATAAAAGAGGGTAAAATTTCAATCATTAACATGGAAAAGCTAAAAAATCTGCTTTATTAAAACAAAGGCCCCCGCCTTTCAGCTACTGGCGGGGGCTGTGCTTCCGCACACATCCCATTAGTTAGTTCACAGAGATGTTTTTGATTTTTTTCGGCTCTTTCACTTCCATTTTTGGAATCATAATATGCAGTTCACCATTTTTGTACTCTGCATTTATTTTTCCTCCATCACAGTTTTCAGGAAGGGTAAAACTCCGGCTCCAGCTGCTGTAGTTATACTCACGGCGGTTAAACCTGCCATTTTTTTCTTCTTTTTGTTCTCTTTCATGCTCGGCGCTGATAGTTAGCAAATCGTCATACGCTTCTACTTTGAAATCTTTTTTCTCCAGACCCGGGGCAGCAATTGTCAGCCGAAAATCCTTTTCTGTTTCAGATACATTTACTGCGGGTACGTTCATTACTTTTCCATAGTTAAAAAATTCATCCAACGGTGCGTTGAAGAATTTATCCATCCAGCCACTCTCAAAGAAAGAAGGCCAGGAGGTTTTGGGCTTCTCAATTACTTTGTTTTCCATAATTCTCGTTTTAAAGTGAAAAATCTTTCCGAATACAAGTTAGATTCCGGTAAACAGGAAAAACAATGAGGTTTGTTCCGGTGACAGTTGATTTTAGTCAGCCGTGATTGAATAATGTAGTAATGCGATAGTTTAAACTAATCAGCATCCCGGTTCAGGTCAAAATCAGCAGGCTTATCGCTGCTTTTTTTACCTGTGGAAATTTCTTGTCCATGATTATTTTGCTGTAATAAAGTCCAGTTATCAGTCATGGTAGTTTCAAGCCATAGGTTACCTGATTTTCTAAATACTTGTACTGCCAGGTTAAATTGTTCCTTAAAAAGCCTTTCAAGTTCATTAACCTTCATTTCCTCATCAATATTAATTTGGCCGTCTTTGACAGCCAATTGGGTATCACCTATTTTCCGGTTTTGCGGGATGATCTGTTTAGCAGAGAAATCTGAACGGGAAAGGGCTTTATTATTAAAAAACTCAATCTTCAAAAAAGGGAACATCTTGTTGAACTCCTTTTGGATGTCGCTTATCAACAGATTGGGTGCAATGTGCAAATACATAATCATCTGGTTAGTAAACATAAATAAAGGCTTAATGCCCCGTTTCACTCATATTTATTAAGTAATCAATAATCGCTTTTCTATGTCGAAAGTAGGGTTGTCGCAGAGGCATAAAGATGATATAGTACAGCATTTTCAATGATTTCTGTCAGTAAGCAGAAACTGAGAGAAGTCATTTCTAAGGTTGCCAGCAATCATACCGGAGATAAGAGTACTGCTCTATTTTTGAAATATGAATGAAATAAAACCAATAAAAAGAAGTGCTCAGTTGCAGCCGTTGAGCCGGGAGCATCATGATGGATTGTTATTTGTCTGGAAAATTAAGCAAGGGTTGGAAAACAGGACCAACCTTGAAAAGTTAAAAGAATATACCAGCTGGTACTGGCGGCATCATATCAAACCACATTTCTTCCAGGAGGAGAAAGTGTTGGTTCCATTTATGCCAGCCGGACATCCAATGGCGGTGCAGTTAAAAAAGGAGCATGACTACATCCGGGAACTTATTCTGAATATTGACCGGGAACCAGACCGGCATGATTTCAACAGGCTGGCTAACCTGGTTGAAACGCATATCCGGTTTGAGGAACGGGAACTCTTTAAATACCTGGAGGAGCAGCTTTCACAAGAGCAACTTGCAGAGATATACATGAAATTAGAGCAGCACCCTGTTTCTTGTGATGAGGAGTGGAAAGAAGAGTTTTGGGTTAAAAAAACAGCCGGTTAATCAACACCATAAAATTCATCAAGGTCTCTTCGTTCCTTTTTCGTAGGCCTGCCAATTTTACTTTGCCGTTTGCCGGTATGAAAACTTGCAGCCTGGTATTGCAAGCGTTGTATTTCTTCTTCGGGAGTAATGTCTATGTAATGCTTAACAGCTTCAGTAGCGGCTACTCTTTTTTCTAATAACCCGGCTACTTTTATCCGCCAGCGTTTAGCTTCTGTTTTTATCTCATATTCATCTCCGATACTTACATTTTTAGAAGCTTTAGCTTGCGAGCCATCAAACTTTACCTTACCCGTATCACAGGCAGCAGCAGCTATCGTTCTTGTTTTGAACAGGCGGATAGCCCATAGATATTTATCAAGACGGAGTTTTTCTTTAACCGGCATGGTCAAAAATAAAAAATCCCAACCGGATAAGATTGGGATTTGAATTTTCGGCGAATTCATTAACTCATTTCTCCAAAAAACTTATGGAAATAAGGTATTGTTTCAATCCCCTTGTAATAATTCTCGATATTATATTTTTCATTCGGGCTGTGGAGGTTATCATTGTCCAAACCAAAGCCCATGAAAATTATTTTGATACCCAATTCTCTTTCAAGAATAGAACAGATGGGAATGCTGCCACCGCCACGAACGGGTATAGGCTGCTTGCCAAAGGTTGTCTTTACTGCTTTTTCGGCTGCCAGGTATCCTTTACTGTCAATCGGGGTCATATAAGGCTCACCACCATGATGCTCAAATGCTTTTACTGTTACTCCTTTTGGTGCAATGGACTTGAAATAGGCAAGCAGCTTTTTAGTTATTTTTTTTGAAGATTGGTTGGGAACAAGACGGGCAGAAATTTTTGCAGTGGCTTTGGATGGCAGCACTGTTTTTGCACCTTCCCCCATATAACCACCCCAAATACCATTTACTTCTATCGTTGGGCGGATGCCTGTTCTTTCATAGGTAGTATATCCTTTTTCACCCCAAAGTTCTTTTACACCGAGATCTTTTTTGTACTCTCTTTCACTGTAAGGAGCTTTATTGATCAGGGCCCTTTCTTTTTTACCTGCTTTTACCACATCATCATAAAAACCGGGGATGGTAATATGATTGTTTTTATCATGGCAGGAAGCAATCATTTTTGAGAGAATGGTAATCGGGTTAGCCACTGCACCACCATAAGTGCCACTGTGCAGGTCACGGTTGGCGGCGGTTACTTCCACCTCAATATAGCTTAAGCCCCTTACACCGGTATCCAATGAAGGATTCTTCATACTCAGCATAGAACTATCACTGATAAGGATTACATCTGCCTTCAGAAGGTCTTTATGTGCGGCAACAAATTTTCCTAGATTGGGCGAGCCAACTTCTTCTTCCCCTTCAATCAGGAATTTGATATTGGTCGTCATAGTATTGGTCTTTACCAATGTTTCCAATGCTTTTACATGCATGTAGAACTGTCCTTTATCGTCAGCGGAACCACGGGCAAAAATTTTTCCGTCAACAATGGTGGGTTCAAAAGGAGGGTTGGTCCAGAGTTCCAACGGTTCTGGTGGTTGCACATCGTAGTGTCCATAAACAAGAACGGTCGGTTTTGAAGGATCAATTAATTTTTCACCGTACACAGCCGGATGCCCGTCTGTCGCCATTACTTCAGCTTTGCCGCAACCCGCATCAAGCAAACTTTTCTTTACAGCTTCAGCACATTTCTGCATATCAGCTTTGTGTTCGCTTTTGGCACTGATAGATGGAATGCGGAGCAGGTCAAGCATTTCATTTAAAAAACGGTCTTTATTTTTTTCCTGGTAGTCTTTCCAAACTTGTGACATAAAAATTGATTTTAGGGATGACGAAGATAGGTGGTTTTGCCTGTTCAGAAACTGAGGAAATTCTCTCCAAAACATGCTGGGAAGCAGGCGGAGAAATCTTATTCTGATGTTTTCTTCCGATTATGTTTAGTGGTAAACTTGTTGTCACCACCCTTCATTTGTGATGTAACTGCTTTTGTCACCAGCTTGCTTCCAAAGCGATCTTTTATGTTATCAACAGCTTTGTAAAGATTCAGTTTTTCCACTTTGTTTTCAAACAAACTCATCTGTGTAGTAATCGGGATCATATGGCTGAAACGTACACCAAGTAAGCGAACAGGTCTTCCTTTCTGATATGATTTGGTGAACAGATCCTTAACTTTTCCAATCAACACATCATCAAGGGCTGTATAATCAACTGTTTCCTGTTTTGAGGTAGTCTCAAAATCCGAATACCTGATTTTTACTGTTACACAGCCTGTCATCTTTTCATCTTCCCGAAGAGAATAGGCAGTTTTCTCTGTTAGCCGCACTAATTCTTTATGGAGAAATTCGACATCAGTATAATCAGTGTCAAATGTATTTTCATGACTCATACTTTTCTGTTCCCAGTCAGTTGTTATTTCAGTACTACCCCGGCCATGTGCCTTGTGCCAGAGAGCTTCGCCCCATTTGCCGGCAATCTTTTCTAAATGTTCAATAGGTGTTTTGGCTAAATCCTCAATTGTATAAATGCCATAGCTTTTTAAATGTTGTTCAGTCTGTTTGCCTACGCCATTAATTTTTTCAATTCCCAAAGGCCATAAAAATTCAATTTCTTTTCCATGTGGTATTTCTAAAAAACCATTTGGTTTTGCTTCATTCGTCGCCATTTTGGCAATATACCTGGCTGATGCTAATCCGCAGGAGATTGGCAGCCCGGTTTCATCCATAATATGCTGCCGTAATTCTTTGGCGTACTGACTTACACCAAAGAATTTCTCCATACCGCTGAGGTCAATGTAGAATTCATCAATACTTGCTTTTTCAAATAACGGAACTTTTGAAGCAATGATATCAGTGACCCATCTTGAA
The DNA here is from genome assembly GCA_037045605.1 of Chitinophagaceae bacterium. Classification (GTDB taxonomy): domain Bacteria; phylum Bacteroidota; class Bacteroidia; order Chitinophagales; family Chitinophagaceae; genus JJ008. Next base: position 44,859 of record JBAOHK010000023.1, on the reverse strand, counting down.
TATTTGCTGTATTGGTCACGGCTGGCATTGGTAATGATAGCCTCAGGGCAAAGCTGCATGGCCTTCTTCATCGGCATGGCAGAGTGTATGCCGAATTTTCTGGCTTCGTAATTGCAGGCTGCCACAACACCTCTTTCATAACCACCAACCAAAACAGGCTTGCCTTTTAAAGAGGGATTGTTTCTTATTTCTACAGATACGAAAAACGAGTCAAGGTCAAAATGGGCAATATGTTTTTTGGTTTCTGGCACTTCTCAAATTTCCTCAAAATCATTGATGATTGGGAAAATCCTGTTTCTATAAATAGATATCCAATAAACCATCCGGTAGCGCTACTAATACTTCCTTCTTTTTGTGATTTACTTTTTGTAATGATGCTTCATGCAGTGGTATCAGCACTTCTTTACCTTTGATTTCTAAACGGCAAAGCAATTGGTGTGGCTGTTCAATCAGTTCCAGTATTTCACCCAGCGATTCATTGCTGCTAATAATAGTATAGCCTAACAAACTTGCAGGGGCAGTCTTTGCAGCAAATTTTTTAAAATCAATTTCCGGAAGCCATACTTGTTTTTGAGTAAGCTTAATAGCAGCTTCTCTTGTATTCACACTCTCCAGTTTTACGTAGGTTTCTTCTTCGTTTTTGATTTTTGTGGATTCAATGAACCATGGTAAAAAGGAGTTTTTCTTTTCTTCAATAAAAAGAGCCTGCAGACCCTTCAATGATGTTTTCTTTCCCAGGTCATGTTTTAAAAGCAATTCGCCTTTCAATCCATGTACGGCAACCAATTTTCCTATGTTGAAATATTCAGTCATCAATGCAAAACAAGATATAATTAACGGCTAAAAAAAATCCCGGTTATAAAACCGGGATTTAAGGACTTTCAGGATTGGGATTGTTTATCCTTCACCACCGCCTTCACCTTCAGCCTTTCTTTCAGGTCTGCGACCTGGCATTGGACGTCTGGCTCTTTTTTGACGGTAAGAATCTTCCTGGCGTTTTTTCATTTGTGCTTCATGCTCAGCACTCCATTTGGTGAATTTTTCCATCGCAGTTGCATCATCAAAAAGGCCCAGGCCCACACCACGGAGCAGGTGCTTCAGGTATAATACACCTTTAAAGCTGAGGATACGGCGAACGGTGTCTGTTGGTGTAGCACCCTTGTTCAACCACTCCAATGCTTTCTGACGGTCCAGCTGAATAGTAGCAGGAACAGTCAGGGGATTGTAAGTACCTAATTTTTGGATGAATTTACCGTCACGGGGTGCCCGGGAGTCGGCGATTACAATGAAATAAAAGGGTCTTTTTTTCGACCCGTGTCTTTGAAGACGGATTTTGGCTGACATTAAATAGACATTTAACGTTGTTAAACAATAATTGTTAGTTCCGGTTGAAACCGGACAGCAAATATAGCACTGAAAGGGGAGAATGCAAAACAGCCCGGTTCCGTATATTATCTATCTCTTCATTCCGGGCATCATCCTGTCCCATTGCACCCATCTTATTCATATTTTTCATCATTCCTTTCATTTGCTCAAACTGCTTCATAAAGTTGTTCACTTCCTGTATGTCTTTTCCGCTGCCTTTGGCAATTCGTTTCTTGCGGCTGCCGTCAATCAGGTCAGGATCAGCTCTTTCTTCCGGGGTCATGGAGTTTATCATGGCTTCAATGCCTTTGAAGGAATCGTCGTTGATATCTATGTCTTTTACTTTGCTGCCCAGGCCGGGTATCATGCCCAGCATATCCTTCATGTTACCCATCTTTTTGATGGCCTCCAGTTGGGTCTTAAAATCAGCAAAATCAAACTTGTTCTTTCGGATCTTGGCTTCCAGTTTTTTAGCGGCTACTTCGTCAAACTGTTCCTGGGCTTTTTCCACTAAACTGGTAATATCACCCATTCCGAGGATACGTTGCGCCATCCTCTCAGGATAAAAAACATCCAGTGTATCCATCTTTTCACCACTGCTGGTGAATTTTATGGGCTTATCAACGGTGTATTTGATAGAAAGAGCTGCACCACCTCGGGTGTCACCATCTAATTTGGTAAGAACAACACCGGTAAAATCAAGTCGTTCGTTAAAGGCCTTTGCTGTATTTACCGCATCCTGACCAGTCATACTATCTACCACAAACAAAATTTCCTGGGGATTGACTGCGTTTTTGACATTTGCCACTTCTGTCATCATCACTTCATCTATTGCCAAACGGCCGGCGGTGTCAATAATGAGAACGTTCTTGTTCTTGCTCCTTGCTTCTTTTACTGCATTCCGGGCAATGTCAACAGCATCTTTATTTTCCAGTTCGATATGAACATCCACGCCAATTTGCTCACCCAAAACTCTTAACTGCTCCATTGCAGCAGGACGGTAAATATCTGCTGCTACAAGCATGGGGGAGAGGCCCTTCTTTGTTTTCAGGAAGTTGGCCAGCTTACCGCTGAAAGTTGTTTTACCACTACCCTGTAAACCGGCAATAAGAATGATGGCAGGGTTACCTTTTGCGTTAAACACAGCTTCCTGTCCACCCATTAATTCAGAAAGTTCATCCTTTACGATCTTCGTCATCAACTGGCCCGGAGATATGGCATTGATAACTTTTTCGCCAATGGCTTTATCTTTTACTTTATCAGTAAACTCCTTGGCGATCTTATAATTCACATCCGCATCTACTAATGCCCGGCGGATCTCTTTGAGGGTAGTTGCAATATTAAGCTCGGTGATACGTCCCTGGCCTTTGAGGTTTTTAAAGGCCGATTCTAATTTTTCCTGTAAACTGTTAAACATAATTCACTTTGTTTTCGCTTTCACTTAAAAGAAAAAGTGAACATCAAATGTTCACTTTTTAAAGAGTTGCAAAGATAGAAATGTAAAATTTTATGCGGGTATAATCTTTTTGTTTATTAATCAGGTTCCCAAATAAGTTCTGAGGAGTTTGCAGCGGTTGGAAGCCTTCAGTTTCGTAATCGCCTTATCCTTGATTTGCCTTACCCTTTCCCTGGTCAGGCTAAATCTTTCGCCAATATCTTCAAGGCTCATAGGATGGTCAACGCCTATTCCAAAGAAGAAGCAGATAACTTCTTTTTGACGTTCGGTCAGGGTTTTAAGACTCCGGTCAATCTCAGTTTTTAAAGACTCAGTATGAACTAGCTCGCCATCTGTTTTCTCTGCATTGGCATTTTCCAGCACATCTATCAGGGTATTCTCTTCTCCTTCGGAAAGGGGGGAATCCATGCTAACATGACGGGCATTGATACCAAGGGTAGCAGATACTTCCTCTATATCCATTTCCAGTACTTCGGCCAGCTCTTCGGCTGAAGGTTCTCTTTCATATTGCTGTTCAAGCAATGAATAGGCTTTTTGAATACGGTTGGTAAGTCCCACTTTGTTTAATGGCAGGCGGACAATCCTTGACTGTTCTGCTAATGCCTGCAAAATACTCTGGCGAATCCACCAAACGGCGTAGGAAATGAATTTGAAACCCCTTGTTTCGTCAAAACGCTGTGCCGCTTTGATAAGGCCCAGGTTTCCTTCATTAATAAGGTCTGGCAGAGAAAGACCCTGGTTTTGGTACTGTTTAGCCACAGATACTACAAAACGGAGATTAGCCTTGGTTAAACGATCCAATGCTCTCTGGTCACCTTGTTTAATAAGAGTAGCCAGTCTCACCTCCTCTTCGGGGGTAATGAGTTCGACTTTGCCGATCTCCTGCAGATACTTTTCTAAGCTTTGGGATTCACGATTAGTAATAGACTTCGTGATCTTGAGTTGTCTCATGCTCATAGGTATGGTATTTAGAATGGTGTATTTTAAGGGTTTAAGAATTCTAAGTTTTGTCACTTACGACTCTAAAAATACCCACCACAATGTCATTGGTTGTCCAGAAAGGATTGAACTTCAAGGCAATTTAGCCAAAACGCCTATACAGGCCAAATATATTTTGACATCATCTTAACGTTTAGATATACGATTTATTTTCAAAGTTTGGTTTTGGTTTGTAATAAGGGGAAAAATAAACCATAAAATATTTTGCCGCAATGATTTATTTTCTATTATTGCAGCCATCGCATGATTTTAGAGAAGAATGAGTAAACAATTATACACTTTAGAGTTCCCGGTTCGCTGCTCGCCATCTATTCTGTACGAATTCCTGTCAACCCCGGCCGGGTTGGGAGAATGGTTTGCCGATAAGGTTGATGAAAGAGACAATATTTTCTACTTTGGATGGAATGGGTCTTTTGAAAAGGCTGATTTGCTGGAAAGTGAGCAGGATAAGTTTATCCGGTTTCGCTGGCAGACGGCTCCCAAAGAGGAATATTTTGAATTCCGGATTGAAAAATCTGAGATTACTAATCAAACGATTCTGATCATTAAGGATTTTGCCGAAAAGAAAGACATCAAAGATCAGAGCAGGTTGTGGGACTACCAGGTGAAAGAGCTTTTTCACCGTCTTGGTAACTAATCAGCCAGTAACCCGATTATTTGTCCAAAACTATTCAGAAGAATTTCTTCTGCACTGTCCCATTTTTGTAATGATAGTTTGCCTGATAGCTTTAAAAATGATTTATCACTGATCAGGTGTTTAAAATCGGGTTCACTTATTTCGATTAAAGGCAAATAATTATTTTTTTCAAAATCATGCGCCCACTGGTCATCATTCACACAGCAGTAAAATCCTTTTTCTTTCAGTAATGAAAACGAAGAGATGATTTTTTTCTCAGTCATCTTTTTATATCTGCCGGAAAGATGAAGCGTAATGCTGAAAAAATTTCCCCACCAGAACATGGTTCTTACGGCAAGTATATTATCCTGTTCAAAATATCTTGGATAATCAAGTATAAGATAAGGAAGGCCATTGTAGTTTTCTCCTTTTGATATCTTGGGAGATGTTTGCATTACTTCAGAAGGCAGTTGTATTGAACCCGACTCCAAATATTGCCTTTGGTTTTCCAGCAAATTTCCCAGTAGCAGGTTCACTTTTTTCAGGATGGCATTCTTTGTTAAAATCAGCTCTGCGTTTGCTGCTATCTCCATCTCCTTTTGTGAAAGCCTTACTTTTGCGTCACTCATAAGTTAAAGATAAGTGTTCAAGAAATTAGACAAACTCATTGTAAAAGCCTTTATCGGGCCATTTATAGCAACGTTCTTTATAACGTTGCTGGTGCTGGTAATGCAATTTTTCTGGTTATACATTGACGACTTTGTTGGCAAAGGCATTGATACCAAAATAATCTTCGAGTTTATTCTTTATCAAAGTGCGGTACTGGTGCCACTGGCTTTGCCACTTGCCATACTGTTGTCATCACTGATGACATTCGGTAATCTTGGAGAGAGCTTTGAGCTGGTAGCTATTAAATCTGCCGGGATATCGCTGTTACGGTTCATGCGGCCATTATTTTTTGTATGTATATTTCTGGCAGGGGTGGCTTTTGCCTTTGCAAATTATGTGATACCGGTTGCGAATTTAAAATCAAGGACCCTGCTAAGTGATATAGTATGGTCTAAACCGGCATTTGATTTAAAAGAGGGAGTTTTTTATGATAAGATACCAAACTTCGCCATTAAAGTTGGAAAAAAGGAAGCTAATGACAGCATAATTCAGGATATAATAATATATGAACAGGGCAACCCGCTGCAAGACAATTTCATTATTGCTAAAAGCGGTGTGATGAGGGTGAGTGCAAACAAACGTTTTCTCGAATTTAACCTGAAAGATGGGTGGAGGTACCAGGAAAGGGGCAACTATTATGAACCCCAGAACTCAGAATTCATCCGGATCGGCTTTAAAGAATACAAAAAGCAATTTGACCTGAGCACCCTGGGTTTTAATAACCGGACTGCCGACAGTGTTAATAAGAATAATGAGAAAATGTTCAGTATGCGGCAGTTGGAAAGAGCAATAGATTCTCTGCAAAAGGAAAACCGGCAGATAAAGGAGCAGACGGAAAAAGATATGCTAAGACAGTTCCGGTTTACAGGTATTGTTGATAGCGGCTGGAATGAAAAATTCCTCCCTGATATCAGTAAGATGAAAAAAATCAGGAATTTCGATGAATTGTTGCCAGATTCAGCCGAGCTGAATGTAAATCAAAATGTAAGGAACATTGCAGGGTCCCTTAAAATCAGCAATGAATCATTAATAACGACTTTGCAGGATAAGGAACGAAACCTGCGCCGGCACAAAATTGAGTGGCACCGTAAGATCGTTCTTTCGCTGGCCTGCATTGTGTTGTTCCTGATTGGGGCTCCGCTTGGTTCCATAATCCGTAAAGGGGGGCTTGGCACTCCGCTTATCTTCGCCATCATTTTCTTCATGATTTTTTATTTTTCCAGTACCGTAGGAGAAAAATTTGCAAAAGAAAATACTTTAACTCCATTCGGGGGAATGTGGATGGCCACCTTCATCCTGTTACCACTTGGCCTGTTTTTGATCTACAAGGCCATGAGGGATTCCCAACTTTTCAATAAGGAATCTTACCACCGGGTGGGCAGAATTATCAGGCAATTTTTCAACAGAAAATAAGCCAGGAACAGTTTGGCCTGTTTTATGCAGATAAAACTGATAAAAATCACCTATTTGTGGTATAGGTGGATTCAAAAAAATCCCTCAATTTTAAGCATTGAATTATCCGTTTACTCACCGGAAACTCCCGTTTACTAAGTATCAAAAAGCGGTATTGATATACAAGCATAAATTGCTGAATAAATTTATATTAGAATTGAATTGATTTAAGTAACTTGAAACTCCGAAACTTATTTTATGAGAAGAATACTTATCCTTTCGCTCCTTACAGGAATTGTAAGTGCCAATGCCTTTAGTCAGCTTTTTATTGACAATGCAACTTTCTTTATTCAAACAGGAGCAACCGTGACTGTTCAGGGAGATGTTACAAGTAATGTCGACATTCAGGGCCCCGGTAAAGTTCTTTTGAAGGGCTCTTCTAATCAAAATGTAAACATGAATGGTTTCACCATTCCAAATCTGGAAATGGATAATACCGCTAATGCAACTTTAACTGGTAATGCCCGGATAGGCACCAGTATGTTGTTTACCAATGGTAAGATCCAGCAGGGTAATTTTAATATCCGCATCGCTGATGTGGCTACCATTACAGGTGGCGGCGTAAGCAAATTCTTTGAAACAAATGGCACTGGTCAATTGATGAAAGAAGTAAGCTCAAACCTTACTAATTATGTACTGCCGGTTGGAATTGGTTCTACTTATTATCCGGCATCAATTACAACTTCAGGTACTTATTCCAGTGCAGTGGTTGGTGTCCAGGGTAAAAACGGAGCTGACCCTAATAAACATCCCCGCAGTACTGATTATCTGAATCTTTACTGGCCCATTACCCGTTCAGGAATTACCGGCACAGTAAATGCCAGTGGCAATTATAATGCAAACTTTACGGGTGTGGAAGCTGACCTGAGAGGTATTTTCTGGAATGGTACTAATTGGGTATTGGCAGGTGGTGGCATCAATACTGGTACTGATGATGCATCAGCCCCTATTACGGGTAATGGTGACTTGTATGCAATGAACCGCTTTGTACTATCAAGGATGACGGCAATGCTCCAGGGGGCTTTCAACGGAACGGATATGAATGATAATCTCAGAGCAGGTACTAACCTGATTCCTCTTTCAGATCCTTACAGGTCTGCACCGTATAATACATCTTTTACACATACAAACAATTCTGATGTGGAAGTTGCTGCTGCATCAGTATTTAATAATGCAGCCCTAACCGGCGATAATATTGTTGACTGGGTATTTTTGGAGTTAAGGGATAATAGTGGTGTTAATCCGGGAGCTACTGTTGTACAAACCCGATCTGCCCTGGTACAAAGAGATGGAGATGTTGTAGACATTGATGGCGTAAGCCCTGTTTATTTTAAAAATGTAAGTGCATCGGGCAGCTACACATTGGCTATTCGGCATAGAAATCATCTTGGTATTTCTACAGACCCGGTTGCCAACCTCCAGAGTCTGAGTGAGGCTACACCCGGCAGCCCGACTGATTTTTCTACAATGACTGATGCCCAGATATTTGGCACTTCGGCTGCCTTTACAACTTCTGCAGGCAGAAATTTATTATGGGGTGGTAATGCTAATTTTAATACTACTTCAAGATTTAATGGTCTTAATAATGATAAAGATTATTTACTGATTACTGCGTTAGGTAATAACCCTGCCGCCGTTATTAGCAACACTTATAATTCTGCTGATATTAATATGAACCGCAATGTGCGGTTTAACGGCTTAAATAATGACAAAGACTTTTTGCTAATAACCATTTTGGGAAGTGTACCCGGCTCTGTACGAACTCAGGCTTTACCCTTTTAACCCTTAACCAAACTATCTAAAAAAAAAACGATGAAAAAAATCTTTTTTACAATCATATCACTCCTTGCATTAAAAACAGGTTTTGGACAGACAATGCAAGCTTCGATTGGTGCAGGTGGGTCGGCAAATAATATTAAGGTTTACCTGAGGGCGGATGCTACTCAGCCTGCCGCTGTTATTTCAACTCTTCAGTTCAATGTTGGAATACCTTCTTCTGTTACTCCCGTTCCCACATTAGCTTTAATCAGTAATAGTATTGCCGGAGTTACATGGATCATCGATCCCCCGTATGTTGAAAATGGATATTTAAATTATAATATTTATAATGCTCAGGCTGGTTATAATCTTAACGTTACAAACGGCGTAGAATTTGAGGCTATGGAGTTGTCTTTTACAGGAGGGCCGGCGGGTACATTTGCCAATACAGCCCACCTTGTAACCTTGCCGGATGGCGGAGTCGGGGGTACCAATCTTGGGTTATTTTATTGTACTGGTACAATCAACTCCAATGGACAGAATTTATATTATGCCCGTGATGGAAACGTTGTAGTAGCTAATGGTGATAGCTATCGTTATACTCCTCCCGGTGGCACTGTCGAAAGGGGTACTTTCACCTCTTATGCACGGTTTACTCCTCCTATTTCTTTAGGAGGCACATTGCCAGTTACATTCACTAATTACGACGTAAAGTGTAATGATAAAGGGGCTTTGCTTAAATGGGGGACTGCCACAGAGCAAAACACCGACAGGTTTGAAATACAAAGAAGCACCAATGGAACGGATTGGATAACTATAGATAATGTTGCTGCTGCCGGTATTTCAAATTCGCAGCGTAATTATCAATATCTTGACCTGAATGGCGGGACCGCATATTATCGCATCCGCCAGGTGGACCTTGACGGCAGATTCATTTATACCGCCGTTAAAGCAACAAATTGTAAGGCAGGACAATTTGATGTTACATTATTCCCGGTGCCTGCTCAAAGTGATCTTAATGTTGTCATTAAATCTGATAAGGCAGTTAAAACCGACTTGCAGATACTGGATATGAGTGGAAGAATTGTTCAGCGTACCAGTACGCAAATCAATAAAGGAAATAATAATATCAAATTAGATGTAAGTCAGTTGCCGGGCGGCCAGTATATGCTTGTCAGCAGCGATGCATCAGTGATGATCAATAAGAAATTTACGGTTATCAGGTAAATCCTTAAACAATTCGATTTATAATTGCCTTTACCCCTTCGGTAAAGGCAATTATATTTTAGTATATTGGCATCCCTAAAATAGCCGCTATGAGAGTACTTCTTTTTGTATGTTTTGCCGCTTTTTTATCCGGATGTAATTCCTCCGGTAAGAAAGACCCTAACAAGGAAATGGATGACACCGCAAGAGCAGATAACCCTCCTGTTCTGCAGACTAAAGTAGAACCTCTGAAAGGAGGGGTGGCAGATATACCCGCCAGCATAAAAATAAAAGGGACGATACAGGAAGTATGGAAATGGAAAGATAATCTCGGGGAGAATTTACTTATCACATCTTATGTGGCGCCATATGATGATAAAGAGAAAAATCAGTTTGGTGAGGAGGGACAGACAGCCGAACTGCATGCGTTTCACTATACCAAAAAGGAAACCGGCGGATATACACAAGTATGGATGATGAATGACCAGGAAAAGTCATGCCCCTTTGATATCACCTGTCAGTTTGTTCCTGGTTCAACTACTATTACCGACCTTGATAATAATGGTACGGCAGAGATAAAAGTCCAGTACCTCGTAACATGTCGGAGTGATGTATCTCCTGGAACAATGAAGCTTATTATGTACGAAAACGGGAAAAAGTATGCTTTGCGTGGCAACAGCTGGATACCTTACAGCCCCGACTTCAAGTTTGATGTAACAGAAGATAATGGAAACCTGGAAAAAATGCCAAAGGCGAAGGACGAAACAGAAGAGATGCTTCGTAGTTTTGGCAGGTATGAGAGTGAAACAGAATTTAACAATGCCCCGCCTGAATTTATTACTCATGCCAGGAAAGAATGGCTGAAGTATGTGAAAGAAAAAATGGGCGAATAAGCCGGTTTGAATTGAAAACAGAACAGCAGAACCTCAGTGTACAAAAATGGGTGGCGGCAGTTTCAGTACTTCTGCTTTCGGTAAAATTCATTGCATATTATTCCACTCATTCAATTGCCATTCTTACCGATGCGTTGGAAAGTATTGTAAATGTTGCGGCCGGATTTATTGGTTTATATAGTTTGTATGTGGCGGCTAAGCCCCGTGACCATGATCATCCCTATGGACATGGCAAGGCAGAATTCCTTTCTGCTGCAATAGAGGGTACATTAATCGGTAGTGCCGGGGCTATTATTTTATATAAAGCCATTCAGAATCTGATTAACCCGGTACAGCTACATAAAATTGATTATGGCATCTGGTTAGTAGCAGCAACAGCTGTTGTAAACTTTATAGTTGGATATTTTTGTCTTCGTACAGGTAAGAAAAATAATTCATTGGCCCTGGTGGCAAGTGGCAGGCACTTGCAAAGCGATACATGGTCAACTGTAGGTATTGTAGCAGGGCTCATTCTTTTATACATCACAGGAGAAAAATGGATAGATAGTGCAGTTGCAATAGTATTTGCCATCTTTATCATGTATACCGGTTACCAGATTGTTCGCCGCTCCATTGCTGGTATTATGGACGAGGCCGATGTAAAACTATTAGCAAGGATGGTTCAACTGCTGGATACAAACAGAAGGGAAAACTGGGTGGACCTGCATAATCTCCGGGTAATAAAGTATGGTATTGTTTTGCATGTTGATTGCCACCTGACAGTACCCTGGTACCTGAACGTACATGAAGCCCACCGGGAAATTGATGCATTGGCAGAATTGATCCGTAAGGAATTTGGGGAATCGCTGGAGTTATTTGTTCATTCCGATGGTTGTTTGCCTTTTTCCTGCCGCATCTGTAGTAAAACCGGTTGTGCCGAAAGAAAGAATAATTTTGAACAGCGGATTAACTGGACACTGGAGAATATTTCTAAGAATAAAAAACATGAGTTGGTATGAAAACAGTAACTACCTGGAAGAAGAGACATGAGTTTGAAAGCAAACAAGGAGAAAATTCAATAAAACTGGATGGCAATAAGGAAAATGGATTTAGCCCCAAAGCATTACTACTGGCAGGTCTTGCCGGCTGTTCTGGGATCGATGTGGTGGATATCTTGGAAAAGATGAGGGTTGAATTTTCTGATTTCACTATAGACACAGAAGCTACACAAACTGATGAACACCCTAAAGTGTTTAAAGAAGTGCTGATAACTTACCGGGTAAAAACAGATAAAGAAAACGAGGAGAAAGTAAAAAAGGCAATTAACCTTTCTCTTGAAAAGTATTGCGGGGTTTCAGCAATGCTGAGGAAAAACTCTCCGGTTAATTATAAACTTGTAATTGAATAGCTTATGCTTTCAAGAAAATCGCTGTATGCTTTTAAAGCGTTGACCTATCTGGCTGTTAAATATAGCGAAGCACCATTTTTGATATCGGAAATTTACAAAGGGAGTAAAAGTGTATGAGTAATAATTTATTTCCAGGGGAACTTGAGCATGAAGCCATCCATATCCTTAGGGAAGTGGCTGCCCAGTTTGAGCGGCCCGCAATCTTGTTTTCTGGCGGCAAGGACTCAATCATATTGGTACGGTTGACACAAAAAGCATTTTATCCCGGTAAGATACCCTTCCCATTAGTACATATTGATACAGGACATAATTTTCCAGAAACGATTGAGTTCAGGGATTGGCTGGTTAAAGAGACCGGGGCAGAACTTATCGTTCGTTATGTTCAGGATACGATTGACCAGGGCAGAGTGAAGGAGGAAATCGGAAAATATGCAAGCCGCAACGTATTACAGACACAAACACTACTTGATGTAATAGAAGAACTAAAACTAGATGCCTGTATTGGCGGAGCAAGAAGAGATGAAGAAAAAGCAAGAGCTAAAGAAAGGGTTTTTTCTGTCCGGGATGCATTTGGTCAGTGGGATTCTAAAAAACAACGGCCTGAATTATTTGATATGCTGAATGGAAGAATTGCTGTCGGAGAAAATGTAAGAGTATTCCCAATTTCTAACTGGACAGAATTGGATGTCTGGAATTATATCCGTGAAGAGAACTTAAGAATCCCCTCTATTTATTTTTCTCATGAAAGAGAAGTAATTGAAAGAGATGGTTTATACTGGCCTTATTCAGATTACCTGAATACAACTGCTGAGGAAGTGCCTTTTAAAACAAAAGTTCGTTTCAGAACCATTGGAGATATGACCTGCACCGCTGCTGTACTTTCTGAAGCAGAAAAATTAGACCAGGTAATTGACGAAATATTAGCTTCCAGGATTTCCGAAAGAGGTGCCAGGATAGATGACAAACGTTCAGAAACAGCTATGGAAAGCAGGAAGAAAGAAGGATATTTCTGATTAATCAATGCATTTTGCAATTTCTATATCATCACCAGAGTTGTTAAACCTGTCAGGGCAACAGCAGCAAAGAGTAATATTTATTGGAAATAGTAATGCTACCCTGAGCACATTACGTTTTATGTCAGTGAGTAATGAGCAGGCAATTGCTGCAACATTTTTTGTAACAACCGGCGTCAGCCATTGGTATGTAATATTTGGATTATTACATGGCGGCGCAGTGGCAGCTCATTTTGCTACGAAACTGGCTGGAAAACTCCTTCGAAAGACAATGATGATAGTGGTAGGGGTAATGGCAATGGTTTGGTGTTCAGGAGTTAGAATCAAAAGTCTCTTTTAAAACGGATTATGGATATACTTCGTATTACTACAGCAGGCAGTGTGGATGATGGCAAAAGCACTTTAATAGGAAGGCTTTTGTATGATACCTGCAGCATTACCAATGATAAACTGGAAGCTATTGAAGTGGTCAGTAAGAGAAAGGGTCTGGATTTCATCGATCTGTCATTACTCACCGATGGGCTGATCGCTGAAAGGGAGCAAGGTATCACTATTGATGTGGCCAATATTTATTTCTCTACGGAGAACCGTAAGTATATCATTGCTGATTCTCCCGGACATATAGAGTACACCAGGAATATGATAACCGGGGCCAGCAATGCCAGTGTATCATTGATCCTCATTGATGCAAGGAAAGGCGTCATTGAGCAAACAAAGCGGCATTTTTATATTGCCTCATTGCTACGGATAAAGCATGTAGTGGTTTGTGTTAATAAAATGGACCTTATACAGTATGATGAAAATATTTTTGATGCCATCAAGAAAGATTTTGAGTCAATTGTGGCCAGAGTGGGGTTTGAAGGACAAAAGATCAGGTTCATTCCACTGGCAGCTAAAGAAGGCGATAATATTGTTTTTTCATCAGTAAAAATGCCATGGTACAAAGGCGAAACGTTACTGGAATTCCTGGAGAATATTTCTGTTGCAGACGACAATAAAAATGCCCCCGCAAGATTTCCGGTGCAATATGTGATCCGGCCTCATAACGATGAGTTCCATGATTTCAGGGGATATGCGGGAAAAGTGGAGAGTGGTTTTTTTGCAAAAGGCGAAGAAGTTGTTGTGTTACCATCACTAAAGAGTTCAAGGATCAAAAGTATCCATATTTATAAAGAGGAAAAGGAAGAGGTGCTTGCAAAAGAAAGTGTGGTAATCACACTGGGAGATGATGTGGATATTAGCCGTGGCAATATGCTGATCAAGCGTCCCGAAGGGTTAAAACAATCCGCCGGCCTGAAAGCAACTTTATGCTGGATGGAGGAGACGCCAGGAGTGCCAGGCAAAATGTACTTTTTGCAGCATGGCCCTAACAGGGTGAAGGCCAAATTAACAGCAATTGGTAATATCATTGACATTCATACACTGGATACCAATACAGACAGGAATAATTTTCAATTGAACGATATTGGCGAAGTTGAATTGAAGCTGGCAAAGCCAATTTTTGCTGATATATATGATACTAATCCTGCGAACGGCAGTTTCATTCTGATTGATGAATTCAGCAATAATACTGTTGCCGTGGGATTTGTAAGATAAAAGCTATTTACTTTTTTTTCTTTTTGCCAGCTGCTGGAGCGTAGCTCTCATGTCTTTGGGTAAAGGAGCCTCCAGTTCAAAAGTTTTTCCGCCAATATCAGAAAACATTAACTGAAAAGCATGAAGGGCCAGCCTGCCAAGTATCGGTTTTTCCTCCTCTGCATCTTTTGATAATTTGAATTTCGATTTTAACGAAGAGACTAAAACGGGCCTGCCATCGCCATATAATCCATCACAAACAATCGGGTGCCCAATGTCTTTCATGTGAACCCTGATCTGGTGTGTCCGTCCGGTATGGATCCGGAATTGTAAATAAGAATAAATACCGAAGTCTTCCAGCACTTCGTAATCTGTCAGTGATTCTTTTCCCTTCCGGTGAATGATCATTGTTCCGTTTTGTGCAGGATGTTCAGCGATAGGGGAGTTGATGCTGCCTTGTTTCTCTGTCAATGAACCCATCACTAATCCCCTGTATATCTTTTTCGTTTGCCTGTTTTCAAATTGCTGTGATAAGTGTTTGTGGCTTGCTTCATTCTTTGCAAATACAATCAATCCGCTGGTGTCCCTGTCAAGGCGATGTACAGTAAAAATGTCGCCGTATTTTTCCTTCAGTACCATTTTCAAGGATACCTCTTTTCCTTCCCGGTCAGGAATAGATAACAGACCAGAAGGTTTGTTTAATGCAACAAAATCATCATTTTCAAAAACTATAAATTCTGAAATCTTCATGACAGCTACCAGGGGATTTATTTTCCTTTTCCAAAATGTTTCAGATCCCTGACTTCTTTTTCAGATAAGAAACGGAACTTGCCCCTTTCAATATTTTTCTTGGTTAGACCGGCAAAAATCACTCTGTCAAGATTTCTTACATCATACCCCAACGATTCAAAAATGCGCCGGACTATACGGTTTCGGCCACTATGTATTTCCACACCCACTTGTGTTTTGTCTTTTGCATCTGCATAGGCAAGCACATCCACACTGGCGGGGCCATCTTCCAGCACCACACCTTTCAAAATTTTATCAAAATCATTTTTCTCAAGTGGTTTATTCAAAGTAACATGGTATACTTTTTTTATTTCATTACTGGGGTGTGTAAGTTTTTGTGCTAACTCACCATCATTTGTCAATAACAGTACACCGGAAGTGTTTCTGTCAAGTCGTCCAACCGGGTAAACCCTTTCTGTGGTGGCCCGGCCAATTATATCCAGCACTGTTTTTCTTCCTTGGGGATCGTCAGTAGTCGTAATATAGTCCTTGGGTTTATTCAACAGAATGTAAACGAGATTTTTGGCAAGGAAAATTTTCTTGCCATTTACATTCACTTCATCCGACGGAGAAACTTTATAGCCCGGCTCAGTTATAATTTCTTTGTTGACTTTTACTAATCCTTTTTTCACCAACTCAGCTGCTTCCCTTCTGCCACAAATACCTGCATGGGCAATATATTTATTCAGTGGCATCTGCGATGTGGTTTGCGGCCTGTTATGTGTAATGGGTGTTGGGGTAGAACCAACTATTCCACCACGGCTTCTTACCGAAGATTGTTGTGCCCGGGTCTCAGTTCTCTTTTTATCAAAAAACTCCTCTTTTTCTTTTTTGTACTTTCTTTTTTCCTGCTTGAATTGTTCTTTGATGGCAGCGTTGCTCTTTTTCGGTTTAAACTTGTCGAAGGGGCTTGATTTTTTTTTCATGTGTGGAGATTTGCTGTTTTACAACAGTAGTGAGAGGCAAAGATAGGTATTGGGGCATCAACAGTTAAAAAAAAGCCCCTGCTTTTTGTGCAGGGGGCTCAGTTCTCCTAACGAACGGATTGTATTAAATGGTCTCTTTTACTTCTGGTTTTCTTCTTTCGCCATCGGGTCTTTTATGTTTAGTTTCTTTTAATTTCTCCAATTGTTCCTTAGTGAGGATAGATTTCATATTCTCCTTTTGTTTCTTATGTAGCTCTTTCATCTGTTCTTTCCTTTGTTCATCACTGAGTGATTTGTTTTCACGGATTGCTTTCATCTTTTCACCCATTTCTTTGCGATTAGACTCCATTTTGGCAGATTGCTCATCTGACAGGCCAAGTTGGGTCTTCATTTTTTCAGCTCTTTGTTTAGCCATCTCCTTTTGTTTGGCCATTCCTTCTGCTTTCATCTTTTCTATCTGAGCTTTTTGATCGGAGGTGAGGATGCCATCCACTTTTGACTTATGGTCTTTACGGATTGACTCCATTTTACTCTTGAACTCTTTCACCGTGATATTTTCATTCTTTTTCAGGTCTTCCATTTGTTTGTGGAAACTTTCCCGCTGTGATTTGAATTTGGCCTTCTGGTCATCTGTCAGGTTCAGTTTTTGCATGTCCATGCGATGATGGCCATGATGCCTTTTCCTTTCATGCATTCCGGGTCTTTCGGCTTTTCTTTCAGGTATTTCCTGGGCTTGTACGGCAACGGCCATTGATAATACGACCGCTGACAGGATTAGTTTCTTCATGATTATATTTTTTTGTTTTTTGACGCCGTAGTTTCAGGGAAACTTTCGGCTTGACTGCTAAAGCTTTGCAAAAGCAGGCAGGACTTATAATAGAATTAACTTCCTAAAGACCAGCCGGCATTTGTAAGGTTTAACCATTTATGAAATCTTTCGTAGAAAATTGCTAACGGTCATTAGCTTCTCTTGTTTGTTTTTTGCCTGCTTTTCAAATTGGTTTGCTTTCTATGATTTACTGCCTTAATTTACAGGTATTAAGACAACAATTACCATAGTAGAAGACAGCAAAGAGTACCAGCAGGCTCTGGCTACCATCATATCTGAAAGCAGCAGCTTTCAGCTGAGTAAGATATTTTCCTCAGCGGAAGAGGTGATGCCACTGATTGGCCAGCTTTCTGGTATCATTATCATTGATATAAAACTGCCCGGAATGAATGGGGCCAAGCTGGTGTCACATATCACAGAGGCCAACAAAAATGTACAGTGCATGATTTGCAGTATGTATGATGATGATGAATTTATTTTCTCTGCCTTAAAGAACGGTGCGTTAGGCTATTTATTAAAGGACAGCTCTGGTGATCAGATATTAGCAGCACTGGAGGGGCTTAAAAATGGCGGCTCGCCGATGAGCCCTTACATTGCCCGCCGGGTAATTGCCAGTTTCCAGCAACGGCAGGAAAAGAAAATATCTGAACTCCTCAGCGACCGGGAACAAGAGGTATTAGAACACTTATCACAGGGGCTTATTTATAAAGAGATTGGCGAAAAACTTTTCATCAGTCATGAAACGGTAAAGCAGCACATCAAGCATATCTACCAAAAATTGCATGTGCAAAACAAGGTTGAAGCATTAAACAGGCTTCGAAACAATTAATAAATCAGAAAGTACTTAGTTTTTATTGGCTAACTGTCCGCAGGCGGCATCAATGTCTTTGCCACGACTTCTTCTGAGCCTGACATTTACCCGGTGTTTTCCAAGATAGTCCATAAAAGCCTGAACCTTTTCTTCTTCCGGTTTTTCAAATTTGGCAAAGTCGATCGGGTTGTACTCAATAAGGTTTATCAGGTCAGCAGGTACCTGGCGGTAAAGCTTTATCAGCTCATCTGCATCTTTCAATGAATCATTAAAGTTTTTGAAGAGGATATATTCAAACGTTATTTCGTTACCGGTTTGTTTGTAGAAATAATTTAGTGCGTCAATCAATGATTTTATATTGTTGGTGTCATTGATAGGCATTATCTCATGCCGTTTCTGATCGTTGGCAGCGTGGAGTGACAATGCCAGTTTGAACTTTACCTTATCATCACCCAGCTGACGGATGCCTTTGGCAACCCCGGCTGTAGAAACAGTAATGCGTTTTGGGCTCATCGCCATTCCATGGGGAGAAGTGATCTTTTCAATTGCCTTCAGCACATTTTTGTAGTTCAGCAAAGGCTCACCCATGCCCATAAAAACGATATTGCTGAGTTTTTTGCCATTTTCTTTTTCACACTGCTGGTTAAGAATGGCCACCTGGTCATAAATTTCATCAAACTCGAGATTCCTTTTTCTTTCCATGTAGCCGGTGGCACAAAACTTACAACTGAGAGAACAACCGATTTGCGAAGAAATACAAGCGGTAAACCTTGAAGTTTGTCAGCCCCTGATCCCGAGCAATGCGGACCACCTCCGGAATGCGGCGGACACTGCGCATCAGGCGCGCCAGGGCCGTGCGACTGGCGACCTGCACCGTGAAACGCAGCGTCGTATACACTGCCGGGACGCTTCTCTTCCATGTTGACATGCTCGATGTTCGTTCCCGAACGTGATATCTCGGTGGCGATCCGCCCCAAAGCGCCAACGGTGTTCTGCACCATGATCAGCAGGCGAACGCTGAACAGTTTGCCGGGCTCCGGCTCCCACTCGACGTCAATCCACTTGGTGGGTTTGGCGCTGCGCGCCTTGCGAATGGCAGGACAATCATGCGTATGGATGACCAGACCCTTGCCCTTCCAGATCGAGCCGATGATCGGATCACCGGGAATCGGCTGGCAGCAGGGCGCGAACTGGACAGCCATGCCTTCGGTACCGCGAATGACCAGTGAGGCTGGCGGACCTGTCGGTCGGCTGCGGCGCATCCTCGCGTGCCAGCAGGCGACGAGCGACGACCCCGGCCATGCGAAAACCCAGGCCAATGTCGGTGTACACTTCCTTGATCAACTTGTTGCCCGAGTCGCGAAGCACGTTCTTCCAGCTGGAAACCGGCAGCTCGGAAGCGGCCACGCCCAGCGCCCGCAACTCCTGATTCAGCATCTTCTCGCCGAGCGCCGTCGATTCGTCATGGTGCGCGGCTTTCAGGTAATGGCGGATCTTGCTGCGCGCCCGCCCGGTCTTCACCGAGCTGAGCCAGTCCAGGCTGGGATGCGCGTCGGCCGAGGTCACAATCTCGACGCGGTCACCGTTCGTCAGCTCGCCGACCAGGGACATCGGCTTGAAATTGACGTGTGCCGCAACACAGTGATTGCCGATATCGGAGTGAACCGCGTACGCCAGGTCGACCGCCGTCGCACCGCGTGGCAGGGCGATGATCTTGCCCTTCGGCGTGAACACGTAGATCTCGTGCGGAAACAGATCGACCTTGACGTGCTCGAAAAACTCGGTCGAATCACCGGTCGCACTCTGCAGGTCGAGCAGCGAGTGAAACCACTTGGTGGTTTTCTGCTGCAGATCGACGCCGAAGTCCTCGCTGTCCTTGTACAGCCAGTGCGAGGCGATGCCTTCCTGCGCCACGTTGTCCATCGCTTCGGTGCGAATCTGCAACTCGAACGGCGTGCCATGCGGACCGATCACTGTCGTATGCAGCGACTGGTAGCCATTGGGCTTGGGAATGGCGATGTAGTCCTTGAACTTTCCCGGCACCGGTTTGTAAAGCGCGTGCAGTGCACCCAGGGCCAGGTAGGCGGTCGGCACATCATTCACCAGGACGCGAAAACCATATACGTCGAGCACCTGCGAAAAGGAGAGCCGCTTGTCGAGCATCTTGCGATAGATCGAATACAGGCTCTTCTCGCGACCGAACACCCGCGCCTCTACCTCTGCCTCGCGCAGCCTGCCCTTGATGCCTTCGAGAATCCGCGACAGCAGCTCGCGCCGGTTGCCGCGCGCCGCCTTGAGCGCGCGACCAAGGACCCGCGCGCGCATTGGGTAGATGAGCTGGAACGAGAGATCCTGCAACTCGCGGAAGAGCTTGTTGAGACCAAGCCGGTTGGCGATCGGCGCGTAAATCTCCAGCGTTTCGCGCGCGATGCGGCGGCGCTTGTCGGCGCGGACGGCAGCCATCGTCTGCAGGTTGTGATGACGATCGGCAAGCTTGATCAAGACCACACGCAAATCACGCGCCATGGCCATCAGCATCTTGCGGAAGTTCTCTGCCTGCGCCTCTTCGTGGGACTGGAACTCGATCTTGTCGAGCTTCGACAAGCCGTTGACGAGATCCGCAACCGGCCCGCCAAAACGTTCGGCAATCTCGCTCTTGCCAACCGACGTATCCTCCATCACGTCGTGCAACAGCGCCGCGACCACCCCTTCGACATCCATCTGCCACTCGGCGATCGCGCCGGCCACGGCCAGGGGGTGGGTGATGTAGGGCTCTCCCGACAAACGCATCTGCCCGCGATGCGCCTCCTCGCTGAACAGATACGCCTCGCGGACCAGCTCGATTTCCTCCGGCGGCAGGTAGAACAGGCTGTCGATGAAGACCCGGTAAGCCGGATCGTCCTCGGGATGAGGAGGCTCAGGGACGTTGTCAACCACCGGCATTTCTGCCGTCAGGCTTTCAGCAGTAACCGGATCCATGATCACGCACTGCCTGTGCCGGTCCGAGCTCAGGCCTGACCGCGATTGAGGACTTCCAGGCCGACCCTGCCGCCGGCAATTTCGCGCAGAGCGATCACTGTCGGCTTGTCCCGGCCAGCATCAATCAGCGGTGAGGCGCCAGCGGTGATCTGACGAGCGCGGTAAGTGGCTGCCAGGGTCATCTGGAAACGGTTCGGAATACGGTGCAGACAGTCGTTTACGGTCACTCTTGCCATGCAAATCTCCCAGGAGAGTCAGCGCGTCGTTGCTTCAAACAGGATGGCATGGCGCTGGCGCTGCGCGGCGTAACGGAGGCGCTCGGCGCGCACCACGGCCAACAGGTCCTGCAGCGCGCGCTGCAGGTCATCGTTGATAATAACATAGTCGAATTCGGCCACATGGCGCATCTCTTCGTGCGCCGCTGCGACACGGCGGGCGATTGTTTCCAAACTATCCGTAGCACGCGCGCAAAGACGACGCTCAAGTTCGTCGAGCGAGGGTGGCAGGATGAAAACACCAATGGCCGACGGAAACACCTGCCGCACCTGCTGCGCACCCTGCCAGTCAATCTCCAGCAGCACGTCCTGACCGGCAAGCAGGTCCGTTTCGATGCCGCTTCTTGAAGTGCCGTAGTAGTTGCCGTGCACCTCTGCCCATTCGAGGAAGTCATCATTGCGGACCTTTTTGAGGAAGTCATCCACGCCAACGAAATGGTACTCCTGACCGTCCGTCTCGCCCGCGCGCGGCGAACGCGTAGCTCTGAGAAACTGACACGCGGATTGCCGGATCGTTCGCCAGCAGCAACCGCACCAGCGTTGTCTTGCCGGCGCCGGATGGCGCAGTGACGATGTAAAGATGCCCGATCATGGATTCTGGTCAGTCAATGGCAAGCCTCCATTGTACCCGCGCCACCGGTGCCCGCCACGGGGATGTGCCAGCGCCATCAGCATGACCGGCAGCAGACGGCCGGAAGGAATTGCCGCGCCCCGGTACGACCCGGACCAGGATCGGGCGTGGACTCGCTGTGCTTTAGCGACGAAAATTGCGTACTGGATACCTTCACCCGGCGAGGAGCAATTGAATGTCCCGATGGAAGCTGATGCCGCCCACCGCTTTGCTGCTTGCGCGCGATCGCGGCAACCGACTGTCGGCGCTGCCGTGCCGCTCAAGATCGTCGGCTTTGACGACATGTCTTGCCGTGCCTGGTCCGCCTCGAAAGCCGACGCCGAGCAGCGCGCGCTCTATGTCTCCTGGGTCCGCGGTGTCCTCACCGGCCACAACTACGCCAACCCAGAGCCAACAGGTATCTGCCATCTCGAGCGGGACGGTCGAGCAGTACGTCAATCGCTACTGCACCGAAAAGCCGCTGGGCAACTTCAGTGATGCGGCGTTTCGCCTGAGTGACCAGTTCTCGGGGCGCAACGCGGTGATCACCAAATAGGCGCTGCCCGGCGATCAGCGGAGTCGCCTACTCCAGATTCTGCACCTGCTCCCGCATCTGTTCGATCAGGATCTTGAACTCGATGGCTGTCCGGGAAACTTCCGCGACCAGCGACTTGGAACCAAGGGTATTGGCTTCACGATTGAGCTCCTGCATCAGGAAATCGAGGCGCTTGCCGCAAGCCCCCCCGGCCGTGAGCACGCGCTCCACCTCATCCAGATGAGTCGATAGCCGCGCCAGTTCCTCGGAAACGTCAATCCGGGCGGCGAAGACGGCCACCTCCTGTCGGATGCGCTCGTCGTCGACCACCTGCACGGCGTCCAGCAGACGCTGTCTGAGCTTCTCGTTGAACGCCGCCTGCGCCGCCGGGATACGCGGCTCGACTTCGCTCACCAGAGCGCGCATATGGCTAACCCGTTGCATGATCACCGCAGCGAGTTTTTCTCCCTCGCGAGCCCGGCTGGCGGCAAAGTCGGCGAGCGCCTCGCCGGCCAGCGCCAGACAGGCAGGAACCACGGTCCCGATATCCACGGCCTCATCGCCGAAGATGCCTGGCCAGTGCAGCACGTCATTGACAGCCAGCGGAGCGGCGAGCGGCAGCACCTTGCGGACCTGGGTGTCGAAGTCGTTGAGACGTTCGAGCAACTCGGCGTTCAGGGCTCAGCTGCTGCCCACTCCAGACGCGCCGAAACGAAACTGACGCGACATTCGAGCTTGCCGCGCGCCAAGCCGCGCGCCAAACAGCTCGCGCAGCGCCGGCTCAGCGATGCGCAATTCGTCACAGACGCGAAAGACGCAATCGAGATAGCGCGAATTGACGCTCTTCAACTCGATGTGCAATGCGCCACCCTTGACGGCGCGCGTCCTGGCGGCATAGCCGGTCATGCTGAAAATCATTGAAATCCTGACGTGTGGACTGGTGCTGGTTCAGCAGGCGGCTTTACAGCCCACCCCGAAAACCCGGACAATGCCTGCAAACCTCAATGATAGCCTTGACCCGGATGTCGCAACAAGCGAACCACCCCCTTCCCGCCGGTTTCCAACTCGACGACTATTGCATCGAGCACCAGCTTTCGCTAGGTGGCTTTTCGATCGTCTACGTCGCGACCGACAGCCAGGGAAAGCGCGTCGCGATCAAGGAGTACCTGCCCAATACCCTCGCCTTGCGCAGCGAGGGAGGAACGACGCCGATCATCTCCGAAGATCACCTGCCGGCTTTCCGCTATGGCATGAAGTGCTTTTTCGAAGAGGGTCGGGCGCTGGCCGGACTTTCTCACCCCAACGTGATCCGGGTGTTGAATTTTTTTCGTGCCAACGAGACGGTTTACATGGTCATGGAATACGAGCACGGTCGCACGCTGCAGGAGCTGATTCAGGGCAACCGATCCGCGGTAACCGAAAACTTCATTCGCAACGTATTTACCAAGATGCTCAACGGCCTGCGCGAGGTCCATTCACACCGACTGCTGCATCTCGACCTCAAGCCGTCAAACGTCTACATGCGCAACAATCACGTCCCGGTCCTGATCGACTTCGGCGCAGCTCGTCAGACCCTGGCTTGCGACACGCCGATGCTGAAGCCGATGTACACGCCAGGCTTCGCCTCCCCAGAGCATTACCACCAGCGGGATTTGCTCGGTCCATGGAGCGACATCTACAGCGTCGGCGCCTCGATGTATGCCTGTATTTCAGGCAACACGCCACAGCCGGCCAACGACCGCATGGAAAAGGATCGAATGGTACCGGCAATGGTCCGCTGGGAAGGACAGTACTCCGACCAGTTGCTCGAAACAATCGACTGGTGCCTGTGCCTGAATCACCGCTATCGTCCGCAAAGCGTTTTCGCCCTGCAGAAAGCGCTCACCGAGCCAGTCGTTGCGCCACCAGCTACCGCCACCAGCACCAACGCAGGAGAAAGCGACCTTGCTGCAGCAGGTGGTCGGCAGACTCAAGAGAACCAGAGACGCATGAAATTCACCATCTACCAGGAATCCCGTACCGGCAAGCGTGCCAACAACGAAGACCGGCTGGCCTACTGTTATTCGCGCGAAGCCTTGCTGATGGTCGTCGCCGACGGCATGGGCGGTCACTACTACGGCGAAGTGGCCGCCCAGATCGCGGTGCAGACCCTGACCGAGGCTTTCCCGAATGAGTCCAGGCCGCGACTCCGTGACCCCTTCATGTTTCTGCAGAAGGGCATGCTCAACGCCCATCGTGGAATCCTCGACTTTGCCGGCAAGCATCACCTGCTGGATTCGCCGCGTACCACCTGCGTCGCCTGCATCGTGCAGAACAACGTCGCCTACTGGGCACACTCCGGCGATTCGCGGCTCTATCTGCTGCGTAACGGCAAGGCGCTGGCGCAGACCAGGGACCACTCGCGCGTAAGACTGCTGGTCGATCAGGGAGTAATCAGCGAAGAACAGATGACCGTCGCACCCCGACCGCAACAAGATTTACGGTTGCCTGGGTGGTCAGCAAACGCCCGAGATCGAGTATTCGCGCAAGACCACACTGACAGCGGGAGACGTCCTGGTCCTCTGCACGGACGGCGTCTGGAGCGGGCTGCCCGGCGACATGCTGGCGACCGCCCTGAAATCCGCCGATCTGATGCGTGCAGTGCCGGCGCTGATTGACGAGGCCGAAGCCCGCGGCGGCCCACATGCCGACAACCTGTCGATCATCGCCGTACGTTGGGGAGACACCTACGCCGATGAGAGCAGCGGTGGCAGCGGCCTGATTTCGACCAAGACCATGCCACGAGACACGGTCACCACGAAACTCGACGAGTTCGGGCGCCACCCGAGCCGCAAGACCGAACTCACCGAAGAGGAGATCGAACTCGCCATCGAAGAGATCCGCTCGACCATCCAGAAGTACTCCAAATAGGAATTCGCATGCGCCCCAGCCACCGCCAACCGTCGCAGCTGCGCCCCTTGCGAATCACCCGCCACTTCACACGCCACGCCGAAGGCTCGGTGCTGATCGAACTCGGCGACACACGGGTGCTGTGCACGGCCAGCGTCGAGGAGTCCGTACCACCCTTTCTGCGCGGCAGCGGACAGGGCTGGGTCACCGCCGAATACGGCATGCTGCCACGCTCGACACACACCCGCACCGGACGTGAGGCAGCCAAAGGCAAGCAGAGCGGCCGTACCCAGGAAATCCAGCGCCTGATCGGTCGCGCCCTGCGTGCGGTGACCGACCTCAAGGCGCTGGGTGAGCGCCAGATCACCCTCGATTGCGACGTCCTCCAGGCCGACGGCGGCACGCGTTGCGCAGCGATCACCGGCGCCTGGCTGGCGCTCAACGACGCCTGCGCACAACTGCTGGGCAATGGCAGGATCGCCGGCAACCCGCTTCGTGATCAGGTCGCCGCAGTGTCGGTCGGGATCTACGAGGGATTAGCCTGTCCTCGACCTCGACTATGCGGAAGACGCCAACTGCGACACCGACATGAACGTCGTGATGACCGGCACGGGAGGCCTTGTCGAGGTCCAGGGAACGGCCGAAGGCGAGCCTTTCACGCGCACGCAAATGAATCAGTTGCTCGATCTGGCACAGGCCGGCATCAACCAGCTGATCAACCACCAGCAAGCAGCCCTCGCCCAATGAAACTCGTCCTCGCTTCCAACAACGCCAAGAAATTGAAGGAACTCGACGCAATTCTCGCGCCGCTGGGCTGGGAACTCGTTCCGCAGGGCCAGCTGGGCATCCCCGAGGCCGAGGAGCCACACTGCAGCTTCGTCGAAAACGCCCTCACCAAGGCCCGCCACGCGTCGCGGCTGAGTGGTCTGCCCGCGCTGGCCGACGACTCGGGCCTGTGTGTCGACGCTTTCGGCGGCGCACCTGGCGTGCAGTCCGCACGCTACGCCGGCGAACCCAGGTCCGATGCCCGCAACAACCAGAAGCTGCTGGCTGAACTTGGCGACAGTCGTCGCCGCGCGGCGCGTTTCGTTTCGGTCATCGTCCTTGTTCGCCATGCCGACGACCCGCAACCGATCATCGCCGAGGGCGAATGGGACGGCGAAATTCTGTCGGCAGCACGCGGTGACGACGGCTTTGGCTACGATCCCCTGTTCTACATCCGCGAGCTTGACAAGACCGCGGCGGAACTCGACGCGGCGGAGAAAAACCGCCGTTCACATCGCGGTCAGGCGCTGGCCCGCCTCGTCGAGCGCCTGCAAGCACGGCGCTGATGGCGGGCGGCAGGCAGCGCACGGTCATTCCGCTGCTACCGCCGGCGGTCAGCAGCCGGCAAACCTCAGCCAGCTGCAATTCCGCAACCCGCCGCCGCTGTCGCTTTACGTCCATGTTCCGTGGTGCGTGCAGAAGTGCCCCTATTGCGACTTCAACTCGCATGCGCTGCCGGCTGGCCAAGATGCTGCGCGAAGGCAGGCGGCGATCCCCGAAGGCGCCTACCTCGCCGCCCTGATTGCCGACCTGGAGTCTGCACTGCCGCTGGTCTGGGGTCGCCGGGTGCATAGCGTCTTTTTCGGTGGCGGCACCCCCAGCCTGCTCTCGGGCGAGGGACTGGATCAGCTCCTGGCGGCCTTGCGCAGTCGCCTGCCGTTTCTGCCTGAGGCCGAAATCACGCTGGAAGCCAATCCGGGAACCGTCGAAGCCGGAAAATTTGCCGCCTTTCGCGCCGCCGGCGTTAACCGTCTGTCGCTTGGCATCCAGAGTTTCAACCCGCGGCACCTCAAGGCGATCGGCCGCATCCACGACGATCGTGAAGCCAGGCAGGCGATCGAGCTTGCCGGCAGCCACTTCGAGAATTTCAATCTTGGATCTGATGTACGGCCTCCCCGGGCAGACGCTTGCCGAGGCACTCGAGGACATCGACGCCGCGCTCTCGTTCGCGCCGGCACACCTTTCCTGCTATCAATTGGCGATCGAAGCAAACACCGCCTTTGCGGCCAGCCCCCCGACCCTGCCCGAACCCGACCTCTGTGCCGACATGCAGGATGCCATCGAGGCCAGGCTGGCCGAAGCCGGCTACATGCACTACGAAACCTCGGCTTTCGCACAGGCCGGCCTGCAGTGCCGGCACAACCTCAACTACTGGCATTTCGGTGACTACCTGGGTATCGGAGCAGGCGCCCACAGCAAGCTGACCCTGCACGATCGCGTTCTGCGCCAGATGCGCTGGAAGGGGCCGGAGCAATACCTGGCGCAAGTCGCCGCGGGCACGCCGGTACAGGAGGAGTTCGCCGTCAAGGCCGCAGAACTGCCTTTCGAGTTCATGCTCAACGCGCTGCGCCTCGTTCAGGGTTTCGACGCGCAGCTGTTCGAGTTGCGCACCTCGCTGCCCCTGATCAGCATCGAGAGCGAACTGCGACAGGCCGAAAGCGAAGGCCTGATCAAACGCCACGGACAGCGCATCGCGCCAAGCGATCACGGCCGGCGCTTTCTCAATCAATTACTGCAGCGCTTCCTGGTTGACCGGAATTGAGCCTTGCGGCCCGGGTCAGGTGGTGCCGCCGCAGGCAATGCGGCCGGGCAGCCGTTACTGTTTCATCGCCTCGACCACCTGGTAGAGCTGTTGCCGAAGTTCATCGGCTGGCCGCCCCTGCGCCTCGGCAAGGCGGATCTGCCTCAGCAAGTCCGACGCACGCGCTGCCGCCAGGCTGCGCTCTTTCGCAGCGGCGATCTGGCTCGGCGTCTTCCCGGCTGCGGCAGCCGAGCTGCCTGCGCCTTGCGCCGCGACAACTGGCGCGGCAGCGCCGCCGTCGACCACCAACTGCGCCCGCTCGGCACCGGGCTGCGCACGACGGGCGGTGATGACCATCGACCGCGGGACATACGGGCGCGGCATCGGGCGCTGCGCCAGCGGCACCGAGCTGACCCGCCGCAGGTCATGGACCGCGACGCGCAGCTTCCGGTGCAATTCCTCACTTGGCCGCCCTTCGGCCTCTGCCGCGCGGATCTCTCGCAGGATCGCCTCGATCGGGCTCGGTGCCACGGCCGAGCGGGTCGCTTCGCCGAAACTCTCCGGCGGCGCCTTGACCGCAATCGCAAACTCCTCCGGCGATGAAATCATCTTGGCCAGACGCAGGTGGTTGTAGCGCATCGCCATGGTCAGCGCCGTATCACCCCAGTCGCTCTGCGAGCCGGGTATTGGCGCCCGCTTCGAGCAGCACCCGCGCCAGCCCTTCGTGCCCTTCGCGAGCGGCGAGCATCAGGGGCGTGGCGCCGTTCGGCGCCCGCGCATTGACGTTGGCGCCCCGCGCCATCAGGTCGCTGACGACCTTTTCATGGCCATTGAAGACCGCGTAATGCAGCGCTCCCCACTGCTTGTCCTCACGCTCGAGCGGCGCCCCGCGCTCGAGCAGCCATTTCACTGCCTCCAGATGCCCGCCCCAGGCCGCCAGTTGCAGGGCCTGTTCGCCATTGCGATTGCTGCGCCGCAGGTCGGCCCCCCGTTCGACGAACAGCGCCATCATCTCGATGTTGCCATACCAGGCGGCAACCATCAGGCCGGTACCGATATGCGCCGCCTGGTATTCCGGGCTCAGCCCGTCGTCGAGCCAGCGCTTGACCTTGCGCAGGTCGCCACGTTCGACAGCATATCCGAAGGTAATCGGGTCCGGCGACCTCGGCCCAGAGCGGAGCAGCAAGCAGGCAGCTGGCGAGCAACACCCATCTGCCCAGTTTTCCGAACAAATGCCTCACACGCGTCCTCCATTCCGACTCTGCGGCAAGCCAGCAGTCGTTCCCGTGCCGGCTGCCCGGTTTTGCTTCACAATGTCACGCCCATGCCGTCTCGCCTGATCCTTGCCCTTGCCCTGTCGCTCGTCCTGCACGCCGTCGTGCTGCTTCTGGGACGCCGTCAGGTTCGCCGCCCCGCCCGCGCGCAGCCGCCACTCGCGGCCTCGCTGCGCCTGCCGGCGAAGACGCCACCGCGCGCCGAGGAGCCGCTGCTGAAGGACACCCTGAGCGCTGACCCGCCCACCGTCAAACCGCCTCCCGCGACCCGACCAGCCACCTCGCGCCGGGCCACCCCTCAGCGAAGCGGCGGCGAAACGCCAGGTCGAAGCCGCCAAGCGCAAACTGTCGCAGCACGTGTACTATCCGCCCGACGCCGTCGCACGCGGCCTCGAAGGGGAAGTCCGCCTGCTGCTGCGCGTCTCCGACGACGGCCAGCATCAGCGACGTGAGCATCGCCGCCAGCAGCGGCCATGCGATCCTCGACCAGGCCGCCGTCAAGGCCGCCTACGCGATGGGCAAGGTCACCTGGGTCCACTCACGCGAGCTGATCCTGCCGGTCGTTTTCCGTCTGGAGTGACTCCTGCCGCCGGCGAAAGACCAGATCCCAAACACCGTGCCCGAGTCGCAGGCCACGCTGCTCGAACTTGGTCAGCGGGCGATAGTCGGGGCGCGGCGCGTAGCCGCTCGCCGTATTCTCCAGCAGGTGCTCGGCCGTCAGCACGGCCAGCATCTGCTGCGCGTAGTCTTCCCAGTCCGTAGCGCAATGAATGTACCCCCCTGGCTGCAGGCGACTGGCCAGCAAGGCAAGAAAAGCCGGCTGCAACAGGCGCCGCTTCTGGTGACGCTTTTTCGGCCAGGGATCGGGAAAGAAGAGGTGCACCCCGGCGAGCGAAGCCGGCTCAAGCATGTCGCGGAGCACCTCGACCGCGTCGTGCTGGATGATGCGCAGATTGTGCAGACCCCGTTCGGCAACCAGTTTGCACAGGCTGCCGACGCCCGGCGTGTGCACTTCGATGCCGAGGTAGTCGTTCTCCGGATGCGCAGCGGCAATCGCTGCCGAGGTCTCGCCCATGCCGAAACCGATCTCGACAATCCTCGGCGCCGCGCGGCCGAACAGCGCATCGAGATCGACCCGCGCCATGCGGTAGGGTACGCCGATGCTGGCCATCATCTCTTCGTGATAGCGCTGCTGGGCATTCGACACCCGCCCCTGGCGACGCACGAAACTACGGATGTGCCCGGCGCGACCGGCACTGTGCACGGTCTCCTGGCCAGCCATGCCTACGAGCCGATCAAGCCGGTCGTCGGCGAGGAGGGGTCGGCCGAGTAGTACTTGCGCGGCATGCGCCCGGCGAGAAACGCCTCGCGCCCCGCTTCGACCGCCTTCTTCATCGCGCTGGCCATCAGCAAGGGATCGCGGGCGTGGGCAATGGCGGTGTTCATCAGCACGCCATCGCAACCCAGTTCCATGGCGATCGCCGCATCCGAGGCGGTGCCGACGCCCGCGTCGACCAGCACCGGGACTTTCGCGTTGTCGATGATCAGGCGCAGGTTCCAGGGATTGACGATGCCCATGCCGGAACCGATCAGCGAGGCCAGTGGCATCACCGCAACGCAGCCGATGTCCTCGAGCATTTTCGCCTGGATCGGATCGTCAGCGCAGTAAACCATCACCGCGAAACCCTCCTTGACCAGCGTCTCGGCCGCCTTGAGCGTTTCCGGCATGTTCGGGAACAGGTTGGTCGGATCGCCCAGCACTTCCAGCTTGCACAGCGCGTGCCCATCGAGCAGTTCGCGCGCCAGACGCAGCGTCCGCACTGCCTCAGCCGCGGTATAGCAGCCGGCGGTATTGGGCAGGATGGTGAATTGCGACGGCGGCAGCACGTCGAGCAGGTTCGGCTCGCCGGCATTCTGGCCGATGTTGGTGCGACGAATGGCAACGGTGACGATCTCCGCGCCGGAGGCGTCGATCGCCGCCCGCGTTTCGGCGAAATCCTTGTACTTGCCGGTCCCGACGAGAAGACGGGAACGGTAGGTCTCTGCCGGCAACCGTCAGGCTATGTGGGGAGGATGGCATGTGTCGCTTCTCGGCTTGTCAATGAGGTTCAGCCGCCACCGACGGCAACGACGATCTCGATCCGGTCACCGTCGGCCAGCACCGTTTCGGCGTGACGACCACGCGGAACGATCTCGCCGTTACGTTCGACGGCGATCCGCTTGCCGGCATGGTTCAAGGCCACGCACGAGTTCGGCGACCGTCAGCGGCGAGGGGAATTGGCGGCTTTCGCCGTTGATCAGGAGTTCCATGGGGACGAAATTTTAGCACGCGGCGGCAGGCGAAACCCTGTCTTCACGTTAACCAGGGCTAGGCCTTTGTCAGCAATCACCACCAGGAGCGATGGCGGCAAGGCTGGCGCACGGACCGGCTTTCACCTGCAGTCAAGTATACTGTTGCCACATCACGCCATCAGCGAGCCTGCAACCATGCGCCATCTTCGTCAGCTGCTCCTCTGCTTGCCGCTGCTGTTGCTCGCTGCCTGCACCAGCGTCCCGGAAGGCATCACCCCGGTCAGCCACTTCCAGCTCGACCGCTACCTTGGCAAATGGTACGAGATCGCGCGCCTCGACCATTCCTTCGAACGCGGACTCAGCGACGTGTCGGCGCAGTATCGCCTGCAGCCCGACGGCAGCGTCGAAGTGGTCAACCGCGGCTACAGCGCCGAAAAAGGCGCCTGGAAGGAAGCGGTTGGCAAGGCGCTGATGATTGGCGACGCGACGCAGGGCTCGCTCAAGGTCTCGTTTTTCGGCCCCTTCTATGGCGGCTACCACATCGCGGCGCTCGACGAGCAAGAGTACCGCTGGTCGCTGGTGGTCGGGCCGAGCCGTGACTATCTGTGGATACTCTCCCGCGAGCGCCACCTGCCGCCCGCAGATTCGTGAGCAACTGCTGGCCAAAGCGAAGCAACTGGGTTTCGATATCGGCCAGTCTGATCTGGGTCGGGCAGGATCGACCCGATGCCTGAGGCGCGGCGGTCATCAGCCGCCGGCAGCCGGCTGCTGGTCGCTCTTGACACCCCCGCCAGTGTCCTGGCCTGGTCGGCGGTCGACGATGCCGTGATGGGCGGTCTCTCCAGCAGTCACCTGCTGTTTGAGCCGCTCAGGCCATGCCGACTTCACCGGCAGCGTCTCGCTGGCCAACAACGGCGGCTTCGCCTCGGTCACGTACGGCGCCTGGCGATTACTCGGCGCCTGGCGCACGGACCTTCCGTCTCGCTGTGCGTGGCGACGGGCGACGCTACAAGCTGAATCTGCGCACCGACGACGCCTACGACGGGCCCAGTTACCAGGCCGTGTTTTCGCCTCCTGCCGGTCAGTGGAGCGAGATCGTACTGGCCATCGCCGATTTCACCGCCCGCCATCGCGGCCGCCCGGTCGACGCGCCACCGCTCGACCCGGCGCGAATCCGCCGCGTGGGCCTGATGATCGCCGACCGGCAGGCGGGCAGCTTCAGGCTCTCGATTCGCTGGCTGCGCGCCGAAGCGCCAGGGTCGCTATAATCGGCGAGAGGGGTGGCATCGCGCGGTGACTGCGCGCGGTGAGTGCAGATCCCCGTTCTGGATCGGGCCCGGGACAGCAGCGAACTTTCGCGCCGGTACATTCGCTGCCGGCGAGTTGCTGCAAAGGGCGATTTTCCTTGCGCTGGCGAAAGCCGGACCTGGCGCCCGGAGTTCCCGGCCCCCCTGCGCGAGGCCATGGACGCAGGCTGGCAAGCTGGCGAGCAAACAAGGAGGAGGCATGATGACGAAACAGAATCGCAACGGAGTCGACACCCGCGCCCACTCAGAGAGGACCATGCCGGCTCGCCGCTGGACGCCATTGCCATGAGCGGCTTCGAAAACTATAGCCACGAAATGAACGAGCTTGATCACGAAATCATCCATTACGCGGCGATCTGCGGCGTCGATCTGGCCGACCAGCCGGCCATCCACGCCTGCCTCGAAGAACCACACACGACCTGGGCCGACGACAAGGCCCGGCAAACGTTGCGTGGCCTGCTGATACTGCGCATCAAGCTGGAAACCGAAATGATTGAGCAAGGTCTGTCGCCAAGAAAGCTGACATCGCAAGGTTCATAGGTCACGTACCAGACGGCATTTGCTGGTCGGCATCGTCAATGTCGAACTGCGGCATCGCCGACTTGAGGAAAAAAGATGATCAGCTGCGACCGTCTTTCGAGGCCACTGGCCTCAGGATTGTGGCGTAAACTACGGAAAATGTTGGCTGGCGTTCGTTCCGAGGAACCGCCATCAAAGCAACCAGCGACAAGCTGTCTGTGGATCTGGTGAATACCTCGCTGAGCACTTCATGACCCGGCACCTGTCACCCAATCGTCCAGGCACTCAACGATGACCGCCACCGCCACGCCGGATATCGAGGACAACTGGTTCAGCCTGATCGAAGAGATCAAGGCGGGGACGGTGATTCCGGTGATCGGTCCCGATCTTGTGGAGATCGAGGTCAGCGATGCCAGCGGCGCAGTGCACAGCGAGAGACTCGACGTTCTGATCGCGGAAGACCTCAGCCAGCGCTACGGCCTGCCGCTCGCCGCGCAGCGTGACCAGGCCTGGGTTCTGCACGAGTACGTCGCCTCGCTGATGAGTAGCCTGCAGATCAACCCGGACAGGATCCGCCGCTCCGTCGCCAGCGCTCTGGCCAGACTCACCAGCACCTCCGCCATCCCTTTGCCGCTACAGCAACTGGCGGCCATCGACGACTTCAGCGTCTTCGTCAGCCTGAGCTGCGACGACCTGCTCCTGCGCGCGCTGCAAGCCGTCGATGCGCGCGCCGAAGCTTTCGCCTACGGCATCCGCTCCGACACCAACGGCCGTGAGGTCGACATTCCGGCAACGCCGGCCGGCAAGATCAGCTACCAGCTGCTTGGCTCGGCCGAGAATCGGCTCGACTTCGCCATCCATGAGGGCGACGTCCTCGAGTACCTGTTCCGGCTCCAGTCCGAGCAGGCGCGCCGGGTCAGAAACATCCTCGGTTCGCTGCGTGCCAGCAACCTGCTGCTGATCGGCTGTGAACTTCCCGACTGGGCAGGTCGCTCGCTCCTGCGCCTGGCCAACAACGATTCGCTGCAGACGAAATCGACCCTCGAATTCCTGGCCGAAAACGACGGCGACCCGGCGCTGACCACCTTCATCACCCGCTTCAGCCCCAACAGCCTGGTTTTCCCCGGCAGCGCCAGCGACTTCGTCGCCGAACTCAGCCGCCGCTGGCAGGCGACTCCAGCGCCCCGGCAAGCCCGCGCCGCGCGGCGCATCCTGCTGCAAGGCCAGCGGCAGCCGCCGACGCGACCGCTGGTCTTCGTCAGCTACGCCAGCGAGAACAGCGCCGCCGCCCGCGCCATCGCCGACCGGCTGCTCGAACTTGGCGCCGGCGACGTCTGGCTCGACAAGAAAAAACTGCGCGGCGGCGACGACTGGTCCACGCGCATCGACCAGGCGATCGCCGAGTGCGACTACTTCCTGCCGCTGCTCTCCAGCGAGGCCGATCAGCGTCGCGAAGGCGTGTTCTGGGAAGAATGGGCGAGTGCCCTGAGCCGGGCGCGCCGGGTAGCCGACACCTTCCTCCTGCCGACGCTGATCGACGCCGATCCCGGCAGCCGGGCCCATTACCAGCGCATCGGCCGCGAAAACGGGAGCGAACGGTTCTTCCAGCTGCACCTGCTGCGCGCCCCCGCTGGCGTGTTCGACGCCAGCGCCGAGGACGACCTCGGCAGCCGCTTCACGGTTTTCCGGAGAAGCTGAGCGATGGCCGCCCACGACATCAACCGGGAAAATCCCTGGCCCTGGCTCGACCCCTTCAGCGAAGGCGCCGCCGAGTTCTTCAACGGTCGCGACGACGATGCCGCTGCGCTCGAACGCCACGTACTCTCGGGTGCGGCGAGCGTCCTGTTTGGCAAGTCCGGCCTCGGCAAGACCTCGCTGCTGCAGGCGGGCCTGTTTCCGCGCCTGCGCCGCCTGCGCCTGCTGCCGGTTCTCGTCCGCCTCAAGCACGGCGACGATGCCCCGGCGGCGCTCGACCAGATACACGCCCGCCTGGTCGAGGAATGCGCCGCGCACGCGTCTGACGCCGCCGGGCGATCCAGACTGGCCCAGCAGCGTCGACGGATCGGGTCGACGCCGCTCTGGCTCGCGCTCCACACGCCGCCGCTCGCCGCGCGCGACGCCGATGGCAACGCCTGGCAGCCGGTCTTCGTCCTCGACCAGTTCGAGGAGATCTTCACCCTCGGCGCGCAGAACGCCGAACGGCAGCAGCGCCACTTCGGCAGCCTCGGCGACCTGATCGAGAACCGCATCCCCGCTGCCGTCGAAGCGGCGATCGGCGCCGACGAAGACCTGCTCGATCGGCTGCAACTCGACGCCCAGCCCTACCGCGTCATCCTCAGCCTGCGCGAAGACTACCTGCCCGACCTCGAACGCTGGTGCGACCGGATTCCCCGCCTCGGCCCCAACCGCTACCGCTTGCTGCCGATGCGGGAGGAACAGGCGCTCGCCGCGACGCTGCAAACCGGCGGCACGCTGCTCAGCCGCCGACGCCGCCGCACAGATCGTCCGCTTCGTCGCCAGCCAGCACGATGGCGTCCGCACTGCCAGCGATGGCGCCTTGCAGCGCGCACCGCAGATCGAACCGGCGCTGCTCAGCCTGGTCTGCTCGGGCCTCAACGCCGCGCGCCAGGCGAGCGGCGCGGCGCAGATCGACGCCAGCAACCTCGAACAGCTCGGCGGCCGCATCATCGAGCGCTTCTACGATGATGCTCTGGCCGGCATCGCGCCCGAACTCGCCGCCTTCGTCGAAAACGAACTGATCACGCCCGACGGCATTCGCCTGACCTATCCGCTGAAGTCGATCGTGCAGCGGCCCGGCATCGGCAGGGCCGACCTCGACACGCTGATCGACCGCCGTCTGCTGCGCAAGGAAGCCTTCGTCAGACGGCGACCGCATCGAAGTGGTGCACGACCGCCTCGCCGCCGTCGCGCTGCAGCGTCGTCTCGGCCGCGAACAGGCGGCAGCCGAACAGCGCCTGCGCGAAGAAGCCGAACGTGCGGAAGCCCTGTTCGAGGAACAGCGCAAGCGCGCCGAGGCCGAAGCCGCGGCGCGGCGGCAGGCCGAAGAATCGCGTGCCCGCCTGGCACGCTTCCAGCGCTGGCTGTGGGGGGCGCTGGCGGCGCTCGTCGTTTTGCTCGGGGTCGCCGTCTGGGCGATGTTGGAGGCAAAGCACCAAACCGACATCGCGAAAGAACGCGCGCGTCAAGCGCTGGAACAGAAGGTGAAAGCCGACGCGGCAACGGAGGAAGCCGAGAAGCAGAAGCGTCTCGCCGACGAACGACTTGCCGACGTAGAGAAGAAGCAAGAGGAACTGATCGACGAAAAGAAGAAGACCGACGACGCTCTCGCGCAGGCGACGGGCGAAAGCGAAAAAGCGCGCCAGGCCAAGCGCCAGGCCGAAACCAGCCTGCGTCAAGGCGAAAGCCGCAGAAACCCGCGCACTTGCCAATTCCTGCGTGAGGCCACAATCCTTCGCCTGGCTGCCGAAGGCCCGGCGATCACTCGCGGGAGCTGGGCCGGCGGCAGTGCTAGCGCGCCTTGTTGACGGTGTCTGGCGGCGCATCGACTCAGCCGCATCCGGACAAACTCGCACGCACGTCGCGCTGCAGCGAGACTTGCGTTGCGCGCTGCAGGCGAGCGACAGTCACCTGCGGCTTCGCGACCGTCGCATCGTCCGGCATGCCACTCTGCGCGGGACGCCATCACCGGAGGGATCGGCGAGCCTCTCGGCACGGCGATCCGAGCGTCGCCTTCAGCCCCGACGGCCGGCGCATCGTCTCCGGCAGTGCCGACAGACACCCTGCGCCTGTGGGACGCCGCCACCGGCGCGGCGATCGGCGAGCCGCTCAAGGGGCATGTCGCTTCTGGGTCACGAGCGTCGCCTTCAGCCCCGACGGCCGGCGCATCGTCTCCGGCAGTGTCGACCACACCCTGCGCCTGTGGGACGCCGCCACCGGCGCGGCGATCGGCGAGCCGCTCAAGGGGCATTCCGGCTCGGTCAGGAGCGTCGCCTTCAGCCCCGACGGCCGGCGCATCGTCTCCGGCAGTTACGACAACACCCTGCGCCTGTGGGACGCCGCCACCGGCGCGGCGATCGGCGAGCCGCTCAAGGGGCATACAGGCTGGGTCACGAGCGTCGCCTTCAGCCCCGACGGCCGGCGCATCGTCTCCGGCAGTGCCGACAACACCCTGCGCCTGTGGGACGCCACCACCGGCGCGGCGATCGGCGAGCCGCTCAAGGGGCATACCAAGCGGGGTCACGAGCGTCGCCTTCAGCCCCGACGGCCGGCGCATCGTCTCCGGCAGTTACGACAAACACGCTGCGCGTCTGGCCGGTCCTCGAATCCTGGGCCGACGCGCTTTGCGCCAAGCTGCCGCGCAACATGAGCCGCAAGGAGTGGAAGGCTTGGGTAGGCGCCGACATCGCCTACACCTGCCAATGCCCCGGCTTGCCGGTGCCACCCGACGACGATCCGCTATCGCCTACTCCGGCAGCGCTCTGCCCGACACCCTACCAGCCGCAACCCGTCGCCAGTCGCCGCTCGCCGTAGAGCCGAGCTTTCTGGGTCAGGCCAGCAAACCGTGAGAGATTAGGGGTAGCGGCTCCATCATGCCGGGAAACAGTCACGACTTTCGTGATCACGGGTGCCTCGACAGTCATGACTATTGGGGCTGGTCCTCAGCTAACGACCAGAAGCCCATGACGTGCCCAAATGCCCGCGACATGGAGCGCCACTGGCCACCGCTTGCCGTTAGGGGCGCGCCTTACGTGCCGAGGACGCGACCCTTGCGCCGCGCAGCAGCAAGCGGCCCAAGTTGGCGCCGATGCCGCTCGAAGCGCCAAGCAGCCACGCGCGTTGGTCCGGTCAGTCGTCGATGTGCGGATCAGTCATCTCAGCGTCTGGTAAAACTCAGCGTGACTTCACCCAGACGAAAGCCAAACTTGCTCATTACCGCACGATTCAGCATTACCTTGTCGTCGATCAGAAACATCCAGTCGTCGAAGTCGACGTTCCACACCCGGCCATCGACCGGCAGGGCCAGCACATAGCGCCAGTGCAGGGCGTTGCCGGCGGCTTCCCCCTGCGCCTCGCCGACCACGTCATCGGCGCGGCCAATGTAGCGTCCAGCGTCGACGCGGGTAATCGTCCAGACGCGGCGCGAGGTGCTGCCATCCGACCA
Source organism: Chitinophagaceae bacterium (assembly GCA_037045605.1). GTDB lineage: Bacteria > Bacteroidota > Bacteroidia > Chitinophagales > Chitinophagaceae > JJ008. Next base: position 6,687 of record JBAOHK010000023.1, on the reverse strand, counting down.
CGAGAAATGCTCGTCCAGCGTACCAACATCGACGCCATCACGCTTCTCCCAGCTGGCGTCGATGACCACGTGAAACCGCTTGATCACTTCGCCAGAACGATCCTGAAACATCCCCCAGCCGTCAATCGTGCCATTGAAGTATCGGGACAGATCAAGCACCGGCTGTTCGCCCCGGTAGCGCTCGACCGGCACGCCACTGCAGCCACCAAGGCCGAGGAGAGCACAGGCGAAGCAAGCCAGCCACAAGGTTTTCATCGACACACCTCCAGAGTGTTGCGCCAGCGCCAGGCAGGGCAAGGCGATCCAAATCAAGCCATGGCGTTTCTTGGTAATGAGCAAGCAGCGCCAGCGGGTACCGCAGGTCCTTGACACCAACCTTGTGACTCGCCAACAGGCGAAGGTCGGCGCGGGCCTGTACGTCGGGAAGGAAGAACCTGTCTGGGGCGTTCATTTTGTGATCTCCATGGTGCGAAAAGGCCGGAGGTCAGACGGACATTAGTTACCGTTTGCCAAGGAACTCTTCGATCCTTGCGAGCAAAGCTCTGTCCTCGGGCTTGACGCGACTACCGAAGCTCAACACTCGCTGGCCGCTGCGATCGATCAGGTACTTGTGAAAATTCCATTGCGGTTCCGTCCCGGTCGCCCTGGCGAGTTGCGCGTAAAGCGGATTGACGTGCTTGCCGACCACCGTAGTCTTGGCGAACATCGGGAAATCCACTCCGTAGGTCAGCCGGCAAAACTCGGCAATCTCACGGTCGCTACCGGGCTCCTGATCGCCGAAGTCATTGGACGGGAAACCAACAACGACCAGCCCACGCTCCCTGAGCCGGGCATAGAGCCTTTCGAGCCCATCGTACTGCGAGGTGAAATCACAGTAACTGGCGGTGTTCACCACCAGCAACACCTTGCCCTGCCACTGGCAAAGTGACTGCGACTTCTGATCCTGCAGCGACTGGAAGCGATGATTCAGTATCATCGGGCAGGCATCGGTTGCGATAGCAGCGGGCGCGGCCACCAGGCTGACCGCCAGGGCGAGAGCAGACAGCAACAATCTGCCCGTTGCGCCAACACGGGCGGCAGTGGGTGCTGAAATCAGAGACCGGGCGACAATCAATTTGTCCAGGACATCATGGCGCGGAGCTGCGCTGACGCGCCCAGTCGCGCCATCTTTCGGTGCCGTGTGGTCAGCGTCCACAACCCCGTACAATCGGCGTGAACGGTCGCAATCCAACCCGTTGATATGGCTCTGGTTGAATATGGGGCTTCATCGTCGCGCACAGCGGCACTCCTTTTTGTCCTGGACACTTTGGTAAGTTGGATGTAAATTAAGAATATCCAGCAGCCTTGTCAACCATTTTCGATAGCTTGCCCAGGAAAACATGAATTCTCGGCCGGCCATGAATATCAGCGCCGTCGAGAGCGACACCGGCCCCAGGAAAGATACCCTGCGCGTTCGGGCGCGTCGTTGCGGCTTCCAACGCCGCCGTGAGACGGAAACGAGGAGCCAGTTTACCCGGCCAAGCAGGTTGACAGATGCACCTGATGAAGCGTCTGATCGATCACGGGCACCGTCCCGGTCGCCTTCTCGCCACGAGCGACGAGGAGTTCGCCAGCTTCCGCAACGCCTGTACGGCGAAGAAGGATCTCGACCTGGGGCTTGCCCTCGGCCGGCGGGACGGATTCGTAACCGTCACGGACTGACACGATCATCAATCACTCCTTGTTCCCCTGTGGTTGCACCGCGTAACCCAATCGAGCAGTCCTTCATGAATCTGCCCCTGCCCCGATACGACTTCCTGATGACGCTGGCCGCCCGAGGCGCTGTGCTCGCCACCAGCGGCAACGCCGTCCTTTACCAGGGCAAGACCACCGACAGGTTCGGTGGCTGCACGCTGTTCGCCGGCAAGCAGGTGGCGGGCGCGGGATTTTGCAGTGCCTGGGCCAGGAAGGCGTGAACACGCTCGCTGTCTGCCGGGTACGCCGATGACGCCGCACAGATCAAGCTTTCGCGGCAACAAGACCGCGTTACCCACGAAACCTTGTGTGGTCTGCGGCCTGACGATGAGCTGGCGGCGCCGCTGGGCGAAGAACTGGCAAGACGTGAAGTACTGCTCGGATGCCTGCAGGCGCAGGAAGTCCGCGCGTGGCTGAGCTGCGCGACCTGGTCGTCGTGCTGTGCGACCAGCTCGACCTCGATGCCGCCACCTTCGACGGCTTCGAAGACGGTCTGGACGCCGTCTGGATGGCCGAGGTGGCCAGGGCAATCGCATGAATCTTATACAAGACCGAGGAGTTCCGCGCGGAAGGTATCGGAGGTGGCGGCGATGAGGCGCTGAACCTTGAGGCCGCCCTTGCGTTTGATCGGGGAGAGGCGGATGAGATTCAAGACGAACTGGCGCACGACAGCGAGGTTGTGAGCGGCATGATCGGTACGGGCCCGCATCTGGTCGTCGCCAAAGACCACGTCCATGCACCAATGCAGACTGTTCTCGACACGCCAGTGCTGGCGGACGCTGTGATTCATGCGCTGAGCGTCAGGTGGCAAGCTGCTGAGATACACGCGCCGTTCAGTCGAAGTCGGTTTTCCCTCTGATCGTCCGTTCGGTGGTGATCACCGCAAACGATTTCAGGTCTGGCCAGCGCTCGGGGGCGTGCAGACAGTCGAGCTGGTTGAAGACGTAGCAGCGACGCACTTCGATCCGGCCATGATCCTTCTCGACGACTTCGTGGAACTGGTGAGGCGTCTTGGCTGGTGCCGCCTCGAAAGCGCTGAAGAAGTCGTCGATCGATTCGGCCAGCTTGGGCTGATTGTCCTTGACGGCCAGGAGGTAGTCCGCACCGCGGTCACGAATGGCCTGCGCAATGTTCGGCTGCGTGCCCATCGCATCGATGGTGACGATGCTGCCTTCCAGTGCCAAGGTCGCCAGCAGTTCAGGGGGCCGTCTTCTCGTTCGGTCACTCTCCCACGCAGAAACATGACCTGAAAACCCAAGACCGGCGGCATTTACGCAGGCTTCAGCTTTCGGGTGCGAGTCGTCCTGTGACAGAACACGACCCCTGTCTTGTCCGTCCTCCTGGCGATACGCTGGTTCACTTCGTACCCCGGTACTGATTGAACCTTGGGGGTCACCCTCGCCCATCATGGTGGTGCCTCGCGTCTCCCAGAACGGGGGCGCACGGGGGGACACTGGGCTTAGCCGCGATGTTGGCTCACCCAGAGGAACAAGGGTCGTCTTAATGCACAGCGAACGTCCGGAGCCGGAGTAGCACCGACCGTCCGAAGTTGGTCAAGTTCAATGACCGGAACGGGTTGCTATGTAAATCTCTCCATAGCGACCCCTATGCGCACATCCCAACTATGCGCAGGTTGGAAGAGTAGAGCTTGGCCGATTCAGTTCTGGCACGGCCTTGGGCCAGGTAGATCGGCGTAAATCGGGACATAGTTTTCGCTATTCTGTGCAGTGGTGGTTCCACTTCAGGAGACCACCATGGGAAACACACGTTCATCCGAGCACTCCAGCATCGATTGGCTCGCCAAAGGGCCACTCGCCCCGCACATCGATGCGTACATGCTGTACCTGGCAAACCGCGACTGCGCAGCGACCACGTTTTCCAAGTATTTCGGCAGTGTTAGCCAGTTTGCACAATGGATACACAGTCGCCGACTACGCCTGCAAAGCATCGACGAAGCACTGGTAGCCCAATTTCTTGATCGGCACGTGCCGCGATGCCGCTGCTCCGGCCCGGTTCAGAGAGATCGTCGTACGCTGAGCGCTGCTCTGGGTCATCTCTTGGCTGTGCTGGAAGGCACCCGACACAAAGATACGTCGGTACCAGGCGCCGCATTCACTCATGCGTTTCCTGCAGACGCTGTAACTATGCGCAGCAGCGCCCGCCTGAGCCGCGGCTGCCGCTGCGATTCCCGGGGTGTGTGCGCATAGTTGGGATCTGCGCACAGGGGTCGGTTGCCGTCACCGAACCACGCGAACCCAGTGGCCGCTTGTGGTCTGGAGCGGCCAGCCAGACGAGCAGTTGCGGCATCCGAGCGCGAACGGCCGGATCAGACTGGAAGCAGTCGTTCAGATTTCGTAGGCCACCGGCTCCCATCGACCCAGAACAGCCATTCGGCTCAAGTCAAAGCAGACCTTGACCCGCACCGAGCAAGATCAGAAACAAGCCGCAGGTACGCTCAACACCGGACTTGCCTTGCCGATACAAATGAGCCATTCGATCCGCAGACAGGACAAGCGCCACGCTTCCATACCACAGGACAGCAAGCACACCGACCATCACCATCATGGCCAGCAATGTTTCCGTAGATGGGTCGGCCGGAACCGCGCCAGAGAACACCGAAGCATAAAACGCCATCGACTTCGGGTTTGCCAGATTGGTCGCGATACCATCACGCAGGGCGGAAGGGAACGATGATGGTGAAGCCAACAGTTCTCTTGGCTTGGGTGGATGGGCTGATTGCTTCAGGAGTTGAATGCCGAACCAGACCAGATAGGCTGCCCCCATCAGCTTGATCGACCAGAACAGCCACGGCAAGGAGGTCACCAGCAAGCTTAGTCCAAACAAAGCCATGGTTGCCCAAAGCGTATTGACCATGGCGATGCCGAGGACCATGGCAACCGCTTCAGACCGAGAGGATGAAATCGCCCGGTGAGTGACTGCCACGAAATTCGGGCCGGGACTCATTACTCCTGCCAGACAAACAACGGAGGCAGACAAGACTGCGGTGGTATCAAGCATGGAAACCTCAAATCAGTAGTGGAGTGCATGGTGGGCCGAGGCTATTGATATGTCCAATACTGCTTTGGAAATGCTACGATAGTTTGAACATATCAGTTTGCCATGATCAACTTCCGTCTCATCCGCCATCTGTGGTTGTTTCTCGCCGTTGCCGAGGAACAGCACTTCGGGCGTGCAGCCAAACGGTTGGGCATGTCCCAGCCACCACTGACAGACCAAATTCAAACTCTTGAGCAGGCGCTCAAGGTCAAGCTGTTTGAACGATCGCGGCGCGGAACCAAGCTGACGGCCGCAGGTGCCGCCATTCTCCCTGCCGTCAGGAAGTTTTCCGAGCAGTTGGAACGGTTGGAGCTTGCTGTCCGTGAAGCGACAACAGGGCAGCGCAGCATGCTGAGGGTGGGCGCAATCACCTCTTCCATGGTCGAGGTATTGCCGCCGTTGATCGAGAGAATGAGAGCAACGCACCCTGACGTTACCATCTCGATGCGGGAAATCGACAGCGTGGAAGCTGTTCCACTCCTTCAGTCAGGGGACATCGATTTGGCCTTTGCCCGCCTTGAAGGTGATCTAGGCTCCGGCATCAAGTCGATCCCGTTGCGTGAAGATCGTTTGGCCGTCGCGCTGCCCAGAGCGCATCCATTAGCTGCAAGATCGCGGATTCGACTGGTTTCGCTAGCGGAGGAGGACTTCGTGATGTTCTATCGTCGGGTTAGTCCCAGCTACTTCGATAGTTTGGTGACCGCTTGCCGCAATGCAGGTTTTTCGCCGCGCATCGTCCATGAAGTGGGTTCAGTCGCCTCTCAGATTGCCTTTGTCGGCTGTGGTCAGGGTGTGGCTCTGATTCCCGCGGCGATGAAGAAGATGGCACCAGAGACGGTAGTCGTGCGCCCTTTGACCGAAAACTTGAGTGTTGTGACAACTGCTGTGGCGTGGAATACGGCGAGAGTTAACCCATCAGTTGAGGCGGCGGTAGCAGCACTGCAAGATTCATGAGGGGCGAATGACCGGTATGCGTCTGCGCTTGGAACGGCAGTTCCAGACCGACTGCCGACTAACGCCATCCAAAACCCACCGGTGGCTTCCCGACGCGTAGCGGCCGCGCCACATGGCGTAGCTCCTGTCACTTCGCGGGCAGCGCGAACGAGGCACACAGCAGTCCGGATCTCGCTCACTTGTGAGGATTGGCTCAGACCCGGTCAGCCGCGACCCTGAGCATCTCCCGCGTCACGGCCTCGGCAACCCGGATGCCGTCGACGCCGGCCGAGAGGATGCCGCCGGCGTAACCGGCGCCTTCGCCGGCCGGGTACAGGCCCTTGACGTTCACGCTCTGACAATCCTTGCCGCGGGTGATGCGCAGCGGCGAAGAGGTGCGCGTCTCGACGCCGGTGAGCACCGCATCGGGCATCGCAAAGCCCCGGATCTGGCGATCGAAGGCCGGCAGCGCCTCGCGGATCGCGTCGATCGCGTAGTCCGGCAAGGCGCTGGCGAGATCGGTCAGGCGAACGCCGGGCTGGTACGAAGGGACCACCGTGCCCAGCGCGATCGATGGCCGGCCGGCAAGAAAATCGCCGACCAGTTGCGCCGGCGCCTCGTAGGTCCTGCCGCCCAGCTCGAAGGCGCGCGCTTCGAGCTCGCGCTGCAGCTCGATGCCGGCCAGCGGCCCGCCGGGGTAGTCGAGCGGCGTGATACCGACGACGATGCCGGCGTTGGCGTTGCGCTCGTTGCGCGAGTACTGGCTCATGCCGTTGGTCACCACCCGGTTGAGCTCGGAAGTGGCGGCCACCACGGTGCCCCCGGGGCACATGCAGAAGCTGTACACCGAGCGGCCGTTCCGGCAGTGATGGACCAGCTTGTAGTCGGCGGCTCCGGGCAGCCGAACGTCGGGCAGCCAGCCGACGCGCGACATTCTGCTCGCTCACGGAGCGGCCTGCACCA
>JBAOHK010000022.1:0-3201 GCA_037045605.1 Chitinophagaceae bacterium | reverse complement strand
TATCTAACTTGCTCAAAGCTCAGTTACGTATTGCTACTGCTGTCACCCATCAATACCACACCCACATTGTCTTCTTCCAGGTTAAGTGCAATAGCTTTTACCCCATTGTCAAACTCTACCAGTTCACCCGAACGAACATCTGCTCAGTCCGTAAACACGGGCAATACCATCACCCACCTGTAATACGGTTCCTACTTCTTCTAAACTTGTTCCTGCATTGAAATTGCTGAGTTGCTGGCGGAGGATCGCCGAAATTTCATCTGGTTTAATTTCTACCATAATTTTTTAATTGATCGGTTGAAAAGTTTGTTGGTTGAAAGCTTGATTTGGGACTTGTAAACCTGTTAACTTATCAACCTGTTTTTAATCGGCTGCAAAGGTAGGGTATGGTTGCCGGAATGGCAAAAAAAACAACAATAATTAGAAGAATATCCACTCGTTTTCCGTTCCTTGATCTTTAGCAACTTAAAATATGTTAAGTTCTTTCAATAACTCAACACATTAAAAATAATTAAGGAGTTCGTTTCAAGGAACCACTGTTGAAGTTACAGTAGTACTGAAGTTTAATCACAGCTCCTTCCCGTCCCGCCTAAGGCGGGAGGCTGTATATCGATTGCGGGGGCCCTTTTGGGTACCTTTTTGGGCAAACAAAAAGGTACAGGGATTAATCAAAATATCATCATTAATTATATAGTGATGTAATTAATTCTATGGGGAAACACATAAATTTTTCTCTATAACATCAAAAGCTTTCCATGAAACTTAAACAGCCCGGCTGATTCTCTCTTTTTTTATCTAATTTCATACATTCTACTATTTAAAGAGTTAAATCAACTTTTAATGAAAAATTTATTACTCAAGGCAGGTCTCATTTTGCTTATATTTTCTGTTAACCTGGTACCATCATCTTTGTTTGCACAGGTTAATGAAGATCCCGACTTACCTGCTTTACCCAATCAAACCATTTCCAAAGAAGAATATCTTTCTAAGAGGGAACAATATATCAGCAACCTGCGTGGAAACCAGTTTCTGAATGAGAACACATTCAATGCAAGGGCACAGGCAATTGAGCAGAAAATTAACCAGGAAAGGCTGCAGCAGACAAATAATACATTGATGATACTTGCTCCAAACTGGACAGAACTTGGCCCATCACCCATACCAAACGGGCAAACAACTACCAACAGTGTAGCTGTGAGCGGGAGGGTTACAGCAATTGCTATTCATCCCACAAATCCAAATCTTGTTTATGTAGGCACGGCCAATGGCGGTATTTACCGTACTACAGATGGCGGAAATACCTGGACACCCATATTTGATGCCGCACAATCGCTGGCAATCGGGGCGCTGGCGCTGGCTCCATCAAATCCTTCTATATTATATGTTGGAACAGGAGAAGCAAATCTTTCAGCTGATTCATATGTTGGAGTAGGGATTTATCGCATTGACAATGCCGACGCTTCACCGGTATTGAACGGCCCAATCAATCCTCCCATTTCCGGAACAACCTGTTTCTTTGGCAGGTCGGTGAGTAAAATACTGGTTGATCCCACCAATGCAGCCACCATTTTTGTTTCAACCGGAACAGGTGTGATCGGTAATCCGAATGGAAGCCCTGGCGGCGGTACTGTTCCTCCATTGGGCCGCAGGGGAATTTACAGGTCAACCAATGCAACAGCTGCCGCAGGTTCTATTAGTTTTACTAAACTGGATATTACAGCAGTGAATGATAATTTCACCATCCTGGATATGGTGATGGAACCCGGAAACCCGGATGTGATCACCTGTTATATGTATGCAAGTGGCGGAGGTATATACCGCACCGTTAATGCAACTGCCGCAACACCGGTTTTTACACATCCTTATACAACAGCCAGTTCAGTGAGAGGCGAATTGGCCATAGCAAAAGTTGGTGGAGCAGTTACCCTATACTGTGCCAATGGTGAAAACAGTACAGGCAGGTTATTAAAATCAGTGGATGCTGGTGCAACCTGGTTTACTACTGCCGGAACAACAGGTTTCTGTTCAGGCCAGTGTTTTTATGATATTGCTATTGAAGTGGATCCAACCAATGATGATAATGTTTATGTAGGCGGAGCAGCAGGAACCAATATTTTCCGGCGTTCAACCGATGGACTGGCAACTATACCGGCTTCTTCCACAACCAACCTGCATGCAGATTGCCATGTTATAAAATGTGCGCCTTCTGCCCCGCAAACATTATACCTGGGATGTGATGGCGGAATTTATAAATCAACCGATGGCGGAGTTACCTGGACCACGAAAAATACGGCAGGGTTTTCTGCTACACAATTTCAAAGCATTGCACTGCATCCAATAGATCCCAATTTTACTATTGGAGGTACACAGGATAACGGGACAAATAAAATAAACCCCGATGGATCACATACACGAATAGACGGTGGTGATGGTGGTTATACATTGATAGACCAAAATGCAGCAGACAATACCAATGTTACCATGTATCATACTTATTATAATAATAGCGGACAGGCGGGATTTTCAAGGGCCCTCACTTCTCCCGGTGCCTGGACATTCTTTGGATGCGGCGGAACAGCCAATGGAATTTCATGCCCATCCACCACCTTGTTTTATGCGCCCATGGCACTTGGCCCCGGTAATCCGAATACGGTTTATTTTGCAACAGACAGGTTGTACAGGTCGGCAGACAAAGGCGTAGCCATGCCGCTTGTAAGCCAGGGCCCGGTAATTTCAGGTGTACCTATTTCCAGTATTTCAATAGCCAAAACAGATGACAATGTTAGAATAATCGGCTTTACCAATGGCAAGGTTTACAGAACATTTACCGGGTCATCCGTGTTAGATGACGTAACGCCGTTTGGTTCAGCTGCAGTTCCGGTTGGCAGGGTGATGATCGATCCAATTGATAAAAAAACGGCCTATGTAAGTTATGGCGGATATGGCCTTGCTCCCGGAAGGCACGTTTGGAAAACGACCAACCTGGATGCAGTTACACCAACCTGGGCAATATCTGGCACCGGAATTCCGGATATACCTGTAAATGCAATGGCAATTGATCCGGGAAATACCAGTATTGTTTTTGCCGGAACTGATATTGGTGTTTATGTATCAATTGATGCAGGTACAACCTGGAACAGCTACAGCGCCGGTTTACCGATGGTACCGGTATTTGATATGGCTGTGCATCCGGTTACCAAA
>JBAOHK010000021.1:0-12362 GCA_037045605.1 Chitinophagaceae bacterium | reverse complement strand
CTCAGTCTGCCAGCTACTTTCTATCAGTGTATTGTTACCTGTGGTGCTAACTCTGGTACATCTACCCCGGTTAGTGTTGCACTTACACCTGTTACAGGTTGCTATTGCATACCTCCTGGTACAGACTGTACTGATGATGATGTGATCCTGAGAGTAAGGATCAGCACTTTGGATAATGCATCTACTTGCGGTACAGGCCCGCCTGCCGGATATACTAACTACACTTCTACTGTAGCAGCTCCGGTTGTTTATGCTGGTGCTGGTAATCCGCTTACAGTTAATGTACCTACAACATTTACAGAGCAAGTAGCTGCTTGGATAGATTATAACCAAAATGGCGTTTTCGAAGCTTCTGAGTACACTAATCTTGGTAGCAACGTTGCAGGAGGCCAGCTTGTTGGCAATATCAATATTCCTGGCTCAGCCCTTACTGGTGTTACCAGGATGCGGGTTAGGGTAAGATTTGCTACCGCCTTAGGTTCAGGAGATGCTTGCCTTGGTTATACTTTTGGTGAAACAGAAGATTATAATGTAAATATTCAGCCATGTGTGCCTATCACAATTACCAGCAGCCCTTCAAGTGCATCAGTTACTTGTGGTAATAATGCAAGCTTTTCTGTAGCAACAACAGGAAGTATCCCTGCTTATGTATGGGAATTCAGGCCAAATGCTTCAACAGCATGGCAGTTTGTACCCAATGCAGCTCCATACTCTGGTATTAATACAGCCACACTTACATTAACTGGTGTATCTGCAGCATATAATGGATACCAATACCGTGCAGTGGTTACCGGTGGTTGCTCAGCAACTGATTTCTCGAACTTTGCAACACTTACTGTTAACCCGATTGTTCCGGTAGTTACTCCTCCTTCAGCTACTATTTGCGTAGGAACTATTCAGTCATTGTCATTGACTAATACATTGGGCAATACTGATCTGATCTCTGAAGGCTTCAATGTGGTATCACCATTACCTGCGGGATGGTTTGCTCAGAACAATAGTACCCCTGTTGGAACTACTGGTTGGTTCCAGGGTAATACTGCCGTGTTTACTGCACAAAGCGGACCTGCTGATTCTTATATAGGAGCTAACTTTAATAACGTGGCAGGTGCCAATACCATCAGCAACTGGCTGATCACACCGGCTGTTGCTATTAAGAATGGTGATATATTAAAATTCTGGACCCGTACCATTACTGGTGTGTCTTTCCCCGACAGACTGGAAGTAAGGATGAATACATCCAATACGACTAACGTTGGGGCAACCAATGCATCTGTTGGAGACTTTACTAATTTACTGCTTACAGTTAACCCATCATTGACACTTACAGGCTATCCTGAAGTGTGGACTGAGTACACCATTACCGTTTCAGGTCTTGGTGCACCAGTAGCTGCCGGCCGCTTTGCGTTCCGTTATTGGGTAACCAATGGTGGACCGTCGGGTGCTAACTCAGATTATATCGGTATTGATAATGTAGTGTTTACTTCAACTGGTGGTACTGCACAAGGTATATGGACCGGCCCTGCCGGAACCATGTGGACCAACGCAGGTGCAACTACTCCTTATGTTGCAGGCACACCGTTATCTACTATCTATGTAAATCCATCAGTAACTTCAAACTACCAGGTAAACTTTACAACTCTTACACCTTGTACTTCAGCTACAACTACAGTACCGGTTTCAGTTGTAAACCCGGTTGTACTTTCAACCAGCCCTGCTAACAGATCAGTTTGCGTTGGTGGCAGCACGACCTTCACTGCAGCTGCAACTGGCGGTCCTTTGACTTATCAGTGGCAGGTGAGTACAGATCGGCGGGTTGACCTATTCAAATATATCTGGTGCAACGTCAGCATCATATACATTATCTCCTGTTACATCAGCAATGAACAATTACCGTTACCGTTGTGCAATCACTGCAGCTCCATGTGTTGGAACTACCAACTCAGCTGCGGCTATACTGACAGTAAATTCATTGCCAACTGTAACAATATCTGCACCTGATCTTTCATTGACACCTGGTCAGACAACAACTATCACTGCCACAAGCAGCCCTGCTGCAGCAACAGCAACAAGCTGGAGCTGGACGCTGAATGGCTCTGCGATCAGCGGAACAACAAATACCCAGGTGGTAAATGTTGATGGTTTTGGAACATACAATGCAAGAGTTACTGATGTAAACGGTTGTGTGAACACTTCTAACAACCTGACAATTGGTGCTGAAGCATCTGACAGATTGTGGATATATCCAAATCCAAATGAGGGTGCCTTCCAGGTAAGATTGTATTACTCAGGTGCTCCAACGGAGAGAAGAGTTGTATCAATCTACAAGGCCAACGGTCAATTAGTACAAAACAAAGAGTTTGTACTAACAGAGATAAGCAATCCTTATCTGCGTATGGACTTTGATTTGGGTGTTCTTGCAGCAGGAACTTACGTTGTAAGAGTACATAATGAGTTCACTAATAAAACTGTATCGGGCCTGGTAGTAATCCAGCATTAATCCGGTTACAGTTATTTAATACCTTTAGTCCCTCCTGTTTTCAGGAGGGACTTTTTTTAGGGGTATTGATACGGAGGTAATTTAAAGAAGCCATCAGCCCTGTTCATAAAGCAAACCTCTGCTGTATTTATTCTTTGCAGATTTGACGATTGAAATAATTAAAAGAGGAATTACCTGGCAATTATAAATCTAAATGGATTTGAACCATTAGGCATTTGACCCGGTTGTATACTGTTTGGGGAGTAGTTAAAATTAAAAGGGCTGTTATCAGCCACATTGGGCATTGTCTTAAACAGGTTCATATCAGGCTTAATGCAAGGCATATTGTCAATACCTAATATGATAATAGTATTGCCATTGGAGAAGGGTTGAGATGACTCAAGCCCATAAACCGGGTTTAGAAAAGTAAAAGGCGTGCTAAGCGGTAAGGCAGGTGCTTTCTTTTCAACTTGTTGTTTGCCTTTATTCTGTTTATCCTGCAGATGTTTCTGAACGTCAAACAGGTCTTTTTCCTGTGCAGCGACAGATGAAAAAGCAGCAACTCCAAAAAGAAGGAATACTTTTTTCATAAAAGTGATTTCTGTGTTTGAAAATACAATTATTTTATCATTTGCTTCCAGGCATTGATCAGGCCGTTGGTAGAAGAATCATGATTGTGAACCTGGTCATTGTTTTGCAGTTCAGGTAAAATCTTATTGGCAAGTTGTTTTCCTAATTCAACACCCCACTGGTCGAAGCTGTAGATATTCCAGATGATTCCCTGCACAAATATTTTGTGTTCATACAGGGCAATCAGCTCTCCCAGGGTATAAGGCGTTATCTTTTTTATAAGAATGGAATTAGTTGGCCGGTTGCCTGTAAAAACTTTATATGGTAAGAGCCGGGCAGTATCTTCTGCATTTAATCCATGCTTTCCTAATTCACTGGCTGCCTCATTTTCTGTTTTCCCATTCATCAGGGCTTCAGTTTGTGCAAAGAAGTTACTCAGGAGTTTTACATGATGGTCGCCAACCGGATTATGTGTTTGTGCCGGGGCAATAAAATCACACGGAATCATCGGGGTCCCCTGGTGAAGCAGCTGGTAGAATGCATGCTGACCATTGGTGCCGGGTTCTCCCCAAATAACAGGGCCGGTTGAATATTCTACCGGTTCGCCATTGCGGTCAGTTGTTTTGCCGTTACTTTCCATATTGCCCTGCTGGAAATACGCAGCAAAGCGGTGCATATACTGATCGTATGGAAGAATAGCTTCCGATTGGGCGCCCCAAAAATTGGTATACCAAATACCTAACAAGGCCATTAGTACCGGGATGTTTTTATCAAAAGGAGTATTGGTAAAATGATTGTCCGTGCTGTGTGCACCTTTCAATAATTGTTCAAAATTTTTGTACCCAATCGTCAGGATTATTGATAAGCCGATGGCACTCCATAAAGAGTAGCGGCCGCCTACCCAATCCCAAAATTCAAACATGTTCTTTTGTGTCTATCCCAAAACTTACGACCTCTTTCTCATTGGTTGAAAGAGCAACGAAATGTTTGGCAATATGTTTTTCCTGTTTTGCTTTTTTGAGGAACCATTCTCTTGCCGTATGAGCATTGGTCATGGTTTCCTGTGTAGTGAAAGTCTTGGAGGCGATAAGAAAGAGGGTTCGTTCCGGGGTTACCTTTTTGAGTGTTTCTGCGATATGAGTGCCGTCAACATTCGATACAAAATAAGTTTCAATATCATCAATCCAGTACGGTTTTAAAGCTTCTGTTACCATTTGCGGTCCCAAATCACTTCCGCCAATACCGATATTGACAATATATTTTATTTTTTTCCCTGTATATCCTCTGAGTTTACCACTATGCACTGCATTAGCAAACAATTTCATTTTGCGGAGCACTTTCTTTACTTCAGGCATTACATCAACACCTTCTGTAAAAAAGGGTTGAGCAGAAAAATTTCTCAAGGCAGTATGCAGTACAGAACGTTTCTCAGTTTCATTTATTAAATCACCATTGAACATGGCATTAATGGCTTCTTTCAGCCTGCAGTCACCAGCCAGTTGCAGCAGCAGCTGGACAGTTTTATCAGTGACTATGTTTTTGGAATAATCAAACACCAGTTCATCCAGGCAAAGAGAATATTTTTTAAAACGTTCTTTATCATTAGCGAACAATTCTCTCAGGTGAACAGACTTCATCTGAGTTGAATGCTCCTGTAACTCTTTCCAGGCTTTTGTTGATGTTGGATTGACTTTTGGCAGCATAATTTCAGAATACTATAGTTGATTAAAGGCTTCGATGGTTTTTGCCACCATTTCTTTGCTGATGTCTAAGTGAACAACCAATCTCACCCTGTTAGGAGAAATAGCATATCCCAGGATGGAATATTCTTTCAATTTCGCAACGAGGTCAGGGGCTGAAATACTATTGTCCAGTTCAAAGATGATGATGTTGGTTTCAACAGGCAATACCAGCTTCACAAATTCTTTTGTTTCGATAGCAGCCGCTATTTGCCTGGCATGGCTGTGATCCTCAGACAGGCGTTCAATATTATTCTGTAAGGCATAGATACCGGCAGCTGCAATAAAGCCTGCCTGCCGCATGCCTCCGCCAAACACCTTTCTAATTCTCCTCGCTTTTTTAATAAAGTCTTTCCTGCCCAGTAATAGACTTCCAACAGGGCAACCTAAACTTTTACTCAGGCAAATGGAGATGCTGTCAAATGCTTCACCGTATTGTTTGGGAGTTTCATTCTTTGCTACCAACGCATTCCATAGACGGGCACCATCCAGATGAAAAGCAAGATTATTCTTTTTACAAACAGTTTGTATCTTTTTTATTTCTTCAAAATCATAACAACTGCCGCCGCCACGATTAGAAGTGTTTTCTAATGAGACCAGGCTTGAATGAGCCCTGTGTGAATCATCCGGCTGAATGGCTGCCTTTACCTGTTCTGCTGTAATTCTGCCAAAACTCCCTTGCAAAAGCTTGACCGATGCTCCTGAATTAAAAGCAATGCCGCCTCCTTCATACTGATAAACATGGGAGCTTTCATCACAGATAACTTCGTCTCCCGGTTGTGTGTGACATTTAATAGCAATCTGGTTGGTCATAGTGCCTGAAGGGCAAAAAAGTGCTGCCTCCATTCCAAACATATTGGCAGCCAGACTTTCCAATTCATTAATTGAAGGATCTTCTCCAAACACATCATCCCCCACTTTAGCTGTCATCATAGCTTCCAGCATACCTGGAGTCGGTTTGGTTACTGTATCCGACCTGTAATCAATTGTCATCAGTAAATTTTCCTGCAATATACTCCGTTCACCCATCAAATTAAGCAGTTGACGAAGGCCGGGGGTCAGTTAAGTTTTCAATTCCTAACTTGGCAGTTATAATGGGACCGGGAATTTTTGAATATGCTTTGTTGATAGCGGTATGTCTTGTCTTTGCCGTGGCGGGACTTTATTTGCTGGCTAATTTCAGCCGCCTTTTCCGCGGAACTATAAAAAATGAATTACTGAGGAAAAATATTGCCGCCTGGTTGATTATCTTTTGCATTACTATTGCCATGGTACCCATGAGCGGCGGTTTTTTTTACTTGCTTGAAAAGTATGGGTGGGGATGGTCAATTGGGAGCCATTTTATTTCGGCTACAGGCTGCACACTGATCATTTTTAACCTGTCAAGACTAGTGGCTGAAAACAGGCAATTGAAAAAACTTTCGTTTATTAAGCATACTGCACTTGTTGTTATTACATTGATTGCCACAACACTTGCTATTAATATCCCATTAAGCCATTGGATGTACGGAAAAAATGCCGAGCCTTTCATGAAATATGTGCTCAGCAATAGTGTATACCTGGCATCAGCTACAGGGATAGTGTATGGAGTGATTAATTATCTTGACATTGAACGGGAAAGGAAGTTCAGCGAAAAGGAACTGGAACTAAGCCGGCTCCGGGAATTAAAAACAAAGGCAGAACTGGATGCACTTCATTCTAAAATCAATCCTCATTTTCTTTACAATGCTCTCAATTCTATCGCAGACCTGTCGGTTACCGATGGTAAGAAAGGCAGAAAGATGACCATTGCGCTGGCAGATCTTTTCCGCTACAGTATTAATTACAGGGACAACAATTATTCGTCTGTGAAGGATGAACTGGAAATGGCTGAAGTGTATTTGCAGATTGAGAAAATCCGTTTTGAAGACCAGTTGAGCTACAGGATACAGGCAGATGAAAATGCAGCTCACTATCTTATACCAAGATTTTTACTGCAACCCCTGGTTGAAAACGCAGTGAAACATGGCCTGAAGGCAACAGGTAAGATGACAGAAATACTGGTGGAAGTAAAAAAAGACGGTGAGAGTTTAGTAATAAATGTAGCGGATAATGGCCCCGTATTTCCCAATGATATCAGCCCGGGGTATGGCGTAAAAAGCGTTTTTGACAAACTGGACCTTTTGTTTTCAGGCAAGTATGCGGTTCAGTTCAACAATGAACCCAGAAAAGCAGGTCACTGTCCATATTAATAAACTCATGAAGGATGAACCAAATGTTTAAAGCCATAGTGATAGATGATGAACCCGCCGCACGCAGGCTTATAAAAAATCTTTTGCAGGAGCATAAAGATGTTGTGGAAGTTATTGGAGAAGCTGGTAATGGGAGGGAGGCTATTGAAAAAATTGAATCGCTGACGCCGGATCTTATTTTCCTGGATATTCAAATGCCGGATCTTACCGGGTTCGAAGTCATTGAAAAGTTGCAGTATAAACCAAATATCATTTTTACAACAGCATATGAACAGTATGCCATCAGGGCATTTGAAACTTTTTCCATTGACTACCTATTGAAGCCAATTAAAGAAGATCGGCTTGAACAAAGCATTGCCAAGCTAAAGCAGTTTGGTAAAATGGCAGCCAACATTGATATACCCGGATTACAGCAAATTATTCAGCAATTGCGACTACCGCAAAAAGCTACAGCCCTGTCAATCAAAACAGGTGACCGTATCAACCTTCTGAAATTTGAAAATATTAGCTATCTGGAGGCTCATGATAAATATGTGTTTATTCATACTATTGACGGACAAAAAAACCTGACAGACCAGTCTCTTTCGGCTTTGGAAGAAAAACTGCCCTCCCAGTTCTATAGGGTGCAGAAGTCCTTTATAATAAACAAAGAATGCATCAAGGAGATGCATAAACACTTCAATGGCCGGTTCTTGTTTACAATGGATGATAAAAATGGAACCCGGATTACCTCAGGCAGGACATATCATGAAGCCATAAAAGCAGAATTTGGCCTATAAAGACTAGATCTCGGGATTGTCTATGATAGCTCCGGTCATAAATTGAGCCCATTCATCTGGCTCATCAGCCATTTATCAGAAATTACGGACAGACAGTAACCCAATTCAAAGCTCTGCGTCACACTTGTGTCATTAGGAACGGCCGGTTATCCCTAAAACAGGCCGTTTAATTTAAAACAATGTTCTTGGTAATACAAAGTACTTAATTTTGTGCTGTAATATTCAAAAACAAGTACTAAAATATAAAATCAACAAAAATGAGAAAAATTTTGACCATGCTGACAGTCGCTTTAACGGCTTTTTCCTTTGTCAGCAATGCACAAATGAATTACGGTAAGATCACCGGAACCGTTATTGACGGAAGCACAAAAACCATTGAATCAGCTACTATTACCCTGTTAAGGGCTAAAGACTCTTCAGTGGTAAAAATGAGTGTGGCTGATAAAGCAGGAAAATACCAGTTTGAGGCTGTGCCTGAAGGGAAATACATGGTTTCAATTTCTGCAGTTGGACACAACAAAGGCTTTTCTGAAACTGTTGATATCAACTCAGCAAATGCTGTTGTTACACTTAAAACTATAGAACTGATTCCACAGGCAAAATCAATGGGTACTGTAACTGTTACAGCAAAAAAACCTTTGATCGAACAAAAGCTTGACAGAACGATTGTCAATGTTGAAGCTTCTGTAACGAATGTTGGTAATTCAGCGTTGGAAGTTTTGGAAAAATCTCCGGGTATCACTGTAGACAAGGATGGCAACATCAGCCTTAAAGGGAAACAGGGTGTGGTGGTAATGATTGATGGCCGTCCCAGTTATTTAAGTGGTGCTGATCTTGCCGGTATGCTGCGCAGTATGAGTGCAAACCAGTTGGAACAAATTGAGATCATGACCAACCCGCCTGCTAAATATGATGCAGCAGGCAATTCCGGAGTTATTAATATCAAAACAAAAAAGAACAAACAGTTTGGATATAACGGAAGCCTGACAACAGGGTATACACAGGGCCGGTATGCAAGATTCAACGAAGGAGTTAATTTTAATTACCGTAACGGTAAGGTAAACCTGTTTACCAGTGTAAATTATAACCGCAATCACAGGGGCGAAGATCTTCTTATCACCAGGAATTTCCGTGAATCTTCAACCAAAGATCTTATTTCCATATTTGATCAGAACTCAGCTATGGAAAATCAAAATCATTTTTACAGCGGTAAGATTGGCCTGGATTATTTTGCCACTAAAAAAACTACGATTGGAGTTGTGCTGAATGGTTTTTACAACCCAAGTACCTGGAAGAGCAATACAATTACCTATATATACAATCCTAACAATGTCCTGACCAGCCAGGCAAAGAGTCTTTCACAGAACGATGAGAAGTGGAAAAATTTCAGCAGCAATTTTAACCTTCGTACGGTTCTGGATTCAGCAGGGCAAGAAATAACTGCTGACCTTGACTATATACAATACAGGTCAACCAGCAAACAACCGCTGATCAGTTCATATTATGATAATTTAGGCAACCTGACAAAAACACCTGATACACTGATGGGTACCCTGCCACAGGATATTACTATCTACAGTGGAAAGCTTGATTATACATTACCCTTGAAGAAAGGGGCAAAGTTTGAAGCTGGTGTCAAATCAAGTTATGTAAAGACGGATAACAACGCCAGTTACGACAGTATTCAGAATGGCCAGATGGTGCATGATTATAACCGCAGCAACCATTTTGTGTATGAGGAAAACGTAAATGCGGCATATGTGAACTATAGCCGGCCCTTGGGGAAAAAATGGAGCGGTCAGTTTGGCCTTCGTTTGGAGAATACCAATGCAACCGGCGACCAGCTGACAACAGGAGTAAGGTTCAAAAGAAACTATACACAGCTTTTCCCAACGGCATACCTGCAGTATACTGCCAACGAAAAAAACTCTTTTGTTATCAATTATGGCAGAAGGATCAATCGTCCTGATTATGAGGATCTGAACCCTTTCATGCACTTCCTGGACCGTTACACTTTTGAACAGGGTAACCCAAACCTGAAGCCACAGTTCAGCCATAACATTGAATTGAGCCATACTTATAAAGGATCTTTGACGACAACATTAAACTATAGCACAACAACTGACATCATTCAGCAGGTAATAGAGCAGAATGAACTGACCAATGAAACATTCATTAAAAAAGCAAACATAGCAACCCGCAACCAGTTTGGTATTGCCGTAAGTGCCCAGAAAGAAATTACGAAATGGTGGAGCGGAAATATTTATGCAAATGTCTCTAACAATCGTTTTAAAGGGGTGGTGAATAATGAAAACATTTCTTTAGGACTTACCATGGCAATGGTACAGTTGCAACAGCAATTTAAGTGGGGTAAAGGCTGGGGTGCAGAGGTGAGTGGCTTTTACAGAACCAAAGGAATTGAAGGTGTGATATTCATCAAACCGATTGGCCAGGTGAATGCAGGTTTCAGCAAACAGGTATTGAAAGGTAAAGGGAGTGTCCGTTTAAATTTTCGTGACATTTTTGCTGGCAACACATTTAAAGGATACAGCAAGTATGGAAATGTGGATGCTCAATTCACTAATATCAATGACAGCCGTGCTGTAGGCCTTTCTTTCACCTGGAGATTCAATAAAGGAAAACTGAAAGCCAGCAGCGGAAAGAGAGAAGGAGGTGCTTCTGATGAACAGGAGAGAGTAAAAACAGGAAATTAACAACCAGTATAGCCATGAATCTTATCCAATCTCCCGCGGTAGCGGGAGATTTTCTTTATATGTTAATGACTTTTTAACATAGGCGATGTATCAAACTGTTTTTAAACCGCTGGTGTATCGGTAAGTGATAATTGCCCCTTGTCACGGAAACTACGAAACTTGTCATATTTCAGTCTTTTATCAGTATTGAATGTTGCAATTTTAATTGTCAGTTGATCATTAACCATTATAGCCATGATTATGAGAAAGATTTTTATCCTCTGCTCATTTCTTTTTGTTTGTATTACTTTTTCTGCTGCTCAAAGTAAAACAGGAAAAATTTCCGGAATAGTACTCGATGCCGCAGGGAAACCTCTTCCTTCTATTTCAGTATCGTTATTGAAGGTCAAAGACTCTTCACTGGTGAAAGTGGCTGTTAGCAACAAGGAGGGAAAATATGAGTTCGAAAACATCGCCAGTGACAGTTATCTTATTTCAATTACTGCAGTTGGATATGAAAAGGCCCATAGTACAAGCTTCGCCATAAGCGAATCAAATAATACAGTACAGGTTGCTGCATTGCAAATGAATACTGCTGCCAAAGGAATGAGTGAAGTGGTAGTAACAGCCAAAAAACCTTTCATCGAAACAAAGATTGATAAGACAATAGTAAATGTGGATGCTTCACCAACAAGTGCAGGCGCCACCGCCATGGAAGTATTAGAAAAGTCGCCGGGCATTAGTGTGGACAATGATGGAAACATCAGCTTGAGGGGTAAAGCTGGTGTCATTATTATGCTGGATGGTAAATTATCTTACCTCTCAGCTGCAGACCTTGCGAATATGCTGAAGAATATGCCGGCTTCATCGCTTGATCAGATAGAGATCATGACCAACCCTTCTTCCAAGTATGATGCTTCGGGAAATTCGGGTGTTATTAATATTAAAACCAAGAAAGGAAAGAACGCTGGTTTTAATGGCAATTTCATGGTCGGGATCACTTCCAGTATTTACAAGCCAGGAACAGCAACTTACCTGATCCCAAAATCACAGAACAGTGTCAACTTCAACTGGAGAAAGAATAAATTCAATTTCTTCGGCAGTTATAACCCGAATGTATTCAGGGGGCGCAACACTCTTACTTTTGAGAACAGGTTCCTGGATAATGATATGAACATAACAGGGTATAATAATACAGAAACCCGTTTTAAGTTTGGTAACAACAATCATTCACTAAAACTGGGTCTTGATTGGTATGCTGATAAGAACAATACGTTTGGAATAGTATTAAACGGTTTTGTTTTCAGCGGCCATCCCACACCAACAACAGTTGGTAATTTAAGTGATGAAAACCGGGTGTTGGAAAGTCAGCTGGTATCAAAAACGGATAATAGGATCAAATTCAAAAATGGGGCAGTCAATCTTAACTGGAAACATACTTTCGATTCCACCGGTAAAGAACTGACAGCCGATTTTGATTATGTGGTTTATGGTAATGTTTCTGACATGGTGCTTACAACCGATTATTATAACAACATGCTACAGCAAACCGGGTCTTCTTCATTAAAGGGTCACCTGCCTTCCGGTATTGATATTTTTACGTTCAAAACAGATTACACACATCCTGTAAAGGGGGGCAGGATAGAGGCCGGGCTGAAATTCAGCTATGTAAAGAACGATAACGAGGTTGACTACATGAACTTAAAGAATGGCAAATGGGAAGAAGACCTCATCCGTTCCAATCATTTTATTTATGATGAAAACATCAACGCCGCCTACGCAAACTTCAGCAAAGAAATAAAGAAATGGTCCTTCCAACTGGGATTAAGAGTGGAGAATACGGTTGCTCATGGCAACCAGCTGGGCAACCA
>JBAOHK010000020.1:0-16461 GCA_037045605.1 Chitinophagaceae bacterium | reverse complement strand
AATTACCCGGGTTAATAATATTGTAAATTAATGTACATTTAATGCCGCCTTCAGAAGTAAGACAATATTAAACCTGTGTAAATAAATGCCCACACACCAAAACTTATCCTCTGAAAATCCTTCGCACTCATTTTGGGTACGAAGCACACACTGGATCATTACCTTGAGTTTTTTTGCCTTGGTTATTACAGGTATTGAAATGATCATGGTTCACCCCAGGTTTTATTGGGGAGAAGCAGGTAATGATCTGACTCCGGCGTTGTTCGAAATTCCGCTGAGTCGCAACTATAAGCATGGTGGCTGGGACAAACCCGTGCCCTTTACATCTGCTGCAAATGCTCCGGTAAGTGCTTCCCGTACTTATCCTATATTTAATCAAAATGGTTGGGGCCGCAGTTTACATTTTCTGGCTGGTTGGTTTCTACTGATACCCGGGTTGATTTATTTTGTTATGGGGATCTTCACCGGGCACTTTTGGAGATATCTTTTCCCTCGGGCGAAAGATTTTTCATGGCACTTATTGTGGGAAGATGTGGTGAATCACCTCTTCTTACATATACCGGCTGATAAAGTAGGTCCTGACTATGGTCTCTTACAAAAATGCAGCTACCTGTTCGTCATCTTTTTCCTGATGCCGACGATCGTGATGACAGGTATGACGATGTCACCGGCTATCACAGCGGCTTATCCCTTTCTTTTAAAGCTGTTTTTTGGTGCCCAATCTGCCCGTACCATACATTTTATGACCTCCATTGCGCTCATACTTTTTTTGATAGCGCATATCGTGATGGTAGCCAAATCAGGAATAAAACAACAAATGCGTGCAATGACAATCGGAAAATAATGATGAAAAAGAAAAAATTATTTACGCGTCGCGATGCCATCATCACAGGTCTGACGACCGTGGGAGGGCTATTAGCCACTGGCTGTGCCTCGAGACCGACACCTCCTTCATATGGTAGTTTACTGCGTATGGGTGATAATCTCACATATATCGCACATCGCTTTTTATTACCCGGACAGGCATTAGTAAAGGAGTATAATTTTCGGGACATATCATCATTTCCGGCAACAGGCACGACCAATCCAGCGGATACATCAAAACCCTATTATAGCGAATCTTATGAGCGTTTTCAAAAAAACGAATTCGCTGACTGGAGACTGTCCCTGGAAGGAAGTGTATCGCGACCCGGCTCATATACTTTAGTTGACATTCAAAAACTGCCATCCCATACTCAAACTACAAGACATACCTGCGAGGAAGGTTGGACGGCGATTGCTCAATGGACCGGTGTCCCGCTCGGCACGATACTTCAACATGCAGGTATATTACCCGGCGCCCGATTTGTAAATTTCTATTCCTATGATGGGTGGGTAGATAGCATTGATTTGCTCGATGCCTTTCATCCGCAAACCATGCTTGCCTATGGAATGAATGGCCGGGATCTTGCCATTGCTCATGGGGCTCCACTGCGATTAAGAGTAGAGACTCAAATAGGATATAAGAGCATGAAATATTTACAACGTATCGTAGTCACGGATAAATATGTAGATACGGGAGACAGTGGCTGGGCCTGGTATACGGGGATATAAAGTTTATAAATCAATAATCAATATAATTTAACTGCGTTTCCTGTCTTTAGGAAAACTCCTTTTTAGATTTTGCAAAAGGTAACTACAAGAAACGCCTTTTTCGATACATTGGAATGATTAACTTGTAATCCATATGAGATCTCATTGCTGTATACTGATGATCACCTGTACCTTCTGTCTGCAATCTATATCCTTGCACGGACAATCTACTGACAAGATCGCCATAGATAAAGACATCATCTATGGTCATGCCGGTGGAGTAGACCTTAAACTCGATATCGGGAAGCCCGATGGACCGGGACCATTTCCTGTGGTGCTCTTCTTTCATGGTGGAGGCTGGCAACAGGGAGATAAGTCACATATGCATCGCTGGATCCGGCAATTCGTAGCAAAGGGCTATGTGGGTGTATCGGTTGGCTATCGGTTTGCACCCCGGTTTAAGTGGCCTTCGCAGGTAGAAGATGCCAAGCAAGCTGTCCGTTACCTGCGTGCACATGCAGATTCACTGCATATCGATCCAAAGCGAATAAGTGCGATGGGCGAGTCTGCCGGTGCTTATCTTGCTCTTATGCTTGGTGTCACAGCACCAAAGGATAGCCTCGAAGGTCAGACAAATCTTCCACAATATTCCAGCAAGGTGCAGGCTGTAGTCAGCTATTTTTCTGCAACCGATTTTACTCTTCGGGGACCACCACTCACTCCTGCACTCGAAGCAGCGATACAACAATACTATAAGAAGTCCTTGAAGGAAGTACGAGCAGACTTTACCGGAGCTAGCAGCCTCGATGATCCCATATTAAAAAAGATTTCCGTACTACACTATGTAGATAAGACCGATGATGCATCGGTGTTGATCTTTCATGGTGACCAGGATCCATACGCATCGATTGAGCACGCATATCGATTGCATACAGCTTTAGATAGTGCACATGTGCCTAATCAACTGATCATCGTAAAAGGTGGGGGTCATGGCTGGATAGGAGAATTAGAATCAAAAACGACGATGCAGATGTTTGAGTTTTTTGACAGGAGAATGAAAGGGAGGTGAGGGCTGGGAAAAAAACAATTTCTTGTTCTAAAACAAATGAAAAGCATAGCGTCATCGTGTCTGATTGCAATTTCAAATTAATAGCGACTGTTACCGAGTGGCTGTAAATGGTAATAGAGATGTATTGGGTCTAAACTTGGGTGAAAAAGCGAGTGGTAGAAGATGTCTTGTTTTTTTGTGTGGATGGGTTAACGGCTTCCGTTTTAAAACTGTTTCCTGATATAGAATCTACATCCGTGCAAAGCTTTTCCTCTTTAGTCAAAGAGCAATACATCCTTCTTATTCACTACCTATCACCAAAAAACCCCCTCCTTTACCTTAAATTCGCTCTCATATCCACACCTCCACATTCCCTACCATGAAAGTAATCCCCACCATCCTCCTCCTCGCCATCACCCTCTCCCTCCACGCCCAACTCACCCTGACCAAACTCTCCTGTGAATACATGGATAATCCAACCGTTGTAGATGAAAAAACACCTCATCTATCCTGGATCAACCTGGCCAAACCCGGCGAACGAGGCCAAAAACAAACCGGCTATCAAATCCGCGTAGCCAGCTCCACCAAAAAACTTAAGTCGATACTCTTTATGATCTCCCCCCAAGGCCTTGCCACAAGATATTTATTGTTTTTCTATTTGATCATTATCTCAAAACTTCCGTCCCAATTTTTCGAAACGTTTCTTTCAATCAGATCTTTTGCCTGTTCAGCCATAAATTTGTATCCCTTGGATCTTGGTTGATTTTTTGTTTGGTCTTGGAGTTGGTTAAAAATCACTTGCGCTTTGCGGAAATTTTTTATAGAGAATTCGGATAGCCCTTTTTCCGATTCAATTATTTCCTTTTTAAGTGAATCTGCTTCCCTGGAATGATCATCGGTGCCCACCAGTTCTGCCAACGACACAGGCATGGATTTGCCCATTAATTTATATTTTCCAAGTGGCCTCAGTATAAAATGGTGATTTGCAGGAAGCAGGTTATATAAAGATTCACTTATAATTATGGTTGCCCCCATCACTTTTGTAAGACCTTCTATCCGGGAGGCGATATTCACCGCGTCACCGATCACGCTCAGGGATCTTTTTTGCGGAGTGCCGATCATTCCTGAAATGCAATTGCCGTAGTTGATGCCAATGCCGGCCTGAATTTTATTTCTTCCTGCCGGTTGTTGGCGGTTAAATCGGATTAACTCTTGCTTCATCATCAACGCAGAAATGCACGCATTTTCTGCTACCGAAAGTTTGGTGTCGCTGTGAGGAAAATACAATGCCATAATGGCGTCTCCTATGTATTTATCAATGATGCCACCCTGGATATGAATATATTTCGACATGGTGGCGAGGTAACGGTTTAATAACTCAATCAGGCTGTTCGCACCAATGCCTTCCGATAGCGTGGTGAAATCGCGGATATCAGAAAATAGAATGGCGATGTCGGATGATCCTCCACGGAAACCATCTTTGCCCGTTTCATTCAAAATCATCTCAATCTGCTCCTGACCAATAAACCGGCCAGCCGTATGTAAAAGCCAACCGTCCTTGTGTCGCTCCTTTAGTGTGTTTTCAAATTCTTTTCTCAGCCCGGTGTTTTCGGTTTGATCCAATAATGAAATGGCCTTTCTCAATTGAAGGGATGACTCGTCAGAATAGCCTGATTGATCGAGCGCCTCCGATTGATAATAATAAAAGTGTGCCTTTTCTGTAATTGAATTGGTGAAGTCATTGACATACGCTTCTTCTGTCTTGAGAAAATATTTTCTTGCCACGGAAGGTTTGCCATTAAACAATGCCCTCAATCCACATAAATAATCGATACGGGATTGAAGTAATTTTTTGTTTTCCGGATTAACTTCTTTTCCGGATATTTTACGCAGTGTTGAAATGATCTGCTTTGATTTTACCACTTCGTGGGTTTGCAAATAATAATAAGCCAAAGTGTATTGCGCAAAAAAAACAATATCAGGACTGGCTACTTTTGCGTGTTGAATACTGCGTTTGATATATTTAATAGCTTCCGGAAAATCCTGTAGTTCAATCAGGCAACTCGCTATCTGGTTCATCATTTTTGATTTCAGCCCTTCTGCTCCTGCCGATTTATCAAGTATTTTCAGGTCAAGTTTAAAATGTTTTACGGCCCGGTTAAAATTTCCAATACCAAAATTTAAGCGGCCCAGGTTTCCATGCGTGAGGGCAACGGACTGGTCATCGTTGAACGCCATTTTTATTTTTAGAGATTCCTGGAATAGCGCCAATGCATCGCTGTAAAATCCAAGGTTTTGAAGCACCTGTGCATAGGTGTCTGATACCCGGGCCTGGTAATACTGTGCTGCAGGGTCACCGGATGCATGCAGATACTCAAGACTTTTGTTCAACGATTCAAAAACCATGTGATAATGGTTTGGTCCTTTTTTCGAGAACAGAAAACCTCGCACATGATAATAAATGCCCCTTTCCAAATCGGATAAATGAGGCTGTGCATTGGATAAATATTGTTCCGTAATGGCGATCGCCTCATGGAACTTTAGCGGGTTATAGGCGATGCCGATAAAAAACAAGATCGGCTCAAAAAAATTGCTTTGTGTAAAGCCTGCATCCCCGGTAATTACAGTTGACTCTCTATTGTATTGTGAATCCAATACTTCATCATATAGGTTGAGATTTATTCCTTGAATTGAAGAATTGTGTTTCATCCGCTCTGAATAATGGGATACGTTATTTTAAAAAAAGATTACCGCTTCACCAGCTCAAGATTCTCATCTAACTCAAAGAACAGCAGATCACGGGTATCCTTGGTTGGCCGCACCCAGGCTACGATGGCCACTCCGCCGGTTTTGGTGGGTGTCATTCTATATTTCTCTAACTTGAATGGAATGAATTTATCTAAGTACTTCTGGTGTTTTATTGAATTATCCTGAATAAGAGTAAGCAGAAGCGAGCCCTTATAAGTGTTATCCAGATTGACATCCGGGTTTTTGGTTATACGGGCGTAAAAAATTCTGTCCTTTGCTTTGTTGTATTCCAGTTGATGTTCGCGGTCAGCCGTGTTAAATGTCATATTCAAAACGGTCATTCTGGTTAAAATCAGCATCCAGAATAACCAACTGCGTTGCGGGGTTGGCAACTGAACGAGAAGTCACATTAATAAGAACTGCAGACCCATCAAGATAGGGAACTGCTTTAAACATGTTTTCAAGAGGTACTGTGCCAAGCGTATAGTTATCCTTTACCACCGTACTGCCCTCAGCATTCACTTTTAAGAGCTGTGTGCCCGGTCTTGGCCCGATCTTTATCGAAAACGAAGAAGGTGGCAAAGCGGTTTCATTCCATGTTGCCCCTGGGGTTAGATAGTTTGATATATTGACAAAAGATTGTGAAAATGCACCATAGTGAATAATGGTTTCATCGGGTGTTGTGGAATAAGGTAGATTAATGACTGTAATCCATTCCTGGCTCTGAGTCGGATCGGTCCTCAAATAATCACTGCCACCGCAACCCACACAATCATCCACCTTCATTGGAACCAGGTTAAACTTTCCATCCAGACCCTGATCGCGGAATATAACCATAAGCTGTTGATTATGGGTGAGGTCCCAAACTTCGAAAGGTACATCCACATAATCTTCGTAAAATCTCATCGGTAGTGCAAAAACAAAAACCTCGGTTGAAACGATGCGCCTTTTGAGTTTGCCCTGGACCAAACCTAACCTCAAAGTCTATATTTGGGAAATTCAAAATAAAAAAGCCCTGAATAATAGAAAAAGGACTTTGCAGTATTTTCAATGAACCTTTGCTCCGATGGGCCATGATACGTTGTAATGAAGTATTGGTCTCCGTTTCTACCGGTCAAATAAACATAGGTTGGTTGTGCTTCCCAATACCTCATGGGTTGCTTGAATTCCAGTGTGCCAGACGCTGAAAATTTATTGTAGTCAGGGGCACCAGCACCGCCAATCGTAATAAAGCCCCCATCCGAAGTCTGGAAAATTTGAGCTTTCGGGCGATCGGGTCCAGTGGAAAAATATTCTGCTTGCCCGGTCTCAGGATCAAGTTTGAAAAACAAATTCCGACAATAGCAGTTGAGGTCTGGTGTGTAATAGAGCATACCTTTATCATCCGATACGTAATTGGGGCCATTGGCAAACGTATCAAACCAGTAGCTGTCAGAAGCAAGCGGAGATTCAGGGGGTGGGGTACCAGCATCAAAGACATAGTCAAAATTCCGGATGACACCATCTGTAACAGGAAACTTCATCCCCTCTGTTTTTAGAATGACACCCATTGCATTTGTAGTCACCAATACATACTCCGTTTTCCAGTCCGTTTCGAACCCTTCTGTGTTCGTGGAGGTCAGCATAAACACATAACTCCCGTCTTCTTTTTGTCTGAAATAAAACATATCAGGCGCTGATCCATCGAGGGATCCGCCACTTATTGGTGCATTAAAATTGTGCAATTGGATTTGTTCAGTCCCTGGCTTTGGCAAGTCTGTATTTACCTCCTCTTTAATACATCCTATCAACATAAAGAAGCTGGAAATAATAATCAGCGACAGACTCTTAACAGAGAAGTGAACAAATTTCCTTTCAGTTTTAGACCTCTCCCTCATATTAGTTTCCATGACTTGTTATCAACTTCAGGTTCTCGTCAAACTCCATAAAAAGCAGCTCACGAGTATTGTCTGTTGGCCGCACCCAGACTATGAGGGCTACACCCCCTTCCCGGGTAGGAGTAATCCGGTACTTTTCCACATCAAATTCTATAAAATCAAAATTCTGATTGATCGGAATATTATTTCGTACGGTGGTAAGCAGGAGTGAATTCTTACCTCCTGTAGTATTTGGCTTGGAGGTAATACGGGCATAGAAGAACTGGTCGCTATTGCTTTCCAGTTGATGACCATAGTCGTCAGGTCCGGCCTCCACCGGGATGACAGTTTGGTTAAAACTGGCATCGAGTATCAAGAGTTGTGTGGGTTTATATCCATAGGAACCCAAATGAGGGTCGGAAGGGTCATTCGTAACTTGTTGCGCATTAATCAGCACAGCAAATCCATCCAGAAAGGGTACTGATTTGAATAGTGATTTGAAGGCTCTCACGCCAGATCCCAGCTCAAAATTCTCTTTTACTACTGAACTGCCATTGGCATTTACCTTAATCAGTTGCGGGCCAGGTCTAGTATAATTCCCAGCCACCTGAGAAAATGAAGCACTCGGCAGCGCGGTAGCATCCCAGGTGGCCCCGTCAGCCAGGTAAGCCCATATGTAAGAAGGTGGAACATAAAAATCATTAAGAAAATCCCCATTCATGATGGATTGATCCGGTATTTCTGCATACTCCATATATTGTGGGCCAGATAGTCTCCAAACTTAAAGATGGGTCATTTTCAACATCATGACTATACCAAAGACTGCCCAAGCTAGAGCGTGCTTGGTCATTTTCAACTTGCCTATCATAGTTAAATGGAACGAGATTGAAAGTGCCATCACCACCCTGGTCTCGGAAGGCAACCATTGATTGTCGATTGTTCCCTATATTCCACATTTCGAAAGGAACTTCCACATAATCCTTGTAAATATTATCCTTGTCGAACCGATGTGCTTTTTGCTTTTTACCTGGCCCAAACCTGATTTCGAATTCGCCACGTACATTACTTTCTTTAAGATAGAAAAATGACTTTGCCTTATTGTCGCTGAAGTTTTCGTAAATCATCTTGTCTGTCCAAGAATCATAGACATTAGTATAGGGGTAGTCGTAAGTCGAATATCCGCCATTGTGTAGCGCAATGAAATAGAAATCTCCATCACGCTCGGTGAGAAAAGCATAAGATGGCCTAGTTTCCCAATATTGCATGGGCTGTTTGAATTGAAGCGTACCGGCTTGTAGAATACTTCGCGAAATCCGGAGATCCTTCCCAACCCACGGAAATAAACCCCCCATCAGAAGTTCGAAAAGATTGCCCTAAACCAGGACCCGTGCCCACAGAGATAAAGTCTGTTTGCCCGGTCTCCGGGATGAGGTTGAAAAATTGATTTTTGCAAAAGCATGTGTTCTCGCCTAAGATGGGCTGGTAATACAGAAACCCGTGCTCATCGGCAACATAACTGGGTCCGGAAGTGGCGCGGTTGAGAGGGAGAGGTGTAAATCTGTTATGGAAATAAACGGAGATGTTGGTGGGGCATCCCAGACATACTCAAAAGTTCCGGTGATACCGTCATTTGACGGGAGTTTCTTCACCTCTGTTTTCTGAATGACCCCTGCTTTATCAGCATGCACGAGCACATAATCAGTCTGCCAATTCGTTTTAAAGTTTCCATAGTTAGTGGAAGACAGCATGAACACATAGCTCCCATCTTCTTTTTGCCTAAAATAATAGATATCCGGTGCGCTTCCATCCAACGTTTCCCCATTCAACGGAGCATTAAAATTGCGCATTTGAATGGTTACCGGTCCAGGTTTTGGTGTAGCTACATTTACTTCTTCCTTCTGACAGCCCGTATGGATAAACAGACCTAAAATCATGCAGGTAAGCCAGCCGCTTGTAGTCTTCCGTGACTTGAAAACCCGGGATAATAATAAATTCATCTTCACTTCAATTTAATCCGGTAAATTAATTTTGATATACCGAAGGACACCTGGAGTGTACTGTTTTTAAAATCGTCCTCGATCCACTCAAAGGTGGTCGCCCGGCCAGGGTCTGAAAATCGATTGTCCGCGTTTGTCATGTTTTGAATACCCAGTTCATAGCGCACACTCAGGCTAAACATCCACTTGTCCTTTTGAGGCACATTGGCTTTTAACTCGACCAATGGACGGAACTGATCCTTTGTGCGCTGCGGCAGGTTGGAGTAACTGAAATCAATTTCATCACTGGAATTATTCCGGTTTAAAACCAGGTAACCATCGGCTTTTTGCAAGGTGCTGTATGCGACACCGGCATAAGCCTGTACACTGAATTTTTTTAAAATATAATTATACCCTATGGCGGTTTGCCATTGCGCCCGCCTTTGTGTCTCTGTCAATAAACCTGTGTTGAGGCTGTCCCTGTTTCTGATGGTAAAAGAATAATGTAGCTGTTCATATCCTAACCGGACAGAAATATTTTTGGTAAAATAGTAGGCCGCTGCAATTCCATAATAAACTCCGGATTTGCCCTCGTAGGTGGCGGTGGCGGGAAGCAGTCTGGAATTGTAAACATCGGTAACCTTGAAAAAGGGTTGCACTAAACCAAGGCGATGCTGTCACTTCCACCAAAGGATGTACGTTAAATTTCTCCACACGCCTTTTAAATTCCGGAGGGTCTTGTGTTGAAAATTCATACTGGGGATTGTTCAGCAACATGAGCCATAAAGAGGTATCGGCACGCTCAAAATTTCTCGTTGAAGATAGCACTGAGTGCCATCAATCTATAGGCCGCTGTTTTTTGATCTTTATCAAAACCGCTGGCAAGGCAAGAAGTCAGAAGCGTACCTACTTCACCAAACCGGCCGGTATAATAAGCCCGCTCCGCCTGGATCAACGTTTGACCACAATCGTCCTGAGCATGAATGGCCTGACTATACCCTAAAAAACCAATGAACAAAATCCATAAATAATTCTTTTTCATTGGTCACAAGTTTTCTGATATGGAATATCGCTGCCCACAAAATTGCTCCACTCTTTTTCTGTCATATTGCGCTTTATTTTACTGCAAAGATTGGTTGAATAGAATTCCATGTTAAGTGGAAAATAACGAAGGCTTCCGAGTGCATCCGCTGTAATGAGATTACGACCATTGGGGTTGAAGCTTGCCTGAAGTACCCAACCACCGTGATCCGCAAAAACTACCTGTCGCTCATTGATTGATTTCATATTCCATAACATAGATGTACCATCATAACTGGCCGACAGCAGGAACAAATCATCCGGGCTAAATCGCAGATCGCTTACCATAGCCCGGTGGCCGGTAAGTGACTGACTGATTTCTGAACTAGCCACATCCCACAGCACAATGGATCCATCTTCTTTTCCTATAGCCAGCATCGATCCTGCAGTATTAAATTTTACTTTGGTAACCGGCTTCACTCCACTCACTTTGCCCTGTTGGGGTTGCTCCGCTATCCAGAGATTTTCAACAACAACACCTCCCCGTTGGCCAGGCCAGCGGCCATGACTCCATCTTTATTATTTATGGATAGAGAATTCACTATCGCCCCGGTATTTATTAGCAGCGGTGGATTTATAAGTGCGCATAGGTTCCACCTTAATATAGAAGGATCATTGCCCACTGTATACAAATACTTATGTGTATCAAATACCAATGACCATAAAGCGGATTGATAGAGCAGTCAACTCCTTTAGTTTTTTCATACTCGTTGCATCATAGATCAGCAGCTTCCCCTCTTCAGATCCGATGGCCATTGTTTTTTTATCCGGACTTAAAGCAATGCATTGGAGTATATAAGGATGTGAATCAACAGTAGGTTACCGTTGGTGAACTTCGTGCTCAAATCTGTTTTAATAATTTTGCCATCGGCTCCTACTGGTAATAAAGATATCAGAGGCCTAATGCATATAAGTCCTTTGACGGCACTCTGATGCAATGAGATTGGTGTTAAACTTATCACTATTGAGAGTTTTATAAGCAGCATACAGCCCACTATAAATATCAGGCTGGAATGCATATCCTTTGTATTGCTTGTTGAAAAAATATGCTTGTTGAGCAACCAATACCTTTCTGATCGCGGGTCTTGCAGTTGAGAAGCCTTTGCGCCCATCGCCTGTGCTATGGCTAGCATACGGAAGCGCAAAGCGTTGTCCTTCTCCTGGTTAGCTATTTGTGAATTTTTTTCGGCCAACTTTGAGAATTTTTCTGCTTCCAGTTTTGCCGCATCAGCTTTTTCTTTTTCTGCCAGGGCTGATTGCTGACCCTCTTCCGCATTTGCACGCAAGGTGTTTGCCAATTGTCGCTGTTGGTCAGCCTCTTGCTTTTGTATAAGGGCCAGCGTAGATTGTTCCTGCGCAATCCTTGCCTGCTTATCGGCTTCCTGTTGCTTTTCTCCCGCAATCTTTGCCTGCTTATCCGCTTCCTGCTGCTTTTGCTCGGCAATTACTCTTTGTTGTTCGGCAATTTCTTTTTGCTTCAATGCTTCCGCAGACTGCTCTTTGGCCAGGGCAGCGTTTCTGATCAGACTCCGATTTTTGTTTTTGGGAATAAACCAGGCCAAAAACAGAGGTAAGCAAAAGGAGTGATATCACACCTAGCACCGCATAAAACTGTTTGCGGCTCCTTTTCTTTTTTACGCACCGCGGTTTTGCTCTTCTCGATGAACTCCCGCACCGGGCCCGGAAAATTCAACTTCGTTTCATACGGCGCGATGTAGGCCAGATCGCTTTCGTTGAGCAAAAAGTTTCTCTTATCGTGTTCGCCAAAGGCATAGGTGATGAATTGGTTCACCTCAATGAGGTCGCGTTCATACGTGGTGATCTTCTCAAAGATTTTTGCGGCAATGCTGTCGTGCCGGAGTTCATACCGGCCTGCTTCGTCTTTATCTTTTAATATCCTCCGGTTTACCAGTTCCTGGATCAGGATGTCCACTTGTTTTTCATTCAGTTCCTGGCCGATGGTTTTCACAAATTCAGCCGCTTGTGGAAGTGAAATCTGTTTCTTCGTTGCGTCTGTTGAAACAAATGCTTTCAATAGGGCTAATGCCTTTTCACTGTCGGGAATCAGTTCAATCTGTTCGTCCAGAAATTGGGACAGCACATCTCCTACATTGCCCAATTCTTCCAGCAAGTGTATTGGAGAAAACAATTTTACCTTCTTTCGCTTTTTCGCTTGCCTTTTTAAAGATGCGATCGAGAAATACCTGCAGGTAGGTTAACTCTATTTCGGTTTTGCTAGGACTTAATTTTGTCAGCAGGTTGTCGGAAAAATGTTCTTCCACTTCAATTCCAAACGACTGGCACGGGCCTGTAATACAATTGACGGCATTGGTCCGCGTCATCTTCTCTATGCGAATGCGGTTTCCAAAAATTTCAGGGAGCACCTGCTCGAAATCTGTCAGGTACTCCAGGTATTCTCCACGGATGATGAAAATAAACCGCACCTGCAGGTCAGAGTCAAGTACTTCGCGTATAGTGGCGATAAATTTTTCCTCTTCTTCACGATCCCCAAAAATGAAGAGTTCTTCAAATTGGTCGAATACCAGGAAGATAGGCTTGAAGTGATCCAGGTAAATTGACTTCAATAGTTTTGGAAAGGAAATGTTCTTTGAAGTAGCAACAGGTGTAAGCATGATTTTCTGCAGTTGTTGCCGCAATGAGTCATTGATGTTTATACCTCTGCGTATTTCAACCGGCAGCCAATCGCTATCCTGAAATTTATTGGCCAGACCGCACGATATCAAACTTGATTTACCGGTACCTGAAGCACCATACACCAAAAGAATCTTCCCTTGAAATACTTTGGTGTAAACATCTTCCACTTCTGCTTCCCGTCCAAAAAAGATGTCCTTATCCTCTTTGGTGTAGCTATCCAGGAATTTGAATGGAGATTGGTTCATATCATGCTGGGTTAATGGTTGACAATGATCCAAGCTTCTGCATCAGTCTTTCAAAATCCGACACCAGCAAATTGTAATTGGATAGGTTGGTGAGATCACATTTCTCTGTGACTTCGGTGCCTACGTACATCAGCTTTCTGTCACGAAACTTCGTGTACATGAAAATATCTTTTTTGATGTTGAGCTTTTCCTTACTGTCAATCACTTCTGTTCGGGTGTCTATAATCAGTGGCGACATATTTAAAAATTCGTTGGGTTCTTTTGTGGATTTCATCAGTAATACTGAATTGGAATCAGAAAAAGAATCAAACACTTCTTCTGTTGACTTGAAGTCCGAATCAGAACTGTTCAGGATGTCAAAGCTATGAAGATACCGCGCATCACGGTGGTGTTGCTTATTTACTTTTATCTCACGAATTGTTACCAATTTATATTTAGTGATAAACCCAATTTGTTTAAGAATGAAGGTCAGTTTGTCAGCATACTCTACGCAGCGTCTTTCAATTTCTTCCTGTGTGAGATTAATTTGGTAGTGCCCGATTTCATTCCGCTCCGGCACCCAGAAATCAAGTCCCTTATAAAAATTCTCGTGAAGTATATCTTTCATTTCAGGCATAAACTGCTCCACTTCATTTTTTTCAAACAAGGTTCCAATGGATCGGATGATCCAGGTGAAGTTTCCAAGACTTAGCAGATTAATACGCTGGTTGAATTGAGCCGCGAATTTTTCGTCAATTCCAATCTTATTTTTCAACACTTCTTCATAGAGCTCAATCACCATGACGAAACTAATGAATTGGGTAGTGCGCTCGATGGTCTTGAATAATTGGTCCAGCCGGCCGCGATCAGGTGACCGCATACTGCCTGAAAACAATCTTCGAAGTTCCACACCAATGGGCCAGGGATAACTTTTAATAATCTGATCAGCTAAAATCCGGAGATCTACATCAGCTTCATCTTCATCGACTATCATGTATTTAGCCAGGGAAGGTCTGTATTTGACAATCTCTTCAAATACAATGCGGATTAAATGATCATTGATTTGGGACATCGCTATATTGAATTAGAGATTTAAAACCCAAACCTTGAACTAAGAAATTATTATGAAGTCTGACGATCTCAAAATTTTGAAGAATGTGCTCTAAAAAATGCCTCCTTCGGCTTTCGGCCGATAATTGCATCTTCAGTTTTCGGTTTCCCCTTACCAGACAATTTCCTATTGCAAAGCATTGGAATTTTATCGTGAATGATCGATATTTTTGGAAACTAGGCAATAGTTTTTTTTTCTAGATTGCGGAAGACTTTGTTAAAGATACTATATAATTATCGATGTCTGGATTATTTAAATTAAGAAAAATCCAACCCATCCGCATTCATTTTAAAAAAGAAAAATCCTCCCTATACTTTTACTGTGTAGCGAGGATATATTTTAATCAGGAAGGGCAGTGGGAAACACCCGGTACAGTATAAATTAGGTTCATCGCAATCATGCATACTTAAGCCTATAATTGTGTAAATCAAATATTTTCAATCCGAAGTATTCGACATCCCGATATCCATATGCTTTGATTTTAGTACTTTGATTTTGTTATTAAATCCCTCTGGCGGTCCAGTGGATAAACTAATATCAAAATTAAACTATCTTAAGATGGCTTTTCTAAACGATCCTATCATGTTTCTTGCCCTTACGAGCTGCTTCATTCCGCTATGTATGGTCCTGGAGGACCCAGTTGTGCAAGTATGCCCCGGATTTTGCTTTACCTCCCAACCACCACATCGTTTTTATTCTTCTTTCCTATAATACATGGTGGCCAATGGCTTATTCATTTGTAGTAATCTTTCCAATTTCTGTTTCTCATCCTTTCAGCTTTTACGTTTTCTGAATTCTTTAATAATAGCCATCTACTGCCCTCCATTACTTGTCGAACACCAAGCCTCACTTCCTCATTTACATCTCTCGCCGTAACTCATCTATTTCAAAATTTATTTTCTTTTGATATGAAACCAATCAAATACTATTTTGTCATACCCTACATGATCCGTGACCGATTTGATATACGCAGGACTGTATCAACAAAAAGCCTAGTCATATTTATTTTAAACTAACTATGTGTTCATTAAACTTATTGTAGATCAAAATAAACAATTCTACCAATGAAATCTGGCCATATTTATTATTCGACACTTATCTTCTCAAATCCCCTCCTTTATCATAATTTCGTCTTCATACTTAATTCACCACATTCCCAACCATGAAATTAATCCCCACCATCCTCCTCCTCGCCATCACCCTCTCCCTCCACGCCCAACTCACCCTGACCAAACTCACCTGTGAATACATGGACAATCCAACCGTCGTAGATGAAACAACACCTCATCTATCCTGGATCAACCTGGCCAAACCCGGCGAACGAGGCCAAAAACAAACCGCCTATCAGATTCGGGTCGCCAGCACCACCAAAAAACTCAAATCTCCTGATCTGTGGAACAGCGGCAAAATACTCAGCGACCAATCAAACCGTATACCCTATGGTGGCGTAGAACTTCGCTCCCGGATGGATTGTTTCTGGCAGGTCAGGACCTGGGACAAAGCCGGCCGGGTATCGGCCTGGAGTCCAGTGGCCACCTGGAGGATGGGGCTGCTCCGCGAATCAGATTGGATCGCCCAATGGATCGGTGCTCCCTGGCAAGGCGATGAAGCTATGCCCAAACCGCCCGGCGGACCGGATGCGCGACCCCAGCAGATGCCCCCACCGGCACCGTTGCTCCGCAAGCAGGTGACGATCAAAAAGAAAATTAAAAAAGCAGTCGTCTATACCACCGGGCTAGGATATTTTGAGTTTTATACCAACGGGCAGAAAGTATCCGATGATCTGCTGGTGCCCAATCAAACCAACTATGACCGGAGACCCCAATTGCCCGCTGCCTTTATCTCCCTGCCTGATGAGTTCCGGGATTACCAGGTCATGTACCTGGCGTATGATTTGACTACCCTGTTGAAAAATGGCGAAAATGTGATCGGGGCTATTCTTGGCAATGGATTTTATAATGCACCTAAATTTTGGACGGCCTCTTACGGGTCGCCGAGGTTTTTGGCACAACTGCACCTTACCTACCAGGATGGTTCCGAGGAGACAGTGATCTCCGATCAAAGCTGGAAAGCAGCCCGGTCTGCCATCATCTCCGACCTGGTCTATCATGGCGAAGTCTATGATGCGCGAAACGAACAGCCCGATTGGTGCAAGCCTGGATTCGATGATAGCCGGTGGGAACCCGTGGCA
>JBAOHK010000019.1:0-27482 GCA_037045605.1 Chitinophagaceae bacterium | reverse complement strand
AAGGAGCAATACGCTGGGCGCGACGCAGCCAAAACGTATTGCTTGGCATCACTGTGATTGTGGGGGATAAATCTTAAGAGATAAGTAACAGTTCAATGAGCAACTGAGTCTCGAAAACAAACAACGACATTATCCCGAAACTTCTAGCCTGTTTTTTCAAGTGCAAGATGGTATACCTGTATCATCTGCTGCACTAAAATCTCTTCATTTAAGTTTTGCATTGTTTCCATACCGTTTATTCTTGTGCCGTTCGCCAAAACCCGTTGCAACGCGGCCGCGATACACTCAGGGCTATCTTCATTGACCACAAAACATCCCTTTACCTGGGCGATCCGTTGCCGTATATCGCCTACATCTGTCGCCACAATGGCAAGATTGCAGGCCAGTGCCTCTTTAATCACCATCGGCGACCCCTCGTGTTTAGACGTGACCAACAAAACATCACAGGCGTTCATGTACAAGGGCATTTTTTCATGGGGTACGTTGGTAACGGTAATTAGCTCTGCCTGTGGTGCTGACGGTAATAAAGCCACCGCCGCCCGAGCCAGATGAAACCGTTTAATCGGGTTATGGGGATTGGCCGCAAACAAAATCAGTTGCTTATCTTTCGGCAGTGACAACTGCGTGCGAGCTTCCTCTCTGGACATAGGGTGGAACAGACGAAAATCAAGGCCACAAGGAATGACATGCGCCGAACATGAGGCGGGCAGTTGAGCCAATAAATGCTCGGATACCACCACCCGTTGTCTGGCATAACGAGCGATCAACCGACTAAGCATCTGTAAAATACGTCCCGACAGGGTGGGTTGTCCATTATCACCGATGAACCCTTGTAAATCACTACCATGAAAGGTAACAACCACTGGTTTAGGGCTAAATAAAGCGACTAGGCCGCTCTGCCCAAACTGGGCATCTATGACATCAAACGTTTTTAGTTTAAATTGTTGCCGCAATTGCCACCAGGCTTTCAGGTAGTTAAGCGGATGTTTGCGGCCGCGGAAGGCAAAAATGTCCACCTCGATACCCGCCTGACGTAAAAATTTGACCCGTTGGACCAGATAAACAGCCCATTCAGGATGCTCTACTGTGGGCCATTCACTGGTAATCATTAACACACGCATGGTAAACAAAGCCGACAAAACAAGCGGGTAAGCCCGTTTATTTTTTTTGTAGCAATCCCAAATAGTGTGTTCTCAAAAAGGGTAGCTGAGTCAGAATGGGGTAGAACACAGGTGTAGCCCGACCCAGACGTCGAGCCAAAGGGGGCAACAATGTCACTGAGAACAAGTTTTGTTTCAGGGTAGGAAACAGTTGGCTTATACGCCGGACGGTCATCCCTCGTACATGAGGGTTGCGTGGATTGTTAAAACGAAAATCGTACCAGAGCAAGAAGCCTCGCGGCCGCAATACCCGCACAATTTCCTGCGCCACATTTTGGGCCATTTGTGGGTCAAGAATGGAACTGAACACCGTAAACGTCAAGACAATGTCAAAAGCTTCGTCGGGAAAATCCAACTGTTCAGCGTTCGTGAGCTGAAACTGTAACTCTGGGTAATTGTGTTGTGCCGCAGCGATCCGATCTGGCAACAGATCAATCCCCACTAACTGACTGGAACTGGCTCCCCAAGCCTTTAAATCCGCCAAAACATGACCAACCCCACAACCTACATCCAATATGTGCCGACCGCGCAACGGCAGGAGACCATGCCTGGCTAAAACGCGTTCTATGCCTCGTTGTCGTTCTGACAGAATGGCCTGATTACCCAGGTTGTGCCCATCCCATTGAACTTGAATTGTGTCACTATCACGATAACCAGCATAAACCTTTGTCAGGCGATCAACCTCATGTGATGTGGGCATACTATGACTGCTGCCCCCAATGGTTGCGCCAATGCCACAGGCCAGCCAGAAAACCAAGACCATAAGCAAAATGTAACGTAGCAAAAGCCAGCGGCAAAAATGACAAAATAGCTGTATCCGCACCGGCTGTTCTGAGACTGGCGAAGCCATTCGCCAGAGTATACGGGCCAGCCACAGCCAGCAGCCAGCGTCTTTGGCCGGTAAGTAGGCTAAAGACCAGGCTCATCAGTAAAGCCAGAACAAAAACGGCGGGCACTAAATGCCGCCATGAAGGCACAGCCTGACGCTTTTGGATAACACGCACTTTGTACAAACCATATTGATAATACTGCCGCCATAATCGGCTTAGACTGGCCCGGCTATAGTAAACAGAGCGAATAGCCGGATCAAGCCATATTTTGCCCCCGGCCTGGGTCAGACGAAAATTAAACTCATCATCCTGATTTCGCACCAACTCTTCATCAAACAGGCCAATACGCTCAAAGACTTCGCGCCGATATGCCCCAAAGGCGACTGTATCAACGTAACACCCTTCTCGTCTTCCGGTACGAAATGCCACACCCCCAACGCCAAAGCGGGAACTCTGCGCCAGAGCAATCCCTTTGGCCATCGTTGTTTCCCCAACCGTCACCATAGGGCCACCTACGCAATCGGCTCCCGTTGCCTCTAATGCCCCGACACATTGCCGCACATAATCCGGTTCAATGACACAATGCCCACCAATGACAATGATGATGTCACCACTGGCTTTTTGCACGCCTAGATTAAAAGCACCCGGCATATGTTGTTTTGGGTTATCCAATAAATAAACAGAAGGAGTTACTGGGGTATTTGCCTTTACCTCGCTCAAATACTGGCTCACCAACGCGACTGTACCATCATTAGACAGACCATCTATGAAAACAATCTCCAAACATTCAGGCGGGTAATCTTGCCTCATAACGGCAGATAGGCTTCGTTCAATGAAACTAGCTTCATTGCGTACAGGCATGATAACGGAAACTAGGGGCAAATCACTCATAGACTTCTATTCTTTGAGGCAATGCGAACTAAACATTTTGGAGAATATTGAGTAGGCGTTGACGACGTTTCTCAAGGGAGAAGCAGGCTAAGACCCGCGCACGGGCATTAAGACGCATGACAGGAGTAGCTGCCAGCGCCTCAGTGATCGCTTGAGCCAATTGAATGGGTTCAACACTATTTGCGTACACCCCGGTATCCCCCACTACCTCAGGTAAAGAGCCAACCCGTGTAACTACCGGAACACAGCCTGCCAACATAGCCTCAGCTACACTCATACCAAACCCTTCATGCAAGCTGGCCTGTACATAGACTGTCGCCCGGCTGTATAAAGCGAGTAGATCATTGCCCGGCAGAAAACCGGTAAAAGTTACATTGTGGCTGGCTGCCCGCCGTAATGTTTTAATGCTCTCATCGAACCATCGCCCAGCTACAACAAACTGGTGGTCAGGTAGATGGTGGGCTGTCTGGACAAAGGGCAACAAGCCTTTGCGGACCAAATTCTCCTGCCAGACACCGCCTACGGTTAAGACAAGTTTTTCTCGTGGGATATTCAGATCGTAGGCTTGTTCTGGCACACCGATATAAAGGACCGTTATTTTTTGGGGATCGACACCTGTGTTTATTAGAAGCTCACGCCTGGCACTCTCCGAAAAAGGCAACAAATGGCTGGCCTTATTAATAACAATATTAGCAATCAGACGTCGTAAGCCCCCTCTTTGGGAACCGTAACCCGCTTCGGGCACATTGGCTGTATCATAGCCGCCAACCATCACAAGAGATGGTTTATGCCAGCGTTGGGCCAATAGAACAGGGATAAAGGTATGCCAGGAGGCAAACCAGCCTAAAACAAGATCGTGCGCTTTGACTTGTTGCGCGATTCGTATGGGATTGAGACGGGTACGCTGTACATAAAGCTCCGTTACCTGATGACGCTCGCGTAAAAGGGCCAGATCAATCTGGACAAAACGGGTAGAGCCATTATGAACAAACAAGATACGCATGAAAGACCTATTGATAACCGTAGAAAGCCTTTACTTGTTGTACCACATAGTTGGCCTGTTCCGGGGTGATATGGGTGCCAATAGGCAGACGCACCAAACGACTGGCCGCACTTTCGGTAATAGGCAAAGAGACCCGTTCATCAGTTACGCGGCGACCAAAAGGCGCGGTGTGCAGAGGCACATAATGGAAGGTGGCTGGTATGCCCATTGTTTTCAGATGGGTAATTAAAGCTTCTTGCTCCGCCGTGGTCTGCGTCAAAAAAAAGAAAATATGATAATTGGATGTGGCATAAATCGGGATAACAGACAAGGTGATGTGACCCTGCTTGGCTAAACCCATTAATCCGTTTTGGTATAGTTCCCAAATGACCTGGCGTTGTTTGTTAATGGCAGGGAAACGCGGCAACTGGGTTTCTAATAACGAAGCCAACAGATCGGAAAGAATATAACTACTGCCTGCGGCTACCCAGGTGTATTTGTCAATTTCGCCCCGGAGAAAAGCCGAACGATTGGTCCCTTTTTCCCGAATGATTTCGGCTTTATGGGCCAGGGTTGTGTCGTTGGTGAGTAAAGCCCCACCCTCACCACAGACGATATTTTTGGTGGCATGAAAGCTATAACATCCCAGCGTACTAACCGTGCCCAGATAATTCCCCTGATACGTTGCCCCAACACCTTGGGCTGCATCTTCGATGAGGGCCAAGCCATGGGTATCAGCTAAATTTTGTAGCGCTGTCATGTCACAGGCTACTCCGGCATAATGAACCGGCATAATCGCTCGTGTACGGGGCGTGATACGTCGGGCGACATCTTCTGGGTCCAGGTTAAGCGTGTCAGCACAAATATCAGCAAAAACGGGCTGGGCACCTCGTAAGACAACACAGTTAGCGGTGGAAACAAAGGTAAACCCAGGCAAAATAACCTCATCACCAGGGCCAATATCAAGTGTCAACATGGCCATCTCGAGAGCCGCTGTACAGGATGCGGTCAACAAAGCGTGGCGCACGCCAAATAGCTCCTGAATCTGTTGCTCTACTCGTCGGCTGATTGGCCCAGCCCCTACTAAATGGCCTGATTGTAAGGCAATCAACATCGCCTGATGTTCCGCTTCAGT
Organism: Chitinophagaceae bacterium; assembly: GCA_037045605.1. Lineage (GTDB taxonomy): Bacteria > Bacteroidota > Bacteroidia > Chitinophagales > Chitinophagaceae > JJ008. The sequence continues at coordinate 22,484 of JBAOHK010000019.1, read as the reverse complement.
AAGTGATAGTGCATAAGGGAGAATAGGTAACATAGAGATGGGTCCGATCTGTGTGGCCATGGTAGATGTGTGATATTTACGAATGATGTGGGGGGTAGATTACGGCAGTCTGAGCAGGACTTAACAAATTAATACTGGTATTGAGGAGAAAGGCATCCCCAGAACCTGTTCCGAGCGAAGTTAAAGGATGCCGCTGGTGGTAGACCGTTTGCACGTGGGCGTGCTCACGCCTCTCCATACTGGGTTCATTCGGAAAACTTCAAAGAGACTGCCGCAAACTCGATGAAGTACACCCGACGCGGCGACAGAACAAGGGGGCGACAGGGCAAAAAAACCTCAGATTATGCCCGTTGCCCGTATAAATTGTGGGAAGCTACTGGTTCAAGGTTTGATTAAAAATGTCAATCATGGCTTCAGCGTGAGCGTGCAGGCTGAAGCGCTGCACGGCTGTGTCACGAGCCGCCTGACCCAGACAACGTCCCAGTTCAGGCTGGGTTAACAAACGCCGCAAATGTTGGACCAGGGCCGCGCTGTCTTCAGCGGGAAATACGAGCGCGGAATGATCCGGTTCAACAACTTCTACCATGCCAGGTACATCACTGATAACAACGGGTAAACCAGTAGCCAAAGCCGAGAGTAAGGCCAGAGGGGCCGTATCTTTACGGACAGATGGGTGAACATAGATATCCAGGGCGGCCAATGTCTGGGCCGGATCGGTACGATAACCGGCAAAATGAATACGATCACTGGCTGGCCCTTCCTGTACCAACCGATGAAGTCGCTGTTCGTACCGGTTATTATCAAACAAGGGCGTACCAATCAGGACCAAATGGGCTTGGGGGTGTTCCGGGGCAATTTGTTGAAACGCTTCAATGAGCACATGTTGTCCCTTCCAATCAGTCAGACGGGCTAAATTACCGATAAGGGTCGCTTCACCGGGAATACCAAGCGTGTGCCGTAAGTTACCCGGTGCGGTAGTGGGGGCATAAGCCTGAATATCAATGCCGTTATAGATAGTAGAAACAGTGGGATGCCGGGGAAACTGGCGAGCAATGGTTTGGGCATCACCAATCACGGCCTGGGCGAGATGTTGGGCGGCCATCTGCAAACCGCGTAAATAAAGTCCACCCGCTCGCCGCTCTGGTACTTCATCTTGAACATGCCAGATGCAGGGAATACCCAGTCGCCGGGCGGCCCAACCGCCATAAAAATGAACGAGTAACCCTTTACTAACCAGCAGATCAACCGGCAAATGGTGTAAATTCTTTTGCAGGTGGTAAGCGGAACGCCATAATTGCCAGGGATTGAACAACATGGCCAGCGGATCGGCCAGGTTACGTTGACCCCACCGAAAACTGGCCGACCGAAAAGGGGCACGGGGAACAACACGGACAGCAATGCCCCGTGTCTGGCAGGCATCGGCCATCGGTCCCCAAGTGGGCACAATCACAACCGGAGTGTATTGGGTTTTGTCCAAAGCCTCAGCCAAAAAGAGGGTGCTGTATTCCACCCCAGCCATATCGCTGGTGGGTTCAACAAAGGCAATGGTGATCATTTTGGGCTTTTGGTCAAGTTAAGTTCTTGCATTTCCCACAGTTTGGCATAGGTCATGAATTCATAAAAAGCCAGGTAAGCGCTCAGAATGAGTCCCCGCCAGCCAGCCCGAAACCCTTGTTGCCAGAAGTAGCGATAAACAAAGATAAAACCCGGTTTTAATATCAGTTGCGTCCAGTTAAACCGCTCTCCCTGTTTGTAGGCTTCATCCGCTTCATAACGGGTATAGCGATCCAGGTTGCGTATCTGCTTTGACAAATTGGGCATGCCATCGTGCAGAATGTGGCCGTGGAGCGTGCCTATCTGGCCGGGGACTTCCACATGGGCATGAACTTCTCGTTCGATCCAGCGACCCTTATCACGCCGGAGCAATCGGGTCTGATAATCAGGGTAAATACCGGCATACTGAAACCATTGCCCCAAAACATGATTTTTACGGGGCAGACGAAACGCTTGAACGTCGGCTGACGCAGTGGCAATGGCTGCCTGTATCTCTTGTTGTACCCCTTCTTCTAAAGTCTCATCCGTATCAATCTGCAATACCCATTCATGACGGCACTGGCTTATGGCCCAGTTTTTTTGTCGGGCTGAGTTAATATATTCATGCTGAATAACCGTTGCTCCATACTCTCGACAAATATCTAACGTGGTGTCGGTACTATAGGAATCCACCACCAGAATTTCATCAGCCCATTTGATGGACTCCAAGGTGCGACGGACAATATCAGCACAATTATAGGTAGGTAATAATAAGGAGATGGGTTGAGGCTTCATGGTTAAGTGTGACGAATGAGACGGGCTTGTTTTCGGGATTTTGGCGTTGTCACTAAAGGTTCACGGACATGCTGAACCTTCTGTATATCTGTTGGCTCTTGACGAATCCAGATTTCGACTAAAACCCAGACGAACCAAACCGGCAGAACAAGTTGGGCTAATACTTGTACACCCTGCCCCAATAAAATACCCCCGATACCGATAAAAGCCAGAAGAAGCGCAACTCCTGCCTGCCTGTCTTCGTGATCCTGACTGAGCCGACGCCATCGTTGCCAGAGACGAAACAGCGTAATCAGGTAAGCCGCGAGAAAAAGTAATCCGGCGGGCAAGCTAAGGTTCACGGCCACCTGAAGAAAATCGCTATGGATCCAACCCGCACCAGCCCAACCGGCACCAGCCAGATTGTTGCCCAAAGATTCCCATGCCTGTGATAGTCGGCCCAGGCGATCAGTGGCACTGCTATCAATCGGTTTTCCCTCCAACGCGAGTATAAGAGAAAGTGCCCGATCCTGAGTTGTGGTTGGTAGGAAACGGTAAGCTGTTATAGACGGGACCAACAACAAAGCACCCCACACAATTCCCGGCCCCAAAATAGCAAAGAGCACAAATTGGATGGTTAACATAGCCCACATACTGCGATAACCACCAATATAAATGGCACCAACCTGGAGAATCAAGGCCATAATAATTAAAAAGCGGGGCAAACTACTACGCCACGTTTGCCAGAGGATTAAGGCCACAGGTACGGTTAATACCAGGACAAAAGTGGCGGCAGGTGATCCCCAAAAAGAGAAGGTGGCTCGCCGGAACCCTTCTTCCGCTATTCCAGCAATGGGGTTACCGATAAAACCTGGGAACAACGATTGCACCTGCGGAAAGAGGTATTCTAATAGACCCATACCAGCAATAATGGTACCGCTGATATAAAAAGCCAGGAACAACCGGGGCCAACGTTGCTTTTCACGTAAGATGTAAATGAACACCACAAAAAGGGGAATGAGGAGAAGGAAATTCTTGAGTTCGGCCAACATCCAGTCGAAGGGGCGGCTCATGAATGCCCCCCGAATGATTCCCCACAACCAGAATGGCATGAAGAACCAGAGCCAGGACGGTAACCAGAGTTGGGAATTTACCTGTTTGTTCCGAGGGCCTTTCTGGAGTAACACCAACAAGAACAACCCCCAAATAAGAATCTCACCCGCATGAATGCGTAATTGCGTGGTAATTTCGACGGTGCGATAACCCAGAGCAAAGGTCATAATAAAACCAATGGCGCTGGTAATAATTCCCTGTCGTCCACCTAATACAGCGAATGCTCCCACCAGTAAAACAAAGGCAATAATGACTTCACGGTAAGTGAATCCATTTCGGCCAATGTAGGTTCCCGCGGCCGCAGCCAGCCCCACACCCAAAACCAGCCCGATTACCTTTTGGCGTTCATAACCCAAAATCATCGTTTCTCTCCCACCAACTCAATCGGATAGTGGGTTGGCAACGTTTTTGTGACCACCGCCGGTACACCCAGGGCTACCGAGAAAGGCGGTATGGACTTTCTTACCAAAGCGCCTGCGCCGACAATCGCTCCCTCTCCAATTTCCACGCCTTGTAAAATCGTCACCTGCGCCCCAATGTAAGCACCCCGCCGAATAATAACCGGAGCCTGGGTAGTCGGAATATAGGCATCCTTATGCCAACTGGTGCCTGCATCGGTATGGGTCAATATCATCACGCGGTGAGAGAGGGTAACGTTATTTTCAATGAGAATCTGATCCTGCAAGTCCAGTAACAACTCGCGGCCAAAATAACAATCATCACCAATGGACAAATTTTGATAATAACTTGAGGTGTCGATCGCACTGTTATGAATGGTAAGAGGAGAACGAAACCGCACCCGTTTACCCATCGTAGCTCCATATCGGCTCAAAGTCAGGGCAATCCCCCGCGTGGGCATAAACATGAGGGGAATGTTGATCCCTTCCCCCCCATAAATTAGGGCCGCCAATTTCACCCAAAGGGAAAACAGTCTTAAGACAATCCGCATAATTACTGGTAGATTTCCATATACCGGGTTGTTGCTCGTTCCCACGTAAACTGTTCAGCTCGCAAACGGTTGTTTTGGCCGATAGCAGGCCAGTGCGGTTTTTGAGCCAAAAGCGAATGCAATCCATTAACCAGACCTTCTACCGTAGGTTCCACCAACAAATTTCCGGGCACGCTAACAATTTCGGGCAGCCCCCCCACATGAGTTGCTAAGATGGGTTTACCCGCCGCTAATCCTTCCAAAGCCACAATACCAAACGGCTCATCCCGTGATGGTACAACGAGAAAGCAAGAGCCATTCAACAAACGAACAATCTCATCCGGTTGCGCCCGACCGAAAAAATGAACCCGACCTGTTAAACCACAATCCTGTACCTGTTTTTCAAGTCGCGATCCCTCTTCGCCGATTCCAGCCAGAATGAGATCAATATCTTGTCGCTCTGAGGCAATCTGGCCAAAGGCGTCAAGTAGGAGATCAAACCCCTTTTTATAGATCAGCCGACCGTAAGCCAAAATATACGGGCGAGCATGGGCGTTAGGCGTCTGGTCTTGAAACCGAGCCTGGTCTATGCCGTTGTGGATGACATGGCCTTTAGTAGCAACATTTGGTTCAAGTTCTACTGCTTTATCTAGCAAGTATTGGGAACAGGTCGTCACCGCGTCAGCCTCTTTAAACAACTCCCGCAAACGGATATAACGTTTTGGTTGCCGCTTGCTAGTGACCAGCGCCGCAGTTTCTTGGTCCATCAACCTGTGCCAGGAAAGAACATCTTCACCGTGCAAAGACACGATCAGTCGAAAATCGAATCTACGCCGCAACCATAAAACAAATGGGGTTTGTCCGTCAGGAAAATGCACATTAATCACTTGGGGACGAAGGTCTCGCACTAAGCCAATTAGAGATAGCAGAGTAGTCGGAGTGTAATAAAATGAAGCCAAATATAGGTCAGGGCGACCACGCCATACATTATCTAAATCAGGCCAGAGAAAAAGTTGACGCGATACACTGATGTGATCAACTACTTCTTTGAATAACAGCGTACGAGGGTAACGGTTGGTCAGGACGTTTACCTGGTTTCCACCAGCCATAAAATATTGGGCCAGATTGCAGGTCACCGTCTGCAAACCACCTAAGACAGGTGCGTAGGAACTTGGTATGAGGAGAATCCGCATAATGATAAATACAACAAACCAAAATATCTCATTTTTTGCGAGCTACAATGACAATACCCCAACTAAACAACTCTTCAACCAGTGGCGAAGACCATAAAGATTGCACGGGAAGTCGGCCACGACGAAGATGAACATATTCCAAATCGAAGTGATTTTCTTCTAATATCTGTTTTAAATAGCCGGTTCGTAATTTGTTCAGTGTTCTGAACTGGTTCCATTCCCAATTGATTTGCCCTGTTGTATAGGACCTTTTTTTACCTATTAGTCCTATCATGGGTCGAAGCAAAAAACCAGGAATTAGAATATGTAAATGCAGATACCTCCAAATACTTGAAGAGAAGTAATTCCACAAATGGCTACCACTAAGACCATAATAATGAGGCATTATGATAGAGATAGTACCCCCTTTTTTTAAAACACGACTTGCTTCTTGAATAACTAATTCAGGGTTAGGGATGTGTTCCATAGTGTCATGCAATAAGACAATGTCGAAAGAATGGCTTTGGAAAGGTAATGCCATCGCATCAGCTCGAGAGAACCGAACATTTACATCAGAATTTCCATTTCTATCAACCAAAAGGGGGGCTAGTTTCACTTTTTCCGAAATATCAATACCGATCGCAAAACTAGCTAAACGACCAAAGAAGACACTTTTCGCACCACTACCACACCCAATCTCCAAAACATATTTGTTATCAAAGTTAATGTAGTCAGAAATATAGGACAAGTCCTTTTCAGCATCTTTGCTGCGATGTAAATAGTAATTATGTTCACTAATCAATTGTGGCGACATATGTTGTCCTTAACCATTCTAAATTTCGCTCTGAGAAGATTCATCCGTATGAATGTTTCACAGACATTTAAGCTAAGTAGTCATTTGGAAACAATATAGGTGGCTCAGTCAGGAGACCAGCCACAGCAAACCGCTAAGTTAAACTAAGTAATTGTCCAAGAATAACTTCCCGTTTTGCTGTGGCCCGTCTCCTGACCGCGCCACCCAAGTTATTTTTAGACGCTCACTAAGTAAAGAAAACTACCACTACTACTTAGCGGCGTTAACCATTTTCCATTTAGTAGCCTCTCGTATCATGCCCCATTTCCAGACGATACCAGCACTAAATAACAAAGGTAATGCGGCTATCCGTGTACTTGTTGAATGAGGTATTTGGGTAGCTGATATAACAGGCTGATACAACAAAGCAGCAAAAAAATGGATACCTTTTAGAAAATCGCGTAACGTGTGAATCTGGTGCGGATAAACACAATACATATCTAGCCATTTGCGCCGTACCAGATAATACGCTCGACCATACATATAATGTTGGTTAAGAAAGCCTTTTAAGGTGGGCCGATGATAATGCCATACCTTGATAGCCGGATCAAAATACACTTTGTAGCCTAATTGCTGTACCCGCCAGTTGTAATCCACATCTTCGCCTCGAAATAGCGTCTCATCTTGAAGGCCAATTTTTTCAATGACTTCTCGTTTATAGGAAATGTTCACACCGGGTAAGGTACGAACATATTGAGGTGCCGACCAGGAGGGAAAGGTAATGGCATCAGCTACTTTTCCGACAAGTGAGTCTGTGTTGTTACCCAAAACAACACCACCCACAGCACCGACTTCAGGATAGTCGCTATGAACGCGTCTCATTTGAGTGACCCAATCGGGAAAAACTTCAGCATCATCATCAGTCATCGCCACAATATCCCCTACACAATGGCTTAGACCTACGTTACGACTCGTGGCAAGATTTTTGTTGATGGTTTTTACCAGTTTGACATCAATTCCGGGCTTTCCTATAAATAACTTTACCACCTGATCAGAGCGTTCATCGCCACCGTTAACAACAACGATTTGATCGGGGTGTTCGTTTGTGCCCACTATTAGCGACGAAAGGCATTTCGCCAACATATCAGGACGATTATAGGTGCAAATTAGTACGGAAAATGTCATTCTATCTTGTTTTTCTTGTATTTAATACGAAAATGATGAAGAATCACCATGAAAATTCGCGGCCAGCTCAATACACCGTTGTTTGTTTGTGTTGCTGATTTGACAAAAAGGGACGCTCGAAGAACCAATAAAACAACACACCACCCAACAATGAAAAGATTATGCCAGAAAGATATAGTCCTAAGGAGTCTGGCGCTAAAATGTTTTGGAAAACAGCATCGTTTAAAGCAAACACAAGCAAGTGAACGAGGTACAAGCTATAAGAGATAACTCCTAACGGTTTAATAAACTGGAATAGTCGGGTTGATGAAATTCTGACTCGCAACGGATAAACACAAAGAATAGCCAATGCAAACAAGCTGGCGGCTTGGGTACGATAGTTGATAGTTAATCCAGTGATAACCAGAACAAAAAACACGGGCAAAGAATACCAAAGTGACACCCTACGCCACAGTATGAAGTAGACAAGAATCCCTAACAGAAACTCAAACCAATGACTAACGATCGTACTATTCACCCACCAATTCGACACAATACCAAGCATGTATGTCATAGACACAACTGAAGAAGCGAGTATGAGCCAAACTCTATATTGCTTGAAAATGGGCAAAATTAAGATGGTCATAATGAGGTAGAACTGTTGCTCGTTAACCAAGGTCCAATAGACAACCTGTGGAGCCTGCAAATCAAACAAGGAGTAGGTCAAGGTGGCACTACTGAGAATGTCGGCAGCACTAAAGGTTTGATGCAACAAAAGAGGAACCACAAGAAAAGCAAAGATAAGGCTGATCCAAAATGGGGGATAAATACGTCTGACTCGCTTTCTTAGGAAAAATAGCGCCCCACTTCCCTCCTTCTGGAAGTGTCGTTCGGCTGATTGATAGATTACATAGCCTGAAATAACAAAAAAGATATTGGCACCCACTTCTCCATACTCGGCAATCCAATTAAATAGGGATGGAAACTCAGGATGCGTTCCCCGATGAAAAATGACAACCGCAAGAGCAGCCAAACCACGTGCAGGATCAAGGAGATCGTAACGGTAGTTTGCCGGTGAATTGTCAGCATGCCACCAATACGCCATGCGTTCTGCCAACATATTCTTAGTTAATTGTTTGTTCAAGAGCATTTAGACTAACGGATCTGGAGTTTTGCATTAATTTCTGCCGCATTTTTGACTACACCGTGTATCAACTCACAAATCAATTCGATATCCTTACTTGTTACAGAGGTACCTGTGGGTAGGCAAAGAATCGCTTGGGTGGCTTTATTAGTTACCGGCAAACAATTGGCAATATCAGGATACAAAGTACGGTAAGGTTCCATCCACCGTTGTTTGTGTTGTTAATTCGACAAAAATGGGCACTTCTTTTGTAAACAAACTTCATAGTTTTTGTCCTACAACTATAATTTGAATAGCCAAATAAGCCTGCAACCTTTGTGGGAGTGGGACAAATCTTTCTAAGAAACGTCCCAGCAGATAAACCATTTGAGTCGTTATTCGCCAATGCTTATACCAGGCGGGGTAAAAGAAAAAAGCTTTCCAGGGGTTTATGCCATCAACCGCGATACGCTGTAAACCTAAGGCAGAAAACTCGTCTCTTAGCCTCTGGGGGTTCGTTGGCGTAACGGCAGGCTGATTGGTGTAACCTTTCCAGCCTAACAATTGCCAGAAATGCGTAAAGGGATGAGCCGTGTGCTGTGTAATAACAGCTACCCACCCTCCCGGCTTGGTTACACGCACCATTTCCGTTAATGCTTGCTGTCGCTCCGTTTCATCAACAAAATACTCCAATACAGCCTGATTAAAAACGAGATCATATGTATCCGTATCTGCCTCTATACTCAACAAATTGCCAATACCTAAATGAACTCTGGCTTTTACATCAACCAGATCCATCTTTTCCATTAATTTATAGGCAAAAACAAGTGCTCCAGGATTATAGTCAAATGCATCAATATTAATATTAAACCCCAAAGTAGCCAGGCTTAAGCTATACATGGCAGTACCACATCCTGCTTCTAACACATGAACAGGTTTACTAATCGGCAATTTGATTAAATTAAGCAGTCGCTGAATCCAGGCACTATGAGCAAAACGTGTAATATCATCGGATTCAATTTGGTCGGGTATACACCAGGAAAGATCCGAATCATTGAAAAACGCTCCCCACGCTTCACCTGTCTTGCTTGAAAGGGTATTGTCGTTCTGTGCGTTCATAAGTTGGTCCTAATAATAGGGGCAAAGAATTCACGAAAGGTTGGTTCAATCTTCTAGCTAAACGGCCATTCCTTCATCTTTAACTAAACGAACCAAACGAGCGGCAATATTTTCCCAGGAGTAATGTGCTATTACTTTCTGACGGCCATCATTGCCTAAACGAAGGCGTAGGTGATAATCTTGAGCCAAATTCACAATTACTTCACACAACGTATTTGTATCAAACATATCAACCACATAACCATTGTTACTGTTTACTACCTCAGAAAATCCACCAGCCTGAGAGACAACAACAGGCAAGCCACTGGCCATAGCTTCCAGCAACGCGACTGAGCCAGCTTCACCCTCAGAAAGCATGACAAAAATATCGGCGGCATTGTAGAATGGAACCAGGTCTGATGTACTGCCAGCAAATAATACATGCTGATCCAGGTTTAACTCATTCACTTGATTTTGCAGAAATTGTTTATGGGGTCCCTCGCCCAAAATAAGATACCGCATTTTCGGTATATGCTTGATTATTTGTGGTAACGCTTCAATCACTCGCCATGTGCCCTTACGTTCCTCAAGAGCTGATACATTGAGCAAAACAATTTCTTCGTCACGAAAGCCGAGTCTCTCCCGCATAGACGCACGTTTGCTTATATCGGGTTTAAAGCGATCAGGATCCGTCCCACTGGGAAGATTAATAACGGGACGATGAAGGAATTCTTCGCCCCGTCCAGCCGTATAAGAGGCATCAGCTAATAAGAGATCAGCTGTTTTTCCCCAATGCCAACGCTGATAGGCATGATAGCGATGAGGAGCAGCTTCATAAGGAAAGGTAAGATAAAGAACATGCTTCACGGGCAGAAAATAGCGCACCGTGTTCAAAGCAAAACCTTCCCCAAAATCGGCAAAAAAGGTTACGACAACATCGTAGCGTTGTCTCAGAATGTTCGCCACATAAAAAGGAACAATGGTTGAACTTTCGAAATAACGAAAGGTGGGGAATTGGTATACATGAACGGAACGAGAGGGCTGTACTAGGGGGTGTACTGTTTGTCTGGCAGTGAGGATAGAGGTCTCAACACCTTGCTTGCCCAACTCATTCGCCAGGCTAATGATCATTGTCTCAACGCCACGCCTTAAGCGCAATGTCCAAAAATGTAAAAAGGCTAATTTCATAGTTGCAGTTCACGAATAATACGTGCTGGAACACCCCCAACCAGGGTATAAGGCGGAACATCTTCAGCTACTACAGCACCTGCCCCAACTATTCCGCCTGACCCTATGGTAATTCCAGGCAAAATAGTAGCGCACGCCCCTATGTAGGCGCCTTGGGCGATCAAGACAGGTTTGGTTTGTTGTTCAAAATAAGTAGCGGCGACACTCTTTCCGCCATTAAAATGTGTGAGTATCGTAACACGCATAGCTATAGTCACATTATTTTGGATGACAACACGCTCGGAAAGATCGATAAAACAATCTTTGCCAATATAGACATGATCGCCTACCGTCAGGTTACTATAGTTATCGAAGGCATTGTGGACATGAAGGTATGTCTCTATGTAACTACTCTGGCCAATAGATGCCTGCATATATTCCAATATAGGTATAACTTGAGATAAACGTGCATTTAAGAGTACGGAATTGGCACGACTCAGGTTTCTAGTAGTTTGGTACATTTTCAGCCTTTTCAGTGTCATGTACCAACTTAATGCCCCCCGTAGTCTAATGAGTTGTTTAATCAAAGATATAATAACTGGTTAGTTGAAGGAGAGAATTCCCCACAAGTGTAACCCAATGACAAGTCATTATGCTTGTGCTCTCTTTTTAAGAGCCGCAATACTTAATGAGCTTTGGAAATTAACTGAAAAAGATTGGTTTAAGCTTCAACCAATGTACCCGTCTGAGACCAGTATCTTGTTCTCGAACATTTACATCCTAAGAAATGAGACCTGAATACCTTATTCGCCAGGAGTTCCCCATGGGCCTGCGGTACACCAAGAGGGATGAAAATCTGTAGGACGATTTTGTAAATCGTCCACTGGGCGATTTACAAAATCGCCCTACATTTTCGTAGGAGTGGCCCAGTCAGGAGACCGGTACAGCAAATGTTCAAGTTGTTTGATCGCGGAAACTTAGGATTTCCTCCTTTCTTTCGGAAATGGGCAGGGGATGGGTATTTCAAGTGTGCTTATTGAAAAACCCTGTATGGGCCGTCTGTTGGTATATTCCAAGCATTTGTCTGGCTATCTGTTCACTCAAAAAATTCCGCTGAACTTTTTGCCATCCGGCATAACCCATTCTTTGGCATAATTCGCTGTTTTCAAGCAAACGAATGATAGCCTCACTGAATTCAGCTACATCTCCTGGTTTAACTAATATTCCGGTAGTATCATGGTCTACGGTTTCAGAAATACCTCCAATACGACTAGCTATAACAGGTAGACCCCAAGCCATTGCTTCTGCACAAGTATAGGAAAAACTTTCGTAAAGCAAAGATGGAATAACTGCTATAGTAGCCCGGCGATACCAATTGGACAACTCCGACTGGTTAATAGACCCAGTAAAAATGACATTGGCGGCTACCCCCGATTGGGCAAAAAATGCCTGCAAATGCTGTTGCCAAGTATTCCCATTACCGGTTGGGCGATCAATACCAACATAAACAAAACGCACATCAGGAAAACGATGTACAATAGAAGGGATTGCCTGAGCCAGCACTTCAATTCCTTTGGTGCGATCCAGCCTTCCCACATGTAACACGATCCGTTCACCTGCTTCTACATTTTCTTTATCATAAGTCAAAGTTTGTGTCATATCTACCGGATTGGGTATGACAGCAAACTGATCAACAGATGTATTCAGGTACCGTGCTAATGTCTGCGCCATATCTTGAGAAGGTACAGTTCGGGCATTGGCATGATAAATACAAAATTTTTCCAGTTGGGTTGTTAATGCAGTGTCATACGTCATTTCAGAAGCAGTGTAATAGTCTCGCAGTACAAATGTTGGGGTGTGGCAACGTATGACTGCCGGGCATCTTTGCTGACGACGCAAATATGCCCACCCTTCGGCATTCACTTCTGCAAACTCAATTATGTCTGGTGGGTTATTAAGTTGAAGTTTTTGTAAATGTCTGGCTACCTGCACACTATAATGCATTTGCTGGAATGTCCGTAAATATCTACGCAAGAGAGGAATATGATGTAAATAGGGCAATTGTTGGGTTAATAGTCGGTGCACAGTAACTCCTTCTTCTGTGTTAACAACAGGTTCCTGTGCAGATAATCGGGCGGTTACAACGGTAACTTGATGCCCAAGCGTTATGAGAGCACGTGCTAAATTGTAATTATAAGTAGCAACTCCTCCGTTTGCCTGAGGAGGATACCAACGGTTAGCCAGAATAATGTGCATAGGGTTTACGCGCCCATAATTTACCCGTACCATATTGGTCAGGTTTTGTAAGAGTCACCAAAAAACCTGCTTTCTTTAGCCAGTTTTCCATTTGATAACCCGTATAGCCTTCTACCTCATGATATTCCATTGCCAGGTATTGCACCGACTTTTGCACCAATCCCATTTTGTTTTCAAATAATGCCCACTCTCCCCCTTCGCAGTCAAGTTTGAGAAAATCAACTTTACCTCCACATTCAGCAAGAATGGCTTCTAAATCTACCGCTTCAACTTCTACTGTATCCAACACAATGTCTGTTTGTGCGCGATACACAGAATGCCATCCATTTGATGACTTGAGGTGAAGGTTAATTTTACCCGCCTGAGCAGTCGCGGCCGCATTGTAAAGATGAAAATTAGTTTGTGGCATAGTATGCACATTACGCTGTAGCAGAGAAAAATTGCGGGGAGCTGGCTCAAAAGCATAAATTTCACTATGTGGCCACTTATAGGCCGCATAAAGGGAAAAGGTGCCTATGTTAGCACCGATATCAACAACTACACGAGGTTTACCCCTATACTTTCTTGTATATACCTGAGCATGAAAAACGTCTTGGAATATGAGCAGAGCTTCACTGACATCCTCAAAATGAATTTGCCCTTGGGGTTTGAGTTGAATAGATTTGAAGGGTTGCCGTGTTCGTTCATATTGAATAATTTCATTGTAGTTAATGCAATATCGCCAATAAAAGAACCATCGCTTCAATAATGAATACCGCCATGCAAAATGTGTTAGTATTTTAGACATAAGCATTCCTAACAATCCGATTGTATAGCCTTAATCGTTGATCAACGTTGGGCTGTAAAGCGGCTAGTTGTTGTATGCGCTCGCGTCCTTTAACTCCCATATCTAATTGTTCGCTTTTATCGCTTAATATTCGAATAATGGCAGTGGCAAGACTGTCTGGATCAGATGGAGGAACAAGCAACCCAGTTTCTTCATGAATAACTAGTTCCGGGATACCACCCACTCGGGATGCCACAACAGGCTTGCCAGCAATCATTGCTTCATAAACTGTATTCGGTGAGTTATCCCACAACGACGGAATTACACATATATTAGCAGTATGATACCAGGCCAAAAGTTCATCTTTTGATACAAATGGATGAAGCGTTACTCCCTCAGGAATACTTTGATCAAGTTTTGGCTCGAAACCGAAGAAATGGAATTCGACATCTGGTATTTGTTGTCGTACCAGAGGCACTGCGGCTAACAACACCTTACCACCTTTCACCGGATCATTTCGTGCCGCAAAAAGTACTTTTTTTGTCCTCCCATTTGGCCGTGAACCAAGGGGCTGTAATAACCTGGGATCAATGGGGTAAGGTATAACTTGCGTTGGCACTGACAAACCACCTGCCTCTAACCCGACAATGTCTAAAAGAGCCTGAGATGGTGATACGATAAAACTGGCACGATGGATAAAGGCTAATTCCAACTTGCGATGGTACCAATCGGCCCGATTAGTTGTTCTCCCAGAATGAGCAAGCACGGTGTAACGAGAACCATGGAGATGAACAATGTAGGGGAAAGTAGTGCGCCAAGCGTGAAAGAAATCACCACCCTCAGTAAATTCTACTAAGATCGATAGGGTTATCACGGTGTAGCTTTTCAAGGAACAGGTAGATAGGTATATTAGTTTCTAACGACCTCAAAATTAGTGCTATATTATGAACAATCGGCAGTTTGCTGGCATAGTAGTGAAATAAGGAAAGTGGTTTAGGACGGTAAATAACTATACCATTATCATCATACTGCAAAGGACAATGAGGGCACCACTTTGAAACAACGGATACCCGATGACCTCGCCTGATTAGTTCTTGGGCCACAAGACGTACGTAAGTACCAGCTCCACCCCCTCCATGAGGATGCGGATAACCAGCTTCCACATACACAAAATGGAAACGTGTATCCGTATTGTTTGAGATAACTGGGCTATATGTATTTTCAACCATCGACAACTAATACTCTCGAAGCCTGTTCAAATAATCTGAAAATCTATCAACTCAATTATTAGAAAGTATAGCATCCACTATCCTTGTAGATGAATCACAATCTAACGGTGTGCATTCTCTTTGCACAAAGCTTATTCGTTGGCTCGAGCTTCTGTTTTGGATATTGAAGGTTAGTTCTTATTAAATCCATTAGTTGCTTCCGATCTCTTGCGGTTTCAACTGCTTTCGTAGAGCTTATTCTTTTTAAATGAATGTAATTCTCGAAGAGGCTGGCTTTCTGGGTACTTAGTACCACCCTCACCCCAGTCAAATCCAATATTTATTGTAGGTTTATCACACATACAAGCATCTAGTTGCATTGTCGAAAACATATTAACAACCACATCAGCTGATTTGATCAATGAATTGGAAAGGATGATTTCGTCCATTTCCATATCTGGCATAAGGACATTTGACAAAACATGCGGGATGCTATATGTGATTTTGTTTTCGAGTGCAAACTTTTTGTGCTCTGCAATTTCATTGGCTGCTCCAGGGATAGCATAAAGTGGATGTAGTCGGACTAAGAGTTGTGGCTTACTTGGTAAGTCGTCAAGGAAGTTAAATAAAAACTGCACTATATCTAAGTTATGTGGAAAATTAATCGGAGAGTTTGATATGTAAAGCACAATAGGACGCGCTTCGTCAAGACCAAGTTTAATGCATACACTAGAACGATCAAGCAGTACACCATCATTAAAATAATGATCGAAAAGTACAGAACCTACTTTACGGATTCTCTCTTGAGGGATATCTTGATACCTTACAAGTTCGTCTGACATTGGTTGCCCCCAAACTAAGTACCGATCAGTAGGAACACTACGATAACCTTTTGTGGTTGGATGATCCCAATTTGTTATGACTGTTACTGACGAACATAACTTATAAGCTGCTCTTGCCCAATTAGAAACGTGGGGACCTGTCGAGCCAATACCATCAAGCACTAATAGAGAAACTTTATGCTCCTTAATAATTGCTCTGTAAGCACCAACATCATACAGATTACCGATTTTTATTAAAATCGCTCTAATACCTCGATACTTACGATGCGCTTGAACGGCTGCGCTAAACGTGTTTAAAAACAATGGTCTCATTGGATGGCGATTTAAGTAATCACGATACTTAATCTCAATGTTTGCTCCGCTATCTGTATTTGGCATCCCGTAATACCTAACTAGTTCTAGTAGTGACTGTAGGTTGCGTCCAGATCCAGCTTTAAGAGCAGGAGGTGCAATAACTGTTATACCTTTTTTACTTAGCCATTCAGAAAAATAAGCTTCATTTGCATTCGGTGAAACTACCACAATTTTATGATCCTCTTGTAGTAGCTTATCCAGTATGGACGTACGAAGTATATAACGAGCACTAAATCCATTTTCAACAGCTATTAGAATATTCATTTATACGATATCCTTAAAAAATTTTCTGCAAGCTTCCAATCATCCTCGGTATCGATATTGATGACTGGCTGTTCGTATTGAATATAAGCCAAACACGACTTCCCATAAAGTGATTGTTGCTCAACAAGTGACTGGCGTCTCATAACATATAGAGAGCCGTTTCTGGCATATGTCTTGCTCAAAGCTTGTCGTTGGATCAAAATGGCAGAGGTGGGATCATCATTCCATAATTTTAACATCCCTAGTGAATCAACCTGGAATTGCCACATGGGATGATAGTGGTGAGGGACTGGAGTGACGCTCACA
The DNA here is from genome assembly GCA_037045605.1 of Chitinophagaceae bacterium. Taxonomy (GTDB): domain Bacteria; phylum Bacteroidota; class Bacteroidia; order Chitinophagales; family Chitinophagaceae; genus JJ008. The sequence continues at coordinate 5,623 of JBAOHK010000019.1, read as the reverse complement.
ACTGAGTCAGACTCTGAATTTTCAAGTAGTTCAATAGCTTCGTCAATTTGCTTACTGGTCCTAAAGGGCACTGTTGGTTGGAGCAAGCAGAAAGCATCAAATTCTTCATGCTCTTGATTTAACCAATCAACTACATGAAGTAGAACTGGCAGGGTTGGGGTTTCGTCTTGTGCCAACATTGTCGGTCTCAAAAAAGGAACCCACAATCCTAAATCTTTACCTATAGCAGCAATTTCTTTGTCCTCTGTAGTCAGTAAAGTGCGCTCCAGTTTAACAGAGCTAAGAGCAGCTTCAGCCGTATACTGTATAAGCGGCTTCCCTCCAAGAGGGCGTATATTTTTCCGTGGTATGCTTTTTGAACCACCTCGGGCGGGAATAATTCCAAGAACTCGCATCAGTACGTTAATTGTTTCGCTATGGTAAAAGGTGCAGTCGCCAGTAACCTAGCTATTTCTTTTCCTGCTTGTCCGCTACCATATCTATGATCAGGTTTGTAGCTTCCATGCAAAATATGTTGCTGAATTGCCTGATTTATTTCCTGACGGTGATAGTTTACATCTATAACATTGTGCCCTCGTTCACGACCACTCTGCCGTGAACCAATATTTACGACAGGAACACCTAAATAGGCACTTTCGCGTATGCCCACACTAGAATTACCTACTAAACATTTGCTGTTATAAATTAACCGCAAAAAATCAGTAGGGGCCATATTTTTGAAGAAATGTATGTTTGGGGCATGTTCCAATTCACGAAAGGTGCGAATGGCCTTTGATGTGCCATCCGAACCCGCATCTACATTGGGCCAAAACCAGAGTATCGGCAGATCAATATCACGCACAGCGTAGAGCGTTTCGGTAACTTGTTGCCGTACTTGTTCATACTCAGTTGTGACCGGGTGTTGCATGACCACAAGATACCCGTTTTCCAGTTCCAACGCCTGACCTACCCCACCGTATCGGGCAAATGGGTTGAAATCCATTGCCGGAGAGTCGAGTATGCCATAAGCCAGATCAATTGAAGGGCAGCCGGTAACAAAAACCTGATGGCTGTTTTCACCCATACGGATCACACGCTCGGCCGCTTTTTCCGTTGAAACAAAATGTAAGTCCGCTAGTTTAGTGACTGCGTGGCGTACTTTTTCATCAATGGAACCAGTAACCTCTCCGCCTTGAATATGGGCTACGGGAATGTTCATATACGCGGCCGCAATCGCCGTAGCAATAGTCTCATACCGATCAGCAATCGTTACAACAACATCCGGCTTAAGGTTATCAAAAACGGTTGCTAGCTCCAGCAAACCCAACCCAGTCGTTTTAGCCATCGTGGTGAGATTTTCTCCTTCAAGCACCATAAACACCCGTGCGGCAATCTTAAAGCCATCATTCTCAATATAGTTGACAGCCGTACCATAGCGGTCTAATAAAGCCGACGCCGCAACAACCAATTGCAGCTCTAAATCAGGATGATTCTGAATAGCCTGGAGGGCTGTCTTTACCCGACTGTAACTGGGACGAGCCGTCACCACAACACATACTTTACGCATTTTTACCTTCTACCAGAGATTTTGCTATTTACAACACATCCGTAATTTGTAACTGCTCGTCAGTTTGCACATCACGCTGTAGTTGTTTGCCGATTAACTCAGTCAAGCGAGAAGCAGGAATTCCCGTGCCTGGTTTTTTAACCGTTAAATGTTTCTCTTCTAAAACGGTTCCTGCTATCAATGGCTGACGCGCCACCACACTTTTGGTAAACAAATCTCGCAACGGGGCCATTTCTTGAGCCATACGATTCTTGTCTACCGGATTCGCTTTCATGGCTTCAATGAACCGCACCCCATCTACCAACTGGCGCAATTCAGTAGGAATTAACGATGCCGGGACATCCGGGCCAAACATTTCGCGGCTAAAGGCAACATGAACTTCCAAAACCTCAATGCCTAGTGTCGCGGCCGCTAAACCCGGGTAGATTGTACCTGAATGATCAGATAGCCCCACAGACTGATTGATACCGCTCCCGAAAAACAGGGATGAGATTCAAGCCAACTTTTTCCGGTGGGCAAGGATAGGCAGATGTACATTGTAGAACCGCAAAGGGTAGATTCCTGGCCTGAATACGCGCTACCGCCTCATCAATCTCAGTTAAAGAACTCATCCCGGTTGATAGCAACAAAGGTAAACCGGTTTCTGCCATTCGCTCAAATATGGATGGTGTGGTTACTTCACCTGAGGCAACCTTCCAGGCCGCCACGCCAACTCGCTTCAATAACTCCACCGCTTCCACCGAAAACGGTGAACTAAGAAAGATCAAACCTCGATCCGTGGCATGTTGTTTCAAACCATGCCACTGCTCCTCGGTAAACTCCATCCGTTGCCAATACTCATAACGGGATGCGTCTTGGCGACTAAACTTGACCCGCCAGGGTTCTGCGGGCGTACTTTCTGCACAGGCAATATGCGTCTGAAATTTAACGGCGTCTGCTCCAGCATTCGCAATCGAGTCAACAAACGCATGAGCCATTCCCAGGCTTCCATCATGCGCCTGTGCTATCTCACCTACAATCAAACAGCGGTCACCAGTAAATATTGGGTTTAACATTTGTGTCATTGTAATCAGTTAGTTCCGTTTAGTTGCCAGTAATGCTTGACCAGAAGTGGTCCACCATCGGATGGTTGAAGTTTTCCTGTACCAAAAAAATCACCGGATACAACATCCAAATAAAAAGCATCTTCTAATTGATCCTCCACGATTTCGTTAATTTTGCACCACAGACTAGCTTTATACCGTCCTGGAAGCAGCGGCAACTGTGGAATTATGCACTTAATAATTCCTTTATGGGGGAAACGCAAAACACCTGAATACGAACTTCTCGTGAGACACATAAACAAGTGTTGACCCTGCAAATCTTCAAATGCTAACCGGATGACAGCAGGTAAATCGTTATTTATTTTCTGCTCAAATTCAAGTGCAAGAACTAGGCTTTCCCCAGCGGAGACCATAGTTACAGGCCTATCGTCTTTATTTAAAAAAGATACGCTTCTAAATCGAAAATTCCCATTCCCTTGTCGATCTTTACGTCCATCAAAACAATTAGACTGATAGACTTGTTCATCTTTATGCAGATAGTGATCTATTGCCTTAGAAATTGTCCCGTCATAAGTAGATTGACCGTTTTGAAGCACGTGTCCACGCTGACATAGGGAACGTAGTGCAGCTATATTATGGCTCACAAACAATATGGTCCTCCCACCCATTGCTACATCTTCCATTTTCCCCAGGCACTTCCGCTGAAACTCAGCGTCACCTACAGCCAGTACTTCATCCACTAGTAGTATTTCCGGCTCCAAATGCGCGGCAACTGAAAAAGCAAGACGCACACCCATGCCGCTGGAATAGCGTTTGACAGGCGTGTCAATGAACTTCTCAATGCCAGAAAAATCTACAATTTCATCAAATTTGCGGTCAATCTCGGCTTTGCGCATCCCCAGAATGGCGCCATTCAGATAAATATTCTCACGGCCGGTCAGTTCAGGGTGGAAGCCAGTGCCCACTTCCAGAAGACTAGAAACACGGCCATGAAGTTCTACCCTTCCGGCAGTGGGGTAGGTGATGCGGGAAAGGATTTTGAGCAAGGTGCTTTTTCCCGCGCCATTGCGCCCAATCACCCCCACCACTTCCCCTTGTTTCACCTCAAAAGAGACATCCTTCAACGCCCACATGGCATCTTTTTCATCGGCCCCGTTGTCAGCAAAGCGGGTGAGGCGGCGCAGTCGTTGCAGGTTTTGTCCTGGCCGTTTTAGCATGGCTAAAACAGAACCGACCAGGGTATCTTGTTTTTCTTCCTTTACCCCAAGGCGGTACCGTTTGGACAGGTTTTCCACCCGAATAGCTATATCACTCATACCTTATACCACATCCGCAAAAATGCGCTCCATATAACGGAAATAAACCAGACCGGTGAGGAAAAGAACCAGGGCGGAAAGGGAACCCATAGCCAGAAAATCCCAGGGCATGGGCACGGTTCCTAACAACGCTGACCGAAATCCCTCAATAACCCCAGCCATCGGGTTTAGCCCATAGAGCAGGCGAAATTGGGCCGGTACACTGCTGGCGGGATACACCACCGGGGCGGCATACATGAGCAGTTGCACCCCAAAGTTCAGCCCATACTTAATATCGCGGTATTGCACGGATAACGCCGTTAACCACATACCGATGCCCGCGGCCGCAACCATCATCAATAAAATAAGCAGGGGCAACATCAATACGCCTACCGTTGGCGTGATCTGGAACCAGAGCATCAGCCCCATGAGGATAACAAAAGCGATGCCAAAATCCACCAGTTTCGCTAACACGGGCACAATGGGTACCACCAGGCGAGGGAAATACACTTTGGTCAACACGTTGGCTGAATTAACCAGACTGGTCCCCGAAGCGGTCAGTGCACCGGAAAAATACGTCCAGGGAACCAGGGCCGTATAACTGAAAATGGCATAGGGCACACCATCGGAGTCTATTTTTGCCAGTTGACCAAAAACAATGGTGAAAACCACCATGTTAAACAGCGGCTGAATGATAGCCCAACCCACCCCCAGCACAGATTGGGCATATTGCCCTTTGATGTCACGCCAGATCAGGAAGTAAAAGAGATCGCGGTATTGGCGTAACTCTTGCCAATCAATAAGCCGGTATGGTCGCCGGGCGTCTATGACCGTTATCTCCGCTGGAGGTATCTGGGTAGATGGAATTGAACTCATGGGTGTGTTTGAGAGGTTTGTAAAGAGAGGAGTAGGTTTTGGGCGGTGGCATTGCCCGCCTCGGCCAGGAATGTTAGATGCGGTACAGCTTCATCCACCTGACCTAACCCTAATAAAGCCTGGGCGTAGCCTAACTGGGCTGGTTGCCAATCGGGTATTTGGGCCATGGATTCTTGGAAGCGCTGGGCGGCTAAATCATATTGTTCATGGGCCAGGTAAAGTCTGCCCGCGTTGGGGCAACCATTTTTGCCGCGATCCCCTTCGTGGTGGAAACAGGCTTCATCATATGCCCGGACAGCGCCTTGCCAATCATCTGAAGCTTCATAGAGACGACCCAGGGCCATCCAGGCGAGGGGATTATGTTCGGGCTGTAACGATAGGCCTGTCTCAAAGGCCTGGGTGGCCTGGGTTGTTTTCGCGGCCGCGACATACGCATCACCCAACCAAAAAAACGTTTCGGGCTGATTTGGGTACTGGGAAGTAGCAAATTGAGCCAGGGGAATGTTGTGGGGCGCGGCCGCACGCACCAGTGACAGCCGTTCTGCTGACGCTTTTAATGCTTGTTGCCAGGCTAACGTTGCTTCTTGTTCCTTTTGTTGGCAATGTGCCAACTGCCCGGTTAACCAACTCATCTGAGTATTAACGCCTGCATCTACCGTCAGGTCGGTCTCTATCAATACGCTTTTGTCCGTGTCAAAACAAAAACGGACTACTTGAACCGCCCACTGATTCGTCTGCACACTTTGGAAAAGCGCAGTCCCTTTAGCCATAACCAGCAGTCCCAAAAAGAAGAACAACCCCATCCAACGATACTGTTTTCTCATTTCTGATTAGGCAACTTTATTGATCATCCCGCGGGCGTG
>JBAOHK010000018.1:0-143968 GCA_037045605.1 Chitinophagaceae bacterium | reverse complement strand
GTCAGTTAAAACTTCTGCAGAGGCAATTGAAGAGTTAAGAGTAAAAGGATTTAATATCTATGCTGCGGAGCAGGCAGAAGGCAGTTTTAAGTTAAATGCTATCGGTTTTGAACCGGATGAAAAGATCGCTGTTGTTTTTGGTAATGAAGTAACGGGTGTTGAACAATCCACTATTGCCTTATGTGATGGTTGTATAGAAATACCTCAGTCAGGGATGAAGCATTCGTTGAATATTGCAACAGCAGCAGGAGTAGTTTTGTGGGAATTGGTGCGAACAAGAACACCCTTGGCACCAAAAGGGGAAATCAGGCCTTAGATTCATTTAATTTTGAAAAATGCCGAAAGTAAAAAGTTATCTCTCTCTTATAAAATTTTCTCATACCATTTTTGCAATGCCTTTTGCGTTGATTGGTTTTTTTCTCGGCTTACTTAAACCGAACTATAAGGACTATGCAACTTCAATAGTTCCTGGATGGCATACCGAGATTTTTTCGCCAGCTACACAATGGAATTTAAATAGAACAATTAGCTGGGGAGGGGATTACTCATTTTCCAAAGACTCACTTATGGGAAAATTGTTTGAGGGAAGTTTAAACCCAAAATTATTATGTGCTCAGTATGCTGCCCTCGTCATCCTTTGCATGGTCTTTGCCCGCAGCGCCGCCATGGCCTTCAACCGTTATCTTGATAGAAAGTATGATGCAAAAAACCCAAGGACAGCGGTAAGAGAAATTCCTTCCGGTATTCTTAAAGAAAACAATGTGCTATTGTTCACTATTGTCAATTGCCTGTTGTTTATTGTCACCTGTTTCTTTATCAACCGGCTTTGTTTTTATTTATCTCCCGTTGCATTAGCAGTCGTATTGGGATATAGTTATACAAAACGATTTACCCCGCTATGCCATTTGATTCTCGGACTGGGGTTATCATTAGCACCAATCGGAGCTTATTTAGCTGTGACAGGTCAGTTTGCTTTATTACCGATCCTTTTTTCTTTAGTTGTTATCTTCTGGGTAAGCGGTTTTGATATTATTTATGCTTTGCAGGATGAAGAGTTTGATAAATCACAAAAATTATATTCGGTACCTGCATGGCTGGGGAAGGCAAAAGCTCTGAGGGTGTCTGAATTGTTACACCTGTTAAGTGCTTCAGCCGTTGTATTTGCAGGCTTATATGGAGGTTTCGGATGGTTGTATTGGGCCGGCGTTGCCATATTTACCGGGATGTTAGTTTATCAGCATTCAATTATAAAACCAACATGATCTACGGAAAGTAAACCTTGCTTTTATGACAGCCAATGGTATCGCCTCGGTTGTTTTCGCCATCTTTGTTATTGCAGATTTATTTATCAATTAGAATCATTGGCAAGAATCATATCAATAGACTACGGACTAAAAAGGACAGGCATCGCTGTTACAGACCCCTTGCAAATAATTGCTACCGGCTTAACAACTCTTCATTCAAAGGAGCTCATCCCTTTTCTCAAAGACTATTTCAACAAAGAACCTGTTGAACTTATCATCATTGGCTGGCCCACCAACTGGGATGATACCAGCACCCATGCAACACCGCTTGTAGAGAAGTGTATTAAAGAGCTGCAAAAGAATTTTCCTTCCATGCCTGTCAAGAAGGTGGATGAACGTTATACCTCCAAAATGGCAAAAGATGCTATGCTGGAAATGGGCTTAAAGAAAATGCAGCGCCGCAATAAAGCCCTGGTTGATGAAATAGCTGCCACTATTATGTTGCAGGAATACCTCAGGTCAATTGGCTAACTGGCCAATTGGGATTAAATTTGCACCCTTAATAACTAAGATACAGGCATGATACTCCCCATTGTAGCGTATGGCCATCCGGCACTCAGAAAAGTGGCATCAGATATAGCTCAGGATTATCCGCAATTGGATAAGCTAATTGAGGATATGTGGGAGACCATGTATGCCAGCAGTGGGGTAGGGTCTGGCTGCTCCGCAAGTAAACAGGGAAATCCGCCTCTTTATTGTTGATACGGTTCAGATGTTCAATAACATGAATGAGGAAGAAAAGAGCTGAATATCCTGGGTGATGCAGGTACGAAAGCTGTGTTTATTAATGCCCATATCGCAGAACTGGAAGGGGATGAGTGGTCCTATAATGAAGGCTGCCTCAGCATCCCGAAGATCAGGGAGGATATCTACCGGCAGGAGAATGTCACCCTGCAATTTCTGTAATGAACGGTTTGAAGAACAAACAATGACTTTTACCGGGCTTTCGGCCAGAGTTATTCTACATGAGTATGACCATATTGAAGGGAAGCTGTTCATTGACCATATTTCCCCGTTAAAGCGTAAGTTAATGAAAGGCAGATTGAATGACATAACCAGGGGTAAAGTGAGTGTAGATTATAAGATGCTTTTCCCGGGGTAAACTGCAAAAAAATACCCCTAAAGTTGTATTGTCCGGCTCAAAAATCTGCCTTACACTTGTATTGTTGATATTGTTGTGGTTGTTACGTCGGCTGACAACCGCAGAACGTAAAATCACAGAAAGATAATTTAAAATATTATTGGGTGGAACGAATCTTCTTTCTACCTTAGCTATCTGATTCAAAGAATCACATCTGGTTAACTCTCACTCAATTAGTAGCACCACTATCCTAACAACAGCCAATCTGCCGGCCCTTTGAGTGCTATTATATAACCATTAAAACTTTGCTTATGAGAAGAAAAATTACTCTTTCTTGTCTGGCAGTATTTCTTGCTCTGTCTTTTCAGAGTAAGGCGCAGGTTCCATCCTTAAGTCCGATCAATGGCGTAGTACCGGCAGTATTAAATGCCGCCGGAGGCACTTATGACAATGCCTCATCGTATTACCGCTATGAATGGAGTTTTGGGGAACTTTTACTGATTCAGGCATTTGCTCCTGCAGACAGTTCGGTGCTGGTCACACAAGGTGTGCTTCAGCCCTGTACTGACAGATTAGGCTATTCTGCCTACACAGTCTTATTTGATGAAGGCGATTACAAGTTGTTCCCCAACCCGACAAGCGGAAAATTTGAGGTGGACTTCTTTGTAAGAACGCCGGGTCTGATGAGCCTGCAACTGGTTAATTCCATGGGACAGGTACTGATGTCCAAGAGCTATCATTACGATGGCTGTTGCCGTATTGAATTGTTTGACATCAGCCGTTATCCCAATGGAGTGTACTATGTAGTGGCTGATTTAAAACCTGACACTAACCGCCCCGGGGATAACCTGGAAGTGATTCGTCACAGCGGATTAAAAGTCATCAAACTGAATGAAAAATAAACAGAAAGCCATAACTAAAAAATAAAACTGAAAAGCAATGAAAAAGATTTTATCAATACTGACTGTAATGCTGCTCGCAGCTGTAACAGCTATAGGTCAGACTCCATCGCCGGGTATATTCAATTACCAGGGTGTGGCCCGCAACAGTGTGGGTAATGTACTGGTCAACCAAACCATTACACTTCGTTTGACAATTCATGACGGTTCTGCTGCTGGTCCGACAGTGTACCAGGAATCAAGGGCCACTGCAACAAACCCGTTTGGATTATTTAATGTACAGGTGGGAAGTGCCGGTGCAAGTAATGTTACCGGAACTATCGCCGGGGTGAACTGGGGTGTGGGAGCAAAATACCTCCAGGTGGAAATAGACCCCAATGGTGGTACTACTTTCATTAACATAGGAACAGCACAGATCGCATCTGTTCCATATTCTTTGTATTCGTCATTAGCAAATGACCTGGTGTTACCATTCCTGAAAACACAGGCTGCATCGGGTTCTACTTTAATAGGTATCACTAATTCAGCGACAACAGGTACACAAGGTGCTTTCACAGGCACCAGTGCCAGCACAGACAATAATGCCTTTGCTATCACAGGTACAATATCCTCAACCACACCTGGTGGATTCTCATCAGGTGTAAGAGGTGTTAACAATGGTACCGGTGGATTAGGTATTGGTGTATATGGTAGCCAGAATGGAAGCGGCTGGGGTGTGTATGGTACTACTCCAAGTGGTATTGGTGTGCACGGTTCGTCTGCTTCAGGATTTGGTGTATATGGTTTATCTACCTCCGGTGTAGGTGTATATGGTAACAGCACCACAGGTAATGCCGGTTTATTTGAAGTGACTAATGCAGCCAGTACTGCTGATGCCTTAAGGGCTAATACCGCAGGTACAGGTGCCAGTTGGGCACTCCGTGCTACCAGCACTGGTACAAATGGCGCCGGCTTATTTATTCAAAGCAATGCTGCTAATACAGCCAATAACCTTCAATCAAACCAGGCAGGTCTTGGTCGTGCCGGTTTGTTTAATGCTACAAATGCTGCAAGCACTGCAAATGCAGTTGATATCAACGTAGCCGGTACTGGTTTCGGTTTAAGGATAGCCAGCACTAATGGTGCTCCTAAAGCTTTACAAACAGTGGGTGGATTGCAATTAACTGGTATTAATGAAGGCCTCAATAAGATACTTGCTTCAGATGCAACCGGTAATGCCACCTGGCAAACTGCTGCAGCGATAGGCGTTGTAACAGGTAGCGGTACGCTGAACTTTGTTCCAAAATGGACACCAAGTGGTACCAATCTTGGCAATTCACTTTTATTCGATGATGGAACTTCTGTGGGACTCGGTACTACCACCCCCACTCATCGTTTTACTGTTAATCATGGTGGATCAACTGGTATTGGAGTTAACTCTACTTCAGGTTTTTCTGTTGTTGACATTAATGCCGCTAGCGGTGATGCTGCTTTGCGTTTCGGCAATGCCGGCGTTAACCAGTGGAATATGCGCAACCGTCCGGGTGACAACTACCTTGAGATTTTTGAATTAGGTGGTGGTGGCAGCCGTGTTGTTATACAGGATGGTACCGGTAACTTTGGTATCGGTGAAACAGCCAACCCAACTTATAAATTAGATGTATTGCATGGTGGTTCTACTGGTATCCGCAGCCGTTCAAGCGGTTCTTTCTCTGTAGTGGATATTGATGCAGCTTCAGGTGATGCTGCTTTGCGTTTCCAGGCAGCCGGTGTTGGTCAGTGGAATACCCGCAACCGTCCTGCTGATAACTACTACGAAATATTTGAATTAGGTGGTGGCGGAAGCCGTGTAGTTATCCAGGATGCTACCGGTAACGTAGGTATCGGCGAAACTACCAACCCCACATATAAATTACATGTATTACACGGCGGTTCTACAGGTATCCTATCCCAATCCTCATCAAGTTTCTCTGTAGTGGATATTGATGCTGCCAGTGGTGATGCGGCCCTTCGTTTTGCAAAAGCTGGCGTTAACCAGTGGAATACCCGGAACCGTCCTGCTGATGATTATTATGAAATCTTTGAACTCGGTGGTGGCGGCAGCCGTGTTGTTATCCAGGATGGTACCGGTAACGTAGGTATTGGCGAAACAGCTAACCCAACTTATAAATTGGATGTATTGCATGGTGGTTCAACCGGTATCCGCAGCCGTTCTTCCGGATCTTTCTCCGTAGTGGATATTGATGCTGCCAGTGGTGATGCTGCTTTGCGTTTTGCCAAAGCAGGTGTAAACCAGTGGAATACCCGTAACCGTCCCGCTGACGATTATTATGAAATCTTTGAACTCGGTGGTGGCGGCAGCCGTGTTGTTATCCAGGATGGTACTGGTAACGTAGGTATAGGAGAAACAGCTAACCCAACTTATAAATTAGATGTATTACATGGTGGTGCGACAGGTATCCGCAGCCGTTCAAGCGGTACTTTCTCTCTGATGGATATCGATGCTGCCAATGGTGATGCAGCTTTACGTTTTGCAAAAGCCGGTGTAAACCAGTGGAATATCCGTAACCGTCCTGCTGATGATTATTTATGAAATTTTTGAATTGGGTGGTGGCGGCAGCCGCTTCGTTATACAGGATGGTACTGGTAATGTGGGAATCGGGGCTACAACGTCCCCTTCTTATAAATTAGATGTAGAGCATGGCGGCTCTACCGGTTTACGCGGTACTTTCAACTGCAAGTTTCTCAGTTGTGGATATTGACGGAAACAGTGGGGATGCTGCTTTACGGTTTGTAAAAGCTGGTGTAAACCAGTGGAACACCCGTAATAACCCCGGTACTGACGACTATCAAATTTTTGAACTTGGTGGCGGTGGTGAGAGATTGAGAATAGAAAACACTACTGGTAGAGTGGTGGTTGGGTACGGATTTGCATGTAACCGGTACTTTATCAAAAGGAGTCAGGTGCATTTAAAATTGATCATCCGCTTAGATCCAGCCAACAAATACCTCTGGCACATGTTGTTGTGGAAAGTCCTGATAGTGATGAATATTTATAACGGTAACATCGTTACTGATGCTATCTGGTAAAGCCACAGTTCAGCTTGCCAGATTATTTTGAAGCATTGAATATGGAATTTCCGTTACCAGTTAACAGTGTTATGCGGCTCATTTGCACAGGCTATTATCAGCAAAGAAGTAGGCTGCTAATAAATTTGAGATTGCTACCAAGCACTCCAAATGTAAAAGTTAGCTGGCAGGTAACCGGTGTACGTCATGACCCCTATGCACAGGCCAACAGATGATTCCTTTCAATGCAATTCAGGACAAAGAAGCTGTTCGAACAAGGGCAAATACCTCCATCCTGAATTGTCACAACCAGCCGTTTATCAAAAGCTATTGGTTATGACGGATGAGATAAAATTCATCTCTTGAACTATGTAGCTCCGGTTAATGCTAACAAAGTTGCTCCGGCTACAACTGGCGGCAGTCTTGATCAAGGTGCTATTGTTCCTCCTGCTGGTTAATAAAGTAGCTACAGGCGGTAGTCTTGACCAGGGTGCTATTGTTCCTCCTGCTACAAAAGCTACAGCTGAAAAGGGTGGAAGCACAGAAGATGTACCTGCTGTTAAAACTGAAGCAAAACCAACTCCGTCTTCTAAAGGTGGAAGTGTGGAAGAAATGCCTAAGCCAGCAGAAAACAAGAAGACTTCTACTGATCCTGGAAGTACAAAGACTGAGTAATCAAACTCATTCATTCATATTGAAAAGAAGGCCAGCAATGGCCTTCTTTTTTTTACCACAGCTTTCTTTAAATTAAAATCCGGTTAACTGCCTGCTCAGAACTGGCGGCCTGTTTATAATTTGAGGTGCAGGAACTGATAGAACCGGCAGGAGTTTGGCAGAACTAATAAGTTATCATGCAGGTGTCAGCAATCTTTTCCAATATTCAGATACAAGCACTTCTAGTAATTTTCTAAAGTTTGAGCAGCAGGCATAAAAAAAGGAAGACAATATGTATTGCCTTCCTCTTTATTAAGACATTAAAAAATTATTTTGGCTTATTCGCCGGGGTTTTTGCAGGTGTTTTAGAAGTTCCTTTCAAACTCTTTTCACATGCTTCAAGGTTTTCTTTAGCCCCGCCAAATTGAGGAAATAAAGCTAATGCCTGCTGAAAATCAGCTTTGGCACCTGTAAAATTCTTGGCATCCATTTTTAAGACCCCTAAAAGGTTAGCTGCTGCAGCATTTACGGGTATGGTTTGCTGGGCACCATCCATCATAGTAAAACCGACCCCGATTCTTTTGCTGCTGGTATCAGCCAAAACAAATTTGGCAGAGGCTTCACATTCAGCAGTCCGTTTTAACTGGTACTGGCATACAGCCAGTTTATATATATGATAAGGGCTTTTCGTTTTTGGAACAACTTGTTCAAAAAGCCCGGTAGCTGTTTTGGGATCACCGAGAAGATCATAACATTCTGCCGCCCTTGCCATTGCCAGCATATTATTAGCATCGGCTTTGTATACTTCTTCTGCCAGTAGCAAAGCACTATAATACGATTTGGTCGTAAAATAAAGCATTGAAAGAGTGTCCTTGTAGCTCAGACTATTGTCAACAGCAAGATATCCATGCAGGCTGTTGATAGCTGCATTAACATCGTTATAGGTTAATGCCTGGCTATACACTTTAAGGTAATGCTTTTTCAATGCTTCTGTATCCTGTGCGGAACCAGCATTAGCCAAACATAAAAAGATAAGGAATGGTACAAACTTTTTCATCATTAAAGGTTTTTTGATTAGTCGTTAAAAGTAAGAGTTCCTGTTTACATTTTAGTGCATTTCTCCTTTCAAAATTTTAATTTGCGGTATGAAGTTCAATAAACTGCCATTGCTGGTTTTGCTGCTTCTTTCGCTGTTTTCCAATGCTCAGGAGGAAGATTCACTTGATACTGAGCGGCTGGCAAAAATGGTGAATCTTTCAGAAGTGATACTCCGCACAGATTTGAATGTTCCCCGGTTTATAGAGCAGGTTAAAAAGGACACTACCTTTTACAAAGCTTTCAGGAACCTGCATGTTCTTGGGTTTACGGCATGGAATGACATCAGGGTAAGGGATAAGAAGGGAAAGGTGAAGGCGTCGCTGGTAAGCAAAACAAAACAGCGTCGTTCCGGAAACTGCCGCACCATGGAAGTGCTTGATGAAAAGGTTGGGGGAGATTTTTATGAAAATGACGGTGATTATAACTACTACATAGGAGAATTGTATGCAGGCCTTTTTTTTACAAAAGGCTCGGTCTGTGGTGAAACGAATATTGTAAAAGGAATTGATTTCCGTCCAAAGTCGCAAAGCGGAATGGAAAAAAGAAAAGAGCAGTTAAAAATGCTTTTTTTTAACCCCGGAAAGAAAATACCCGGTATTCCATTCATCGGCGACAAGATCAACATCTTCGATCCCGATAAAGCAAAGAATTACAATTTTATTATTGACTTTGGTGAATATGAAGGGCAGTCATGTTATATATTTTCAATTAAAGTAAAAAATGATCTGGATGGCGGAGAAAGGAACAGTATCGTTATTGACAGCATGATAACCTGGTTCAATGCTAAAACGATGGAGGTAATGGCCAGGAACTATGATATGACCTATGATGCCGGAGTGTACGACTTTGATGTGCATATGGAGGTACAGATGACAAAGTTTGGGAGTTACCTTGTGCCAAAAATGCTCCGCTATATTGGCAACTGGGATGTGATATTAAAGAAAAGGGAAAGAGGGATGTTTACTGCGACCTTATTTGATTTTACCCAATAATCTATTGCTGGCTGCCGACTGAATTCGCATATTTTCTCCATTTTTCAATCACCTGTTCAATATCGGCTGGTAATGGCGCTTCAAAAAATATTTCTTCCCCTGTTGTTGGATGAACAAAGCCCAGTGTTTTAGCATGCAGGGCCTGCCTTGGGCATATCTGAAAACAATTATCAACAAATTGTTTGTATTTGGTAAAAACCGTTCCTTTTACAATTTTATCACCGCCATAAAAATCATCATTGAACAGGGGATGCCCGATATATTTCATGTGAACCCGTATCTGGTGAGTCCGGCCGGTTTCGAGTATACATTGAACCAACGTTACATAACCAAACCGTTCCAGCACTTTATAGTGTGTAATAGCTTCTTTTCCATGATCACCTTCAGGGTAGGCTTCAAATAGCTTTCTGAACCGAAGATTCCGCCCCACATGGGCTACAATTGTTCCGGTATCATTTTGCATATCACCCCAAACCAATGCCACATATTTCCGGCTGATGGTATGGTCAAAAAATTGTTTGGCAAGATGACGCATGGCCTTGTCGGTTTTGGCGAGTACAAGTAATCCACTGGTGTTTTTATCAATACGGTGTACCAGGCCAAATCTTGGTAACACATCTTCTGAAATAGCAGGGTTTTGTTGTTGCAGGTAATAAGAAACACCATTAAGCAAGGTGCCTGAATAATTGCCGCTTCCGGGATGCACCACCATGCCTGCCGGTTTATTAATGATCATCAGGTCGGTATCTTCATACACA
This sequence comes from Chitinophagaceae bacterium, assembly GCA_037045605.1. Classification (GTDB taxonomy): domain Bacteria; phylum Bacteroidota; class Bacteroidia; order Chitinophagales; family Chitinophagaceae; genus JJ008. The sequence goes on along the minus strand of JBAOHK010000018.1, from coordinate 134,134 downwards.
ATATTCAATTCCATCTTTTCCGGCACCACATCTGTTTCTTCCGGGCTCAAGTCTGAATACACAACGATAGAATCCAGCGGCTTTATTTTATAATTAGGACGGATTTCCTTCCCGTTTACCAGGACCATACCCAGGTTGATGGCTTGTTGCAACTTGTTTCTTGTTGCCCCTTCAATTCTATGCATTAGAAATTTGTCTATCCGCAACGGTTCCTGGCCTTTATCAATGGTCATGCTGAACCGTTCGTATAGGTCGTCGCTTGTCTCCTGAATATCGGGATTGTCTTGTTCCAATTCATCCTTCATAGCCTGCAAAGGTAACGGATGGAGTTTTGTTGGTAGATTTGTATTTCATTTATGCAAAAACAACCCGTCATATTTAAAGATCTTGGAGTAATGGAGTACCGGGCTGCCTGGGACTACCAGGAAAAATTGCTGCAGGAGAATGTGCGGAAAAAATCTTTAGTTTATAGTCAGGAAGCAGAAGCGGTTGATGCAGGACTTCAAACTTCTAACTACCTCCTGTTTGTCGAGCATCCACCTGTTTATACCCTTGGTAAAAGTGGTAATAAGGAGAATGTCCTGTTGGATGATGAGGAGCTGAAAGAAAAAAAAATTCAGTTTTTCAATACCAACAGGGGCGGCGATATTACTTTTCATGGCCCTGATCAGATTGTTGGTTATCCAATTCTTGACCTCGAAAAATTCTATACAGATATCGGAAAGTACCTCCGTAATCTTGAAGAAGTGATCATCCTTACAATGGCTGAATATGGCCTTAAGGGAGATCGTTCAGCTGGTGAAACCGGAGTTTGGATAGAGCCAGGTGTTACCGGAAGAGAAAGAAAAATATGTGCAATTGGTGTACGCTGCAGCCGCTGGATCACCATGCACGGTTTTGCATTTAATGTAAATACTGATTTAACTTACTTCAACCATATCATTCCTTGTGGCATTGTAAATAAGCAAGTGACTTCGCTGGAAAAAGAACTGGGATATAAAACAGACATGAAAGAAGTAAAAGAAAAAATAAAAAAGAGTTTTACGACGATATTTGATGCAGAGCTTGTTTAAAAATCTTTCTCTAAGTAGAACTTATGTTTTTCAAATAATTTACCGTCCTCATATAACTCGAAACGGAACCAGCCGGCATGGTAGAAATTGGTTTTATCAATCTTGAAGTTCTTTTCTTTTACCTCTTTTAACTCAAACAAAAAAGTTTCATCATCATCAAAGAATTTTATTGAGTATTTTCTCGGCTTTTCATCATTCGGTAAACTGATACGAACATAACCATCCCTATGAGTATAAACGTAGAGAGATGGCATAAATGCATTAGACTTTGGTTTGTTATTATTTACATTTAGTACTGATAGGGAATCAACTCCCGGTAGTTTATTAAGGCCATTTGGAAGTTCAGCCCTGCGAAGGCTATCCAAAACCGGTCTTTTTGCATCACTAAAAAGAAAGACCCCCTTCTCAAGCATGATGTAAATACGGTAAAACATGTGAGCATTTGTTGCTTTCGCATCTACATAACCATTTTGAAGAGTGGTCGGGTCCGGTACAGTAAGGATCGTTTTATAATTTGTAAGACTGTCAAAAGAACGCTGAATGCTGATTTGCCGGATATTCGAAAAATTATTTACCCAGCCTATAATAATGCGGTTGTTGCCAACATTCTTCACTGAAAATTTTGGCAAGGTATCCTGCGCCTGCAATGATCTGCCTGCTGTAAGTAGGGATATAAAAAGTAGTAGGAACAGTTTTTTCATATTGTCAGAACGAAATCAGGATTTGGATTCGTTTGTCAGTGGTAACAAAGATAGGGCAGCCTGTCAAAAAAACTAAAATATTAACGTTCCCTTACTTAACGATGTATTTCCCTGTAAACCGCCGCTGTGTATCAGCAGCAGCTTACTCTTTTCCGGGAAAAAATCATGATGAATCATATCATTGACAGCAAAGAATAATTTGCCTGTATAAACAAAATCTGAGGGGATGGCAGTGTGCCTGTAAAAATCATTCATAAAATCAATTAGTTCCTGTTTGTGTTTGGCATAGCCGCCAAAATGGTATTGATGTATGACTTCGAAACGGTAGTCTTCCTTTTTCGTAAGAGAAACGATTTCTTCTTCAAGGCTGAGATTATTCTTCAGGACACTGACGCTGATTATTTGTTGAACGGGCAAAGAACCGAGAATCAGTCCCGCCGTCATGGTGCCGGTTCCTGCGGCACAACAAATATGAGTATAGGTTTCTTTTTTGCAATATTCGAGAATGGTAGCAGCTCCTTCAGCACCTTTTATTCCGTAGCCACCTTCGGGAATTATGTAATATCCGTTATTGTTCAGTTCTTCCGGAATTATTTCGTTTTTGTAATCCTGCCTGCTTGTGAAAATCAACTGCATTCCCAGTTGTTTTGCTTCAATGAGGGTTTGAGAGTAACTGGCCGGTTCTTCACCGCGGATAATACCAATACTCTTTAAATTATTGATTTGGCAAGCTGCCGCTGTAGCCAGTATATGATTTGACCATGCCCCTCCATAAGTGGCAATGGTTTTCTTGCTTTGTTCTTTCGCCTCTTCAAGGTAATAGCGAAGTTTGAACCATTTGTTTCCTGAAACAACCGGATGTATTTTATCAAGCCGTAAAACATCAGCAACTACATTTTTCCTGGAAAGTAGCGGAAGAGACAGTGTATCTGTTGTTATGTTACCCGGATTAATATCCTGCATATAAAATTGCCTGACAGGCTTGGCGAATTTACTTTAATTTCGTCCGCAGTTTTAAAAGAATCACATGAAACCTACTCTTGTAATATTGGCCGCCGGAATGGCCTCCAGGTACGGAAGTATGAAACAGGTGGAAGGCTTTGGCCCTGCCGGGGAAACCATCATGGATTATTCGATTTTTGATGCGATCCGTGCAGGGTTTGGTAAAGTAGTTTTTATTATCCGTAAGGAATTTGCAAACAACTTCAAAGCGATTTTCGAACCTAAACTGAATGGAAGGATAGAGACAGCTTACGTTTACCAGGAATTAAATTCTTTCACATATGGTTTCGAAATTCCTGCTGAAAGAACCAAACCCTGGGGAACAGCCCACGCAGTGCTTTGTGCAAAAGATGCTGTAAAAGAACCCTTCGCTGTCATTAATGCTGATGACTTTTATGGACATAACACTTTTGAAAATGCAGCAGCCTTTTTAAATGTGGGATGCACTCCGGAGAATTACGGCATTGTTGGCTATGACCTGATAAGTACTTTGTCTGATCATGGAACTGTGAACCGGGGAGTTTGCGGACTAAATAATAAGGGTAATCTTGCCACAATTACAGAACGGATCAATATTTCGAAAAAAGGCGATAAAATAATATGTGATGATGGGCTGGAGCCGAAAGAATTATCCGCTGCAACAAGTGTATCCATGAATTTCTGGTGCTTTGATACTTCCTTTTTTTCTTTTGCACAAAACCTTTTTACAGAGTTTTTGCAACAACATGGAAAGGGATTAAAGTCTGAGTTTTTCATTCCTATTGTCGCCGACCAATTCATTAAAGAAGGCGGCAGTGTGGAAGTTATTCCCACTACTTCTTTGTGGTTTGGGGTGACCTATAAGGAAGATGCTCCGTTTGTGCAGCAAAGCCTGCATCGGCTGATTAAAAACGGTGAGTATCCCGAAAATCTTTGGGCAAAATAAAAGCGGCTTTAGGCCGCTCTGTATTTTTTTATAGGGTGTATTCGTTTAGTTCACTTTTACCATGTAGATATAATCCTCTACTTTATTTACCTGTTCAGTTCTGTCCATTCCGGATATCTGTGATTTTGAACTGAGCTTTATGCGTTGATAACTTGTATCTGATTTTTTCAACTCATCAAGAGCTTTATAAATGTATTTGCCCTGAATAGCGAAGGTGAATCCTTCTGTGCTATTCTGCCGTGCATTCAGGATGCCCACCACTTCACCATTTTTGTTTAGTATCGGGCTGCCACTGTTACCATGGTTGGCAGCAATTTCAATCTGGCAACTGAGTGTGTCACCGTTAAAACCAGTTAGCGAACTCAGGTAGCCCTGGCCATAAACAATTTCATTTTTTGGATACCCCAGTGTAAAGATTGGTTCTGCCAGCCTGGCGGATGATTTGCTGATGGAGTATGGAACAGTTGTATAAGGCTTGAAGCTTTCGTCGTCTATTTTAAGAATCGCAATATCTTTTGCTTTATCAGTGTACACTACTCTCGCAATAAACTCACCACGACTGTTCTGCACAGCAATATTTTTGGCACCCTGCACCACATGGAAGTTGGTTACCAAATAACCTTTTGCATCAATAATAAAGCCTGTACCACCTGATTTATATATTATCGGGTTACTTTTTTCTTTCCCGATACTATTTTTTACATTCTTAATTTCATTTCCCTGCTGGGCAGTAGCGTTGCGCAAATCTTTTATTTCTCTTTTCAGAGTATCATAATCAGTATTTGCTTTTGGAGCAAATGCCCATACCAATGCTGAAATACCTAAAGCAGTAACACCTGCAATAGATGCTGCAATGGCAGCCACTCTTCTGTATCGTTTCCACAGGTATACAACCTTGGCCTTGCCTTTCAGTTTCATGGAGTCAATCTTGCCTTGTTCAGACAGATCAACATGAATATCATTTAAAGAGGACCGGAATTTTTTGCGTTCACCAAAATGATTCAATTGCTGAAGGAACAAAGTATGCTCCACTACCAACTGGTCTATTTCCGTGTTTGTTTTGCGGAGGTTCTCAAATTGCAATCTTTCATCAGGAGTCATTTCACCCCTGATGTAGCGTTCAACAGCGTCCAGTATTTTAATATCAGTCATCACCATTCCCGTTTTTATAATGAGCAAAAAATATTTTCTTTAGCCTCATCAGGCATTTATACTTCTGGTTCTTTGCATTATCAGCATTGGTATATCCAAAACTGGCAGCTATCACCTGCATATTCTGCTTCTGCAAATAATAAGCCTCTAACAGGCTTTTGCAGGGTTCGCCCAGGTTACTAATAGCTTTTTCCATCATTTCAAACTCGGCGTTTCTTTGTTCATGGTCCTCAAGTTCTTCTTCTACAGACACAACCGCTTCCATATTATCACCGGGTGCTGAGTACCTGTTTTGCTGTTGCAGCCTTTTTAGCCATAACCTCCTTGACACCGAGTAAACAAAGGTTTTAATCTGGCAATTGAGCTCAAAAGTCCCTGATCTCACCTTTTCATAAAGAACTATCATGGCTTCCTGGAATATGTCCTTGGCATCGTCTGCAGAGCCGTTGTTGTTGATTATCAGGGACTGAACCATATTAAAGTTCTCCCGGTAAATGGTCTCAACGGCTTTTTTGTCGCTTGCGGCTAATCCTTCCAATAAGGCCTTTTCGTCGTTCTGATCTTTCACATTCCGTTATTTAATACAGGATTTTAAAAATAGTAACCCTAAGCCATCTAAAAAAAATTTTAAAAACCGGGTTACCTTTTCCCATTCCCGGTATTAACAGCGAAATATTTCAAACAACCCCAAAAAATTACATCAAAATGAAGAAGTTTTTTGCAATTGCATTCATTGCTGCTACAACACTGGTAGCTTGTAACAACAACGGTGAGAAAAAAGGTGATGACAAAGACACTGCTGCTAAAACAGATACAGCTGCAGTTACTCCAGCACCTGCTGATACTGCTGCAACACCAGCACCTGCTGATACTGCTGCTAAGCCAGCTGCTGATACCACAAAGAAATAAGAATTTCAAATGGCAAGCAATCGTTAGAGGCCTTCCGCCACAAGCGGAGGGCTTTCTTATTTTCAGGCATAATAGTATCAAAATACATTCGCCTGTCCCCTTATTAAGGGCTACCTTTGCCGCCTTACTAAATTTTTTCTATCAGTGATTACATTTGAATCGTTAGGCATTGAAGAAGGCCTCCTTAACTCTATTAAGGCCTTAGGGTTTACACAGCCTACTCCTATACAAGAAAAAGCTATCCCGGTTTTGTTACAAGGTACCAAAGACTTTATCGGGCTGGCCCAAACAGGCACCGGAAAAACGGCTGCATTTGGGTTGCCGCTTTTACAACTTATTAATAAAGATGACCGCTTCCCCCAGGCATTGATCGTTTGCCCTACCAGAGAATTATGTCTTCAGATAACTAACGACCTGAATACGTTTAAAAATAAGAAAGGTAATATTGTTGTTACCGCAGTATATGGGGGCACATCCATTTCAATGCAGATAAGGGATCTGAAAAAAGGAACCCATATTGTGGTGGCCACTCCTGGCCGTTTGATTGATCTGATCGAAAGAAAAGCAATCAATCTTGAAAAAATCCATTATGTGGTGTTGGATGAAGCAGATGAAATGCTGAACATGGGTTTTAAGGATGACATCGAATTTATTTTAAAGAATACTCCTAATCGTCAAAGTACCTGGCTATTCAGTGCTACTATGCCACCAGAGATCCGGCAGGTCAGCAAAAGGTATATGGATAAACCTTTTGAAATTACAATTGGTAAAACAAATGCCGGGGCTGCCAATATTGACCACCAGTATTATGCCACGCAACACCATAACCGGTACGAAGTTTTGAAACGTATCATAGATTTCAATCCTGGTATCTATGGAATTGTGTTTGCCCGTACCAAAGCAGATACACAGGATATTGCTGAGAGACTGACAAGAGAAGGATATGACATTGATGCAATCCACGGCGACCTTACGCAACAGCAACGGGATAAAGTAATGGGACTTTTCCGGGATAAGAGTATTCAATTGCTAATTGCAACTGATGTTGCCGCAAGAGGAATTGATGTTACGGGTATTACCCATGTTATTAATTATGAACTGCCCGATGATGTTGAGGTTTACACTCACCGAAGTGGCCGTACTGGCCGTGCAGGTAAAAGCGGTATATCCGTTTCCATTGTAACACCGAAAGAAGTTTACAGGCTACGCCAGATAGAAAGGATATTGAATTCAAAAGTTCATAAAATGGATATCCCTACGGGTAAAGATGTTTGCCGTAAGCAGTTTTTCCATTTTATAGATAAAATGCTGCAGGCGGATATCAGCCATGGCCAGTACGAAACATATTTGCCAACGTTGAGGGAGAAGTTTGGAGCAATAGAAAAAGAAGAGATTTTGCAGAGAGTGGCTGCGTTGGAGTTTGATCGTTTTCTTAAGTATTACGAAAATGCCGCTGATCTGAATATGCGGGGTGATGACAGCAGAAGAGGTGACAGGCGTGGAGAAGGAAGAGAACGGCCGTCAAGGGACCGTGATAGGGACACCAGTGGCAGGAGTTTTGGCGGTGGCGGTAATTACCAACGGTTGTTTGTAAATCTTGGCACCAAGGATGGTTTTTACAAAGCCAGCTTCCTGCAATTCATTCTTGACATGAGTGACCTGAAGAAAGATGTGCTTGGTAAGATCGACATGAAAGAGATGAACAGCTGGGTGGAAATAGAACCCGGAGCCGCAAAAAAAATGATAAAAGCGATTGATGGAAAGAACTATCGTGGCAGAAAGATCAGGATGAATGATGCGGAAAGCGGAGGGCACAGAAAATAATTGAATTAGTTGTTGGATTTAACAACTGCAAAAACTACATTTGTTACATGACAATCGCAAAGGCATATTTTGGTTATTATTTTTATTACTTCTTTTTTGGAAAGAGGCCGGGAATGCTTTTGTTGAAAATAAACTAAGAACAACTAAAAATCAACATAAAGAGTCCCGGCCAGGTTGGCCGGGATTTTTGTTTTAGATCATGAGTATAAAAGTTTCAATACAGGGTTACGAAGGAAGTTTTCACCAGGTGGCAGCACAAATGTTCTTTGGTAAGGCTGTTGAAGTGATAACCTGTAACACTTTTAAAGAGGTGGTAAAAATCGCCGGAAGTAAAAAAGAAAGTAATGGTGGTATCATGGCGATAGAGAATTCAATTGCCGGCAGTATTCTGCCTAATTATAACCTGTTGCAGAAAAGTAACTTAAAGATCACCGGGGAGATATATTTACAAATAAGACAGAACCTGCTTGTAAACCCGGGAGTGAAGTTCGAAGACATAAAAGAAGTTCATTCACATACGATGGCATTACAGCAATGCAATGATTTTCTGGATAAGCATAAATGGAAACTGGTGGAGACTGACGACACGGCGCTAAGTGCCAAATATATTCATCAGCATAAAAGCAAACATGTGGCAGCTATTGCCAGTAAACTGGCCGCTGAATTATATGGACTGGATATTCTTGCCCCGAACATTCATACATTAAAGAATAACTACACAAGGTTTCTTGTTTTACAAAGAGAAGAAACAGCAGTGACAATCAATCAAGCGGATAAGGCTTCAGTGAATTTTCAGACCGATCACTCAAAAGGTAGCCTTGCGAAAGTGCTGACAAAAATTGCTGAAGGAGGTATCAATTTAAGTAAACTGCAAAGCTTTCCTATCCCCGGCAGCGATTTTAAATATAGCTTTCATGCGGATATGGAATTTGATTCGGCAGAGCAGTTCAATAAAGTAATTGAGACGATCAGGCCACTGACAGCAGCTATTAAAATTTACGGAGTTTATAAAAGAGGATTATGGAAATAGCAAAACGATTAAATGGAATCGGCGAATATTATTTCTCTAAAAAACTGAGAGAGATAGACGGACTGAATAAGGCTGGTAAGAATATTATCAACCTTGGTATTGGCAGCCCGGATATGCCGCCCCACCCGAATGTGATAAAAACATTGCAGGAGGAGAGTGCAAAACCAAATGTTCATGCTTATCAATCATACAAAGGCTCTCCGCTGCTGAGAAAAGCAATGGGTGATTGGTATCAAAAATGGTATAATGTTCAGCTGAACCCTGATACGGAAATATTACCGCTGATAGGAAGCAAAGAGGGCATTATGCATATCTGCATGACCTATTTAAATAAAGGGGATGAAGTGCTGGTTCCGAATCCCGGTTATCCTGTTTATCAGAGTGCCGTAAAGCTGGCAGGTGGAAAATGTGTTGAATATAAGTTGAGGGAGAAAAACAGTTATGAACCGGATCTTAAAGGGCTGGGGAGAAAGAAACTGAAGAAAGTGAAACTGATGTTTGTAAACTATCCGCAAATGCCAACCGGACAGTTGCCAACCCAAAGATTGTTTGAAAAACTGGTTGCTTTTGGAAGAAAGCATAATATCATCATCGTTCATGATAATCCGTACTCATTTATCCTGAATGATAACCCGACGAGCTTATTAAGCATTGAAGGAGCAAAAGATTGTGTCATCGAACTGAACTCATTAAGCAAAAGCCATAACCTGGCTGGCTGGAGAGTGGGGATGCTTTGCGGAGCAAAGGAAAGGATCGAAGAAGTGCTGCGGTTTAAAAGCAATATGGACAGTGGAATGTTTCTGCCGGTACAATTAGCAGCTGCAAAAGCACTGGGCCTGGGAAAGGAATGGCATGACGATGTTAATGCAGTTTACAGGAAAAGGAGAAATAAGGTTTTTGAATTGTTGCAATTACTCGGCTGTGAATTTTCAAAAGAACAGGCAGGTATGTTTGTTTGGGCAAAAATTCCGTCGAAATATAAAGATGGATATGTGTTAAGCGATGAAATATTGTATAAGTCAAATGTATTTATTACACCGGGGGGCATATTTGGCAGTGCCGGAGAAAAATATGTAAGAGTGAGCCTGTGCAGCCCGGAAGAAAAATTTGAAGAGGCCATTCAACGAATAAAAAAATAAAAAAAATGGAACGAAAGCGAATAGCAATAGTTGGTGTTGGTTTAATTGGCGGCTCGTTAGCTATACAACTGCATGAGAAAAAGCTGTCATCAAAACTTATCGGGGTGGATGCTGATGCCGATCATGCAAAACAGGCAGTACAATTGGAACTGGTGGACGAGACATTGCCTCTGGAAGAAGCCATTGCAGCATCAGATGTAGTTATACTGGCAATACCAGTTGATAAACTTGTTGACCTGTTGCCTTCTATTCTGGATAAAGCAGATAATCAGGTAGTGGTTGACCTGGGTTCAACAAAGAGCCAGTTGATTGACGCTGTAAAAAATCATCCAAAGAGAGGCAGATATGTGGCCACTCACCCCATGTGGGGAACCGAGTACAGCGGTCCGCAGGCTGCGATGAAAGGTGCTTTTGAAAACAAAGCCGTTATCATCTGCAATGCGGAAGAAAGTGATGCTGATGCATTGGAATGGGTAAAAGGCATGTATAAGAAGATTGGTATGCACTTATTGGAGATGGAAGCAAAAGCCCATGACCTTCATGCGGCATATGTCAGTCACATCTCTCACATTACCTCATTCGCATTAGCTAATACAGTTTTGCAAAAAGAAAAAGAAGAGAATGCCATCTTTGAATTAGCATCTGCCGGTTTTGAAAGTACAGTGCGGTTGGCAAAAAGCAACCCGGCTATGTGGGTGCCCATTTTTATGCAAAACAAGGAGAATGTGCTTGATGTATTAAAAGAACATATTGCACAGTTGACGAGGTTTAAAGAAAGTATTGAGAAGGATGATAATGAGTATTTAATGCGGTTGATTGAGGAAGCGAATAAGATTCGAAGAATAATAAAATGATTTTTAAAATAAAAAACAGAGACGGTCTATTAGGTGTGGCATCAATAATTACATTTATTATTGGAGCTGCCAATGCATTGGAATATTTCTTTGCAGGGAAAGATTATCTGGCTGTTAATAAAGGCGTTGTTACAGAAGTGATCCATGAAACTTATGAGGGTCGCAGAGGTCGCTTATATTCTAAAACTATTATTCGTCTAAATGAAAAGAAGGGAGAATTTCACTTATCTGATGATGCTGAAGATGGAGGATATATCTCTGTGGAAAAAGGGGAGGACATAACGATTTATGCCAGGAAGTGGTACCAGTTTCTTTATAATTATGATTTCAGAGATAATATTTATCATGTAGAGCGAAACGGAGAAATGGTATATAATAATCTTGACCGGTGGAAGGCCGCTGCATTCAGTTATATGTGCATTTTCGGCGGTTGTGCGTTGTTTTTGCTGGTCATGTATTTGGATCAGGCAAAAAACATCTCAATCGCAAATTGGTTTCAAAAAAGAGTTATCAATAGAAAATAAAACGAACGATTTAATTAAGGTAAATTTGTATAAATGCAAAAAACAGAGCAAACACCGGATGAAACAGTGAAGACTGCATGGAACAAACGTCCCCTTATCATCAGCGGACCATGCAGTGCAGAAACGGAGGAGCAGGTATTGGAAACTGCACAACGGTTAACCGCTACTGGTAAAGTGGATATGCTACGGGCTGGTATCTGGAAACCCAGAACGAAACCCGGAATGTTTGAAGGTGTTGGTGCCAAAGGGTTGCCCTGGTTACAGCAGGCAAAGAAATTAACCGGTTTGCCAACAACTGTGGAAGTAGCAACTGCAAAACAGGTACAGGATGCGTTGACTTTTGAAGTAGATGTGTTATGGATCGGGGCAAGGACAACAGTAAACCCTTTCAGTGTACAGGAAGTGGCTGATGCGTTAAGAGGCACAGCTGTGCCGGTGCTGATAAAGAACCCCATTAATCCAGACCTTGAATTATGGAGTGGTGCGGTTGAAAGAGTAGCGAGGGCAGGAGTGAAACAGATAGGTCTGATACATCGTGGGTTTTCTTCCTATGGAAATACAGAATACCGTAATGCACCCATGTGGCATCTGGCAATTGAAATGAAATTGAAACACCCCGATATGCCGCTGATCAATGACCCTTCACATATCTGCGGACGTCGGGATATTTTATTGGATGTGATGCAAAAAGCTATTGATCTTGATTACGATGGGCTGATGATTGAAAGCCATATTGATCCGGACAAGGCATGGAGCGATGCTAAACAACAGGTGACACCGGAACGGTTAAAAGAAATGCTGGATACAATAATCTGGAGAAAAGAAGACGTAAGCTCTGAGGAATACCACGCAGCTCTTGAAAAATTACGACAGCAGATCAATCAACTGGATGATGAATTGATGCAGATATTAGGCCAGCGGATGAAAGCAGCAGAACAAATAGGTATTTACAAAAGAGCCAATAACATTACGATACTGCAAACCAATCGTTGGAATGAAATTATCGAGAGGGCATTCGCAAAAGGGGAAAAATTGGGACTAAGCAAAGAATTTGTTACCAGGTATTTTGATGCGGTTCACATGGAGAGTATTAATCATCAGAAAAAAATTATGGATAGTTAAATTGGCGCAAGGCGCAAAGACGCAATTTGTATTCTTAGGGTCTTAGCAGCTTTGGGGAGAAAAATTATGAAGCATATCAATTATAAATTCTCCGGTTCTTCCACCGATTTTTACCTTGCTCACGGCATCAGTCATTTAAAAAAGATAACTGACTCAAAAGCTACGGTAATTATTACGGATGAAAATGTTTTCAATGCCCATACCAAACGTTTCAAAGGATGGAATACGATTATATTAAAACCCGGCGAGGAGTTTAAGGTACAGGCTACTGTTGATGCAGTGATTGAGAAACTGATTGAAATGGAAGCCGACCGAAGAACAACGCTGGTTGGCATCGGTGGCGGGGTGATAACAGATATTACCGGTTATGTGGCAAGTGTGTATATGCGGGGCCTTCGTTTTGGGTTTGTGCCAACATCCATTTTGGCGCTGGTGGATGCTTCTATCGGTGGGAAAAATGGAATTGATGTGGGAGTATATAAAAATATGGTGGGTGTTATCCGTCAGCCATCTTTTATCCTGCATGATATGGTTTTTCTGAATTCATTACCGCAGGCGGAATGGGAAAACGGGTTTGCAGAAATCATTAAACATGCCTGTATCAAAGATGCGGCAATGTTTAGTGATCTGGAGAAAAATTCTTTGAAGAGATACCAGGAAAGACAGAAACATATCTGCGAACTGGTTCAGCGAAATACTATCATTAAAACCAATGTCGTTCAAAAGGATGAGTTTGAAAAAGGGGAGAGAAGGTTGTTGAATTTTGGCCACACACTTGGACATGCCCTGGAAACACAATATGAATTACTACATGGGCAGGCCATTTCAATAGGGATGACGTATGCCTGTCATATTTCTGAGCAGCTTGCCGGATTTAAACAAACAGAAAGAGTCGTTAGTTTATTGGAGAAGTATAATCTTCCAACTTATGCTGCTTTCAACAAACAAAAAACGTTTGATGTGCTGAAGATGGATAAGAAAAGAGAAAGAAAGGAGATGAATTATGTGCTGCTGGAGAAGATCGGGAAAGGGGTAGTTAAGCCAATTTCACTGAAGCAACTGGAAAAAATCATTCAAGACCTATAACTAGTGAAAGTTACAATACATCCATCTCCGATAAAAGGAATCGTTCAGGCTCCGGCATCCAAAAGTTCTATGCAAAGGGCATTGGCAGCCGCATTTCTTACAAAGGAAACATGCAGTCTCTTTAACCCTGGTCATTCAAACGATGATAAAGCGGCGACAGGTATTATAAGAAGCCTTGGGGCGAAAGTGGAAATGCCGGATAATAATCTTGTTGTTGTTGAAAAAGGGGATGGGGAAGAAAACGATAATATCCATTGCGGTGAAAGCGGCTTGAGCATAAGGATGTTTGTTCCGATAGCGGCCTTAAGCAACAGATCAATCACAGTTAATGGTGAGGGTAGTTTATTAAACCGGCCGATGGAGTTTTTTGATGAAGTATTACCACAACTGGGTGTAACTGTTAAATCAAACAATGGAAAACTTCCGCTTGTAGTTAAAGGTCCGTTGCAACCAAAGAATATTGAAATTGATGCTTCGTTGAGTTCACAATTTCTTACTGGTTTGCTGATGGCTTTTGCAGCTGCCGGGGCAAATGATGTTTCCATCAAAGTAAAAAATCTGAAGAGCAGGCCTTATATTGATTTGACATTGGATGTAATGAAAGAGTTTGGATTGAAAGTGCCGCAGAATAAAAATTATGAAGAGTTTTACTTTAGAGAAACACCCAGTGCCCAATTAGCCAATAAACCAATTAACTACTTCGTAGAAGGTGATTGGAGTGGAGGAGCTTTTTTGCTGGTTGCGGGAGCCATTGCAGGCCCGGTAACAGTAAGAGGATTGGATCTGACTTCTGCCCAGGCAGATAAAGCAATTGTGGATGCTTTGATGGCCGCTAATGCCGGAATTGCAATTGAGGCAAAAGGAATAAAAGTGAGGCCATCTGCTATGAATGGATTTGATTTTGATGCAACAGACTGCCCGGATTTATTTCCGCCATTGGTTGCATTGGCTGCTTATTGTAAAGGGGAAACGAAAATCAAAGGTGTTAGCCGGTTGAAGCATAAAGAAAGTAACAGGGCTGTTACATTGCAGGAAGAATTTGGTAAAATGGGAGTGAAGATTGATGTGAAGGACGACAGCATGATAATATACGGTGGTAATGGAGTGAAGGGAACTAATGTACACTCTCATCATGACCATCGTATTGCGATGGCCTGTTCAGTTGCAGCTTTGAAAGCAGAAAGCGAAACAATCATAGAAGAAGCAGGAGCCGTTAAGAAGTCTTATCCCGATTTTTTTAGTGACCTTAAATCTTTAGGAGCCTCTGTATCTTTACCATATCAACAATTCAATTTATAAGCTTTGAATTCATTTGGCCGCATATTCCGCATTTCGATCTTTGGTGAGTCGCATGGAGAATCCGTTGGTATTGTCATCGATGGTTGTCCGGCCGGGTTATCACTGGTGGTGGAAGATTTCCTTACTGACCTGGAAAGAAGAAAAGGCGGTACACAAAAAGGAACAACTCCAAGACAAGAAGAAGACCTGCCCATTTTCAAAAGCGGCATCTTCAACGGTAAAACAACCGGCGCTCCAATCACAATTCTGTTTGAGAATAAAAATACCCGTAGCAGTGATTACGAAAAGCAAAAAGCTGTGCCCAGGCCCGGCCACGCAGATTTTGTTGCAAAGGCAAAAGCAGGCGGTTTTGAAGATTACAGGGGCAGCGGTCATTTCAGTGGGAGATTGACGGTGGCATTGGTAGCTGCAGGAGTTATTGCCAAGAAATTATTGAGGCAGATAAAGGTTGAATCAACCATTCTGGAAATTGGTGGTGAAAAAGACTTGGAAAAAGGCCTGCAAAAAGCAATTGACACTAAGGATACTATTGGCGGTATTATCGAATGCCGGGTTAATGGATTACCAATTGGACTGGGCGAGCCTTTCTTTGATTCTGTTGAATCACAACTGGCACATATTGTTTTTTCAATTCCTGCTGTCCGTGGTATAGAATTTGGAACCGGCTTCGCCGCAGCTAAAATGTTCGGCAGTCAGCATAATGATGCTATTGAGAATATGGAAGGCAGAACAACCACTAATCATGCAGGTGGGGTAGTGGGTGGATTAACCAATGGCAATGAATTGGTTTTCCGGGTTGCAGTGAAGCCAACTTCTTCAACACCCAAAGAACAAACAACGTTGAACTGGGAAACAGAAAAAGTAGAAACGATCTCTGTAAAAGGCCGTCATGATCTTTGCATTGCATTACGGGTACCCGTTGTGCTAGAGGCGGTAACTGCAATTGTACTTGCTGACTTCTTGCTCCTAGAACAAAAAATTAAAAGAATTTTATAATGCCCGTTATATATCATGTAACAACCACGGCTGAATGGGATGCTGCAAAACAAAAGGGTTTCTATGAACACCCCTCATTAAGTGCCGAAGGTTTCATCCATTGTTCACAGGATCACCAGGTGGCTGGTGTCCTGGAAAGATATTTTGCAGGACAAACCGGTTTGATAAAACTGGTAATTGATACTGATAAACTCACCAGCAAATTTGTTTTTGATTGGTCACCTTCTACGGCAGATACATTTCCGCATGTTTATGGGCCGATTAATATAGATGCGGTAAGAGATGTAATTGTGTTATAAGTCTTTCTTTAATTTCTTGAAATCAATATCCAGTATCTCAAACTTTGCAGAGCCGGGTAATGAGTAATGCCACCATTCTGCTGTGTAAGTATTGAAGCCGTACTTCTCCATTGTTGATTTTAATAATTCCCTGTTTTGAAGAATCTCTTCGGATAATTGGGTGAATGTATGATGGGCTGTATCACTGAAATTGTCAAAGCCGGTTCCCATATTTAGTTCTTTTCCTGTCTTTGTATTGATGATTGTGAGGTCAACAGCAACACCCCGGTTATGACCGCTGCCTTTGGAGGGATTGGCAACGTATCGTTCATCCTTAACCAGTTCCCAGAATTTTACAGTAACAGAATAAGGGCGGTAAGCATCAAAGATTTTTAATCCATAACCTTTTTCGTTCAGTTCTGCCTGTACTTTTTGTAATGCCTTTGCTGCCGGTAACCGCAGATATGTAAAATTGGTATTTGGCGGGTACATTTGCCTCTTCATAAAATTATTCCGGCTTGCATACCGAAGGTCATACACAATTCCGGGTATCATATCCTTCAATTCAACCATCCTTTTTAAAGAGTCTTTTTTTACCTGTTGCTGGTACTCATCCCATTTATCAGTAACCGGTGGACGGGTATAGCCGGGATCCTGAGCTGCTGCATTCAACATGAGCAATGTTGAAAAAAATAGCAGGGCATACTCTTTAATGTAGAAACGATTGCTTATTTTGTTAACCATAACCGGCAGAAATTGTGAAAGTAAATTAGTGCAAAAGCCGGACATGCTTCTGTCGCCACTACACCTCTTATGCACATACACAAATTGAAGTATCCGTCTTTCATTGGCATATTTTTATGCCTTTTTGTGTTGTTTGCCTGTAATGGTAAAGGGGAAAAAAGTGATACCATTGCCAGCACTCCCGGAGAACTGCAGGAAATGACCAGCGACCTGATTAAGGAATTGGTTATGAGAGCAACTACGGGAAACGGGAGGTTGGATGATTCAACTACCATGCTTACCCAGGCGAGACTTAGTAGCCTGTTGTATGAAAAAAAAATATTTGAGCCACTTTGGAGTGAAAAAGAACAATGGTTGCCTGCCGGAGATTCATTATACAGTTTTATAGAATCATCGCAGTTATTTGGTTTGTTTCCGGAGGATTATCATGTAAAGCAGTTAAAAGAGATACGGCAAAAATTCTTTGCAGACAGTTTTACAAAAGGGGACAGAAAAGACGCAGCACTCTGGTCAAAAGCAGATGTTATGCTTACAGATGCATTCTTGCAAATTGTGAAGGATGTGAAATTGGGAAGATTGCCCCAGGACAGTATCACTCTCAGAAAAGACTCAGTGTTGGCAGATGATTTTTATCTCATGCAGTTTGATGCAATTCATGAATCTGGTTTAACCAGGGTGATCCAATCATTAGAACCCCAACACAGGGGATATCATTTATTAAAAGCAGGCATAAAAAAGTTTCTTGATAGTGCAGATTATCAACAGTTCACTGTTGTGCCGTATCCTGAAAAAAATATTTCAAAGTTCAACAGGGCTCTACAAAGACGATTGTATGAAGGGGGCTTCATTGCTTTTGATAGTGTAGCTGCTGATTCAGCACAACTGGCTGAGGCAGTAAAATTGTTTCAGAAGAAAAAAGGAATTGCAGTTGACGGAAGGGCAGGAGAAGGCACTGTAAGAATGCTGAATGTGAACGACAGGGAAAAATTTATCCGCATTGCAATCAGTATGGATAAATATAAAATGCTGCCGGAAAAGATGCCAACTAAATACATTTGGGTGAATGCATCAGCTAATCATCTTGAACTGATTGATAAAGAAGAGGTCAAGCTTACATCAAAAGTTATTTGCGGGAAAGCAAAAACAAGGACGCCTGTGCTTACCAGTAATATAACAGAACTGATCACTTACCCGCAATGGATACCACCACCCAGTATTGTGTCAAAGGAAATTTTGCCGGCCGTTAAAAAAAATCCAGGTTACCTGGCCCGTAAAGGCTTTAGCCTGGTAGATTCCAAAGGCAATGAAGTAGACCCGTATTCAGTGGATTGGTCAAAGTATGGCAAAAACATTCCATACAGGATAGTACAGGGGAGCGGAGATGCCAACGCATTAGGCATTATGAAATTTGTTTTCAGCAATAAATACTCTGTTTACCTCCATGATACTAACCAACGGTATTTATTTGCCAATGCAATGCGTTCATTAAGCCATGGCTGTGTTAGGGTGCAGGAATGGGAAAAACTGGCTTTTTATATTTTGCGAAACGATAGCGTTAGTGCTGGCGGGGGGTACACAAGGATCGACTCCGTAAAAAACTGGCTTCAAAAGAAGCAAAAAAGAAGTATAGCTGTCAGGAATAAGATACCAGTTTACATCCGCTATTTCACATGTGAAGGAAGAAATGGAAACATTGTTTTTTATGATGATGTTTATGGCGATGACAAGTTGTTGCGGGAGAAATACTTTGCCACCAAATAAGGGTACTGATTGATACAGGGCTTTAAATAGCCATTTTGCTGAAAGGAACCCTCCAAAGTGGTGAATATTAAGTAAATAATTTATTTCAGGATATTGAACTTACCTGTTATTTTTGTCCAGTTATAAACCAAACTATCTCTTTATGAAGAAGATATTATCAGCATTTTTTGCGCTGTACCTGCTTGTACCCTCTACTTATGGCCAGAATAAAGACTACAGAAGGGAACCGGCTATAGGTATCAGCTTCTTCCTTAACGACTTTGTTACAGCAGAAAGAATACGCAGCACATCACTAAGCAAGGTAATCAGTGATAAGAAATTTGCCAAAATGAGCCAGATGTCTCCTGGCCTGGCCATTAACTACTTCAAAGGACTTACCAATCATATTGACTTTGCTGCAAGCCTGGGCGGTTCTTTCATTAATTACCCAATGCCAGGTAAAACCTTTTCAGGAGACAATTTTCTGCTTGAAGGAAGTGCTACTGTGAACCTGAAAATGACCACTGAACAATATTGGGTACAGCCTTATATTATCGCAGGAGTTGGTGCTCATAAGTACCGCAGCTACTATGGCGCATTTTTGCCACTGGGCCTTGGATTGAAAGTTAATTTCTTTGACGAAGCATATTTGTTTATTAACTCTACTTACCGTGTGCCGGTAACAACTGAAACTGCTAATTATCATTTGCAGCACAGTATCGGTGTGGCAGGTGCTCTCAGGAAGAAAAAGGAAGAAAAAATAATTCCACCACCGCCACCTCCTCCTGATACAGACGGTGATGGTATTATTGATGCGGATGATAAATGTCCTACTGTAAAAGGATTGGCAAAATATCAGGGATGCCCAATCCCTGATACGGATAAAGATGGTATTAATGATGAGGAAGATAAATGTCCTACTGTACCAGGTCTTGCCCGTTACCAGGGATGTCCAATACCTGATACTGATAAAGATGGTATCAATGACGAAGAAGATAAATGTCCTACAGTATTTGGTGTAGCCCGTTATCAAGGTTGTCCCGTTCCAGATACCGATGGTGATGGTACAAACGATGAAGAAGATAAGTGTGTAACTATTCCTGGTCCAAAAGAAAATTTTGGCTGCCCTGTCATTACTGAAGAAGTGAAGAAAAGAGTAAATATGGCTGCTAAGAATATTCTGTTTGTTACAGGTAGCGCCAAATTGCAAAAATCATCATTCAAGGGACTGGATGATGTTGTTAAGATCATGACTGAAAATCCGGGAATGAGCCTTGCAATTGATGGTCATACAGATAATGTCGGTAAAGATGAGTATAATCAAACTCTTAGTGATAATCGTGCCGCTTCTGTGAAAACATACCTTGTAAGCAAAGGAATTGATGAAAGCCGCATCACTGCAACCGGTCATGGTGAAACTATGCCGATTGCAGATAATAAAACTGCTGCTGGCCGTCAGAAGAACCGCCGTTCAGAGTTAAATTTAAGCTACTATCAATAAGAACATATTCCAGATAAAGAGCAAGTCCTCCCGGTTTCGGGGGGACTTTTTTTGCTCTGTTCGTCCCCACCTGACCCTAAAAGCTCCCTCCAAAAAAAATAACATCGAGCCTCTGCTAAATCAGTAGGATGACCTGCAAAATCAATAGGTGCATTTCGCAAAAGGGAAGTTTGCTCATCAGACTATGTCGTTTTTCAATGAGCTACAATTGGCTTAGTTTGTTGTTGTTTTTGTCCTACTCAATTCAAAAACTTGCTAATTTAGAGGGCTAACTATGTGATGAGAAATTACCTGTTACTTACGGTATCTTTTTTTATTCACACTACTGTCGTCGCTCAGGCGCCTGTGGTAAGTTCTTTCACGCCAACAAGCGGAGGGCAGATTGCTGCCATCGTAATTACCGGAAGCAACTTTACCGGTACTACTGCTGTTAGTTTTGGAGGTACGTCCGCTTTTTCCTTTTTAGTGAATTCTCCGACTCAAATTACTGCTTTTGTTAATCGTGGGTCAACTGGTGATGTCATGGTTACCAATCCCTCAGGTTCCGGGTCACTGGCAGGGTTTACCTTAACTATTCTTCATTAAAAGAATAGGGGCATAAAGCCGCTGATTTAGAACTTCACATACCTCTCCGTAAGTTGTTTATCAATCCCTTTTTGACGGGCTTTTTTTGCCTGCTTGCGCAAAATGAACTCAAAAAGGCTCATCCAGCCTGGCAAGTTGCTTTCGCTGATGTCGAACAGCCAGGCAAGGGCCAGTTTGTCTTTGGGAAAACCATTCGGTTTGCATTGCCCGTCGCGGGCCAGACCATAGCCGATCTGGAGTGATTGTTCAAAGCCACGGCTGGCAGGCCGGAGCTCTACCAGAAACCTGCATGGCTTACCGCTTCTGTTCCGAAAGAGATGGTTGACATCAGGTTCTGCAGTTGCAGATTGCCCCGGTGTTAGTTTGCAAATAATTTTACCAAGCCATACTTCTACTTCTCCTTCCAGGCAATCAAATTTTTCAGAGTAGGTCTTGTGATAATGAAGGCCAACTCCACCACCATCAGCCAGTTCCACTTCCACCAGGGTGCATTCACCGTTGGTGTCAGCATGTGTTTTCAGGAAGGTTACATAGTCTTTTTGTATCGGGTTATAAATTTTTCTTTCCATAGTAGTTCCATTTACGCTGAACTAAAATAAAAGGATTTTGAATCTTTGTAAGTAAGTGTATTATCATGACATTTTTAGTCACCGGGTTCAATTTATCCACAGGGTATATTAAGAAACCCTTAAGCCTCTATTTTATGGCTTTTTCCCTTACCTTTGCGCCTCCAAAACCGTAAGGTTTTTTCAACGTATCTAAACATCTGAAAATAAAGCAGTCATGGCAGATTTAAAATTTCAAAGGAATTTCGGTATTGCCGCTCACATTGATGCGGGCAAAACTACAACGACGGAACGTATCCTTCGTTATACAGGTATGATTCACCGTATTGGTGAGGTGCATGATGGTGCTGCTACCACCGACTGGATGGAGCAGGAAAAGGAAAGAGGTATCACTATTACATCTGCAGCCGTTAGCTGCCAGTGGAATTTCCCTACTAACAAAGGCAAGGAATATGCTGATACAAAAAAATATTCGTTCAATATCATTGATACTCCGGGCCACGTTGACTTCACAGTAGAAGTTGAACGTTCTATGAGAGTGTTGGATGGGTTGATCGCATTGTTCTCTGCGGTTGATGGTGTAGAACCACAATCTGAAACTGTATGGCGCCAGGCTAATCGCTATGGTGTTCCCCGTATTGGATTCGTAAACAAAATGGACCGTGCAGGTGCTGACTTCCTGATGGTGGTTAAGCAGGTAAAAGATATGCTGGGTTCCAAAGCAGTTCCTCTTCAATTACCAATCGGTGCAGAAGATGATTTCAAAGGTGTTGTTGACCTTATCAAAATGAAAGGTATCATCTGGCATATGGAAACAGAAGGAATGACCTTTGATGAGATCGAGGTTCCTGCCGATATGCTGGAAGAAGCAAAAGAATGGAGAGCCAGCCTGGTTGAAGCAGTTGCGGAATATGATGATAAGCTGATGGAGAAATTCTTTGATGATCCAAACAGCATCACTGAAGATGAAATGCATGAAGCGATCCGTAAGGCTACGGTTGACCTCAGCATTGTTCCGATGATGTGCGGCTCATCCTTTAAAAATAAAGGGGTGCAAACAGCACTGGATGCTGTTTGCCGTTACCTGCCTTCACCGGTTGATATTCCTGATACCATAGGAACAGACCCTGATTCTGGTGAGCCGATCACCCGTAAAGCAGATCCTAAAGAACCTTTCGCAGCGTTGGCCTTTAAGATCATGACCGATCCGTTTGTGGGTCGCCTGGCATTCTTCAGGTGTTATTCTGGTCATTTAGATGCCGGTTCTTATGTATTGAACGTAAGAAGCGGTAAGAAAGAACGTATCAGCCGTATCATGAAGATGTTTGCCAATAAGCAAAACCCTATTGACTTTATCGAAGCCGGAGATATTGGCGCTGCTGTTGGTTTTAAGGAAATCAAAACCGGTGATACTTTGTGTGATGAAAATCATCCGATCACTTTGGAGAATATGTTCATTCCAGAACCGGTTATTGCTGTAGCTGTTGAACCTAAAACACAGGCCGACGTTGATAAAATGGGTATGGCAATATCCAAGCTGGTCGAAGAAGATCCTACGCTTCGTGTAAACACTGATGAAGAAACCGGACAAACCATCCTTCGTGGAATGGGAGAGTTGCACCTGGAGATCATTATAGACCGTATGCGTCGTGAGTTCAAAGTGGAAGTAAACCAGGGAGCTCCTCAGGTAGCTTATAAAGAGGCATTCTTAAACACCGTTGAACACCGTGAGACGCTGAAAAAGCAAACCGGTGGTCGTGGTAAATTCGCTGATATTGTATTCAACCTTGGTCCTGTTGATGCGGAATGGAAAGCGGAAAATCCTGATAAGCATTACCAGTTTGTAAACGACCTGTTTGGCGGATCAATTCCCCGTGAATTTGTTCCTGCTATTCAGAAAGGGTTTGAACAGGCGATGACGACTGGTGTATTAGCAAGTTACCCTGTAGATAATATGAAGATCCGTGTGTTTGATGGTAGCTTCCACGCAGTTGACTCTGATTCTATGTCTTTTGAATTGTGTGCCAAGCAAGGTTTCCGTGAAGCAGCGAGAAAAGCAAAACCAGTTTTGCTGGAGCCAATCATGAAAGTAGAAGTTATTACTCCTGCTCAATACATGGGTGATGTGACAGGTGACCTGAACCGTCGTCGTGGTATGCTGGAAGGTATGGATACCCGTGCTGGTGCTGAGGTTATCAAAGCTAAAGTTCCGTTGAGCGAAATGTTTGGATATGTAACCCAACTCCGTTCATTGAGTTCTGGCCGTGCATCGTCAACTATGGAGTTTTCACACTATAATCCTGCACCTAATAATATCGCTGAAGAAGTGATAGCAAAGGTGAAAGGGAAAGTGAATGCATAATCGAAGTCAATTCCACTCAAATAGAATCCCGTTCTGTTCAATCAGGACGGGATTTTTTTATTGACAAAGCTCATAATCTTAACTGGAATCAATCAAAAGAATGATAATGGCATTGTGTTTGCTAAATATTGCCTGGTATTCTACTCCGTTTTTAGGAACCAATCTTTTTTGCTCAGGCCGTTGCCTGTTTATGAAAAACACAATGTTCAAGGGTTAAGGACTCAGCGATGAGTCCTTATTTTTTTCAGCCAATGGATCGTTGAAAACATGGAATATGCCTGCGACAGGTGTAAGAAGCGTAATGAGATAGAACTGCAGGCCCTGTACTATTATCCCAATTAAAAAGTTGG
Organism: Chitinophagaceae bacterium; assembly: GCA_037045605.1. Classification (GTDB taxonomy): domain Bacteria; phylum Bacteroidota; class Bacteroidia; order Chitinophagales; family Chitinophagaceae; genus JJ008. The sequence continues at coordinate 110,372 of JBAOHK010000018.1, read as the reverse complement.
GATAATACCCGGAATATAATCCGTCAACCACCGTTGGATGATGTAATAAAAAGCAACCCCGACCAATATTACACCGCCAGCAATAGCAATCACATATACGGACTATCAATAACGAAAATGCTGTAAAAAGCAAGTATTAACCCAAGACCGGGCAGGCCATTGAAACGGTCAAGCAGCACTGCTGCTGAAGTTTTTTTGTACGGAGCATTATATCTCCTTTTCAGTATAACAATTTTGTATGCATCACTGCTGATAGAGCCTGGCAGGAATAAATTGTAGAACATTCCCAACCAGTAAAGCTTCATATTCTGCCATGTTGATAAGTTCAATCCGATGTTTTGGAAATAGATATTCCAACGGATTGCTGACACAAATTTCGACAGAAAAAATATGGGTAATGCCAGCAGAAGGTAAGACCAATGGGCAGACCGGATAGCAACCCAGATATTTTATAATATCAATTTTACCTGAAACATACCATAGACACCCCCGCCGTTATCACTATTTTCAGCAATAATCTCAGCTACTTTTTGCTGCGAGTTTCCTTTGCTAAATGTTCTTCTATTCAAGGGTCAAGATAAAGCTGAAAGTCAAGCAAATAGAGAGGTTTCAAACATTTAGCTATAAGTTTGTCCACAACCTATAAAATTCTTTTCCAAACTATTTGGAAGGTATAGCTCTCACCCCTACCTTTGCACTCCCAAAAGAAAATTGGGTTTTCACACATGTCGCAGCGAATCAGAATAAAATTACAGTCTTACGATCACAACCTGGTTGATAAATCAGCTGAAAAGATCGTAAAAACAGTACGCAGCACCGGGGCTGTGGTAACAGGACCAATTCCTTTACCAACCCGTCGTAAAATCTTTACCGTGTTGCGTTCACCCCACGTTAATAAGAAGAGCCGTGAGCAGTTCCAGTTAGCTACGCATAAACGTCTGCTGGATATCTACACATCATCTTCAAGAACAGTGGATGCATTAAGTAAGCTGGATTTACCCAGTGGTGTGGAGGTTGAGATTAAAGCGTAAAAGAAGAGGCTAAGCTTCTTAGTTCTTATAAATTGATTTAAAATTTTGCTATCTCTCAACCTGCTACAGCAGGAAAAAGAGCTCTGGCCGATAAACATAAAACAAGCCATTCAGGGTTTGTTTACTACCGGTACTTCCCCAGAAAGGAAAAGGTCGGTAGCAAACGGGGATTGAAGTTCAGACTTTCACAGGTCTGAAATGTCCCAATAACCTTGCAGGCATAAATTGAACAACCATGAAAGGTATTATTGGGAAAAAAATTGGGATGACCAGCATCTTCGATCCTTCGGGCAAACAAACAGCCTGTACGATTATTGAAGCAGGCCCCTGTGTAGTTACCCAGGTTAAAACAACCGAAACTGACGGGTACAATGCACTTTCGCTTTCTTTTGGTGATAAAAAAGAAAAACACTCCACTAAATCTGAGGTTAGTCACTACGCAAAAGCTCAGACGCCTCCTAAGAAGTTTACAAAAGAATTCCGCAACTATTCCATCGAAAAAAATATTGGTGAAACTATTACTGTTGACATTTTCGCAGAAGGCGATTCTGTTGAGGTAGTAGGCACAACAAAGGGTAAAGGTTTCCAGGGTGTTGTAAAACGCCACGGTTTCCATGGTGTGGGACAACAATCTCACGGTCAGCATGACCGTCAGAGGGCTCCGGGTTCACTTGGTAACTCATCTGATGCTGCCCGTGTAATGAAAGGAATGAAAATGGCTGGGCGTATGGGTACTGACCGTGTAAAGCTGAAAGGCCTGAAAGTAGTGAAGATATTTGCTGACAAAAATTACATTCTTGTTAGTGGCTCTGTACCAGGTTATAATGGTTCAATTGTTTTAATCCAGAAGTAAGAAGGCTAACTCTCAAAACAAAAGAAAATGCAAGTTGAAGTTTTAAATACGAAAGGAAAAGCAACCGGTAGAACGGTGGAACTGCCAGAAGAGATCTTCGGAGCAGAACCTAACAACCATGTTATCTACCTCGCAGTAAAACAATATTTAGCTGCTCAACGTCAGGGTACACACAAAGTAAAGACCCGTGCCGAGGTACAAGGCGCCAGCCGCAAACTGCACCGCCAGAAAGGTACAGGAGGAAGCCGTAAGGGTAATATCCGTAACCCTTTATACAAGGGTGGTGGTACCATCTTCGGCCCCAAGCCACATTTATATGATTTTAAGTTGAATCGTAAGGTAAAAGACCTGGCGAAGATATCTGCTCTTTCATACAAAGCGAAAGACAAAGCAATTTATGTAGTAGAAGATATTACTATGGATTCGCCAAAGACAAAAACCTTTGTTGATATTCTGGGTAATCTGAAAGTTGCTGATAAAAAGATCATGTTCATTCAGCCTGAATATAATGACAATATTGAGTTGTCTTTACGCAACGTTCCGTCCGTATTAGGAGTGTTGCTTAGCGACATCAACACTTATGATATTGTGAATTCTGAAGTATTAGTGATGACTGAAAGTGCCGCTAAGATTTTCTCAGATGAAGAAAATGCAGAAGCTTAATTAAAAACATTCTAAAGAGTAAGAAATGAAACTTTCTGAAGTATTGATAAAACCCATTTTGACAGAAAAAGCAAATGCCCAGCAGGACAAACTACGCCGCTATGCTTTCAAAGTGGCCAAAAAAGCAAACAAGCTGGAAATTAAAAAAGCAGTGGAAGACTTTTACGGTGTTACCGTAACGGGTGTTAATACTGCAGTAGTTCCCGGTAAAAATAAAAGCCGCTTTACAAAAGCTGGTGTAATCTCTGGTCGTAAGCCAGCTTACAAAAAAGCATTTGTTACAGTAGCTGAAGGTGAGAATATTGATTTGTATTCAAACATCTAACCTTAATTAAATGTATGGCCTCAACAGCCGCTAATGTTGAACTAAAAAAGAAATTGAAAAATGGCACTAAGAAAATTTAAACCTATTACAGCCGGTACCCGTTGGAGAATCGGTAATGCATATGCTGAGGTTACTACTAATGTTCCTGAGAAGTCATTATTAGAAGCAAAGCCAAGAACCGGTGGACGTAACTCTTCAGGTCATCTGTCTATGCGTTACAGAGGCGGCGGACATAAGAAGAAGTATCGTATCATCGATTTCAAAAGAAATAAAGCTGGTGTTGCTACAGTAGAATCGATCCAGTATGATCCAAACCGTACCGCTTTCATCGCCCTAGTTAGTTATGCTGATGGCGAAAAGCGTTACATTCTTGCACCACAGGGATTGCAGGTAGGTGCAAAGGTTGAAAGTGGAAACGATGTGGCACCCGAAGTTGGGAATGCTCTTCCGATGAAGAATATGCCCTTGGGCACAAACGTTCACAACATTGAAATGCAACCCGGACAAGGTGGCAAACTGGCCCGTAGTGCAGGTTCTTCCGCACAGCTGACCAATAAAGAAGAGAAATATGCTATTCTTAAAATGCCTTCTGGTGAGTTAAGGAAAGTATTGATCAATTGCTACGCAACTGTAGGTGTTGTAAGTAACAGCGACCACTTCCTGCAAAGCATGGGTAAAGCTGGCCGTAACAGGTGGAAAGGTATCAAGCCAAGGAACCGTGGTGTGGCAATGAACCCTGTAGATCACCCGATGGGTGGTGGTGAAGGTAAAGCTTCAGGTGGTCAACCTCGTTCCAGGAACGGCCAGTACTCAAGAGGTCTGAAAACAAGAACTAAAGGAAAAGGAAGCGATAAAATGATCATCCAAAGAAAGAACGGAAGTAAGATCGCCAAGTAAACAAACTAATTAATAACACAACGTCATAAATCATGGCTCGTTCGATTAAAAAAGGCCCTTATGTAGCTTCTCACCTTGAAAAAAAGGTAGTGGCCATCAACGAAGGCAAAAACAAAAAAAGTGTCATTAAAACCTGGAGCCGTCGTTCTACGATCACTCCTGATTTTGTAGGTCACACTTTTGCGGTGCACAATGGCAACAAATTCATTCCTGTGTATGTAACCGAATTTATGGTAGGACACAAGCTGGGAGAATTTGCGCCAACCCGCCAGTTCAAAGGACACTCAAGTAAGAAAGTAGAAGCTTAATAAAGAAATTGAATAACAATGGAAGCAGTAGCTAAACTGAGAAATTATCCGACATCGCCCCGAAAAATGCGTTTACTGGCTGACCTCATCCGTGGCCAGAAAGTAGAAAAAGTATTGGCTGAGTTGGAGCACAATCCAAAACATCCTGCAGTTCCTCTGCGCAAACTGGTGCTGAGTGCTATCAGCAACTGGAAGCAGAAGAATGAAGGTGGTGATGAAAGCCAGCTGGTGGTTAAAACCATTTTTGTGGATGGCGCAAGAACGTTGAAACGTATGCGTCCTGCTCCACAGGGTCGTGGTTACAGGGTTCGCAAACGCAGCAACCATGTAACAGTGATCGTAGATACAAAAGAATCAAAAAACTAAACGAATTAATAAACCAATAACATGGGTCAAAAAGCAAATCCGATTGGTAACAGGTTAGGCATCATCCGTGGATGGGAATCCAACTGGTACGCCACAAAGAAAGATTATGCCGGAAAACTGATTGAGGATCATAAGATCAGAACTTACCTGAATGCCCGTATCAATAAGGGTGGTATCTCTAAGATAGTTATTGAGAGAACCCTGGGTAAACTGATCATTACTATTCACACTTCCAAGCCTGGTATCATTATCGGTAAAGGTGGTGGAGAGGTTGATCGTATCAAAGAAGAATTGAAAAAGCTGACCAGCAAAGAAGATGTTCAGATAAACATACTGGAAATCCGTCGTCCGGAACTGGATGCGATGATTGTTGGAGATACTATTGCCCGCCAGATCGAGAACCGTATCAATTTTAAGAGAGCTACTAAAATGGCTATCGCTTCAGCACTTCGTATGGGAGCTGAGGGTATTAAGATCAAGTTAAGTGGTCGTTTGGCCGGAGCTGAAATTGCCCGTAGCGAAGAATTCAAGCAAGGCCGTGTACCCCTGCATACATTCCGTATGGATATTGATTATGCAAATGTATTTGCACAAACAGTATATGGTAAAATCGGTATCAAAGTATGGATATGTAAAGGCGAAGTATTAGCGAAGAGGGACCTGAATCCAAACTTTATAGCTGGTGGTAAGAACGAAGGTGGTGGTGACAGAAGGGAAAGAAGAGACGATAACCGTGGAGACCGTCGTGATGACAGAAGAGGTGGTGGCGACAGAAGAGGTGGCGGAAGAGACAGAAGAAACTAATTGAATTAAACAAGAATCAAGTAACTAGAAATTATATACAATGTTACAACCGAAAAGATCGAAGCACAGGAAGATGCAGAAAGGCCGAATGAAAGGCGATGCTAAAAGAGGCACTACAATTGCCTTTGGTTCTTTTGCTCTGAAAGCATTGGATCAGCACTGGATCACTGACCGTCAGATTGAAGCTGCCCGTCAGGCATTGACCCGTGAAATGAAAAGAGAAGGTAATGTATGGATCCGCATTTTCCCTGATAAACCAATCACCAAGAAGCCAGCTGAGGTGAGGATGGGTAAAGGTAAAGGTAACCTGGAGTTCTGGGCTGCTGTAGTAAAACCAGGCCGTATCTTATTTGAAGTAGATGGTGTAAGTGAGCAGGTAGCGAGAGCATCATTAGCACTGGCTGCCGGTAAGCTGCCTATTAAAACAAAGTTTATTGTACGCCGTGATTTAGTAACAGCGTAATAATTAATAAATCGAATAGCGATGTCAAAGAAAGCAGATTTTGTAAAGAGCATCCATGGGATGAATGAGCAGGACCTAAGGGTCCGTCTCGAAGAGGACAAACAAAGGTTGAAAAAGCTGGAGTTTGCTCATACCATTTCTCCACTGGAGAACCCGATGACCATCCGTGGATTACGCCGGGATATTGCCCGACTTATAACGGAATTGAAGTTAAAGCAACAGCAAGCATAATAAAGCTAATAAAATGGAAGCAAGAAATTTAAGAAAGACCAGGATAGGTGTTGTAACCAGCAACAAGATGACAAAAACCATCACTGTTGCCGTTGAAAGAAAAGTAAAGCACCCGATCTATGGTAAGTTCGTAAAAAAGACTACCAAATTCCATGCTCATGATGATAAGAATGAGTGCAGCATCGGTGACGTAGTAAAGATTATGGAAACCCGTCCGCTGAGTAAAACAAAGCGTTGGAGATTGGTAGAAGTAGTTGAGAAAGTGAAGTAAGAAAATTACGGATTGCGAGCCTTGAGCTACGAGCCGTACAACTTAGATAAACAGATTAGTAATAATTGCTAAAGGCTTGCAACTCGCAGCTAATAGTTTAAAGCTTAGAAAAATGATTCAGCAAGAAAGCCGGTTAAATGTTGCGGATAACAGTGGCGCCAAAGAGGTGCTTTGTATCCGTGTACTCGGCAACAGCGGTCAGCGTTATGCCAGAATTGGCGATAAGATTGTAGTAACTGTGAAAGATGCGTTACCACAGGGTGGTATCAAGAAAGGAACAGTGGCAAAAGCGGTAATTGTTCGTACCACTAACAAATTGCGTCGTAAAGATGGTTCTTACATCCGGTTTGATGACAATGCGGTAGTAATACTGAACCAATCCGATGAGCCAAGAGGTACCCGTATTTTCGGGCCTGTAGCCAGGGAGCTCCGTGATAAAGGATACATGAAGATTATTTCACTGGCGCCTGAAGTATTATAATTGATTAAAAGGGGTTAAACCCATTAACGACAGATAAAATGAAAGCAAGATTCAAACCAAAGTTTAATATCAAGAAGGGAGATAATGTAGTTGTTATCACCGGAGATGATAAAGATCTTTCCAAACCCCGGATTGTGAAAGAGGTGTTGATTGATGAGAAGAATACCAAAGTGATAGTAGAAGGTGTAAACATCATTACCAAGCACACAAAACCTTCTGCACAGAATACAAAAGGGGGTATTGTTAAAAAGGAAGCCCCCATTCACATCAGTAATGTAATGCTTTGGGATCCTGCTCAAAAGGCAGGTGCAAGAGTAACCAGAGTGAGAAAGGACGGAAAAACTGAAAAGGTTTTCAAAACAAAAAAAGTTCAGGGAGGTAAAAAATAATGAGTACTAAAACTTATTCCCCAAGGTTGGCAGACAAGTACAAAAAAGATGTTGTACCTGCTCTGGTAAAAAAATTCGGCTACGAATCTGTAATGCAGGCTCCAAAGCTGGAGAAGATCTGTCTGAACCGTGGCGTAAATGGTGCGGTAACTGATAAGAAGTTAGTTGATATTGCTCTTGATGAGCTGACAACTATCTCTGGTCAGAAGGCGGTAGCGACAATGTCGAAAAAAGATATCTCCAACTTCAAACTGCGTAAGAATATGCCTATCGGTGCAAGGGTTACGCTGCGTGGAGAAAAGATGTACGAATTCCTGGATCGTTTGATCGCAGTGGCCTTACCAAGGGTTCGTGACTTTAAAGGTGTAAATGAAAAGGCCTTTGACGGCCGTGGTAATTATACACTGGGTGTAACAGAGCAAATCATCTTTCCGGAGATTGACATCGATAAAGTAAATAAGATCACAGGTCTTGATATTACTTTCGTAACAACTGCAAACACCGACGAAGAAGCATACGAATTATTGAAAGAGCTCGGAATGCCTTTCAAGAACGCAACAAAAAATAGTTCAAACTAAAAGGATAAATAAACATGGCAAAAACATCAGTAAAAGCCAGGCAAAGAAAAAGGGAGAAGATGGTCGCCCAGCATGCTGTAAAAAGAGCAGAGCTGAAAAAAGCAGGCGACTGGAAAGCCTTGGATGAACTGCCGAAGAATTCTTCAAAAGTTCGTCTCAAAAATCGTTGCCAGCTTACGGGCCGTCCCAAAGGTTATGTTCGCTACTTTGGTATTTCCAGGGTTGCATTACGAGACATGGCTCTGAACGGTAAAATTCCCGGATTAAAAAAAGCAAGCTGGTAAGACATTTAATTATTAAACAAAACTTTTCCAATTATCCGCCGCTGGCGGACGTAGGAGGGCAAAAAATATGGTAACAGATCCTATAGCAGATTTCCTGACCAGAATCCGTAACGCACAGATGGCTGGTCACCGTGTGGTTGATATCCCGGCTTCTAATTTAAAGAAGCGTATGACAGAGATCCTGTACAACCAGGGTTATATTCTGAAGTACAAATTTGAAGATGATAACAAGCAGGGTATTATTAAAATTGCCTTGAAGTACGATCCTTCAACTAAACAACCTGCGATTCAAAGTATGGAGAGAGTCAGCCGTCCAGGTTTGCGTCAGTATGCAAGACCCGCTGAATTCCGCCGTGTTAAGAATGGTTTGGGTGTGGCCATCCTGTCAACTTCTAAGGGAGTAATGACAGACAAGGAAGCAAAAGCCCAGAACGTTGGAGGTGAGGTTCTTTGCTATGTATATTAATTGAATAGTTACTGATACATTAAGCTGAAACTATACTAAGCTGACCGGTCAGTAACAAGTAAATAAAAAAGATAAAATAACTAATTATGTCTCGTATAGGAAAACAACCGGTAGTGGCCCCCAATGGTGTTACGATATCTGTGGGCAAAGACAATGTGGTTACCGTAAAAGGGCCCAAAGGTGAATTAAAGCAAGCTATTGACCGTGATATCACTGTAGAAGTAAAAGATGGTACGATAACTTTTGCCCGCCCTACAGACCAGATCCGTCATCGTGCATTGCATGGTTTATATCGTTCACTGATCTCTAATTTGGTGAAAGGTGTAACTGATGGGTATGAAAGAAAACTGGAATTGATAGGTGTAGGTTTCAAAGCTGCTAACCAGGGTAATGTGCTTGATCTTTCCTTAGGGTATTCTCACAATATTATTTTCGAAGTACCTAAAGAAATAAAAGTGGCAACGGCGCAGGAGAAAGGACAGAATCCGATTATCACCCTTGAAGGTATTGATAAACAACTGATTGGACAGGTTGCAGCTAAATTACGCAGCCTGCGTAAACCTGAGCCTTACAAAGGAAAAGGTGTTCGCTATGTTGGAGAAGTTGTACGTAAGAAAGCTGGTAAAGCGGCTGGTAAATAATTAAGTCAAGTATGACCTTGGCAGAATCAAGGTTAAAAAATAAAAGAGATGAACCCAAAAGTTAAATCACAAAGAAGACAAAATATTCGCTATCGTATTCGCCGCAAGATCGGCGAAGGATCAGCACAGAAGCCAAGATTGTCTGTATTCAGAAGCAATGCAGATATCTATGTGCAATTGATAGATGATGCTAATGGTGTTACGCTGGCAGCAGCTTCTTCAAGAGACAAGGATATTAAAGCCCAGAAGGCGAATAAGGTTGATAAGAGCAAACTGGTAGGAGAGGCTATTGCAAGAAAAGCAACTGAGTTGGGAATTAAAGATGTAACCTTTGATCGGGGAGGTTATTTATATCATGGCCGTGTAAAATCAGTAGCTGACGGAGCAAGAGAAGGCGGTCTTAAATTCTAAGCAAACAACATTCAAACTTTTAATTACAAGAATAAATGTCAAAGTTTAACGTAAACAGGGTAAAAGCAGGTGACCTGGAACTGAAAGATAAAGTGGTTGCCATCAACCGTGTTGTAAAAACAACCAAAGGTGGCCGTGCCTTCAGTTTCTCTGCACTCGTAGTAGTTGGAAACGAGAATGGAGTTGTTGGTCATGGTTTAGGAAAGGCTAAAGAGGTACAGGAAGCCATTACCAAAGGAATTGAAGATGCTAAGAAGAACCTGATTAAAGTTCCGGTGATGAAGGGTACTATCCCGCATGACCAGTGGGCTAAAGAGGGTGCTGCTAAAGTATTGATCAAGCCTGCCGCACATGGTACTGGTGTAATTGCCGGAGGTTCTATGCGTGCCGTTCTGGAAAGTGCCGGTGTTACCGACGTATTGGCAAAATCTCTTGGTTCTGCAAATCCGCACAACGTGGTAAAAGCCACTTTCAAGGCATTGGCCTTGCTTCGTGAGCCGATCAATGTTGCAAAGACCCGTACTCTTGGTTTAAAGAAAGTGTTCAACGGTTAACCCGTTCTTAAACGAATTGAATTATGAAAAAGATAAAGATAACATTAGTTAAAAGCCCTATCGACAGACCAGAGCGTCAAAAATTGACCGTTCAGGCTTTAGGTCTTAATAAAACTAATTCTACTAAAGAAGTAGAAGCTACTCCGCAAATTTTGGGTATGATCCGTAAAGTGACTCACCTTATAAAAGTGGAAGAGATCTGATCACTCAATTCAAATTGAGTTTTTTTCAAACTAGTAAGCGAGGGGTGATTCCCCGTTAAGTCAAAAATCAAGTAAAGATGAAACTACATGAATTAAGACCTGCAAAAGGCGCAACGCACAAAGACAAAAGAGTTGGACGTGGTGATGGTTCCGGACATGGGGGAACAGCCGGAAAAGGTACTAAGGGTGGACAAAGCCGTGCCGGTTATAAGAGCAAAATGGCCCATGAAGGCGGTCAGATGCCTATTCAGCGTCGTCTGCCAAAACGTGGCTTCAACAATCCTCACAGGGTTGAATATAAAGTGTTTAATGTAGGCCAGATTGAACAATTGGCAGATAAGTATAACATCACAGAAGTTTCTTTGGAAAACCTTTATATCAACGGGCTGGTTAGTCAGAACGACAGAGTAAAAATTCTGGGTAATGGTGAGTTGAAATCCAAACTTACTTTCAAAGTAAATGCGGTGAGTGAAAAAGCCAAAACCGCCATCGAAGCTGCTGGCGGTTCGGTGGAAATTGTAAAGTAATTTCGCTAAATTGCAACGACGCATTGACAATGCGTCTTTTATGTTTTAAGTGCTTTTTTAAATTTTATTAATCGCCGTGAAGAAATTAATACAGACACTCAAAAATATCTGGAGCATCGAAGAGTTGCGTGGTAAGATTCTCTTTACCATCATGATGATTGCTATTTACCGGGTTGGTTCACACATTGTATTACCCGGTATAGATGCTACTGAATTGAAAGGGGGTGCGGATAATACTGGTATACTCGGTTTAATTGATGCTTTTTCAGGAGGTGCATTTAACAACGCTTCCATTTTTGCATTAGGAATAATGCCATACATTTCTGCCTCCATTTTTATGCAATTGATGACAGTGCTGGTGCCCCGTTTTCAGAAGATGCAAAAGGAAGGCGATAGCGGACGTAAAAAAATTAACCAGTACACCCGGTATCTTACTGTTGGTGTTACCATATTGCAAGCCTCAGCCTATGTTAGTTATTTGAGGGGGATGACTGCTCAAACAGGTGGTATGATGGCAGGCTTTTCTCCTGCTAATTTCTGGCTTACCACTGTAGTTGTACTTACTGCAGGTACTTTATTTGTAATGTGGATGGGTGAGAAAATAACTGACAAGGGGTTGGGTAATGGTACTTCTCTGATCATTATGATTGGTATCCTGGCCCGTCTGCCTCAGTCTTTTCTGCAGGAATTAACAAGTAAATCAAGCAGAAGTGGCGATATTCTTGTATTCATCGTTGAGATAGCAATTCTTATTGCGATTGTGATGGGATGTATTCTACTGATTCAGGGTGTGAGAAAAGTGCCGGTAAATTATGCAAAGCAAATTGTTGGTAACCGCCAGTTTGGTGGTGCAAGACAGTTTTTACCATTAAAAGTAAATAGTGCAGGTGTAATGCCGATCATTTTTGCACAGGCAATCATATTCATACCAACTATTTTTGCAAACTTTAATACGGCTGGTAAAGGTGGTCTCCTGCAAGCCCTGACAGATCATAGCAATATTTGGTATATGGTTGTTTATTCAATTGTGGTAATAGGATTTACGTTTCTATATACAGCACTAATATTTAATCCTAAGCAAATCGCAGATAACTTGAAGCAGAATAATGGCTTTATTCCTGGTGTAAAACCGGGACAACCAACTGCTGATTATATTGGCGCTATTATGGATAAAATCACATTGCCAGGAGCTGTTTTACTTGCATTTGTAGGTATTCTTCCTGGCATTGCTCAACGATTTGGGGTAACGCAGCAATTCTCAACCTTTTTTGGGGGTACATCTTTGCTGATTATGGTGGGTGTTATTCTTGATACATTACAACAGATAGAAACACAATTGCTGATGCGCCAATATGATGGTTTGATGAAGAGCGGAAGAATTCAGGGGAGGCAAACGACTTCAGCTGTTCAGATGTAATAAACTTTATTCTGCATAAAAAGACCCGGTAAGCACATCACTTGCCGGGTCTTGCATTTTACGGATATTTGCAATCTATGATGCTCTATAAAACAAACGATCAGGTGGAAATGATGCGGCAAAGTGCTTTGCTGGTGAGCAAGACATTGAGTGAGGTCGCAAAAAGGCTTAAGCCAGGAATAACTACTCTTTCCATTGATATAATGATTGGGGAATTTATCAATGACCATCATGCAATACCTTCTTTTTTGAACTACCATGGGTACCCATTTAATTCATGTATTTCCGTTAATGATGTTGTGGTACATGGTTTCCCGGGAAATAATGAATTAAAAGAGGGTGATATTGTCTCTGTTGACATAGGAGTGATATTAAATGGCTGGCATGGGGATCATGCTTACACATTTACAATTGGGGACCCCGGGGAAGGGGTGATGCAATTAATAAATGTAACTAAAGAATCTCTCTACAAAGGGATTGAAAAAGCTGTCGTTGGTAACAGGGTTGGCGATATTGCATTTGCCATTCAGGAATATACTGAAAAGAAACACGGATATGGTGTAGTGAGAGAATTGGTCGGTCATGGATTGGGCAGGAGCCTGCATGAAGACCCACAGGTTCCTAATTATGGTAAAAGGGGAAGCGGTCCTAAACTGAAAGAAGGATTGGTACTGGCTATTGAGCCTATGATAAACCTTGGTAAAAGAGATGTGTATACCGAAGATGATGGCTGGACTGTGCGAACAAAGGATGGGAAACCTTCTGTACATTTTGAGCATGATGTCTGTGTAAGAAAAATGAAAGCAGATATTCTTTCAGATTACAGCATAATTGAAAAAGCAGAAGATGATAATTCAAACCTTTTTTCAAGCCGGATGATTACAGTCGGTAAACAGCAGTAAGACAAAACGTCTATTTATAATATTCTGTAAGTAGGTACTATTCTCTCGTCTTTCCAGATTTCTTGGGGACTTATGTAAGTGTCATTCAGCCTGAACACTATTCCGGCTTTCGCAAAAGCATCTCTTACTAATTCAGAGCAGATATAATTTTTATTTTTTTCTCTTTTTCCGATTCGAAAAAGTATGCGGGTCATAATACGGATGATCTCCCAGTTATCATATGGTCGTGTCAACTCATCAAGACCAAAGCAGATCGCTTTATTCAATTTTTCATGTTCAAGTTCGATATTAAGTCTGGCTAATACTATCTGCCCTTTGTAGGGTCGTCTGGTCCCTTTATAATCCTTCATATATTTTGACAACGGTATAAGGCGTATACCAATCCGGGGTTCTGCCTCCAATATCATAACCCGGCCAAGTTCTTCATCTTTATAAACAATAGCTACATGGCTCCAGGCACTTTTTGTCAGGCGTTGAATAATGCCTGAAAAAGCATAGCTGCCGGAACCAAAGAAGATATGCCCGGTTTTTAACTGATTCCTTATTTTTTCATAGGGAATAATCTGAAGTTCTTTAATTTGTTTTTTTGTTATTGCGTCAGCCATATAGAAACGAACTTAATAAAATTTAGTCTTTCTTTGAATAAAACTTACTTGTGTCAAAACAATTAGTTGTTATTGGGGGCGGTGCTGCCGGATTTTTTTGTGCTGTAAATGCGGCAAGGCTAAATCCTGTATTGAAAATCATTATTATTGAAAAAACGGGCAAACTGTTATCAAAAGTAAAAGTCAGTGGTGGTGGCCGCTGTAATGTAACTCATGCATGTTTTAATATAGCAGAGATGAGTAAGAACTATCCACGGGGTGAGAATTTTGTAAAAAAAACTTTTCATCAGTTTTTTACTACTGATACTCTCAGATGGTTTGAAGAAAGGGGAGTTAAGTTAAAAGCTGAACCGGACGGAAGGATGTTTCCGGTATCTGATTCTTCGCAAAGTATAATTGACTGCTTACTGACGGAGGCAAGTGCTTACGGTGTAGAAATTATAATGAATACAGAAGTTGCCAGGATAAGTTTTCAGCAATCAGTATTTGATATGCAACTTTCCGGAGGGAGAAAATTGCAGGCTGATTTTGTTTGTGTGGCTGGCGGAGGATATCCGAAGTCTTCTATGTTTGGTTGGCTAAAGGAAACCGGTCACTCAATTGAAGATCCGGTTCCGTCTTTATTCACCTTTAATATGCCCGGGCATCCAATCACAAAATTGATGGGGGTAAGCGTCGGCAACGCAGCCGTCAAGATTGTTGGTAGTAAATTGGTGCAGGATGGACCGTTATTGATTACCCACTGGGGATTGAGTGGGCCTGCAATATTGAAACTCAGTGCATGGGGAGCCAGAGAATTGACAATCCAAAAATATGAGTTTAAAGTACTGGTCAATTGGCTGCCCGATTATAATGAGCAACAATTAGCAAATAAGTTTCAATTGCTTCGTTTTGAACTGGCTTCACAAAAAGTAGTTAATAAAAATTCATTTGGTTTGCCGGGCAGGTTATGGGAATTCCTGTTGAAATATTCTGAAATAAATATTGAGCGAAGATGGACAGATTTACCTTCGAAAGAAGCAAATAAGCTGATAAAGAATTTATGTAATTGTGAATTTAATGTAAAAGGTAAGACAACTTTCAAAGAAGAGTTTGTAACCGCAGGTGGTATTAAACTTAATGAGATTGACCATAATACGATGATGAGTAAAAAAGTTCCAAACCTTTTCTTTGCCGGAGAAGTAATGGATGTGGATGGAGTGACGGGGGGCTTTAATTTTCAACATGCCTGGACCAGTGGGTTTATTGCTGGTAAAAATATTGCTCAAATCGCCTGACCCCGGCTTGTGATAAATAACAACGAAGTAGTATATTCAACCTTAAAAGCATTTGCTCTACCAGATTCTGAAAATATGGGTTGCCCTGGCCGCAAAAATATTTTGCCGTAAAATAATAATAAATAACCCTGAAGTGTTAAAGATGGAAGGGCCATTACTGCTGGCAGCTAATCATCCCAATTCATTTTTAGATGCCATTCTGCTCGATATACTTTTTAAAAAACCTGTTTGGTCATTGGCAAGGGGAGACGTATTCAAGAAGCCGTTCTATATTAAACTCCTGACTAAATTGAAAATCCTTCCAGTTTATCGAACCAGCGAAGGCGTAGAAAACCTTGATACAAATTATAAAACCTTTGATGCCTGTAAAGAAATCTTTAAGCGTAAAGGAACAGTACTCATGTTTAGTGAAGGAAAATGTATTAATGAATGGCATTTGCGACCGCTTAAAAAAGGGACAGCAAGACTTGCTATCAGCAGTTGGCAAGATGATATCGATGTAAAAGTGTTGCCGGTAAGCATCAATTATAGTTCGTTCAGGAGGTTCGGGAAAAATATTTTTTTGAATTTTGGGTCAATTATTTCAAAAAAAAATATTGATATAAATGAATCAGACGGAAAAAAACACCAGGCTTTTAATGATAAACTCAGGCAAGAATTACAGCATTCTGTCTTCGAAATTCAAAAGGAGGATAAACAGCTTCAGGAGAAATTATTGGTAATAAAACCTGCGATGATTTTCAAAATATTATTTGCTCTGCCAGCTTTAACCGGGCTATTACTGAATGCACCACTCTACTTGCCGGTAAGGTATTTTACAAGATCAAGAACAAGTGATACGGATCATTATGATTCTGTTCTTATTGCACTGCTCATTTTTTTATACCCCCTGTATCTTCTATTAATTGGTTTTATTTTATTTTTTTTTACTGGAAGCTGGCTTAGCTTTTTAGCTTTCATTGTATTCCCATTTACTGCCTGGGCATATGTTCGGTTAAAAAGGCAATTGGATTAAACCTGACCTGATTACAGCCTTGTTAAATATTGAAAATCAATCTATTGCGAGAGCAGCCTATTTATCGATGGTATTAAATTTCCATCCATTTACCCGAATGTTTGCCTTATCTTTGCCGCCCCGAAATATTTAAACCCTTCGGGACTATTTTATCATGTTTGAAAACATAATTTCAAAAAACCTAAACGCTGATGCACAGGAGAGTGCTGCTGCCGATAACGCAGAAGCAACTACAGCGACAATAACTGCACCTGTGGAAGCAGTAGCTACTGCTCATGATGATTTTGACTGGAACGTTGACAAACGCAACGTTACTTCTTACTCTGCAGAAGAAAAAGAAAAGTATCACAAAGTGTATGACAACACATTTGTACAACTTGATGATGGACAGATGATGAAAGGTACTGTAGTAGGTTTGACAAAAACTGACGTAGTACTGAACATCGGTTTTAAAAGTGACGGTTTGATTTCCCTGAACGAATTCCGTGACCTTCCTAACCTCGCAGTTGGTGATGAAGTGGAAGTAATGATTGTAGAAAAAGAAGACAGGGACGGACACCTGAACCTGAGCCGTCGCCAGGCCCGTATTACAAGGGCATGGGAAAGAATTGTTGAAGTACACAAGACTGGTGAAGTTATTACTGGTACTGTTACCTCTAAAACGAAAGGTGGTTTGATCGTTGATGTGTTTGGAATGGAAACATTCTTACCTGGTTCACAAATTGATGTGAAGCCTGTTACTGACTACGACCAGTTTGTTGGGAAAACAATGGAATTCAAAGTAGTTAAGATCAACGAAACCATTAAGAATGCTGTTGTATCTCACAAAGCACTTATTGAAAGTGATATCGAAGCTCAGAGAGCAGAAATTATGAGCAAACTGGAGAAAGGACAAGTACTGGAAGGAACTGTGAAGAACATCACGGACTTCGGTGCGTTCATGGATCTGGGTGGCTTAGATGGTCTGCTTTATATAACTGATATTTCATGGGGCCGTATTTCTCATCCTACTGAAGTATTGAAACTTGATCAGAAGATCAATGTGGTGGTACTTGATTTCGATGATGAGAAAAAACGTATCAGCCTTGGTCTGAAACAATTGACCCCGCATCCATGGGATGTATTGGCAGAAAACATTGCTGAAGGAAATATTGTTAAAGGTAAAGTAGTGAATATTGAAGATTACGGTGCATTCCTTGAAATTCAACCTGGTGTTGAAGGTTTGGTGCATGTATCAGAAATTACATGGGCTAACACACCAATCAATGCCAAAGAGTTCTTTAAACTGGGTGATGAGCATGAAGCTAAAGTAGTAACACTTGATAAAGCAAGCCGTAAAATGAGTTTGTCTATCAAACAGCTTTCTGCTGACCCATGGAGTGATATTGAAACAAAATTTGCTGAAGGCAGCAAGCATACAGGTTTGGTAAAGAATATTACTAACTATGGTGTGTTTGTAGAATTGGCTGCTGGCATTGGCGGAATGATTCATATCAGTGACCTGAGTTGGTTGAAACGTTTCAATCATCCTGGTGAGTACACTAAAGTAGGTGCTAACATTGATGTGATAATCCTCGGGATAGATAAAGAGAACAGAAAGCTCCAGCTTGGCCATAAACAACTGGAAGAAGATCCATGGAACTTACTTCAGGATACTTTTGCAATCGGAAGCTTGCATGAAGGTACAGTGATTCGCAGAGATGACAAGGGTGCTACTGTACAGTTACCCTATGGTCTTGAGGGATTTGCCCCTAACCGTCATCTCGCAAAAGAAGATGGAAAGAGCATCGGAGCCGATGAAGCAGCCCAATTCATGGTAATTGAGTTTGACCGCAATGAAAAAAGAATAGTGGTATCTCATACACGTATTTGGGAGCAGGGCAAGGTGGAAGAAGTGGAAGCGGCTAAAAAAGAAGCCAGGGTTGAAGCTGAAACTACCAGAAAAGCTGTTAAAAATGTACAGAGTAAGGTGGAGAAAGCTACTTTAGGTGATCTGGGTGTGCTGGCTGACCTCAAGAAGAAAATGGAAGGTGGAGCAGAAGAGGCGGGTTCAGAAGAAGCAAAACCTGAGTAAAGCCAAACAGAGGGAATAAAAAAATACCAAAGCCCCGGTTAACCGGGGCTTTTTTAACCCTCATCTTTTGGATAATCAGCTGAAAGACAAGAGAAATTTTTTTTGTCATAGTATTTGAAATGTGAATTTGATTTTATACGTTTGTATCCTTCTAAGCATAGCTTAGTCCTGTCTCCTCCAAAAACCTTCGTCCGCTTTCCTAAGAATTTCCTGCTAAGATCCTCCTTGAGGCCATGTTAAACATGCCTGATTTTTTATTTCAGGTTTGCGAAACACCAACAATAGTTCTGGAGTAACCTCCCAGGCTATAAGGAAACAATTTTTAAGTTTTAAAAACATCTTGAGCATGAAAACGAATTTTTTACTCTCACAGACCTTTAATGGTCTTTCTAAAAAGGCCTGCAAAGGAATTTTTGTATTGGCTTTGTCTTTAACTATTGCATTAAACAGTTCTGCCCACACTGCCCAGCCATTTGTATTTGGTTGTGTTACACCTGGCCAAAACATGACCATTGATGCTGTTATCACAAATGCAGGATCATCTACCTACTATCAATGGCAATTTATGGATAACTCTGGTAACTGGAGATGCTTTGTTAACGGTACAAACACTATCAATGGCGTCAATTTTACAGTTTCCGGGGCCACACTTGCTGCTACAGCGAATAACGCTCCGTTACTAACTATTAACAGTGTAACAACTGCCCTTGAAAACGTATTTGTAAGGGTTCTGATGAGGGATAATGCATACCCGGTTTGTAACACTTCTTCACAATCAGGACACAATAACACCGGCGATGTGTATGGCGGTGATGACCAGGCATTAAACGAAACTAAATATTTACGCCTTCATGTTTTTGCCAGTATGTCAATTTGCCCCCCTAATGCTTATGCATGTACTGGTAATCTGCTTGTGACTACCGGGGGTGCTTATTACGGTGGTTTTGAAAACATCAGTTTTAATTCGGGCACCAACGCATATACCAGAAATAATTTCGGTGCTGGTCTGGCTTCTTCTGATTTTTCATTTGGTACTGGTAACGGAACTTATCAGGATATTAATAATCCGTATGCAAAAAATACTTCATTTGCAAGAAATATTGCTCCGCATACAGGTAATTACCAGATGGTAGTTGAAGGTTCAACTACGCTTACTAACAGGGTGTGGTACAAAAGTGCAGCCGTACAGAATGGTAATCAATATAGGTTTGATGTATGGGCAGTAAGAGTAAATAGTACTGACCCAATCATTGAGTTAAGAGCCGGATCTACATTATTAGCAACTTTTGATATGAGTACAGTTGCTGTTGGTACCTGGAAACTGATACACGGAACTTTTACTGCTACAAGCACTACAACAATTGACTTTTCAATCCGTGATGGCAGATCAGGCGGAAATAACGATTTCTCTTTGGACGATATTTGCTTAAGTGTTTGTACAAATTGTGCGGCACTTCCTTTGCATCAATTAGACCTGAGAGCTTACCTGCAGGGAAATAACGTAAACCTGAAATGGGTTGCAGAAAACGAAATGGGTACAGAAAGTTTTGTAGTGGAAAGAAGTACTGATGGTTTGAACTACAGCTCAATTGCTTCTAAGGCTCCAAGCGGCCCTGTAAATACACCAACTGAATATCAGCATGGTGATGATATCCAGGGACTGGGTTCAAGCATAATTTATTACCGTATCAAGGCAACAGACAGAGAAGGTCGTTATGCTTATTCTAATATTGCTACTGTACGTCTGAATAAAACTGCGGGAGTACAGGTATGGCCTAATCCGTTTGGCGATTATGTAAACATCACTTACAATGCTTCTGCTAATACTAAAGTTGATGTAAGTGTAGTAAATAGCCTTGGCAAAGTGGTTAAGCAAAGCAACTATACTGTAACCCGTGGTCTTAACCAAATATCTGTAAACGGCCTTGAGACAATGTCTTCTGGTATCTACTTTATCAGGATCACTGATAAAAATACCAACGAGGTTTACATTCAGAAAATATCTAAATAATTCAGCAAAAAGAAAACAATACAGCTCTCCGAAAGGAGGGCTGTATTTTCTCCAAATTTTTGAGCTTAGCTTTAATGCTTGTTTCAGCTGATTTCATGCTCAAAGGTTAACAGCTGATAAGGGCCTTCCGCAAGGAAGGCCTTTTCAATTTGTCTGGTAATACAAATTCTCTCACTTCTTTTACAATTCCTTAATTTGGGGCAACATTGCTTGTAAATAACAACTGAATGGCTTCTGTTGGAGAACGATTAAGAAATTTTCATCCGGTAAGGAAACTGGTTTACTTCTTTGTCGGGTTGTTTTCATATCCCGGACTTGCTATCGTTAATAAGCTGAAAATATCCGGTACAGAGCATCTTAAAGGATTGCCCAAAAAAAGAGTGCTGTTTGTCAGTAATCATCAAACTTATTTTGCGGATGTAATAACCTTCCTTCATATTTTTTGTGCGGTAAAATGGGGTAAAATAAACCGCCTGGGTATTCCTTATTATCTGCTCAATCCTTTTACAAGAGTGAATTATGTGGCAGCTGAGGAAACAATGAAAGGTAGTTTTATCAGCCGGTTGTTTTTGCTGGCAGGCGGGTTAACCGTAAAAAGAACTTGGCGGGCAGAGGGAAAAGAAGTAAGAAGAGGGCTTGATCCTTCCGATACAAGAAAAATTACAAGAGCTTTGGAGAATAATTGGGTCATCACTTTTCCACAAGGAACCACAAAACCATTTGCACCGGGCCGAAAAGGAACAGCCCTGATCATTAAGCAGATGAAACCCGTCGTTATACCGGTTGTCATCAGTGGTTTTTGGAGGGCTTTTAATAAAAAAGGATTGAAATTTAAAAAGAAAGGCTCTCAGTTATCGGTAACTTTTAAAGAGCCCCTTGTAATTAACTATGATGCCCCCGCAGAAGATATCATGTCGCAAATCATGGATTCAATTGAACAAAGTAAAAAATTCATGATGATGGGGAAGCATCACTGGCAGACTATAGATAAATAATAACCTGATCAGTCTTTGAAAAAAAGTGCTTTTAATTCTACAGCATCGTCGGGTTTCATTTTCCCACCAAGGATTAGCCTGAGTTGTCTTCTTCTTAATGCACCATCAAAGAGTTTTCTCTCTTCATCTGTTTCAACAACCAGTTGTGGTACAGCACGGGGCTTGCGGTTGGGGTCCAAAGCTACAAAGGTGTAATAAGCTTCATTACTCTTGTACTTGTATTGTTGTGTCATATCCTCTCCCCACACTTTCAGGTGTACTTCCATAGAGCTATTAAAGGCTCTTGTAACTTTTGCCTCAATATGAACGGCATTACCCAGTTTGATGGGGCTTTCAAACGAAATATTGTCAACTGATGCTGTTACTACAGGGGCATTACAATGCTTTTGTGCAGATAATGCTGCAGCGATATCCATCCAGTACATTAAACGTCCCCCCATCAGATTGCCAAATACATTTGTATCGTTGGGAAGTACAATTTCTGTCATTATGATTAAACTGCCGGCTGCTTTTCTTGCTTCCATGAATCAAAGTTTGCGCAAAGGTATTCAAATCGCCATTAAGCATACCAAAGTCGTACAATCTTCATTGGCTGGAAGTGACGAAACCGTTACTTTTACGCATTCAAAACGATCGCTATGGAATCATTTCCTGTCCCAATTTCCTTTGACAATACAGAATTTGCTTTTGAATATAAATCTGATGAGCAACTAAAAAAGGCCCGGTTTCTTTTTTCCATGATGGGAAAACCATGGATTGTAAGTATGGGTACCCGTCTGGCTCCCTGGTCAATAAAAGCTGGTTTGCCGGTAAAAGGAATTATTCGCAGTACAATTTTTTCTCAGTTCGTTGGGGGAGAAACGCTGGAAGAAACAGCAGCTGTGGCAAAAAAACTAAGCGACTATAATGTCAAGGTAATACTTGATTATGGCGTGGAAGGAAAAGAAGGGGAAGACAATTTTGATCATGCCTGCGAGGAATTTGTCAGGGTCATTAATTATGCCGCCACTCAGCCTAACATTCCGTTTATGAGTGTGAAAGTAACCGGGTTTGCCAGGTTTACTTTGTTAGAAAAACTTGATGCTTTAATGCATGGTGCTGCGGGGACTTTGATGAAAAGATATTTGTCTTCCGTGGAAAGTTTACCGGCGGCAGAAAAAGAAGAATGGCACCGGGTTCGTCACCGTGTGATGCGGGTCTGCGAAACCGGAGCCGATAAAAAAGTGGGAGTATTGATAGATGCAGAAGAAACATGGATACAGGACCCTGTTGATGCACTCACTATCCTGATGATGGATACTTTTAATAAGGACAGGGCTGTTGTGTATAATACGTTGCAACATTACAGGCATGACAGGCTGCAGTTTTTGAAAGATTCATATGAAGCTGCGGTTGAACGAAAGTTCATACTTGGTGCAAAGTTGGTCCGTGGAGCTTATATGGAGAAGGAGAGAAAAAGAGCGGCAGAAAAAGGCTATCCATCACCCATACAACCGGATAAGGAAAGCAGCGACAGGGATTATAATGCAGGAGTTAAATTTTGTATTGATAATATTGGCAAAGTAGCTCTCATTGTTGCTTCCCATAATGAATACAGCAATCTGTATGCAGCCCAATTACTACAGGAAAAAAGATTGCCGCTCAATCATCCCCATGTTCATTGGAGTCAGTTATATGGGATGAGTGACAATATCACATTTAACCTTGCTCATGCAGGATGCTCTGTTAGCAAATACCTGCCATTTGGCCCTATAAAAGATGTTATTCCTTACCTGATGCGCCGGGCACAGGAGAATACTTCTGTTGGAGGACAAACAGGAAGAGAACTGGGATTGATTAAAAAGGAACTAGAAAGAAGGCATGGCAAATAATTTACCAGAGCTTTTATTTTACCACTTTTATACTTTCTATAACTCTCGACATTTCGTCTAATATTTCCTTTTTATTGCTGAGCATAGCCACATGCAGTATCAGGCCTTTTTGAATTAAGTCTGATGCTACGAACTGTTCTTTCAGGTAAAAACTCTGTGCATCATCATTAAAATAAAGCCAGTCAACAGTATTCTGAAGGAAAAATCCTTTTGTTTTGATGGCATTGTCCTCTGTATAGCCATATTCCTTATGAAAATAGCTAGGATAATGGCCGGTATAAATAGTGATGCTGGTGTAAGTAGTATCGGTCAGCTGGTTTTTGAACTTATTTAATTTATAAACCGCAAAATCATATTTCTCATCCACGGTAATAAAATAATTTTTAGGCAGTTTGAAAAGAAATTTACTGTCAGTTCCAAATATGGTTACCGTTTCTTCCTTTGCAGCCAGGTTTATTCTTCTTGTACCCTTAGTAATTGTTTTAAAAACATTTTCAGTCAGGCGTACATATTCATCTTTCAGCGACCATGTATCAGGATTAATGTAAACATCTACTCTGCTGACAGTGTTATCAGGAGATTTTATCAGCAAACTGTTTACGAGTATGGCAGCTGCTGTTGAATCAAACTTTGAGGGAGTTGAGAGAATCGTCAGCAATGAATCGTTCTCATAAATTATTTTTCTTTGAAACTCGTAATCAGGTTCTATTTCTTTGGATATATCTTCAAAGAGTGTTTTTCCGCTTAGGGCAAATAGTTCCTGGGCAAAAAACACCAGCCTCATTTTACCATTGTCAATGATGATCCTGGTCTCTTTGTTCTCATTAGGGTCGGCGGCCATAATATCAGCCACTCTGGGGCTTACAACGGCAGTTGAAGGGAAATCAAAAAAGACCTTGTTGTTAAGTATAGAGATACGTTTTTCGAGTTTTGTAGTGTCCGCTATACTTCCGGGTTGACTAAAAGCAACCTGTACACCTATTAAAAGCGAAGACAACAGAATAACAACTGATTTTCTATTGAATTTCATGGTTGATTTTTTAAACTCAGGTAAAGATACAGTCAAGACCGCTTTCGTTGCATGAATGCTGCAATCCACAGTTTGCCAACAGCAGGATTAAATTCCAAAAATGAAATCCCAAATTCCAAGTAATTTGCACCCATGCAGCAATACCTTGACCTTCTTCAGCATATTTTAGATACTGGGACGCATAAAACTGACCGTACCGGTACGGGTACGCAAAGTTGTTTTGGCTACCAGATGCGGTTTGATCTGCAAAACGGCTTCCCGTTAGTTACAACTAAAAAAGTTCACCTGAAGAGTATTATTTATGAATTGCTCTGGTTCTTAAAAGGTGAAACAAACATTGCCTACCTGAAAGAGCATGGTGTAAAGATTTGGGATGAATGGGCCGATGAAAATGGAGAGTTGGGTCCTGTTTATGGAAAACAGTGGCGTAGCTGGGAAGGAAAGGATGGAAAAGTAATTGACCAGGTATCGGATTTAATTTCCCAGATTAAGAAGAACCCTGATAGCCGCCGTTTAATTGTGAGTGCCTGGAATGTGGCCGATCTGCCGGAGATGGCATTGATGCCTTGTCACAATATGTTTCAGTTCTATGTAGCTGATGGAAAATTGAGTTGCCAGTTATACCAGCGAAGTGCTGATGTATTTCTCGGTGTTCCTTTCAACATTGCTTCTTATTCATTATTGACGATGATGATAGCACAGGTTTGTGATTTAAGGCCCGGGGATTTTGTTCATACATTCGGAGATGTGCACATTTACAGCAATCACATAGAACAGGTGAAACTGCAATTAAGCCGCCAGCCGTTTCCATTGCCAACTATGAAACTGAACCCGGGAGTGAAAGATATTTTCGGATTTCAGTATGAAGATTTCACACTTGAAAATTATGAATGCCACCCGTCGATAAAAGCACCGGTAGCGGTATAAATACTTTACAATGACTATTTCTTTTGTCGTAGCAGCAGCAACTAATAATGCCATCGGAAAAGATGGTAAAATGCCCTGGCATTTGCCTAACGATATGAAGCACTTCAAAAATGTGACATGGGGTATGCCGGTGGTAATGGGAAGGAAAACATTTGAATCGCTGGGTAAAGTATTGCCCGGTAGAAAAAATATTGTGATCTCCCGTCAGCCCGATTTAAAAATAGATGGTATTGTAACTGTGAAGACTATAGAGGATGCTTTGTTTGTTGCAAAGCAAACAGATGCCCTTGAAGTAATGGTAATTGGTGGAGGAGAGATATATAAAACACTTTTTGATAAGGCGAAACGCATCTACCTTACAAGGGTGGAGGCTGAGCCGGAAGCTGATACATTTTTCCCATCCCTGAATCCCAAAGAGTGGTACCTGGTAAGCCAGAAAAATCATGAAGCAGATGAAAAGAACGATTACAACTATTCTTTCCAGGTGTGGGAACGAATAGGCTAAGGATACTTATTTTTGATTCATGTTCTCCAAATGGCAACTGGCCCGAAAATACATTAAGTACTATCTTACATCTTCCAACGGTAAGGGCCATGGAATGCATTCTCCTTTTATTTTTCACTTTATTACACAAATCCTGAATGATAAACAGCATTACCCGGAGTATGATAAAGCAGAGGGATTGCGACAGCAACTGTTGCATGATCGAACGGTCTTGAATATTGAAGATTTTGGGGCCGGCTCATCAGTCAGTAAAACCAATCAACGGGCTGTCTCAACTATTGCCAGGAATTCGGCTAAATCAGGAAAATTCGGGCAGTTGTTATTCAGGATGGTAAAAGCATATCAGCCTGAAACGATCCTTGAGTTGGGAACTTCTTTAGGCATTACGACCTCATATATGGCATTGGCAAAGCCGGAAGCGAAATTAGTAACGCTGGAAGGAGCCGGAGAGGTGGCATCCATTGCCAGGAAGAACTTTCAGTCACTTGACTTGCATACAATTTCAATAAAAGAAGGGAATTTTAATGATACATTATCATATGTAGTTAATGAATTATCTACAGTTGATTTTTCATTCATTGACGGGAATCATCGCCGGGAACCCACCGAGCGGTATTTTAAGGAACTACTGAAAAAAACTCATAACGATTCGATATTGATCTTTGATGACATCCACTGGAGCAGGGAAATGGAAGAGGCATGGGCTTCTATAAAAGCCCATCCGTCTGTGCATTGTACAATTGACCTTTTTTTTATTGGTATTGTATTTTTCAGGCAGGAATTCAGGGAAAAACAGCATTTCAATATACGTTTTTAGACATTGATAAAGAACATGATAAAAGGTGAAGAAAATCAATAGCCCGGGCTGTGCCACTGCCTGAAAAATCTATACCTTCACGGCCGCTGGAAAATTCAATTTTCTATCTATAATCCAGAAATAACTATGACGATTGGAGTATTGAAAGAACCCGCCCATGAAACAAGAGTATCGCTTCTGGCCGAAGCGGTTGCTACCCTCACTAAAAAAGGAATCACAGTTGTTGTGGAAAGCGGAGCTGGTGAAAAGGCTTTTTGCAGCAATGCAGATTATGAAAAATCCGGAGCTGAAATAAAAATCCGTAGCGATGTAGCCGGGTCTTCGGATATTTTATTAAGTATTCACCAGCCGGCCCAATCAGAGATTAATGCTTTGGGGTCGAAAGTCGTTATTGGTGTATTTCAGCCCCTTTTAAATGTTGATGAAATGAAACAATGGGCGGCAGCAGGTGTTACTACTTTTTCGCTGGATATGCTGCCCCGGACTACGAGAGCCCAGGCGATGGATGTACTAAGTTCGCAGGCCAATATTGCGGGTTACAAAGCTGTTCTTACTGCCGCTAACTTATATGGAAGATATTTCCCCATGTTCATGACCGCTGCAGGTAGCATTGCCCCTGCCAAGGTGCTCATTCTTGGAGCTGGTGTGGCTGGTTTGCAGGCTATTGCTACTGCTAAAAGATTGGGAGCTGTAGTAGAAGTATTTGACACAAGGCCAGCTGTAAAAGAAGAAGTAATGAGCCTGGGTGCAAAATTCGTTGAGGTGGAGGGTGCCGCTGATGCCAGCAAGGCTGGGGGCTATGCAGTAGAGCAATCGGAAGATTTTATGCAAAGACAAAAAGCTAAAATTGCAGAGAGTATTGCAAAAGCAGATATCGTTATCACTACGGCACAGATACCAGGGAAAAAAGCCCCGATACTGATCACTGAAGAAATGATAAAAGCGATGCGAAATGGGTCTGTTATTATTGACCTTGCCGCGGCAACGGGAGGTAACACACCAGTTACAAAAAATAATGAAACAGTTAGCTACAATGGTGTGAGTATTATTGGAAATTCCAGTTTACAATCAACCATGCCTTCCGATGCCAGTAAAATGTATGGTAAGAATGTGCTGAATTTTCTGCAGTTGATCATAACTAAAGAAGGAGAAGTAAACCTCAACTGGGAAGATGACCTGGTAAAAGGAAGTTGTGTTACGCATAACGGCGAAATAGTTCATGAACGTTTAAAATAAAACTATGGAATCAGTTTTGAATTGGATAACCGCTAATCAGCAGATGATATACATTGTCATCCTGATGATCTTTGTAGGTATTGAAGTGATCGGACGGGTACCGAGTGTTTTGCATACACCGCTGATGAGCGGAGCCAATGCCATACACGGTGTTGTTATCATTGGAGCTATTATCGTTATGGGGAAAGCTGAAAGCAACAACTACCTTGCATTGACACTGGGTTTCCTTGCAGTGGTATTGGGAACATTGAATGTGGTGGGTGGTTTTGTGGTGACAGACAGGATGCTGGAAATGTTTAAGAAGAAAAAAAAGAACTAAGATTTTCAGGACTTAAATGGATTAAACGGAGATTATGGAACTCAATATACTTACGGTTTGTTATTTGATTGGCTCAGTAACATTTATTCTCGGATTGAAAATGTTATCTAACCCGGCTACAGCAAGAAGGGGAAACCTTGTGGCAGCAGCAGGGATGGTGATTGCAATTCTCGGAACAATTTTCTTATATGAAGAAGATGGAAAGAAACTGGGGAATTATCCCTGGATATTTGGTGGTATTGTAATTGGTACTGTAATAGGCTTTTTAGCGGCTAAAAAAGTAAAGATGACTGCGATGCCCGAGATGGTGAGTATGTTCAACGGAATGGGAGGGGCTTGTGCTGCGTTAATTTCTATAGTTGAATTTGATCATATATCAAAAATACTTGGCGAAGGCTGGACTGTTTACCCACCGTTAAGTCAAGCTGGACCGGGTTCATTTCCAATTCCAACCGGACACATTTTGATAATAGTTTTGGGACTCATTATCGGGTCAATATCATTTGCTGGTAGTATGATTGCCTGGGGAAAGTTAAATGGAAAAGTGAAGGACTTTTCTTTTAAAGGCCAACATATCTTCAACATTTTTTTATTGCTTATCATATTGGGATTGGCAACGTATTTAATCGGATGGCAGCCAGCCCGCAGCCCAATGATTTTCTATGCAATATTTGCTTTGTCTTTATTGTATGGCGTCTTCTTCGTCTTCCCAATTGGCGGTGCAGATATGCCCGTTGTAATCTCCTTGCTTAATTCCTTTACAGGTGTGGCAGCAGCCTGCGGTGGCTTCTTATATAATAATAAAGTAATGTTAACAGGTGGTATCCTGGTTGGCGCTGCCGGTACCTTGCTTACAATACTGATGTGTAAAGCCATGAACCGTTCATTAGCTAATGTTTTGATCGGTTCGTTTGGTGGCGGTAACAAAGCAGCAATTGGTGATGCAAAAACACAGGGTAGTTATAAAGAAATTTCTTTGAGCGATACAGCGGTATTGATGAGCTATTCCAGTAAGGTTTTTATTGTACCGGGATATGGATTGGCCGTTGCACAGGCACAACATGCCTGCCATGAACTGGAGAAATTATTGGAAAGCAAAGGAGTGGAAGTAAAATATGCCATTCACCCGGTGGCAGGTCGTATGCCCGGGCACATGAACGTATTGCTGGCCGAAGCAGATGTCCCTTATGAAAAACTACTGGAAATGGAGCATGCCAATGAAGAATTTTCTAATACAGATGTTGTATTAATTCTCGGTGCGAATGACGTAGTCAATCCTGCTGCTAAAACCGACACGTCTTCGCCAATATATGGCATGCCAATATTGGACGTAGAACTGGCAAAGAATGTCATAGTTAATAAACGCAGCATGAAGCCAGGCTATGCAGGTATTGAAAACGATCTTTTTTTTCAACCTAAGACATCTATGTTATTTGGCGATGCTAAGAAAGTACTGCAGGATTTGATAGGAGAGATCAAGAATTTATAGTTTATAGCTTGTAGCTTTACACGGTGCAACTTCCGCTTCAATTAATGGAATCCCTGAGCGATGCAAAAGGCTTTAATAAAGAGGCTTTTGAAAAAGTACATTCTGCAGGCGAGCAAATAACTTCAATCAGGATAAACCCTTTTAAGCAACAAACCCAGGTTCCGGGTATTCAATCGTCAATTCCCTGGACGAAATATGGATATTATCTTGAAGCGAGACCCTCATTTACTTTCGACCCACTCTTCCATGCCGGCACTTATTATGTACAGGAGGCCAGCAGTATGTTCCTTGAACAGGCCTTAAGACAGACAACCGGCTTGGCAGCACCATTAAAGGTGCTTGACTTATGCGCTGCTCCGGGTGGCAAGTCAACCCATATTCAATCACTTATTTCAAAAGAAAGTTTACTGGTTAGTAACGAAGTAATCCGGTCAAGAGCTAATGTTTTAAAAGACAATATCATCAAGTGGGGTTGTGAAAATGTGGTGGTGACGAATAATGATCCAAAGGATTTCACCAAATTTGAAAACTATTTTGATGTAATTGTTGTGGATGCACCTTGCAGCGGCAGCGGCCTCTTCCGCCGTGACCCGGATGCAATAGAAGAATGGAGTGAAAACAATGTGCAGCTTTGTTCTCAGCGTCAGCAAAGAATACTGGCTGATATCTGGCCGGCTTTGAAAAGAGGAGGATTACTTATTTATTCCACCTGTTCTTATTCAAAGCAGGAGGATGAAGGGATTGTGCAATGGGTACTTGAAAATTTTTCAGCCGTTAACTGTCCGCTGGCTGTTGATGCGGGTTGGGGAATAATTGAATCCGGGGGCGGATATCGCTTCTGGCCGGATAAAGTTAAGGGGGAAGGCTTTTTTATAGTTTGCTTTCAAAAAAGACCAGGGGAAACTGATGAGTTCTTCAAGGTGAGGAGCAAACCTGAGCAAGTAAACAAAAAAGAAACGGGGATACTTGAGAAATGGGTGAAGACGGTCGGGAGAACATTTATCAAACATCTGAATACTGTTTATGCATGGCCTGACCGGCATGTAGCTGATTTTAGTTTTTTGCTGGAACAACTCAGGGTTATTTATTCAGGAGTATTGGTTGGTGAATTGATGCGGGATAAGTTAATTCCAGACCATGCATTGGCAATGAGCAACCTGCTTCCTGATTCAATTCCCGGGATTGAGTTGAATTATGAGCAATCCATCCAATTCCTGCAGCGAAAAGAACTAAAAGTGGAAGCCAGCCATAAAGGCTGGCAGTTAGTTACTTTTCAGCGGCACCCGATTGGTTGGATCAATGCTCTGTCAAACCGCATCAATAACTATTACCCGAAAGAACTGAGGATATTAAAGGATATTTAAACGGCAGAAAAAAGTAAAAATTCCACATCTTTGCAGTCAAATCTTGTCGGTATGAAGAAGTTTGTTCTCTCATTCTTATTTCTCTTTCTGTCTGTTTATTTTGCTTCTGCCCAAAAGGGGGACTTAATGGTAAAAAGCAGTGACAAGGGATTGTACCTGGAGCATAAAGTGGCACCAAAAGAAAGCTTTTATTCCATTGGGCGCCTTTACAATACTCATCCGAAAAGTATTGCTTCTTTTAATAAACTTGATATAACTAAAGGCCTTTTGATTGACCAGAAGGTCCGTATTCCTCTTACTGATACAAATTTTACCCAACAGGGAAATAGCGGCACCCCGGTTTATTACAAAGTGGGAGATAAGGAAGGCTTAATGACCGTTAGCAAAAAGAACAATGATGTGAAACTGGCTGATCTGCGGATGTGGAATAATCTTTCCGGTGATGAACTCAAAGATGGTACAAAGCTTATTGTAGGTTTTTTGCAGAGCAAAGAGATGGCTGCTGTTACAATTAATAATAAACCAAAGCTGGCGGAGGAAATTGTAAAGGTGGAAGAGAAGCCTGTTGTTTTAGTGGAGGAAAAAAAGGTAGTTGAGGAGCCTGTAGGTGAGGATAAGACAAAGAAAGAAGAGAAGAAAGAAGCAGAGGCAGAAGTTAAAGCTGAGAAGAAAGAGGAAAAGAAAGATTCACCTCCCGTTGTAAAGGAAATAAGAAAACCCTCTATTGAAGGGCAGGGATATTTCAAAAGCCATTTCGAACAACAAATAAAAACGACTCCAGTATCAAAAGACGAAACAGTTACTTCAGGTATTTTTAAAACAACCAGTGGCTGGCAGGATGCCAAATATTATCTGCTGATTGATAAAGTGGCGCCTGGAACTATTGTACGGGTGATAAACCCTGCAAATAACAAAGCAGTTTACGCCAAAGTATTGGGCGAAATGGCTGGTATCCGTCAAAACGAAGGTTATAGCATCCGCATCAGCAATGCGGCGGCTTCTGCTCTTGCAATTACCGAACAGGATAAATTTATTGTAAAAGTGAATTATTGATTGTTGAACCGGTAGCCACGAAGAAACTCCTCAATCCCCATTTTTTTCTTTCCTTCCAATTGTATTTCGAGTAAATGCAGGTATCCGTCTGTGCAGGCAAACTTTAAATAAGTTTTTCCATCAGTATCATAATCGCCTTCGGTATGTGATGGGAACACAATTTCTTTTTTTGCTTTATAGACCTTTAGCATTTTTTCATTCATCACAGTAAATGCCGCAGGATAGGGGCTCAGGCCACGAACTAAATTAAAAACATTTTCAACAGGCTGGCTCCAGTTTATTCTGCAGGTGTCAGTATGGATTTTTGGAGCATGTTTTATTTCAATGGCAGGCTGTGGTTTTTCCCTGAGGCTTCCATCAGCTAAACCTTTTACCGTTTTTACCAGAACAGCAGCACCGATCTCTTTCATTCTGTCATGTACATCACCGGCTGTATCATCTTCTCCAACGGGGAAACTTTCCTGTAGCAATATATCGCCAGTATCAATTTCATGTTTTAATTTAAAAGTAGTAACACCTGTTTCTTTTTCTCCATTAATAACAGCCCAATTGATGGGTGCAGCACCACGATATTGCGGCAGTAAACTTCCATGAAGATTGATAGTGCCCATCGGCGGCATATCCCAGACGAATTCCGGCAGCATACGGAAAGCTACGACGACCTGCAGGTCAGCTTTTAATTCTCTAAGCTCTTCCAGGAATTGCAGGCTCTTTAATTTTTCAGGTTGCAGAACATTGAGGTTGTGTTCAGCAGCATATTTTTTTACAGCACTTTGTTGCAACTGCATGCCTCTTCCGGCAGGTTTGTCCGGGGCGGTAATAACACCAACAATATTACAACCGGCTTTTACTAATGCATTTAAACTGGCAACAGCAAATTCAGGGGTGCCCATAAAAATGATTCGCAGCGATTGAAATTTTTCCATCGCTGCGAAGATAGGTAAGGTTCAATAGTCCGAGACTGAGGCAGGTCGTAATTATTTAAACCAGAGATTTATTGTGCCTTTGCAAAAGGTTTACCATCAAGCCATAATATCCGTAAGCCTTTTATGCAGGAGAAATGAACATCATAAGTTCTGAACTTGCCCTCTATATCAGAAAAATTTGCTTTCCAGTTGCCCGTCATTGAAAATTTTCCACTTGATTTCCTGCTTTGAAATTTAATATTACCAACCTGACCACTGGCAACACCCAAATCCCAATTGTATGAATTACCTGAGCCAAAATGAAAATTTTCATTAGAAGCATGTGTGTCCATGCCAGCATCAAAACCAGTGTAAGCATTTACATATTGGATAGCTCCGTTAAAGTCGCTTGTCCATTTACCTGCAAGGTCGGATGCGGCCACTGCAAATTTGTTGTAGTTAGCCATATTAGCCATTTTGTTAAAACCCGGGCCGGTTCCAAAGTTTGCTGATGCATTTTCATAAGTGCCGAACTCCTGTTCAAACGTTTGTTTATCTGGTGAAATGAACTCAATATATTTTCCTGAGCCGTTGGAAAAGTCTTTTTTGAAGAACACAACATACACCTGTTTGCCTGTTATTTTCTCAACCATATCAGCTTCGGCATATTCAACAACCTCCCAACTCCCCGATGATTTAAATTGCATATTAGCTGCACGGCTGTATTTTGGGGCAATTAAAATATTCCATGCATTTTTTAACCCATCTAATACAACTGAATTGTACGCATCTGCTTTTTTGTTTGGATAATGAATCAGCACTTTAATATTTCCTTTCAGTACCTGTACCCAGTCTTCCTGTACGGTGCTTGTCCACCCATCATCAAAGTCGGTAGTAGTAAATGCAAAGCCATCTGATTTAGCTGTTGTTTTTGTTTGCTGGGGTTTTTCAGGATTTGTAACCGGTTTATTTGGCTGACCCGTTCCACCAGCAGGCTTTTTTAAACTGATTGATTCCAAGAAAGCAGTCATTTCTTTCTCGTACGCATCAGTATTGGTAATGATAATAAGGCTCATCATTTTTTCAAAACCTGTTGATGTTACCAAAACAACAACGCCTTTATTTCCGTCGCTTTCAAAAGGGGCATAGCCGCTTTGTGTTTCCCATCCGTTTTCAGTAGCCGCTGCCTGCATCTCCGGTGGCGTAGAAACAGTTACCATTTCTTTGACCACACCATTCCAGGTTAAATCAAAATTTTCTTTTGAGTTTGCAGTGCCGGGTAATGCTTTAAATAAAGTTATCATGCAATAAGTTGCCTTTGCAGCATCCTCTGTTGAAAACTGAACGGCACTTTCAGTAACTTGTTTTTTCCATGCTTTTGGCGGTGTATAAGTAGCAAGGTCGAAGGTCTCTTTTTGGGCATAGATGTTTGCCATTGAGGTACAAAGGGCACTGAGAAGTAGTATTTTTTTCATAGTTGATTATAATCTTTTTATTAATGACCTGTATAGAAAACAAAAATTCCGGATGATGGGAATCTCTTGTCATATTTTTCGCTGCAACCGGCAACCACAAAATTGCCGTTTGGCGAGATCATAGGACGGGCCGTGCTGCCATTTGTTGTATTTGTAATGGCTTTTATTTTTCCTGATTCAGAGTTTTGTACAACAATATTTCCTTTGATAGCACCGAGGTTGTCTGCATTGGTGTTATAGGTTATCCAGGTCCCGTCATAGCTGATACCAATTCTTTCACCCTGGCCTATCGGGCTGTCGCCGTTGCCACCGGCCATGCCCGCACTGCTCATTCTTCGTACATCGCCTCCAGAAGTGCTGCAAATGAAAATGTCCTGCATTTCATTATTATCGCCGGGAACCATATTTGATGCCGTGGTAGCATACACTACATAACCACCGTCACCGGATATAGAGGGTGCCACTACACGGCTTGCACTTTCAGTTCCCTGGTTTCGTTCTGCACCGGAAGCTGTAAGACTGATCCTTTTAAGACCGGCAGCACCTGATTCCCATAAGAAAATATCCCAGAGATTATTATTATCGTTTTCAACCAGCCGACTTGTGTAAGCACAAAAAGCAATTTTGCTTCCGTCTTCTGAAATAGAAGGGGAGTAGCCACCGGCTGCTTTACCGGTTTCATAGTCTTTTGTAATAAATATGGAATTGCCACCAGTATAAACGTACACATTAGGAGTTGAGAATACAGGCTCCAATCTGACTATATCACTTGCATTCGATGTATAAGCGATCACCGATCCATTGCCTGAAATGGTGGGTTCGTAACTTTCTCCATTCGCCGTTCCGCCTTGCTGTGACTTACTTACTAATGTTACCCTGCCGGAACTTTCATTCCAAACAAATACATCTCTTACACCATTATTGTCTCCGCCGCAAAGGTTGGTTGCATATGATTCAAACGCCACAGATTTGCCATCAGCAGATATTGCCGGCATCAAACTGTTGTTATTGCCTTCTTCACCGGCTGGTGTTTTACTCACCAGTTTTGTAATACCTGTTTTTCTGTCCCGCCAGAATACCTGGCGATAATTGCCTGTGGAGCCATCAATGCCTTTGCCATACATCCCAAATGCCACATATCTTCCATCATCTTCATCCTGGCCGCCAATAACAGGGTTGAAGCTTTCATAATAAGTGCTGAGAATTTTATCATCGGTACTTCGGCTTACCAAATCATAAACATACGCAGGAGGCGGAACAGGAACAGCAGGTTTACGGCAATTAGCTTGTATAGTAACACTGTTATCCGGCACCATCCCCTGGTTACTGGTGAGTTTGCAGGCCCGTGGGCCTGTGGTTTGTACAATGCTGTAATAAGAACCCACAGGGAAGCCTCCGAGGTTGCCCAATGCAGAAAAGGGATACGTATGACTCCGTCCATAATTATCTGCAAAATTGAATGACTCACCTTGTCCAACACCAACGATATTTATTTTAAAAATTGATAATGGCGGGTTCCCGCATTCGGCATTTAATAAAATATCATGGTCAGTGATTGTGCCTGCATTTTCGTTACCGTAAAAATTACAGATACGGGGGCCCGATGTTTGTGTGATTGAATATGTTTGTCCGGAATTTAATTTTTGTGGGAAGTAAGCTACCTGGTGAGCAGAATCCAGCACAACCTTTTGAGTTCCGTTCAGTGAAAATTCATAACGTTCATTATGCGGGAATAAGCTGGAGGAATATCCTATCCCTACTTTATATGAAGACGACGATGCGCTGCAACTTGCTGTTACAAGAATATCCCTGTCGGCAATGTTGCCGACAAAAGGAGTCAACTGGCAGTTTCTTGGCCCGGATATTTGTGTGACATGATACTGCTGGCCGGAGGCAATTTTAGTTTGGAAATTTACAGTTGTGTTCGGACTATTGATTGTCACACTATCCCATCTCGCTCCGGAGTGGAGCCGGAATTTAAATACTTCACCGGCATTAACGCTGTTAACATTAACACCCACTGAATAAAGAGGTGCTGCTCCGGCATTCCTGTTTTTTATATCAGAAACAAACCGGAGAAGAACAATATAATTGCCGTGACCCTCCGTATTCTCCATGGATTCTTCATTAAAGAAAACGGGAAGAATTCCTTTTCCATAGCCATAATCTTTCTCGGAAATGATCTTAATTGTTTTTGGTGTGAGTACAATTAATTGTGAGCTATAGTCCCAGTTGGAAAAAAGACCAATTGGCCTGGAGGCCAACTTATTCTTATTGGCTATAAACATTCCCGCAAATTTTGCATCGAGACCGATATACCGTCCCGGAAGCATGAATCCGTAGGGATTACTATCATCATAAACATAACCGTCACTGAAATCCCAGACCTGTGCATGAATATCATCATCATTGAGTGCCCGGCGTGCTACCACCCCAAAATCCTGGACAGTGGTTACACCCAGCGGACCTTCATCTCTTTCGAAAATCGCCGGAAGGATCGCTATTACAGTGTTTTGCGCACAAAAAGTGGTAACGATAGAATAATTAGAAAGGATGAGAGGATCATCATCTCCATAAGAACCTCCACGGTAATAACTATCGCCTGCTTTTAATCCGCCATTGATAGTGGCAGTACCTGCTTTGACCCGGAACGGCAGATAGAAATCTTCACCGTATATCTTTGTTATTCCATTGTAGCTTGCCCGGTTGGTGGAAACAGTTGTCCAGTCAAAGAATTGCACACTCACTTCATCACCCACACCATCCCCGCCTAAGCCGTTATCGTTGGTAGGCCGGTTGCAAATAAACCCATGAAAGGAAATAGTTACAGGACCATACCAGTCTTCGGTTTGGGCTTGCCCGGATGTCGTGTTAACCAGTAACAGCAATAAGGTAAGGTACTTCATATTATTTTTTTGCCTTTAATTCATCAATTTGTTGTTGCAGTAATCCAATTTTATTATTCATCACCTTTATACTTTCAATTAACAGTGGAACTAATCTTGCATAATCTACTCCTTTATACCCATCCATTTCGTTTACCGCTTCAGGTATTATTTTTTCTACATTCTGTGCAAGCAGACCTATTTGTCTTTCACCGGAAAAATTATTTTTTGTAAACTCGTTTGCTTTCATCCTGTATTCAACGCCGTTAATTTTCAAAAGTTTTTGCAATGGCGATTGTATTGGCGTAATATCTTCTTTAAATCTTTCATCGCTGGCATAAGTAGTGCCATTAGCCCAGATGTTCCCATTTACATATAATCCATAGCCACCGGTAAGTTGAAACCTCCCGGCCTGTGTAAACACTCCGGCATTATCCTGTGTACCGAATGAAACCATTGAACCAGGATTATCACAATGAAGCCGTAATTCGTTTCCGTAAACACCAATACCAACTTCACCGGCGCCGCCGGGATATAGTAATATTTTTTCACCTAATGATGCAGGAAAGGAGAGAGGTTTGGCAGGATTAGTGACACCTGCCATTCCCATATTGCCATTGCGTAATATGGTCAGGGCATTTGAACGGGATAAATTCCCTGAACCATTTCCGATTTGAAAGATACGGTCGGCAGCAGCTTCGACAGTACCATTGGGAGAATCCGTATTATCATTATAAGTTCCGGTGGCAAAACTCATTTTTGCTTTTGCAAAAACACTGTTACCGATCGCAGTTGAAATATCACCGGTAGCAAATGCGAAATTTCCAAACGCAGTGGAAGTTATTCCGCTTGCCTGTGTATTACTGCCTGCTGCAAAAGATACATTGCCGATATTATCTTTATCCCAACTGGTATTAATAACATTACCTGCCCTGAATGCAGCTTTATCAGCATACCACATCATTCTGTTACCAGCTCCGCTTGCCGGCGGATTATCCGGTGTAACCGGAAGTGTAGAAGGGGCAGTGATTAATGTACTTCCGTTTTGTAGAACAGTTACTGCATTATTCCTTGCATTATCTGCCGTACCGTTTCCAATTTCAAAGATGCGGTTAGTGGCAGTTGTATCATTATATTTTCCGGTAACAAAAGAATAGTCAGACCGGGCAATTGTGTAAAGACCAATACTACTTGCATTATTACCTCTTGCTATGGAATTATCACCCATGCTTAAGGAAGCGCTGCCGATAGCCTGTGTATTTGCACCAATGCTTACAGAATAATTACCTGAAGCAACAGGGCCAAAACCGATAGCTGTACTTGCAAATCCATTGGCTGAAGCAACATATCCAATAGCAGTGCTCCTATTATCGTTGGCGGTAGAAAAATAACCCAATGCCGTGCTGTTATCACCCCTTGCATTATTGTATGCCCCTATTGAAACAGAAGCTTCGCCTTTTGCTTTTGTATTGATTCCTGAGGCAAATGAATAACGGCCAATGCTGTCTTTGTCCCACTGGGCGCCATCAATATTGCCGGCACGGAATGCAGCTTTGTCGGGATACCACATCATCCTTGTACCTGCACCGCTTACCGGCGGGTTAGCTGGTGATGCAGGCAAAGTTGCCGATGCAGTAAAGACAACACTGCTGTCAACATGCAGGCGGGCTGCCGGGTTCGTTGTGCCAATACCTGTATTGCCATTTAGTAAAACAGTTACTGCGGTGTTTCTTGCATTATCTGCGGTGCCGTTTCCAATTTCAAACAACCGGTTGGTATTGGTAGTATCATTAAACAACCCAATAACAAAAGAGTAATCAGATTTGGCCCTTGTAAATACACCGGATGATGTTGATGCAAAACCAGAAGCTTTTGTTTGATTTCCCAATGCAGTAGCATATGTATTACTTGCTTCTGTTATAAAACCCAAAGCGGTGGAATAAAAACCGGAAGCAGTAGTATTATATCCCATTGCCAGCGAACTAAAACCCGGGCTCTTGGCAAAAGTGCCAATGGATACTGCATTTTCTCCCGATGCGTTGGAGCTTACTCCAATTGCTGTTGAATAATTCCCGGCTGCCATACTGTTTATTCCCATGGCGGTGGATGCTAGTGCCAATGCTGAAGTATTCCATCCGCTGGCGAATGATGATTCACCTTTTGCTTTTGTACTGTTGCCCAGCGCAATTGAGATAAGACCCATGCTGTCTTTGTCCCATTGATTGCCGAAAGCAATACCGGCCCTAAAAGCTGCTTTATCAGCATACCACATCATTCTTCGTCCACCGCCTTCAATAGGAGGGCTGCCGGGGGTTGGAGGTAAGACTGCTGATGCGGAGAATAAAACATTACTGTCTGCCACATGCAACCGTGCAACGGGTGTGTTGGTACCGATACCTATTTTGCCATTGCCTTTTATTCTCATCCATTCGGTGAAAGTTATACTGTTGCCATAACCAAAAGCAATATCATCAAAAAGTGTAGCTGAGTGTATTTGTAATAACTGGTTTGATGCAATACCAATACCAAAATGAACCTCGGCCGGATTACCATCATCATATAAACTGATTTTATCGCCATTGTTTATATTGAAGCTTAACGGGAAACGAGGAGCGGAAGTGTTAATGCCAACATTTTGTGCATTGCAACAAATAAATGCGCCAATTGCAAGTGCTGTAGAAATTATTCTTATCATATACTATCTTCTTTGTAGTGCTTCAATCATTTTTCTCTGTTCTTCAATTTGTTTTTGCTGCTCTTTTATGGCTTCTACCAGTAATGGAACTAATTTGGCATAATCCACTCCTTTGTAGCCGTCTTTTTCACTCACTACATCAGGTATTATTTTTTCTACTTCTTGCGCCAGTAACCCCATTTGTCTGCCGGGGGCGAAGTGATTTTTTTGAAACTGATCCGTTTTCATTTCATACTCGACACCATTTAAACGCAGCAATTTCTGTAAAGGAGATTGTATGGGATTAACGTTTTGCTTAAACCGGGCATCGCTGGCATAGGTGGTGCCATTTACCCAAAGGCTTCCAAAAATGGAAAAGGCGTAAGCGCCATTTCGTTCTGCTTTGGCCAGTTCGGTAAAACTGCCATCTGTTTCCAAAACGCCCATGCTTACTTTACCATTCGGGATGTCATTTTGCAGTCGGAGTTCACCGCCATACGCACCAATGCCTACATCACCATAGCTGCCGCGGTACAAGGATATTTTAGTTAAGCCCAGTGCATTTGAAAACTGCAGCGGCACCTGGGCTGCTGCACCGTTCAACCCGATGCCTACATTTCCGGTGGTGGTATTCATGGTAAGGCCAAAAAGTGCTCCTGTATTTCCATAAAAGCCAACCTGCGTATCACTTGCCAGCCCTATAAAGGCCGAGTTTGATGAATTGGCCGCATTGGAAAGCCAAAGTCCTGCAGTTTGTGATCCTGTTCTTATTTGCAGCCTGCCGTTTGTTTGAAAAGCAACTTCACCATTGTTGATGGTACGGGCCCGTTCGGTAAATGAATTGCTGTTGCCATACCCTAAGCCAATACTCGTGGAAGAAGCGTCGGAATAAATTTGTAAAAGACCGCTTTGGACACCAAGGCCATACTGCGGCGTATTACCCAATCCGCCATACAATGAAATATGATTGCCCAATCGGTTATTGAAAGCCAACGAATCAAGCGATAATTGTCCGCCTACTGATGTATTGTTTGGTAATTTAGTATTGCCGTATTTTGAAAGAATATTTCCGGCCACAATAAGATCGCCTCTTGTTTCCAGGTCGCCAAGGGTAGTCAATTTGTCCCGAAAAATACCGTTACCTACTACATCCAGTTTAGCAAAAGGTGTGTCAATCCCAATGCCCACTTTGGTACTGTTATTCGCAGTGGGTACTTGGTTGCTTTCTGCCGCACAAATTTTTGCACTACCATTATCAATGGCTGGACCAGTACCTGTGTATCGCATCATACGTATGTAAACAATGCTGTTAGGTGTAAGATTCGTCCAGTTGAAACCGAAGAAGGTACAGCCAAGCTCGGTAAAAGTTCCATTGCAGGCAGTGGCTGTATAAGCTGTCATGCAGGTGCCGTTGTAAGTATGATTGATCCGCAACTTACCACTGGCGGGCACTCTTAGTTTAAACCAAACGTCTCTCACATTGGTACCCGGCATAGGAGCAATGCATGAAGGTGATGGAATAGAAGGAGTAAGTGTGGCGCCCGACCAACTATACGATGTTACCGGTGTACAGTCCTGGCCAAGCGGATCGGCTGCATCTATTGTAAAGAAGCCGGCATTGCAAGGCTCATCAGCCAGGACATTGGTATTACATACACAAATTTTGATTGCGCCGTTGGCGAATGGGGCCGTATTATTAAAGCGGCGGTACACCCTCATATATACTTCACCGCCGGGTGTAAGGCCCGTAAATTCCCTTGTACTTTCTGTCGGCACATTTGTATAGAGACATGGATAGCCGTTGTTGAAACTATTGAACACCGCCAGGCTATTGCAAGTATTGCTGGTGTACATTTCTGCTGTATATGCATTTCCATCAGTGGCAGCTATGGTAACCCGTGCTTTACCGTTGGCAGGGATTATAAATTTATACCAGACATCCAGGTTTTGAAAATTTTCGCACCAGGTATTGCCGCTTCCGCTACTCCAGGTGGCAGCAGTATAAGAATAAGTTACGGTGGGTTCACAACCCAGATTCTCTACCGGGATGGAGATAGCACCGCAGGAATTATCATTGGCGGGCTGGGCATTTGCATTAATTATTGTAATAAAACAACCCAACAACATTAGAATTTTTTTCATCAGAGTTGATTTAGTGATGAAGTAGGATTTTGACATCTACAAAGATTCTTTTCTCCTGAGTATCATTCTATCCCTGAAAAACATGATATTTCAGAATGATGAAATATCATGTAAAAAGGGGAGGAGGAGCTTATAACTTGTTTGTTTATTTGTAAAGTCCTGTTTGCCACCTGTCTGCTATCATGAAAAAAATATTTGTCATTCTTATCGCTTTCAGTTTTTCAGTTGTGTCAGTGGCACAACGCACTGGCCAGGCCGGGAAAGTGGATAGTTTATTGAAACTCCTGATTACTTCTAAAGAAGACACAGGCAAGGCCATGATTTTTCTAACGCTGGCGAGTTTGTATGAAACCAATAACCAGGATTCAGCAGCGTATTATTTGCAAAAAGGCAAGGATTTGTCCCAGTCACTGGGTTTTGATAAAGGGATTTACTATTACTACCAGCAGGGAACGGTCCTTTCTTACACAAAGGGAAATTACAGTCAGGCTCTTGAGCAATCTTATAAAGGACTTGAGATGGCAAGAAAACTGAAGGACACGGTTAAAGTAATAACAATGCTGAATAATCTTGGTATTATAAGTGCCTACTTTGGAAATTTTAATGAGCAATTAAAGTATGCCCTGCAGGTAAAAGATGCTGTAGAGTCTGTAAAAGATTCTTCTATGCTGTCGGGTGCTTATCATAACCTTGCTAATTGTTATTACAACCTTGGGCAGTACAGAAAAGCCGTGGACGCAGCTGCTTATTCAGTTTATGTAAATACGGTTTTCGGAGAAAAAAGCATGTATGTTAACAGGGCTTATGCAACGTTGGCACAAGGGTATGATGGCCTGCGAATGACCGATAGTGCTTTATATTTTTACAATATTGCCATTAAGGAGTCAATAAGGCTAAATGATAAATATGCAGAAGGCAGCATTTATGGTTATCAGTGCAACCTGTATGCATCAATGAAGAAATTTGGAGAAATGCTCAAGGCGGCAGAAAAGTCGTTTTTTTTATCAAAAGAATTGCAAAGCAGGCAAATGATGGCCAGCTCACTTTATAACCTGGCTTATGCACAATTCTTTAACAATAATAATGCGGTTGCCCGTAAAACAATTACTGAAGCTCTTGATATCGCTATTACCGATAGCCTGAACGATGAACTTAAAAACTGCTATACGGTTCTTTCTTATATCGCAGCCAGAGATGGGGATTTCAGTACTTCCATTTCGGCAAAGCAAAAGGCGGATTCAATAAATGATGCCTTTCTCAACGAAAAAGTACTTAAAAGCACAGCAGAGCTGGAAAGAAAATACGAAACTGAAAAAAAAGATAACCAGATTAAACTTCAAAAAGTCATAATACAACGAAAAAATATTTTTAACTATATACTTATCACCAGCGCTGCTTCTTTATTATTTATTTCATTACTAACATACCGGAATTACAGGAACAAACAAAAACTCCAGTTACAACGAATCAGCGAGTTGGAAACAGAGAAGCAATTGACGGCAGCAGAGGCAGTGCTTAAGGGAGAAGAGCAGGAACGAACCCGTCTGGCAAAGGATCTGCATGACGGATTAGGTGGTATGTTGTCAGGTATTAAATACTCATTTCAGACTATGAAAGGAAACCTTATAATGACGCCAGACAACCAACAGGCCTTTGAACGCAGTATGGATATGCTGGATAGTTCAATAAAAGAAATGCGCCGGGTGGCTCACAACATGATGCCAGAGGCTCTTGTGAAATTCGGACTTGATACTGCTCTCAGGGATTTTTGTAATGACATTAATCAGTCGGGGGCATTAAGTCTAAATTATCAGTCTATCGGAATGGACAATGCTGTTGTTGAGCAAAGTACTTCTATTACTATTTACCGAATAGTACAGGAACTGGTGAATAATATTATGAAGCATGCTGCGGCTAAGACTGCAATTGTGCAGTTGAGTAAAGAGAATAGTTTTATTAGTGTTACGGTAGAAGATGATGGTAAAGGGTTTAACCCGGTAATTTTGCAGAGAACTGAAGGAATGGGATGGAGCAATATTCAAAGCCGGGTAGAATATTTAAAGGGCAAACTTGATGTGCAATCTGAGCCAGGTAAAGGGACATCTGTTCATATTGAACTAAATATTGCATAATTTCAGATTTATGGCTATTAAGGTATTCATAGTTGATGACCACTACATGGTGATAGAAGGTATCCGCTCATTACTACAGAATGAAAGGGATATTGAATGGTCTGGTCATGCTACGAATGCATCATCCTGCCTTGCTTTTTTACAAAACAACAGGCCAGATATAATTTTAATGGATATAAACCTGCCTGACCGCAGTGGTATTGAATTATGCAGAGAAGTGAAGGGGAAGCACCCGTCCATATTTATTATCGGCCTGAGCACTTTTAACCAGCAAAGTTTTATTCAAAAAATGATTGACAGCGGGGCTTCTGGCTATGTACTCAAGAATGCCACTCAGGAAGAACTGATGGAAGCTCTTAGAACTGTACAAAAAGGCAAGACATATTTAAGCGACGAGGCTTCTCATACGCTGCAGAAAAAATGAAAAAAACAAGATAGTGCTGACCCGAAGAGAAAAGGAAGTGCTGGAAATGATTGCAGAAGGCCTTACCAATAGTGAAGTGGCAGCAAAACTATTTATCAGTACGGCT
The DNA here is from genome assembly GCA_037045605.1 of Chitinophagaceae bacterium. Classification (GTDB taxonomy): domain Bacteria; phylum Bacteroidota; class Bacteroidia; order Chitinophagales; family Chitinophagaceae; genus JJ008. Next base: position 65,976 of record JBAOHK010000018.1, on the reverse strand, counting down.
ACCGTGGATACTCATCGAAAAAACCTTCTGGCAAAGTTTGATGCAAGAAATATTGCATCATTGATAAAAACTGCCATGCAATTACAATTGCTCTGATTTGGTAGTTAATTAGCAGGGCAATTCAATCAGTACTGAAGTTCCCTTATCTTTTGAAATTTTATAATCCAGTTTGCCCTTAAGTATTTTCACTCTTTCCCTGATATTTTTCAATCCCATACCCCCTTGTTTAACAGCAGCTGTATAGTCAAAGCCTTTTCCATCATCTTCTACTGTAATGTAAAATTTTCCTTCATTAATACTTGTCTGAACTATGGCGTTAGCAGCACCTGAATGTTTGATGATGTTTTGTAATAACTCCTGGATAATTCGAAAAATATGATAAGCCTTCTCTTCGCTTAGTTTTGCATTTGAAGTTTCTAATGAGTTATAGGCAACGGGTATGCCGGAAGATTGTGAGATAAAATTGCAGTAATCCCGGAGTGAATTTTCCAGCCCATATTTCATTGGATTTTCGCCTGCCATGCTATTTGAAATATTCCGTAATTCTCTTATCGTTTCATTCAGTTTTTCAATGTTATAATTAAATTTTTTATTTTGTGGACCTTCCATAGCTACCTGGTTCTGCAAGGCACTAAACGAATGCTTTAACCCTGATAACATACTTCCAAGACCATCATGCAGTTCCCGGGCCATCCTGGTTCGCTCCTGTTCGATGGCAAGATCTTTTTCCATCATCATTTTTTGGCGTTCCATTTTCCGCAGGTATATGGTGCGGATAATGAACCATAGAAGGAGTGCTATGGCTACTATGACTGCCAGCCGGAACCCAGTGGTTCTGAACCATGGGGTGGCAATGGAAAAAGTCAGGGGGACTTGCATCTGTATCCATTCATTCTCGCCTTTATGCCTGGCTCTTACCAAGAAAGAATAGCTGCCAGAAGAAAGATTGGCATAAGATGCAGTTTGAATGTTGTTGTTATATATCCAATCCTTATCTGCTCCCGTTAACCGGTAACTATATTCCAGGTCTTTCCCGTTATTAATGTCTACTGCAACAAACCTGAATTGAAAATTGTTTTGCCTGGATGCAAACCAAATGCTGCCGGTATTATCAGCGCTGATTTTTTTGCCATTTACAACGATCTCGTCAATATAAACCGGAAGTTTCTTCTTTGTAGAAGCAAGTAATGAGTCTGGGTTAAACCGTATTAAAATGTTTTTAGAACCAGCCCAGAACTGATGGCTGCTGCTGTCATAATACATGCACCTTTCGTCAAAGTAATCGGCAGGCAAACCGTTTTCTTTTTTAAATGTTACAAACCTGTTTTCCTTTACCAGTAAGCAGCTAAGACCTCTTAATGATCCTATCCATAAGCGGTTTGTACCGTCAAATTTCAGGGCATATACATAATTAGTGGGCAAGCCGTCCTGTATTGTAAAATGGAGAGCAGTATTTGTAGCAGGATCGTATCTCAGAATTCCGGATCCGTCAAAAGAGACCCAAAGATTACCCTCATGGTCTATCGCCACATCTGTAATCCCCGAAAAAATTGTATTGCGGATGCCTTTGACTGTGTCAAATGCAACTTCGGAGAATACATCCTTTGTATAATTGTAATGTAGGAGCTTATTGGTTTTATTTACACCAAACCAGATATCACCTTTTTTATCTTCGGTATAACTGGAATAATAGCTGACGGTAAAGCTACCCCTCGGTCCATTTTTCTGATAATGATGAATGGAACGATCTTTTGCATTTATTCTTACAAATCCGCCCCCGTTATTACCGCTATACCATTCATCTCCATTAGTATGTTTGAAAGCAAGGATGATTACATCGGAGGTTGGAAAAAAGGATTTTAGAAAATTGCTTTGTTCATAGCTATTCGTTTTGGGATTGTATTTTGTTATTGCGGATGTGCCGCCTGTAAAGACAATCTCTTTTTGAAAATCTGCAAGGCACCAGGTATAGGGTAATTTGGTTTCCTCCAGTTTTGAAACTTTATTTGTTAAAGGATCTATTTTGTAACAATGTTTTCTGCCAAATCCTGAAACATACATATTTTGATCGCTGCCCTTCAGCACATTTAATAAAATATCATTGCTGCTGAGTTCTTTAAAAGATTCCTGCCAGCTGATAATCGTTCTGGTTGTATTTGTTAACTTGCTTAGCCCCGCAGTGGTCGATATCCATTCGTTATTGTCTTTATCAGTACAGCTCATCAACACAGCATTGTTTAGAAGCTGAATAGAATTGTTACCTCCTGTTAATGATTGAATGGTATTAGTATAAATATTTAAGCTTATCAGCCCGCCCCCTTCAGCGCCGCCTATCCATAAAATGCTGTCGTTTTTTGGTATGATGAACCTGATATTACCATCTGTCAAATCTCCCTTTTTATTACTCCTCCTCCAATTATGTAATATGGTTCCATCCAGAGAATATCTGAACAACCCATTATAGTAATTATAAAAATAAAGCCATTGATTTTTTTTATCATAGTACCGGAGTGTGATCGATGATTCATTAGTTGAAAAATCATGGCCGGGTGCAAAGGGTGTAAATGTTTTCTTTGCAGGGTGATAAAAAAAGTATTCCTGTGCAGTTCCAATCAGCCATGTATCATTATTGATTTCCAAAACTGAAGGAACCATTCCTTTATACTTTAATGGCGGCGAAATCGAATCGATGATCTTTAATTCCTTATTCAGGCAGAATAAAGAACCTGGGGTGCTGACACAGTATAGCCCGTTATGAAGTTCTGTTACAGCATAGGAGATTTTACTTGCTAACTCTTTTATTATTGAAAATTGCTGGGAAAAAGTATTGAAACCGGTAACCATTCCATTAGTTGTTAAGAGCAAATGGCCTGGCTTATATTCAAGTAAAGAGGAGATGTTATTACCGGGTAAACCAGTACTGTCGTTCTTCCCGGCATAAAAGTTTTTAAACCCCGTCCCATCAAAGCGGCTTAAGCCTTCTTTGGTGCCAAACCACATAAAGCCACGTCTATCCTGTACAATACTGTTAACAGAGTTGTCTGCAAGGCCATTTGCAGTGGTGTAATGCGTAACTGTATAATTATTTTGTTGGGCAAATAGCCAATGACCTGATAATAGAAAAAGATACAGTAGCCCTGATCGCATACTTAAAAGTAAACGATTATTCAAAATCGTCGTACATCAAATATTTCTTCCTGATTTTCTTAAACTCACTTAGTTTAGGTTCCCAGCTTGCCCTTATTTCTTTTTCGGTTTTGCCATCCCTTATTTGCTGCCACAGGTCATTATTGCCTGCCAGCTTGGTAATAAAAGATTCTTCCATTTTACCAGATTTTGGTTGCAGGAAAAACTTGTCTTTTTCAGGAAACAAGGATGTAAGCTTCCATAAGCCATTTCAACTGAACTTTATTATTGATTTTTGCCAGCACCTCTTCCGGGGTGCCGGATAGATCCCAGCCGTAACAAACCTGTCCGTATAGTTTAGAGCTTTTGGCGCCCTCGTTTGGATTTGGAGTAAAAGAGAAAAGATTTTTTGGTAATGACGGGTGCCCGAACACCTGGAATTGTTTGTTTGTTCCTCTTCCTTCACTCAATACAGTTCCTTCAAAGAAACAAGTGGAAGGGTATAGGTAGATTGACTGGATATTTGGAAGGTTGGGAGATGGTTTTACCGGCAATACATATTTTGTTTTATGATCATAGCCTTTACATTTTATCACCTGGAAATGAAATGGGGTGTCCACTGAATTTTCCGCCGTTTTATAATAGGCATACTTGGCATTTGCTTTTTCGCTAAGCCATCCCTCACCCGCAATCATAAAGGCATATTCAGCCATCGTCATACCATAGACAATAGGTATTGGCTGGCGACCAACAAAAGAACGATATTTTAAATCCAGTACCGGACCATCTACATAATGCCCGTTCGGGTTTGGCCTGTCAAGAATCATGAGAGGTTTACCTAATTCAAAAGCAGCTTCCATAAATTCTTCCAGCGAAGAGATGAAGGTATAAAAGCGGACACCAACATCCTGTATGTCAAAAATCAATATGTCAACGTCTTTTACATCTTCAGCTGATGGTCTTCTTTTGCTTCCGTATAATGAAATCACAGGGATACCAGTCTTTTCATCAATGTAGTTGCCAATTTTTTCACCTGCATCAGCCGTACCTCTGAAGCCATGCTCAGGCCCGAATATCACTTTGATATCTACACCAAGGCTTCTTAACGTATCAATCAAATGGGCTTTACTTACCATCGAAGTCTGGTTAGCAAAAATGCCAACGGTCTTTCCTTTAATAAGCGGCATGTACACACTTATCCTGTCTGCACCAGATTGTATTTTGGGAGGTTCATTATCTGCTGAAAGTGCCATTGGCTTTTGTGCAGAACTAATAACTGTTAAAAGCAGGAAAAATGGCAGTATCCGGAATAGTTTCATAACATGAGTTTAAATCTACAGGTAAAGTACTGAAAATATATACTCAGACAGCTTCAAATATTTAAACGGTTGCATTTGCGATTTTGCTAACTTGCATCCCTGTTTTCACATTTTAAAATTAAAAACGGCAATTCAAATGGCACAGGTAAAAAGTGGTGATAAAATAAAAGTGCATTATCATGGTAAATTAACTTCCGGCGAAACATTTGACTCTTCAGCAGGCAGGGATCCGCTGGAATTTGAAGTGGGCAGTGGGATGGTGATAAAAGGGTTTGATGAAGGAGTGACGGGAATGACAGTTGGCGAGAAAAAAACCATTAATATTCCCTTTAATGAAGCATACGGCCCCAGGAACCCGGAAATGGTGATTGAAATGCCGAAGGATCGTTTTCCGCAGGATATGGAACTGGAAATGGGAATGCCATTGATGATGAGTGACCAAGATGGACACCAGTTCCAGGTAACAATTGTGGAGATAAAAGAAGCTGTAGTAATGCTGGATGCTAACCATCCGCTGGCTGGGCAGGATCTGATATTTGACCTTGAGTTGGTGGAAATAACGGGAGGAAGTCCGCTGATCATTTTGCCATAAAACATCTGTTGAATTAAATAATGTTGAATGGTTTAGGGTTTGCCTTAAACCATTTTCTTTTGATGTATATTCGATGCCCCAAAAAGAAGAACTATGTTTTCAAAGTACAAGTTTACAGCAGCAGAGAGGTTTATAAGATATGTGCAGGTGGACACACAAAGTGATCCGCAGTCTAATACTTATCCAACCACAGAAAAGCAAAAAGACCTTGGCAAAATACTGGCAGAGGAATTACAACAAATGGGTATTGCCGATGCTCACATGGATGAGTGGGGTTATGTATATGCTACTATCCCATCCACTACCAATAAAAAGGCACCTGTTATCTGCTTTTGTGCCCATATGGATACGGCGCCGGATTGTAGTGGTACTAATGTGAAACCGCTGCTGCATAAGAACTACCAGGGACAAGATATTGTTTTGCCCGATGATAAGACGCAGGTATTACGATTAAGTGAATATCCTTATCTGAAAACTCAAATGGGTAATGATATCATTACCGCTTCGGGAAGCACATTGCTCGGTTCTGATGATAAGGCGGGTGTGGCCGAAATAATGGATCTGGCCAATTTATTAATGACTAACAAAAATGTAAAGCACGGGGAAATAAAAATCCTGTTTACACCAGATGAAGAAGTAGGGAAGGGAACCGCTAAAATTGATATGGGAAAATTGGGAGCAGATTTTGGCTACACATTAGACGGAGGTGAAGTAGGCTCATTGGAAGATGAAACATTTAGTGCTGACGGGGTGCAGGTAGTTATTCACGGGGTGATTGCACATCCCGGATATGCAAAAGGCAAAATGATCAATGCAATGAAAATTGCAGGAGAAATTTTAGCTGCTTTGCCAAAAGACAGGCTTTCTCCCGAATCAACTGATGGCAAAAGAGGGTTTATTCACCCGGTAAGACTGGAAGGAATTGCTGAGAAATGCACCATTGATTTTATTATCCGGGATTTTGAAACAGAAGGGCTTGTAAAGAAGGAAGATTATTTAAGAACTCAGATCGAGGAACGGATGAGAACTTACCCGAAAGCTTCTTTTGAGTTTCATGTAACAGAGCAATATCGCAACATGAAGGAAATACTGGATACTAACCCTCATGTGGTGGATTTTGCAAAAGAGGCGATTAAAAGGGCAGGGTTAACATTGAAAATGGAGAGTATTCGTGGCGGTACAGACGGCAGCCGCCTGTCTTTCATGGGTTTGCCTTGTCCAAATTTATTTGCCGGGGAGCAAGCCATTCACTCAAAACTGGAGTTTATCAGTGTACAGGATATGAACAAAACAGTAGAAACCATGGTACATCTGCTGATGATCTGCGAAGAAAAAAGTTAGTTGTACCTTACATTCTAAATTATAAGTTATGGATTTCGCAAAATTATTTTCAGAATATTGGTGGGCTGTAGTAGCAGTAATTATTTTCTTCGGTTCACTCTTTACTATCAACCAGGGATATATTGGTGTAATTACCATGTTCGGTAAATACCGCAGGGTAGCCCGCCCTGGTTTGAACATGAAAATACCTATCCTGGAGTCGGTGGCCCGCAAAGTATCTATTCAAAACCGTTCAGTGGAATTGGAGTTCCAGGCAGTAACATCAGATCAGGCCAATGTTTATTTCAAAAGTATGTTGCTTTATTCTGTGCAGAATGCAGAAGAAGAAACAATCAAGAAAGTAGCTTTTAAATTCTTTGCGGATAAGGACCTGATGCAAGCCCTGATAAGGACCATTGAAGGCAATATCCGTTCTTTTGTGGCCACTAAAAAACAGGCTGAGATATTAGGACTTCGCAAGGAGATAGTGGAATATGTGAAAGCGGAGATAGATCACCAGTTGGAAACATGGGGCTATCATTTGCAGGACCTGCAGATCAACGATATTACATTTGACAAAGTTATTCTTGACTCCATGAGCAAAGTGGTGGCATCTAACAACCTGAAAGCGGCTGCTGAAAACGAAGGGCAAGCTTTATTAATTACTAAAACCAAAGCTGCTGAAGCTGATGGTAATGCCACCAAAATTGCAGCTGAAGCAGAAAAAGAAGCAGCCCGCCTCCGTGGACAGGGCGTTGCCCTTTTCCGTCGGGAAGTAGCAGCCGGTATGTCAGAAGCCGCAGAACAGATGAAACAAGCAAATCTTGATACCAATGTTATATTATTCAGCATGTGGACAGAAGCCATCAAGAACTTCGCTGAATATGGTAAGGGCAATGTCATCTTCCTGGATGGCAGCCCGGATGGTATGGAAGGTACGATGAAGCAAATTCAGGCCTTAATGGTAAAGCAGGCAGGAACAAAGGGTTCATAGGATCGTTGCTGGTAAAGACTTTCAGAGCTCAATAAATTTTGTGTCAATCACTGATTTCAAAATTTATTGGGCTTTTTTAATTGCATTGACCTGTTAAATAACTCTAAAACTTCCCTACTTCGTACAACGTGGCATTATTTTTCTCGTTCAAGGAAATTATTATTGACAACTGTTGATAACAGTAAAAAACAAATTATCAGGCAAGGCCTACTTTTACACCTAAAGAAGAAAAATTATGTTTGACCTTTTACAAATTGTCGATACTGCTGTACAAGTCGTAAAGAAAGTGGCAGGCGACAGAAATGGCGATGGTTCCATTGGGTTCGGCGAGTTATTAATGACTGGTGGATGGATAATGATCCCGCTAGGAATTATGTTGTTACTGGCTGTTTACTTTTTTGCAGAGCGTTATCTTGCAATCCGCAATGCAAGCAGGATTGATCCCAATTTCATGAACATGATCCGGGATAACATAATTAGCGGAAACGTAGCGGCAGCCAGAAATTTTGCCAAGAATACTAATAACCCGGTCGCCAGGGTTATCGACAAGGGTATACAGAGAATCGGAAAACCAATTGACAGTATTGAGAAAAGCATGGAAAATATTGCAGTACTTGAGATGTATAAGTTGGAAAAAAATCTTGGGTTCTTATCAGTAATAGCTAAAGCAGCACCAATTTTTGGTTTTGTGGGAACCCTGGTCGGTATGATGCAGTTGTTTTCAGGCATTACTTCTTCTGCTGAGTTTACACCTTCTTCAATTGCGGGAGGTATTTACACAAAGCTTATTACTTCAATAACTGGTCTTCTTATCGGATTAGGCGCTTACCTGGCGTATAGCTATCTGAATACACAAATTGATAAGTCAACGCATAAAATTGAAGCTGCTTCATCCGATTTTCTGGATATTTTGCAGGAGCCCACCCGATAAATCTTACGAATGAAAATCAGAAAAAAACATAAGGAAGGCTCGGAAGTATATACCGACACCCTGGTCGATATCCTGTTCATTGTGTTGATGTTCTTTTTGATTGTATCCACAATTGCTAATCCCAATATCGTTAAAATGAACAACCCTGCTGGTACAAAGGATACCAAGGCCAAGCAGAATATTGTGGTTTCTGTTGGTAAAGATCAGCAATACTATATAGGCACCACGAAGATTGAATCATCAGTTTTTGATTCAATGCTGAGGCTGGAAATCAAAAAATATAAAGCATTTGTGGATACACCATCGGTTGTAATTAATGCGGATACAGCTGCCTTTTATGGCGATGTATTCAGGGTGATGAGGATTGCAAGGAAGGATACTGCGAAAGTAACAGCTATGGTTAAATAAAGCAGCTATGGAATAAAATTTATACAAGACCGGATCTTATCATCCGGTCTTTTTGTTGCATATCCTTTTTTAGTTCGGATGTATAACCAGCTGTTTTAAATATAGTCATGGTTTCTTCTCCAAGGCTTTCATGAATTTCAGTATAGATAAACCCTGAACTGCTTAGATGTGTTTTACCAAAATCGGCTATAGCTTTATAAAAAATCAGCGGATCATTATCAGGAACGAACAAAGCTGTTGCCGGCTCATATTGCAGCACATTGGGCTCCATTTCCTCCTTGTTTTTTACCGGGATATACGGGGGGTTACTAATGATTATGTCAAACGAAGGCAACAAATTCCAACTGGTACGATCGAGAAAATCTAATTGAATAAAGTTGACGTCTGTACCAAGGGCTTCTGCATTTTTTTTTGCAACTGCTAGTGCTTCAGGACTTATATCGCAGCCCCAAACCTCGGATCTCCGTATCCTTCTTTTCAGCGAAACAGGGATACATCCGCTGCCACTCCCAATATCAAGTATCCTCAGTTGGTCAACAGGGAATTTACAGTTGGTGATGACCCACTCCACAAGTTCTTCGGTTTCAGGCCTTGGTATTAGTACATTTTTGTCAACATAAAACCGAAGACCGCAAAACCATGATTCATTCAGCACATACTGAACAGGTTCATGCTCCAGTAATTTTTTTGTGTATTGTTTTAACTGTACTTCTTCTTTTACTGTAATATCTGCATTTTTATAAAGCATCCTTTCAGCCTTCTTTGACCCGGTGAGGGTTTCCATTACCCAATCAGTAATCTGGCTGGCTTCTCCATCAGGATAAATTGCACGGAGTTTGTTCAATAAAAAATATGTTGCTTCCTGCATTGTCATAACTTATCCTGTTCTGAAGGAGCAGCAAACTTAATTCATTTACTTTTGCGACAGTGATGTCGTCCGTTCATTATATACAACGCTGCCTTGATTTAGCCCGGCTTGGAGCAGGTTTAGTTGCCCCGAACCCAATGGTAGGAGCAGTTCTTGTACATGAGGACAGGATAATTGGTGAGGGGTGGCATCAGCAGTATGGTAAAGCCCATGCAGAAGTAAATTGCCTTGCTTCTGTAAAAGAGGAAGACCGGAAACTTATCACTCAATCTGCATTATATGTTTCACTGGAGCCTTGTGTACATTTTGGAAAAACACCTCCCTGTACTGATCTTATAATTCAGCATAAAATTCCCAAAGTTGTGGTCGGTTGCCGTGACCCATTCAAAGAAGTAGATGGAAAAGGGATAGAAAAACTAAAGGCGGCAGGGGTGGAGGTGGTAATGTCAGATGCTCAGACGGAACATGAATGTAAAAAGTTAAATAAGCGGTTCTTTACTTTTCATACACAGCAACGGCCATATATAATTTTGAAGTGGGCACAGACTGCTAATGGAAAAATTTCATCTGAGAACAACGAAAGGCTGTTAATAAGCAATGAATACACAAACAGGCTGGCGCATCAATGGCGGAGCGAAGAGGCTGCTATACTGGTTGGAACAAATACTGCACTGCTTGATAACCCGGAGCTGACGACAAGGTTATGGCCAGGCCCCTCACCAACACGGCTGGTAATTGATATGAACTTGCGGCTTCCGGGCTCACTCAAAGTTTTTAGCGGGGAAGTAAAAACTGTTGTCTTTAATTCTGTAAAACAGGAAGAAAGCCGAAACCTTATTTACTATAAATTGGATAAAGACAAAGATATTGTTGCACAATTGATAAGAGCTTTGTATCAGCTGAAAATACAGAGTGTGCTGGTAGAGGGTGGCGTGAAACTGCTGCAATCATTTATTGATACCGGTATATGGGATGAAGTGAGGGTGATCAGCAATATGCAATTAACAAGTGGCAATGGTCTCGCAGCCCCGCTATTACCGGTTGCTGTAAAGGCAGGAGAGCAAATACTTTCTGCAGATAAAATCGAAATATACGAACCCGGTATGCTGATAAACAATAAATGACCCCTGACTTACACTACTATACAATAGAAAAATCGTCTGTTGCTGAATACAAAGACCGGGGCAGTAAATTCATTGCCTATGCTTACCCGGTTACTGATGTGGCCGGATTCAAAGAAAAACTTGCTGCATTAAAAAAAGAACATCCGAAAGCAGTACATCATTGCTTTGCTTATCGCATTGGTATGGATGGCACCAATTACCGGGTTAGTGATGATGGCGAACCTTCTGGTACAGCGGGCCGGCCAATACTGGGACAGATAGACAGTAAACCGGTAACGAATATTTTAATCATTGTTGTACGTTATTTCGGTGGCACTTTACTCGGTGTACCAGGGTTGATCAACGCTTATAAAACTGCTGCGGCACTGGTGTTGGAAACGGCCACAATTGTTCAACGGGCTGTTCTTATTAATTACCGATTGCAATTTGATTATACTCAAATGAATGATGTTATGAAAGTTGTAAAGCAGGGTGATTGTGTGATATTGAAACAGGAGACACAACTGTTCTGTATGTTGGAGATTGGTGTTCCAAAGGGGAAATTGGAAGCAGTACTGGACAAATTGAAAGACTTAAGGAAGGTAGAGGCAGTGAAGTTTTAGTCTATTTCTTTAATAGCTTACGGATCCCCCAAATCAGCAACGCAGCAATAAGAACATACCCAAATATCTTACCAATTGCGTAACCGGTATTATAAGCCTTACTATGTCCTTCCTGCGCATAAGAAACAACGGAGGTTAGAAGTAAAAAAAACTGCAGAGAATATTTTTTCATAAGCATCAGTTATTAAATCGTTTACTCACCACCAATTCCTTATTTCCTGCTGTGTAGGTATAGAAACCTTCCCCGCTTTTTACTCCCAGTTTACCGGCCGTTACCATATTCACCAATAGAGGACAGGGTGCATATTTCGGATTGCCAAAGCCATCATGCAGCACATTCAATATTGAAAGGCAGACATCTAAACCGATAAAATCGGCAAGTTGTAATGGTCCCATAGGATGGGCCATACCAAGTTTCATTACTGTATCAATTTCTTCCACACCCGCCACACCTTCATGCAAGCTATAAATAGCCTCGTTTATCATCGGCATTAATATGCGGTTGGCAATAAATCCGGGATAGTCGTTCACCACACAGGGCACTTTGCCCAGTTGTTTGCTTAGCTCAACTATAGTATCAGTTACTTCTTTTTTGGTGGCATAGCCATTGATTATCTCTACCAGCTTCATTACCGGTACTGGGTTCATAAAGTGCATGCCAATGACCTTGCCGGCACGGCCGGTAGTGGCGGCGATCTTTGTAATGGAAATACTCGATGTATTGGTGGCAAGGATGGCTTCCTTAGGGGCATAAGTATCTAATTGTTCAAATATTTTCAGCTTCAGCTCTACATTTTCGGTGGCCGCTTCCACCACAAGTTCTGCATCTTTTACTCCCTCTATAAGGTTTGACTCGATAGAAATATTAGCCAGTGTTTCATCTTTCAGTTCTTTGCGGATGATCTCTTTGGCTACCATACGGTCAAGGTTCTTGCCAATTGTGGCGATAGCCTTATCCAATTGCGCCAGCGAAACATCAACAATTGTTACTTTAAAACCATGCTGGGCAAATACCTGAGCAATGCCATTGCCCATAGTGCCTGCGCCGATTACTGAAACATTCTTCATATTAAAATCAATTTTGCCGCAAGATAAGCATTGCGGAAAATATAGATTAAACCATACGGCTTACTTCTCCTTAAACATGTTCATCATGGATTCAAGTGGCTTTGAAACATTGAAATAGAGTTTATCAAGGCCAAGATCATTTTCTTTTAGTGTCATCAGGTCGCAGTCACCAACAAGGCTTTGGGAAGTATTAGTCACCTGCAGGTTGGCCATCAGTTCATATTCATCGTTGACACACATCACCACAAATGCAGTGGCGGCTGTTTTTCCGTCACCACTTTCGAAAATGGACAGCATGATATTGTTGTACCGGGTACCCATTTTGCTCTTGTTCTCTTCGTCTTTCAGGTAATGGTTGCAAACCAGGGCCTTAAAGGTCATTTGCATGTCCAGCGGTTTTTTCTCAATTATCTTCATGGCATACGGAAGTGCCTTGCCGTATTCTTCAGCATCATAGTGCTTTCGGAATTTTTCCAGGTTGTCAGCATCGCTACGATAAGGGTTATAATTTTTTTGATAACACTGTCCGTAATACAGCGTATTGTACTCGTCTTTTGTAAGTGTTGTATCAGATTTTACAAAACGGTCAAGTAATTGCTGATAAAGTTGAGGAGATGCATCCAGCGATTTTTTTATCGCTGTGAAATCTATATTAGATACTTTTTGTGCAAACAATATTACACTGCACATTAATAGTCCTGCAAGAAGGGTGAGTTTCTTCATACAAATAAAATTACATGGATAGTAAATTACGAAAAATTGCTGAGCAGCGATATGCAGCTGAAGGGTGCGACGCAAGGAACGATGATAGTAGTACAGAAGCTGACTACATTATTCCCCTAAACCTTCATTATTAAAAATCTTAGTTCTTATTCTTAAAATCACCCCGTTTCCACGCCTGGATAAAATCAGCCCAGGCAGCAGGGTTGAAGATGTTTAGCGGAGGTGTCTGGCCCTGGTAAACAGCCCGGTTAGCAATTTTATTGAACTGCACTTTGGAAGCTTCACCGCCATCACCCGGAACAGTTCGCATCAGTATGCGGCGTTTGGTGGCATTGGTATTCTGGCGGGCAATTTCAATATCGTCGTCAGGCACTTTGTTTTTGGCAAAGTCCCGGGCAAATTGTTCGGGGGTTGGCCTGGGCCGGATGATGGTGGCAGGCAGATAGACAGTATCCACCACCATCAGTTGAACAACGCTGTATTGATTGCCTTCCAGTGTGCGGGGAATGCTTATCGTTTTTGATTTATAAGTGACATGGGTGAACTCCACCTGGTCGCCTTTTAGCACCACGATAGAAAATACACCCTGAGAATTTGAGATTGTTCCCCGGTTCTGTCCCTTTACCATTACACTCACTGCCGGAATGCCTACCAGGCTGTCTGCTGTCATGATGACTCCATATAATTGCACTACAGAATCACGGGATGTTTCAAACTGGGCTTTGGCCGTTCGGGGGAGAATAAAAAGGAGTAAACCTGTATAAAGTATAATTTTCTTCACTGAGCCAAAAATAAAGACAAGTTGCTGATTTCGTAAAACAAATTGCCCAGTACATTGGTTAACTTTGCTGATTATCAGCTTTTTTAACAAGGATTTTAGTGATTGGATTTTGGGAAAGTTCTTTTCTGCGAATAATCATCGAAATCTTATTAATCTTAGTTCTAACATGACCAAAGAAAAAGTATTGGAGGCATTAAGTAATGTGCAGGAACCTGATTTGGGTAAAGACCTGGTTACGCTGAACATGGTAAAGGATATTGAGATTGAAGGCAACTATGTGTCATTTACTGTTGTGCTTACTACTCCTGCCTGCCCCATGAAGGATATGATAAAAAATGCCTGTGTGAATGCAATCAAACTACTGGTAAACAAAGAAGCAACGGTGAATGTAAAATTCACATCAAACACGACTACAAAAAGAACAGATGAAGGGGCCGTGTTGCCAAAAGTGAAAAATATTATTGCAGTGGTAAGTGGAAAAGGCGGGGTGGGTAAATCAACTGTTGCCGCAAATCTTGCATTAGCCTTAGCACAAGGTGGAGCAAAAGTGGGGTTGATGGATGCGGATATTTATGGACCCAGTGTTCCCATTATGTTTGGGGTAAGGGGAGAGAGACCGTTGATGATGGATATAGAAGGTAAAGGAATGATCATTCCACTGGAACGTTATGGAATTAAATTAATGAGCATTGGTTTGCTGGTGGATGAGAAGAATGCGGTGGTATGGAGGGGCCCGATGGCGAGCAGTGCTATTCGCCAGTTTGTAACAGATGTATATTGGGATGAATTAGACTACCTGGTAGTGGACATGCCACCTGGAACCGGTGATATACATTTAACGCTGATGCAAATAGTACCCGTAACGGGTGCTGTAATCGTTACGACACCGCAAGATGTAGCCCTGGCAGATGCCAAAAAAGGTATTGCTATGTTTGGTCAGGCACAAATGAATGTGCCTGTGATCGGGCTGGTGGAAAATATGAGCTACTTCACCCCGGCAGAATTGCCGGAAAATAAATACTATATTTTTGGTAAGGATGGAGGAAAGAGATTGGCTGATGAATACGACATTCCATTCCTTGGACAAATTCCATTGGTACAAAGCATCCGTGAAGGTGGTGACCAGGGAGTGCCTATTATGATGAGTGATGATGCAATAACCAAAAAGGCATTTGAGGGATTTGCTTCTTATGTTGTAAGAAGTATTGCGATGAGAAATGCAAATATGAGTGCTGAAAAAATTGCTGAAACAGTTTAACTATTACTTATATCTCCATGTACGATTTGCCACATCACAAAGAAAAAAATCATGATGAAGTCATTCAGTTCATGAAAGATCACCCTTTTGTTTTTATTACAGGATCAGATGCTGCTAATAAACCAGTAGCTACACAGATACCCGTATTTATTGATGAGAAGAACGGTAAATATTATCTTACAGGCCATATTATGCGGAATACAGACCACCATAAGGCGTTTGAACAAAATAATAATGTTCTCGCCGTATTTACAGGGCCGCATACCTATGTCAGTGCTACATGGTATACAAAACCGGTGGGAAGTACCTGGAACTATATGAGTGTTCATGCAAATGGGACCATACGGTTTGGAGATACAGATGAATTGAGGTCAGTTCTTCAGCGGCTTACCCTTCACTATGAAAACAATAATGCCGCATCAGCAACTGTGTTTGATAATCTGCCTGCCGAGTATACCGAAAGAATGATGAAAGCTATTGTGCCATTTGAAATTGAGATCAACGATCTGCAGCATGTATTTAAACTAAGCCAGGACAGGGATGAAAAGAGTTACGATAACATTATTGCCCAGCTAAAAAAACAGGGTGGCGATGCAAAAGAGATCGCTGAAATAATGGAGAAAAGGAAATCAAAAGTATTCTCTACATGAAAAAATATCTACTTCCAGGCCTGCTGGCATTTTTTTTATCATGTTCAACTTCTAAGAAAATGAAGGAAGCTTCAGACGATGCTGCCAAAGAAACATATGTGAAAGGGGAGTTCGATAAGCAGGGACACCGTGGTTGCCGGGGCCTTATGCCGGAGAATACGGTTCCTGCTATGCTGCATGCATTAGGGATGAATGTTACCACCCTTGAAATGGATGTGGTTATTACTAAAGACAAGAAAGTTATTCTTTCTCATGAGCCGTGGTTTGGCCGGGAGATCACCACGAAGCCGGATGGAACATATATCGGCGACCGGGAAGAGCGGAAATATAATATTTACTGGATGACGTATGAGGAGACAAAAACATTTGATGTGGGTATGAAGCCACACCCCCGATTCCCGAAGCAGCAAAAGATGAGGGTAACAAAGCCCTTGCTGGCCGATGTAATTGACAGTGTGAATAAGGATATGATGACAAGAAGAAGGCCTTTTCCTTACTATAATATTGAAACAAAAACGAACCCGGAAGGGGATGGGGTCTTTCATCCAATACCGGAAGAGTTTGTGGAATTGCTGATGGCAGTAATAAAAGAAAAACAGATAGAAAACCATGTGATCATCCAGTCCTTTGATTTCAGGGCACTTCAATACCTGCATCAGAAATACCCACATATAAAAACGGCGATGCTGATAGAGGATTTTGATAAAAGAACACTTGAGGAACAAATAAAAACGTTAGGGTTCAATCCAACTATTTACAGTCCGGCTTATCAATTGGTGAATGAGGGATTATTAAAGAAATGTCATGCACAAAATATAAAGGTTATTCCATGGACAGTAAATGACACGGCAAAGATCGCTGAGTTGAAAATGATGGGAGTGGACGGCGTCATTACCGACTACCCGGACCTTTTTAATGAGTAGGGATTTTAAAACTCGGGAAGATTCTTTTCACTCATTCCTAACCAGTCGAGAGCATTTTTATAAAGCAGCTTTCTTGTTGTCTTCTTTCCCAGGTCCATTTTTTCAATCAATCTTCCCGGTTTATGTTCACCTAATGGGAAAGGATAATCACTTCCCAGGCAAATATTGTCTTCACCCATCACATCCAATAAATAGCTGAATGCTTTCTTATCATGTACCAAACTGTCGATCCAGAATTTGCCGACATAATCCCTCGGATTAATAGGATTGTCAACCGCTACCAGGTCGGGCCGGACCTTAAATCCATGTTCGATGCGACCCAATGTAATTGGGAATGAGCCACCGCCATGTGCAAATGCGATTCTTAGTTTTGGAAATTTTTCGAGTACACCAGAAAATATGATCGAACAGATAGCCCTCGACGTTTCAGCCGGCATTCCCACCAGCCAGGGCAGCCAGTATTTTTCCATTTGTGTTTCACCCATCATCTCCCATGGGTGAACAAATATGGCGCAACCCAGTTTTTCAGCTGCCTCGTAGAATGGGAAAAATGATTCATCGGAAAGGTTTTTCCCATTGATATTTGAACCTATCTCCAGGCCCGGCATCCTCAACTCTTTCACACAGCGTTCCATTTCTTTGATCGCAAGATTGATATCCTGTAACGGAACCGTTCCTAGTCCAATGAAGTGGTTAGATTCTTTAGAAACTGTTTCGGCAATATGGTCATTTAAAAAACGGGACGTTTCCAGACCATCAGCTGGCTTTGCCCAATAATTAAAAAGTACGGGAATAGTGGAAAGAGCCTGCATGCTGACCTCAGTTTCTTCCATTTCTTTCAGCCTTACTTCAGTCTTGTAACAATTTTCTTCCACCACCCGGAATAATTTATCACTTTTCATCATACAGGCATCACAGTTGCGATGTTCAAGATGAATAAATTCGCCATAGCCAAACTTCTGTGTCCAGTTCGGCATCTTTTCCGGCATGATATGAGTATGGATGTCAATTTTCATAACTGGATTAACTTCTTTTAACAGGAGGCTCCATCACGGCTCCGCATTTATTACAGGTCCTTTTCATTGTGTCTTCCCAAAAGCGGTTCATTACAGGCGGCAGTTGTTTAACAATATCATCTACATGCAAGGTTTCTTCATATAATTTGTTGCCACATTTTTCGCAGAACCATAGAAAGCCGTCATCTTCTGATTCTCGTTTCTTTTCAATCACCAACCCTACAGTATTAGGCCCCCGCTGTGGGGAGTGGGGTGTTCTTGGAGGCAATAAAAACATCTCGCCTTCTTTTATAGCTATATCTTTAAACTCGCCGTTGTCTATGATTTTTACTACTATGTCTCCTTCCAGTTGGTAAAAAAGTTCTTCTGTTTCATTAAAATGGTAGTCTTTGCGGGCATTAGGGCCACCAACTACCATAACGATGAAATCGTTGGCATCTTTATACACACATTGATTACCTACAGGTGGTTTCAACAGGTCACGGTTTTCGTCAATCCATTTTTTGAGGTTGAAAGGGGCAATTATAGCCATAACAGAAAATTTTAATGAAGTAATGAGGTCGAAAAATTACAACTATTTTCTTTAGGTTTGACACCATGAATCTCTCCCTGGAAGGAAAAAAGGCGATTGTTTGTGGCAGTACACAAGGTATTGGCCTGGCAATAGCCGAAGAACTGGCTTTGTTAGGTGCAGGCTGCACCTTAATAGCCCGGAACGAGGAATCGTTGAAAGAAGCAGTTTCGAAGCTGGATACACAATTGCGGCAGCAACATGGCTACCTGGTTGCTGATTTCAGCAGACCTGAAGAACTTAAAAAGATCATTGAAGCATATGCAACTAAAAACACAGTTCATATTTTAATCAATAATACAGGCGGCCCTGCTGCAGGTCCTGTTACTGAAGCCACTGAAGAGGCTTTCCTGGATACCTTCAATCAGCATTTGATCTGTAACCATGTTTTAGCCAAAGCAGTTATTCCTTCTATGAAGAAAGAAAGTTATGGACGTATCATCAACATAATTTCTACATCAGTAAAAATACCTTTAAAGAATCTTGGTGTTTCGAATACGATAAGGGGGGCTGTGGCAAGTTGGGCAAAAACGATGGCGAACGAATTAGGTCAGTATAACATTACAGTGAATAATGTTTTGCCGGGATTTACCAGCACCCAACGATTGTCAACCCTGATCGGAAATATTGCTAAAAAGGGAAATACTGTTGTTGAGATAGTTGAGAAGAATATGATGGAAGAGGTGCCAATGAAACGATTTGCAGATGCATCAGAAGTAGCTGCTGTCGCAGCATTTTTGGCATCACCTGCAGCTTCTTATGTAAATGGCGTTAGCATACCGGTGGATGGCGGAAGAACCGGCAGTATATAACTACCTGAATGAAATTAGATATTCCATATCACCTTGAGAATTACATCGGCGGCAACCTTATTGGCCCTTTAAGCGGAAATTTCATTGATAATGTCAATCCTGCAACAGGCCAGGTTTATGGTCAGATACCGGATTCGCATAAAAAAGATATTGATGCAGCCGTTAGCGCTGCTAAAAAGATATTTCCTGCGTGGAGTACTACGTCTGCTGAAGAAAGGTTTAAGCTTTTGAACCGTATTGCAGAACTGATTGACGAAAACCTTGATGAATTAGCTCTTGCTGAAACTAATGATAACGGTAAACCACTTTGGCTGAGCAAGCAGGTTGATATACCAAGAGCTTCAGCAAATTTCAGATTTTTTGCAACGGGCATCATGCATTTTGCTACGGAAAGCCATCATATGGAAGACAAGGCGGTAAACTATACGCTTCGTCAGCCGATAGGAATAGTTGGCTGTATTTCTCCCTGGAATTTGCCTTTGTACCTGTTCACCTGGAAAATAGCACCGGCTCTGGCAGCGGGTAATTGTGTAATTGCAAAACCATCTGAAGTAACACCTGTTACAGCTTTCCTGTTATCAAAGATTTGTAAAGAAGCCGGTTTACCTGGTGGTGTATTGAATATTATTCATGGTACAGGCCATGGTGCAGGGGAAGCAATTGTATCACACCCGGAAGTAAAAGCTATTTCCTTTACCGGCAGCACAAGGGCCGGTGAAAGAATTGCAAGCATTGCTGCTCCGAAATTCAAGAAATTATCACTGGAACTGGGCGGCAAAAACCCTGCTATTATTTTCGCAGATTGTGATTGGGATAAAATGATGAAGGAAACCATCCGTTCTTCATTTTCCAACCAGGGAGAAATTTGCTTATGCGGCAGCAGGATATTGATTGAAGAAAGTGTGTATGAGAAATTCAAAACTGAATTTATAAAGAGAACAACCGGATTAACTATCGGCGACCCATTAGAAGCGACTTCCAAACAAGGAGCCATTGTCAGTAAAGTACATTTTGAAAAGATCTTACGTTGTATTGATACAGCAAAACAGGAAGGAGGAAAGATATTGTGTGGTGGTCACCCGGTAAAAGTGGAGGGGCGATGTGAGAACGGCTATTTTATTGAGCCGACGGTGATTGAAGGGTTAGGACCCAACTGCCAAACCAACCAGGAAGAAATTTTTGGACCGGTAGTTACATTACAATCTTTCAAAACAGAAGAAGAAGCGTTGCAATTAGCAAACGCCACCCATTATGGATTAGCAGCTACCATATGGACTCAGGATATTTCAAAGGCAAACAGGGTTGCCGCAAAAGTGGAAAGCGGTATAATATGGATCAATTGCTGGTTGTTGAGAGATCTTCGGACTCCTTTCGGTGGATTAAAGAATAGTGGCGTTGGCAGAGAAGGTGGCTGGGAAGCCTTAAGATTTTTTACTGAAGCAAAGAATGTTTGTATACAATTGTAATTATGGCTGATATCATTCATACGGATAATGCATCTAAACCACTTGGAGCATATCCTCATGCAAGAAGAGTGGGCAACCTGTTGTTTTTATCCGGCATCGGTCCCAGAAACCCAAAGGACAATTCGATTCCGGGTCTGGAATTAGATGCAGATGGAAACATTGTGAAATATGATATAGCAGCAGAATGCCATTCAGTGTTTGCCAATATTAAAGCAGTGCTGGAAGCCAGCGGCAGCAGTTGGGACAAGATAATAGATGTGACAGTGTTCCTGACCAACATGAAAAAAGATTTTCCGGTTTACAATAAGATTTACGCCGATTACTTTACTTCCGTGCAGGCTTGCAGAACAACCGTTGAAGTAAAAAGCCTGCCGACACCCATTGCGATTGAATTAAAAGTAATTGCCACCATTTAGAAATAAGATTTTAAAGACAAAAAGGATTGAAAGGGGATATGGACTATCAAAATACTTTAGAATTTGCAAGAAAACTGGATGCGAATGATCCGTTAAAGCATTTCAGGGAAATGTTTTATATCCCCATCATGTTTGGCAAAGAGGCAATTTATTTCACGGGTAATTCACTGGGGTTGCAGCCAAAACGAACCCAGGATTATGTGGTGGATGAACTGGAGGATTGGGCCAGCCTTGGGGTGGAGGGGCATTTTCATGCAAGAAACCCCTGGATGCCTTATCATGAAATATTTCCCAGGCAATTATCAAAAATTATTGGATGCAAAGAAAACGAAGTGGTGGTGATGAACCAACTGACAGTGAATTTGCATTTGCTGATGGTTAGTTTTTATCGCCCAGCTAAACAGAGGTATAAAATCATTTGCGAAGCAAAAGCATTTCCATCCGATCAGTACGCTTTTGAAACACAGGCAACCTATCATGGCTTTAATGCTGCGGATGCTGTAATTGAGGTATTACCAAGAGAGGGGGAACATACATTACGAACGGAAGATATTATCTCAGTTATTCAGCAGCACGGTGATAGTGTTGCTGTAGTTTTGTTTGGCGGAGTTAATTATTATACCGGCCAGTTGTTTGATATTAAAAAAATTGCTGAAGCAGCACATGCTGTTGGTGCTTATGCAGGATTTGACCTGGCGCATGCAGCAGGTAATGTGGAACTGCATCTGCATGACTGGAATGTTGACTTTGCCTGCTGGTGTTCTTATAAATACCTGAACAGCGGCCCCGGAGGTGTGGCGGGAGTTTATATAAACGAAAAACATGTAGCGGATAAAGACCTGCCAAGATTTGCCGGCTGGTGGGGTTATAAAAAGGAAACCCGTTTCAGGATGGAAAAAGGGTTCAATGCAATACCTACTGCCGAAGGCTGGCAGTTAAGTAATGCTCCGATACTGAGTATGGCTGCTCACAAGGCAGCACTTGATGTTTTCGAAGAAGCAGGTATGGATCAATTGCATGCAAAGCGGAAACTTCTGACCGGCTATTTACACTTTGTATTAAATGATATCAACAAAAGGCAAAGAAATAAGGTGATTGAAATTATTACTCCTGTAAATGAAAATGAAAGAGGTTGCCAGGTTTCGATGCTGATGCTTCAGCGGGGAAGAGAGATTTTTGATGAATTGACTAAACAGGGCGTAATTGCTGATTGGCGGGAACCTAATGTGATCCGGGTGGCCCCGGTTCCCTTATATAATTCATTCGAAGACATCTGGAGATTCGGCAATATCATTGAATCCATATTGGAAAATTAATATGAAAAAAGATATTACAATAGTTGGAGCAGGGCTGGTTGGCTCATTGCTTTCTATTTATCTGTCAAAAAGAGGGTACAAAGTGAGGATCTATGAACGGCGTGGTGATATGCGAAAAGAAAAAATGAGTGCAGGCCGCTCGATCAACCTCGCCTTAAGCGACAGGGGATTATTGGCATTAGAGAAAGTTGGTTTGGCCGATGAGATCAAAAAAATTTCCATTCCCATGCATGGCCGTTATATCCATAACCTCGACGGCAGCACAGCTTTTCAACCTTATGGTAAACAAGGGCAGTTCATTAATTCTGTCTCAAGGGGAACGCTGAATATGAAACTTATGGATTTGGCGGAGCAACAAGGAGTACAAATTTTCTTCAATGAAAAATGTACGACGCTGGATTGGGAGAAAGATGTGTTGGAGTTTGAGAATACAAGTGGTGTTAATGTACCATCTGCAAAGGCTGACCTTGTTTTTGGAGCCGATGGAGCTTTCTCCGCTGCAAGGTTACAGCATCAGTTACGTCACGATAAATTCAATTACCAGCAGTATTATATTGACTGTGGGTATAAAGAACTCACTATTCCGCCGACTGTTGATGGTGATTTTGCGATGGAGGTAAATGCATTGCATATTTGGCCAAGAAAAGACTACATGCTGATCGCCTTGCCCAATTTGGATAAGACATTCACCTGTACATTATTCTTTCCATTCGAAGGCGAGGCTTCTTTTGAGAAGCTGACCACTCCTGGAAAAGTAAAAGACTTTCTTTGAAAAAACATTTCCTGATGCAGTACCCATGATGCCGGATTATATAAACGAGTTTTTCACAAACCCCACCTCGTCCTTGGTTACTGTAAAATGTTTTCCATGGATACGGGACGATAAGTTTGCATTGATAGGTGATGCGGCTCATGCCATCGTTCCATTCTTCGGGCAGGGAATGAACTGCGGATTTGAAGACTGCCGGGTGCTTGATGAACTGATTGACAAGCATTATGAAGACTGGTCAGCTAGTTCTGCAAAGAATACCAGGCGTTGCGGAAACCAGATGCTGATGCTATTGCAGACCTTGCAATCAATAATTTTACCGAAATGCGGGATAAGACAGCTGACCCGAAATTTTTATTGCAGAAAAAGATAGAAGCAACGCTGCATGAAAAATATCCGGACAAATGGATACCGGCTTACTCACAGGTTACCTTTAGTCCGCATATCCGTTATTCAGAGGCTCTTAAAAGAGGGCAAAAGCAGGAGGTTATTATGCAGGAAGCGATGAAAGCTGTCGACATTGAAACTTCCTGGAATAATGATGATTTTCATAAAAGGATTATCGAAAGAATGAATAGCTGAGATTAATTTAAGGGTTCATCCTGTATTTTTGCTTATGACCCGTCAGCAACTAGTAGAACAAATCAGAATAAAACAATCCTATCTCTGTGTTGGTCTGGATACAGATATTACTAAAATTCCCAAACATCTTTTAGCAGAACCAGACCCCGTATTTGCTTTTAATAAAGCTATCATTGATGCAACAAGGGATTTATGCGTTGGCTATAAAATCAATACCGCTTTTTATGAAGCATTGGGAGTAAAGGGCTGGCAGGCGATGGAGAAAACAGTTAATTACATAGGCGACGGACATTTTAAAATTGCAGATGCCAAACGTGGCGATATTGGCAATACATCGGACCAGTATGCAAAAGCTTTTTTTGAAGTGATGCCTTTTGATGCAGTAACAGTCGCACCTTATATGGGAGAGGATAGTGTAAAGCCTTTTTTGCAATATGAAGGCAAATGGGCAATTGTCCTTGGACTCACTTCTAACAAAGGAGCCATTGATTTTGAATTGCAGCAAGCCGGGGATGGATTGCTATATGAAAAAGTATTGCAAACAGTTTCCACATGGGGAACTCCGGATAATTTAATGTTTGTTGTTGGTGCCACGCAGGCGGATTCATTTGCAAATGTCCGCAAATTGACGCCGAACCATTTCTATCTTGTTCCGGGTGTTGGTGCACAAGGCGGCAGTTTAAAAGAGATATCTGAAAAAGCAATGAACAACGATTGTGGCATTTTAGTAAATGCAAGCCGTGCAGTTATTTATGCTTCTTCCGGCGAAGATTTTGCAGAGAAGGCGAGAGAAGTAGCTAAGAATTACCGGGAAGAGATGGCGGCTTATCTTTAAACCGTGCTTTGCGTTTTTTGTATCGTCCACCGAGATACCCGCCAGTACAGGCGCCGGTTATAAACGATAAAAGCGGAACAAACAGGATTGCATCGAAATCCGTAATGATTATCCCTCTTGATAAGGCAACTGAAATTACGAAAACAATGACCAGGAACAGCAGGATTGAAAAATCTTCTTTTGTTTCTGATAATAATGTGCAAACAAACCCACCCGCGGCACTTGTGATAAAAACCCAGAAAAAAACAGAGGTCCAGATTAACAGGTCGTCTTTCCACCTGTCAGCAGGAGGGTTGGTAAAAAAATAAAGATGGAAGAAGCGGTTAAACAGCATATTTACGAACGGCAATAGAATGAATCCGGCGACGATGGTCGTTGCTACAGCAGCCGATACGGGCAGAATAAATCTCATCGCCTAATTTTCTTTCTTTGGTTTGCCTGGTGTAAAACTGCCGGACGGCTCACTAAACCATGGCACAATATCCACAATAAAAACACCTGCAGCAACCGATGGGTCGGTTTTTACATACGCTTCAGCTTCTTCTTTTGTTTTACAATCAAGAATGAACAATCCCCGCCAGGTAAAATCATTTTTGCCAAATGGTCCGGCAGCTTTTAAAATACCTTCACTGTGCAATCGTTGCATATTTGAAAAGTGCCCTGCAAAAATTTTATTCCTCTCCGCTGTATCAGTAATTTCCTTGTCCATTGGCCCGGTTTTAAGTATTACCAGCCAGAACTGCTTTATTTTTTCTTCCGGTTTTTTAGCAGTTGAATCTTTTTGGCAAAAAGAAACCTGACTATATAACATAGAGGCTATGAGAATAATAGGTATTTTCTTCATGACTAACATTTTACCCAATGTATTAATTTTTGTGGAATCATAAGGTAAAAAATGGACGTATACCTTAAAGTACTGTGAAAAACTATGCAGAAATGACATACGAAACTACTAACTATAAACTACCAACTTTCTAATACCTTTGCCGCAACAAAAAGATTGCTTTATGGCAGCCCGTACAGACCTTTTTACCAGCCCAGATTATTTTGGTGTAGATGAATTATTAACAGAAGAACACAAACTTATCCGTGAGTCTGTTCGCAGTTATGTAAAGAAAGATATTTCTCCTATAATTGAAGACTATGCACAACGGGCAGAGTTTCCGCAGCATATTGTAAAGCAACTCGGCGACCTCGGTTGCTTTGGCCCAACAATTCCGGTAGAGTATGGTGGGGGTGGTCTTGATTATATTTCTTACGGCCTGATGATGCAGGAACTGGAAAGAGGAGATAGCGGAGTTCGTTCTACCGCATCTGTGCAGGGCTCATTGGTTATGTTCCCTATTTATCAATATGGAAGTGAAGAGCAGCGAAAAAAATATCTTGCCTAAACTGGCAAGCGGTGAATGGCTTGGTTGTTTTGGATTAACAGAACCAAATCACGGCAGTGACCCCAGCAGTATGCTGACTAATTTTAAAGATGCCGGTGACCATGTGATTCTTGAACGGTGCTAAAATGTGGATCAGTAATGCACCATTTTCCCAAGTAGCAGTTGTGTGGGCCAAGAGATGAAGCAGGGGAAATGCAGGGTTTAATTGTAGAAAGAGGAATGGAAGGGTTCACTACACCAACCACACATGGTAAATGGAGCTTAAGGGCATCTGCAACAGGCGAATTGGTTTTTGATAATGTAAAAGTGCCGAAAGAAAATATTTTTCCCAATGTAAAAGGATTGAAAGGTCCGCTGGGTTGTTTAACAAAAGCGAGGTATGGCATTGCCTGGGGTGTTATTGGTGCTGCTATGGATTGCTATGATACGGCGTTACGTTATTCAAAAGAGAGAGAACAATTTGGCAAACCGATTGGTGGATTTCAGTTGCAACAGAAGAAACTTGCAGAAATGATCACAGAGATCACCAAAGCACAATTGCTGAACTGGCGCTTGGGTGTGTTGATGAGTGAAGGCAGGGCAACACCGCAGCAGGTGAGTATGGCCAAAAGAAATTCCTGCGAAATAGCAACGAATATTTGCCGTGATGCAAGACAGATGCTTGGCGGCATGGGTATCACAGGTGAGTATCCTGTAATGCGCCACATGATGAACCTGGAAAGTGTGATTACTTACGAGGGTACACATGATATTCATTTGCTGATTACAGGAATGGATGTGACAGGTTTTAATGCCTTTAAATAGGTTGAATATTTGATGAAGATTTTCTTGATTGGTTTTATGGGTGCCGGTAAAACACACTGGGGCCGTTTACTAAGTGAAAAACTTGGCATTCGTTTTTTTGACCTGGATGAGCAGGTTACGGAACAGGCTGGCAAGTCAATACCCGAAATATTTGCAACGGAAGGTGAAGAACAGTTTCGCCTGCTGGAAAAAGAGGTATTGTATATTATTACAGAAAGTCATGACAGTTTTGTAATGGCATGTGGCGGTGGTTCACCTTGTTATTTCAATAACATTGAATATATGAACCAGGCAGGTACGACTGTTTGGATAAATACACAACCGGATACGTTGTTTGAGCGGCTGGTGAAAGAAAAAGATAAAAGGCCGTTGATAAAAGACTTGTCTGTTGAACAGCTAAGGAGCTTTATCAGTAAAAAATTTGCAGACCGTAAAATTTATTATGAGCAGGCATACTGTAACTGTTGATGAAGAGCCGGTTCAGTTGGAAAAGTTGATTGAAAAAATATTTCATGCATAGAAGTTATTTAATAGCGGCAACTTTTTTTGGCGGATTAGCCGTTGCTCTCGGTGCTTTTGGCGCACATGGTCTCGAAAGTCTTACAAAAGATGAAAAGATATTGCATGGGTTTCAGACAGGAGTCCAATACCAGATGTATCATGCATTGGCCTTGCTTGCTGTAGCTGGTTTGTATGATAAACTTTCTGCTAACTGGATGAAATGGGCCGGTAGTTGTTTTATTGCCGGGATAATTCTTTTCTCTGGTTCTTTGTACCTGCTTACTTTTTTAAAAATTCAGGAAAGCAGTGCTGTAAAGTTTGTCGGCCCCGTTACTCCGTCAGGCGGAGTGTTCTTTATTACCGGATGGCTTTTCTTTCTGATTGCAGCCTTAAAGAAGAAATGATCAAAGAGGGAGTTCGAGAGTAGTAACAGTTCCGTTCTTGTTTTCGATTTTAAAAATTCCACCTATACTTTCCATTCTGCGGGTTATGTTTTTCAATCCATTCCCAAACTGGCGGAGATTTTGCATATCAATACCTGTTCCATTATCTGCAATTTCTATTTTGAGACGGTGGCCTGCTTCAATATTTATTGTAAGGCGGGAAGCTTTCGAATGTTTGAGTACATTGTTCAGAGTCTCTTTTACACATAAGAAAATATTTCTTCTTTTATCTCCTGTTAATTCCTTGTCAGGTATTCCTTCCGGTGTATTTACTTTACACTCTATAGGAGTATTTTCGAAGTACTCAAGTGAATACGATCTGATGTAAGAGATGAGATTGTCCAATGTGTCATTACCGCTGTTCATACTCCAGATAATCGCATTCATCTTATTAAGCACATCATCGGCTGAAGAAGATATCTTGTCAATTTCAACAGGAGTGTTCTCTTTCATCTTGTTCCGGGCAATCTCACTCATCAGCCGGATGGCAGTCATGCCGGAGCCCAGTTCGTCGTGCATGTCAGCTGATATTCGTTCCCGTTCCTGCTGCTGGGCTTTGTACACTGCAATTTCCTTTTCGTATTCCTGTAACTGGTTCTGAGCTTTTAGTGTTTCCCGTTCTTTTGTTTGTGCAATGATCTGCCGCCTGTTTTTATGATTCAATCCTGCGAGAAAGAAAACAAGTTCGAGGAACAAACCTATTTCGTAATAGAAAAGGGAGGAGGAGAATATGCCCGGAAGATTTCTGAAAACCGGGGTGAGCATAACAGCCAGTTGGGAAATAAGGGAGAAGATGAACAGGCAAAGATTTCCCCAGAAAAGATACCGCATCAGTTTATCCTTCCAGTTTCGAAAGCTATAGACAAGGAATATAACTATCATTACAAGCAGTAATACTTTGGTGGCATTTTCTATAAGATTTTCTATGCTATAATTATTCGTGAAGTAATGGAAGAAAGTATAGGATAGAATTGAGGCTATCAGCAAAGAAATTCCTGCGTTGTATAATTTATGCAGAAAAGGATGTCTGCTTCTGGTATTGAGAAACCGTTGCATGAATAACATATAAAACATAATGCCCAGGCTCTGCATGATAAAATCAAAATAGGCTTCAAAGAAGAAACTGGCAGGACTGCAGCGATAGCTATACATGGCCTTTGTCAGCAGCATTCCACCCAGGAAAAAAGCATAACCGGAATAAAACAGGAATTCAGGGTTGGCGCCCTGGATAAAGTTCGAGAACGAGTAAAGTATCATCATGAGGAGCAAGCCACAGAAAACATAAGTCATCAGATCGTTTTCGCTGTAGCTGCTTCGCAATTCCGCTATAAAATATTTTACATAATTAAGTTTTATTAACCGGGGTCTTACAGAATTGATATATGTTTTTAAGAAAGTCAGTTCAGCATAAATAGTGCTGGAATCACCAGCCGGTAATGAAATTTGTCTGTAGCCAACACTATCGGTGATGGAAGGGAGAACGGAAGGAATCTTTTGCACCCCGGTGTCCTGTAATTTATATAGCCGGATATCAGTAAAATAAAAGCCAGGGAAAAACCATACAGAAACGGCTGAGTCAGCAGAATTACACAAGTTAAATTTCAGGATGATCTTTTTTGTTACAAAACCAGTTGGGATACTGCCTTTGTGCTTGAGTCCTGGTTTTAATTGAAATGATCGATAAACTTCAGAAAATTTTGCTGATTGGTCTGCGTAAGCACTGCTGACTGTTTTTGATATAGGGTTTGCAAGATTTATTTTACTGAT
The DNA here is from genome assembly GCA_037045605.1 of Chitinophagaceae bacterium. GTDB lineage: Bacteria > Bacteroidota > Bacteroidia > Chitinophagales > Chitinophagaceae > JJ008. Next base: position 36,600 of record JBAOHK010000018.1, on the reverse strand, counting down.
ATCAGTATAGGTGTTCCAGAGACTGTCCTGAGCCGACAGAGCAGAAAAAGACAACAAAGGGATAATGCCAAATATGTAACGGAAGATTTTCAGCTTTTAAAGCCGGTGTTTTGAAGCCGGGCTTTCAAATGTAATACATCAGTTCTGCTTTTGGTAGTTTGCGACATACCACTTTCAGGTAATATTTTGACAGTAAACTGTTTATCTTTGCCCTCATGGCTACCAAGCTGAAAAAGAAATCGAAAAATAGTCCTGAGAAAAAACCTGCCAAATCCGACGTAAAAGCCTTTAAGGCAGAGAAAGAGGAAAAAATTGACTGGAAAGCCCTTGCCCGTGATGAACGAACCTGGAAAATAGTCGGTGCTGTGTTTTTGCTGATTGCTATTTTTCTTTTTATTTCCTTTATTTCTTATTTATTTACCTGGAAAGAAGACCAGGCCATTGCCCAACAGGGCTTTTCTGCATTACTGGATAATGATAAGCCGGTTGCTAATCTGCTGGGTCGTTTTGGAGCCGTCGTTTCTCATTTTTTTATTTTCAAAGCTTTTGGGATAGCCTCATTCCTTATCTGTACTTTCTTCTTTGTGGTGGGAGTAAATCTTTTGTTCAGGCGCAGGGTGTTTTCAATCTGGAAAAACCTGAAGTATGTTACGGTAGGATTGCTGGTACTTTCTGTTTCATTGTCTTTCATTTTTGCAAAAAGTGATTTTGCTTTTGGCGGTGGTGTGGGGGATATGATAAACAGGAAACTTACCGGAGCGTTAGGCGTTATTGGTACTGGCGCAGTGTTGCTTTTGCTGGCGTTAGGCTATTTTATCTGGCAATTCAACCCCGCTTTTAGTTTGCCAGTGAAAAAACAAGAGGGGGAGGCAGAAGAAGACGGTGAAGTTGAAACAGAAGTGTTGCCAATAACAGGGGATAAAACAGTTAATGACCTTTATAATGAAAAAGGTGAAATCACACAACCGGGCAATTCAATAAAATCGGATGGTGGGTTAATAATTAATTTTCCTGACGAGAAGCCATTACATGAATTTAAAGTGATAGAGAAAGCCGAACCCCTCGAAGTACAAATTGAAAAAATTGAAGAGCAGCAACCAACTGTTGAAAAAGAGATTGTAAACGAAATCTTACATCAGCATGAGTTTGACGAACCGGTTGGGCCAATAGCAGAAGAGATAATACCACCAGTAAAAGAAAAACCAGTTAGCAAAAAACCGGATGAGCCGCTGGAACTTGAGATAAAAGCCGTACCTGACAAAGTGGTAGAAGAGGAGACTTCGGTAGTGGAGAATCTCCCGCCTTATGAACCTACTCTTGATCTGAGGGATTATAAATACCCGACACTCACTTTGCTTGAAACGCATGGCAGCGAAAAAATCATTCAGGATGCGAATGAGTTAGAGAATAATAAGAACCAGATCATTGCTACCCTGCGAAATTATGCCATCGAGATTCAGAAGATTAGTGCCACTGTAGGTCCGACAGTTACTTTGTATGAAATTGTTCCGGCTCCCGGTGTTCGTATCTCTAAAATTAAAAACCTTGAAGATGATATTGCCTTGAGCCTCGCAGCATTGGGCATCCGTATCATTGCACCAATTCCGGGTAAAGGAACCATTGGTATTGAAGTGCCGAATGTAAGGAAGACCGATTGTGAGTCATGAAAGACACTGCTGGCCTCTGAGAAATTTCAACAACAATAATTTCAGCTTGCCCATTGCAATTGGTAAAAAGATTGACAACGAAAACTTTATTGTCGATTTGGCAACAATGCCACACTTGCTGATGGCGGGTGCAACAGGACAGGGTAAATCTGTTGGGTTAAATGCTATTCTAGTTTCATTACTGTATAAAAAGCATCCTTCGCAGATTGAAATTTGTACTGATTGATCCTAAAAAAGTGGAGTTAAGTATTTATACAGCAAGATTGAAAAACATTTTTTGGCCAAACTTCCCGGTGAGGAAGATGCCATTATCACTGACACAAAAAAAGTAGTACATACGCTTAATGCTCTGTGTATTGAAATGGATAACCGGTACGATCTGCTGAAAGAGGCCAGGTGCCAGGAATATTAAAGAGTATAATGATAAGTTCATTAAACGTAAACTAAATCCTCAGAAGGGACATCAATATCTTACCCTTCATCGTACTTGGTAGTTGATGAGTTTGCCGACCTGATCATGACAGCAGGTAAGGAAGTTGAAATGCCGATTGCACGGCTGGCGCAGTTGGCAAGGGCTATTGGGATACATCTCATCATCGCTACGCAACGGCCTTCTGTAAATATTATCACTGGTACTATCAAGGCAAACTTCCCGGCCCGAATTGGTTTTAAGGTGTCTTCAAAAATTGACTCCAGAACAATTCTAGATACTGGCGGAGCAGAGCAATTAATAGGTAAGGGGGATATGCTTATTTCACATAATGGTGAAGTAATTCGTTTGCAATGTGCTTTTGTTGATACACCTGAAGTAGAGCAGATCGTAGAGTTTATTGGAAGCCAGCGGGGCTATCCTCAGGCATTCTTATTACCAGAATATGTTGATGAAAAAGAGCTGGAAGGAAAGGAGTTTGACATGTCAGACCGGGATTCTTTATTTGAAGATGCAGCCAGATTAATTGTACAAAACCAGATAGGCTCTACCTCTTTACTGCAACGACGGATGAAACTGGGTTATAACCGGGCAGGCCGCCTGATGGATCAATTAGAGGCCGCTGGTATCGTTGGCCCTAACCAAGGCAGTAAAGCAAGAGATGTATTAATAAAAACCGAGATGGATCTGCAGCAACACCTTGATGCATTGGGCTAAGGCGTTAGTGGGTTGTTAAGAAAAATGCTGCATTGCAACCCGGTGCGGTCATTGTCTGTCCTATTCCCGTATTTAATTTACCTTTGTGCCGTCCTTGCAGGACAGCCACACAAACCAATCATGATGAAGAAACTATATGTATTCACCCTGCTGCTTGGCTCAGCTCTGATTTCCGTAGCCCAAACTAGCGACCCTGCCGCTAAAGCCATCCTCGATGGTGTTAGTGCAAAATTCAAGACCTTTTCTACTGTTCAGGCCAGTTTTTCTTATAAAGTGGAGAATGCATCTGGTAAATCCCTTTCTTCTAAAACAGGTACTATCCTGATGAAAGGAACAAAGTACAAAGTGAGTTTCAGCGGTCAGGAGATATTCTGCAACGGTACCACCGTTTGGAACTATGATAAAAATGCCAATGAAGTTACCATCAGCAAACTTGATGCTTCAAGCGGAATGATCACTCCACAAAAATTATTCACTAATTTCTATGATAAGGATTTTCGTTATATCCTGAATGGAGAAAAGACTGTGAACGGAAAGGTGATGCAGGAAATAGAACTGACACCGATTGATAAAAGCAAACCCTTTCACAAAGTATATGTGCAGGTAGACAAAGTGGCAAAAACAATTTACAGTACTAAAGTATTGGAAAATGCAGGAAACAGGTATATATACACAGTCACCAGCATGAAGACGAATGTAACATTGGCTGACAGCCAGTTTACATTTGATAAGACCAAATACCCGGGAGTAGAAGAAGTGGATCTGCGATAAACGAATTACCTAAAATGACTGAATGGGATTTGGATAAAACTGAGTCCCATTTCTTTTTCAGATAACTGCCTTTCTGAGCTTTACCAGTTGTTGCAATAAGTCTTCTAATAAATCCATTTTCAGCATATTAGCCCCATCGCTTTTGGCTATAGAGGGGTTGGGGTGAGTTTCAATAAAGAGTCCATCAACTCCTGCAGCAATAGCAGCTTTAGCAATAGTACTTATCAGTTCGGGATTTCCACCAGTGACTCCTGAAGTTTGATTCGGTTGTTGCAATGAATGAGTGACATCCATTACTACAGGAACACCGTGAGCTTTCATGGCTGGAATATTACGATAATCAACCACCAGGTCCTGGTATCCAAAAGTGGTTCCTCTTTCCGTCAGCATCACTTTATCATTGCCGGCATTCCGGATTTTGTCAACAGCAAATTTCATCGCTTCGCCACTTACAAACTGGCCCTTTTTTACGTTTATTATTTTTCCTGTTTTGGCAGCAGTCACCAGTAAATCTGTTTGACGGCAGAGAAATGCAGGAATCTGCAATACATCTGCAAAACTGGCCGCTTTGGCAGCTTCTTCAGGTGAATGTATATCTGTGACAATGGGGAGAGCATATTTTTTACCGGTATTTTGCAGCATTTGCAGTGCCACATCATCACCAAGCCCGGTGAAAGATGTGCCGCTGGTACGATTTGCCTTCCTATAGGATGCTTTAAAAATATAAGGGATGCCAAGTTTTTTGCAAACACCAGAAACTCTTTCAGCCACTTCCATGATCAGCTCTTCACTTTCCACCACACATGGCCCCGCCATCAGGAAGAAGTTGTTTTCGTCGTATTGTTGATTGGCAAATAAGTCTTTCAGGAATTTTTCCATCTGGCAAAAGTAGCTTTTACCGGCGATTTTTTAATTGATTGGGTTCACTTTTACATTTCTGATTTTAGGTTTTAGATTTTACATTTACCCATTAATTGCCTGTTATGATAAAAGAAAAGATACTTGTAATCGGGGCTTCGGGACAAATAGGAGTGGAGCTTACCCTGGCACTTCGAAAAATATATGGGAATGCCAACGTAGTTGCTTCTGATCTGCGGGAACAAAATCCGCTGCTGGAAGGCACTGGTCCTTATGTAAGCCTTGATGTGATGAACAAAGAAATGCTCCATGTGCAGGTAATACGTCAAAACATAACACAGATATATTTACTGGCTGCTATTCTTTCCGCCACAGGAGAAAAGAACCCCGGTCTTGCCTGGAATCTCAATATGCAGGGGCTGCTGAATGTACTGGATATTGCCAGGGAGGAGAAATTACATAAAGTATACTGGCCATCATCTATTGCTGTCTTTGGTCCCACATCTCCTAAGCAAAACTGTCCGCAGCAAACAGTTATTGAACCTGCAACGGTCTATGGCATCAGTAAATATGCAGGTGAGTTCTGGTGCAATTATTTTCATCATCGTTTTGGCGTCGATGTCAGGAGTATTCGTTACCCCGGATTGATCTCTTACAAATCTGCCCCTGGTGGGGGAACTACAGATTATGCGGTTGAGATTTTTCATGAAGCTTTGGAAGAAAAAAAGTATGAGTGCTTTTTAAAAGAAGATACTTATCTGCCTATGATGTATATGCCGGATGCCATCCGTGCAACGATTGAATTAATGGAAGCCCCCGCAGAGAAGATCAACATCCGCACTTCTTATAACGTGTCGGGGATGAGTTTTTCACCAAAAGAAATAGCAGCAGAGATCAAAAAGCATATTCCAGATTTCTCCATTTCTTATAAACCTGATTACAGGCAGTCCATTGCTGAGGGTTGGCCGCAAAGTATTGATGATTCTGTTGCAAGAGGTGACTGGGGCTGGAAAGAAGAATACAGCTTGGCGGCTATGACCAAGGATATGCTGGAAAACCTGTAAGCAGGCTGATGGGATTGAGATAATATTCAGTCAACCATACTGTTCTTGACCGCAAACATCACCAACCCAGCTGTATTCCGGACGCCAATTTTTTCGATCAGCCGCTGGCGGATGCCTTCCACAGAACGGGGGCTTAAGAAAATTTCTTTTGCAATTTCTGCTGCTGTCTTTTCTTCGCAGATAAGTTTCAAAACCTCCAGTTCTCTTTCAGTCAATTCAACATTTTGATTAAAGGAAGGTTTCAGATTGTTCTTCAGTACTAATTTTTTCAACAAGGCTTTGTTTACAACATCATTGAAGTAGTACCCGTTTTCATGAACTGCATAGATAGATTTTCTTATCTCATCAGGCTCTGTATTTTTTAGCAGGTAACCATTCGCCCCATTTTCCATCAGGTGGATAATGAATTTATCGTCATCGTACATGGTCACCACCAGTACTTTGATAGAAGGATATTTTTTTCGCACCGCTTTAGTTGCTTCCATGCCATCCATGATGGGCATTTTCAAATCCATAATAATAACATCAGGAGAGGTCGTTTCCAAAGCTGTGAGCAGTTCTTCCCCATTGTCTGCTTCCATAATGACCTCCAGGTTCTCATCTGATGAGAGGCCGACTTTTAATCCTTCCCGGAAGATCTTATAATCGTCTGCTATGGCAATTCTTATTTTACTCATGATTTATTTTGTTTAACCGGCACATGAATATTGATGCGGTAACCTTCGCTGCCTTTTGTAAAATAAATCTTTCCTTTCAGTAATATAACCCGGTTCTGAATATTTTTTAGCCCTAATCCTTCTTTTTGGTAACGAAGTTCCTCAAATTGCTCCTGTGTCAGCCCATCACCATTGTGGAATAAGACTAAGTTTAGTTCGTCTTCATTCAGCGTTGAACTTATTAGCAATTCCGTAGCATTAGCATACTTCAGAATGTTATTAATCAACTCCTGCACCATCCGGTAGATGCTGATATCATTGTCCGGGTTATCGGTCTGGTAATTATCGTCCAGGGCAGTAGTAGCATTGAGAATAGTGCCTTGTGTTACCTTCCTGATAAAATGGCGGATGGCTTCATTTAGTCCAAATTCTTTCAGGATATTGGAATGCAGGTTATGCGAGATGCCTCTGACTTTGCCAATTACATCATTGAGCAGCTCCCTTCCTTTTTCATGTAGTTTCTGGTCCCTGTCATCCAGCACTTCAGCCTTAATACCCAACAGATGAAGTTTGGCAGAAGAAAGGATGGCCCCGACCTCATCATGTAATGTTTCGGCAATGCGGTGGCGTTCCTGTTCTTCGCTACGGACGGCGGCTTCAATCAGTTGGTTTTGCTGCTGTTCCCTGAGTTTTTCCATGGCAGTGCGATGCTGGTTCTTTTTTTTCTGGTTTAATATTACCGCAGATAATACACTGACCACCATTAGCAGCATCACCCCAATCCCTACAATTACCATGTAGCTAACATTCATTTTGGCAGACTCTTTTTACGTTCAAGAATAAACTGGATAGTTATCAGAATACAAAAAAGTATAAAAGTAATATTATGTATATCCCAAATGCCAAGGGCAAACGACATCATTTTAACTGACAGATATTGCCAAAAAAGGAAAATAAAAAAATTCGCTGCAACGTAAATACTTAACCCAGTAACAACCCAAAAACCGGGTTGGTTAATCAATGTTGTACTTTTTTCTTCTAGTATGAGATAAATATAGTATTGCATACATAAGAAAAGAAGGATAGCAGACTCGGCAGTAAGCAGCCGACTGCTGAAAAACTCTTTATTTCCCCGAGGGATAAACTGTTCGAAGAAAATAAAATTGATTATAACAAAAACGAGAAATGCAAAGGGTAAAATAACCTTAAGCCGTTGCATAAAATGCTGCCGTAGTATTATAAAGGACCATGCGAAAAGGAAGAGTCGCATGCAGGAGCCTATATTGTAGATAAAGTTATTATTGTAAAAGAAATTATTTTCGTCAATTATATGTAATTCCTTTCTGAATTTCCAGGTTATATCCGCATACAGGTTCAGTAATAAAGCCCCACAAAGAAATAAGCGGACAGGTCTTCAAATAAGGAGTTTTATTTTTGTATACCAGCATAAAGGCCAGAGGTATAAGCAACGCCCATACCTCTGACCAGTCTAAAATTTCCTTAAGAAGTGACGACATAAATAATTGCTGATTTTTTTACCTGGCATCACAATTAGTACAAGTGAATGAAAACGGAGGTGCAGGATTTGCAAGTATTGAAACACCCGGAGTGGCCGATTTCATATCAAAAAACATCGTAGATGTTGAACCTGGGTAAGCCCTCATCAAGGGTACAAATGTAATTTCGGTCAATTTTCCCGGCTCGATTGTCCGATCTTGTCCAAGATACTGCGAACCTAAAAGATATTTTAGTTGCCCCCTTGTATTTACCATCAGCTCTGTATCATAGTTCCAGTTGGTCTCGTAATCTTTTAAATTTGGAATTACCAATTTTACTTTTTGTGAAAGCTGCTGCCCATTTGCATCAACCCCATAAGCTTCCAGACCATACTCATTAGTCCTGTTTTCATACCAACTATAGTAGACCTCTTTAATATTATTGGGATCGACATTTGGATCCATTGGAGTAAAAATTTCTACTAATTTTTCATGTGTTAGTTTCATGTTTTTATAAATCTTTATTGGAATATCATGATCATCATTGTTTTTAGATAGAAACTGGAATGTGCTTAGGCCTATTGCAATTAGTGATAAGACTGTAAGAACAGCTAACCAGATATTCAGTCGTTTTAATCGCTGTTCAATGTTTTTCTGTTCCATAATTGTTGGTTTTAGGTGGTTAAATAATCAGAGAGAAGTTCTCTTCAGGAAGGATTAATCTACTTCTAAAATAAACTGCTCCTGTGAACTTTCAAAGGGTTACCCCGAAGATTGCGTAGATACTCCTGCCAGCTGCGTACTTGTACGCAACTAACAAAATATCAATGATTGTTGCTACCGTCTTTACACCTTTCTTAACGGTACTTGTACGCCTCACCCTGGTTACCGCATTCATACGCAGTTGTTAAGGTCATTTGCCAGTTCAACTACGGCATCTCATTTTTCCGCATTTCCTACCTTGTTTCCGGGCTATCGGCGGGGCAAAATTGTGTTATAAAATTTCTTTTTTATGACACAAAGAACCTTATCCAGCATCATCTTCACAATGATATTTTCATTGGCTTCTTTTTCAGCTTTAGCCGGTGGTCATACAGCTAAGACTGAAACTGAAACAAACAGTAAGGAAGTCAAAACAACGGCTGCTGATCATTCAGCACCGGATAAAAAGGCCCCAGCATCGCCAGAACCTCACCCCAAGGCGCCGCATGGTAAAGTACATGCACCCCATATGGAAGAATTACCACATATACATAAATTCCATAAGGAAAGGGTGAAGAAGATCAAAAAACATCATGGTAAATACTGGTTACTTAGTCAGATCGTTCTGGCATTATGCCATTTATCGATCCTGGTCATTGGTTACTTACATGCTACACACTAAAAACGTTGAATGGAAAATTTGTCAAACGACTGCAGAGAAATGTCCTGTACTTCTATACCTGTCACTTTAGCTTTTGGCGGGCCTTGCCTGCACCAGGTGATAAACTTATCTAATTGTTCTTTTGTGCCTGTGGCAATAAGATGAACATTACCATCCGGCACATTCATCACCTGGCCTGTGATGCCAAGGGTTGTTGCCACATCTTTTGTGCTTTGCCGGAAGAACACTCCCTGAACTTTTCCTGAAACAGTGATGGAGATAGTTCGCAGCATTCTGTTACTTTAAGGGAGCTGGAGCATCCGCAAACTTTTTGTGTTTTCCTGCCAATTTCCCCAAAAATAAAACAGTTGGGAATATTACTTTTTTTACAAAAGTCGGGATATCATTCATATCAAATTCTGATTGATAGCGATTCATCAACCAGGCTCCGTCAAACTGGGATGGCTGTTTACCACCATTGGCTTTGGTTGATTTATAAATTTCTGTGAGAAAATACTCAATGTTATGAGCTGGCTTTATCCATCCTTTGCATATTAGGGGTTCATTGCCTGCATTCCAAAAACGATGTGGGTCGCCGGCTTCAAAAATTACTGTTTCCCCTTCGTCAAAAAATTGTTGTTCTCCGCTCAGGTGTTGAATACCAATTTTCCCTTTGACTACGGTCAGGCTTTCTGCTTGTTTAAAATGGATATGCATAGGGGGGCCCGAATTGGGCTGAACAAGGTTTTCTACTTCTAACCAGTCGCCCTGTGTATCAGGAACAAGACGTAAAAAAGTAATTTGCTCACCGCCACCATTATCAATGGTATGTGGATAGGAGTATCGCATACTGAACAAGTTTTGGTAGATAAATTTACGAAATCAATTAAAAGGAACAAGACTGATGATCTCTTCAAGATATTGCTGATCGGTGGTATTAAACTGATCGTATTCAGTACTGTCAACATCCAGCACAGCTACAACTTCATTATTACGGACGATAGGAACAACGATCTCCGACCTGGACAAACTGCTGCAGGCAATATGGCCCGGGAATTTTTCTACATCAGGAACTATCAGTGTTTTGACCTGGGCCCAGCTGCTGCCGCAAACCCCTCTTCCTTTCTTAATTCTTGTGCAGGCCACCGGTCCCTGAAATGGAGCCAGCACCAATTCATCATTCTTTACCATATAAAAGCCAACCCATAACCACCCAAACTGTTCCTTTAATGCAGCAACCACATTTGCCATGTTTGCTACTAGGTCTGTTTCTCCTTCCAGCAAACCTTTAATCTGCGGGATCAGCGATCGATACTGCTCTGTTTTATTGCCATGGATAATTGATAAATCTTCTGCCATATAATTTTTAATTCATTAGCGGTTTGGGTACTTTATTTTCTGCATCTGCATAGTTCTTTATCTCGTTATAAAGAGTATCCCTTTCAACAGGTGTTCTTTTTGCCTGTTTGATCAAAGACACTAATTCCGATGTAGTCATTGAAGGGGCCTGTTCTTCGGAGCCGGCCATACTGTATATTTTGGTGGTGTCATCTATTGTTCCGTCAATATCATCCACACCAAAAGAAAGTGAGAGTTGTGCATTCTGTCTTCCAAGCATTGGCCAGTAAGCTTTCAGGTGTGGGAAATTATCTAAGTAGATCCTTGCTATAGCATACGTCCTCATGTCTTCCACTACTGTACTTTCGGGGATATTGCTCATGTCATTATCCTTATTCCGGAATTTGAGTGGGATAAAAGTGTTGAAGCCTCCCGTCTTATCCTGCAACTCTCTTAACCTTCTCATATGGTCAACCAGGTGTTCTGGTTTTTCAATATGACCATAGAGCATGGTAGCATTGGAATGTAATCCTAATTTATGCGCCGTTTCATGTATCAGTAACCAGCCATCTGCATTTACTTTATCAGCACAGATTTTTTCCCTTATCTCTGGATGAAAGATTTCCGCACCACCCCCGGGAATACTGTTCAGCCCGGCGTCAATTAAAAACTTTAATCCTTCTTCTACGCTGACCTTTGCCTTTCGGAACATATAGTCATATTCTACCGCTGTAAATGCTTTGATGTGCAGATAGGGGCGATGTGTTTTGATGGCTTTCAGCAAGTCGGCAAAGAATTGGAGGTCCATTTTGGGGTGAACACCGCCAACAATGTGTACTTCTGTGATGGGCTGCCCATCGTACTTTTTAACCATGTGCAGCATCTGGTCGATACTTAATTCCCAGCCTTCATCTCTTTTTGCATACAGCTTGCTGTAAGAGCAGAAATTGCAACTGAACACACACACATTCGTCGGTTCAATATGAAAATTTCGGTTGAAGTATACCTTATCGCCGTTCTTTCTTGTCCTTACTTCATTGGCAAGGCTGCCCGCAAAACCAAGGCTGGCTTTTTCAAAAAGCAATAAACCTTCTTCGTCTGTTATCCGTTGCCCGGCTTTTACTTTTTCGGCAATCTGTTTCAGGTCAGGGGAGAGGTCTGTTATAGTTATCATAGCTGATCAGCAATTATACTGGTGCAAAGTTACATTAACCAGAAAGAAAAACACCGGCTATAAAAGCCCGGTAACCCGATTAAGTAAAATCCTTATCTTCCCTTTTGATTACTGATACAAATTAAAAACAGGCTTATGAATATTAAATTAAGGTTGACGGTTCTTAGTTTTCTCCAGTTTTTTGTATGGGGAGCCTGGCTTATTACTATCGCAACCTACTTCTTTGGTAATGGCATGGGAACCGGCGTCCAATTTGGTGCGATTTTTTCTACTCTTGCTTTGTCTTCACTTTTTATGCCGCCTTTAACTGGTATACTTGCCGATAAATGGATCAATGCTGAAAGGCTTTATGGAGTACTTCATATTTTGTATGGGGCTGCTTTATTTTATGTGCCACAGGTAAAAGATGCAGACACTTTGTACTATGTAATCTTCGCTGCGATGATCTGTTACATGCCTACCATTTCACTTTCTAACTCTATTTCCTATACTATTCTTAAAAGAGAAGGGTATGATGTAGTAAAAGTGTTTCCGCCGATAAGGGTTTGGGGAACGATAGGATTTATTGCAGCCATGTGGACGACTAACCTCACTGGTAGTAAAGGAAACTCTAACCAGTTTATAATTGGTGCTGTTGCTGCCATTGCTTTAGGTATTTACTCCTTCACTTTGCCAAAATGCCCACCACAAAAATCAATTGCCAAAGGAGCATCAATAATTGAACAGTTGGGTTTAAATGCATTTAAGCTGTTCTCAAAATATAAAATGGCATTGTTTTTTATTTTTTCTATGTTTTTGGGGGCTGCTTTGCAGCTTACTAATATGTACGGCGATACTTTTTTGGATGATTTTAAAAAAGTGCCTGAGTACGGCCCTGAATCCTTTGTCGTAAAATATTCGACCATTATCATGTCAATTTCACAGGTATCAGAAACAGTATTTATTCTTACGATACCATTTTTTCTGAAAAGGTTTGGCATAAAAAAAGTGATGCTGTTTTCTATGCTTGCATGGGTGCTGCGGTTTGCTTTATTCTCTTATGGTAACCCTGCCGATGGTCTTTGGATGATCATTCTTTCCTGTATTGTGTATGGGATGGCATTTGATTTCTTCAATATATCAGGTTCTTTGTTTGTGGAGACCACAACAGACTCTTCTATCCGGTCGAGTGCACAGGGATTATTTATGATGATGACAAACGGGGTGGGGGCCTTCCTCGGAAGCAAGATAAGCGGATATGTGATTGATAAATATTTTACTGCGAATGGCGGAGATAAAGACTGGCATAACATCTGGTTAAGCTTTGCTGCCTATGCACTAGTTGTGGCAATTTTATTCGCAATATTTTTCCGGCATAAACATAATCCGGATGAAGTGGCGAATGTTCAGCATTGACAAAAATATATCTCAAAATAAAAACCCCGTTCAGGCGAACGGGGTTTTTATTTTATAAGCAGCACTTAAATATGTGCTTCAATTTTTTTAACAAAGTTCCCTTTAGGTTGTGCGCCTACTAACTTGTCAACCACCTGTCCGTTCTTAATAAAAAGAATAGCAGGGATAGAGGTGATGCCATAGTTCATAGAAACCTGCGGGTTGTTGTCAACATTTACTTTCCCAACGTTTACTTTCCCATCATACTCTTTGCTAAGTTCTTCAATAACCGGTCCGATTGCACGGCAGGGTCCACACCATTCTGCCCAAAAATCCACTACGGTCAGTTTATCTGAAGCCAGTACATCGGTCTGAAAATTACCATCTGTATACTCTTTTGCCATTGTTATAATTTTTGTTTTAATTGTTTATGGGAGGACAAATTTAAGGCCGTTCAGGTTAACATGAAGGAGTGACGTGGATTTGTGTAAAACTTGTCAGGAGGGTTTGTCGTAAGGCTGACAAAGCTGACATTATACCGTTTGCACCTGCACTTCCAGTTCGGGCCTTGTTTCCAGGAATTGTATCAATTCTTCGTTCATTTCAAACCCATTGTTCAGTGTCACTAAGCTGATTTTCATCTTGTTCTTGGGTTCTGCCAATGTAAATTTCAAGGTTGATTTACCCGGATGATATTTTAAATTCTTTTCAATAAAACCTACCATTTCAGCATTAATATCTTGCGGATGGGCTTCGATAGTAACCTGTTTTGTCATCACTTTTTTCATCGTCTCAGCCAGCGACACAGACATTACTTTAAATTCAAATTCGTCTTTATTATACCGTTGTTTGAAATAACCGTTGATAAGCACAGTACTTCCCTGTTGCAAAATAGGATTGAGCCGCATATAATCTTCACTGAACAAGGGAAACTCTGTTTTACCTGAATAATCTTCAATAACAAAATTGCCATACTTGTTTCCGCTACGGGCAATGCGGTGTTGGGCATCTGCCACGAGGCCAACTATCCTGAATGGCCTGCCGGGGTTGGGCTGTAATTTTATGGCGTCTTTGAACTCATTAAAATCAGCTAACGGAGTAACACCGTAATGACGCATCTCAAATTTGTAATTATCCAACGGGTGACCACTTAAGAATATTCCTGTTACTTCTTTTTCATGGTCAAGCTGAACGATCAAAGGCCAGGGGGCGCAGTCCGGAATCCTTGGTGGCGGTATTTCCATGCTGATAGGAAGGTCGCCAAACAAAGTATTGGTGGCAGTTGCATTTTGAGTAGCATAAACCTGTCCATATTTAATTACTTTTTCCAGACCGTTGATTATTTCCCCTTCCGGTACATTAAAATACTGGGCACGGTGGTGTTCTGGAAAACAATCGAAGCCACCAGCATAAGCTAAACTCTCTAATGTTTTTTTATTAACCGTCCGCTGATTGATACGTTTGATAAAATCAAAAATATTTACGAAAGAGCCGCCTTTTTTTCTTTCTTCAATAATACTTTCCACTGCCGCTTCGCCAACACCTTTTAGCCCGCCAAGCCCAAAACGAATTTCGCCTTTATCGTTTACAGCAAAACCTTTCAGCGATTCATTGATGTCCGGTCCCAGCACTTTTAGTCCCATTCGTTTACATTCTTCCATGAAGAAGGTAATCTTTTCAATACTTCCGGCATTGTTCAGCACAGCCGACATATATTCAGCAGGGTAGTGGGCTTTCAGGTAAGCGGTCTGGTATGCTACATAAGCATAACAGGTGGAGTGAGATTTATTAAAGGCATATTGTGCAAATGCCTCCCAGTCTGTCCAGATCTTTTCTAACTTTTCCGGAGGCATTAGTTTTTCAGTAGCACCGGCAATAAACTGTGCTTTCATTTTATCCAACACTGCTTTTTGCTTTTTACCCATCGCTTTTCGTAAAACGTCTGCATCACCTTTACTGAAACCGGCCAGCTTTTGCGCCAGCAGCATCACCTGCTCCTGGTACACAGTGATACCATATGTTTCCTGCAGATATTCTTCCATTTCGGGCAGGTCGTAAGTAATGGCTTCCTTTCCATGTTTCCGGTCGATGTAGTTAGGAATATATGCCATCGGGCCGGGACGGTACAAGGCATTCATGGCGATGAGGTCGCCAAACTTATCGGGCTTTAATTCCCGCAAATATTTTTGCATACCAGCACTTTCAAATTGGAACGTACCAATAGTAGACCCATGCTGGTATAATTCAAATGTTTTTTTATCGTCCAGCGGAATTTTATCAATATCAATTTCTACTCCGTGAATCTGTTTTATGAGGGCCAATGCATTTTTTAGAATGGTCAATGTCTTTAATCCCAAAAAATCCATTTTCAGAATACCGGTCTCTTCGATAACATTGCCTTCTATTTGTGTCAGCCACAAGGTGGACTCCTTAGATGTGGCAACAGGAATCAGCTCGGTCAGATCCTGTGGCGCAATGATAATGCCTGCCGCATGGATGCCGGTATTGCGAACAGAACCTTCCAGCCTTTCTGCTTCATGTAATACTTTACTGAGAATACTATCTTTTTGATTGTATATCTCCCGAAGCTTTTTCACATTCTCCATATCATCACTGCCCATGCCGTCTTTCTCTTCCAGGGATTTTTCACCATCCTTTATTTTCATCGGGGCATGCAGTACCCGGCGTAATTCAGTTCCGGGGCGGTCGGGAACAAGTTTAGTTAAAGCCCTGCTTTCTGGTAATGGCAGATCCATCACCCTTGCTACATCAGCAATACTTGATTTAGCCGCCATCGTACCATAGGTAATGATCTGGGCCACCTGGTTCTTGCCATATTTTTCTACAACATAATCAATCACTTTCTGTCTTCCCTCGTCATCAAAGTCTGTATCTATATCCGGCATCGACTTACGGTCAGGGTTCAGGAATCTCTCAAACAGTAAATTATATTTTATCGGGTCAATATTAGTGATGCCAATGCAATAGGCAACAACTGAACCGGCCGCTGAACCACGGCCCGGACCAATAAATACACCTTTGTCCCTTCCTGCTTTAATAAAATCACTGACAATTAAGAAATAACCGGCAAAACCCATCATGCGGATGGTGAAAAGTTCAAATTCCAGTCGCTCCTTTATTTCATCTGTTAACTCAGTGTAGCGTTTAGCGGCTCCTTCATAAGTAAGATGTTTCAAGTATTCCCATTGGTTCTGCGACTGAGGAGATACCATAAACTTGCCTACCTTTTCTTCTTTGCTATGCAGTTCAAATCTTTTTTCAATCGGGAAATTGGGCAACAGAATATCACGGGTCAGGCTCAGTAATTCAACTTTATCAACTATCTCATTGGTATTATCAATTGCTTCGGGCAGGTCGTGAAAGACCTTGCTCATTTCCTCAGTTGTTTTGAAATAGAACTGATCGTTAGGAAAGGCAAAACGTTTGTCTTTCACATGAATATCATCGTCATTAAAATCCCGGAGGGCAGGGGTGGAAATTTTTTCGCCTGTATTAATGCACAACAAAATATCATGGGCATTAAAATCGTCCTGCTCTACATAATGAGAGTCGTTACTGGCAATAATTTTTACATTATACTTTTTAGCTAACCGAACCAGCACTTCATTCACTTTATCCTGTTCGGCCATTCCGTGACGTTGCAGTTCCACATAATAATCTTCCTGGAAAACATTCAACCACCATTTGAATTCATTTTCTCCCTCTTCTTCTCCTTTTCGCAAAATAGCTTGCGGAACGGATGCGCCAAGACAGCAGGTAGTCGCAATCAAGCCTTCATGGTATTTTAAAACCAGTTCTTTATCAATACGGGGATATTTGCCGTACATCCCTTCAATAAAACCCAGCGAAGTAAGTTTGATAAGGTTTTTGTACCCGATCTCATTTTTTGCCAGCAAAATCTGGTGCTGCCGTTTATCTTTTTGCTCTTTTGTAAATGTTTTGATATTACGGTTCTCGGTAATGTAAAATTCGCAGCCTACAACAGGCTTTACTTTCACCTTGCCGTTTTCGTCTTTGTTTTTATAAGCTTCTGCTACAAATTCAAAGACACCGAACATGTTTCCGTGGTCGCTGATGGCAAGGGCCGGCATACCATCTTTAATGGCTTTTTTGTACAGATTTTGTATTGAAGCTGCTCCATCTAATAAGGAGAACTGGGTGTGGACATGGAGGTGTGAGAATTTCATTACGCTGTATCCTTTTTCACTTGTTTCTAATCCTTGTTCTTATTTTTCTTTTTGAACGAATAGATACTTATCGATCCGCTGCTGTAGCTGCACACCCAGGCTTCCAGTGTTTTATCATTTTCAAAAATGTCCACACCAACCGGGTGGCCGCCGCAAGGCAAAGATGCCACTTTCTCAAAATTGTCTGAATTGATTTTGTACACATCCACATAATCACTGGTGTAGCAGGTAACAAAAATGAATTTGTAGTTTTTTGACAGCACAATGGTCCTGGGCTGGGAGTGAGTTTTGGCAGAAAATAACTGGTTGCCGGTTGCCACATCAATACAGGCGATAGTGCCAAGGCTGTTATAAGAAACAAAGAGATGTCCGCTGGTATCCATTACAATATGGCGGGGACTGCTCCATACATTCATGATACTTTCGCTTTTCCAGGTATTATTATCTACTACATTCAGGCTGGCGCCTCCCATAATGGCGATATAAGATTTACCATTTTTATCATCTACTGCTATCCCCCTTGGAATAGCTGAAACTGGTACAGTGCTGATTACTTTCCCATAAGGATATGTATTGGCATTCATTTCGAGTACACTAGTGTTCCTTGAATGCCAGTTACTGACCAGCAGATATTTGCTGTCTGAGGTTCTTGAAATGACTTTCGGAGTCTTGCCTGTTTCTATCAGCGGTACCCGGAACGAATCTTTTTTAGCCTCACCGGGGTAAATAACTGTTACTGGTTTGGTTTTTTGTTCAGCAGTTGTAACGGCATTATTTTTTGAAAAGTCATCCACCCATATCGGGACGATGCCATCAGCATTATGCAATGAAACCCATAATATCTTATCATCATGGCTAAAACATGCTTCCACAGGTTTTTCCTGGAAGGAAGCGATTGGGCGGCTTTTGTTGTAATCCCAACCCATACCTTTCGTTGGTGTGAATTTGAATTCACGGGTAAGTTTCCTGGTAGGTTGGTCAAATTCGTATACACTCATACCCTCAAGATTCATTGCATAAAGCTTTGAGCCCTTCGAGTTAAAAAGCACTGACTTTGTACCGCCAGCTGCAGTAAGCACCTCTTTTTTATCATATTCAATATCAGTGTAAGGCTTTAAGGGCTGAACGACCGGAATGGTGTCCTTAACGACTTTGTGGGTCAGGGTATCGCTGATATTTTTTTTGCTGTTGCCAGATGTTTGGCAGCCCGTCGCCAGGTAGAATAAAGTGATTAGGGATAACAATGCTTGCATGGTTCGAAGGATAGGTGAAAAGTTAAAATTAACCGTTGTAAATTAAGTTGATTTTCGACAATATCCACAGCTTGTTAGGAATTCTAAATCACTTAGTTACAGGGGTTTA
Source organism: Chitinophagaceae bacterium (assembly GCA_037045605.1). Taxonomy (GTDB): domain Bacteria; phylum Bacteroidota; class Bacteroidia; order Chitinophagales; family Chitinophagaceae; genus JJ008. Next base: position 18,122 of record JBAOHK010000018.1, on the reverse strand, counting down.
GTCACTGGGCAATTTTGATCCCGGAAATTCGTTTAAGGAATGTGTTTTTTTTCGGGCATTAACCTATATTTTTGCACGCCTGCCTTTGGGTAGGTATCCTGCTTGCCGGCCTTGCGTTGCTTCGGCTGGTAAACCGCCGGGCAGGATGTTTGAAAAACCCCATGAAATCATCCTAAAACGAAAGACGTAATGGTTAAACAGATATTACCAGCTATAGCATTTTTATTTGTCCTGAGCAGTTGTTCTACTTTTAAGCCGCTGAATTTTACCAGTAACAGGCAGGTTACGTCAGTTAGTGCACCCATATCCCAGACTAAATTTATTGATGATATTACTGTAACACCCCAGGCCACAGCTGATAAAACGGAAGTGAAGCCTGAGCCGCAAGTATCTTTAAATACTACCCGTGGTGTTAATATCATCGAAACTCCAGCTGAAAAAGAAGAGACAAACGAAATAGCACAGATTTTAGCCAGCCGCAAAGCAGAAGTTGAGATGGCTTCATCAGTTCAGTTGAAGTATGCTGTGTTGCTAAATACAGAAGTAGAATCTCTACCTGCTAAAACATTACTGGAAAGTGTGGATGAATGGTATGGTGTTCGTTACCGTACAGGTGGTAATACAAAAAGTGGTGTTGATTGTTCCGGGTTTACAGTAGCAGTATACGCTTCTGTTTATGGCATCATGCTTCCACGAGTTTCGAGAGAACAATACAGGACCAGCCGTAAAATATCTACCACGGAATTGCAGGAAGGCGACCTGGTTTTCTTTAACACCAACGGTAGTGGGGTATCTCATGTTGGCGTTTATCTTGGCAATAATAAATTCATTCATGCTTCTGTTTCAAGAGGAGTAATGGTGAACGACCTTTTTGAGCCTTATTACCTGAAACGTTATTACGGCGCAGGAAGAATTGATGACAAGCAGGTTATTGCCAGCAATTAATCTCTCTTTATTCCAAGTCTTCTTTTAATGGCTAATAACACCGGCTGAATGTCCGGTGACAGTTTCATGTAAACAACTCCGGTTGCATATAGCAGGATAAATAAAATGCTTCGGAGAAACATGCCGGCAAGCCCATGAATATTCATAAAAGAAAAATGGCAAATACCATAACAGGCACCGGCTAATAAAACCGTGTACAGTGACTGGATGGTGAAAGGGAACAGCCGGAATTTTTTCCAAAGGAAGGCAATTCTGATGCTGTTATAGATTATCATGGAGATGAGATTGGCCAATCCTGCACCAACAATATCCATCTCTTTGGTCATGAAATAACTGAGAGGCATCATCACAACCAATAATATCACCCCACTGATCATTTCAAAACGCCAATAAGTAGATGTGGCAATGATCTGGGCATTCACTCCAGTGCCCATGTCTACCACTTTTGCAAAACCGAGAAGGATGACAACATAGTAGGCATCAAGATAAGTCCCCTTTAACTCAAAAGTAATAACCGCATCAGTAAAACTAAGAATGACCAACGAGAAAAAGCCGCAGGCAAAGATCAGTTGGTTGATAGATGACCGTTGATATATCTTTTGTATAAGGGCCATGTTTTTATCCTTCCATGCCCTTGACAGATGTGCAATTGATGCGGCAATGATTCCTCTTTGTGGCGCCTGTATCATCGAAGAAATATTCTGTGCTACTGAATAGACAGCCAACTTGGATAACCCATCAACAAGTACTGAACTGATAACAAGAGAATCGAAAACCAAAGAAATTGTGAGAATAAGAGAACCGGTATAAACAAATGAGCAAAGCCTCAGGATGCTTTTGGACAAGCGGCGTGTAACCTTACTTATTTTAAGTGTAAAATGAATTTTTTTAGTAGTAACCAGGTAAATGAGGAGTACAGCTGCTATAAAAGGGTAGCTCAGCGAGAACAACTTGATGAATAGCCCGAAATCACTGATAACACCGGTAATAAAAAGTACAATCAGGACGGTAGTAAATAATCTCCAGACAAACTCTTTCAGAAAATTTGTAAAAACTGATTTGTGAAGTTGCCATGCATATGCCTCCAGAATGGTAAAGACCATTAGCCCCAACCCCAGTGGAAAAATCCAGTTATAATATGTAACAACACCCGGTGCATTGGTGCTGTATTTTCTTATTACAAGGTCTTTAAAGACAATTCCGGCAATAACTACAAGTATAAAACCAATGATGCCGGTTATTAAGGCAATAGTGACCTGGTCATTCTTCCTGGTTGGCAGGTTATCGTTGTAATAAGGATAGAATTTATAAATGTAAGAAGGCATTGCCAGGTTGGAGAAAGCCATCATCATCGTAGCAATGGCAATAAATGCATTATAAAGGCCGAACTGCTGCGGATCATCGAAAATGCCTTGCCGGGTAAACAGGTAAACATTAAGCAGGCCGATGGCAAAGCCTATATAAATAACTACAGAAGAAATGATGCTTTGCCTGCGGATACTGCTCATTCGGTAAAGATAGTGAAGTCAATAGTTTAGCTAACAAAGCCTGTTGAATGGCTATTCATGTATTTATCAATTATTGCCCTTGCTCAGGCGGTGGTATATCCCTGAATGAGCCGCTCATTTTTAGGTTGACATAAAAGTTTTTATTTATTTCCAGGCTGCTCTTTTTTAAAGCAACTGTTAATAGAGTTTTCTTCCATTCTGTAGAAGGGTATAGCCACAGACCGCCATTCTGAAGCCGGACTGGCATATTGAAACCAGCAATACAATTGCTCCAGCGGTATGACAAATTACCATCTGATTCTTTGCACTCTAATGCCGGAATTTTTGTTGTTCTTAAATACTGGTCAAAAATTTTAGACAAATCTTTACCGGATTTCTTTGAGAAATATGCCTCTACTTCTTTTGAATCCACTGTTCTGTGATAAAAATCTTTATTTAATCCTCTTAATATATCTCTGAATACAGAATCATTATCTATCACCTGTCTGATAGTATGTAAAAGGTTAGCACCTTTATTATACATATCGCCACTGCCTTCCTGGTTTACCCCGTAAGGACCTATCAATGGCCTATCGTTAGAAATATTATTCCGGATGCCCTGCACATATTCATCAGCCGGCTTTTTTACCATAATGATACTCTACAAACAAAGCTTCTGAGTACATAGTAAAACCTTCGTGTACCCACATGTCAGCAATATCGTTGGTGGTGATATTGTTGGCGAACCATTCATGGCCGCTTTCATGAATGATGATGTAATCCCATTTTAATCCCCAGCCTGTACCGGATAAATCGCCACCGAGATAGCCGTTTTGGTAATGGTTCCCATAAGCAGTGGCACTTTGATGTTCCATACCAAGGTGAGATGATTCGACCAGTTTGTAACCATCCTCATAAAAGGGGTAGGGGCCAAACCAGTATTCAAATGCCTTCAGCATTGGCTTTACATCACGGCCAAATTGTTTTTTTGCCTTTTCAAGATTATAGTCAAGTACCCAGTAGTCCAGGGAAAGGTTTTTTTCTGTTTCACCAATGTAATTATCAGAAAAATGAACATATTTTCCGATGTAAGGAACGATGTTGTAATTATTGATAGGATTTTTTACCTGCCATGTATAAAGCATGGTGCCATCTTTCTGATCATCTTTTGAATAGAGCCTTCCATTTGCAACGGCAACAAGTGTATCCGGAACTTTAATTTGTATCAATGCGCCCTGGTCTGGTTCATCGCTTTGATGGTCTTTGCAGGGATACCAAACGCTGGCTCCTAATCCCTGGCAGGCAACTGTCATCCACGGACGGCCTTTATCATCTTTCCCCCATATCCATCCGCCATCCCAGGGCGGATATGACCGCTTCACGGGGTTTTCCCCGGAAATAATATTTTTATACTATGTAGTGTAACAGGAATCTTCCTCTGCAATGCTGTCCTCGCTGCTACAAAGTTAAAATCACCAAAGTCAATAATATAAACATTACCGTCCCGTTTGAAAGCGGCTATTTTTTTATTATTGAAAATAATACTGTCAATTGTCATTGGTTGTTGCAAATCTATTTGCATCTTCTTGTTCTTTCCATCGTTGTTAATATCAAAACTCACCTGGTTCCAGCCTTTGATCGTTTTATTTTTGTAATCCGGAGCAATATAAATGTTGTACGAAACAACATTCCACCAGGCCCTCTCCGGGGTTATACTGCCACGAAGTGTATCCTGCCTGGTGAATTTATCTTTATGATTTAGGGGCTGGGCACAGGAGGAGTAAAAACTGAAAATCGAAAAACAAAGAATATAAAATGACCGGGCAATGTATTTCACGGCGGTATGTTTTGTTAATGTAAATTTAAGCCTTGATTAGTAAGATGAAAGTTAAAAGTAATTGCATAAAAGTAACTATCCTTGTCCTGATAACAGTTCAGCTAAGCGGCTGTTACGGTAAAAAGAACAGTAATAGAAATGTATTTCACTATAACGAATTCAATGGAATCGCATCGCTGGATCCGGCTTTTGCTAAAAGCCAGTCAACCATGTGGGCGGCACACCAGTTATACAATACATTGGTAGAAATGGATGACAGTCTGCACATGGCTCCTTCGTTAGCGAAAAGCTGGGATATTTCAGCAGACAGGACAGTTTTTACTTTTCATCTCCGGGATGATGTGTTTTTTCATGATGATGATGCATTTCCCGGCGGCAAGGGCCGGAAGTTGACGGCAAAAGATGTGGAGTACAGTTTTAACCGCATTATTGATAAACAAACAGCAAGCCCGGGTTCATGGATATTTAACAGGAAGGTTGATACAATACAGCCATTCAAAGCAATTGACGATACAACATTTCAGCTAAAACTGCTGCGACCTTATATCCCGATACTTGGTATTATTTCTATGCAGTATTGTTCTATTGTAGCAAAGGAAGCTGTAGATAAATACGGAGAAGATTTTCGGCGTCATCCGGTTGGATCGGGTGCATTCCAGTTTGTGGCATGGGAAGAAGGGCAGGCATTGATACTTAAAAGAAATCCCCGGTACTTTGAGAAAGATAAAGAGGGGAAGATGCTGCCTTATCTTGATGGGATCAAAGTCACATTTTATGATAGCAAAGCGACAGAGTTCTTACTGTTCAGGCAAAAGCAACTTGATTTTATCAATGATATAGAAGCTTCTTTTAAAGACGAAGTGCTTACAAAAAAAGGAATACTTCGCAAAGAGTGGGAAGGAAAGATCGTATTACGGACAAATCCATATCTCAATATCGAATACTTTGGGATATTGGTTGATTCCACCAATGACCTTGTGAAAAATTCACCGATGCGTTCAAAAAAGATCAGGCAAGCTATCAACTATGGCTTCGACCGCCGTAAAATGATCTTATATCTCCGAAATTCATTAGGAACTCCTGCCGAGTCGGGATTTGTTCCGATGGGCCTGCCTTCGTTTGATTCCTTAATAGTCAAAGGATACAATTATAACCCTGCAAAGGCAAAACAATTGCTGGCAGAAGCCGGGTACCCTGACGGGAAGGGGTTGCCTGTGATAAAATTGCTAACTGTTGCCATTTATGCTGATATGGCAAATTTTATTGCAAAGCAATTAGAGGAATCTGGCATACCAGTGCAGGTAGAGGTCGTTCAAAAGGCGTTGTTGTTAACTATGACATCCAGTTCTACCGCTGCTTTTTTCCGGGGAAGCTGGATAGCAGATTACCCCGATGCTGAAAATTATTTATCAGTTTTTTATTCCAAGAATCCTGCCCCACCTAATTATACAAGGTATAAAAGTGCTGCTTTTGATGAGGCATTTGAAAAGGCTATCCGGGAGGATAATGATTCCATCCGCTATAAACTATATCAACTGGCTGATAAAATAATGATTGAAGATGCACCTGTTGTTCCGCTCTGGTATGATAAAGTAGTCTGGCTGGTACAGCCTGGTGTGAAAGGCTTTAGGCCGAATGCACTTAATTTGCTTGAACTCAGGCATGTAACTTTTTTGGGAAACTAATTTTTTGCTCACTATAGAGCTAGCATTTTTTTATCTGCAATGGCTAGAAGCTCATAAATACCCGGCATTAATTTGTCTTCATTATTTTCAATATACGTCCAGGGTATTGTATTGCTAAATGTGCTTTTAGATGAAAGATTGATAGTGTGTGGTGATTGCCAAACTTCATTAGAATCAACTAATAAAATCCGGGTTAGAATTTTGTCATTTTCGTCTTTCAGGAGAAGATAGCATTGAAAATTATACTCTGTTATTACATTCCAGGTATTATTTGAATTGTTATTTTGGTTAGAAGATATTGTGTTTACCGGATTTGGGTTAGAACGGGAAATATATCTGTCGGGTGTAGTATATGCGATTCTGGTATTACTATTTGATACCCCGGGTGCCGGGTTGATTTTACTAATTGAATAATCGGTAATTACAGGAACAGTCATGAAAAAATCAACTGTATACTTTGGGTTACAATCATCTCCACATAAATCTTTCCCGGCTAGTTCTTCGCATACGAGTGGCAATTTGTCATTTAAGATTTGCCAGACTTTATTCCCCTTTCCCCAATAGTCAGGAAGATTAATACGGTATTTATCTTGATTAATTTTTAAAATAGATTCCTGTGACGATGCCGCCTGGCAAATCAAAACATTGCATATAAGGAACTGGATGATCTTTCTCATAAATAATAATGTTGTATTAAAATTATATTTCAGAACCGAAGTTTACAAAACATTATTGTTAAATATCCTAAAAGGTTATGGAGAGAGGCATCTCAAGGACTTTTTATCCCGGCTAAAGAAGCATAATAAGCCTCCCGGGTTTAATACTGCAATAAAGAGGGGGGCAGGGTTTATAATTATTTATACTCCACTTTCATTTCGCAAAGAATATTCTTGTAATAATGAAAGACTTTACTATAAGATCCATCGGCATGATAATGGAATATATTAATCGTGTTGCCTCTATCAGGGCATTCAGTTCCTATCCCGGGGCTTTTTACCCGGTACTTGGTTATTCTGCCTTCACTATCATAAATGAAATTTTTTTCCTGTAGCAGTTTATTCCTGGCGTCAAATAGTTTTTCATTTAATGGTGTTTCATACTCATCATAGGTGATTTTTTTGATCGTTGATAACTTGCCATCAACTGCTGATTTTTCAATAGAAGAACGTTTGTCTTTGGAGTATTGTATTGTTGAACTGACTTTTTGAATGTTCTTTTCATCAAAATACCAGTATTGATAAGTTTTTGTCAGCCTCCCGGAACTGTCGTAATAATAAAGAGTATAATAACTTTTATCGTCAGGCAAGATTGTTCTGTTATCGTAATCCCTGTTTTTTTCTTTTATTAGGTACCCGTTTTGCCAGGTATAATCATGGTGTGTGCCCCCAACGCTGATTTCTTTCCCTGTGCTATCATCTATGTAATAGTTCTCAGTTGCTAAAAGCTTGTTGTTGATATTTCTTGTAAACCTGGTAATCTCAAAATATTTTCCATAGCCATCAAATCTCTTTGTTTCTGTAACATATCCCTGCTTGTTAAAACTATATGACATCATCGGGTAACTGTCATGCAGTAATTCATAAGTCGTATCTCTGCCGGTTACCCTGAAACTTTTAGAAATAATGGAGATATTAATTGTTCTTATTTTTTTATTGACAATATATTCCGGCTCAAAAACTTCTTCATACTCATATCCAAAACGGGGATAGAATTGGTTACAACACACACAAATATCATTTTGGGCAAAAGCAGCTTCAGTCAAAGCCATCGTAATTATGCCCAGAAGAAATACTTTTCTCATAAATCAGTTTGTAATCAGATGCAGGGTGGGCAAAGTTGCATAATCAGCTGGTTACTTTATGTCTGAAACCTTTTTTTGTACCTGAAATATCTTTCAGCAGCCAATTCCAAAAACTTTTTTTTGACTCTCGAAACCCGTTTTAGCTTTAGAATCGTATTTTTTCTATTCAAAACAGAATAGGAAATATACGTTCACTATTGCATATTTCCGCAGCGCATATTACATTTGAGTTCGTTAAAACGACAGGTACATTTTCAAATCATGTACAGTAGTTTTTGATAGAATATCCAACTTCCTGTGACGAGCCAAGAATCACAACCCTAGTTAAAACTAAAAACCGTACTATGAAACGTTTCTTTACACACTGTGTAATGCTGTTAATTATGTTGATTGCTGCGTCTGAGAAAGTAGCTTCACAACAACCCCCTCTTTATAAGTTCACTTCTTACACATTAGATTCAGGAACTGCTAATACAACCGGCGCAGTTTATCGTTTCGCTAATGTATACTCGGGCATAGATGCTTTTATTAAGGTTACCGGTATGTCAAGTGGAATTACGTTAAGAGATATTGACAGGACTGCCGATGGATATCTTGAAGCTTTTCAGCCTGAGTATAGAGTGTCAGGTAATACAAACGGCTATATTGATTTTAAAATAACCTTTGTCAATAACGGTACTAATACAATTGTAAGCCAACCGATAGTTGCAGCGACGGGATTGGATATTGATGGCAGTACAAATGGCTCTTCTATTCTAACTGAATATAACAGGATTGATATGGGAGGCGGGGTTCATGAATATAATTCCTACAACAGTCAGATAATAATTTCACAGACCGGCACGGCTTATACTGGTGCAAATACAACCGGAATTTTGTTTGGGGCCCTTGTGGATACTACCGCTAAGGAAGTAATGTTTACGGTCACTTCAAACAATGTCTCTTCTATGACCTACCGGGTCGGTGCCAATAACCAGACAAGCGGTAGCAGTAACAGGTATGCCAGCCTTTATTTTCAGCAATTTACTTATCAGCATTTTCCTGTTGCTATCTCAAGCTTGTTATCATTTGACGGATCTGCAAATAATAATAAGGTAAGTTTACAATGGGATATGATCACAGATAAGGCGAATAAGGTTGTCCTGGAAAGAAGTTATTCTTCGACTGATTTCAACAAGGTAGAAGAGTATGATATAATCGCTGATGGCAGCAGGAAAACTTTTAGGTATACGGATAATTCTGTAACTGGTAATGTTGTATTCTACCGTTTAAAATCAATAGGTGTGACAGGCCATATTGAGTACAGTAACATCTTGTCATTCAGGCTTAGTGCAGAAACAAAGAAGGATTTGCATGTATATCCCTCTGTAATCCAAACTTACACTACTGTAAGTATTGATGTTGCAGAAAGAACCAGTGGTGTGTTGCAGGTTACAGATTTTTCGGGCAGAACCGTTAAGCAACAACAAGTAACGCTTAATGCAGGTACTAATAATATAACTGTAAACGGGTTTGAAAGATTTTTAAAGGGAAACTATGTTGTGTCTGTGAGAACAAACTCCGGGTTGCTTACAAAGCAGGTAGTTATTCAATAAACTCTTTATTGATATTTTTCTATTAAAAAGGCAGGAGAATTCTCCCGCCTTTTAAATTCATTGTTTGTTGGGAGGGGCGTAAATCAGTTCTGCCTTAACTTACTCTTGAAAACTTTTCTAAATTTATCCAATTTTGGCTTTATTACGATCTTGCAATAAGGGTTTGAGTTTTCGTTGTTTTCAAAATACTGCTGGTGATAATCATCGGCAGGATAGAATTTAGTAAAGGCTGTTATCTCTGTTACAATGGGTTTGTCAAAAGCTCCGCTCTTATTTAATTCTGCTTTATACTTTTCTGCTTTTTCTTTTTGTTCAGGAGTGTGATAGAAGATGCCGCTGCGGTATTGGGTGCCAGCATCTGCACCCTGGCGGTTCAATGTCGTAGGGTCATGGGTTTCCCAGAATACTTCCAGTAATTCATCAAAAGTGACCTTAGCCGGGTCATAGATTATCTGTAAACATTCCGCATGGCCTGTCTCACCAGTACATACTTGTTTGTAAGTAGGATTTTCTGTTTCGCCGCCGGTATAACCGGATGTTGCGCTGATAACTCCATCAAGTTCTTCAAATATTGCTTCAGTACACCAGAAACAGCCGTTGGCAAAAGTGGCTATCTCTGTTGCGGGTAATGGTTGTTGATTTTTTGATTCCATATCATTATCCATAGTTAATTTGCTACTTGAGGTGGGAGATTTTTGTGCACAGGAAAAAAGTGTTGTTACTCCTATTATTGCTGTGGTCAGCATTGTTTTCATGATCTGACATTTTATTTTCAAGAGTATAAATTTGATGCAATTTATCGGTATATCAAGGGCTTGTTTTGTAAGTTGCATGACATTGGCCGGGTTTTGAGTATTCATTAACACTCAAATCAGATAACAAAGCTATTTACGGATGGTTTGGTAAAACAGATGCGAAATGAGTTTTCTTAGTATTGGTTTAACAACACTTATAATCCTGGCTGTGGAGGTTCTTATTCAGGCAAAAGATAAGTTTGAGTTTGCCCTGAGGAATATGGCGGCATCCCAGGGAAGAGTTACAGATAAAAGAGAAGCAGACCTGCTTGAGCCAGACTTGTTATTTTCGCATCTCACTAAAACCGAGGACATCAGCAGGGCATGAAACTTTTTCCCGAATCTGCATACGTTCAGCTTGAATTCAATAAAGTAAAAGAGTTGCTGGCAAACTATTGCCAAACCGACCATGCCAGAAATAAGGCGCTTCAACTTCGTATCCACACCCGAAAAGAGTTTGTTGAGACCGAACTGAAGCAAAGTCATGAATATCGTCAACTCATTGTCAACAGCATTTATTTTCCTAACGATTATATTCTGAATCTGTCAAGAGAGTTAAAACTGCTTTCTATTCCGGGTGCAGTCCTTAATGGTGAAGAACTGCAGCTGATCAGGAAACTATCGGAAAGCATTGAAAAAATATTCCGCTGGTTTGATAGTGAGAGGAAGCTGGTTTATGAAGCTTTGTCAAAAATCATCAGCAGCACTTATTATGAAAAAGTGATTGCAGAAATGATAAATGATGTGCTGGATGAATTCGGGCAGGTAAAGGACAACGCATCAGAGTATCTGAAGAATATCAGGATGAACCTGTACCGGAAAAGAAACGAACTCCGGCGGCTTTTTGATAAGATCGTTGCGAAGTTAAACAAGCAGGGGCACCTTGCTGAGATTGAAGAGAGTTTTATGAATGGCAGAAGAGTGCTGGCTGTATTTGCAGAGCAAAAACGAACTGTAAAGGGAATATTGCATGGGGAAAGCGACAGCCGAAAGACAGCTTTTGTAGAACCAGAGGAAACAATTGAACTGAATAACACTATTTATGAACTGGAAAGCGAAGAGCAAAAAGAAGTTCGCAGGATATTGAAGGAACTGACAGCCAGGTTATCTGTTTATTCCTCTTTGCTGAATGCCTGGCACGAAGCAGTAGGTGAATTTGATTTTGCCAGGGCAAAGGCAAAACTTGGAGTTGAAATAAAAGGAGAGTATCCCACCGTTACAGACAAAGCTCATGTACATTTAGTAGAGGCATATCATCCGTTACTGTACCTGTATAATCAGCGAACAGGTAAGCCCACAATCCCTGTTACCATAACGTTGGATGAAACAAGAAGAATACTGGTTATTAGTGGCCCGAATGCCGGAGGTAAGACAGTAACGATGAAAACCGTCGGCCTGCTACAGATGATGGTGCAAAGCGGTCTGTTGGTTCCAGTACATCCCTCATCACAGTTTGGGATTTTCAAACAACTGATGATCCATATTGGTGACACACAAAGTATCGAGTTTGAATTAAGTACGTACAGCAGCCATCTGTTGCACATGAAGCATTTCATGGAGGAAGCAAATGGCCGCACTTTATTTTTTATAGATGAACTGGGAAGCGGCAGTGACCCTAATCTTGGAGGTGCTTTTGCCGAAGTTATTTTGCAGGAACTGGCAAAGAAACATGCCTTTGGAATTGTGACAACCCATTATCTCAACCTGAAAGTGATGGCAGGCAAAACACCCGGCATCATCAATGGGGCTATGGCTTTTGATGAAAAGAACCTGCAACCGTTATATAAATTGCTTGTTGGCAAACCAGGAAGTTCCTATACTTTTTCTATTGCAGAACGGATCGGGCTGAACAGAGACCTCATAAACAGGGCAAGACAATTGGTGGATGAGGACCAGTTTAGACTGGATAAGTTACTGAACAGAACAGAGCAGGATTTGCAAGACCTTCAAAAAAAGGAGAAGGATCTCCATCAGTTAATGAAAGAGAACGAACGATTAGAAAAGGAGATGCAGCAGACACTGGACAAGGAGAAACATCGTCAGCAGGTGGAATTACTTAAAGAACAGAACCGCATTTCAGAAGACCGTATTGCTTATTTAAAGGACATGGAAAGAAAATTGAAACAGATGCTGATTGAATGGCGGAAGGAAGAGAATAAGAATAAGGTGATAAAACAAATGGAAGCCTTGCTTTTCAAAAAAGATGAAAAGAAAGTTGTGAGCAAGATGCAGAAGAAAATTGATTCAAAATTCAGTGAAGTGGGGGGAGATATCAGGATTGGGGATAAGGTAAAAATGAAAAAGAATCACCAGGTAGGGGAGGTAATGGAAATGCGGGGCAAAAGAGCGGTGGTAAAAATCGGCTTGCTGCCTATGCAGGTCGATATAAAAGACCTGGTTGTAGTTAAGGAAAAGAAAACGGAAGGATAATAAAAAAAGCGAAGCCTTACGGGGCTTCGCTGCATATTTAATGAGTGTGTAAGTCAGCTGTGAATATAGTTTTGAAGCTGGTTAATAGTTTCTTTCTGAGCCAATATGGTTTCTTTTACCACATCACTCATCGAAATAATCCCGATGAGTTTTTTGTTTTCAAATACCGGCATGTAGCGGATGTTCTTTTCAGTCATTAATTGCATACAGTGTTCAATACTGTCAGCCGGGCTTACTGAAGGCAGGTCAGTTGACATGATCTCTGATACTTTTGTTGTCGTGGAGTTTTTATTTTTTAATATCACTTTCCTTGAATAATCCCTTTCCGTCATGATGCCGAAATATTCTTCATTTTTCATTACCACCACAGAACCTATATTTTTTTCTGCCATTATTGTCAATGCTTCCATCACTGTTGTGTCAGGGGTCACTGTTACCGGAAAAATACCCTTTCGGGTAATTACTGTGGATACTTTATTCATATTGAAATATTTCTGAATGAAATTTACGAAAAGATACAACCTGCCCCAAAAACTATTTACCTGTTTCTTCTTTTTTTATGATCATTCTCCGGGCAATGAAGGAGCTTGTCATTAATAATACCACAGAAACAGCAAAAAGGGTAGTGCCGGCCTCCAGTTTGGATACAATGATGCTTGAATCAAACTTCATATTAAGTATTAACACTGCCACTACAAACACATCAAGCATAGACCATTTATTGATTATCTCCAGTGCAGTTGCAAAGGCGCCGTGCCGGGGTAGCGTTCTACCCAGCAGCGTAATAAATAGAAAAATATATTTTAGGATGGGGAAGATGATGGTGAAAAAAAGCAGCAGCAGCCCTATAAAAACTTCTCCTTTGTCAAAAAAATACCTGAAAGAAGTGCTGATATAAACATAATCACTTTTAATGGTAAATGGCCCTATGCCGAAGCCGGATTGCAACAATGGATACATAAATCCCATTACAAAAAAGATAAGCGAGGCCACCAGTATGATAATGGCTACCCATTTTCTGTCACTGCTGTCTTTCATTGGGTCAAGGTATAAAACATAGTGCAAAACCCATTTCCTTTTTATACCTTGTAATTGATTTGAAGGAACACAAGCTGATGGAGCAAAAGCCTGCCACCATAAAAGAAATTGCCAGCCGTCTGAACGTTTCTGTTTCAACGGTTTCAAGGGCATTGCACAATCATCCCAGTATTGGTCTCCGCACCAAAATGCAGGTACAAAAACTGGCGGAAGAATTAAACTACGAGCCCAACCAGGCAGCTATTTCATTTAAGCAAGGTAAAACGATGACCATTGGCGTCATTCTTCCCAATTTAGGCGAAGAATATTTTTCCATGGCTATCAACGGAATCGAGGATGTGGCCACTCAAAATAAATACACTGTTCTCATTGGTCAATCACATGACAGTGCGGAACGGGAACAACAGATTGCCGATACAATGCGTCGCCAACGGGTTGATGGTTTGATCGTATCACTTGCAAAAACAACAAAATCATTCGACCATTTTGACCAGCTTAAGAAGTATGGTATTCCGGTGGTTTTTTTTGACAGGGTGCCAGACCTGCCGGATGCTTATACTGTTTCCTGTAATCTTGAAAACAGTTCTATTGAATTGGTCGACTGGCTGGTGGGCAAAGGTCATAAGCAAATTGCTTTCATTAAGGGTCCCGATACCTTGATCCACTCAAAACAACGATTGAATGGTTACTACCAGGGGCTTAAAAAACATAAACTGAAAGCCGATACTGCATTTATTGTATCAACGGATCTAAGCAGAAATAAAACACAGGATGCCTTGCATAAATTGCTGGCATTGAAAAACAGGCCTACCGCCGTTATCGCATTTAATGATTATGTGGCGTTGGATGCTACTAAATATGCCCGCAGCCAGGGATTAAAGATCAATAAAGATATTGCTTTCGTTAGCTATGCCAATCTTCCCATCACCAGTTACCTTGATGAACCACCATTAGCATCTGTTGAACAATTCCCTTATCAGCAGGCTGAAAAAGCAACTGATATATTATTGCAGCTTATCCAGTCAAAAGGTGCAGATGAAAGCATACCGCATAAAGTAGTGTTGGAAAGTAAAGTAGTGGTGAATAAAGGGGATTAGAACTTTTTAATTCCCGCATGGAATATTGTTTTCAGAAGGCACAAGCCTGATACCAAAAAAAAGTTTGTTGATTATTGAGTATAGTAAAAGGATTGTAATAAAAGCAAAACCCGATGTTGCAATTGCTTTCATCGGGTTTGGGGCGGAGAGAGAGGGTCTTGAACCTTTCTCTCTAATTCGTTTATTAATAAGTATTTCAAAGTTTCAGTCCTTGCAGGTCTCGGTAAAGTCTCGCTTCAAACAACTATTTCAATCTCACATTTCCTTTACTTATCTGCTATGCTAAGATACGAATTTTAGAGGCATTTATGCCAATAAAATTTATGCTCTCAGCTTCTCATTTACGGATGTTTACAGATAAGCCCGGTGTACTGGCAAAACTCATCAATAGAAACTAATTGATGAGGCTGCTTTGAGAAATGAGGTTTTAATCTTTTTGATTACTTCTCTGCCCCATCTTTCGCTTTTGCCGGTTACAATCTGCACATCCTTTGGATAAATACAAACTCTCTCCATTGCTTTTAACATTTTAATACTCTATCCATACTTCATCTATGCTTTATGTATAGAGTTGCTATGTACAAATTTACTTCATTTTTCATGAGAGGAAATAAATACTACATGATGGAATAAAATGCACATAACGGCAGGAACGGAAGTGAGGATTATAAAACACTATAAACGTATTCTAATTTTGGGTATCAATAGCTGATAATATTTTATTAACTCATAATTTTTTTACAATGGCAAAGCAAAAAGGAATTATCAAATTGGATGGTACTATCGGTGGTATTACCTTCTACAAATCACAGGACGGATACCTGGCAAGAGAAAAAGGCGGTGTATCTGGTGACCGTATCGCCAATGATCCTAACTTTCAAAGGACCCGTGAAAACGGTGAAGAATTTGGAAGGGCTGGTAAAGCTGGTAAACTTCTTGCGTAATTCAATCCGTGCAATGTTGCAAAATGCTTCTGACAGCCGGATGGTAAGCCGTCTTACTCAAAAAATGGTTGAAGTAATCCAGGAAGATGCTACTAATCCCCGTGGTCAGCGAAATGTAATTGATGGCGAAGCTGAATTGCTGGAAGGTTTTGAGTTTAACATCAGTGGTAAACTGGGAACTACTCTTTATGCTCCTTATACTGCAACTATTGACAGGGTTGCCGGTACACTTGACTGTTAGCATTCCTGCATTTGTTCCCATGAACATGATTGCAGCTCCGGGTGGTACTACTCATTTCAAAATTGTTTCTGCCGGTGCAGAGGTTGATTTTGAAAATGAAACTTTTGTGGTGGATTCAACAAGCAAGCTGCAATGCTGCCCTGGGATGCAACTGCAACCGCTGTGCTTAACCTTTCAAATGCTGTTACTGCAAACAGTACTCACCCTTTGTTCCTGGCACTTGGTATTGAGTTTTATCAGGAAGTAAACGGTCAAATGTATCCATTGAAAAATGGTGCATTATAATGCCCTTGCATTGGTTAAAGTAAGTGGTTTATAATTAAAAATAGTTCATTCTTTCAGTCCGAATAAAGCCCTGCCATTCCTGGTGGGGCTTTTTTTATCAGCTAAGCCCTAAAAGGGCAGTGAACAAAGCCAACGACGGCCTGAAGGAAAACAATGAACGATACCAACCAGATGAGCCAATGGCAATAAACCCGAGTAGCCACGATAGCGATAATAAACGTGGACGCCTGCCGAAGATGCCTGCTGAAAACACCAGGACGGCAACAGGAGGAACAGGCGCAAATAAAGAACTGCTGAATGGACAAACTGCCAAACGGCGACTGGTGATGATACGAAGCTGCTTTTGCATAATAGTGAATTTTTATAAGCATCTCTCCAGCGAAGGCAGATAAAAAAACCAAAAGGAAACGGAATAAAAGATGGCTTTGTGTGTCGGGTCTGTGTTTATGCCGTAGTCTTTTGGTTTTTTTTGTCGGGTCTGTGCGGTGGGCTGCCGTAGCTATTTTTGCTTTATAAAAAACACGTTGGCAAAAGCTGTATTCATTCAACAGGTCGGTGCAGGTATGTAAAGAAAGCGGCCATTGCTGACCGCTTTTTTTTAGTATTCACTTGGTAGCATCAGGCAACCATCTACCAGCCAAATTGTGGCAAGGTCATAAGGAAAATCACTGAAAGGAATTTCCTGACTTGTTACTTTGTTGTGGTTTCCATCTGTTGCAAGGATTGTAAAAACATCATCCTGTACCCTTTTTAAATCCCACACCTGAAAGCGTTCAAGATTTATTTCCTTGTGGCATTGATGGCTAATAATTAAATCAATCAGCCAGTAAGCACTGCATCTTTCTGCTAACTCTTTCACACCATCAGTGTAAAGAATTAATGAAGGTTTGTGGCAATAGAAATTTTCTGAACCGTTGCTGAGTACCGAAGTAGTGATTTGCATTTTTCATCTGTAATAAAATTTAATTTTTAAAAGAAAAAAGAGAAAAAAAGAAAGCATCTACATCAGGCGGCGTGGCTAAAAGCCAACAAGGAGGAAACGGAATAAATGATGGGTACTTGTGCGCGTGCGGTGGGTCTGTGTTTATGCCGTAGTCTTTTGGCTGCTTGGTTTTATATTAGTTCGGATATGCGCAACAGTTGAAACGGCCGGCTAACTTTGCTGTATTTTTTGTTGTTTTAATATGCAGTTAGTTCTGCTTCCTGTGGATGATTGGTTCAGGTAATTGATAACAGCAGTATGATTGTTTAGGCAGCATTACAACTTCTATATCCTGAATTAGATGAACTGTTTATTTTGGATATGTGCATGCTTTTCTTGCATCATGTTAAATAACAAGGTCAATATTGTACTGGTCAATTTGCCGAATACCTTGATAGTGGTTTCTTTTTATTCTTAACCCATATAGTAATTCGATAGTAAGGCAATCCTAATCATTTTTAGCAAAAGTAATTCGTACTGTTCTAAAACGGATGCTAAATTGTGGAAACGTTTTCCTGTGCGTTGGCAAAAAGGTAATAGCGCCTGCGGCCAAAAAGAAGCATAGCCGTGTGGCACACTTGTCCACACTGTAGCCTGGGGGCGTGCCGCCAAAAGCCAATGGAGAGAGGAACGAACGGAATTGGCTGCGTGCGCCTGCCACGGTGGTGGCTACAAAAGCCGTGCAACGGCGGTAGACAGCTACCAGTGAGACGCAAGGGTTTGGCGTGTGTTTTTGTTTATATTCAAGGCTTTGTGCGTCAGGTACAAAAACCATGACAAACCCGCAGCCGTGGCAGGCAGCAAGGCACGCCAAATTATGGGCAGCGGGTGGACTGAATGCGACTGAAATGAATGGATGACGTAGTGAAGCGAAATGAAACCCAGTGAGTATTGTAGGGAAGGCTTGCGGAAAGGCTGGTGCATCCCCTTGTGCAGTGATTTGTGTATGGCAAAAGGGATG
>JBAOHK010000017.1:0-163626 GCA_037045605.1 Chitinophagaceae bacterium | reverse complement strand
ATGCAATGAATACGGATGCCAAGGAAGGATTGATATTATACACCGTAGCATACAGCTTTGCTACAATCGGTATTTTTGCAGTACTGATCAAAATGAAAGACTATACGTTTGAGGGCTTCAACGGGTTTGCTAAAACAGCAACCACTACTGGCAGCAACCACTACTATATTTCTGTTATCACTGGCCGGTATACCACTGACTGCAGGGTTTCTTTCAAAATTCTATATGCTGAAAGCAGTAATGGGGGATGGTAAAAATCTCTGGTTGGTCATTTTTGCAGTAGCAATGGCTGCTATAAGTGTCTATTATTACTTCCGGGTTATCCAGGCAATGTATTTTAAAGAGGGAGATGGTCATCCGATTGAGGTTAGCTCCCCTTTTAAATGGACACTGATAGTATTAGCGGCTTTTATAATACTGCTGGGTATCTTCCCCGATCTCTTACTTAGCTGGCTTTATCTGTAAAGTTCCCGTTTGCAACGAATCTCAGGCGCTTGCATCAGTACTGTTTGCTTAATTTCGGGTTGCAAGTATGAATTTCCGTGATGTTTTTTCGCTGGCTTTTCGCACTGTTCGTAGCAACAAGCTCCGCACAGGACTTACCGTTGCCATTATCGCCTTCGGCATTATGGCGTTGGTAGGTATCATCACAGCTATCAAAGCAATGAACCAGAAATTCACAGAGAGTTTCTCCACGATGGGAGCTAACGCATTTACCATACGATATAAAGAAAGGAACATTCGCTTTGGCGGCGGTAATAATAACGATATCACAGTTTCAAAGAAGGGCAAACGAAAAGAGAAAAAATCAAGCCTGGGGAAGTTAATTACAAAGGATGAAGCAGAAATGTTTGCTGCACGGTTTGATTTTCCTTCAATAAAAAGTATGTCCATCTTCGGTGGAAGAAATAATATTGCCTCCATTAATAACAGGAAGACCAATCCCAATGTGGTCTTATTTGGGGGGGATGAAAATTATTTACTGTTGAACGGATTTACGATTCAATATGGACGTAATCTTAGCAAGATGGATGTGCAGAGTGGCAGCAATGTTTGCTTACTGGGATATGATGTTGCCAAAAGGTTATTTAAAGAGGGGGTCGGAAAGAGCAGTTAATGCGGTTGTTCGGATCAACAGCATTCCTTTTCGGGTCTTGGCAGTTATGGAAAGCAGGGGTTCCAGTTTTGGATTCAGCAGGGATAATGTTATTATCACCACTTATTCAAATGTGACCAGGAATTTCCCGGCTGGATATTCGTTTGTAATTGGAATTATGACCCCTGACCTGCAAAAAGTGCAGGCGGCCATGGGAGAAGCAGAGGGAGTTTTCAGGAGTATTCGGAAGCTAAGCACAACTGAGGATAACAATTTTGTATTGGACCGTAGCGACAGTATAGCAGAAAAGGCCATGAACAGTTTGCGGTTTCTTACCGTTTCGGCCACAGTTATAGGACTTATTACCTTAATTGGAGCGGCCATAGGTTTAATGAATATTATGCTGGTATCTGTATCTGAAAGGACAAGGGAGGTGGGGCTTGTAAAAGCCATCGGTGGAAAAAGCAAGATGGTAAGCCGCCAGTTCTTGCTGGAAGCAATTATCATCAGCATGCTGGGCGCCATATTTGGAATAGTGTTAGGAATCCTTGTGGGCAACCTTTTCTCCATTGTACTTGAACACCGGTTTTGTGGTACCGTGGGAATGGGTGATTTATGGAATCGTCATATGCACAATAGTTGGCCTTCTGGCGGGCCTGTATCCGGCGCTGAAAGCCGGAAAGCTTAATCCTATTGAGGCTTTACGCTACGAATAAGATTTTATACAAGGGCAAACGATCGTTTGAAATTGAGCCAGATGAATTTCTTATCAAATTATTTATCAGGGACTTGTTCCGTATTAAAAAATCCTTAACTTGAAGCCCCTATCTTAAAAAAATGAAGGGTGGGGCTTTTTTACTAAACTTTTTTCTTAGCATTGTAGCTCTGAAAACAAGGACTCATATTTATCATTTAAAAACACTAAAAAATTAAGATCATGGCAGAGACTAAACCAACTGCAACAGTTAAGGCTACATCGGTTCAACCAAAGAAGAGCAGCAATGCTATATCCTGGATTGCACCAGTTGTTTGTATCATTGCCGGTTATTTAATCTGGCGTTTCATTATGGGTGCCGCCGATGGATTTGAGAATCCTGATAAGAAAGGTGGATTTTGGCCAGGTCACAAAGATCCCAAAGATGCTCTTCACAGAATGTATGAAGGAGGTATCATTATCCCTTTCCTGATTGGTATGTTGCTGATGGTAATTGTCTTCTCTATTGAGAGATATCTGACAATCCGTAAGGCGTTGGGAAATGGTTCTATCTCTGACTTTATCCGTAAAGTACAGTATCATCTTGCTAACCGCAATGTGGATGCAGCTTTATCAGAGTGTGATAAACAAAGAGGTTCTGTTGGTAATGTGATGAAGGCTGGTCTTCGCCGTTACAAGGAAATGATCAACGAAAGTGGCATTAATACCGATCAAAAAGTAATATCAATCCAAAAAGAAGTAGAAGAAGCAACAGCTCTTGAACTGCCAATGCTGCAAAAGAACCTGGTGTTCCTTTCTACAATCACTTCAGTAGGTACGTTGGTGGCCCTGTTAGGTACGGTAATCGGTATGATCAAATCATTCTCGGCGTTGGGTAAAGAAGGTGGTGCTGGTGCTGCTGCTGAACTGGCTGTTGGTATCTCAGAGGCCTTGTATAATACAGCCTTGGGTATCGGTACATCTGCTTTGGCACTTATTATGTACAACGTATTTACAACTAAAATTGATTCAATCACTTACGGCATAGATGAATCAGGGTTCACCCTGACTCAGAGTTTTGCTTCTCTGTACAAATAAGCCCTGCGAAAAAAAGGGACTTTTGTATGGAAATTTGAAACTTATTCATCTCAATTCTAAATCATTGTAAATATGCCAAGTGTTAAATTACCAAGGAAGAGCACAGATACCGACATGACCCCGTTTGTGGATGTCGCCTTTCTGATCCTTTCTTTCTTCATGCTGGCTACCAAATTCAAGCCACCTGAGCCGGTAGAAATTACCACTCCGGGGTCTGTGAATTCTTCGAAGCTCCCCGAAAGCAATGCGGTAATGATTATTGTGGATTCTGCTAACCGTGTCTTTTTCTCTGTTTTATCTGAAAAAGATAAAAGCAAGTTTGATGCTGTTATTCAGGACATAAATAGTACCAGGACGCTCAGCCTGTCAAATACAGAGATGGCTAATTATCGTCAAACATTTGCCGTAGGTGTTCCTTTCGGAAATTTAAAGCAGTTGTTGAACCTTGATCCCAAGGAACAGGCCAAGCTTCCTCAGCCGGGAATACCGGTTTTGGATTCCGCCAACAACGAGCTGGTTTGGTGGATAGCAGCAGCTAAACGAGCCTTTGCAGGTGAAGAATTGAAATACCTGATTAAAGGGGATGCTAAGTCCAAGTATCCGACTTTTGAGGCCGTTATCGCAGCTTTAAAACGTAATGATGAGTTTAAATATAACCTCGTTACGGCATTGGATGATGTGCCAACCAATTCCGAGCTTGATTTGTATAACCGAAAAGGACTGAAGGAAGAATAAACATTATTTAATTTTTAAACCCATTTAATATGGCAAGTATAGATACCGGCGGTGGCGATAGTGGCCACAAAAAAGGACCGGGGGTAAAAAAAGCCAAAAAGCTTTCTACCCGTGTAGACATGACACCGATGGTGGATTTGGGTTTTCTGTTGATTACCTTCTTCATCTTTACGACCACGATGACCACACCAACTACCCTTGATCTTAATATGCCTAAAGGATATTAAAGATCGAGAAAGAGCAAACAGAAGCCAAAGAGTCAAGTGTGCTGACCATTATGTTAGGCAAAGGTGACCAGGTTTATTATTATGAAGGAAAACTAGAAGTGTCTGAAGGGAAAAACAATTTCAAATCAACCACTTTCAAAGGCATCCGGGATGTAATTATTAATAAGAAGAAGGAAGTTATGGGCCGCCATGTGCATGACGAAACCTGTAAAAAAACACAGGATAAAGCCAAAGCAAAAGGTGACCCTGATTGGGAAAAAGCCTGTCTTGACCGGGATTTCATTGTGATCATTAAACCAGATGATGATGCTACTTATAAAAATACAGTAGATATTCTGGATGAAATGACCATTAACCAGGCAAGAACATATGCTATGGTTAAGATCCTGAAAGAAGAGGTTGACCTTATTAAAGCAACAGAAGCTACAAACGGTATAAAATAATGCGCTGGTTTTTTATGGAATAATGTGTCACCAGCATCTAATTAAAAACGCTAAGTATGGAAGCCAACAAAATATTATCAGCCGACATCCTTGACCTGATCTTTGAAGACAGGAATAAGGATTATGGGGCTTATAATCTGAGAAAAACGTACAATCGTCGTATTACCCGTGCCCTTATCATTACAGCCTCTATAGCCGCTTTGGCCATTGCAGGTTCTCTTTTGGCAAGTAACTTAAAGAGCGATAAAGATAAAAAAGTGAAAATGCAGGAGGTGACTTTGACCGAGGTGAAGCAGGAAGAAAAGAAAATCATTCCTCCTCCTCCGCCACCGCCTAAAGTAGAGCCACCTAAAGTGGAGATGAAACAGTTTACCCCTCCTGTGATTAAAAAGGATGAGGAAGTAGAAAAACCACCACCGCCACAGGAAGAGCTGAAAGATGCTAAAATTGATGTGGTGAATCAGGAAGGTATCAAAGATGAAAATATTGCCACTCCTGTACGTGATTGACGAGGGAAAAGCAAATAGTGGAAGAAAAGAAAGAAGAAGACGAGAATAAGATATTTGACAAAGTAGAGATTGAAGCTAAGTTTCCTGGTGGTGATGGCAAATGGCGCCAGTACCTCGAAAGAAACTGTAATGCCCAGGTAGCCACTGATAATGGTGCGCCAGAAGGCACTTACACCACAGTAGTTCAGTTTGTAGTGGATAAAGAGGGAAATATCAGTGATGTTAAGAGCGATGACCAATCATGGTTACGGCATGGAAGAAGAAGCCATGCGGGCAATTAAAAAAGGTCCTAAAGTGGGAACCGGCTGTGCAAAATGGCCGCCAGGTAAAAGCCTATCGCAAACAACCAATTACCTTCCAGGTAACGGGTGAGTAAGATAAAAGTTTAGTCTATAAAATCCCTTCAGTTACTACTGAAGGGACTTTTGTTTTTACAGGTTGCTCAATCAACTCTACTTTTGACAAATATGATGAATAAGCTGACAGGATGGGATGATACAATAGTGGCACTGGCAACGCCTCCGGGTGTTGGTGCCATCGGGGTCATACGGCTTAGCGGGGGAAAAGCCATTACTATCGCTAATGAACTATTTCCCTCCAAAGATCTGCAACATCAGGAATCTCATACCTTGCATGTAGGCTTTCTAAAGGATGGAGGAGCCATATTGGATGAAGCGGTCCTCTCCCTTTTTAAGGGGCCTAAATCTTACACAGGCGAAGATGTGGTGGAAATAAGCTGTCACGGCTCACCGTACATTCAACAGCAGGTAATTGATGCCTGTATAAAGCACGGGGCCCGGTTAGCAAAGCCCGGCGAGTTTACGCAAAGAGCTTTTCTGAATGGTAAATTAGATCTGGCACAGGCTGAAGCAGTAGCCGATCTCATAGCATCAAACACTGCTGCCTCTCAAAAAGCAGCACTGCACACCATCAGAGGTGGATTTTCTGAAAACCTGTCGGCTTTGAGAGAAAGGCTTATACGTTTTTCTGCCTTAATGGAATTAGAACTGGACTTTTCACAAGAAGATGTGGAGTTTGCAGACAGAAAACAATTTTATGAGCTGATCAATGAACTGACAACATCTACGAATCAATTGGTGAGCTCTTTTTCATTAGGCAATGTGATTCGCAATGGAGTAAGTGTGGCCATTATTGGTAAACCTAATGCCGGTAAATCAACACTATTGAACAGCTTACTCAATGAGAACAGGGCCATTGTGAGTGACATCCCGGGTACTACACGGGATACAATTGAAGAAATCATAAATATTGATGGTATCCTTTTCAGGCTGATTGATACTGCAGGCATTCGCCGGCATAGTACGGATGTTATTGAAAATGCAGGAATGGAACGCAGCATTGAAAAAATGCGGCAGGCCGACCTGGTACTATATTTACTTGATATTGCAGAAGGAAGACCAGAAGCCGAGAACAGAAAAGCAGAGTTTGATAAACAGAAACTGAATTACCTGCTTGTAGTGAACAAAATAGATGCTTCAGGAGAGGATGCTGCTAAAGAAAAATTCGGCGACCTTGATAAAGTAATATTCATTTCTGCCAAACAGCAATTACATACTGATGTATTAAAAGAAAGAATGGTAGGTGCAGTATTACAAGGGCAGGTGCAAACTGAAAACACCATTATTACTAACGCAAGGCATTACCATGCACTGAAAGAGGTTCAAAAATCATTGGTTGATATAAAGACGGGCCTGGATAGTAACCTTCCAGGCGATCTGTTAGCATTGGACATCCGCCGATGCCTGCATTACCTTGGCGAAATAACCGGTGAAATAACGAACGAGGATCAACTCGATTATATATTCAGTAAGTTCTGTATCGGAAAGTAAAACCATCGCCTTCTGGGAACAGAATTATCAGCCAGCTTTCGTTAACGATTGTTAACAGCCCTATTTCATCCACTGATTGTCCCAGTTCATGCAGTTCTGCATTGTCACTTCTTTTATTCCATCCATCATTGGGTTGTAATAATAACTAAAGAAATCAAAAACCTTAAAACATGAAAAGATTATCAACTACAAATTATGGGCAGCAGGGGCCATAGCTATTGTGATCATCGCTTCACGGCTTAATGTAAAAAACGAATTAACAAATTTCCTGGGACTATTGCATAAAATAATACATGGATAAATGAAGTGGTCTATTCCTGAGCTATACTTTTTTTGGAGCCTGTAAATACAACACCTGCTTTTTTGAAAAGGCTGCTCATTTTTTTCAACATCATTGTCGTAATGAACATAAAAACAACCAGTATTATTAATATTAACTCCTGCCTCAGCCACCTGAGCCAATATACTTCTATCAGAACAAAACCATGCAGGAAGCAAATTACTTTAGCCGCAAAGCCATGGCTGAAACCCTGGTTGGTCAGCAAGTGGTGTATATGTGTTTTATCGGCAGAGAAGGGAGATTTGCCGTTCCATATCCTGATGGCGAATACACGAATAGTGTCAAAGACAGGTATTAGCACAATGCCTGTTACAAAAACCGGGGCATGAGATAATACAGGGTTACTTATCATCACATTTACCTGCATCAGGCGAATACACAATACTGCTACTACAAATCCGAGCACAAGTGAACCAGTATCACCCATAAAAATCCTGGCAGGATTTAAATTGAAATACATAAAGGCAAGTATTCCTCCGGCAAGGGCAAAGGCAACCAGGGCTGTATTTATATCACCACTCATTGTAAGAAAAATACCAAGTGTAATAAGACTCATAAAGCCTAATCCACCGGCAAGGCCATCAATACCATCAATCAGGTTGAATGCATTGGTAATGCCCACAATGGCGAGGAATGTAAAAGTATATTGTGCTGTTAGTGGTAATTCATGAATACCGAAAAGCCCGTCAAAAGAAGTGATGCGTATGCCTGATACAGCAATAAGCAAAGCAAGACCGGCCTGAACAATGAACTTGTATTTTGCAGAAAGATCTTTCAGGTCGTCCATAATGCCAAGGCCAAACAACACAGCAATAGAAAAAAAGAAACTTATCTGTGCCACAGCATTGGTGAAGGGAAACCATAGGAATAGTGCCATCATCATTCCGGCAATAATGGCGATACCACCCATCGTTGGAATGGGAGATGAATGTTCCTTACGGGCATTTGGCATATCGTACAATCTGTACTTTTTGATCAGGCTGATAATAGGCGGAATGGTAATGAGTGTAACTACAAAAGCTGTAATAAAACTTAGCAAGGCAAACTTGTAGTCGCTGAAATACAGATCAAGCTGTAGAAAATAAGGGTGGCTTTTCATGTTTCCTGTTTTGGTGTCAGGTGTATTGGATAATTGGATCTAGGTTCCTGCTTGTAAAATAGTAAGGCATAACGGAATTGGCAAGGCTTTTTTGTAACGATTGGCCAAAAACCGGTTTCCCCTTAACAAGTTGCAGTTTTTAAGCTACATCTTGGGATATTTGCTAACTGGCGACCGTAATTTTCACAATCACCGGATGGTAACAATCACAACGATATTTTTCTGGATAAGCCTGGCTGTTTTGTTCTATTGCTATATCGGATACGGCTTAGTGGTGTTCATAATCATCAGCATAAAGAAGTTATTCAATTCCAAAAGGCAAAAGATGCCATCTGCAGAGATAATGCCGGCTACTATTATTGTTACAGCATATAACGAAGAAACAATCCTGGAACAAAAAATAAAAAATACCCTGGCTATTGATTACCCGGCTGATAAGCTGAGGATCATTATTATTACAGATGGATCAACAGACGGTTCTGAAAAAATTGTACAGCAGTATCCTTCAGTTGTTTTGCTTCACCAGGCTGAAAGAAGGGGTAAATATGCGGCCATTAAAAGAGCAATGCAGCAGGTAAAAACTCCCATAGTAGTTTTCAGCGATGCAAATACGATGCTGAATGCAGCTTGTTTAAAAAGAATTGCGGTACATTATAAAAATGAAAAAGTGGGGGGAGTCGCTGGTGAGAAAAAAATCATCCGTGATAAAAACGTATCGGCTGTTGGTGAAGCGGAAGGACTATACTGGCAGTATGAATCTTTTATGAAACGGCTCGATGCCAGCCTGAATACGGTGACAGGTGCGGCAGGCGAATTATTCTCAATTCGTACCAGCTTGTTTAGAGAACTAAATGATGAGTTAATACTTGATGACTTTGTTATCTCAATGCAGATATGCCTGCAGGGATACAAGATTGAATATGAACCGGAGGCCTTCGCCACAGAGCAGCCATCAATATCTCTGGCCGAGGAAGAAAAAAGAAAAGTGAGGATCTCAGCAGGAGCGTATCAGTCGGTTGGATATTTGAAAGAGTGCCTGAATATTTTTAAACATCCGTTATTGAGTTTTCAATACATATCCCGCCGCTTGTTGCGTTGGATATTCTGTCCGTTGATGCTGCTGGTTTTAGTGGTGTCAAACATTCTGATTGTCGCTGATCAACCTCCCGCCAGCTTTTATAACTGGACATTTTATGCCCAGGTTGTTTTTTACCTGTTGGCATTCCTGGGCTGGTTGTTTGTTCGTTCCGGGAAAAAGGCCGGCATTTTCACCATCCCTTTTTACTTTGTCTTTATGAATTATTGCCTGGTAAAAGGATTCACAAGATTTGCAACAGGTCATCAAACAGTGTTATGGGAAAAATCATTGCGGGTGCATAGCCCATAATATTACCGCTAATAGTTTACAACTGTTGACAGGGTGGCAATTGCTATTTTTGCAAGAAAGGCATACATTATTCCTCCCTCCTCACACATATTATCCAGCCCGATTGAATATCTGAAAGGAGTCGGCCCGCAACGGGCAGACCTGTTAAAAAAAGAACTGGGCATCTTTACTTTCGGAGACCTGTTGGAATATTATCCTTTCCGGCATGTTGACAGAACAAAAGTCAATCTTATCAGCGAAATAAAACCTGAAACAGAGTTTGTACAAATTGCTGCGGTCCTTGTCAATTTTGATATTGTTGGACAAAAAGCCGGAAAAAGAATTGTCGCCGAAGTAAAAGACAAAACCGGTTTTATTGAATTGACATGGTTCCAGGGATTGAGTTGGGTGCAAAAACTGTTGGAAGTTGGCCAATCCTATCTTATCTATGGCAGGGTTACTTTTTATAATGGGCAACCACAAATTATTCACCCGGAACTGGAAGTGCTGGCACCTGAACAACCATTGGGAAAAAATTTTCTTGAACCGGTATATTCCACCACAGAAAAACTAAAGGCAAGAGGACTCGGCGGCCGGCAGATAGGTAAGTTGACACAACTGCTGCTGGGCATGCTGCAAGAAAGAGACATGCCTGAGAATTTACCCGCTTCCATAATTAACCAGTTAAAACTTGTCAATAGGTTTAATGCCTGCCGGCAAATTCATTTTCCCCAATCAACAGTAGAATATGATGAAGCGGTCAAAAGGCTGAAGTTTGAGGAACTTTTCATCGCACAGCTAAGGATGAATTTATTGCGGAGCAACCGGCACCGCTTTTCCAAAGGAGTGGTGTTTGATAAAGTTGGCGACCTGTTCAACGATTTTTTTAAGAACCACCTCCCGTTTCAATTGACAGGGGCACAAAAAAGAGTGATAAAAGAGATAAGGAACGATACAGCAAAAGGAAAACAGATGAACCGGCTGTTGCAGGGTGATGTTGGCAGCGGTAAAACGATCGTCGCAGTTCTCATTATGTTGCTGGCAGTGGATAATGATTTCCAGGCTTGTCTTATGGCGCCAACAGAAATATTGGCGCAACAGCACTTTAAAACCATCAGTTCATTATTATCGAAAATAAATGTGTCAGTACAGTTGCTGACTGGCTCCACAAAAACGGCAGCAAGAAAGAAAATGCTGGCAGCACTTGAAGAAGGGACTTTGAAAATCTTAGTTGGCACCCATGCCGTAATTGAGGATGTGGTACAGTTTAAAAACCTCGGCATTGTAATTATTGATGAACAGCACCGCTTTGGTGTGGCACAACGGGCAAAACTCTGGCAAAAAGCAAGTACACCGCCGCATGTGCTGGTGATGACAGCAACCCCGATTCCAAGAACACTGGCGATGACAGCTTATGGTGATCTTGACTATAGTGTTATTGATGAGTTGCCACCCGGACGGCAACCCATCACCACAGTTCACCGTTATGAATCGCACCGCAGTAAAGTAATGGACTTTATCCGGGCAGAAATAGACAAAGGAAGGCAAGCTTATATTATTTTCCCTTTAATAGAGGAAAGCGATAAAATGGATTACGAAAACCTGATGAAGGGTTACGAAAATGTAAAAGCCTATTTCCCCGAACCGAAGTACTGGATCAGCATGGTACATGGCCGGCAGCCGGCAGAGCAGAAAGAACTCAATATGAAGAGATTTGTTGAGCATGATACGCAGATAATGGTATCCACCACCGTTATTGAAGTGGGGGTGGATGTGCCCAATGCCTCGGTGATGGTAATTGAAAGTGCAGAAAAATTTGGCCTTTCGCAGTTACACCAGTTGCGTGGCAGGGTAGGCCGTGGAGCCGAAAAAAGCTATTGTATACTTTTATCGGGCTTAAAACTGGGTAATGATGCCCGGGAACGCATCAGGACCATGGTGGAAACGGCTAATGGATTTGAAATAGCTGAAAAAGACCTTGAGCTGAGAGGACCGGGTGATATTCAGGGTACAAGGCAGAGCGGGGAGTTAAACTTTAAGCTGGCCAGCATAGTCCAAGACCGGGCAATTTTGGATATTGCCCGGAATATGGCTGGGGCAGTACTTGAAAATGACCCGGACCTTGTTTCGGCAGACAATTTGCGGTTAAAGAGCTTCCTGAACCAGCAAAAAGGAGCGGTGATGTGGAGTAAGATTTCCTGATACGACAGTTGTTTTTCGATTTAATACCGGAAGAGTACGATTAGAAAATAAATGACTATGAGAGGACATTTCTTAACACAAGTTTTCAATCCGTTTTTGCTGAAATTTGGTTACTTTAATACAACAAATAATTTGACCCTGAAACGTTTCCTCATTTTCGCCGCTCTGATTATTCCTTCTTTTGCATCCATTGCACAGAGTTATAATAATATTGAGTTTATTGAGAACAAGGGCCAGTGGGATAACCGGGTGGAGTATAAAGGCAATGTAAGTAATGGCGCCTTCTTTATCCGTTCCGGTGGTTTTACCGTGTTGCAGCACAATGCTGCGGATTATGCTGCTGTTGGCCGTTTCCTGCATGGGCATAAAGCAGATGGTTCGCCGGTGTATCCGACGGATAAGATTACACTTCGTTCACATGCATGGCAGGTTGATTTTTTGGGAGCTTCGCCAAACGTAAAAACTGTTCCTGACAAAAAGATTTCTACTTACAACAACTATTTCATAGGCAATGATCAGTCTAAATGGGCAAGCAATTGCGGCCTCTACCAGGCCATCACGATGAAGGATGTGTATCCTGGTATTGATGTGAGATATTACACCGATAATGAATTTCTCAAGTATGATATTATTGTAAAACCTGGCGGTGATGTTTCTAAAATTGCATTAAAATATGATGGTGTTAATAAACTGCAGGTAAAGAACAAAGAACTCCTGATCACCACTTCGGTTGGTGAGCTTAAGGAAACACTGCCATATTCTTACCAGACTTCCGCTGCCGGAAAAACAGATGTTGTTTGCAAATATGTTGTAAGAGACAATGTGGTAAGGTTTGAAGTAAAGAATTATGACCCCACTCAGACACTGGTGATTGATCCTGTCGTAATCTTTGGCTCTTTCTCCGGAAGCAGTGCAGACAACTGGGGTTTTACAGCTACCTACGGCCCTGATGGCAGCATGTATGGTGGCGGAATTGTTTTGGACGGAGGCGGCAGTTTTCCCGCATCAAACGGTGCATTTCAAACTACTTTCCAGGGCGGTTTGGGCAGCGGTTCGGCAGGCGCTATTGATATGGGCATTATAAAACTAAATCCTGCGGGCACAAACCGGTTATATGCTACTTATATTGGTGGTGGTGGTAACGAGCAGCCACATAGTTTGGTGGTGGATAACCAGGGAAACCTTGTAATTGCCGGTCGGTCCAATTCCAATAACTACCCGGTTGTGAATCCAGGAGGCCAGGTTGGAGCTGGCGGTGGTTTTGATATTGTGGTTACCAAGTTAAATGCAACAGGTACAGCTCTAATTGGTTCCAAAAAAATAGGAGGTACTGGAAATGATGGTGTGAACATATCAGAAACAAGAGATCTCAATTCCCTGCAACGAAACTATGGTGATGATGGCCGCAGCGAAGTAATATTGGATGGAGCAGGTAATGTGTATGTTGCTTCTACTACCCAGTCCACTAACTTTCCCATATCAGGCTCACCCTTTCAATCCACTTTTGGAGGTGGCCTTCAGGATGGGGTGGTACTAAAACTTACACCCACCCTCGGTACTGTAACTTTTGCCAGTTATCTCGGCGGTAATGCAAACGATGCAGCATATGTACTATCACTCGGCCCCGGGGGAAATATTTATGTGGCCGGGGGAACTGAAAGTGGTGATCTTCCCGGAGCTACTGCTGGTACGGTTGGCCCTAACAACCATGGCAGTATTGATGGTTTTGTTTCTATCATTAATAATAATGGGACAGCTATCAATCGAACAACGTATATCGGCACTACAGGTTTTGACCAGGTGTTTGGAGTTCAGTTCGATAGTAAAGGATTTCCTTATGTGATGGGACAGACTACCGGAACATGGCCAATAGTTAATGCTGCTTATAATAACCCTGCCGGCAAGCAATTTATTGCAAAACTGCAACCAGACCTTTCCAGTTATATTTATTCCACTGCGTTTGGTTCCGGTGCATCAACTCCAAACATTTCCCCGATAGCTTTCCTGGTTGACCGTTGCGAAAATGTGTATATATCTGGCTGGGGTGGTTTTTTCTTTAACACAAATAATTTTGGGAGTGCCGGTACAGGAGGATTGCCCGTTACTCCTGATGCTATTAAAAGCATTACTGATGGTAAAGACCTTTACTTTTTTGTTTTAAAAAGAGATGCCACTGCTCAACTCTTCGGAAGTTTTTACGGAGAAAATAATCCTAACAATGCTGGTTGCGACCATGTGGATGGCGGTACCAGCCGCTTTGATGCACAGGGAAATATCTACCAGGCTATTTGTGGAAATTGTAAACTGGGTTTGCCTCCGATAAACCCGATACCTGATCTTGTTACCTCCGGTTCATGGTCATCAACAAATAATTCAAATAATTGCAATCTTACTATGATAAAGATTGCAATGAATCTGGCAGGTGTCTTAGGCGGTATCCAATCAGCTATTGATGGCACTCCAAGAGATACAGCTGGCTGTGTACCCCTTACAGTTGATTTCAGGGATACCATCGGTACGGCACAGAGCTATGAATGGTATTTTGAATATGTACCGGGTAATGCGCCTGACCTTACAACAACAACTCCTAATGCTTCGCATGTATATAATGCTATAGGCACTTACCAGGTAATGCTGGTAGCAATAGATCCTAATACCTGCAACATCAGGGATAGTTCATTCCTCACTATCCGGGTGGGAGACTTACAGGCTGCATTGGCTTTCAATCCTGTTAAACTGGCGCCTTGCGACTCCTTTAAATACAGGTTTGATAATCTTTCTGTGCCACCACCGACACGTCCTTTCGGGCCGCAATCATTCATCTGGGATTTTGGCGATGGGTCGCCAAGAGTGCAGACTGGTCCAGCCCCCGTTTTTCATAACTATGCAGGCGCAGGCACTTATAATGTAAAACTGATCTTGCCCGATAGTAGTTATTGCAATGCACCGGATTCTATTACGATCCCTCTGAGTGTGGCGGCAAATGTGATAGCATCCTTCACCACACCGGCAACGGGTTGCTTGCAATACAATGCTGTATTTAAAAACACATCCGTGGCCGGCCAGACATGGGAATGGCATTTTGGTGATGGTGGAACATCAACCGATTTTGAACCGACACATTTGTATACAGCGGCCGGAACTTACAATGTTTACTTGATTGCATTTAATCCCAATACCTGTAACCTGTCCGATACGACGGCAGTATTTACTATAACGGTATATGATTCACCCACACCGGACTTCAGTTTTTCACCTGATCCGCCGTTGGAAAATACGCCAACAACATTTGTAAACCTGTCTTCACCCGATGCGGTTCGTTTCAAATGGGACTTTGGCGATGGAGACAGCTTATTAACAACATCAAGGGCACCGGTGGTTCATCAATACAATGCTACAGGAACATTTAATGCCTGCCTGACTGCTTATAATGCTATCGGGTGTGACAGTACAATATGTAAACCTGTACGGGCAACAATTTTACCGGTAGTGGATGTGCCCAATGCGTTTACTCCGCTAAGCGGCGATGTGAACAGTGTAATCTTTGTAAGAGGTTTTGGTATTGCAAGAATGCAGTTCATTATCTGGAACCGCTGGGGACAAAAGGTATTTGAAACCAATAGCCGTTTCCAGGGTTGGGATGGAAGGGTGAAAGGAGCCGTGCAACCAATGGATGTATATGCTTATACACTGAGCATTGAATTTTCTGACGGAACCAAAACAACTAAAAAGGGAGATATAACGTTAATAAGATAGAGTGTTACAATTTGAAAGAATGAAAATGAAGAGAATTAAAAACATACGGGGTCTTATTGCATTGTTCGCAGCTCTCTGCTCATGGCTTGCAGCTTCTGCGCAGGACCTGCATTTCTCTCAGTTCATGAACTCACCGTTATTGACCAATCCCGCCAATACAGGATTTACTCCTGATGGCGATTACAGGTTGGGAGTGAATTATCGTAACCAATGGGCCAGCATTACCGCATTTCCATATAAAACCATGAGTGTTTTTGGCGATGTTCAAACAATGCAGAATAGCGATAATACCGGCTGGCTTGGTCTGGGCGGTGTAATTCTGCGTGATGTTGCAGGAACCGGAGCATTAACTTCTACCAAAGTGTATGGTTCGGTTGCCTATCATCAGATGGTGAATGCAGGCAGCCTGGTTAGCCTTGGTTTTAATGTAGGTTGGGCAAATAAAAGGATCAATACCGCAAATCTTACCTTTCCCAGTCAGTGGAATGGTAAATTTTTTGATGTACACAATATTACCGTGGCGCCGAAGTTTGATGCAAATAATATAAACTACCTCGACATACAGGTTGGTGCTAACTATGCCTACTTTCCAACGGACAGAATTTACCTGAATGCCGGTTTTTCCGCTATGCATGTTAACAGGCCGAGAGAGTCTTTCTTTAGCGACTCTTCAGGAATGGATAACAGGGTGCCAACCCGCTACACTGGTTTTTTGAATGGCAGCTTCATGTTAAACGACAGGTTGATTGTAAACCCAAATGTCTATGCGTCATTACAGGCAAAATCTTATGAGATAGTAGGAGGGTTGAATGCCCATTACAATCTTTCCGGTGATGGGGAGAAAGTGCTGATAGCCGGATTGTATTACCGTTATAAGGATGCGATCATCCCGATGGTGGGTCTTGGTATCAAAGATTATACCTTCTCTTTTACGTATGATGTTACCCAATCCA
Organism: Chitinophagaceae bacterium; assembly: GCA_037045605.1. Classification (GTDB taxonomy): domain Bacteria; phylum Bacteroidota; class Bacteroidia; order Chitinophagales; family Chitinophagaceae; genus JJ008. The sequence goes on along the minus strand of JBAOHK010000017.1, from coordinate 147,258 downwards.
GCCTGAATACTTTTAATAATGGCCGCGGTGCCCTGGAATTCTCCCTCATTAAACAGGGAGTAGTGGACAGGTATAATGGAAACAGAAGGGAAAGTATGTGTCCTTCGTTTAAGAATTACTGATAAGCATTCCTTTTTTCACATCTGCCCGATTATTCCGATTTTTACAGCCTTATCATTGGAAAAATTGAATCATGGATACAGCGGCCACTTCTTTACTTACTGCAACACATATTGAAGCATTTAAAAGCATTGTCGGTGAAAAATTTGTTTTCGTTGACGAAGAATCATTGACTGATTATGGACATGATGAAACAGAAAATCTGTCGTTTCCGCCGGAAGTGGTCGTCAAACCACGGACAGCAGAAGAGATAAGTGCAATACTGAAAATCTGTAACAAAGAGAAAATACCTGTAACACCCCGCGGTGCAGGAACAGGCCTCAGCGGTGGGGCATTACCACATCTTGGCGGAGTACTGCTGTCAACCGAAAGGATGAACTCGATACTGGAGATCGATGAAAGAAATCTGCAGGTAACAACGGAGCCGGGTGTGATCACAGAAGTATTACAGAATGCAGTAAAAGAAAAAAAATTATTCTACCCGCCAGATCCCAGCAGCCGGGGCTCCTGCTTTATTGGTGGCAATATTGCTGAGAACAGCGGAGGTCCTAAGGCAGTTAAGTATGGTGTGGTAAAAGACTATGTATTGAACCTTGAAGTGGTTTTACCCTCCGGGGAGATCATCTGGACAGGTTCTAATGTTTTAAAAAATTCAACAGGCTATAACCTTACGCAATTGGTCGTTGGAAGTGAAGGTACTTTAGGTATTGTTACAAAAATTGTATTGCGGCTGATCCCATTACCGGAATATGATGTGCTTATGCTGGTGCCATTCAAAAACCTGGAACAGGCAGGCGAAGCAGTGAGTGCCATTTTCAGGGCAGGCTTTGTGCCGAGTGCTATGGAACTGATGGAAATTGATTCGCTGAAAATTGTAAGCAGGTTTGTTGACAGCACTGCAATAACCGTCACTGATGATACAGCTGCACACCTCATCATCGAAGTGGATGGCAATAACATGGATGTACTGATGGGTAACATGGAAGCCATCAGCAACCTGTTAACACAATACGATATTGGGGAAATATACTTTGCGGATGATGCACAACAGAAAGCGGAACTCTGGAAACTTAGAAGAAGGGTGGCTGAAGCAGTAAAACTGATCGGCTATACGATTGAAGAAGATACGGTAGTGCCAAGAGCCGAATTACCAGCCCTGATCCGTGGTGTAAAAGGACTTGGAAAAAAACATGACTTTGAAGTGGTCTGCTATGGCCACGCCGGTGATGGTAACCTGCATATCAGGATAAGAAAAGAAGGTATTCCTAACAGTCACGGAAATGCAGTGATGACTGCGGCGCTAAGGGAATTATTTGACCTGGTAAAAGGATTGGGCGGCACTATCAGCGGCGAACATGGAATAGGCCTTATCCAAAAACCTTATATGGATATTATTTTCCGGGAAGCCAACTTCCGGTTAATGCGGGAAATTAAAAAGGCCTTTGACCCGAATAATATTTTAAACGCCGGAAAAATATTTGACTTAACAACTTAAATACCCCATGATTATGAAGAAATTTATTTTATCAGCATTGTTATTGATTACAGCATCAGCTTTTCTGCGGGCACAGGACGACGAGGAAAAGGAGAAAAGACCTTTTAAAGAAAACCTCTTTACAGGAGGAAGTGTATCACTGGCTTTTTATAGTAATACATTTTTGATCGGTGCCAGCCCGGTATTTGGTTACAGTTTGACCAATTGGGCTGATGCCGGGGTGGTGGTCAATTACAACTATACTTCCTACCGGGATGTGACTGTTTTTGATGACAGGGTTCGCCAGACACAATTTGGCGGCGGTGTATTTACAAAATTGTATCCGGTGCGTTTCCTCTTTGCCCAGGCACAGTATGAGTATAACACGATCAGACAAAAATATATCCCGCCCGGTGGCGGTGTATCTACAAAATACCCCAGTATAAATGCAAGCAGCTTTTTAGTTGGAGGAGGATATACAACAGGCAGGCAGGGCAGAGGCGGTACACCTTTTTATTATCTCGCCGTATTGTTTGATGTGTCGGGGGATACCAATTCACCATATACAGATGCATACGGAAGGGCCATACCGATTATCAGGGCAGGCTTGCAGATACCGCTGTTTCAGGGTCCCCGGAGAATGGATTGATAAGATTATTTTACATAACTCAATAGTTCAACAGGGTCACCAATAATGGTAATCCTTTTTTCTGCTTCTTCGTAAAGGAACATTTCTTTTTTCATTAACCTGATATGTTCAATAAGATGATTATAGAAACCACCTGAATTGAGGATGTAAATCTGTTTGTCATGAATGGTCAGCTGGTTCCAGGTTATTATCTCGAACAATTCATCCAAAGTTCCAAAGCCTCCTGGTAAGATTAAGGCGGCATCACAAAGACTGTAGAGCTTTCTTTTCCGTTCATGCATATCATCGCTGATGATGAGTTCGCTGATGCCGAGATGCTGCACTTCCCATTCCAGCAAAATTTTTGGGATGATGCCGGTCACTTTTCCGCCATGTTTCATTACACTGTCAGCAATAGAACCCATGATGCCGGCACTGCCGCCGCCATATATCAGCCGGATATTATTTTCGGCCATTAGCTTCCCCAGTTGTTCAGCATGTTCAGTATATACAGGATTAGTTCCTTTCTTTGAGCCGCAGAAAACAGCAAGAGATTGTATAGCCATATTTGATATAAATTGCGACAAAGGGAAAGTAAATTTCTTTATCTTCAAAATTCATTATTCAATAATAACACCTATGTCGTCAACTACCCTCTTTATGTTCGTTATCGCCTATTTCGCTTTATTACTTGGGGTAGCCTGGTATACATCCCGCAATTCCAACAACGAATCTTTTTTTATTGGTAACCGCAACAGTAACTGGATGCTGGTGGCATTTGGTATGATTGGCACTTCGCTATCAGGGGTTACTTTTGTCAGTGTACCAGGCACGGTGGGTGATTTTTCGGGAGATGTCTTTAAAGGATTTGGATACTTCCAGGTTGTTATTGGTTATTTCCTTGGTTATATTGTTATTGCTTATGTTTTGCTACCCTTGTATTATAGGCTCAACCTGACATCCATCTATAATTACCTGCAGCACCGGTTTGGCTTTTTTTCATATAAAACAGGCTCACTTTTTTTCATATTATCAAGGACGATTGGGGCCACCGCCCGTCTTTATCTTGTTATTAATGTGCTGCAAATATTTATCCTTGACCGGATGGGTGTTTCTTTTACAGTTACCACACTGATCATTTTATTGATGATTCTGCTATACACATTTGAAGGCGGTGTAAAAACAATCGTTTATACCGACACCTTGCAGACATCATTTATGCTATTGGGGCTTATTGTATGCGTTGTTTACATTCTTTCAAACCTGAATTTGAATATCGGCTCAGCACTGGACACCCTGAGAGTAAAAGGATACACCAATATTTTTAACATGGATCCTGGCAGCAAGGGGTTTTTTATTAAACAAATTATCGGTGGCGCATTTATTGCCATTGCCATGACAGGACTTGACCAGGAAATGATGCAGAAAAATATCAGTGTAAAAAATCTTAAGGACTCTCAAAAAAATATGATGACTTTCAGCAGTGTTATTGTTGTGGTAAACTTTTTATTCCTGCTGCTGGGCGGTTTGTTGTATTTATATATTCTGCAGAATGGTGGGGATTATTCAGGGAAGCAATTACTTTTGGATGGTAAAAATGTTATCGGCGATGATCTTTTTCCAACTGTGGCATTGCAGTTTCTGCCCCAGGCCATCAGTATCATTTTTATAATAGGCCTTATTTCCGCACTTTTCCCCAGTGCTGACGGGGCTTTAACAGCATTAACTTCATCATTTTGCATTGATATGCTTGGGCTGAAGCGAAGAAAAGACTGGGATGAAAGAAAACAAAAAAGAGTACGGCTTACAGTTCACTTTACTTTCGCCCTGATTTTTTTTATTTGTATCCTGATTTTTAAAGCGATTAATAATAAATCTATTATTTATGTGATCCTTGACCTTGCGGGCTATACATACGGTCCTCTTTTGGGCTTGTTTGCTTTTGGCATATTGACAAAAAGGAAAATTAAGGACGGGATTGTTGTTACCTTCATTTGTATTCTCGCACCTGTCTTATCCTATTTTCTCAGTAAATATTCTGTTTCCCTGCTGGGTGGCTACCAAATCGGGATTGAATTACTGATCATGAACGGATTGTTAACCTTCATGGGGCTTTGGATGATCTCTAAAAAACCTGATCATTCAGGCAACTTGTTCCAGGCCGTATAAGAAGTTTATCTTTGCTGGAAATTTTCATCTTTGGATTTAATTCATCCATCAGTTCAGGAATACGCCGAAAAGTATTCTTCTCCGGAAGATGCTTTGCTGAAAGAAGTGAATGATTTCACAATACAAAATCATCCTGGGGCTGTCATGCTCAGTGGCCACCTGCAGGGCAAAGTGCTGGAGATGATAAGCTGTATGATCCGCCCACGCAGAATACTGGAGATCGGCACTTTTACCGGTTACAGTGGTTTATGCCTTGCAAAAGGATTAACAGATGATGGGCAGCTCCATACAATCGAACTAAGAGAGACTGATGCTGCAAAAGCGAAATCCTTTTTTTCCCGTTCTTCTTATGCTGATAAAATAATTTCACATACAGGGAATGCGTTAGATATAATCCCGCTACTGGATGAAACATGGGACCTGGTATTTATAGATGCAGACAAACCTGCTTATATTGAATATTTTAACCTCGTTTTGCCCCGGTTGCGGAAAAACGGGTTTATTTTAGCAGATAATATTTTCTTTCATGGCCAGGTGCTTGGAAGTGAAGTGAAAGGCAAAAGTGCAAAAGGTATTCAGGCCTTTAACAATTTTATCAAAGAAAGAAAAGAGGTGGAAAAAGTTGTATTAACCATCCGTGACGGTCTTTTTCTCGTCCGGAAATTATAATTGCCCGGCAGATGCAGAAATGGAGAAATACTATTGTAGCTTTTTTACTGTTAACAGGGACAGCCTCCCATGCACAAAAGCAGGAAACGGTTACTGATTATATCAATCAATTCAAGGATATTGCGATTGCTGAAATGAAAAGGACAGGTGTGCCGGCCGCTATCACACTTGCACAGGGAATACATGAATCAGGGGCCGGGCAAAGCAAATTGGTACTGGCATCAAACAATCATTTTGGTATCAAATGCAAGTCCAGCTGGACTGGCGAGTCTGTCAGGCATGATGATGATGCAAAAGGAGAATGTTTCCGCAAATACCCTGCATCAGAAGATTCTTATAAAGACCATTCAGATTTTTTAAAGAACGGACAACGTTATGCGTCCCTGTTCTCTCTTGAACCGACCGATTATGAAGGATGGGCCAATGGATTAAAGAAAGCCGGGTATGCTACTAACCCGAAATACCCACAGGTACTGATAAAGCTGATTGAGGATTATAGCCTGCAGAATTATACGCTTATTGCTTTAGGAAAAGAAACAAACCAGGATGATGCAGTTGGTATTGCAACCACAGGTATGCCTTCCGGCGTTGCAACAGGAATGAATAATACGGTACAGGACGCAGATGTTACAGAAGTAAAGGTCAATAAGGATACAAAAGTTTATCCGGACGGTGAGTTCAGGATCAATGATACCAAAGTAGTGTTCGTCAGTAAAGGGACATCTTTTATTTCAGTGGCGAAACAATATGATGTTGACCTTTCAAAAATTTATGAATTCAATGAAATGTCCCGGATGGAAGTGAGTGATAAAGATCAGCTTATATATCTGCAGCGAAAAAGGAAAACCGGGAATACCGAATTTCATATTGTGCAGCCGGGAGAAACATTACATGACATTGCACAACAGGAAGCTATCCGCCTCGAAAGCCTGAGGGAACTGAACTGGCTTAAAGAAAACGAAAAACCGGCCATTGGCGAAAGACTGAGCCTGAAGTCAAAATCTTTATCCGTGCCAAAACTCGCAGTAAAAGAAAACTATTCATTGATACCTTCGGTTAAAACCAGGCAATAACTAAAACTCCAAACCAGCTTATGTCAGTCATTAAGGTTCACGACAAAACATTTGAAACCTATCTTTCTGAGGAAGTGATACTGAAGCGTATCAAAGAAATAGCGGCGGATATCAATAAAGATTATGCCGGACGGCGCCCCCTTTTTATTGCCATTCTGAACGGTTCATTCATGTTTGCTTCCGACCTTTTTAAACAATTGAATATCGAAGCAGAACTCTGTTTCATCAAACTGGCTTCATACAAAGGCATGAAATCATCCGGCAATGTGGTTACCTCCATCGGTTTGGAGGATGATCTTTTTGGAAAAGAAGTAATAATTGTTGAAGACATAGTGGACACCGGCAAAACCCTCCACAACTTCTTGCCAAAACTGATGCACCAGCAGCCTAAATCCCTCAGGATAGCCACACTCTTGCATAAACCAGAAGCCACGGAATACCCGCTGCAACTGGATTATGTGGGGTTTGGCATCCCGAATAAGTTTGTGGTAGGATATGGACTTGATTATGACGGCCTTGGTCGTAACTGGAAGGAGATTTATCAGTTAGTATAATATCAGCACAGCTCTCCGGCTTTTTTTGTATTTTACTGCCCGCTGATAATCTCTGATGTTATGATAATCAATAATGTAGGGGATTAAAAGCTTTATATCACTCCAAAATATCCATTTGAAGGCCGCTTGTCATATAGCAATCTTCCTGTTGTTAGGTTCGTCCGTATTCGCCCAGCAATTTTATGTTCGTGGCGAAGTGAAGGACGAATCAGGTAATATTTTGCAAAATGTCACCATTCTCCAGCACACAACCGGTTATATTTTTCGCAGCGGATCTTCCGGCACTTTTGGTATTGTAACAACTAAACAGGTTGACACATTCAGCTTTTCAATGGATGGCTTTGTAAAAGAGAAGGTGCTGGTGGATGCTGAAAAATACATGAGTGTAAAGTTGAAACGGCTTACCGGCTCAGCCGCCAGTACCCGGCGGGATAAACTCTCTTCACAGACAAAAGACCTCGCAAAGGAAGAACAGAAAAGCTGGTTCACCGGCGATGAAACGTATGCCAGCATTTTGGAGAATCATTTTGTAAATGCAAAGAAATTCCCGGTTACCGGTATGTCTTTGAATGTCGACAGGGCCTCTTATAGTAATATCCGGCGATTCATAAACCTGAAAACAATGGTGCCGCCCGATGCAGTTCGTATCGAGGAAATGCTCAATTATTTCAACCTTGCCTATAACCAGCCACCGGGTGATAAACTGTTTGATATTAAAACAACATTAAGTTCTTGTCCGTGGAATCCGGACAATCAGCTGTTCTATATCAATCTCTCCTCTCAAAAACTAAACCTTGACACCCTGCCGCCAAGTCATCTTGTATTCCTGATTGATGTTTCCGGCTCGATGGATATGGCAAACAGGCTACCATTGCTGAAATCAGCATTTCGTTTATTGGTAAATAACCTCCGGGATAAGGATTCAGTGGCTATTGTTGTGTACGGCGGTGTAACAGGTGTGATGCTGAACACCACCAGCGGTGGCGAAAAGGAAAAAATATTAAAGACCATTGATGAACTGGAACCCGGCGGGGTCCACACCAGGTGAATCGGGAATTAAGCTGGCGTATAGTGTGGCCCGGAATCATTTTATAAAAGGAGGTAATAACAGGGTGATACTGGCAACAGATGGAGATTTTAATGTTGGGTTAAAAACAGAAGCCGAGTTGGACGAACTTATTTCCTCGCAACGGGAATCCGGTGTTTATCTTACCTGTCTTGGAGTGGGAATGGGAAATTATAAGGACTCAAAAATTCACCTGTTGGCAGAAAAGGGAAATGGAAATTTTGCGTACCTGGATAATTTTAAGGAAGCGGAAAAAGTATTACTAAAAGAATTTACCCAGACACTTTACTCTGTGGCAGACGATGTATACATGAATATTGAATTTAACCAGGAATATGTAAAGGAATACCGGCTCATAGGATTTGATAACAAAGTCGGGGCCTTGCGGGATTCTTTATCCGTAATTGAAGGAGGTGAGATTGGTTCCGGCCACTCAATGATAGCCATGTTTGAAATAGTGCCTACTGAAATAAACAAAGGGGCTATCAAGGATGATTTTATGACAGGAAAACTGGCGGAGATAAAACTGAATTACAAGCTTCCCAATACGGTAAAGCAATGCAGCTTTAACCAGGGTTGCCGGTTTGGATATGTACCATTTGAAGAACTGGACAAGAGTTATCATTTTTCAGCAGCAGTAGCCATGTTCGGCTCACTCCTCCGCACTTCACCATTCTTAAAAAATATCGGGTGGAATGAGATTATCACCCTTGCCGAAAATTCAATTGGAAAAGACGATTTGCTGCAAAAGGAATTTCTGACAATTTTAAAACAGGCAAAGGACCTTTACCTGAAAGTGAAGAAAAAGAAAGGCAGTGGAACACAGTGGTAATTAGTGCTGTTTACCTCTTTTTAATTTACTCTCAAAAAAAGCATCCCATTTCCATTGCTGCTCCCGGTTAGCATGGTGCTTTGTTTCTTCGTCATACAGCAGATCCATTTTCTTATACTTGTCCACAACTTCCCGGATGATGGCAGACAACTTTGACTGGTAATCGTTTTTGAAGAATACGGTGGCGTTGATCTTTTCCTGCAGTTCCATGGCACAGATGATACCAACATCGAAATGCCCCTGCTCATGCTTCAGCAGGGTGTCAGTGATCTTATCTTTTTTCTTCCATGAATTGTTGCCCAGGTCTACAGTTATTTGTACCTGCCACTTTACAGTATCTCCGCTGAATTTAAACGCATCAAATTTATAGGTAATGTTCCAGTAAGTAAAAGCATGATACTCCACCCCATTGTCTGGTCTTCCCTTAAAATCATCCCAGGTTAATAATCTCGAAGTTTCTTTACCATCTATGATGATATGCTGTGCAGAGGAGGAGACAGAGCATAATACGATAACGATCAGCAATAATTTTTTGGGTAACATAGCAGAATATTAATAATAAAAAAACCAGCATCGCTAGTTTACTAAATTAAGAAAACATATCCTTGATCTTATCAAAGAAATTCTTCTCATTCTTATCCGGATGTGGTTTGAAATTGGGAGAATGACCTAACTTTTCCAGCATCGCTTTTTCCTCACTGCTCAGGTGCTGCGGGGTCCAGATATTTACCTGTATTAATTGATCTCCTTTTTCATAAGAGTTCACCGCAGGAAAACCTTTGCCTTTCAGCCGGAATATTTTTCCGCTTTGTGTGCCTGCAGGGATTTTGATCTTTGCCCTTCCGTCAATGGTCGGTACTTCTACCTGGGTACCAAAAGCAGCATCTGTGAATGAGATATGCAGCTCATAAGCAACATTCAATCCCTCCCGGTGTAATTCTTTATGTGGTTCTTCCTCTATTAGAATGATAAGGTCGCCGGGGCTTCCGCCTCTTTCCCCTGCATTGCCTTTACCGCTAACATTCATCTGCATTCCTTCCTGTACACCGGCGGGTATATCTATACTTACTGTCTCTTCTCCATATATTCTTCCTTCTCCTTTGCAGCTTGTACATTTGGCCGTTACAGTTGTGCCTTCGCCGTTGCAGGTGGGGCAGGTGGTAACAGTTTGCATTTGTCCGAGGAAAGTGTTCTGTACCCTCCTTACTTGTCCGCTTCCGCCACAGGTGCCGCAGGTTTGCACACTGCCTTTGTCTTTTGCACCGCTGCCGCTACAGGTAGTGCAAACAACATGTTTCTTTACCTTGATATTCTTGGTAACACCTTTTGCAATTTCTTCATACGTCAGTTTTAACTTGACCCGCAGGTTGCTGCCTCTTACTCCACGGCTTCTTTGCTGGCTCCGGCCACCTCTTTGTCCGCCGCCAAAAAGATTGCCAAACAGGTCTTCTCCAAAAATGTCACCGAACTGGCTGAAGATATCTTCCATGTTCATACCACCGCCGCCACTGTATCCGCCACGGCCTTGTCCGCTAACTCCTGCATGACCGTATCGGTCATACTGTGCTTTCTTGTCGGCATCACTTAATATCTCGTATGCTTCCGCTGCTTCTTTGAATTTTTCTTCAGCCGCTTTATCGCCGGGGTTTCTGTCCGGGTGAAATTGCATGGCTACCTTCCGGTACGCCTTTTTGATTTCATCCGTCGTCGCCGTTTTTGAAACTCCCAATACTTCGTAATAATCTCTTTTTGACATAGCTTATTTTATTTCCCGACTACAACCTTTGCATGACGGATGATCTTGTCATTCAGATAATATCCTTTCATTACTTCATCCACTATTTTACCTTTCATATTTTCTGATGCAGCAGGAATTTCTGTAACCGCTTCATGAAGGTCAGGATTAAATTCCTGGTTGATGGTTTCCATAGCCTTCACACCTCTTGCCTGTAAAGTATTGCGAAGTTTATTGAATACAAGCATTACACCTTCTTTGATAGCCGTAGCATCATCGCTGGCTTCTAATTGTTTCTGAGCCCGGTCACAATCATCCAGCACATCCAGCATATCAGTGATCACATCCCGGCCGGCTGTTTGAATAAGTTCTATTCGTTCTTTGGCACTGCGGCGTTTGAAATTATCAAACTCAGCCACCTTTCTCAGGTATTTATCTTTCGATTCTTCCAACTCAGCCTTTAGTTTCTCCATTTCAGATTCCTCGGCCACCGGCTCATTCAGGTGGGTGGTGCCGCTCTGGTTTTCATCCGTATTGATGTCCATTTCAGCATTGCTATTCTTATTGTCTTTCATATCTTTTTCTGCCATTTTTTGAAAATTGATTGCAAAGGTAAGCTTGTCAAGAATATTGCCAACAGCGGATTTCAGGACAAACTGGCTGACTTTGTGCGGCTTGTCCGAATAGATGGCACAGCCCGGTAAATTGCTTAGCTTGCAGCCCTTTATGAACAAAGTTTACCTGAAAAGAAAGATAGCTCCCCGGGTCGTCAATGGTCATCCGTGGATATTTAATAATGAAGTGGAAAAAGTAGATGGCGAAGCCACCGGAGGGGAGATAGTGGAGGTCTTTACACATGATAAGAAATTTGTCGGCAAAGGCTATATAAATCCTAAATCACAGATACTGGTCCGTTTGCTGGCCAGGAACAGATCAGATGAGATCAATGAACAGTTTTTCTTTGACCAGCTTTCTAAATGCTGGGAGTACAGACAAAAGATCGGCTACACAGAAAATTGCCGCCTCGTTTTTGGCGAAGCCGATTCTTTGCCCCAGTTGATCATTGATAAGTTCAACGATTACTTCGTTATTCAGACACTGGCCCTTGGTATTGATTTATGGAAGCCGGCAATAGTTTCGGCATTAAATAAGATATTTCAACCCAAAGGAATTTATGAACGGAATGATGTACCGGTAAGGGAACTGGAAGGCCTGCCTCAACAAAAAGGTTTTTTATCGGCTCCCTTCGATACAAAGATCATCATCAATGAAAATGGTCACAGGTTTTATGTTGATGTGGAGAATGGGCAAAAGACAGGTTACTTCCTCGATCAGCAGGACAACCGCAGGGCTATTCAGCATATTGTAAAAGGGGCAGATGTGCTTGGAGCATTTACATACACAGGTACTTTCGAAATTCATGCAGCTTGCTATGGTGCTAAATCGGTGTTGGGATTGGATATATCAGCCAATGCAGTGCTGCAGGCTAATAGCAATGCTGAACTGAACGGAGTGCAGGACATCTGTCGTTTCGAAGCCGCAAATGCTTTTGATGTACTGAAGCAATGGGGTAAAGAAGGAAGGCAATACGATGTGGTGATGCTGGATCCTCCTGCTTTTACTAAAAGCCGGGAAACAATTCAGAAAGCGATTACAGGTTATAAAGAGATCAACCTGCGGGGAATGAAATTAGTAAAGCCCGGAGGTTTTTTGGTCACATCTTCATGTACTAATCTTGTAAACCCTGAACTGTTCATGCAAATAATTGATATGGCTGCAAGGGATGCAAGACGAAAAATAAGACAAGTAGTTTTTCAAACACAATCTGCTGATCATCCTGTTATCTGGGGAATGGATAATACACAATACCTGAAATTCCTGATCATTCAGGTGCAATAACAAAATATAAGAAGGAGATTACTTGGTAACCTGGAACTTTCCGGACTCAACTACTTTTCCGGTGGCATCAAGAAGGTGATACATGTAAAGACCACGGTTAAAATCAGCAAGATTGATAGTTGTTCTTTGCGCAGCATTAGGTGCATCATACATTTTCTTACCCAGGAAACTGTATATCTGGATGGACATCCCTTTTTCGTAGCCTTTTTGCAGATCAAAAGTGATATAAGTGGTAGCCGGGTTTGGATACAACTTTATTATCCTGTCATTGGTTTCTGAAACAGGAGATATTCTTGAAGATTGACCTTGTGACTGTATGGCAATCAACAGAATAAAGGATAATATGGGTAGAATTCGTCTCAACGAAACAAATTTACTTTTATTATTCGAAAAGTAAGCCAGAAATTTTTTCTATGCAACGTAAAACTACTATTTTTCAAAATTTATTGAAAGCCAGTATGTTAGAGAAGAAATAGTAACAGATTTTAACTATACATTAGTTTAGCCCGGTAAGGCAGCTTTGAATTTTTTCAAAATCAGGCACCTCTCCGGCATTCTCCAGCACCTCTGCATAACGGACGATTCCGTCTTTATCAATTACAAATGCGGAACGTTTGGAAACACCCTTCATGTTATAACCGAATAACTCATAAATAGAATCATAAGCTCTCGAAACCTCTTTATTAAAATCGCTAAGCAGGGTAAAGTTCAGTCGTTGGTCTTCTTTAAACTTCGCCAGTGTTTGCAAGGCATCCACCGAAATGCCAAACACTTTTGCATTTACATTATTGTACCATCCGATATGATCTCTTACTGAACAAAGCTCTTTGGTGCAGACGCTGGTAAATGCAAGCGGGAAAAATAATAATAATACAGGCTGACCCTTTAGTTCAGAAAGAGTGATCTTATTCTTTTCACTGTCATACAAGGTAAAATCCGGGGCGGCCTCTCCGATAGTAATACTCATAGTAATTTTTTGATGAGAAAGATAAAATGTAAATAATCGTACATTAGTGTACCCTCAAAGAAACAAAGAACCTTTAAAAAAGATTGCTCGTTTGTTTATCTTTTTTCAACAAAACTAACTTAATATGAAAAAGCTCTTAGCAGAATTGATCGGAACATTCTCTCTTGTTCTTTTCGGATGTGGTGCTGCCGTTGTTTCAGGAGTATCAGCCAGTGGCCCGGACGGCATCGGTTTATTAGGAATTTCTTTTGCCTTCGGACTTGCTGTAGTGGCAATGGCCTATGCAATTGGTGGCATAACGGGTTGTCACATCAACCCGGCTATTACTATTTCCATGCTTGTTGCAGGAAAAATAAAAACAGGAGATGCTATTAATTATATTATCGGCCAGCTAATAGGGGCAACGTTAGCAGCGGCTGTTTTATATGTCATACAGCAGGGTGCACCCGGTTTCACTATGGGTGAATGGGCTCTCGGCTCCAATGGCTGGGGTGAGGGATACCTGGGCGGATATAATATGACTTCCGCTTTTGTTACAGAAGCTGTGCTCACTTTCTTATTCCTTTTTGTGATTTTCGCCACTACATCCAAATGGGGAAATAGTACAATGGCAGGCCTCGCAATTGGATTGACACTGGTGTTGATTCATCTCGTCGCAATACCCATTACCGGAACATCCGTTAACCCTGCCCGCAGCTTCGGCCCTGCCATTTTTGCACAAGGCAAAGCATTAAGTCAATTATGGTTGTTTATAGCCGCTCCTCTTGCAGGCGGTATTGCAGCCGCATTAGTATGGAAAGGATTGTTTGAAACGAAGGAGTAATAAAATCTTTACATAGTTTGTAAAAGGGTGGCTGCTCAGGCCGCCCTTTTGCTGTTATTCTATACTGGCACAACATTGGGGCTTTTGTTTTTTGCGATTTTATCAGGTAACGCATCTGTTATCTCTTTTTTCAGCACTTCGATCATTCTCTTTTTCAGAAAATCCCGGTGCGTTACCAGGCTTACTTCCCGCATTGGCACTGGTTTTTTAAACTGCCTTACAAGTTTTTTTTGTTTGGCTGATAATTCAAGGGTGGCCAGTTCAGGCAAAATGGTAATACCATCATTCAATTCAACTAACCGTCGCAGTGTTTCAAGGCTTCCTGCCTCATATTCAAAATGGCTTCCTTCTGCACTTGCTTTTCTCAATTGGCAAAGGTTGGCTATCTGTGTGCGGAAGCAATGCCCTTCTTCCAGCAACCAGAGTTTGTTGGGGTCAATATCCTGCGGAAGTACATAGGTTTTCTTATATGCAGCATTCCTGGGAGAGATATAAGCCATCATTTCTTCATAAAACAATACATGCTCTTTTATGCCAGCCTCATTTAAAGGGGTTACCAAAACCCCGGTGTCTATTCTTCCTTCCCTGAGCCTGCTAATAATGGTATCAGTAGTTAGTTCATTGATAATAAGTTTTACCTGCGGGTATTTTTTTGTGAATGAAGGTATAAATAAAGGAAGCAGGTATGGAGCCAGGGTGGGGATAATACCTACTCTTAACTCACCGGCGAGTATTCCTTTTTTCAGTTGCAGGAAGTCGTTAAGACCATCCCTTTCTTCAATGATTTTTTTAGCATGTGCAATAACATCAATGCCGGCAGCAGTTGTAACAACTGGCTGCTTGCTCCGGTCAAAGATTTTTATCCCAAGCTCCTGCTCCAGTTTGTGCAATTGCATGCTGAGGGTGGGTTGGGTTACAAAACAAGCGGCAGCAGCCCTGGCAAAGTGCCGGTAAGTGTCCACAGCAATCGCATATTGCAGTTGGGTAAACGTCATGATATAGATTCTGTCTATTGAAAGACAAAGCTATTCAATATTACTTATAGATGAATGAGCTTATTGGCTGCATTAATGAACTGACATGGAAAAGGGAGGTTGTTCTTGCAGAAATACCCGGAAAAAACAAGACTGTTCAGGTCCGGTTATTATTCTTTCACCAGTTTCATTGTTTTTGTATCGGAACCGATTGTTTGTGATGCTTCTACATAAGTCCAGCTGCTTCTGTCTATACGCCAGCTTCCATTGATAAGTGTAAGCGGATAAACGGCTCCGGGAAAATTAGCAGAGGTGGTCATTGTGGAGGCACTTCCATCCCAGGTGCCGGTATTTACCACATTGCCATTGAACTTTGCATCTACTGTTTTGTTGCTGTAATACTTGAAACGGTATCCATAAAAATCCGGAGTGATATTGTTGCCGTTCAGCGTAAAAATGGTAATAGCCCACTGGCCGTCTGTCATGGCTTTTACAACCAGGTCTTCTTGCACAGGGGTTGTATCGTCCCCATTCTTGCCGCAACTTACCAGCACTACCATAAGAAAACAGGTGGCGATTTTTCTCATATATTGATTTAAGCTATCACAAAATAGGGATATATGCCAGCTTCTCCAATAGCTAATTTACTGGCCGGAAACCAGTAAAGTTTGCTATACCATTAACAGAAAGATGCTTTTACGGTTTGTGGATATGGCTTAATTTCATGTCCTAACTGTTATTCATGAAAAGACAAACCTGGATTATCTTCTTCACCTTCTTTATTTGTTTATCAGGTATTGCCCAGAAACCAGAACAATTGCTTGCTAACTGGTCAGCAAGGTCACCCATTGAAAAAGCATACCTCCACTTCGACAGGGACAATTATATTGCCGGCGAAACAGCCTGGTTTAAAGCTTATCTGTATTCCGATTATCAGCCCGATACTATCAGCACCAGCCTGTATGCTGAATTGATAAACGACACAGGCGTAGTTATCAGCCGTGCAATTGTACCGGTGTTGTTAGGTACCGCCAATGGGTACTTTGAATTATCGGATTCAATTACTACCGGTTCCTATCTGGTCAGAACATATTCTCCGACGATGCTGAACCAGGATGCTGATTTTACCGGCAAAGGGAGCATATTTATTTATGGAAAAAAGAATGCTGCTCCGGCTGAACCGAAAGAAAAAATGATTCGGCTGGAGTTTTTCCCCGAAGGAGGAAACCTTATCAACGGGTATTTAAATACCGTTGCATTTAAAATAACCAATGAAAATGGTTTGCCGGTAGCAGCCAAAGGAAATATAGTGAATGAGAAAAATGAATTGGTGACAATATTCTCTGCACTTCATGATGGAATGGGGATGTTTGAACTGACCCCTGCGCCAAACGGAAAATATTTTGCAGTGCTGGAAACTGATGCGGCAGGAAAAAAACATTTGTTGCCCGAGTCAACAAATAAAGGAATTGCATTGACGGTTATGCCGCATCCGCAGGGAAATTTCTTCGAATTGAAACAGCGCAAAGAAGATCCTGCTTTCCAGGTGGCTTACATGATCGGGCAGATGCAGCATCATATTGTATTTAAGCAGG
This sequence comes from Chitinophagaceae bacterium, assembly GCA_037045605.1. Lineage (GTDB taxonomy): Bacteria > Bacteroidota > Bacteroidia > Chitinophagales > Chitinophagaceae > JJ008. Next base: position 130,680 of record JBAOHK010000017.1, on the reverse strand, counting down.
AGTTCAAAACATTCAAAGAAGAAATGCAGGGCATCATTAATACAAAAAACCTGCACTCCGGGATTTTACAGATCACTTTCTTTAATAAAGACGATCAGCCTCTGGCTGAGAGGTTATGTTTTGTAAATAACAGGGAATACTTCATCAGCGGTGAGATTATTGCAGACACCGTTAACTTTTCTCCAAAAGCAAAGAACCGGTTTAGTGTGCAACTCAAAGACACGGTGCAAGGAAGTTTTTCTGTGTCCATCACAGATCCTGATTATAGCCTTTCGGCGGTAAGGGAGAACAATATTATTTCCAGCCTGCTGCTTACATCAGACCTGAAAGGCTATGTACACAATCCTGCTTTTTATTTTTCTAATGATGATGATTCAGTGAAAACGGCATTAGACCTTGTTATGATGACCAATGGCTGGAGAAGGTTTAAATGGACAGAGCTATCACAAAAAGCAGCCCGGCCAGGTAGTTATAAGGATGGTTCATTCATAACTCTTTCAGGGAAAGTGACATTGAGAGACACCAAAAAACCATTTGTTGAAAAACCATTGCTGATGATGCTGATGGCAGCAGATTCTACCCGGAGTATGCAAATGACAACTACCGATAAGCAGGGATACTTTCGGCTGGATTCTATATTATTATTTGGAAAATCAAGGATACTATTTAGTGATATACGGGGAAAGAAAAGCATGTACATAGATGTAAACATGGGTGCAGATTCATTAACAAGGCCATTTTTTCTGCCAAAGGCAACCCTGCCTTTCAGGCGGGCTGATATTGCATTAGGCACGGCACAGAAAAAGATGGAAGTTGATTATGATGCAATACAAAAAGCTGCCGGGCTGATGATGGAAGAAGTGATACTCAAAGCAAAAAAGAAAAAAAGCCTGCTGCAGGAATTGGAGGAAAAATATACTACAGGCCAATTCTCAGGAGATGCGAATAAAATTCTTGACCTCGTCAATGCTGATGATGCCGCTGCATACAATAATATTTTCGATTACTTGCAAACAAGGGTGAACGGACTACAGATCGAGGTAAACGGGTTTGACTATGAAGTTTATTACAGGCAGCAGGCCAGCATAAGTTCCCTCGGAAATTTTCCAATGGTCCTTTACCTTGATGAAATTGAAACCGACGCCTCTTTCATATCAACTATCCCGGCTAACCAGGTAGCGATGGTAAAAGTATACAGTTCATTTACAGCTGCTACTGGTAATGCTCCGGGTGGTGTCTTAGCGATCTACACTAAAAAAGGGTCCGACATGAGTGATGTGATGCAGCATGCTGCCGACATGGTGAAATACAATGGTTACTCCGTCACCAAAGAATTTTATGCACCGGACTATGCAGTGGATAAATCGGAAAAAGCCCGGACAGATAATCGTATTACGTTGAGCTGGCGTCCGAATGTGCTGATCAATAACGTAAATCCAAAAATTCCATTGACATTCTACAACAACGACCGCACAACCAGCTTTAAAGTGGTTGTAGAAGGAATGACATTGGATGGCAGAATGCTGATGATAGAAAAAACAATCAGCCGCAAAGGATTCTGATCCGGTCTCCGCTTCATTATATTCTTGGCGTCTTTGCACCTTTGCGTGCAATGTATTTATAAAACGAAAGACCCCGGAGTTCTTACGGGAACAACGGGGCCCAGGTTTTTCAACCGTTGAAAACTAATTGGCAGGAAAGCCGGTACTGGCTTTCACTTCATTCATTTGCTGGGTATGGCGGTTGCTGTGGGCTGCCATAAATAAGAGGAACTGGTAGCCATCAATATAACCGAACGGCATCTGGAACACATGGTTCCGCAGGTCCTCTGTTGAATTTTTAAGATATTTAATGTGCTCACCCCTGCTTTTTTTAAAATCATTGACAGCTTCGTCTAATGAATTAAAGCCGGTGTTTTTAGGCAGTATCGGTTCAGGTGCCTGTGCCTTTTTGCTCCTGTCTTTCACCATCTGTACCACCTGTTCATCTGTCACTTTTATTTCAGAACGTTTTTCCGGGTTGGCTGGACCCTTCATGGTGCCTTCAAACATGGTCCACAATAATTTTTCTGCACCAGCAATATGGAACATACACTCTTTTACCGACCATCTTTCGGGTGCTGCTTTAAAGTTCAGTTGCGCATCAGATAACCCTTTCGTGGCATTGATGGCATCATCACGGGTTTCTTTTAAAAGATTAGTTCCAAACTTTCTTTCTTTTTTCGATAAGGAGCTGTCATTGATTGTTCCGGCAAGCCCTGTAACAACAAGTAATACAAGCAGGGAACGACCCATGGTTCTTTTCAGCATAGCAAACTTTTTAAAAGGTTAGTTGGATAATGGAGTTATCCAGAGGGTGGGAAATCTGCCGCTTTTCTGGCAGGGACAGAAAAGGTACAAAAGATTTTGAAATGAACAACATTGTTTTTTATAGTGATACCCCGGCACTGTTAATGCAATGGCTTTTTCTTCACCATACCACCACGGGTGTCCCGTATGCCCTGCATCACCACAAAGGCATTAGGATCAATTTTCTCCACCTCATTCGTCAGCCGGCTTATTTCAAGACGGGTAACAACGGTAAATATGATGTCGGTATTAGTATAGGACTCGCCTCTTTTACCATAACCTCTTTTGCCCGAATAGATAGTAAGGCCCCTGCCCATTTTGTGTTTGACAAAATCAGCGATCTCCTCACTGTGCGGAGATATGATGGTAACACCGGTAAACTCCTCAATTCCTTCCAGGATAAAATCAACGGTTTTGGAGGCGGCCAGGTAAGTAAGAATGGAATATAAAGCTGCTTCAATGGAAAGCAGGTAAGCGGCAATAGAGAATATCCCGATATTGAACAGCAGGATAAAATCACCGACCGATAAACTGCTTTTCCGGTTTAAGAAAATAGCCAGCACTTCCGTTCCGTCGATCACCCCGCCTCCCCTGATGCAAAGACCGATACCGGCTCCGATAAAGAAACCACCAAAAACAGATACCAGCAGTTTGTCATTTGTTATTTGCGGGTATGGGAAAAATTCAACGGCCAAAGCCAGCAGCGCAATGGCCACGATACTTTTCAGGCTGAAAACCTTGCTGATCTGCCGCCAGCCCAGAAGTATAAACGGAAGGTTAATGACAATAATAAGAAGGGAGAGGGAGATGCCTGTTTCCTTATTGGTAAGTAATGAAATGCCCATTACACCACCATCTATAAAACCATTATGGATAAGAAATCCTTTTAGCCCAAAACCGGCAGATAAAATTCCCATCAGCATCAGGAAAACATATTTAACCTCCCGGCGGATGGTTTTACGCAGTCGCCAGGCGCCCTTCGCCATCTGGTACCGGCTAAGTTTATCATCGTCCTTTTTACCCAGCGACTTTTTGATCTCATGGATAATGATACTCTGATGTTGGGGGTTCAATGCCATGGTACGGAAGTTACGAAAAGCCCTCTCAAGTTTCTTCAGGATTAATGCAATTACTTAACTTGCTCAAATGAAAATCAATGATATTATTTCTTTCCTTGAATTACAGGCACATCCGTCTTTGCAGGAGCATTATGATAATGCAGGATTAATAACCGGTAATGCAGCCTGGGAATGTACCGGCATCATTTGTTCGTTGGATGCAACAGAAGACGTGGTGAATGAGGCCATCAAAAAAAATTGCAACCTCATCGTGGCGCATCATCCCATCATCTTTGGCGGTTTGAAAAAAATCAATGGAAAGAATTATGTAGAGAAAACCATCATCACAGCTATTAAGAATGATATTGCCATTTATGCTATTCATACCAACCTGGATAATGTGATACATGGAGTAAATGGTAAAATAGCAGCGATGCTTGGTTTGCAAAATGTTTCTATCCTTGCTCAAAAGGATAATACACTCAAAAAACTGTTCACCTTTGCACCGGTGGATAAAGCAGAACAGGTTCGCAATGCCATCTTTATGGCTGGCGGTGGCCATATTGGCAATTACAGCGAATGCAGTTTTAATGCGGAAGGTACCGGAACGTTTAGGGGAGGCGAGGGAGCAAACCCCTACGTTGGTGAAGTGGGACAATTGCATCACGAAAAAGAAGTAAAGATTGAGGTCATCATTCCGGCATACCTCGAAAACAGGGTCGTGGCTGCTATGAAGGCTGCCCATCCTTATGAAGAAGTGGCATATGATGTGGTTCAGCTTTCTAACACACACCTGGGTATTGGCTCCGGCATCATCGGGGAACTGCCGGCGGCAGTTGATGAAATACAATTTCTGGCCCGCCTGAAAGAAGTCTTTGGGGTGCCGGTGGTCCGGCACACAGCATTGCTGAACAAGCCGGTAAAAAGGGTGGCTCTTTGCGGCGGCGCCGGAAGTTTCCTGATTTCCAAAGCCTTAGCTGCAGGTGCCGATGCCTATATTACCGGTGATATTAAATATCATGAGTTCTTTGATGCCAACAGCCGGATGCTGCTGGCAGATATAGGCCACTTCGAAAGCGAACAGTTCACTATCAACCTGCTGCAGGAAATTTTAGAGCAAAAATTCCCTACCTTTGCCGTCCTTAAAACAGCCGTAAAAACCAACCCGGTGCATTACAGCTGAGCCTCTAAAACTTCAAATAATACAATGGCACACGTTAAAGAATTTTCGGTTGAAGAAAAACTGACATCTCTCGTTACCCTTCAAAAGATTGAAAGCAAGCTGGATGAGATCCATATCCTGAAAGGAGAGCTTCCAATGGAAGTGGCCGACCTGGAAGATGAGATCACCGGCCTGCATGCCCGTCAGACCCGCATCGAAGAAGAGATCAACGGAGTAACTGAATTCATCGAGCAACGCAAAACCGCCATCAAAGATGCCGAAGCATTGATCAAAAAGTATGAAAAGCAGAGCAGCAACGTAAAGAATAACCGGGAGTTTGAAGCCATCAACAAGGAGGTTGAAATGCAGCAGCTGGAAATGAAGCTGGCTGAAAAACATATCAAAGATGCTACGGAAGAAATTGCAGAGAAGGCAGTGGCGCTGGAAAAAGCAAAAAAGAATATTGCAGTAAAAGAAGGGGTGTTATCAACTAAAAAAAGCGAACTGGAAAAGATCATCGTTGCAAACGAAAAAGAAGAAAAGCATTTTAATAAACTGGCTGCTGAAGCAAAGACACATGTGGATACCCGCCTGCTGGCTAGCTATGAGAAAATACGCAAGAGTTACCGCAATGGACTGGCAGTTGTATCCGTTGAAAGGGATGCCTGCGGTGGTTGCTTCAATGCCATTCCCCCGCAAAAGCAAAGTGAGATCAAACAGCACAAGAAAGTAATGATCTGCGAGAACTGCGGCCGTATCCTCGTGGATGAATCGCTGCACAGTGCGGTTGAAGTGAAATAAACTATTCTATTTAAGTTATATGCTCTCCTGTAAACCAGGAGAGTTTTTTTTGCCATTAACTATCTGAAAAAAAGAATAGATAAACTTCTCTGTTCAGATTCCTTGTGCCTTTGCGTCTTTGCGGGAAAAAATCTCCTAATTTGCTTTCGCAAATGCTTACCAAACTTTCCATACAGAACTATGCCATTATTGACGAACTGGAAATTGATTTCTCTGGCAAGCTCAATGTTATTACAGGAGAAACAGGTGCCGGTAAATCCATCATCGTTGGGGCATTAGGATTGATATTGGGAGAAAGGGCCGATTCAACAGCATTGGTGAACAAAGAAAAGAAATGTATCGTAGAAGGGATATTTGATGAGGCAGGAAAAAAGGAAATAAAAAAATTCCTCGCAGAAAACGATTTCGATAACAATGATGAACTGGTGGTGCGCCGGGAGATCGGTGTCAATGGAAAATCCCGGGCCTTTATCAACGACACTCCGGTAACACTGGCCCAGTTGAGCGAACTCAGCAGCTTGTTAGTGGACTTGCACCAGCAGTTTGACACACTGGAAGTAGGCGAAAGTGATTTCCAGCGGGATGTACTGGATGCACTGGCCGGCCATGGCAATGTAGTGGAAGAATACCAGGTCAGTTTCCGTCAATGGCAGCAGTTGAAAAAAGAAACGGACGAACTGAGAACACAAAAGCAGCAATTCGATAAAGAAGCAGATTACAACCGCTTCCAGTTTACTGAATTGGAGGAAGCCGGCTTCAGGGAAAACGAACTGGAAGAAATTGATGCAGAGTTGAAACTGTTGAATAACTCAGAAGGCATCAAAGCCGCATTGAATAAAGTGTATTTTGAACTGAAAGAAAATGAAACGCCGGTAGTGCAGCAATTGAAAATATTGCTGAACCAGTTGAATATGTATGCTTCTTATCATCCTGACTTACCGGCCTTGCTCCGGCGGTTGCAATCCGCACAGATAGAATTGCAGGATATTGCTGACGATGTGGACCGCATCAGCAACCATATCAATTATGATCCCGAAAGGATTGAACAGATCAGCGAACGTTTATCACTCGGTTATAAACTGCAGAAAAAACACGGTGTCAATTCTACAAATGAACTGCTGGTTATACAACAGCAGCTCGAAGAAAAGCTGCAGGCTGTTTTGAACATTGATGAAGCCATTCTGCAAAAAGAAAAGGAGAGCAGTAAATTATTGGCAGAAACAACAAAGCTGGCAACAAAGATCTCCGATGGCCGCCGCAAACAAACAAAACCGTTTGAAGATAAAGTGAACAAGCTGCTGGCACAGGTCGGAATGCCCAATGCAAAATTGAAAGCGGATATAAAACCGGCAGAGTTATCCTTGTCTGGTAGCGATGCAATTGATTTTCTCTTTGATGCAAACAAAAGCGGACAATTTCAGCCGGTACGGAAAGTGGCCAGCGGTGGCGAACTCAGCCGCCTGATGCTTTGCATCAAATCACTCGTTGCACAATCTATTGACCTGCCCACACTCATCTTCGATGAAATAGATACCGGCATCTCTGGCGAAGCAGCAAGACAGGTCGGCATCATTATGAAAGACCTAGCTGCGAAGCGGCAGGTCATTTGCATTACCCACCAGCCGCAGATAGCCGGAAAGGCCGATGCACATTTCTTTGTCTATAAGGAAATAGTGAAGGATACAGTAAAAACAAATATCCGCCGGCTGACCACAGAAGAAAGAATTACCACCATCGCCCAAATGCTTAGCGGCGAAAAGCCTACTGCCGCCGCAATAGAGAATGCAAGAGAGATGCTCATGAATTAAACCTTATGGGTTTTCTCCGTTCTGCTCTACTTCGTAAAATTGCTGTAGCTCCGTTAATCCTGCAAATCTGTTGCTGATACAACCCCTCCGGAAATACACGGCTATCGCATTTCTTGCACAGTTGTTGTGATATAGTCAGTAACAACTGAACGAATCCGTAACCCTAAATCCGAACTCATGAAAACCCAAAAACCAATTCTTGTGCTTTGCCTGCTGGCAATGCAACTCACATTGTCTGCACAGGTAGAATGGTATCAGAATCAGGATGGTAACAATCCGCCGCCGTATGGCACGGTCGCCACCACAGTGCAGCCCTTTACTTCTTCAACTTTTGTGGCCTGTTACCTGTGGAGCACCGACAACGAATTCAACACCTGGAAAATTTCCAAAAGCAATATCAATGGTGCCGAGTTGAAAACTTTTTTTACTACCGGCATATCTGCGACGGTTGAATTCAAAGTAGGCCGCAACAATTGTGTCTATGTTTTCGAGCGGAGTTTTACGCCGGAATATGCACCCCTGTATAAAGTATATAAACTCGATGCCAACCTTAATGTGACTACAGAGCGGAATATTGAATTTCCCAATGGCTTTATTATATATAATATAAGTTCCTTCGAACTGGATAATAGCAGCAACCTCTATTTCGCCGGTGATGGCCAGTATACTGATAATACAGGCGGCACTGGGTCGGCTTCTTTTGTATTAAAAACAAACAAGTACCTGGCCAATAGCTGGAGCAAAATGGATTCCACGGCAACATCCTACACCCGTTTACATATTGACAGATGGGGCAGGGTGCTGGTGGTGGAAGATTATTATACCTTCTTTCCGCAGGTACACATCAAACGCTTTGCAGCCAACGGGCAGCCGCTGACTACTTTCAATATTGAAACAGATCCTAACCGTTACAGTTTGTACACCATATTGGACAATGATGATAACATACTCATGTATGGGGGTAAATCGGTTGGCGAATCATCACAGGCCATGTACCTGAAAAGGGTATCAAGAGTGTCGGGGCATGTGGCTTACAGCAAAACACATTTTACGGCGCCTTCCTCACAGTTGTATGATTTTAAAGTAGACCGTTATGGAAACATATTTACATTGGTAACACAATACTTCAGCCCTGAAAACCAGCAATGCAGGATCAGCCGTATCAACCTCAGCAACGGAAACATTGCCTGGAACCGTTCCATGAATTATGCAGAAGATAGCTGCAACCTCACCCGGTTGGTGATGAATGATAACGATCGCTTCTATGCCGTCGGGGAAAGAAGGAGTAACAACTTTTACTCTAAAGGGTTTGCGATGCGGATAAAAAAGAATGGCGGCCAGGTAGACGGTAATTTTCCTGCTCCGGACAGTGTGGCCTTTCAGCGTTCACACTGGCTGGCAGATGGCATTACGGATAATAACAACCGGCTAATTGCCATCGGTAATACTTCTGATTTTGACAGCGTCACTTACAGCAGTAATTATTTCCGGTCCTTTGCATTACGGTTTGGAAATAACAACAATCACCATTGCGATGATGGAAAAGGCGAAGCAGCAATGATGGCAGAAGCAGCTGCCACAGAAGCAGAGACGGATAAGGTGGAACTCAGCACTAAACTAGTTATCTATCCCAACCCGGTGCAGAACCAGCTTACAGTGTCCAATGTAGATCCGGAAGAGTACAACAGGGTACAGGTGTATAACATGCAGGGGGCATTGTTGCAGCAGCAGAATGTAAATACAACCGTGGCCAAAATGGATATCAGCAACCTGCCCGATGGTACTTACCTGCTGGTGCTTCGTTCATCCGCCACCTTAAAAGAAAAGACAATCAAGTTTGTCGTCAGAAAATAGATCCGGAACAACCAGGCAGGTTTAATAAATGATAGGCCTCAATCTTATATGTCATGCCGGGCTTGACCCGGCATCTTTAAAAAGAACCAGGAAGTTCAGATAAAACAGAAGATCAGCCTTGCAGTTGTATATAGACGGAAGGGAGCCTGGGAAGGCTCCCTTTATTATAATACGGGTGATAAAAATTTTAACGATGGTCTGCATCAATTGCCATCTCTTCTGAACGGTCGTTCCGGACGTTCAAGAATACCGCCTCCGGTTCTCACATCTTTTTCGCTGACGGTAAAATAGTAATACCCGGCTTCTTTTTTGAAAAAACGGTCTTCATAAAGTTGAGGCGCCTGTTCCGGTTTAGAATTGGCAGGAAGTTTCACAATAGTAAAACCACCTCCTGCTAAATTAGGAACAGTGATGGATGTTGCTATCTGTGTGATCACACCAACTGATGTTTCGATGACTAAAAACCCTCTTATTTTATTGGGGTCAGCAGGTGATATGCCTACATGTTCAAACGAGACTTTAAATGCATTGTTATGCGGCATAAAGCTGATGATATTTCTTCCGCCATAAATAAGATTATATGTCTGATCGGCATTCGGATATTCAATTACATTATAATGATGCAGGTTCGTTACTTCAAACTGTTTGGTGGTGTTTTGTATGGCCGCATCTCTTGCGGATAGATTGTACTCAAAAGCAATCGCAAATAATCCCTTGATGGGTGGCTCGGCCCAGGGTTTTAGTTTCGTGCCGTCATCCATTTGTTTTCTCCATAAAAAACGACGGCTTGCATCGCATATCACATTCAGGTTGAATTTTTTCCCGTTTCCTTCCGGTTGGCTCCACCATAACTGTTCACTGGGGTGTATTTCCGGCTGGCAGCAATGGCCCGCATCGTATATCCAGGGACCATAAGCACACATATCACCTCCGGTGCGGATCAGGGCAAGGTCAGCCAGCCGTGCCCTTCCAAATGTATGATCACCCTGTGGCCAGTAATCTTCTGCTATCTCACATTCCACCCGGGTAAACGCTTCAATATCTCCCGGTGAGTCACAGTCCGGCTTGCCGCTTTGGTGGGCACTTAGTGTCCATTGTGAACTCATCAGCCCGGTGTATTCACGGCGGTGCCCATCGTTGATCAGGTACATGTATTTGGGATTAGGGATGATGTCAATGTTAACATCATAGTCCTGGTAAGTACCAGCAATATTCACCTGCCGGGCACTTTTAACCTTGCCTGTCAGTGTCCGTTTAAAATAAACCACTGACCGGTGATCGTTAGGTTGTTTCTGCGGATACCAGAAATTAAAATTATCGGGGATGAATGTATTATGCGAGGCTCTTTCAAACGCAGCTGACCCGATCTCCTCTATCCCTCGGAAATCATTGCCGATTACTCCTTGTTGGTCGGTCATGGCTCTTTCCCATAACATACGGCCTTCGGGAGTTTGTATACCAAGGCTGTTGATGCTGGTGTTGGGGCCGTTCACTGCCAGCACACTGGGTGTGGTGGGCAATGGTGCTGCAATAGGAGGTGATACCACCGCAACAGTATTCGGTGGCATTGGTACTGCCCTTTTACGTTCCCAGTGGCCGGGAATAAACTGGCCGTTCACCATGGCATTTCTTGCCCAGTCATACAAATTATCTTTTGGCGTTGTAAAAACGATCAGGTAGGAGAGCTTGTCATTAAAATTATAAACCGCCAGATCGGCTACATCTTCCAGCAGGTCCACAGATATGCCATAGCCTTGTGTGGGAGTGGCATGCTCATAGATATATGCCACCATACCGGCAGGTACCCGGATGGAGGATGTGAGGTCATTAAAATCAGAGAGCAAATATTGGCCCGGTCCAAATGCCCTCGTCTGCCCGGTATAATTGGCATGTTCAAATAATACCACCTGTTTCTTTTGTGTAATGCCTGTTCTGTCTAGCCTGGTGATCTGTCCCTGCAAATTGAAATGCAGTAGCATGGCAATTAAAAGCCAATAGATTTTTTCCCTGTACATGGTGTAATGGTTTAGGTTGAACAATGGTTTTTGTCTGCATTCACATACGGCCGGAACAGGTGGGATCAAAAAGGCGGCTTCTTAAAGGTAGAGAATTGCCGGGTATTCAAAACGGTTATTAAATAAAGAGGGGACAGTCTGTAGTTATCATGTTAATACCCCGAAAGGGTTATTGGTTTTTTTATTTCCCGCATATACTTTCGGTACCGTGAAAAAACGGGTTGAGAATGGGTGTATCGCCTGTTAAAATAAATAAGCTGATTGCTGAATTTCACAGTTGTCAAAACCATCCTTCAAACTAATAAATTCATTTATGTCAAAACTTACAACCTCCAATTGGGCAGCCTGGGTAAACCTGATGCCGCCCCGCCCCACACCCGGTGGTACATTGCATGTAACCGGCGACGTGGATACACACTCTGCTGATATGGCCTATCTCGAGAAAAGAATACCGCAGGGGATTAACCCCAAAATATTATTGCTTGATCTTAAAACAGTAACGGGTATTGTACCTGCCACCAACCCGCAAAAAGTACATTACAATGAAGGGCTGCAGCAAAAAGACCAGTACACCAGTGTGGAAATATATTATGAAGGAGGAAGGATTACGATGATTGAAGAAATTAGGGAAGTACAATAATTAAACAATAAAACTTAAAATTATGCACCAGGTAACATTCGGTTTTACATTAACAGGGGCACTGGAAGATGTTCAGGTCTTCGCCAATGGGGTTCCGGTTCAGTGTTTTCCTACTGGAAGCAGTAAGTTTTCAGGAGGTTTTTTAAATGCCCGCATTGCCGACAATAGTGAATTAGTAATTCACTTTCATTTAACCGGAAGCAATGGCACTGCTTATAGTATCGAATACCAGTTTCTTGATAATGGAACTAAAGAAGAAGACAATAATAAACCTTCTCCTGTAACTGGTCGAATCAGAACAAATAACGAAAAAGCTGAAAGAATAAGATTTAAAGCATAAGTTATGAAATACTATTACTACCTCGTAGCGGCGATAGCTCTTACAGTTAATACAAATGTGTTTGCACAAGATTATTATGATGATATAAACGGAGATGGTTTACCGATTCTCAAAGGAAGCAATGGCGGCTTGTTTGGAGCAAGATTAAATGTTAAAGACAACAGTATTAAAGTAAATTTTTTTACGTTTCTCAAATCAGTTTATTCGTACCCAGGCGGAAAAGAAGGACAAGAACCAGTTTCGGAAGGAACTGTGTTGCCTTCTATAGAGGAAGAGCCTGTACCTGCAGATAAGGTAAAAAAATGGGGAGTGGGTTTAAGTATAAAAGCTAAAACAGAGCAAAATATCGGGAGCATTTTTTCGGCAGGAGTATTTTCTCCGGGTTTTCAGGGGGGCGGATATGTTGTTCGCAGAACTATACACCGTATAAGCGATAAACAAGACTCTAAAGAAAAAATGAAATTTTCGACCTTTAACACACTTGTTTTCTCTGCCCAGTACAATTCATCAACTTACAGGTTGTATGATAATACCCTGCCTTTCGATAAAATGAAAATAGATTCTGCATACAACGGGTATAGTTTTTCTGTATCCTTTTTTACAAACAAACCAGTTGGCAGGGCTTATACTTATAGTGCAGACAGGAAAACAAAAAAATATGAAGGAAGGCCAAACAACCTGATTCTTGGAATCTCGGGTGAGTTGGCATTAAAGAACAACTATAGCAAACTGCAACAATATGAGATAAAAGACTACTTGGTCTCAGTAACCGATCCGGTAACCGGGATCACAAGAACTATTCAGCTGGCAGATGATGAGGGCTATGGTTATAGTAAGAATAACTACAAGGAGTATCTCAATTTCAAAATTAGACCTCATATCAATTTTATTCCAGGAATACTGAATCAGACAGTCGGAATGATATTTTATCCTTCTTATGACATTATTGAAAAAAATAAACCCCGGATGAACTTTGGCCTTGGTTTGCATATTTTAGAAAAAGATAACCCTGGTATTTCTAAAGTAGGTATCTATTTCGAATTTAATGATGTGTCGAATGGCGCAGAAGTAAAAGATAAAACATTTATTGAACGTAGTTTTAGTGTTGGTATTGGAGCAGCCTTTAATATGTTTACAGGTAAAAAACTTTAAGCCTGTTTCTTCATATACCCTGCACCGCCTTACGGTGCAGGGCCAATTTTTTTCTGCTCTGGTCATGATGTTTTATACTCATTGCCTTCCTTTGCCACTTCTTTCTTCGTGAAGGAAACCAATCCCAATCTATGCCCCCTGTACTTTGGCGACTGTCTCGATGTGCTGAAAGAAATCAATCAAACACATCCACAGCTTTTATCATCCACCTTTAACAGCAAATGTATCTGCACCAATTACTATTTGATTGAATGAAAGCTCCAATACAATTAGTGTGGAGGCTCACCTCCTCAAAAACTCCTTTATCGCATAATGATAAACCGATTGTCCCTTCTTCACCTTCGTTGCATACTGTGCTTTCAGCGCCGGGTTACGGAGTATGTTTTGTGCAAACGCCACCGCTTCAGCAAACCGGCTTCTTTTTACCTTCTGTAGTTTGCTCGGTTTTATACCGCTCATGTCCGGGTACCTGGTTATCACTGTTTTCTTCCCATACTTTTTCACCACCAATTCTTTCCCGATCTGCCCCTGCACATTCCGCAGCAATAAATTCCTTGATCTTGCCATAAAAACTTTTTAATTACTGCAGTTCCATATATAAGCAATGGGTACTGCTGGCTAAAGTTATGGAAAATCTCTTTTTCCCTCGTTTAGCCTTCGTTCATCCTTCGTCTTTCTTTCGTTATATTCATATGGAATCAATATAACAACTCCCTGCCACACTTATAGTAAGCCTACGGCAGCTATAATAAAACACCCGGTTAACCAATGCACAAAGCCCCGCCTTTAGAAGCGGGGCTTTCACTTACATCTCATGGCCTTAATAATATATCACCGGATACTGTGCGTCTGATAAAGATGTCAGCTGATCAGTGTAACCTGCCTCCCGGTAGAGAGGTCCGTGGCTGCATTATCCTAAGCACACTCCACCTTAAACGCCAGGCTGAAATACCGGTAGTAATGTCCTTTCTCATTATGCGAATCTGCTTTCCAGGCCTGCCCGAACACAAATGGTTGTTTCGCATGACTTGCCGCCTCACCAATACCGATCATACCGTGGTTGGCCTTTAGTCTGAACCCATAGGTCGAATCTTTTTTTAGCGTTACCGGCTGCAGATGAAAACTCACCCACCTTGCATCATCACCTTTTTCTAACTGCATGGTAGCTTCTCCAATCGCCGGTCCCCATGTCCTGCTGTCTGCATCAAACTCATGCAGTGTCAGCGCCACATCCCCCGGCTGATGCACCGACGAAGTATATACCTGTATGGTATTTATCGGCCCGTCGGCAGGGCATTTGAAAGTTTGTCCTGCAAAATGGTCGTTATGGTCTTTTTCTAAATGACCGATCCAGAGAGTGGTATTGTTCTGTGTCTGACTGATGATCGGGTGGCTGCCGGGCTTTGTTGTTTGCATAGAATTCCATTTAAGAGTTAAAAACATTGGTTATGCAGCAGCTTTGGCAAGTAGAACTATGCTAATAACTGTTAGCAGGCGGGCTTTATTGCAGGCAGGGCATTAAAACTGGCCGTAATAAGGACATTTTTTTGCACAACTGTGCTGATCTTTCCGGGGTTTTACGACAGCTTTTCGGTAAATTGATGATGGCTTTGGGTAGCAAATTCAAATGTGGATAACCCGGAATTTTGAGTGAAAAATTAGTGAAGAAAGAAAAATTTTTTTCAAAACTTTTTTGCACCGTAATTCGCTTCATTGACTGACGGAAACATTCCACTAACCAAGAGATAACAATTTCTTAAAACAAGCCCGGAAGATGCGCCCAAGGTCATTGGTAGTAAATCAATGGTTTAATTTTTTATCGCCGTACAGAAATGGATTTGACGAACCTTAACAAAGACAGGAAGCAAAGAAGAAAATCTTCACTCGATTTAGGTACAATGGTATATGGCAAAGTACCGCCACAGGCCAAAGATCTGGAAGAAGCTGTACTCGGTGCCATCATGCTGGAGAAAAGTGCATTTGATACTGTGGTGGAGATTTTAAAACCAGAATGTTTTTATGTAGAAGCCCATCAGCGCATCTTTCAGGCGATGCAGGGCCTTTCCAATAAAAGTCAGCCGATAGATATTCTGACGGTGGCGGAAGAACTGCGTTTCAAAGAAGAACTGGAAATGGTTGGCGGAGCTTATTATGTTACCAAACTTACCAACGCTGTTGTTTCTTCTGCCAATATTGAAGCCCACTCAAGGATCATCCTGCAAAAGTTCATACAGCGGGAACTGATCCGCATCAGCGGCGAAATTATCGGTGATGCTTATGAAGATTCAACAGACGTTTTTGATCTGCTGGATGATGCTGAAAGCAAACTGTTTGAAATAACCAACAATCACCTTCGTAAGAACTTTGATACAATAGACTCTGTACTGGTTAAAACCATTCAGCGTATCGAAGACCTGCGCCATAAGAATGAAGATGTAACAGGTGTGCCAAGCGGATTCCCTTCACTTGACAGGGTTACTTATGGCTGGCAGAATACTGACCTTATCATATTGGCTGCAAGACCTGCGGTAGGTAAAACTGCTTTTGCACTGAACCTTGCCCGCAATGCAGTAATGCATCCGGGCAAAGCAACACCGGTAGCTTTATTTTCTCTGGAGATGAGTGCCGGCCAGTTGGTGCAGCGTATCCTTGCTGCTGAAAGTGAGATTTGGCTGGAGAAGATTGCAAGAGGCAAACTCGAAGAACATGAGATGAAACAGCTTTATGCAAGAGGTATTCAACGTCTTGCACAGGCTCCTTTATTTATTGATGATACTCCTGCATTGAACATCTTTGAACTCAGGGCCAAGTGCCGCCGTTTAAAGAATAAGCACAACATCGGTCTCATCATCATTGACTATCTGCAATTGATGAGCGGCACCGGCGAGAACCGCAACAGCAACAGGGAGCAGGAGATCAGCAACATCTCCCGTAACCTGAAAGCCTTGGCAAAGGAATTAAGTGTTCCAATCATTGCCCTGTCACAGTTAAGCCGTGCGGTGGAAACAAGAAGTGCCGGTAAAGACGGAAACAAGATGCCACAACTGAGTGACCTCCGTGAGTCAGGAGCCATCGAACAGGATGCGGACATGGTAATGTTCCTCTATCGTCCCGAATACTATGACATTACTCAAAATGAAATGGGTGAGAACAACCGGGGTGAAACGATTGTAAGAATTGCCAAACACCGTAATGGTTCCCTTGAAACAATTAAACTGAGAGCCTTACTCCATATTCAGAAATTTACTGAAGATGACGGCAGCACATTCGGTACGCCGGGTGGCCTTTCCGGCAACTGGAAACCGGTAAGTGATGTGGAAGGTGGCGCCAAAGTATTTATTCAGACAGGCAGTAAGATGAATGATCTGCCCGAGGATGAGGAAGAAACTCCATTTTAAACAGAAGTCACAACTAAATGATGATATTCAAAGCTCCGGCAATTGCGGAGCTTTTCTTTTGCGCCTTTGCGAAGCCTTTGCATCTTTGCGTGAAATTGAAGATGCAATCCCCCTTTTTTTATATCAATAACTATGATGCGGCCCAAAAAGAAATTGTGCTGAATGAAGATACATCGAAGCATATTGTACAGGTGTTGCGGATGAAAGTGGGGGAGAAGTTGAATCTTACAGATGGCCGGGGCAGTTTGCTGACCTGCGAAGTTATTGATGACAATAAAAAGCACTGTACGGTAGAAGTAAAAGAAACAAGGTTCAAGGAGCAAGACACAAGAAAAGTCTCCGTAGCCATCTCTCTTTTAAAAAATACTAATCGCTTCGAATGGTTTCTGGAGAAGGCAACAGAGATCGGGGTAAGTGAAATTATTCCATTGATCTGTGAAAGAACAGAAAAAGAAAAATTTCGTTACGACCGGATGCTGGGAATCGTTATCAGTGCTATGCTGCAATCTCAGCAAACCTGGTTACCGGTTTTACATGAACCTGCTTCATTTAAGGACCTGAAAAATTGGAAATGTGCAGATGGTCCCAACTTTATAGCACACTGTATTGACGGGGGCAAACAGGCATTGACACATCAGCACATCAGCACATCGGCACATTCTCTGATCTGCATCGGACCGGAAGGGGATTTTACAAAAGAAGAAATTGAACTGGCTTTACAAAATGATTTTACACCTGTAACACTTGGAGAAACGAGGCTGCGAACCGAAACAGCAGGAGTGGTAGCAGCTACATTACTTTGCCATATCTGATTCGTTCTTCTCTTCAACTTTCAGCACCGGTTCATTCAGCTCCACCACATTGGCCCTCTTCCTTGCTGCCCGGCTTCGCATGGTCATGTTCAGCATCTCAACAATGAAAGAGAAGGCCATTCCGAAATAGATATAATTCTTTAGCCCGAGATGATGGGCGGCTTCACTATCCCATCCTTCAATCACCAGGCTAAGACCGATCATTACAAGAAATGACAAGGCCAGCATTTTTAAAGTAGGATGCTTATGAATGAAGGCAGAAATTTTGGGGCTGAATAAAAACATAACTGTCATTGCAATAACAACCGCGGCGATCATGATCTCCACATGTTTCGCAGTTCCGCCTGCTGTAATGATGCTGTCAAAAGAAAAGACGGCATCGATCAGCATGATCTGACCCAGTGCATTGCCAAATGATAATGGCTTTTGATTTTTCAACGCTTCGTTAGGGTCTTCGCCTTCCAGTTTATGATGGATCTCCATTACGGATTTATAAATAAGAAACAAACCTCCCGCCAACATTACAATACTGGCCAGATCAAATCCCTTGCTTCCGATGTTGAAGATGGCTTTTCCTTTCTGGTCAAGCAGCCATCCAAGCCCCATCAGCAACAAACTTCTGGAAAGGATACCTGTTATCATCCAGAAACGGCGGGCCTTTTTCTGGTCTTTATTTGCCTTCAGCCTGTTCAGTATGATACTGACGAAAATTACATTGTCAATCCCCAGCACCACTTCCAGCACAACGAGTATGAAAAAACTGATGATACTTTCTGAAGTAAATAAATAGCCCATTGCTGATTATAATGATTTACAGATTCGTTTTACAATGCCCGGTCCTTCATATATAAACCCTGTCCACACCTGCACTAATGAAGCTCCTGCGCCTGTTTTTTCTTTAGCATCTTCTCCTGTAAAAATACCACCGCTGGCAATCACAGGGATTTTTCCACTGGTTTTTTGGTAAATATATTTTACTACGTCTGTACTTCGTTGCTTTACCGGTAAACCACTTAATCCACCTGCACCTATAGCCTGTAAACGGGAGGAAGAGGTCTTTAGCCCGGAACGGCCGATAGTAGTATTAGTGGCCACTAAGCCATCTAATTTTATTTCCAATGCAAGGTCGGTCACATCATCAATTTGTTCCTGGGTAAGATCGGGAGCAATTTTCAATAACAGCGGCTTTGGAACTGGCTCTGCTTTATTGATTGTTTGCAGGTGAGTAAGGATTTTCCGCAGGGACCCTTTTTCCTGCAATTCTCGGAGACCAGGTGTATTTGGTGAGCTTACGTTTACCACAAAATAATCAACATAAGGATGAAGTTCTTTGAAACAGATCTCATAGTCTTTCCATGCCTCTTCATTCGGCGTTGCTTTATTCTTTCCAATATTTCCGCCAACAATGAGCCGGGAATGGGGTCTTTTCGATTGACTATTCACCATTGACCATTGACGCAGTCTCTTAGCTATCACTTTCACTCCGTCATTATTAAATCCCATACGGTTAATGAGTGCTTTATCCTTCGGTAACCGGAACAGCCGGGGCTTATCATTACCCGGCTGTGGCAGCGGTGTTACTGTGCCGATCTCTACAAAACCAAAACCAAGGCATTCCAGCTCTCTCAGGTATTTTGCATTCTTATCAAATCCGGCCCCGAGACCAACCAGGTTGGGGAAATGAATATTGAACAGTGAGCATCCGGGATTATTTTTTGGCCGATAGAGGTTGCTGATCATTTTCGTGAAGCCAATATTGCACAACAGCTTCAGGCAATTCATCGAAAAATAATGCACCCATTCAGGAGAGAAACAAAAAAGAACACTGCGGATGATCTTGTACATGACAATGATTAATGATAGATAGACAGTTTGTCCTGCACTTCTTTTGAAAATAGTTTATCAGTCATCGGGTCACCTTCTTTCAGGTTTACAAAGCACCATTCTTTGGCATATTCATCTTTTACCGCCACCATATCACTGATATGATGGATCCTGATGATGCCGCTAGCCTTATCCAGGCTTACATTTTCTTCGCCGTATTGCGAAGCCAGCATTTCTTTGGTAAAGTCTGCCTGGGATGCATCACCAGTATCCTTCTTCAGTTTAAAATCCATCAGCATAATCATGGAATATTTTATCCTTGCATAACTCGCATCGCCAACAGAAAATTCAGGATGAATCGTAATTATTTTAAGGGAATCCAGTTCGATCTTCACTTCTTCATTATCAAACCCCTCTTTCATGGCTTTTAGAAGCTGGGAACGGGAAGCTTCTTTAAATAGCTTTGGATAGGTATAGTCGAGCACTTTTTCAAAATCCATTTCTTCATTTACTTTCAGAAAAGCATTAAGACGTTGTTCAATGGTTTCACCACGGCCTGTATTTGCAGATTTTTTCTTAGAATTGTCACATGCACAGAGAATCAATAAACTAAGTCCCCAAAATATCTTTTTCATGGATTATTTTTTTCCAAAGAAACCCTATCAGGGCGGGCCCGCAAAAACTTTTTTTCCCAAGAGCTTTTCCTGCTAATTTTGGTATTGAAAGTTGCATAAACAACTTTTATTTAATTTATGCAGGAAGCATACATAATTGCCGGTTACAGAACAGCAGTAGGGAAAGCTAAAAGAGGAGGGTTTAGATTCTATCGTCCGGATGATTTGGCGGTAGCAGGTAATCAAAGGATTGATGGCGACTGTTCCCCAACTGGAGGCAAAAAGAGTGGATGATGTGATTGTGGGTAATGCCGTTCCTGAAGCGGAACAGGGTCTGCAGTTTGGCCGTATCATTTCTGCAAGGGCCTTGGGTTTTGAAGTACCCGGGCGCCACTGTTAACCGTTATTGTGCCAGCGGACTGGAAACAATAGCAATGGCCACTGCCAAGATCAGGATGGGGATGGCCGATTGCATCATTGCAGGTGGCACAGAAAGCATGAGCCTTGTTCCTACCGCTGGATGGAAAACCGTTCCTTCATATAAAATTGCCAAAGATGATCCGGATTATTATTTAAGTATGGGCATTAACAGCCGAGGCAGTGGCAAAGGATTATACTATCAGCCGGGAGGCACAGGATGAATTTTCTTACCAGCTCCCACCAGAAAGCAATTGCAGCAATACAAGGCGGGTCATTTCAAACCGGGCATACTTCCTGTGACATGTGGAGGAAATTTACCTGGATACAAAAGGCAAAAAAGCAAAAAAGGAACTATGCGGTAGACACGGATGAAGGCCCAAGGGCAGATACATCAATCGGAAGCATTGGCGAAACTAAAACCGGCTTTTGCAGCAGGAGGAGTAGTGACAGCCGGTAACTCATCCCAAACTTCCGACGGCGCAGCATTTGTCATCGTAATGGGAGAGAAGATGATGAATGAGCTGGGATTGAAACCCATTGGCCGTTTGGTTGACAGTCAGCGGTGGCCGGGGTGCATCCCCGCATCATGGGCATTGGACCTGTGGCGGCTATACCCAAAGCGCTGAAACAGGCAGGTATGAACCTGTCCCAGATTGATTTAATAGAATTGAACGAAGCATTTGCCTCCCAGGCACTGGCTGTGATCCGGGAAGCCGGGCTTAGACCCGGCGAAAGTAAATATCAACGGCGGAGCCATTGCCTTGGGCCATCCGCTTAGGTTGCACCGGTTGTAAGCTCACTGTTCAGAACCTGAATGATATGAAGAGGCTGAATAAGAAATACGGAATGATCACAGCCTGTGTGGGTGGTGGACAGGGTATTGCCGGTATTATCGAAAACTTATAAAGCCTTCTTTGCTTAAAACAACAGAGCCGTCCCGATTTTCCAGCTCGGCTCTTTTTTCATACGTACAACTATTGTATGGTTGTTTTACTATTGCAAATGAATGCTTTGGGTGCAATTTTTGTTACCTGCTGACTTAAACCAATTTGTATCTTTAAAGTCGTAGTTCATTCCTGAACCAAAATTATTGCTATGGATAGAAGAGATTTTTTAACGGTCCGCTAGACGACAAAAGCAACCCGTTAACCGGTTCAGCTTTTTCGTACTATTATTACCGGTATTACTACCTACACCGGGCAATGGACGGAACAGGAAATTGTACACCTGCTTAAACGAACAATGTTCGGTGCCAAAAAATCCGACGTAAATTATTTTAAGACCCGTAGCATGAGCCAGGCGGTGGATGAATTATTGACTCCAACAGCACCGCAGCCTGCACCACCTGTCAAGGAATATGTAACCTCAACAACACCCGGCGTAAATGCAGATGGGAACATCATCCAGGGAACTACATGGATGAACGATATCAACAGTGACGGTACAGTGCAAAGCCAGCGAAGGGGTTCCTATAAAAAATGGCTGGACAGGTGATTATGATCAACCAGGATAGAAGCATCCGTGAAAAAATGATTATGTTCTGGATTGACCATTTCGGGAATGAAGCAGCCGATGTTGGTTATGGGAATTGGGCATACATGCAGCAAAACCTTATACGCCAAAATGCGTTGGGCAACTTCAAACAGATGATTGTATGGCACATTACAAAAGATATAATGATGCTCCGTTATCTTAACGGGTATCTTAATAACTAGCCTCAGCACCCGATGAGAACTATGCAAGGGAGTTGATGTGAACTCTTTACCTTGGGTAAAGGTCCGGGCTCACAATACACTGAGAATGATGTGAAGGAAGCCGCCAAAGTATTAACAGGATGGCAGATTAACGTAACGACATATACTTCTGTATTCAACATCAAGCAGGCATTCTACTGTTAATAAAATCATTCTCGTCCTTTCTTTAATAATACTATTATTACTGGAAGAACAGGCGCCACTGCGGGTCAGCTTGAGCTGAATGACCTGCTGAACTATGACTATTTGCGACAGCAGGAAGTAGCTAGAGTTCATTAGTCCGCAAGTTTTACCGCTTCTTTGTTTATTATACAATTGATTCAATACTACAGAAACAGGTGTAATCGATGCCATTGGCGAATATTTTCAGGACTAATAACTATGACATTCGGCCGGTGTTTATCTGCTTTGTTTAAAAGCGAACACTTTTTTGACGTATTGAATCAACAATTGTTACCTGATCAAGAACTCCGGCAGATCATATCATTGGTTCACTTACGGGAAATGAATACTGTAGTTCAGCCGGTATTAACAGACTGGGATACGAATTACGGCTATGTGGAATTTCGTTCTATTCAAGCATGGTGAACACCGGACATGAACCTACATGATCCGCCCAATGTAGCGGGAATGCCGGCTTATTACCAGGAACCACTCTGTATCATGAAATATGGATAAACTCCGACTCCTTGCCCAAAAGAAACCAGTTTACCGATACCATGTCAATACAACGGCTATGCACCAGGAATGGTCAACGGGTTACATTTCAACTTGTGTTACTTATGTTCAGACAGTTTCGCAATCCCGGTAACCCCAATGATCTGATTGACGATGCGCTGACAATTTATTTTCAGAAATCAACTGTCTTAGCGCAATCTAAGAAAACAATTAAGACACAGATATTGCTCAGCAACCAGCAATGGGATTACTACTGGACAAATGCCTGGGCTGCTTATATCTCTAATCCCACGACAGCGAATTTCAACATAGTGAATAACAGGCTGAAATCATTGTTTCAGTATTTCTTTAACCTGGCAGAATATCAATTATCATAAATTATCTTTTTCATCTTTAATTAAGCAAAAATGAAAAGAAGGGATTTTTTACAAAAGCACGTATACCGGCTGCCAGCCCTGCTGCCTGCATTGATAAATGGATATTCTGTTAAAGCTTTCGCTGCAGATTCTCCATTGGTACAGGCATTAATGCAAAGCACAACAGATACTGACCATGTGCTTGGTTATTATCCAGCTTGTCCGGAGGCAATGACGGTTTGAATACGGTAATTCCTATCTCTACATTATTCTAATTATTTTAATGCAAGATCAAATGTGGCGATTCCGCAAAACAGGATTCTTGCTTTAGGAAGCAGTGCGAGCAGGCATACACCCTTCAATGACGGGCATGCACAATATTTTTAATGCCGGAAAGCATGAAAGTGATTCAGGCAGTCGGATACCCGCAGCCAAATTTCTCTCACTTCAGGGCAACAGATATCTGGATGAGTGCATCCAACAGCAACCAGGAGGTATTTAGTGGTTGGGCAGGCCGTTACCTGAATTATGAATACCCTAATTTTCCAACGGGTTATCCAAATGTAAATACACCAGATCCATTAGCTATACAGATTGGTTCTACTACCACATTAACCACCCAGGGACCAGTTGTAAATATGGCTATGAGTATTACCAATCCTACTTCATTTTTACAATTTGTTGAATGGTACTACCGACCCGGTGCCCGAGACACCAGCCGGGAAGGAACTGAAATATATTCGCCTGGTTTCCCAGCAGACACAAAAATATTCCACAGTTATCCGTAATGCGGCTAATGCAGTGACACAACAAGGTAACATATCCCACTAATAACAGCCTGGCCGACCAATTGAAAATTGTTGCCCGTCTGATCAAAGGTGGATTGAGAACAAGAGTATACATGGTTAGTTTCGGCGGATTTGATACCCACTCAGTGCAGGTAAATGCTGCAGACACTACTACCGGCGCACATGCTACATTGCTGCAAAGGGTATCTGATGCATGCAAAGCATTCCAGGATGACCTTCAGTTTCTGCAGATACAGGACAGGGTGATTGGAATGACATACAGCGAATTTGGCCGTCGTATCAAATCAAACTCCAGTGTGGGTACAGATCATGGGGCTGCTGCACCAATGTTCTTATTTGGAAGTAAAATAGAACAGGGAGTGTTAGGTAATAATCCGGATATACCTGTTAATGCATCTGTGAATGATAATGTCCCGATGCAATATGATTTCAGAAGTATTTACTCAACTATTCTTGAAAAATGGTTCTGCCTTGATAAAACAGTGGTAGAAGGCTTGTACCCTCCGGGGATCAATTCGCAATTGCAATCTTTACCCTTATTTAAAAGTGGCCTTACCTGTAGTGCGACAACGCCACCGCCTGATCCTTCTTTTGATGCCATCATTACGAACTACCCGAATCCGTTTACAGAAAGTACAACTATCAAATTCCGTACAGAAGGCGGGCATACGCTGATACAGATCATTGATACATTAGGCCGTGTAATCAAAACATTATTGGAAAGGGACTATACAACTCCGCTGACTGATACAGTTTCATTTGATTCAGGAGGTTTGCCTACTGGTGTTTATTATGCCCGTTTTCAAAACGGTGTGGTGCAGAAAGTAAGGCCGATGCTGAAAGTGAGATAAAACAGGGTCACATAAATAAAATAAAAACCCCGTGTAATTTAATCACGGGGTTTTTTATTGCTGTCATTTTTGTTTATTAATCCGTCTGGCGGTGTCCCGCATTCACCCAATCAGTAATCTTTTGTTTATCCACGGTTGTAAGGGGCGCATTAGGCACTTCAGGCATTTGTGTTGGATTATTGTCAACCGCCCGGGCTTTTATCCTGTCCCAGCTACTGATGATACTTGCATCC
This sequence comes from Chitinophagaceae bacterium, assembly GCA_037045605.1. Taxonomy (GTDB): domain Bacteria; phylum Bacteroidota; class Bacteroidia; order Chitinophagales; family Chitinophagaceae; genus JJ008. Next base: position 105,753 of record JBAOHK010000017.1, on the reverse strand, counting down.
ATATCAAAATTCTTACCTCCATTTACTGCGCCATTCAGATGACAGGGACCGCAATAACCCAATATAATTTGTTTTACGGCTGCATATTTAGGCCCATAGTTTAATATGGTGATTTGAGCTGTATCTGTGCAGCCTTTTTGATTTTTTACTGTTACCACATAATTGCCGGGAGCCAGGTTGGTAAAATACCAGGAAGATTGATAGGCGCCTGTTCCAATTTTATAGCTAATGGTATCACCTCTTGGTTCCAGGATAGTGATAGTTCCATTATTGGAAGTTCCGATTGCCTCGGTTTTTACCGAAATAACATTATATGAAACACCGGTGCAGGGATCAGGAGGTGCCGGGGTATCAGTTTTATTACAGGCAGAGATGACAATCATCCCTGTTAATAAGCAGAAGAAGATCAGTTTTAGTCTCATAACAGGGTTTGAATAATTAACCTAACTGGAGTTTAAAAGGATAAATAATTTGTTTGTACAAGATAGAAAATAGCATTGAGAATCGGTAGGACATTTTGCCACAGAATCATGGAGGGGACCGAGGGTTACATAGGTTGCCGTTCATAAAATATTTGCAACAATGATACATTTATCTTTATATTTGCAACAGCGTATCAAAATTAAAAACATGAGAAAACTTTCCCTGATTTCTGTCTTTATCGGCTTTTTACCTTTAATAATAATGGCGCAAACCGGCCTTGGCATCCGGCAAGAGCACAAAAATAATTTGGAGGAACCGGTTGCTAAGGTCACTTTATCCGGAAAAATCACTGACGGAAAAACCGGTGAACCACTATCGGGAGCCTCTGTTTATTTTGCGGATGATAAGATTGGTACATCAGCTGATGCAGATGGGAAATATGTATTGACGAATATTCCTTCAGGCCACCATGTTATTGAAGTTTCTCATACGGGTTATGCCACTTTGGTTGAGCATATTGAGATAAACAGTGACATGGAAAGAGATTTTAAACTTTCATCCATTGTTGTAGAAAATAGGGGAGTTATTATTACCGGTGTTTCCGGTGCTACAAGCATTCGAAAAACACCAATACCTGTTACTTCGATCCGTAAAACCGCTTTATTACAATCTTCGTCAACCAATATTATTGATGCATTAAGTCATGTACCGGGAGTAACGCAACTCTCAACAGGCCCGGCAGTTTCAAAACCATTTATACGGGGGCTTGGATATAACAGGGTCGTGGTGGTAAATGAGGGTGTGCGGCAGGAAGGCCAGCAATGGGGTGATGAACATGGAGTGGAAATCGACGAACTCAGTGTAGGCAGGGTGGAAGTGTTGAAAGGCCCGGCTTCACTAATGTATGGCAGCGATGCCCTGGCCGGGGTTATCAACTTTATTACTAATACACCGGTTGCGGCAGGAACAATGAAAGGAAATGTTTTATCCAACTATCAAAGTAATAATGGTTTGTTTGCCCTTAACGGAAGCATAGCGGCAAATAACAATGGATTGAACTGGAATTTATATGGTACTTACAAGTCAGCCGGGGATTACAAGAATAAGTATGATGGAAAAGTGTTGAACTCAAGATTCAACGAGAAAAATTTTGGTGGTTATATTGGAATCAATAAGAGCTGGGGTTATACCCATCTTATTTTTAGCCGGTTCGATCAGCGGCTTGGCTTGGTGGAAGGAGACAGGGATAATGCTACAGGAAAATTCATTTTGTTTGCAGGGTCTTCATTAGAAAGAATTGCAACAGATACGGATTTGGATTCAAGGGATTTATTTGTCCCTCAACAACGGGTTCAGCATAATAAATTCATCATTGACAACAATTTTGCAATTAAGAAAGGCCGGTTGAAAATTAATCTTGGTTTTCAGAATAATCTGCGTCAGGAATTTGGCAATCCAGAGGATCCTTCAGAAAAAGAATTGTTTTTTGACCTTAAAACAATCAACTATAATGTACAATGGCAATTGCCCGAAATGAAAGAATGGCATACCACCATTGGTGTAAACGGAATGCGACAGAGCAATCAGAACAAAGGTGCAGAAGTGTTGATACCGGAATACAGCATCTTCGATATCGGCGGCTTTATATATGTGCAACGGATATTCAAAAAAGCAACATTAAGCGGTGGCATCCGGTTTGATAACAGGTCAGTTGATTCTAAAGAGTTCTTTGAAGGTATCGACCAGAAGTTTGCAGCTTTTAAAAAGTCCTTTTCAAACGTTTCTGGAAGTGCTGGCATTAGCTTTGAACCATCTGAAACTATTACATTAAAAGCCAATATCGCCAGGGGTTTTCGGGCACCTACGCTGGCCGAACTGGCAAGCAACGGAGCCCATGAGGGAACCAACCGTTATGAGTATGGAGATCAGCATTTGAAATCCGAAACAAGTTTGCAGTTGGATGGTGGAATGAATGTTGACAATGAACATTTGAGTTTAGGCTTAAGTGCTTTTTATAACCGGATGAATAATTTTATTTTTTACCGAAAATTAGAATCGGTTTTTGGCGGAGATTCTTTGGTTAATGTTGATGGAGATGATATTCCTGCTTTCCGGTTTGAACAGCAAAATGCAAGATTAGCAGGGCTGGAGGCTATGATTGACATTCATCCGCATCCGTTAGACTGGCTTCATTTCGAGAACACTGTTTCTTTTGTAAGAGGTAGATTTGATAATGCAATTGATGGCAGTGACAACCTGCCACTCATTCCTGCTGCAAGATTAGTAAGTGAATTACGGGGAGATTTCAAAAAAGCAGGAAAGCTGTTTGCTAACCTCTATGCAAAGATTGAAGCAGATAAAACTTTTTCACAGAAAAAACCTTTCACCGGTTATGATACCGAAACTACCACTCCGGGGTATACATTGCTGAATGTGGGTTTCGGGTCCGACATTACGGGGAGCAATAAAAAAATACTATTCAGCCTCCATTTTGCTATAACCAATATCGGGAATACCGCTTATCAAAGCCACCTGAGCCGTTTAAAATATGCAGCAGAGAACATGGTGACCGGAAGAATTGGTGTATTTAATACCGGGAGGAATTTTTCCGTTAAACTTAATGTTCCCCTGAGTTTTTCAGTAAAGTAATTGCCTGCGTAGCAGACACAACTGTTACTTTGTAAAACCAGCCGTTTTCTTTTAATAAAGTAAATTGCGGGATGGAAATCACTTTTAATACCCCCGCATTATTATTCCCCGCCATCACATTGTTATTGCTGGCATATACAAACCGTTTTCTGGCCCTGGCCAACCTGATAAGGAAATTACATGATGAGTATATCAGCGGAAAGAAAAATGCCGTGCTGCTTCAACAGATACAGAACCTGAAGAAACGAATCAATTATATCCGTAGCATGCAGGCAATGGGTGTATTCAGTTTTTTATGCTGTGTAGTTTCTATGTTCTCTATTTACAAGGAATGGGCAAGAGCCGCTGAGTATGCTTTCGCCTTAAGTTTGTTAAGCCTGCTTGCATCACTTGTTTATTCCCTTGTAGAGATTTTTCTGAGTACAAAGGCATTGGAACTGGAACTCAGCGATATGGAGGAGCTGGAAAAATCAAATTTCTTCTCGAATTTTATAACAGGCAGTAATGAGAAAAAAGATTTGTAGATTTATATCAATGCAAAAGAAAAGGTTTACGATATTATTGTGGCTGATTACAATTTTAATACTGGGAGGATGTTCCAAAGGTAATTCCGGTACAGATGAAAACAGTAATCATCTTTTTTCGGCTAACGATAAAACCCCGCCGGAAATTATCATTTTTACACCATCTGCAAATCAAGTGTTTTCCAATGGAAATGTGATAAGCATAACAGGAAGAATTACTGATGACCTGGGGCTATACCGGGGTACTATAAAAATTGTAAATGAAGGAAATGGTAATACCGTAATGTCACAGGCTTTTGAAATACACGGTCTTCGGTTATATAATTTTGATCTGACTCACACCACTTCGGTGGTGGCATCTTCGGATTATTCTGTTGTAATCACATTTGATGATCATGGAGCTAATTCTGCAACTAAGTCTGTACCTGTGAAAGTGAACCCCTGATTGATCAAAGGGTTTGTATCAGTTTCAAAAGCGATTCCCAGTTTCCGCCATTGTACACTTCTTTCAAACCTTTAGCCTTCAGGTATTGCATGGCAGTACCGCTTCTGTTCCCGGAATTACAGCAAAGTATAACAGGCTTTTTGGCTTCCTTCAGCCTTTCAGCGCTGGCTTTTATCCTGTCAACCGGAATGTTGAAAGCATCCGGCACATGCCCCCGGTCATATTCAGTGCCCGTTCTAACGTCAATAATGATGCCCCCCTTGCGTAAAGCACTCTTTAGTTTGCCTGAGCCAAATCCGAGGAATGAAAAAAGCCCCATAAATTAAGCTATACTGATTTTATTTTTTCTTTCGCCTATTTGCTGACGCCACATGGCATAATACAGACCTTTTTCTGAAAGAAGTGATTCATGGTTGCCAGTTTCCACTACATCTCCTTTTTCCAGCACATATATCCTGTCTGCATGCATGATAGTGGAAAGCCGGTGTGCAATAAGAATACTTATTTGTTCTCCCTGCCTGGAGATATCCCTGATGGTGTCTGTTATTTCTTCTTCGGTCAACGAGTCCAGCGCAGAGGTGGCTTCATCAAACAATAATAATTTTGGTTTGCGAAGCAAAGCCCTTGCAATGGACAAACGTTGTTTTTCACCCCCGCTTAACTTTAATCCCCCTTCACCAATCATTGTGTCCAGCCCTTTTTCTGCCCTTGTCAGCATATTCTGACAAGATGCTTTGTTCAATACATCCAGTATATCTTCTTCGCTTGCATCGGGATTTACAAATGTCAGGTTCTCTTTAATGGTTCCGGAAAAAAGTTGGGTGTCCTGTGTTACAAATCCAATCTGGTTTCGCAGGTCTTCGAAGTCAATACTGTTTTCATCAATTCCATTGTATAAAATCCTTCCATCCTGTGGACGATAAAGGCCAACAAGCAGTTTCATTAATGTTGTTTTGCCTGAACCTGATGGGCCAACAAAGGCAATTGTTTCACCGACCTTCACTTCAAAGCTGATATCATTGATGGCTTTATGTGCAGCTGTCTGATGTTTGAATGCTACATGATCAAACTCTAAAGTTTGAATTTGTCCAAGATGTTTTGGATCGGCGGCCTGTGGTTCCGGAGCCTTTTTCATCAGGTTGTCGAAGTTCTCCAATGAAGCTTGTGCTTCACGATATGTAAGTATGATGTTGCCTATTTCTTGTAAAGGGCCAAATACAAAGAAGGAAAATATCTGCATCGTTACAATCTGCCCTGCATCCATTTTACCCTGGTAGATAAACAGCATCAAAAGGAAGAGAATTATCTGGCGGAGTGTATTGACAAATGTTCCCTGCACAAAACTGATGCTGCGGATACGTTTTACTTTTGTCAACTCAAGCCCAAGAATCTTGAAAGTATTTTTATTGAGCCTGCTTACTTCTTGTTTTGTAAGTCCAAGGCTTTTTACCAGTTCAATATTACGTAGTGATTCAGTGGTGGCACCCGCCAAAGCGGTCGTTTGTCCTACAATTTTTTTCTGAATGGTCTTTACTTTTTTACTAAGCAGGTTGGATATGATTGTCAGCAGAAAAATACCGCCGAAGTAAACCAATGGAAGGCTCCAGTGGATGGTGGTGGCATATACCGCCACAAATACAATCCCTACGATTACGGGGAAGAGGATATTAATAAAAGAGGCAACAAATCTTTCAGTATCGATTCTTACTTTCTGCAATACACTCAGTGTTTCGCCGCTTCTCGCATCTTCAAACTCCTGGTAAGGCAGTTTCATGGCATGTTGCAGTCCTTCTGTAAAAATGGTGGCGCCAAACTTTTGTGTAATAAGACTGAGAAAATAATCCTGGAAGGCTTTGGCGATACGGCTTACCATTGCAACGGAAATGGATGCCAATAAAAGCCAGACTACTCCATAAATCGTTTTGGTATGAGCGGTCTTTTGCACCACACCTGCCGTATTCAATTGTACACCCGAATCTATATATTCTTTTTTGGTAAAAAGGAATTCATGCCACGTTAAAGGGTCTACTTTTTGATGATAGGTTCCGAGGTTTACTAATTTTCCGAAAATGATCGGGTCAATCAGTGAGAACCCAATATTGATGGCAGCAAGTAATAGTACAAGCCCGACCAGCCATTTATAAGGTTTCAGGTATTTTAAAAGAATCTTCATGTCAATAATTAAAAAGTAAAGATATGGGCTGTGCAAAAATCATGACAAAAGCTGTTTCGGAAACAATGGCATCATTTTTTTGGTAACAGCTATCGAATATACGAATCTCTGTGTGTACCATCAGGCAAACTGTCATGCAGAAAAACCTGCGGCCATACTATAAAGCCATTCACCACTTCTTTTGTGGCAGCATGGGCCAGCAGGTTATCGGCAATATATTGAATGGGTGTTTGCATCCTGATCAGCTTCTCCGCCCCGTTGCGGCTAACTGCATAAGCATATGTATAGTCATGAAATCCGGCTTTTTTAAGATGACTGGAATATGGCCGTGCATACATGTTTTTAATAATGGTGTGACCCCATTTCAATCTGCCAATCAAATGCTGCAGATGATAGAGCGTTTTTTTGAATGGTGTAGCAAAATTGGATGAACCGTTTTTATCCCATCCCCACATCAATAATTCACATTCAACAGGAATCTCACGCAGTATCTCAGGTATTTGTTTCACCAGCTTTTCATCCGGTACTGCATCATCTTCGAAAATGAGGATACGGTTATAATTGTTAACCAGCATTTCTTCATACATCATCTTATGGCTCCAGGAACATGCTATTTCACCCTGCTTCATTGTTTTGCTGAAACGGTGGTGCTGCCGGGTCAGTTCTTCGCTGAAGATGCCTTTCTCCTTTATCTCCTCAATGCTGAATTTATTTTTATCTGCCCCGAAGAAGAATGTGTAGTTTAATCCTTTAAATCTTTCTGCAAATAACTCCCTTCTTGCAACAGCGGACTCTACGCTGAGTACATAAATTTTATCATAATACCGGTTTAAATGCTGAAAATATTCCTGCATGTTGTCAGACTTCAGGTAAAGATAAAGAACCGTACCGTTTTGTTGTACAGTTCTTAAGCAGGAAAGCCCTTCATGCCTTTGATTTTAATAGCCTGGTTAATGTGCCTGTGTTCATGTTGCATCAAAATGCTGATAGCTTTTCGCAAACTGTATGTTACGACTTTTGATACCGGCGAGGTGATATGTGTTTTATCAATATCAATCCTGCTGAAATCAGCAGTATAATCGATGAGGGTGTCAAGGTGTTTATGAAACCGTTCCATTATTCCCATATCTATTTTCTTTTCTGGGGGAACAAATATTGCAGGGGCATTTAGTTTTTTTCGGGGTTTTTCATCCATTTGATTTACCAGCATTCTGCCAAAAAACCCACTCAATGGACTCCATTTTTCCCAGAAACTCATTTCATGCTTTCCTTCAGCAATTTTTTTGAAAGCAGGAAAATACAGGCAGTCCGAAATAATGAGGTGATCAAGACACTGACCAATACTCCAGCTTTCCTCACCCGGTTTCCAGTTCAATTGTTCTGATGTGAGATTGGATAACCCGGTAATTACTTTTTCCCCGGCTTCCCTGCCTTTGGATATCATTTTTTGTATAAATAACGGATCTTTCATTTCTGCAATACTTGCAAATGTAAGCTGGTTGATGAAAAGCAATAACAGATGATTTTTGTAAATCAAACGGAATAGTTAATTTACTTCAGATGGACAAAGAGATACTCATAACGGAAGAGAATATTCAGGCGGTGTTTCAAAAAATTCATGGTTCTATTGAAACGGCAACCGCCCCCGGCGACTACCTGATGTCAGGGAAGCTGGGGTTATCATTATATTATTTTTCATTGTATGAAGCTTTTGGCGACCCCGGTGATGCGGATAAAAGTGTTGATCTGCTTGAACAGGTAATGAACAGGGAAGATGAAATGCCCGGCATACTAATCGGAGCTGGGTTTGCAAGTGGAATTACCGGGCTGGGTTATATGGTAACAATGCTACAGAAAGCCGGGTTAGCTGAAATTGATTTGAAAGAGGAACTTGGAGAACTTGATGCAGCGATTGCAGAGTTGGCATTAAAAGAGATCATTCAGGAAGAACGGCTTGATTTTTTGCATGGGGCAGCCGGTATTATACATTACTTTACCGGCAGAAGCGACGAACAGCATATACGGGATTGCTTAAATGAAGTTGTAGCTGCGTTTTGTGATAAGGCTGTTGCCAGCGATAGCGGACTTTGGTTTAATAATTTTATTATTGATGAGAAAGAGAAAGAAAGAATTGACACCGGGTTGTCACATGGTAATGCCGGGATACTTTTAGTTCTTTTAAATGTACTGGAAGCCGGAATCCAGGAAACTAGGATAAAAGAGATTATTTCGAAAGGAATTGAGTTCCTTATTAGTCAGCGGATGACTGCAAAACCAGAAGAGGAACAATATGCGGTTTTTCCATTCTCAATTAATGAAAATGATTATAACGATAAGTATTTTAATCAGCGGCTTGCATGGTGCTATGGGGACTTGAACATTTTGTTATTACTCCACAAGGCCGCTGCACAAATGAATGAACCTCGTTGGCGGCAATTAGCAGAAGAACTGACAGAAAAAATATTAATTAGAACTTACAGAAAGGTCAACACTTGTGACAGACTCACATTTTTGTCATGGCTCGGCAGGTTTGGCACAAATTTATCGTGCACTGCATTTAATTACAGGAGATGAACGGTTCAACGGGGCTTATTTGGATTGGGTTGAAAGGACATTAAAATATATTGTTGCAGAAATGAATAATGATTATTACCAGGGAAAGGAGTTTGATTTATTAAACGGCCTGCCAGGTGTGAACCTTGTTTTATTATCTTTTCTTAGTAAAAAAGAACTGGCCTGGAGCCGGTCATTATTATTATGAGTAGTCAGGCTATTTCAAATATCCCCTTTCATCTTCTGGATGAGTTGGTGTTGCGTACACCTGCTGTTCCTTTTTTAGACCTGCTTAATGAAAAACAAGTTGATAATCTTTTGAATGATGCCGGTTTTATGGAAGCAGTGTACCTGGCCTCCCCGGTTTTGCATACGGAATGCAGCAGGTTGAGAGAAGGGCTAATTACCGATAGCAAGGAATCTAATAAAATAAAGACCTCGCTTATCAAGTATTACCAGAGGATGTACAGCCGTTGTACACCCTTTGGTTTATTTTCGGGATGTGCATTAGTGCAATGGGGTAATGACGATGATATTACTATACCGGGGGATAGTTTTTTACGCCGCACCCGGCTGGATATGCATTATCTCTGTGCATTGGGACAGCATTTATCTTCTTTGCCTTCAGTAAAACAGCGGCTTCAATATTTCTCCAATAACAGTTTATATCGGATCGGGAACGAAGCCAGGTACATTGAATACAAATACCAATCTGGCAGGCGGCTTCACCAGATAAGTTCAGTTATTTTTTCTGATTACCTGGATGCCGTACTGAAGAAAACAACCACAGGCGCCACAATAGAGGAAATAAAAAATTTGTTGTTACAGCAGGAGCCGGTAACTGAAGAAGAGGCGCTGGAGTTTATTGATGAGCTGATCAATAGCCAGGTACTTGTAAATGAAATGGACCCTGCTATAACAGGGGATGAGTTTACACGGCAACTCCTCACCGTGCTGAAAAAGATTAATACTCCGGAAGATGCTGAGATATCAGTTATGATTCAACGGTTGGAGGATGTTGTTGATCAACTCAAAAAAGCTGATTCAGCATTTCATAATTCACCAGGAGTTTACCATGTCTTGATTGAAAAGATCAGGGAGTTTGGAGTGCCTTTCGAGGAGAGCAAACTTTTCCAGGTTGATATGTTCAGTAAACCCCTCAGGCATTTCATTGATGTGGCTAAAAAAGATGATTTACTGAATGCGGTTGGCTTGCTCTCAAAACTATTTTCTTCATCAGGGAATGAAAATCTTTCCTCTTTTGCGGAAAGGTTTAGAAAAAGATACGAAGACAAGTATATGCCATTGCTGCAGGTATTGGATGCTGAAACTGGTATTGGCTATCCCGAACAGTCGGGAAATAATTTATCCCCCTTGCTCGAAAACCTGGTTTTGCCGGGTAACATCGACAATGACAAATACGACATTAAGTGGAATAAAAGAGAACAGTGGCTTTTTAATTGCCTGGTCAAATTGGGGGATGAAAAGGAAATTATTATCCGTGAAGAGGAACTGGAGAACTTTGGAACAGATTTTTCAAAATTCCCTCCCTCACTTTCAGTAATGTTTAGTGTTGCAGATGATGAAACGATTGTGTTCAGAGGATGCAGTGGTTCCAGTGCAGCAAATTTGCTGGGTCGCTTTGCCCATGCAGATGAGAAAATAAATAAACTGGTTCATACAATTACAACCGTTGAACAGCAACAAAATGCTGAAGTGATTTTTGCTGAGATCATACACCTGCCTGAGGACAGAGCCGGTAATATTTTGCTCCACCCATCTTTTCGGGATTACGAGATTCCTTTTTTAGCTCAATCTTCTCTTCCTGTAGAAAATCAAATAATGCTGCAGGATATGCTGGTAAAAGTGAACCAGGATAACAGCATCCATCTGTACTCAAAAAAAACAGGCAAAAAAATAATACCACGTTTAAGCAATGCTCATAATTACAGTTTCAGATCATTACCTGTTTATCATTTCCTGGCTGATATGCAAACACAGGGATTAGTTACCGGCCTCATGTTCAATTGGGGAAGTATGGCAAAGCATTTTAAGTATCTGCCCCGGGTGAAGTTTGGTAAGGTTGTTCTTTTTGAAGGAACATGGCAATTACAAAAGAAAGATTTTGAAACACTCTTCACTGCAGGTATGACCACTAAAGAAAAAATTTTGGCATTTAGAGATCAATGGAATTTACCACGGCTGTTTGTTCTTGCTGATGGTGATAACGAATTAATTGTTGATACAGAAAGTGCAGGTTCGGCCGAAACATTCATAGCAACAGTAAAGGGCAGAGAGTTTCTTACGCTAAAAGAATTTTTCAAGCCTTGTGAACATACAGTAAAGGATGAAAATGACAGGCCTTATAATAACCAGTTTATTGCCACCCTGATGAATGACGAAAAAGTGTATAATGGAACAGGAGGATTACTATTAGAAGAAACTAATAGCGATGTAAACCAGGTATTTTTGCCAGGTTCTGAGTGGCTTTACTATAAAGTATACTGCGGAACAAAAACAGCTGATGAAATATTACTGTCTGTTGTGCTTCCATTAACAGAAGATTTGCTGGCACAACAACTTATAGATAAATGGTTTTATATCCGTTATAATGACCCTGATTTCCACTTGCGGCTGCGGTTTCACATTTCTGACATCAGTAACTCAGGGAAAGTGATTAATCTCTTTTTCCAGCATATTGAAGTGCCGCAGAAGGACGGTTTGTTGTGGAAAGTACAGGCAGATACATATCAGCGGGAAACAGAAAGGTATGGGGCTTCATTGATTGAAGCCGCAGAAGATCTGTTTTTTACGGACAGTAAAATGAAAATGGAGTTTCTGTTGCTGACGGAAGGGGATGAAAGAGAAAAATTTCGCTGGCTCTGGGCATTACGGTCTGTAGATGAATTATTGGATTCTTTCGCCTATTCACTAACGGGTAAATACGAATTTATGCAGAGCCTGCAACAATTATTTGCAGCAGAATTCAGGGCTGATAAATCCTTATTCAAACAATTGAACCAGCAATTTAATGATAACCGGAAGCAAATTTTATCGGTGATGGAAAAGCCGGTATTGCCAGAGAACGAATTGAAACATTTACTGGAGATTTTCCAGAAATATAAAACAGAACAAAACGAAAAAGCACAAAGAATAGCTGAAAGCAGTACTGTCGCCGGTAACCAACAACAGCTCGATCTGCTTCTCGGTAGCTATATCCATATGAATTTGAACCGGCTTTTCCTTTCAGAGCCCCGTTTGCATGAGCTGATCATTTACGATTTACTTTGCTCTTATTACCGGTCAATTATCAAACGAAAGGCATGAATACCACTTTCGGGGTATTTTAAAACTGCTGCAGACCAGACTTATCCACATCTGACCTAAACGGCCGTCCTTTCCTAGGCTGATAAACAGCAAGTTATTCTGATTTCTATGAGCTGTGTCTACTAAGTAACCCTATTAGGGTATTGGCCAGTTTATAGCAAATTCTAATTTCGGGTAATCAAAAAACATTAATCATGGAAATGCAAACAAAACCTTTCCGGAAACTGGAACTTAAAAAGAAGACAGTTTCTAAATTGAGCCAACAAGGAACACAGAATTATGGCGGCGACAGTTGGACAACGATTATTTATCAGACTGCCGGTTGTGTAACCAGAGCCTGTGGATCAGATTTCACAAGAACCAGTATAAGTATCAACCCAACTGGTTAAAAACACAACAGCATGGGTGTTTTTATTTTTATAGAAACACCCATGCTTAAAATGTTTGAAAGGATTACCCGGCCCATCCTTCTCTGTCCAAACTTCTGTATTGTATTGCTTCTGCTAAATGCTCAGGTCTTATCTCATCACTTTGAGACAGATCAGCAATTGTTCGGGATACTTTTAATATCCTGTCATAAGCTCTTGCAGAAAGATTAAGTTTTTCCATAGCCGCTTTCAAAAGATTTGCACCAACCTGGTTGATCACACAGATTTCTTTCAGCATCTTACTGCTTATTTGTGCATTGCAATAAATCCCCGGGTTGTTCTCGTATCGGTTTGCCTGAATTTCTCTTGCTTTAATTACCCTGTCACGGATGCTCGAAGATGTTTCCTGTTGTTTAGTTGCTGATAATTCGCTGAATGCAACAGGAGTTACTTCCACATGCAAATCAATTCTGTCAAGTAATGGGCCGGAAATTTTATTAAGATATTTCTGCACTGTACCCGGAGGGCAGGTACATTCTCTTTCAGGATGATTATAAAAACCACAGGGGCAGGGATTCATTGACGCCATCAGCATGAAAGATGCAGGAAAATCAACAGCTATTTTTGCCCTTGATATGGTTACCCGGCGTTCTTCCATTGGTTGACGCATAACTTCCAGCACTGTTCTTTTAAATTCTGGCAATTCATCTAAAAATAAAACCCCATTATGTGCCAGCGAAATTTCCCCTGGTTGCGGAATACCTCCACCACCAACTAAGGCTACATCAGAGATAGTATGATGGGGTGAACGAAAAGGTCTTTTAGAAACTAATGTTGAATTCTCAGGTAACTTACCGGCAACCGAATGAATCTTCGTTGTCTCCAATGCTTCCTGCAAAGAGAGTGGAGGAAGAATAGTGGGTAATCTTTTTGCCAGCATGGTTTTGCCTGCACCGGGTGGGCCGATCAAAATGGCATTATGTCCACCAGCTGCTGCAATCTCCAGGGCCCTTTTAATATTCTCTTGTCCTTTTACATCTGCAAAGTCAATTTCAAAATCATATTGCGAATGAAAGAACTCTTCTCTTGTATTAACCACGATGGGTTCTAACCCACTTTCTTCGTTTTCAAAAAAATCAATCACTTCTTTAATGTGATCGACCCCGTATACTTTCAGGTTATTCACCATACCGGCTTCTTTGGCATTCATCTTCGGAACTATCAATCCTTTAAAGCCTTCTTTTCTTGCCTGTATCGCAATCGGTAGTGCCCCTTTAATAGCACGGATTTCTCCATCCAGTGCCAGCTCACCCATAATAACATAGTTGCTTAATGCTTCTTTGTTTTCCAATTGCTCAGAAGCGCCTAAAATCCCTAATGCAATAGGCAGATCGAATGGGGTGCCACTTTTTTTGATATCGGCAGGAGCAAGATTGACTACTACTTTTGTGCGTGGCACACTAAAGCCATTTGTTTTGAAAGTACTTTCTATCCGTTGCAGGCTTTCTTTTACTGCATTGTCGGGCAAGCCGACAATCATCATGTCTTTTCCTGAAGCGCTGAGCCAATTTACTTCAATAGTGATAGTGATTGCTTCTACACCGTACACCGCACTGCCAAATGTTTTTACAAGCATGGGTTGAAGATAAAAAAAATAACGGGATAGCCTATTACCTGAAAGTGGTATTACTTGCCGGTTACCCGGATAAGGTGGTATATATCGAAAGGGGAGACGCTTAATTTCATAGTAAAAGAATTGCCGGTGATATTACTCAGATAAAAATACCAGGTAGATTTTATTCTTGAAACACTGCTGACAGCGTCAATCCTTAGTTTATTATTCTCAATCTTCCATTTTCCATCTGCCTTATCACCCGAAATAAGGCTATAACTCATATTTCCGTTTTCCTGTAAGGATATTTTATTTCCACTATCACTCCAGTCACCAATAAGACTTTGCTTGTTGATGTTTTGGGCATAAGTAGCCGCAGAATCTGCCTCTTCTTCTGTATCAATAGCCGGCTGAATGATCTTTTTATAATCAGCATAAACCATCACATCGTAAGGGTTGAATGTGGTAGCATAAGTTTCTGTAAGAGCTTTTGCAAGATCTTCTACTTCCGTCGCCGATCTTTGAAACAGGCTTTTTGCATACTGGAGGTATGCAGCACTTTCAGCTGTTCGTCTTTCTAGTTTTTCTCCTTCACTTAAGTTACTCGCTTTAATAGAATTAAGTTTATCATAGAAACTGGTGGTCCGGTCTTTGGACTCTTTCTCCCTGGCAACTCTCCTGTCCACCATAGCAATAAGAGTCTTATCAATATTTTTTTCTTTAATGAGCTTTTCGGCATCATTTATAAAATTTTCAGTCTCAGCAAAAGTCTCAATTTTGTAATTGTCAAGATTTTTCAGTAGTTCTTTATCAGCAGATAATGCAAGTATGTTTTTATAATAAATATTGTCAATAGTAACATATCGCTTCCATGCATTAATGGTAGCTTCTTTCTTTACCTCGTAGGTGGGTGCAGAATCTGATTTTTTATTGTTAACGTATTGCGTGAGGTAATAAACAGTTGTAGAGGCAACGATAGTGGCTATGGCACCTATGATTATATTTCTTGTTTGAGTACTACCGGATGATGAATTCTGTGAAGGAGGAGCAGGAGGCACATTACCGGATGACCCGGGATGTCCAGAGGCTGCATTACCCGTATTTCCTTCAGCAAAACGGGATGATGGAATATCAGATGGATGACCGGGCATCCGTGGATTATCAGGCATATTTTAAATTGAAAACCTAAGTTACAATTTTGGATAAAACAGAAAAGTGTTTTTATTTCAGTTCTGTCAATTTTCCTTCGAATAGCAAGGATGTCATCGGGTCTAGTTCAATTCTTACTGGTTTTGATTTGACAGGAAATGCAAATGTTTCTGATCGCTTACTGATTGTTTTGATCATTCTTTTGGACATTGTCACCGCTGATTCCTGTATGAGTATTTCAAACGGAAATTCAAAATCAAACGACTGCAGCTGTTTTATCGTGACCTCAATATTATTTTCTGATTTATTGTATTTCCATGTTACATCTAAACTGATATTCTCTGGTGTATAAAGCCATTGTTTAAAGAACTTTTCCAGGTTTTTACCTGAAACAGTTTCAAATATTTTCTGCAGATCTTTTGTTTCTGCATTTTTCCCTGCATAAGTGGCATAATATAACCGGATACTTTTTTTGAAAACTGAATCGCCCAGCTGGCGGCGTAGCATATGCAGCACCCAGCTTCCCTTCTGGTAACTATTTGCATTCAACAATTGCATATAATTAGGAGTTGAATCAACCACAGGCCGGCGACTTCTTTTTACAAAGCCAATCACATTTTCCCTGTCATACTTCATTTCGTTGTTCAAACTGTCAGTTCCATATTTTGATTCAATATAAAGATGGGTGAGATAAGTAGCGAAACCTTCGCTGAGCCAAAGATGGGCGAAGCTCTTTTCTGTTGCCATATCTCCAAACCACTGATGAACGATCTCATGTGATAATAGTTCTTCCTGGTCCTGCCGCCCATTTACCCTGTCTTCGGCATAAAAAATGGCGCCTGCATTTTCCATACCTCCAAACCTGGTCTTTGATTGTACATTGGCCAATTTCTTATAAGGAAAGGGGCCAATATAATTAATATGAAAAGCAAGAATGTCTTTCGCCATTGCGTAATCAGTAAAGCCTTCTGTTTTGTTTTCAGGATAAACCCAGCTGTAAATTGGGATGCAATTGATATTAGCAACGGTGCTTACAGCGAAGTCTGCTGCGCCAATTACCATTACTTTGGTGGGTAGGGGCACATCTTCTTTATAATGTGTCAGTTTCTTATCGCCGGGCAAATTAGTCTCTTCTATCTGCACACCATTAGATATTACCTGGTAATGCGAAGGTGCCGTGACAAGAAACTCTACAGTTGCTTTATCCCCCGGATCGTCTACACAGGGTATCCAGTTATGTGCCCGGTTAGGCCAGTTATCTGCGAAGAATGTTCGTTTGCCGAATTGACTTTTCGAGATAATAAGGCCATCAGCTGGGATGCCTTTATACTCAATTGCAAAACTCAGGGTGTCATCTTTTTGAGGCCCCCACCAGAATGTAGTTCTTACTTTATTGTTTTCAAAGGAAGTGTTGCCTGGCACTGCTTCGGTAAACAATATTTGTTTAGGGAAATATGTCTTGGTAATTATCATTCCCTTGCCTGATTTTTCAAGCTTGCCTTGCAAATCAAATATTACTTCATTGACTTCTTTTTTTAAAAGAAACCGGATTGTTGATTTCCCAAAGATTGTATCGTTATTATCATTCAGTTCAATTTCATGCTTGTAATGCAGCACATCAATATTGCTTTGTGTCTGGCCGGTAAACACAATAAGTGAGAGTAATATGAGGAAAAAAAATTTCACAGAATAAATTTTGCAAAAGTTACCAGTTTGTTTCAAAACAAAAAACTAAAAAACCTGTAAAAAGATATTTACAGGTTTTTTTAGTATCTGTCAATGAGTTTAGTTCAACAGTTTCAGTGTTTTGGTTTTGCCACTGGCTACATGCCGCACCTTTAACAGGTAAACAGCCTTTGGATACCTCTCTACTTCAAGGTTAATAAAGTTCCCACCCGGGTAAACTGGTTTTTCCATCGTCTGCAATGTTTGCCCCGTGCTTGTGAACAATGTTATTTCAACTGTGGAGTTATCATTGCTTACAATCCACAAGACGGGGTGGCTGCCCGGGTGATCCAGCAACTGAACAGAAAACCCGTTGTCAAGCAACGCCTCGTCAAGAAACACCCTTGTCTCTTTTGCAGTTTGCCCGGTGCAGAAACCATTACTATAAGTATAAGTGATGATATGTGAGCCCAGTCCTGCTACCCTTGGATAGAAATAACCATTCACCACTCCGTTGCCGCTGAATGTACCACCTGCCGGTGAGCCGGTAAGCTGCACACCAAACGCAGCATGATTATAAGTGGAAGCAAGGCCAGACATTGTTACCGCTGGTGCAGGAACAGTGAAAGCTGTAACAGCCTTTCTCTGGCCCGTATTGCAGGCCTCTGATGTTACTTCCACCTGCCAGTTGTAAAAGAAGGTAAATGATTTATCACCTAAGGATGAACCAACAATATTGGCAACACTGTTGAGTTTATATGGGAAACCGATGTTGGCATTAGTGGTTGTGCTGGTATACAATGCTGTCACAGGGCTTGCAGATGATAAACCTAACTGATGATTTAACCCGGATGGAACAAAAAAGTCAAGTGTTACATCTTGTGTGCCTGCAACAAGCGATACACTTTTCTCCTGCAGCAAATGGCCATATTGATCCCTTAATTGAATTATTCTTACACCTGCAGTGGATGCATCTAATTTCACTTTCTTCAGCTTAAAGGGAAGAAACGCATTAAAGATTAGGTATTCAGTTTTAGCAGTAGTGTAATTCCCGGTGCCGCTGAAGGTAGTGGTGGCAGGGGAAAGATTGCCGCTTAATACAGATGGCTGATCCGCAACATAGAAAGTTGTATTATTAAAGAGGCTGCCGGTTTCGTAATTATTACCTATGAAAACCAGGTTTCCGCCTGTTGCTGCATCATACCAGTGTGCATTACCGCTGGCATATAAATGGGCCCTTTCGCCGGCACAAATGGTGTCGTTTGTTGTTATTGCAGGAAAAGCACTGGTACCTGATTGTGCAATATCCAATGTGTCGCTGGTGGCAACACCACATGGCGTAGTGGCCCTTACCCAATAACGGCCCGGCTGACTGATAGTGATTTTTTGTGTAGTAGCACCAGTGCTCCAGACGTAATTACTGGCACCGCTGGCTTCTAATTGCAAAGTGCTTCCCTGACAAACAGTATTACCTTTTTTACTGAAAACATAGGCATAGGGGTTTGTATTGGTTGTCCGTTGTTTGGTTAATGTTACTAGTGCAGCCAGCCAGTTATTATTTTCATTTATTTCCTGGAAATGATTGTCCGGATCAACCTGCACCACTACATGATAAGAACCATTACAGGCTTCATAAGGGATCTTTACAAAACTTTCGTCAAGGTATTGATGATAGATGTCTACTTTACCCACACTGATACCTTGTTTAATGTTATTGCAACTATATCCGCCGCCCAGCCCATAATTGGGAAAATTGTTATTGAGCAATGTGTTGCCATTTGCATTTTGGCAATCGCCGGGGCTGCCGCTGCAGGTTGTCAGATCAATGAGACAGAAGCTGACTTTTACCCCACTGTTCACTATTGGCCATTGTAAAGTATCAACAACAGTAACATCTCTCAGACGAAGTGTATATAATCCCCAACCTTCAATATGTATATGACCATGCGATGGGTGATACACCATCCATCCGGCATCCCGGTCAATGAATTGAAAACTGTTCCCGTTTTTTTGATACAGCCGCTGCTTGATCAGTCTTTTGGGAAACGATCCGTCAGGACAAAGAAATCCTGATGGAGGAACGAAATCAAACAAGGTATCTGTACCGCAGAGATAGTTATTTGTGGAAACTGTTTCAACGGGTCCCCAACCAATATTAGGAGTGGAAACATCAAGACGAAGTAATCCTTTGTTAGGGGAGCCGGCTGCCTGGGTATATTCAGTCCAGCCTGCTGTTCCATTCAGCGATTTTTTACCTGCAGTAATATCTGGTAGTAACAAGCAATTTGTTCCACCGCCGGGACAAGAACAACCTGCCGGGTTACTGGTGCTGCATTGCGCATTTGTTTTTTTGGCGAACAGCAGTACTGAAAGAATAATTGAAAAGCCAATTGGCCTTAACCTTGATATGCTACTCATAAGACAGTTGTTGGTGATTGAAAACTGTTTAAATGTAAACATTTTAATGCAAATATCTAAACTGTAGTACTTCTACTACAAGTGTATATTTTGTAAGGATAATTCAAGGCGCTGCCTTAGTTTCTTTCGTTCGGGTGAGCTCAATTCCACACTTTCAATGATGAGCCGGGGATAATTCCGGGAAGGTAATTTTCTGTACTTGGACCAGTGAAACAATTTTGTTTTGCAACTGAGTTTGAACCAGTCTGAGGTAAATAACTTTACTTCATCCAGCAGTTCTTTGCTTCCCGATTTTTTATCAACCCAGATTGTAAAGATTATTTTATTCATACTTATTACGGCAATATATTTTTCAAATAATCCTTTGCAGATATGGAATTGATATAATGGATACTCTTCTTTTAGCTTTTTTACTATCTCAGGAAGGTTTGTCATCCTTATAGTTTTTCCAGCATGTCTACTACTTTTTCTCTTTTCAGAATAACATAACCTATCCTGTCATTGCTGATGCCCTCTTTTAACTGGTAGCTGAATTCTAATTGCTCATCTTTTACATTTGTTTCAAAATAGCGGAAGGAAATATTGGGATAGCTCTTTAGTTCTTCACCAATTTCATAAAGATGAGTGGAAAGGATAAAGAGTGAGTTTTTAATTTTGATTAATCCTTTAATGACGGTGAGTGAACACTTCATTGCATCCTGAACATTAGTGCCTTTGAACAATTCGTCAATCAGTACCAGCCATTTCTTACCGTTGTTTATTTTTTCAATAGTGTTTTTTATGCGCTGTACTTCGTTGAAGAAAAAGCTTTCGCCTTTGGCGATATTGTCAACCACATTAATATTGCTCAAAAGTCCATCAAACAACGTCAATTTCATTTTTAAAGCAGGGACACCCATACCGATATGTGCAAGGAAAACTGCAGAGCCAACAGCTTTGATCAAAGTGCTTTTGCCGGCCATATTTGCACCGGTCAGAAAAAGGAAATTGTTTTCAGGATTCATCTGCAGATCATAGGCTACTGGTTGGGGCAATAAAACATGATAAAGGCCTTTGGCATCAACCAGTGGAGTTTCCTGATCAATAAATTCAGGGAAACTTAGGTTATATGTTTTTACAGCAACGGCCATAGAATACCAGGCATCCAGCCGGCTAAAAATATCAATCATTTCAAGTGTATCTGTTTTGTAGCGACCACGCAGATGATAGCCAAAATATAAATTTTGACGGGCTGAGAATTTTTGCCCGGATACTGATTCAGAAAGCTTTTGCAGCGGCTCTTCTTTTAGTACTTTGCTGATGCGATCTGTATAGAATTTCATACTGGGTGGAAGTTCCAGGTCTTCCAGTAATTCTGCATAGCTGTTTCATCCCTCTGTAGAAGTCAGCGAAATGGATGACAGAATATTTGATCAGTAGAATAATCTTCACTATGCAGCCATTTGTAGAAAATATTATTCAGGGAACCGGGATTTTCACTGATGGGGTCCAGTGGCATAATCCATGAACTTATCCATCATCAGCACAGTACCATTACTGATGCCGGTAGGCCAGCCCTTGACATGTTCCATAAAGGTGCGGATGATCTTTCTGCGTGCCTATTATTTTCTTTCACATCATTGTGCGGCTCGTTGAAAAATTTGCGGAGCCATTCTTTGCCGCCGGTTGTCCGGGTGAAGTTTAGTTTATGAAAAATAGAAAATTCTTCTTCGGGATGGAAGATGGAAATGTCGCTGAATGATATTTTGTCTATCTCCATGATTGCTTTCTGTACTTACCTGTTAAATTTGAGCCGTTGTCCTTTCTGAGATTCATCCCATGCACTGTTTCCATACACAAGATGCCCATTTACAAAAGTATGGGTAATGGTAGCCGGGAACCCGAATCCATCCAGTGGGCTCCAGCCGCATTTATACAAAATATTATCTTGCACTGACAATAGTTGGTTCATTCATGTCAACTATAACCAGGTCGGCATAACTGCCCTTCCCGGATATAACCTCTGTCTTTTATTTGAAAACAATCGGCTACAGCATGGCTCATTTTTTCTGCTATTTTCTCTAAGCTGATTCTTCCCTGTTTATGATAATGCAGCATTAGCAATAATGAGTGCTGAACTAACGGCAAGCCTGCATGGGCTTTTTCATAACTATCCTTTCTCGGTGTAATTATGGTATAGGGCGAGCCGGGGAAAGTATCAGCGATATCAAAACTTTTTTCGTCCAAAGTATGCGGTGCATGGTCGGTTGCAATCACATCCAGCCTGTCGTCAAGCAGGGCTTTCCATAAAGCTTCTTTATTGTGCGGAGCTTTAATAGCAGGATTGCATTTGATCTGGTTGCCCAGTCTTTGCATAATCATCACTGGTAAAATGAAGGTGATGAACACATACTTCAGCAGTAATACGTTTCTCTTTTAGTGGAAACATATTGGTGAACAACTGCAATTCTTTTTCAGTGCTGATATGCAGAATATGCAAGCCTTGTATTGTACTTTCTTCGCAATTTGAATGGCATACAGCGATGATTCGTAGCAGGCTTCATCGTCCCTGATGATGGGATGGTCGCTGGCAGTTAATGTCTTACCGGTTGCCTTTAGTTTCTCTAAGTTCTGACGGATGATTTTTTCATCTTCACAATGTGTCGCAATCAATAGTTCACTTTCCCGGAATATTTTATCCAGGGTGTTCGGATTGTCTACCAGCATATTGCCGGTACTGGAGCCCATAAATATTTTTATACCGCAAATGTCTTTTCTTTTATCGTTTGTTTTTAAAACTTCATCAGCATTATCATTGCCGGTACCCATGAAGAAAGAATAGTTAGCTAATGAGATTTTGCGAAGCAATTTTGTATTTGTCTTCCAGCAAATCCTGTGTAAGAGCATTTGGAATGGTATTAGGCATTTCCATAAAGCTTGTAACGCCGCCTGCCACTGCTGCTTTTGCTTCAGTATAAATGGTTGCTTTATGCGTTAAGCCCGGCTCCCTGAAATGTACCTGGTCATCAATACAACCCGGGAACATATATTTGCCTTCGCCGTTTATTTCAATACAACCACTACTACGAGAAGATATCTGTGGTTGAATCTTTTCAATTCTTCCATCTTTTATCAACACATCTGCCGCTGTAATGCAACCTTCGTTGACAACCAGTATATTCTTAATCAGGTATTTTTGCATATCTTGTCCGATGAAAATAAGACCAAAGCCAATACCCATGCAATTTAAACAAACCCTTGTAAGACTTGCACTTCTCCTGCTTCCATTTTCAGCTATTTCACAAACTACTTATCTGCCTCAGGGAGATAAAGCAAATATTCTTATGGAGCGGCTGGAGATAAAAGCTAAAAATGATTCTGCTCTTAATTTTTCCAAAACCAGACCTTTCAGCCGCAAGGCAATATTGAACAGTTTTGGCAATACTGTTACTGCAAATGCCAAACCCTCACTTAACCTATCCACAAGCAAAAATGTAATTCCGCTTTCTAAAGTTGATCAATACAATTTGAACAGCCTGCTGATGAACAACACTGAGTTCACAGGCAACTGGAGTAAGTTTAAGAGCAAGAAACCAATTGGGAAACGGTTTTACCAAACACCGTCTAACTTGTACGAAGTGCATATTAAAGACTTTGATCTTATAATGAATCCTGTGATACAGGTTACTGTTGCAAAAGAAAAAGACAATGACGAAACGCTGTACCTGAATACAAGGGGCCTTACCTTGCGGGGCAAAATTGCCAACAAGATCGGTTTCTATGCCTACATCACCGACAACCAGGAAAAAGACCCAAAATATGTGAGGGATTGGGTAAATATGCGGAAAGCTGTTCCGGGACAAGGCTTTTATAAACCATTTAAGACAAACGGTTACGATTACTTTGATGCAAGAGGTTATTTCACTTTTAATGTTACTAAATACATTGATGTGGCATTTGGTTATGATAAAAACTTTATCGGCAATGGGCATCGTAGTCTTTTTCTGGGCGACAACAGCAGCAGCAATCTTTTCCTGAAAATGAATACCCGTATCTGGAAGATCAATTACCAGAACCTCTTCATGGAATTGCACTCTGCAGAAATACCGGGGGGCGATAAGCTGCTTCCTAAAAAATATGCAGCCATGCACCATTTGGATGTATCGGTTACAAAGTGGTTGAACATAGGAGTGTTTGAAGGCGTCATCTTTGGCCGTAAGGACCGTTTTGATTTTGGCTATCTGAATCCAATCATATTTTACCGTTCTATTGAACAGCAGAACGGTAGTTTTGATAACTCCGTCGTTGGCCTGGATGCAAAAGCTAATATTGACAGGAAGATCCAGTTATATGGACAGCTTTCATTAGATGAATTTTTATTGGGAGAAATTACCAAAAGCCGGGGATATTGGGGAAATAAGATCGGGGTGCAAATTGGTGCGAAATATATTGATGCATTCGGCATCAGCAATCTTGATCTGCAATTGGAGCATAACAGGGTTCGTCCTTTTACATATTCTCACCGTGACTCAGTGGCCAACTATACGCATTATAACCAGCCATTGGCACATCCTTTAGGAGCTAATTTCAGTGAATATATCGGTATTGCCCGTTACCAGCCGGCACCTAAATGGTTAGCAATTGCAAAGCTTATTTATTACCAGCAGGGCAGGGATAGCAGCAGCCAGAGTTATGGAAGCAATATTTTTTTACCTAATGTAGCCCCTTACAGAAATGGAGACTATGGCTATTCCATCGGCAGCGGCTGGAAGACCAATGTATTTTATGCTTCTTTTCTTTTGTCGTATGAATGGAGAGAGAATTTATTTCTTGAATTAAATGCGATATACCGTAAACAGGATGCTAAAACAGCCCCCGTAAGTTCTGTTAATACATCAATAGTTTCATTTGGTATACGATGGAATATGCAAAGAAGGGAGTTCGACTATTGATTTAGCCTTCTATATGAATTGTAAATACGATCATCCTTGATTGTATCTTATCAAACACATTTGAAAACTTCAGGTTAGCATCTCTTGCATGCACATTGCGAATACCGTTGCTGATCTTTACTTCGGGAGAAAAAATAAAAGTCGGGAAATAGAAATTGAAGCCAATGCCAAACTCGGGGCCAAAATCATATTTTTCAATCTTCACCAGTTCTTCTGCTTTTTTTGCACGGGCATTACTGGCCATGTCAATATCAGCTTTAAAGCCGAGCAATGTGTACACCCTGAAATTGCCGATGCGGTCACTCTGAAATTTTATATTAACGGGGAATGCGGCAAGAATAGATTCTACCTTTTTGGTTACCGCTGTATCACCATTAATATCGGGATATTTTAGCTGGTAGAAAATATTCCGCTCCACAAACATCAATTGAGGATTAAAACGTAATTGAAAGCGGTTAGATAACCTTGCAGTAGCCTGGAAGCCTAAAGAAATACCACCTGAATTTGTAGGTTCTGCAACATATACACTGTCGTGTTGTAAAAAAACAGGATGAAGTTCTGTTTGAAAACGAGCCAGGCTAAAGCCGATACTCATACCAAAATAATAGGGCTTGCTGTCCTGGTCTGTGCGATTCATTTCTACACGGCTAAACTGTGCAGACAAGCATTGCGAGATAAGCAGCCCCCCGCAAAGCAACAACGATACGGCTATTCTTCTTATACTGGCTTTCTTCCGGAGTAAATGCAACATATTCCTAAGCTTAGCGGTTTGAATTCCGTATCGGAGTATCCCACTTTTTTTAAAATGTCAGTAAATAATTGGCGGTCTGGAAAAGCATTGGCCGATTCATTCAAATATTGATAGGCCTCTTTGTTTTGTTTGAACCAACGGGCCACCTGCGGTGCCACAATACCCATATACAAATTGTATAAGCTTTTGGCTGCTTTACGCCGTGGTTTTGAAAATTCAAGTACAATCAAACGGCCACCTGGTTTTAATACCCTTAGCATTTCCTTCAGACCGTTTTCCAGGTTCTCAAAGTTCCGGACCCCAAATGCCACCATCACGGCATCAAACGTATTTTCAGCGAAGTTTATTGTTTCTGAATCACCGGATTGTAACTGGATTTTTTCCCCAAGTTGTTCTTTTTCAACCTTTTTCCTGCCTAATTCAAGCATTCCTTCAGAAATGTCGATACCGATGATACTGTCGGGCTTCAGCATTTCATATGCCATCAGGGCCATATCAGCAGTGCCTGTAGCAACATCCAAAATATGTTTAGGCCTGTCTTTTTCAAGTAAACGGATTGCTTTTTTGCGCCAGCCAATATCTGTTCTGGCAGAAAGAAACCGGTTCATTTTATCATATTTGCCGGATATTTTATCAAACATATCGGCCACCTGCTCCTTTTTGCCCTTTTCAGAGTCTTTAAATGGGATAATATGGTCGTGAGGTAAGGGTTCTGCCATAGCGGGGGCAAAGGTATGATAAGACTGGAAGTTTATAGTTACAAAATGACAAGGATTCCCAGTTAACCATTGTTTTGGAGATGCGTATATTGAATAACAAATTTCTTCCGCTATGGATAAACTGAATAACAATAACCGATGTTAAAGTTTAAACTATTTTATATTTTAATAAGCTGTTTACTTGTTTTAACACAGGTGGCTTTCTTAGCTATTTTACTGTATAATAAGTTTCTTTATGGCAGAGTCTTATACTATGGTAACAGCGATGAAACGAATCCGGGATTTGAAAAATATTTTATAACGCTGAAAGTACTACTGTACAGCACCCTTATTCTGGCTCTGATTTGGGGAGTTCTTACTCCGTTTACAGTTCTTACAAATCGTCGCTTGGATAAGCATAAAATAAATATTTCTATTGGAGTAACAGGGTTTGTTTTAGCTATCATTTTATTGATAATAGATCCTTTTGGGATTTTGAAATGGTTTACCCTCTAGGTTTTATTCGGCTGGTAATGATAATTTCTCAAAGTTATCTGTGTCTTGCTTTCAGGGCGGGTTATATTCTTATCCACTATCTTGCAGCCCGATGGAAATTACAGGCACAAAATACATCATCAGCAGTCCCGGTTACAAACAATGCCCGATGCCGGATAAGCCGGAATATGCCTTTATCGGCCGGAGTAATGTAGGCAAGTCATCACTCATAAATATGCTGACGAATAAAAAAGGACTGGCCAAAACCTCAGCCACCCCCGGAAAAACACAGCTTATCAATCATTTTGAAATAATTTCCTCTGATAAAAAAAAATGGTACCTGGTTGACCTTCCCGGGTATGGGTATGCTACTGTTTCGCAAAAAGCAAGGAATAACTGGGGTAATATGATAGAATCTTACATCCGGAAACGGGAAAACCTCGTTTGTTTGTTTGTGTTGATTGATATCCGGCATGAACCCCAGGCGATTGATCTGGAGTTCATCAACCAGTTGGGAGAATGGCAAATACCTTTTGTGCTGGTTTTCACTAAAAGTGACAAGAACAAACCTGGTGCTACAGATAGAAATCTGGCTGATTTTATGGGGGTTCTGGCAAATAATTGGGAGGGGCAGCCTCCACATTTTATAACCTCTGCTGTCAAAAAAACCGGACGTAAGGCTTTGCTGGACTATATTGGGGGGTTAAATAGTAGTTTTACAAGGCTTTAGTTGAATAAATACCACATTTGTGGTATTAGTTTTTATCGGATTTATACCCTAATTTGCAACCAATTACAAGCTGCTTATGAAAGCAATCTTATCCGAACGTAACCTGGTCGTACTGCTTTTTGTGCTGGTACTGGTGACCTTCTCATTGGCGCAGGAAGACAGCAAAAAAATGGAAAAAATGTACAGTGGAGCCACTACCTCGACTGCCTCTAATATGTTAGGAGAAAGTTTTCAGGTAAAAGATCAAATCCTGTTAACGCCACATCAGTAAGATCATCTTCCTTCTTTACGGGTCTTTACATACTCTTTCTTTATGAACTAAGGAGGTCAAACTTAACTCATGAAAAAACTTTCGTTGCTGATATTCTTACTATGTGGCATAATTAGCTTTTCCCAGACTAATGACAAAATCAAGAATAGAGGGGAACTCAGAAAACTGGCCCTTAACGATTCGCAACTTCAAAAACTGCAGAAATTTAAAGACAGCATCGCTTCCGTATTGCAACTGGCAGACAGCGGTAAGATAAAAGAGGATTTCTCCCGAAGCATGAATTATATTTTAGAATTACAAAAAGAAAGAAAAGCCCGGCAAAAAAAGGCCGCCATTATACGCATTGCAATTGGGGCGGCATTCCTTATAATTCTGATTATTGGGCTTAGAAGAAGGAAAAAGTAGAGGAGTCAATTCTACTGGTGGAGGAACTCTCCGCCTTCACAAATAATTTAGCGAACACCAATTAGTTCACTACTTTGTTAGCGCAACTGCTGCTGGCAAAGGCTTCTGGTTTGGCTTTAAAGGCAAAGCCCATACCAAGGATGTAACCCATTGCTTCTTTTAATGCATCGTTGCTTTTGAAATTTGGATTGGTGTTGATGTCGGCATGAACTTCCATGTCCACATTATAAACGGTGAACAGGTTGCAGAGCTCATAAGCAATTTCAATGCTTTTGGCCACTTCCATCAGCATCCGTTCTTTGATTGTGTACTGCTGCCTGGTCTTTTCATTGTGGATGAACATAAAGCCACCGTGTCCTTCCCGGAGAAAGACAATAACGGTTGCAAATTCTGTTTCCTGTCCTTTTACCTGTGAGTCTGTGCCGATGCAAACTTTCAAACGAAATCCTTTTTGGGTTTCCCGTTTGATGGCATTCTCAACAGCTTCCATAATGGGTAGTTCAATCGGGTCGCCATTAAATTTTCTCCATCTCATAAAAAAAGAGGTTTTCCTAAATTACAGGAAAACCTCTGATTTACAAAAGGGGTACGGATTATTGTTCTGTTAACAGAACAGGAAAAGCTTTATTGTTTTACAAATTTATCTACCCACTGGTCTGAGCCGCTGGCAAAACGGATAATATACATACCATTAGTAATACCTGCTGTATTTATTGTGTTCAAGCCATTGGTCAGTTGCCCGCGGCTGATTGTTTTGCCGCTGAATTCATAAATAGCATAACTGTAGGTGCCGGGACTGGTTACCACAATATTATTGTTGGTAAAATTGCTTACCAGTTTCGGCCAGTCTGATGTTCCGGTATTTCTTAGTGAAACAATGTTTGAATAGTACTGGTGACCATTATCAAAAGTAACGTTCAGCCTGTATTGTGCCGTAGTTGACACATATGGTTTGTACATAAATGACCGCTGTTCATTTGACGATTGTGTAACCGGGCTAAAAGTTCTGCCATCAGTTGAAATTTCCAATATCTGTCTGGTAATAGCTTCATCAGCATCAATAACCCAGGTAAGCCTGTGTTTATCACTGATTAAGTCACCATGCAGTTCCAGTCTTCTCAACGGCAAAGTGCCTGCCGTAAAATCTCCGGTTAATGCATAGGAACCAAGACTTGCATAGTTTGGGGCATAAATATTCCCTTTGCCTTCTATCCTGAGGTAATAAGTCCCGGCATTAAGCTGGGTGTCAATTACTGAACTTAACAAGGTTCCGGGATTATAAACATTCAATTGTGTTTGTGAATTATTAAATAATGTTATTTGCAGGTCAAGATTAGAACCGGCATTACCAGTACCCACATTGTAGGGCACAGCATTTAACTGAAACCTGCCGTTAGCAAGTTGGGTGAATTTTATCATATCCTGGTCAGTGTTTTGACCTATGATTCCGTTCACAGCAAAATGATTATTTAAAAAAGGCGCATTAGTAGCTCCTGCAAAAGTTGAAGCGTAATCATCTGTGCGGAAACCAAAACCATTGGCAGTAGTTATTACTGTCAGGTCGTTTTGGATATCGTTGCAACCTAATGAGCTGGTGCCACTGTTCCAAAGCGTCATATTTTGATAGTAGCCAGCTCCCATGATTGGAGCCCAGCCAATTTCACCAGCACCCTGACCGGTATTATATTCAGCCGTTTTTACACAACTGCCATTATAAACCGATTGGTGTTGAAGGTTGAGTGTGTGACCGGCTTCATGCGAAGCGGCTTCTGCAATATTCTTTACATTATAACTCAACAATGAGGTGAATACAAAGCAGGGGGAGTCGTCACCCCAGGTAAAAGAGCCAATAAACCCAACCCCACCGGCTGATCCATACCATTCGTAAGAAACGGTAAGAAGTACCCTCATTCTCCTGTTGACGGGAGCAGCAAGAAATTTTGTTGAATCGGTAGTAATATTAATATTGAACGGACGGTAGTCCTCTGCAACACGGTTAAAGACAGTGGTTATTTGCGAATTGTCTAAACCAGAGGGGCCACAATAAAAAGGTCCATCAAAGTTCCAGGAAGTTCCGGCCACATTATGCCCGTCAAAATCAAGAAATATGACTGCTTGTGCAGAGGGAAGACTGCTCAAGACTGGCACCTGGGCATTACTATTCATGGCTGTCACGAATGACAACGCCATAAGTACGGATCGTAAAAAGTTTTTCATAACAAGACGGATTTAGATTGGTTTTTCAAAAGGTACTATAGGATACGGATGTAAAAACGGACCATTTATAAAGTATTTGGACTGATAATTTTATTCGTTCACCAGGTCGTAAAATTTTCTTTTTATCAGTATGAACTGGTTATTATCACCCTTCAGCTCATACATATCACCATGCTGCATGCTTAATATCCTGCCTCTGTATGATATGTTTCCATTCTCATCGGTGATCTTAGAAATAGTAAATCTTGCGCCGGGGTAATTGGTAGATTTTACGACAACACTCTGAATGCTGTTTTCATACTTGCTTACGGCAGATACCACATTGCCTTCAAATTGAAAAGGGGTGACATCCGACATACTCATACTCACCTGCTGCCCGACACCAATTCCAAAAAGACTGATGATGTTGTCCATCCTTACAGGAATATTATCCGGAAGGTTTTGGAACAGCTTAGGTTTGTTGAGATTAGGCTCATTCAGGGGAATCACATCTCCTGTCTGTGCAGAAGAATTGAGGCTGTAAAGGGTAATGCTTACGCATACTGCGATGGTACATAGGTTTTTCATTTGAACTTTTTTTTAGGTCAACAGGATATTGTTCAGCAACCTGGATTGTGGTTGCAGTTATCAGTGGGGTACGGTGATACAAGATTTGTTAAAAAATCAAAATTGTCCAAACAACAGACAAAAGAAATCCCAAAATTGAGGGGTAGTACACTAAGCCCATCGTAAAAGCCCGGAACAGGTTATTGGTCTTCTACTATTAATATTGGTTTGTACTTAGCATTACCAATGTGCAGGCCTCCAGGGTTTTTATTCCTTTTCCCTTTGCAAGCTCAGCCAGTTCGTCATTTTCAGCACCTGGATTAAAGATGATTCGTTTGGGATTGAGTGAAAGGATATAATCGTAGTATTCCTGCTGATGTTGCGGGTTCAGGTAAAGTGTTACGGTGTCAATCTTATCAAATGGCTTCTTAACATTTTCAATAGTTACATCTTCTACCAATGTATATTTCCTTCCAATAGCTACAACCGGATGGCCGTGGCTCCTTAATCTTTGGATAGCCAGGTAACTGTACCTGGATGGATTGTCAGATGCGCCCAGAACAAGAGTTTTCTTTTCATTCATTTTTTGTGTTATTTAAAGAACTTCATCATTGTTCCGATGAACCAGCTTTCTTCAGCTTTTATCATCATATCAAGAGTTTTATCAGCCTGGCGGCCCAATTTTTTAATACCACTTACGGTGTCAACGAAAGTCTTTACGTTTTTATCCCTTTTATCGCCTTCAACTTCTTCCAGTTTGTCAAGTAGCTGAAGCATAGGCTCCAGTTCCCTTTTTTTTCTTTCTTTTACAATTTGCTTTACTACTTTCCAGATATCTTTTTCAGCAGAGAAATATTCTTTTCTTTCACCTGATAGCAAAACCCTTTCCACCAATCCCCAGTTAATGAGTTCCCGGATATTCATATTAGTATTGCCACGGCTGATATTGAGTTGGTCCATGATGTCGTCCTGTGTCAATGGATCGGGACTTATCAATAACAAAGCATGAATCTGTGCCATCGTACGGTTAATACCCCAATGAGTACCAAAAGCCCCCCAGCTACTGATGAATTGTTGTCTTGCTTCGATGAGTTTCATACAGCAAAATTACAACTGCAATTTTGAATTTTCAAAAAATATTGAAAATATATTTTCGTTGGGTCATGAAAAATATTAGCCTTGGAAAGGAAAGCCAGGCAGAGGATAGTAAGATTTCTTACCTCCAAAAGTCTTTGTAAAAAAATCGTTGAGTTTGGAGTATGGCAGGGCGGAGAAACGGATATCAGGAGGCAAATCTGCTTTTTTTCCTTTTTTTGTTGCTTTGTTTGACAATCATTCTGCCGAACCAATTAAGTGTGGCAAAGCCGGCAGCAATACCTCCGATAATGAAAAGTAGTTCTGAAAAACTACCATCTAGTAATTTTATTATTCCATTAAAAAGAAAGGAACAACAGGTTGTTACAGTAAACAGTCCAGACCAGGTAAATTCTTTTGGTTCATTTTCTTCCATAGGTTTGATTTTAATCTCATAGCTAATATAACAGCAAAATCTGCGTGGTATTTTAGCTGGCCGATTTATCTTTTGAGTTTAAGGTCATACCCCTATTGCTGATAAGTACTTTAAAATAAACACAACAAACCTGCCAGACCGCTGTAATAAAACAAAAAAGCTACCTGGTTTGGTAGCTTTACATGATATGTTAATCGTATAAATACTCTATAAAAGCATTGTAACGGGATTCTCAAGGTATTTTTTAAAAGTTTGAAGGAAAGCTGCACCCGTAGCCCCGTCCACACTGCGGTGGTCGCAACTAAGAGTTATTTTCATCACATTGCTAACGGCAAAGGCATCCCCTTTCTTTACCACTATTTCTTTTATTCTCCCCACTGCCATAATGCAGCTATCTGGGGGGTTGATGATGGCTGTAAATTCATCAATATCCATCATCCCAAGGTTGGAAATAGTAAATGTATTGCCAGTAAACTCATTCGGCTGCAATTTTTTATTCTTTGCTTTGCCAGCCAGTTCTTTAATTTCAGCAGCTATTTGCGGCAATGTTTTCTGGTCAGCAAAACGAACCACCGGAACAATTAAGCCATCTTCAATTGCTACGGCTATGCCGATATGAACATGACTGTACCTTCTTATTTTATCACCCATCCATGAGGCGTTGACTGCCGGATGCTGGCGCAATGCCAGTGCTGCCGCTTTAACCACCAGATCATTGAAGCTGATTTTTGCCGGGCTTATTTCATTCAGTTGGGTTCTTGCAGAGATAGCATTGTCCATGTTTATTTCCATCGTCAGATAGAAATGCGGGGCACTGAATTTACTTTCTCCTAAACGTTTGGCTATTACGCCACGCATTTGTGAGTTGGGAATATCGGTATATCCCTCCTGGCTTTTGGTGACGTCAGTTTCTTTGTGCGACCAGGGTAAGATATCTACTCCACCACTTGTTGAAGATCCCTTTCCGACTGAAACCCCTGCTTTTTCATTATAATTATCAATATCAGCTTTAATGATCCGCCCACCATCACCCGAACCACTGATGGCCTTAATATCAATACCTTTTTCAGCAGCCAATTTTTTTGCCAGGGGCGATGCTTTAACTCTTCCATTTTCTGAAGATGAACTTGCGACAGCGGCAGTTGGAGTTACTGCAATTTGATTAGTTTCTGTCTTTGCAGTTTGTGCTGGTTGGCCAGGTTGATTTGCAGTAGCAACTCCGCTTTTTAAGGCGACAACAACGGCATTCACATCTACTTTACCTTTCTCACCAATGATGCAAAGCAAACCATTCACCGGTATCTTTTCGCCTTTCTGTGCGCCGATATGCAAGAGAGTTCCATTTTTATAACTCTCTAATTCCATGGTTGCCTTGTCGGTTTCTATCTCTGCGAGCACCTCGCCTTTTTTTACAGTATCACCCACATTTTTATGCCAGGAAGCAATAACACCTTCTTCCATTGTGTCGCTTAATCTTGGCATCAGTACCACTTCATCCATTTTTGAAACATCAATAGCCGGTTGCGGATCACTTGCTACGGTTTGTGGATGCTTCCTTTTTAGGTTCTTGTTTTTTTGCGGGAGCAGTTCCACCTTTTAGTAATGACGAAATATCTTCCCCGGCTTTACCTACGATTGCCAGTAAATCATCTACCTGGATCTTTACGCCTTTATCACCACCAATATGTAACAGGGTGCCGTCTTTATAGCTTTCCAGTTCCATTGTAGCTTTATCGGTTTCGATTTCTGCCAGCAGGTCACCTTTTTTTACAGTATCTCCGACTTTTTTATGCCATGCAGCAATTACACCTTCAGTCATAGTGTCGCTGAGACGGGGCATCAATATCACTTCGGCCATTGCCTTTTAATTTTGGTCGAAATTAAGATAAAATAGTGAATGAAGGGGGTGATTAGTAGTCCAACTCAAGCCGCAGACGGTCTTTCAATTCTTTGACAAAAGGATATTGCTCTATCATTTTCTGATATTGCTCTTTGGATGTAAGTGTAACCTCTATTTGCGGACGATTTTCAGCTTTTTCCTCCACTATAGTATTGAACTGCAACAGGCGGTTTTTTAACCGCTCTTGCAGGAATGAAAAAAGTTTATTCCTGTCCTGTTCAATAAATTGCTTTTCGATAGTATTTGATGTAACCGCTTCAAAAGAATTTTCATCCTTTATGCGGAGTAATGCCAACTCAAATGGCTGGGCGGCCGGGTTTTTTGCTTCTTTCAGCTTTATCACATATTCAGCCCATGCTTTTTGTAACTCTTCAAATTGTAACGGATGATTGATATTGCCATTTCCATTGTTACCATTGGCCTGGTATTGTTTCCGGATCTTATCAAGGGCTGACAGTTTTGAAGGAGTGGCTGCGGTGCCTGATGCAGAATGTTTCTCAAATGCCGGACTTTCTTCTGCTACAATCAGCTTTTCTATATTGGGTATTTCAATTATAAGTTTAGCCTCAGTTTGTTTTTGAGAGCCTTTTTCAACAGAAGTTTGGCGGGCCGAAAACGGTTTTATAGCGGATGTTCTGAAAGCAAGCGGAGCCTCAACTACTTTTTTTTTAGCAATTATATTTCCCTCCAAAGACAGTTCGAGGGCCTGCTGCAGGTAGCAAAGTTTGATAAGAGCCAGTTCTACATGCAGCCGTTTGTTCCTCGCTGCTTTATAGTTTATTTCAGCATCATTAAGAATATTCAATGAACTGATAAGAAGGGCAGGAGAAACCCCTTTTGCGGTTGAAATATACTTGTCTTTAAAGCTTTCTACCACGTCCAGCAAGCTGGCTGCTTTTTCATCTTTACACACCAGCAGGTTACGGATAAATTCTGAAAAACCATTCAGCACCAGGTCTCCTTCAAACCCTTTGCGGTTTATATCATCGTAAAGCAACATAGCGCCGGAAAGATCTTGTTGCTGCATACACTCCAGTAGTTTGAAATAGCAATCTGCATCAAGGATATTCAAATGCTCTAATGTATTGGCATAATTCAATTCACCATTAGTAAAACTGACTATTTTATCCAGGATGCTTAATGCATCCCGCATACAGCCCTCACTTTTTTGGGCAATTACTTGTAAGGCTGCTTTTTCAGCTTTGATCTCTTCTTTTTCACAAATTTCTTCGAGGTGATGCACCGTATCATTCGTAGTGATGCGTTTGAAATCAAATATCTGGCAACGGCTTAAAATGGTCGGGAGTATCTTATGTTTTTCCGTTGTGGCTAAAATAAAAATTGCATATGGTGGTGGCTCTTCCAGTGTTTTCAAAAAAGCATTGAACGCTGAAGAACTTAACATGTGAACCTCATCTATCACATACACTTTATACTTACCAGTTTGCGGAACGAAACGGATCTGGTCTACAAGGTCACGGATATTATCTACTGAATTGTTGGAAGCTCCATCTAATTCAAAATAATTCATTGAGGCGCCGTCATTGAAAGAAGTACAGCTCTGGCATTTGTCACAGGCTTCGCCGTCTTTAGTCTGGTGTTCGCAATTGATGGTTTTTGCCAATATCCTTGCACAAGTTGTTTTGCCCACACCCCGTGGCCCGCAAAACAAGAAATGCATGAGCCAATTGCTGATGTTTGATCGCATTCTTTAGTGTGGTGGTAATATGCGATTGTCCAACGACAGTGTCGAAAGTTTGAGGTCTGTACTTACGGGCCGAAACAATGAATTTATCCATACCGGCTGCAATTTAAGAAACACAACTTAGCTGCTGGAAAAGGATTTTTGTTGTGCATAAGTTTTTAATGCAGGACAGGATGTGGCATAAATTCTTTCGTCCTGTCAAACAAATAGCGGTAAGTGGTTAGTATGCGGCTGCGATTACCTGCAATGGCTTCTGCCACATTCACCATTATGGGATTGAATTCGCCAATCCACTGCATTTCGTAATCCTCATAAATGGGCTTGCCAACAGTATATACACCGTTTTCAATTTTCAGATTTTGAATTATCCGGCATCCTTCCACTACTATATAACTGTCGACGCCTTTGCCCTGGAATTCGGGAACTACGCCGAAAACGAGCCCGGTAAACTTGTTATTTTTTTTAGTAGCCTTAATCCAGAGAAATTTTAGTTTATGCCAGATGCTGAATTTCCCTTTCAGGTATTTGAACCATTGGTTCAGATCGGGCAGATTTATCCAGATGGCAACCGGTTCTCCTTTATAATATACAAACCAGTTTATCCTTTCGTCCATCACCGGTTTCATGGACTTAAACATCTTGATGACGATCTTTTCTTCCAATTGTTTTAATCCACCATGGCCAGCCCATGCTTTATTATAAACAGTGGTAAAATCTTTGGCAAATTTCTCCAATTGTTTTTTTTTGATATGTGCCGAGGAAAAATTCGGGTCAGCCGCACATTCCGCATGCCGGATATAAAATTTTTCTTGCAGCCTTACATTGGCTTTCATGCCAAAACATATCTGGTTGAAATAGTTTTTAAATCCATAAGTTTCGAACAGATGCTGGTAATAAGGCTGGTTATAATTGAGACAATATACCGGGGGAGCAAACCCTTTTACCAATAATCCCCACCAGCGGTCTCTTTCTCCAAAATTGATAGGGCCATCCATTGCTTCCATTCCCCGCTGCATCAGCCAGTGTTTGGCAACATCGAAAAGCATATCAGCTGCTGCCTGGTCATTAATACAATCAAAAAAACCGATACCACCTACAGGGCCGTCATCGCCTTTGTTGCGGTATTTTTTATTAGTAAAAGCAGCGATTCGCCCAATAAGATTTCCGTTGTTGTCTCTCAATACCCACCTTATAGCCTCACCAAAGCGGAATGCCTTATTCTTCTTAGGATCAAAAACCTCATTAATATCTTTATTAAGTGGCTGGATATAATTAGGATCATTTTTATTGATCTCTGCATTTATCCGGATAAAATCCTTGGACGATTGATGGTCAGTTACTTCGATTAATTGCATATAATTTTCAGAAGGGCTCAAAAATAGCCAGAATAGCCCTATTAAAACCCGGCTACATTTGTTTTTTAACCCATTTTCCCCACCCTAAAAAACCTTGATTTTCAAATTGGCAAATTACCTTCACCCCCTTACCTTTGCGGCCTGAAATCAAACCTCTCTTTTTAAACTCTTTATATGGCAAATGTTGGTAAAGTAAAACAGGTTATCGGTGCCGTAGTTGACGTTCAGTTTAACGGCAAACTCCCCGAAATTTATAAC
The DNA here is from genome assembly GCA_037045605.1 of Chitinophagaceae bacterium. Lineage (GTDB taxonomy): Bacteria > Bacteroidota > Bacteroidia > Chitinophagales > Chitinophagaceae > JJ008. The sequence goes on along the minus strand of JBAOHK010000017.1, from coordinate 68,675 downwards.
TCTCTCGAACTGAAAAGACAAAATGGCGACATTCTCGTTTTGGAAGTGCAGCAACACCTTGGTGAGGATAGTGTTCGTACCATTGCGATGGACGGTACCGAAGGCCTTGTTCGTGGTATGGAAGTAGTGGATACAGGTATTGCAATCGCCATGCCTGTTGGTGATGCCATTAAGGGCCGTTTGTTCAACGTAACCGGTGATCCTATTGATGGATTGCCAGCTGTATCAAAAAAGGGTGGCCGTCCTATTCACAACCTGCCTCCTGCATTTGAAAACCTGAGTACCGCCTCAGAAGATACTGTTCACTGGTATTAAAGTCATTGACCTGATCGAGCCATATGCTAAAGGTGGTAAAATCGGATTGTTCGGTGGTGCCGGTGTGGGTAAAACTGTATTGATCCAGGAACTGATCAACAACATTGCGAAAGCATATTCAGGTGTGTCAGTGTTTGCCGGTGTAGGTGAAAGAACAAGGGAAGGAAATGACCTGATGAGAGAAATGATCGAAGCCAGGTATCATGAAATATGGTGATGCATTCAAGCATAGTATGGAAGAAGGCGGTTGGGATCTCAGTAAAGTGGATATGAAAGAGCTGGCTGATTCAAAAGCAACTTTCGTATTCGGTCAGATGAATGAACCCCCGGGAGCAAGGGCAAGGGTGGCATTGTCTGGTTTGACAATCGCAGAATACTATCGTGATGGTGATGGCACATGGCAAGGGTCGTGACATCCTGTTCTTCGTTGATAATATCTTCCGTTTCACCCAGGCCGGTTCTGAAGTATCAGCCTTGTTGGGTCGTATGCCTTCAGCCGTGGGTTATCAACCTACACTGGCCACAGAAATGGGTATTATGCAGGAACGCATCACATCAACTAAAAATGGTTCTATCACTTCAGTACAGGCGGTATATGTACCTGCGGATGACCTGACCGACCCGGCTCCAGCCACTACGTTTGCTCACCTTGGATGCTACAACCGTATTGTCAAGAAAAATTGCTGACTTGGGTATCTATCCTGCAGTTGACCCATTGGACTCGACTTCAAGGATCCTTACCCCATTGATTGTTGGGGATGCACATTATAATTGTGCACAACAGGGTTAAATCAATGTTGCAGCGTTATAAAGAATTGCAGGACATCATCGCCATTCTTGGTATGGACGAATTGAGCGACGATGATAAATTAGTGGTAAGCCGTGCAAGAAGGGTTCAGCGTTTCCTTTCACAACCATTCCATGTAGCAGAAGCACTTTACCGGTCTGAAGGGTGTGTTGGTGCCGATCGAAGAAACGATCCGTGGCTTCAATATGATCATGGACGGTGAAGTGGATGAATATCCTGAAGCAGCATTTAACCTGGTGGGTAGTATTGATGATGCGATCGAAAAAGGTAAAAAATTGATGGCACAAGCACAAGCCTAATCTGACGAATTATGAATTTAGAGATATTAACTCCGGAACGAAAATTATACAGCGGCGAAGTGTATGGTGTACAGATGCCCGGTATCAGTGGTTCCTTTGAAGTATTGGAAAAACATGCTCCGCTGGTAAGTGCATTAAAGGCTGGCCGGTTGAAAGTGCTGAAGGATAAACAAAATCATTTTGCTTACTTCGATATACAAGGCGGATTTGTTGAAGTACTCAACAACAAAGTAACCGTTCTGGTGGAAGGTGCAGTACCCGTAGAATAAAGAGACTGGAAAAACCAGGTGGTCCGGGATTGTGAAAACAAATTTTAACCCTCTCAATTAATCGGGAGGGTTTTTTATTTTGCTAGTTTAATTGCGGATCGATAGGAAAGTTCACCATCATTTCATAATCGCCGCCAAGATGTTTTAGAGAGTCTTTCCATATATCGTTGTAGTTACTATGGAAGATCAGTCTGCGGGTAGCTTTTACTGTCAGCCATGTTTTTTCAGTCATCTCAGTATCTAACTGTCCTTCGCTCCAGCCAGAATAACCAATAAAGAAGCGGATCTTGTCAGTATCAACATCTTCTTTTTTTAGTAAGTTAACAACGGCATCAAAATCACCACCCCAATAAACTCCCTTAATTACTTCCTGCCCACCGGGAATCTCATCTGGATACTGGTGCAGAAAATGGATAGAATCTAATTGCACAGGTCCGCCATAGTAAACAGGGATTTTGTGGCCCACCAGCTCAGGAATAAGTTCATCCAATGTATTTTCATATTGACGGTTCAGCACAAAGCCGAAACTCCCTTCGTCTTTATGTTCACATAAAAAAACAACAGTCCTTAAAAAATTAGGATCTTTTAAAAAAGGATCTGCAATGAGTAATATGCCGGGGGCTGGTTCAATCATACTTCAATTTAAGGCGAAAAATCATTTTTCAAAATTCCTGTTGAAAAATCAATCGTTCAAATATAAATATTGGTTGTCTGAACTTACAGGTGGATATTGTTATTCTAAATCGCCGTTAAAATGCCTTAAATATCCCATTGCAGGGACCGTAGCAGGTTTATGTGGTGTATTTTTGAATCCTTTGCAGGGTTTTATATCTTACGGTTCAATTACTGAAAACAAGTGAAAAGAATTTTTACCATTATTACTGTACTGATAAGCCTCTCGTTGATAGGTACCATTTTTATCCAGATATCCTGGATACAAAACATGGTTTTGTTAAGAGAGGAGCAGATTAAGGAAAGGGTGATCAGGGCTACACAGACAGTGGGTGAGGAATTGGAGCAGCATAAGGGGAGTAGTTATGCAGCAGGAGGGAATAAGAAAATTATACCCGACGATTTCTCAATAGATCTTTTCAAGCCTTATACTGTTGGCCAGCAATTCAGTGTGGAGGAAATAAAAAAGAAGCTGCAAAAAGCTTTTCTGGAAAATAATTTGAAAGATGTTCGGTTTGAATTCGGCATCGCCTCATTCGATAAAAATGGGATTGAAAATTATTTTACAAGGCAATCTGAAAACTTTGCTACATTCTATGAGGATACAGTTCATAATAAAAGATTCATCGCATCATTAACTCCCCCCAGCGGGACGGCAGGTGAGAATCTTTCACCTGATGAAGTGTTTGTGGTGGTAATTCCAAACATTAAGAATTTTGTATTGCAATCTCTTCGCTGGAGAATCATTATGTCTGCGGGTTTTACTCTCATCATTCTTGCGGCTTTTTATCTTACAGTCCGTACCATGCTCCGGCAAAAGAAACTGGGCGAGATAAAGAATGATTTTATCAACAACATGACCCATGAGTTTAAAACCCCTATTGCCACTATTTCACTGGCAGTGGATGCCATGCGAAATGAAAAAGTGATACAGGACAGGGAGAAGCTCGGTTATTTCAGCGGAATTATTAAAGAGGAAAACCAGCGGATGAACCGGCAGGTAGAAACAATCCTTAAAGCATCACAATTAGAAAAACAGGAAGTTGACCTGAACCTGAAGCCTGTTCATGTACATGAAGTGATAAAAGATGTTGTTGATAATTTCATGTTGCAATTAGAAGATAAACAAGGGAAAGTTGAATTATCTCTCAATGCCCAGAATGACCTGGTGAATGCAGATGAAGTACATTTTTCCAATCTGGTCAATAACCTGGTGGATAATGCTGTGAAGTATGCGAAAGATAACATACCCCCTGTTATAAAATTAACAACTCAATCAAATGGTAAGTATTTTACCATGAAGATTGAAGACAACGGGATTGGTATGAACCGGGATACTGTAAAGCGAATTTTTGAACGTTTCTACCGGGCACATACAGGTAATGTACATAATGTAAAAGGCTTTGGTTTGGGGTTAAGCTATGTAAAGACAATGGTGGAAGCCCATGATGGTGATATTAAAGCCGAGAGTACCTTAGGGAAGGGGAGCACATTCACCGTTGATCTGCCATTGAAAAAGGGTTAACACTCTTTCTTCCATAATAAACTTCCATCACCATAGCTTAGAAAACGGAAGTCGTGTTGCAAGGCATAAGCATAAACTTTTCTCCAATCTTCACCAATGAATGCGGCAACTAATAATAATAACGTTGATTGTGGTTGATGAAAGTTAGTGGCAAGGCCCTTCACAATTTTGAAAGTGTAGCCCGGTGCTATCAGTATTTGTGTTTTGGTGATCAATCTTCCCAATTGATTTTTATCCATCCAGTCTAAAAGCGACTGCAAAACCTCTTTAACAGGAAGATCATTTCCTACCATTTCGTAAGCCTCCCATTGGGAAAGGCCTTCCAGGCTATCGGTATTATTGCTTGTAGCCAATCGCTTTACTCCAAGCCAGTATAAGCTTTCGATCGTACGCAATGATGTCGTTCCAACAGCAATAATGTCGTTATCGAGGTTAGCGATAATGGTTTCTATCGTTCTCCTGGAAACATCGATAAACTCAGCATGCATTTCATGCTCTTGCATAGTTTCACTTTTCACGGGTTTGAATGTTCCGGCGCCTACATGCAGTGTTACAAAATCCGACTGGATATTTTTTTCTTTCAGGTTTCCTAAAATTAGGTTGGTGAAATGCAAACCGGCTGTAGGTGCTGCTACAGAACCGTGTTTATCTGCATATATAGTCTGGTATCTTTCTTTGTCTGATTTTTCTGGTGCTCTCTTTATATAAGGGGGTAAGGGAACAGCCCCGGCATGGTGCAATACTTCAGCAAAACTCATGTGGGCAGGTGACCATGATATTTCAATGATGAACGAGTCAGTCTTTTTTTCTACATAGGAAACCCTGAGAACTATCTCTTTGCCGGCATATTGAATTTTCTTTTCCAGTATTTGTCCTGGTTTCCATTTAGCGGCACCACCTACCAGACAATGCCACCACACTTTTTCTTTTTGTAACATAGCGGTTGTAATATCCGCATACTGTGAATGTGGTTCCAGGCAAAATATCTCAATCACACCACCGGTTGGTTTTTGGAATAACAATCTTGCTTCCACCACTTTAGTGTTATTGAAAATGAGCAGGGATTTTTCGGGAATATGTGTTGCAATATTCCTGTAGATGTCTTTGCTGATAGTTCCTTCTTTATAAATAAGCAGCCTGGAGGCATCTCTTTCGGGCAAAGGATAATTAGCGATCCTGTTTTCCGGGAGGGAATAAGTGTAGTCGTTGATGGATATTTTTCTTGGGTTTGTCATGATACAACTAACTGTTGTATTTGATGAAGACAAAAATACTATCGTTTACTCAGGGGTACAACTAATTTCAACCCACTCCACATATCACTCACTGCACAAACCTTCACATCTACCAGGTCATTTTTCAATGCATAGTTCCTTATTACATCTTCCGTTACATCTGTAGCGATCTTTGCACTTTTCTTATACCACGACACCCAAATTATCACAGCGGTATTTTTTTTACATACTGATTTTATTTTCTTCATTTCCCCTTCAAACTCTTTGTTGCTTTTTACAAACAGGTGAACCAGGTCAGGTACTTCATTCTTCTTGCATAACTGGTCGGTAATATTTGTTTCAAGCAGCAAATAATACTCAACCGGCTGATTGATCAGCAATATTTTCATTTCAGGTTTAATGCCAAGTTTCTTTATTAACGGCGTGCCGGAATAGCCTGCAGGCATAGGTTTCGTTTAAAATTCAAATGGAGACATAATTACGGAAAATTGGCCTATCCACAGCTTTTCCACTGTAATTCACAGATAATACAGCAGATATTGGCCTTAAAACTCTCTACTTCGGTTGAAACCCTTTACAGTACTGACTTTCAGACAAAAATAGAGTGGGGAAAAATTAAATTTTTAAAAATTTGGCTGTTAAGTGGGAAAAAGTGTTATTTTGTGTCAATTATTTATAAATTGACTCAAATCCCTGATAATGACAGGCTTTCTCGGAGAATTCGAGGCTACTTTGGACGCCAAGGGGCGGTTCCTCCTCCCGGCGGGGTTCAAAAAGCAATTGCCGGAAGAGGAAACCGGCCGCTTTGTTATCAACAGGGGATTTGAAAAATGTTTAGCTCTCTACCCGATGAGGACATGGGAGCCGCTCTTTGCAAAAATTACCGGGCTGAATGAGTTCGACCCTAAACAACGGGAGTTCAGACGGGCCTTTCTGAACGGCGCCACTTATGTGGAACCGGATACAGCCGGAAGGATACTGCTGCCACCAAGCCTGAAGGTTTATGCAGGACTGGAAAAGGATATAGTACTGATGGCAACAGGAGATAAAATAGAAATCTGGGATAGTAATAAGTACAAACAGTTCTTTGATTCAATTTCTTCGGATGCATTAAGTGACCTGGGTAACCAGGTACTTGGCGGAGGTAAACCCGAATAATCACATTGTGCCGGAACAGTATCACATACCAGTTCTGCTGCATGAAGTCATTGAAGGGTTGAATATCCGCTCTGATGGTGTTTATGTTGATTGCACATTTGGTGGTGGGGGACATTCTAAAGCTATTCTTCAAAAATTAGGTGCAACAGGAAAATTGGTAGCCTTTGACCAGGATGATGATGCAAGGAAAAACCTGCCGGTTGATGAAAGGATCATTTTTGTTCCACAAAACTTTCGTCACCTGCAACGGTTTCTTCGCCTGCACAACATTACAGCGGTTGATGGCATTATGGCTGATCTTGGCGTAAGCAGCCACCAGTTTGACGAAGCGGACAGAGGCTTCTCCATTCGTTTCAATGCCGAACTGGATATGCGGATGGATCAGCGCCAAACCCTGACGGCTTTTGAAGTGGTGAATACTTATACTGAGCAACAGTTGCACAAACTTTTTGAACAGTATGGAGAAGTAACCAACGCTAAAACATTGGCCAAAAAGATCGTTCGATGTTCGCAGCACCGCTTCACTTAAAACGATTGATGGATTTAAAAATGCAGTTCGGGAAATAGTAAAAGGAAATCCCAACAAGTACTTCGCCCAGGTTTTCCAGGCATTACGAATTGAAGTGAACGATGAATTAGGTGCATTGAAAGAAATGCTCGGAACAGATCCCATCCTTATTAAAGCCGGGAGGCAGAGTGGCCATCATTACGTTTCATTCCCTTGAGGACAGACTGGTGAAGAATTTTTTCCGACGTGGTTCATCTAATGAACCGGATGAGAATCCCTTTATCAACACGGAACCGGTAAACGAACTGAAAATAATAACAAAGAAGCCTGTGCTGCCAACGGATGAAGAGATGAAGCAAAACCCAAGATCAAGAAGTGCAAAGTTGAGAGTAGCAGAAAAAGTGATGATGGTATAACAGTGGAAATAAAGAGAATTCAAAACTGTAAACTATAGAGGGTATAAAAAATGGAAAATCTATATCCTTTGAAATCAACCCTGTCGGTAAAAACCGGAGAAGTGAAAAACCAGAACTAACGAGCCTTAAAACTCATTTATGCAGGAACAGCAAAATCCAAAAGAACGGGACCAAAAGCTTGACTGGAAACGTTGGCTGAATTATCAGTCGATCGTTAAGCAGGTGCCGTTCTTTTTGTTCCTCGCAATGCTGGCAGTGCTGTACATCTATAATGGTCATTATGCTGATAAGACCATACGGAAGATAAACCGCACAGCTAAGGAAGTAAAAGAACTGAAATACGAGTACATAGCAGTGAAGAGTAAAGTGATGTATCAGAGCAAGCAAAGCGAACTGGTGAAAGTAGTTGAACCATTGGGGTTGAAAGAACTGACACAATCACCCGTAGTGTTGAAAGATTCGGCCGGAAGCAATTAAGAGCTAAAAATTCCTTTCTGACCAACTGAAAGAAAGGTGGATGAATACAACTAATAACGACACAACTTAGAACGGACGACATTGGACGTTAAACGGGACATATTATGGAGGGTATACCTCAGTTTTATCGGCATAGTACTGCTGTAGCTTACTGGTCCTCGGCAGAGCTTTCTACATCCAGAAATTTCAGGGAAACCATTGGCGGAGCATGAGCGACAGTCTTCACCAAAAATTCATTGCCCTTGATGCAGAGCGGGGCACTATCTACAGCGAAGATGGTCAGATGCTCAGTACTTCTATTCCCACTTTTGATATTTACATTGATTTTAATGCAGATGGTTTAAGGGAGAAAAAAGGAAACCGTTTTGTGGAGAATGTTGATTCGTTTGCGTTTGCCCTGGCAACCTATTTCAATGATAAAACAGCAGCACAGTATAAAAAAGAATTGCAGCTGGCTTTCAAAGACAATGAGAGATATTATCCGTTAAAGAAGAAGCTGAGTTTTGAACAGTATAAGATTTTCCGGGATTTCCCATTGGTAAGACAAGGAAGAAACAAAAGTGGTGTAATCGTGGAAGTGAATAGCAAACGGGAAACACCGTTTGGCTTATTGGCAAACAGAACAATCGGGTTATCAAGAGAGTTTAAAGACGCTAATAATGAAAGACAAAAAAGCAGAATGTCGGTTTAGAAAGAAGTTATGATACAGTATTAAGCGGCCACGATGGGTTAAAGCTGGTACGTTATATCGCCGGTGGTACAGCTGTTCCGATTGAAGGTTCGCAAACAGACCCGGTAAATGGGAAAGATGTTTTCACTACAATTGATGTTAAACATACAGGACATCACTGAAACTGCTTTGATGCGGATGATGCTACAATGCGAAGGCCCTTATGGTACTGCTATTATAATGGAAACAAGTACCGGCAAGATCAAAGCAATGGCAAACCTCGGACGTCAGCACCCGACGGGTCTTACTGGGAAGATGATAATTATGCTTTACGGGCAACGGAACCCGGTTCAACCATCAAACTGGCTACACTTTTATCAGTATTGGAAAAGGGGAGCAGTTCTATTGATGATATGGTAGCAGGTGGGGAGTGCCGGAAGAATGGAGGTGGCGCCGGGCAAAGATAGTAGCGGATGCTGAACGGTCATCCTGAACCATTACTTACTGTAAAAGGATGTTTTGCCCATAGCTCAAATGTCGGAATGAGCAAACTGGCCTATAAAGCGTTTGGTGATAACCCGTCAGAGATAAAAGAATATTCTTCATCAAGCTTTCATCTTGACGAAAGATCACCTGTTGACCTGACGAATGTTCCGAAACCAACAATGGCGCCTTTATCAACCGAGAAAGGTGAAGCTCATTTGGGAAATATGTTATGGATGAGTTTTGGTTATGCCATCCAGGTAAGCCCTCTTGCATACGTCTCACATTATATAATAGCTGTAGCCAACAACGGGAAAATGATGAAACCCTACCTGGTCAAGTCATGTATCCAAAGTAACGGGGTACTTGCACAAACAATTTGAGCCAACTGTAATGGATGAAAATATTTGTAAACCTTCTGTTATCAAAGATGCTGCAAGGACTGCTATGGAGAGCCGTGGTAACTGAAGGAACGGCCAGAGAGGGCTTTTGCAGGAGTTGCCATTTGCCAGTTGCCGGTAAAACAGGCACTGCCCATGTATCGGATGGTGCGATTAAGTATGCTCATGGAGTGTACCAGGCAACATTTGTCGGATACTTTCCCGCTGAAAAACCTCAGTATCACTTGCATAGTTGTTATCCGCACAAAACCTCATGCGGCTTCACACTATGGTGGCACATTAGCTGCGCCGGTGTTTAAAGAAATTGCCACGAAGCTTATATTCAATGTATGTCGAAAAGAAAAATCCTTCTATGTATACGGCTGTGAAAGACAGTACTGGTTTCTTTTATGCAGGCTATGCCAGGGATATAAAGAATGTTTTCAGGACGATGAATATGGCCGTACAGGGATTCAGTTGCACAAAATAATTGGAGTAGCTGTGTATGCCAATAATTATGAGCCGGTAATCAAAGCAACTACAGTTCGTCAGCAGGTAATGCCAAATGTAAGAGGTATGGGATTGAAAGATGCCGTATACCTCCTGGAAAACATGGGATTGAAAGTAGCAGTAAGGGGCAGGGGCAAAATAACTATGCAGTCAGTTAGCGCCGGGAACGTCATTGGCAAAAGGTGATAACTGTAATTCTGGAATTGAGCTAAAGAATGAAATGTGCTGTTAAGCGATATACTATATAAAGTAAATATCAGGGCAGTAACAGGAAGTACAGGCGGTTGAGGTAAGTGATATACAGATTGATTCAAGAAGGATAAAGCAAGGGGCAGCATTTGTAGCAGTAAAAGGAGCAGTGGCAGACGGTCACCAGTTCATTGAAAAAGCAATTGAGAATGGCGCAGCCGTGATAGTACACCAGGAGGCCACAGAAATCAAAAAGGAAGGAGTGATCTATGTGCAGGTAGAGAACAGTGCGGCAGCTGCGGCATATATGGCAAATAATTTTTTTGGAAGGCCATCAGAAAAAATGAAACTGGTGGGAGTAACAGGAACAAACGGAAAGACAACTATTGCGACTTTATTATATAAGCTCTTTACAAGATTGGGATATAAATGTGGATTGCTAAGCACTGTGGAAAACCAGATTGGTGGAAAAGTAGTGCCTGCCACGCATACCACACCGGATGCCATCAGTCTTAACCAACTGTTAAGCCATATGGTGAATGAAGGTTGCACTCATGTGTTCATGGAAACAAGTTCACATGCCATACATCAGCACCGGGTAACTGGTTTACAGTATGCAGGAGGGATTTTTAGCAATATCACTCATGATCACCTGGACTATCATCAAACATTTGATGAATATATCCGGGTGAAGAAAGCCTTCTTTGATTCATTATCGTCATCAGCATTTGCCATCAGCAATGCAGATGATAAAAGAGGGACAGTGATGCTGCAGAATACCAATGCTAAAAAGTATTACTACAGCCTGAAAACGGTGGCAGATTTCAAAGGAAAGATTCTTGATAACAGCCTGAGTGGTTTAATGATGACGGTAAATGATATAGAAGTGCATTTCAGGCTGATAGGAGAGTTTAATGCATACAACCTGCTGGCGGTATACGGTGCAGCGGTTTGTTTAGGAGAAGATAAACAGGAAGTGCTGACAGCATTAAGTGAGTTAACAGGTGCAGAAGGAAGATTTGATTACTATGGTGTCGGCAAAAGAAAAAGTGATTGCGATTGTGGATTATGCCCACACCCCGGATGCTCTGCTGAATGTGCTGGCAACGATAAAGAAATTGAAAAAAGGATTTGAACAGGTGATAACAGTGGTTGGCTGTGGTGGTGACAGGGACAGAACAAAAAGACCGGTGATGGCAGAAGCAGCTTGTGAACATAGCGATAAAGCAATTTTTACCAGCGATAATCCAAGAAGCGAAGATCCGGCACAAATAATACGGGATATGGAAGATGGATTAAGTGCCGCAGCAAAAAGAAAGTATATCTCGATCGTTGACAGAAGAGAAGCGATAAAGACAGCGGTCAGTTTGGCAAAGCCGGAAGATATCATACTGATTGCGGGAAAAGGACATGAGAAATACCAGGAGATAAAAGGAGTGAAGAATCATTTTGATGATAAAGAAGTAGTAAAGGAATTTTTTGAACTGTTAGATAAATAAGTAACCAATAACCAGCGATGCTGTATCACTTATTTGATTGGATGAATAGTGAAGGAATAAAGTTCCCGGGGAGCCGTCTCTTCGAATTTATCACCTTCCGGTTGTTATTGGCGGTTTTGCTATCTCTTTTTATCACAACATTCTATGGGAAAAAACTGATCAGGTTCTTACAAAGAAAACAGATTGGTGAAAGCATCCGTGAAGAAGGATTGCCGGGGGAAGAAAAAGAAGAAAGGTACACCTACAATGGGGGGTATCATTATCATACTGGCTATCATCATACCTACATTACTGCTGGCAGACCTGACGAAAATATATGTGCAACTGATGCTGATCAGTACGGTGTGGCTTGGCATAATAGGGTTCATTGATGATTACCTGAAACTAAGAGGAAAAAGATTGGCACAACAAAAAGGAGAACAGTATAAAAAAAGCGGCAAAGATGGCCTGGCAGGGTGGTTTAAGATTCTCGGACAAGTTGGATTAGGGATCACAGTGGGGGCGACACTTTATTTCAACAGCGAAGTGAAGATATGGAGAGAGTTCATCGGCACACCAACGGCGACAGATTCAACAGTCTTCGAAAAGCAGGTAAATGGAAGCATAAAATATTTTGTTGAAACGAAAACACCGATTACAACTATTCCATTTGTAAAAGATCATGAGTTTAACTACTCTAAATTATTGCCGGCTTCGTGGAGAGATTATACATGGGTTCTTTACATATTGATTGTGATTTTCATTATTACAGCTGTGTCAAACGGTTCTAACCTGACAGACGGACTGGATGGATTGGCAACCGGAACATCTGCAATAATTGGAGTGTTGCTCGGCATATTCGCTTATGCAAGTGGTAACCTGGTGTTTGCTGACTATCTCAACATCATGTACATACCCGATCTGGGAGAACTGTCCATATTCATTGCAGCGATGATCGGCGCCTGTATCGGGTTCTTATGGTACAACTCGTACCCGGCGCAGATTTTTATGGGTGATACCGGCAGTTTGACATTAGGTGGAATTATTGCATCACTTGCCATCATTGTTCACAAAGAATTGCTGTTACCGATCTTCTGTGGAGTGTTTTTCGTGGAAACATTAAGTGTGATGATACAGGTAGGTTATTTCAAATACACGAAAAGAAGGTTTGGTGTTGGAAGAAGAGCATTTTTAAAAGCTCCGCTTCATCATCACTACCAGGTAAAGGGATATCATGAAGTAAAAATTGTGACAAGGTTTTGGATAGTAACAGTGTTACTGGTGATATTAAGTATTGTGACGTTGAAGATGAGATAAGATTAATTGCTTTTGAGAAATATTGTTGAAAAACCAACAGATCCTGAGACCCCTTAGAAGACTAATGTTCTGATCCAATCGAATTGTGGTGCAGTTGTATTTGAAAGTCCAATACTTGTGAAGAGCCGTGTTCCGTACACGGAGGCTGATGTAGAATAATGTTATGATGCTGAATAGTCAGCACTAAAGTTGAAAAAAGTTATGAAGCCCGGCCTCCCTCTCTGAAGCCTGCCTGCCGGTAGGCAGGGAGAGGGAACGAGGGTGAGGCAACATGGGAAAAAGGTTTGTCATATTGGGTGGTGGGGAAAGTGGTGTGGGTGCCGCACTGCTGGCGAAGCAACAGGGATATGATGTATTCCTTTCTGACGGAAGTTCTTTGAAAAATGAGTATCGTAACGAGTTGCAAAATGCAGGGATCGATTTTGAAGAAGGTCTGCATACAGATGAGAAAATATTGAATGCCGACGAAGTGATGAAAAGTCCCGGTATACCTGAGAAAGCGGCAATAGTGAAAAAGATAAGGGCAAAAAGGATTGATGTCATCAGTGAAGTGGAACTGGCTTACCGGTTTAAAGGTAATAGTAAGATCATAGCCATTACCGGAAGCAACGGAAAGACCACAACGACTGCACTGACCTATCACATCTGTAAGACTGCGGGACTTGATTGTGCATTGGTAGGGAATATTGGCGATTCATTCGCCAAAAGAGTGGCTGAAGACCCAAAACCACTCTATGTGGTGGAGATAAGCAGCTTTCAGTTAGATGATATCAAAACATTCAGACCGGATGTGGCCATACTGACAAACATCACCGAAGATCATCTCGACCGTTACGATTACAAATTTGAAAATTATATCAATAGCAAATTTCGTATCACTATGAATCAGCAGAAAGATGACTATTTCATCTACTGCGCCGATGATGAAGTAACTATGAAATATCTAAACCAATTCAATATTCAATCTAACCAACTGCCAATAAGTATGAAAAGAGAACTACCAAACGGAGCATTTATTAAAGACGGGGACATGTACGTAAGAACAGGACAGGATTTTACCAACATGAGTGTATTTGATTTTGCCCTCAAAGGCAAGCATAATCAGTACAATACTATGGCAGCCTGCGTTGCCGCTACCACACTGGATATCCGGAAGGATAAGATCCGTGATGCCGTACAGAATTTCCAGAACCTTGAACACAGGATGGAGCATGTGGCCACAGTACGGGGAGTTGAGTTTATCAATGACAGCAAAGCAACTAATGTCAATTCTACCTGGTATGCATTGGAGAGTATGACAAAACCAACGGTTTTAATATTGGGTGGTGTGGATAAGGGGAATGATTATTCTTTAATTGAAGAGCTGGTAAAAGAGAAGGTGAAAGCAATCATTTGCCTGGGAACTGACAACAGGAAAATACATGAGGCTTTTGGTAACACGGTAAGTACAATTGTCAACACATCAACAGCAGCAGAAGCAGTGCATGCAGCTTTTCATTTTGCAAGCAAAGGTGATGTGGTGTTGTTAAGCCCTGCTTGTGCAAGTTTTGATTTATTTAAAAACTATGAAGACAGGGGTAACCAGTTTAAACAAGTGGTGAAAGAACTATAATAATGGAAGCAACAAGAGACATAGGACTGGGCGGGTTGAAAAATACCTTCAATGCCAATAACCTCATCAGCAAAACAAAGGGCGACAGGGTTATTTGGGCACTGGTGGTGTTGCTGACACTGGTATCGTTACTGGCAGTGTACAGTGCAACTGGTTCGCTGGCTTACAAGAACTATAAAGGCAATACGGAGATATACCTCTTTAAGCAGATCGCCTTTATCCTTGCAGGCATCATGGTCATCTATTTTGCACACCTTGTTAATTATACATTTTATTCAAAGGCTGCAAAAATCGCATTCCTGATCTCTCTGCCATTGCTGTTTTATACATTATTCTTCGGGGTAAAGATGAATGAAGGAAGTCGTTGGATACGTCTGCCGTTGATCAATATGACCATGCAGACATCCGACTTTGCAAGACTGGCCTTGTTCATGTACCTGGCCAGGTTGATAAGCAAGAAGCAGGATGTAATAAAAGATTTCAAAAAAGGCTTTTTACCTATAATAGCCCCGGTAGCTCTTGTTTGTGTATTGATTGCTCCGGCAAACCTTTCTACAGCATTGTTGCTTGGTGCAAGTTGTTTACTGCTGATGTTTATTGGCCGGGTGAGCACTAAGCATATTCTTATGACGATAGGCATTGCACTGATACCGATCTTATTCCTGGTTTCAGCAGCAGTGATTCGCCACGGAAAAACAAAAAATGACGACGGAGTAACTGTAAAAAAATCTTCCACCTTGTTTGGCCGGGTTGATACCTGGATCGGCCGGATGGAAAGTTTTATTTATGGCAGCAAGGATGATATTGATAATGATGCTTATCAGACCAACCAGGCAAAGATCGCCATTGCAAAAGGCGGAGTGTTTGGAGTGGGTCCCGGTAATAGCACAACAAGAGATTATTTGCCGCAGGCTTATAATGATTTCATCTATGCCATCATTATTGAAGAGTATGGCTTGGTTGGAGGGGCATTTATAATGTTCATCTACCTGGTATTCTTATACCGATGTATCAGGATATATAAACGATGTCCCTATGCATTCGGTGCATTCCTGGCATTGGGATTAAGTTTTACACTGGCTATCCAGGCCGTAGCGAATATGGCAGTAACAGTGAATCTGTTCCCGGTAACCGGCGTAACACTGCCATTGGTAAGTATGGGCGGAACAAGTTTCATATTTACCTGCCTGGCAATCGGTATCATATTAAGTGTATCAAGAAATGTAGAACAGTTAGAAGGCAAGGCAGTTGCTGAAGAAGTAAAATAAGTGAATGGGCAAGAAAGTGATCATAGCAGGTGGAGGAACAGGCGGGCATATTTTTCCGGCAATAGCAATTGCCAATGCACTGAAAAAGGTTGACAGCAGTATTGAAATATTGTTTGTGGGTGCAAAAGGAAGAATGGAAATGGAAAAAGTACCACAAGCGGGATATAAAATTGAAGGATTGGATATCGCCGGGTTCAACCGGAGCTCTTTGATAAAGAACATTGGTTTACCATTTAAGCTGGTGAAAAGTTTTTTGCAGGTGCGTACCATCTTCAAAAAATTTAAACCGGATGCCGCCATAGGAGTTGGTGGTTACTCCAGCTTCCCGGTATTGAGGTTTGCACAGGCAAGAGGGATCAAAACATTTATTCATGAGTCGAATTCCTTTGCAGGAAAATCAAATATGATGCTGGGAAAAAATGCAGCGAAGATTTTTACCGGCACTGATGGAATGGAAAAATTCTTCCCGGCTGGGAAAATAATAGTTACCGGAAATCCTGTGCGGTTGGCGATAGCTGGTGCATCAGTATCAAAAAGTGAAGGGATTAAATTCTTTTCGCTGAATGAAACCAAAAAAACTGTTCTCGTTGTGGGAGGAAGCCTCGGTGCTAAGTCCATCAACGAAGCAATTGATAAAGGACTGGATGATCTGCTGAAAGCAGGATTACAGGTGATCTGGCAAACAGGGAAACCTTATTCAGCAAAAGCAAAGGAAAGAGCTAAAGGAAAACAGCCGGTATGGGTCAATGAGTTCATTACGCAGATGGAATATGCGTATGCGGCCGCTGATATAGTGGTGGCCCGTTCGGGAGCCATGACCGTTGCTGAGTTATGTGTTGCTAAAAAGCCCGTTTTGTTCGTACCCTATCCTTTTGCTGCTGAAGACCATCAAACGGTTAATGCAATGCAACTGGTGAACAAGAATGCAGCCCTGATGGTGAAAGATAACGAAGTGATGCAAAAACTGGTGTTTATGACAATTGAATTGTCACTGGATGAAAGCAAACAGGAAGAATTGAAAAAGAACATTGCAGCGTTAGCAATAACTAACGCAGATAAAGTGATCGCAGAAGAAATTTTGAAAGTGATTTAAGTAGTGATGAACGTACAAGCCAATACTGTCCTTATGAATACCCCCTTTCGGGGGATTGACAAGATGAAGGAGGTGTACTTTATCGGTATCGGGGGGATCGGGATGAGTGCTATTGCCCGGTTCTTTCATGCCGGCGGGGTGAAAGTAAGCGGATACGATAAAACACCAACCGTACTGACAAAAGAACTGGAAGCAAGCGGCATTGCTGTTCACTACGAAGAGAATGTCGGTTTGATTCCTAAGCAAGTGGACCTGGTGGTTTACACACCAGCAATACCGGAGGAACACAAAGAGTTGGTGTATTACAGGACGAATGGCTACAAAGTGGTGAAGAGAAGTGATGTGTTACAAATAATAAGTGAGAGTTCTTTTAATATATGTATTGCAGGAACACATGGAAAAACAACCATCACTACAATGGTGGCGCATTTGCTTCGGGACAGTGGTTTTGGATGTAATGCTTTTCTCGGAGGTATTGCCGTGAATTATGGAACCAATTTCTGGAGCAGTGAGAAAAATGTTTGTGTGATAGAAGCAGATGAATACGACAGGAGTTTTTTGAAATTAAGTCCGGATATCGCCATCATTACCGCCATGGATGCAGACCACCTGGATATATATGGAACTGCAGAAGCAATGGAACAGGCTTTTATTGATTTTAGTAAGAAAGTAAAACCCGGGGGGCTGCTGATCGCAAAGTTTGGTTTAGAAAGAGCGAAGGACATAATGACGAAGGAATTCTATACATACAGCTTGCAGAATGACAGTGCTGCGGCTTATGCTGACAATATCAGGATGATGGACGGAGGTTACGAATTTGATGTAATGATGTATACAGATGATGTGACGGAAGCTAAAAAAGAGTTTGAAGGGTTGCGGTTGAATATGGGTGGTATGCATAACGTGGAGAATGCGGTAGCAGCTATAGTCGTAGCCAGTTCTTTGCGAATTGACAAGGAGAAGATCAAAGCGGCGCTTGAAAATTTCAGGGGAGTGAAGAGAAGATTTGAATATGTCATCAAGAACGACAGGTTGGTATTTGTTGATGACTATGCACACCACCCGGAAGAATTAAAAGCTTTGATCAACGGGGCTAAAGCCTTGTTCAAACAAAAAAAATGTACAGTGATATTTCAACCGCACCTGTACAGCAGAACAAGGGACCTGGCCGACGGATTTGCGGAAGTGCTGGACCTGGCAGATGAGGTCATCCTGTTGCCCATCTACCCGGCGAGAGAATTACCGGTAGAAGGGGTGAGCAGCGAAATGATACTGCATAAGATGAAGAACGATAATAGAAGTGTGATGTCGAAAAATGCCTTGATGGACTGGATAAAGGAAGACTATGCAGAAACATTGAATAAAGAGTTTGGCGAAGTACTGATAACAGCAGGGGCCGGAGATATTGATATGCTGGTAGAAACAATAAGAAATGAATTAAAAGAAATATAAAGAGTGAATGCAAGATCAACCATAAGAAAAGTATTGTTTATCACAGTCTGGCTGTGCATAGGAGCTGGTATGTTCACTTTGTTACTGGCGGCTATCAACAAGAAGAACAAAGGTGAGTGTAAGAATTATACCATCACACTGAAAGGAGCACAGAACAATTTCTTTATTGATGAAAAGGATGTGGAGCAGTTACTGATGAAAGCAACAAAAGGAAATATCAAAGGCGAACAGATAGCTTCCTTTAAACTGCATGAACTGGAAGTAATGCTCGAGCATAATACCTGGGTTGACAATGCAGAGCTTTATTTCGATAACCGGGATGTATTGCATGTTACCATAACGGAGAAGGAGCCGGTGGCAAGGGTGTTCACTACAGCAGGTAATTCTTTTTACATAGATAGTCTTGGAAGAAAGATGCCGTTGTCGGATAAATTGAGTGCAAGGGTGCCGGTGTTCACCGGTTTCCCTGATAAGAAGAAACTAAATGCGGCTGACAGTGCATTACTGAATGATGTAAGGGTAACGGCCAACTATATCGTTAACGATCCTTTCTGGATGTCACAGGTGTCGCAGATTGATATTACCCCCGAAAGGAATTTTGAAATGATCCCGGTGGTCGGTAACCACCTTGTAAAACTGGGCAATGGCGAGAATATTGATCGGAAATTTCACCGCCTCATGCTGTTTTACAAACAGGTATTGAGTAAAACGGGATTTGATAAATACAAAGTCATCAATGTGCAGTATAAAGGACAGGTGGTGGTTTCAAAATATACAGGTGATGCAAAGATCGATTCTGTGCAGCTTAAAAGAAATGTAGAGAAGTTACTGCGCCAGTCGATGGAAGCAGAAAATGACACCCTGATAAGAGCAATGCCGCCATTGGTAAAACTCGAAGCCGATTCCGCATCAGCCCCTGACCCTTCCCTGCAGGATAATAACCAGATTAACCCTAAGAGCAATGATAGTCCCAACCCTGTGAAATCTTTTGTTTCCAAACCCGCTGAAAAGAAAACGGACAAACCAAAACCTGTGAAGAATGATAAACCGAAGCAACCGGAAAAAAAGAAAGAACCCAAAGCAGTGATGCCAAAGAAGAAACCGGTGGAAGAGGAGAACGGGGGATATAACTAACAACAAACAACTATTTCGATAAAAACAACAACAACTAAAAACAACAATCATGAACAACGAACAACCCATTATTGTCGGTCTTGACATTGGTACAACCAAGATCGCTGTAATTGCCGGACGTAAGAACGAGTACGGCAAACTGGAAATTCTCGGATTCGGGAAATCCAACTCCAATGGTGTGAAGCACGGGCAGGTGCTCAACATTGATGAGACCATCAAAGCCATTAAAAGTGCTTTGGAGAATTGCTTTGCTTCCAATCCCAATCTCGACATCAATGAAGTGTATGTCGGCATTGCCGGTCACCACATCAAAAGCTTGCAGACCCGTGGTGATATTGTAAGGCAAAGAACTGATGAAGAAATTACCCAAAAGGAAATCGACCAGCTCATCGACGACCAGTACAAAACATATATCCCTGCCGGCGACCAGATCATCGATGTGATACCGCAGGAGTTCACAGTAGATAATTTTCAGAACATCCCTAATCCCATCGGGTACGGTGGTGTTAAGATAGGCGCCAACTTCCACATCATCACCGGTGATAAGAATGCCATCAAGAACATCAACCGTAGCGTAGAGAAAGCAGGGCTGCATACAAAAGACCTGGTATTACAACCATTGGCTTCTTCTTCTGCCGTAATGGGGCAGGAAGACCTCGAAGCCGGTGTGGCCATCGTTGATATCGGTGGTGGTACAACCGACCTCGCCGTTTTCTACGAAGGTATTTTGAAGCATACTGCTGTTATCCCATTCGCCGGTGAGAACATCACCAATGATATTAAAACCGGTCTCGGCGTATTGAAAACACAGGCAGAGCAGATGAAAGTACAGTTCGGTTCTGCATTGGCGAACGAAGCAAAATCAAATGCCTATATCACTATCCCTGGATTAAGGGGAATGCCTGCCAAAGAGATCAGTGTAAAGAACCTCGCCAACATCATCCAGGCAAGAATGAGTGAGATCATGGATTTTGTTACCTATCACTTAAAGCAGGTTGGTTTGGAGAACCGCATGCTGAATGGCGGTATCATCCTTACCGGTGGCGGTTCACAATTAAAACACCTTATCCAGCTCACTGAATATGTAACAGGCCTGCCTGCAAGAATTGGTTTCCCTAACGAGCATCTTGCAGGTGGTCATATTGAAGAACTGGCCAAGCCTACTTACTCTACCTGTATCGGTCTTATCCTGAAAGGATATGATGATTATGAGCATAACCGTAAGCAGTTTGAAAAAGAATACAGGAAAGTGGAAGTGCCGGATGGATTAAAGAACAGTGCACAGGAAGAAGTGGTGGTGGCAACAGAAGAAGAAGTAAGCGAAAAGGAAGTAAAGAGAAGAAAGAACCTGACCGGCTTCTGGGGCAAGTTCAAAGATGGTATCATCGACCTGTTCAAAGAAGAAGAAGACAAAAAACTATAAACTTATAAGAAAGTACTAACCCAATTACCAACGGCTTTTTGAAAGCCAGCTTAAATTCAAAACACTATGATACATTTTGATCTGCCTAAAGAGAAATCATCCATCCTCAAAGTGATTGGTGTGGGAGGCGGTGGGGGCAATGCGGTGAACTTCATGTTCAGCCAGCAGATAGATGGTGTCAACTTTGTAATATGTAATACCGATGCACAGGCATTGGCCAACAGTGGCATACCCAACAGGATACAACTCGGGCCGCACCTTACACAAGGTCTTGGTGCCGGTGCCAATCCCGACATAGGCCGGCAGGCAACTGAAGAATCTCTCGAAGAGATAAAACGCATACTGGAAGTAAACACCAAGATGGCCTTCATCACAGCCGGTATGGGCGGTGGCACAGGTACAGGTGGTGCGCCCATCATTGCCAAGATCTGTAAAGACCTCGGCATCCTTACTGTCGGTATCGTTACCACACCATTTGCTTACGAAGGAAAAAAGCGGCAGCAACAGGCAGAAGAAGGAATAAAGATCCTGAAAGGATATGTAGATACATTACTCGTTATCAGCAATGATAAACTGCGTCACCAGTTTGGTAACCTGAAAATGCGGGAAGCATTTGAAAAAGCAGATAACGTTTTGGCAACAGCAGCCAAATGTATCACCGACGTTATCAACAGCACCGGCCAGATCAATGTGGACTTTGCAGATGTATGCACCGTAATGCGTAACGGTGGTGTCGCCATTCTTGGTAATGCAGAAGCAGCCGGCGAGAACAGGGCACAGAAAGCCATCGAAGAAGCATTGAATTCCCCGTTGTTGAACGACAGCGATATAAGCGGCGCCAAGTGGATACTTATTAATATCAACTCTGCCGCCGGCGAACATGAGTTTACCATGGATGAAGTGGAAGTGATACAGAACTATCTTTTATCACAGGCAGGGGAGAACACCGATGTCATCCTCGGTATGGGATATGATTCCACACTTGGCGACCGTATCGGCATCACTTTAATAGCAACCGGTTTTGAACACAAAGACCCGTTTGCAAAACCAGAAGTAAAGAAAGAAGAACCCAAAGCCGAAGAAAAGATAGTAATGGTGCTCGGGCAGGTGGAAGAACCCAAAGCACCGGTTGCCATAATCGAAACACCTGCTGTTCCGGAAAAAGTGCCGGAAGTAATGGAAGAAGAACTGAAGCCGGCTGCCAAAGAAGATTACCTGGCACCAAAGCTGGTGGAGGAATTACCAGTCATGCAGGCGCCGGTTATTGATATCACCGACATCAAACAGGAAGAAGAACCCGTCATCATCCATTTCGAACTGCAAACTCCATCAGAAGAAAAATCACTTAGTAATATTACTGTTGAAAAGGCAGGTGATTCTACTGTTGGCAAAATGTCAATAGTGGGAAAAGATGAAAGTATAAATTCGATTCCGCAACAACAGTCCGTTCCCGCAACAACCATAAAGGAAAAAGATGCTGAGCTCATTGGCAGCATGAAAGATAGTACTAGTAGTACAACGATCCCGGTGTCTGCAGCATCGGGTGGTTATCTGGCCAGACCGTCCAATATCTACGCAGAATCTAAACCAGAGGTCGTTACCTCAAAGACTTCTGCCGAAGAACCGGTCCCGTTAAAACCTGCCAGCAACGAGCAGGAAGAACTCCTCGAGTTGCAAATGCAGATAATAGAACGGGATGACATTCCTGCGGCGGATATGCCGTTAGCCCATCAGGCTCAGACACCTTTGTTTCCCGAGGTTGAAGACCCTGCAATGCAGGACGAAACCGAAGAGCAAAAACGTAGGGCAGCTGAACGTTTGCACAAGTTGCGAAACTTGTCATTCAATGTTAACGCTGCTGACCCCAATAATGAGTTTGAAACCGTGCCGGCTTATATCCGCCGCAACATGGAATTGTATAACAACAATACCCAGGTAGAGAACTTCTACAGCAGCATCGAGGTCAAGACCGACCAAAACAATCAGACACAGATCAGCACCATCAATACCTTTTTAGACGGGAAAAAACCCGACTGACGACAGTTCGTTCCAATGAAACGGTAGCAATAAGCTAGTGTTTTTTAGTTGTTCCCCCCGGTTTCTACCGGGGGGTTTTTTATCCCCTCCCGGCAGGGGTAGAGGTGGGTTTTATTTCCAGCTCCATTACTACTATCAGCTCTGTTGCAACCCCAAGGGGGTTGGGATTTTTGATTCTTCCGGTGGAAGAATGAAAAAGACTTACTCTTGTACTGCACCAATTCTATTCAGCAATAATCTGATGCAGTAGCTTGCCCGGGCCTGGTCCGGGATTCTGCCTGCCTGCCGGTAGGCAGGTCCGCTACTCACCATAAGGAAATTTTCCTTTGCCGCTGTACTGGCCTTTATTTAAAATAAAAGGCCGGTAGGATGGAAACATAGATGTGGCTAAAAAAAGTCTTAGAAAAAAAAGACATATAGAAATTGCTTCAAAGAAGCAAAGTAGTACATAGCAACCAAAATTTTTCGAAGGAGAGAAAAGCTGCAACGGTTTCGGGCTTTGCGTTCGGGCGGGTTCAGGAGCACAAAACTGTCAACAAGCACTGAACTTGAATAGAAGCACAAAGCTCCAAGTTTGCACGTCACCCCGCCTGACGCAAAACCCGTGTCAGCGGCAGTTAATTATTGGTTATTATCGTTTCAACGAAAGAAAACTTGCTTTAGTTTTCTACATGTTGTTAATATGACCGAAAATAATTAGTAAAAGGATTGTGGACGCCATTTGAAAAAATAGCCAATACCACCCTAAACGACTAATCCACCAAAAATTAGTAATTTTTTTTACATCAACTTCGAATTCCTTTAATCCACTATTGTTTTCATTCAATTTGGCAAAAATATATTCCTCAATTCGTTTACTTGTTTCCAACGAACGCTGAGTCATGTACACAAATACGAGATGAGTTATTCCAAAAATTACGGTCAGAAGGATAAATCGCCAATTTATAGAAAATCTTATTGTCGGTTCCTTTGCAAATAAATAGATTGCCGCAGCCATAAGTGTCCAAATAGCAACATTCATCTTCCATTGGATTTCCCTTGTTTTTTCAAAACGTTCACGGGTTGCTTTTGTAAGATTTACTGCTTCGTCTCTAGTCATAGTTTAAGGTGATTTGAATAAGCTTGATAATTGCCGCTAACGTTCAGGCATTTGTGCTGTTGGGGGCTTCATCTATTCGTCGCCCCCGGCGACGGCTGCCGAACGAAGAACTAAAGTAGAAAATTTATTCTGTTGCTCAATAGTAAAAGTCAAGCCCGGACAAAAAGCTGAACAGCGAACCGAACGATGAAAGACGCTATTCGTTAGCCCCAATAGCACAAATGCTTTTGTTAGCAGCAGTTTTTCGTCAAGGAAGAACATTGTTTATCTTACTGTCTAACCAATCGTAGGCTATAATCAAAGATTGAAAAATATTGTCGTCAAGTTCTTTTGCATGCGCATCAGCACGATGAATATTTATTAAGTTCATGTAGATTTCAAAAAACTGTTTGTCAGTAAAAACCTTTTCAAACAACGACCATTCCTTTGTGATAAATTTTTTAAGATCATCTAAATATATTTCGTGTTCACCGCTTAAGATTTGATCAAAGTTTAAAGATGATAATTTCTTGAATCGAGGTGAAGAACTATCAATAATTTTTAGAAAATCTTCCCTTCCTTTTACTGCACCAAAATTTATTTTTAAGGTAAGCTTTATTAGTTCTCTTATTTTTCTTTCGATCAGTCCACGTCTTTCAGTTATGACTTTCCACTTATCATGAATTAAAGCAGCTTGTTTGATAACTTTTGTATGTTCAGTCAAATATTCCTCTACCTTTATACAAATAAAATATGAACCATCTGATTCTTGTATTAAGTTATAACCGAACAAATGCTGTAAAATTAGTGGAGACATTGCAGATTCTTCTTTGAATCGTTTTTGATCTTTTATGGCAAGATATTCAAGCAATTTGTGTTCTTGTGTGTACCAATTTCTTAGCACTTGTATTATTAGATCAACGTAATCAATTAGCTTTCTATCTAGAGTTTCCTTGTTTGATTTGTAATAATACTTTGACACTCGGTAAGGTCTATTAGAAGAAACCTCGTTATGAATGAAACTGCATATTTGCCTAATTAAAAAAGGATGTCCGCCATAGTCTTCTGTCAAATAGGTAAATATTTCTTCATCGAATGCAAGTCCCATATAATTACCGATGGTTGTTACCATTTCTTTTACTTGCTCAATAGTAAAAAAGTTCAAATATCTAGGCGTAATCATCCTGTAAATCGGATTATCAAATCCATTGATTTCACCAGTCTCAATAATTTTTGGATTGACGCCTGCAATCAAAAAAGAAAATAAAGCAGGATTGTTTTGGTAAGTCGAACGGATTGTTTGCCAGAAGGAAATATAATCAGTTCCATCCTTCCAATGCTCTGTTGGGCTTACTTGGAATGTTAAGTTCTCAATTTCATCAAATATGAGAAGAATCCTTTTCTTTGATGTTGAAGCATAGATTTTCCCTAAATCGTTAGCAAATTGTATCGAAGCATCTTTCTCAGTATAAGCGTCCGTTGGCTCAATAATAATATCTAATTCACTTCTAATTTTTGCTACCGCTTTTTTCACTATTAATTCTAATGCTTCAAACCATCTTCTTTTATGCAAAGAAGGGTCTTGGCAGTCTATAAATAAGCAAAACTCATCTCTTGCTTTTAATTGCCTTTGTAAAGCAAACAGTACAGACGTCTTGCCTATCTTTCGTAATCCAAATAAGCCAGAATTTTCGCCGCTTCTATATTTATCATAGAAAAAATGAACAAATTCGTTTCTTCCAAAAAAGTATGTGTCGCTTTGCAAAGGAGATTCAAATGAAAACAGATCTCGCCCATAAAATTGCTCTTTCAGTCGTTGCCATATAATTTCTTGGGCGTTTGTTTCAAAGAATTCGTCATAATGATAAGGAATAATAATCCTCGTTTCAGGTTCTTGAAGTGTAAGTTGAGTAATTTTTTGTTGAATCTGAGTATCATTACTAACCAATACAAAACAAAGTTTATCAAGTCGGTTTTGAAATTCGAACATTTGACGATCAACGAAGTCTAATGTTCTTGCATCAAAATTGTTATATCGTGTCAAAACGAATAAGACTTCTCTTTCAAGTCGAAATGCCTCTTTTATTTTGTCTGTAGGTCTCGCAAATATGAATGAATAATACGAACCTTTAAAGTTTACAAACTTTACAAAGGTTATATACCATAGTTGTTTAATCTGCCAAACAATATGTTTTTCAGATCGTCCGAAACCCGCAACATTTAAGTCAATTGACGGGTGAATTCCTGGATATAGTTTTGGTGTCTGCATAAAATTGCTGCTAACACATAAATTTATGATATAAGACGCACCCTTCAAAAAAAACAGGCATTGAAAGTCAACAGATTGATGTTATACATTTCGTATTGTCGTTAGGACAATCCACCCCGGTTGTGCTTAGTTTGCAACTAAGCACATATCGCTTGCCCCGCAGAAAAAATAACAGGGTCTTACCCATTCGCCCCACCCATCCCCAATGCACCAAACAAAAAGAACAAGGCTCCAATAGAAAAGGGGGCGAGGGATGGCAAATGCTTGCATTCATAAGCACCCCCTTAAAATAATATGAATGCGCATAAAACGGGCGGAGCCATCGTGTTTGCCTTGACTTTTTTGCCTGCTTTTTTTGTCAAGAAAAAAAGTAGGTAAACGCAAACCTTGAATTCTCCGGCCCCGGAGAGTACGCCACCGTCAGCGGTTCAGACGGCAGTTATCAGATGTCACCAATGGCAGCAGGCACTTACACAATAACAGTCACCGCCGCCGGTTACCAAACACAGGTAATAAATAATGTAGAAATACAAACCGGTGTATTAAAAACATTGGATGTCGTATTAACACCGGCAGCATAAAAAAGTACATGTTGAGTTTCGATTCTTCTTTACAACCCCTGTATGTCTATGCAGGGGTTTATTTCCACCTGCTAAAAAATAAAAGCCTATCTTCGCTTTCTACTCCACGTAGCTGACACGGCAGGTTGTAACGCCGGTGGTACTTAGACAAACTTTCGCTGATTCAGAACCTACAACATCTTAGCCAGCCCCATCCGCAGATAAACCTGCGATTTAAACATAAAAACCTATATGGCTTTTAAAAAATTAGACATTATTGAACCTATCCTTAAGGCCGTGGCCGCAGAAGGATACACTATTCCAACACCCATTCAGCAACAGGCGATACCGCTGGTGCTGCAACGCAAAGACCTGCTCGGCTGTGCCCAGACAGGCACCGGCAAAACAGCCGCTTTCGCCATTCCAATTCTGCAGATCCTGCATGATCAAAAACCTTTGGCGCCCGGTATTAAAGTTTTAATTCTTACACCAACAAGAGAACTGGCGATACAGATAGACGAAAGCTTTGCTGCGTATGGCAGGCATACGGGCATCCGCCACACCGTCATTTTTGGCGGCGTATCGCAACTGCATCAAACCAATGCACTGAAAAGAGGAGTGGATGTGCTGGTGGCAACACCCGGCCGTTTACTCGACCTGATGACGCAGGGCTACATCCGCTTAGACAAACTTCAAATATTTGTATTGGATGAAGCGGACCGTATGCTCGACATGGGCTTTATACATGATGTGAAAAAAATAATTGCCAGGCTGCCGGCGAAAAGACAAACACTGTTCTTCTCCGCCACGATGCCGCCGGAGATACAAAAACTGGCGGATGTATTATTAACGCATCCCGCTAAAGTGGAGGTAACACCGCCATCATCCACCGTTGACAAAATAGAACAGAGCCTGTATCATGTGGGCAAGATGGATAAGCCGGAATTGCTGCTGCACCTGCTGGGTGATAAGAGTATAAGAACTGCACTGGTATTTACCCGTACCAAGCATGGCGCTGATAAGGTGGTGAAGATATTGCAGCGCCAACACATAAGGGCTGCGGCGATACATGGCAACAAATCGCAAAATGCAAGACAGGGTGCACTGACCGATTTTAAGAACGGCACCCTCCGTGTGTTAGTGGCTACGGATATTGCAGCAAGAGGAATTGATATTGATGAACTGACGCATGTCATCAACTTTGATCTGCCAAATGTTCCGGAAACCTATGTACACCGCATCGGCCGTACCGGCCGTGCAGGTAACACCGGTATCGCTATCTCCTTCTGCAGCCGTGAGGAAAGGGATGAGCTGAAGGATATTCAAAAACTTATTGCTAAAACAATACCTGTTATACAGGAGCATCCTTTTACGGCGAATGCAAATGCAGCAGCGCCGCCACCGGTGCAGCGGCAATTCCAGAAATCTTCTTTTGGTAAAACACAGGGAGGTCAGTCATCTTTTCAGCCAAGGCGTAACAATGGACAGGCACAAAGTGCCGGTAACGGCAACCATGTAAGAAGAGGTTATGGCCAGCAAAGAAGCGGAACGAGGTAAAGGGATTATTTCAAATCCCTTTTATTATTGATGCGGTAACAGATAGCCCAGATAATGGCGGTGAGGATGATCGTCATTATTACATGCTGTGGTATTGCATCGAGTGATTTATTGTAGGCTTCAATGTCGAGCTTGCCCCAGAAGGCCGGCTTGGGTATCATGCGGTCGGATATTTCCAGCGGCATGTATTTCGCCAGTGGGATATTCTTCCATTCTAAGAACCCGACGATGAAATTCTCAAGTACAATATAATAGAAGAGAAAGAGACCTAAGGCGAGAAAAGCCCTGCGGATAAGAAAACCCAGTAAGAATGCAATGGATAGCTGGGCGAAGGTTTGCAAACCAAAAAGTCCGACATATTTTACCTGTCCCCAGGTATCCTTGATGAGCCTTTCATGGGCAACCGTGCCGGTGATAAAGGCCACTACTGTATAAAGCAGGGTGATCAGTAATGATATGATGAGTACATCAATGAGTTTGCTGGTAACGAACTGGCTGCGGCTCCAGCCGTCAATGATATTCTGCCGGTGTGTGCGGAAGGTGTATTCATTAGACATTAGCATGATGACCACCACCGCCGGAATGAAAACAAAACAGGACAGGAAAAAAGCCACGGTATGCCAGGCTTCCGGAAAAGCGAACGGATTGCCAATAACCATTTTGGCGGCCTGACCTAACTCAGAGGGCTGGCTGGTAATGTCTTCATATATCTTGTAAGTAATATAATTAATACCGGGGTAGGAAAGGGCTGTAATGCCAATGATCCACCAAAAGGCATTGTACTTTCTCATCTTCAGCCATTCTGTACGTATCAGCGTTGTCATAGTATGCAGTAGTTAGAATAATTAATTAGTCAGTTCGAAGAACCTTGTTTCGAGGCGTTTCTTTCTTAATACCAATTGGGTCAGCACCACACCATTATTAAAACAGTGGCGGTTGATCTCGTCCATCTTTGCAGTTCCTTTCGGAAAGAGTATCTGTACTGTACCAGCTTTTTCATCCAGCAGCACTTCTTTACCCATATTCTTTAAAACAGTTTGTAATGCGAAGATGTCAGCAGCGCTAAGCTCTACGATATCTTCTTCCATCATTATCTCTGCCACATCACCGGTGGTTATAAGGCTGCCGGTCTTTAATATGGCAGCATGAGTGCAAACCTTTTCCACTTCATCCAGCAGGTGGCTGGCCATGATGATGGTGTGACCCTGTTCTTTAAGTTCAACAATCAATTTTCTTATTTCGGCGATACCGACAGGGTCGAGGCCGTTGGTAGGTTCATCCAATACCAATACTTTGGGATTGCCTAAAAGAGCAGCACCAATGGCCAGCCGTTGTTTCATACCCAGGCTGTACGTTTTGAACTTGCTCTTGCGGCGGTCGTAGAGATTTACTTTTTTTAATACTTCCTCAATATCTGCTTTCGATCCCCTGCCACTGATGGCCTGGGTGATCTTTAAATTATCAACGCCGGAGAGATAACTATAGAAATTGGGTGTTTCCAGCAGTGAGCCTATCTTTTTTCTCTGTTCCGGCGAACCACCGGGCTGGCCAAACCAGAGATAACTGCCGCTGTTGGCACGCAGCACATCCATTACAATACCGAGCAAAGTGGTTTTGCCACTGCCATTGGGACCGAGTATACCGAAGACAGATCCCTGCGGCACATCAAAGGATACACCTTTCAGCGCCTTAACAACAGGGCTATAGTTTTTTTTGAGGTCTTTGATAGAGAGAACAACACTCATAGATATTATTAATTAAGGGATGAAGGTATAAGTTTATGTGTTATGAAAACAGAACAATGTGACAACCGGGCTGTTATATAAAAGCTAACTTCAATCATAAACTTATTTGATGAATACAGTCCTTATTACAGGCGGAACCGGTTTGGTTGGCAAAGCACTTGGACGGGCATTGCTGGAAAAAGGCTACCATGTAATTATAGTAACAAGGGACAGGAACAGGAAGCCGGCAACGGCGAATCTTTCTTATGCCGCCTGGAATGTGGAAGAGCGGACCATTGATAAATCGGCTATTGAAAAGGCTGATCATATCATTCACCTGGCCGGTGCCGGGGTGGCTGATAAACGATGGACAAAGAAACGTAAGCAGGAAATTATTGACAGCCGGGTTAAAAGCAGTCAGCTGATAGTTGATAGCCTGAAGACAATACCTAATAAAGTAAAGTCGGTGGTGAGTGCATCTGCGATTGGATGGTATGGTGCGGATGCTGCTATCCCGAAAATATTCCGGGAAGATGATGCGGCTGATGATACATTCCTGGGAAAAACCTGTGAGCAATGGGAAAATAGTATTGAACCTGTGACCCGATCCGGCAAACGATTAGTGAAGCTGCGGATAGGAATTGTTTTGAGCAAAGATGGTGGAGCATTAAAAGAGTTTTTAAAACCCCTGAAGTTTGGTGTGGCTGCTATTTTGGGCAACGGCAAACAGGTCATCAGCTGGATACATATTGATGACCTGGTGAGGATATTCATTGCAGCCATTGAAAATGAAACATTGAACGGCATTTATAATGCGGTAGCCCCGAATCCTGTTTCGAATAAAGAGTTAACACTTACACTGGCGAAAAGCAGGAAGAGATTTTATATCCCTGTTCATGTTCCTTCATTTATTTTGAAAATACTATTGGGAGAAATGAGTGTGGAAGTGCTGAAGAGTGCAACAGTCAGCAGTAATAAAATTCAACAGTCGGGATTCCAGTTCCGTTTTGCGGGAATCAAAGAGGCACTGGCTCCAGCAACAGGTTAAGATATTCCATGATTAAAGTTGGTATCTGCATGATCCGGATGCCAGATATTTGAAAATTCCCCCAGAATAGCATTGCCGCTTTTGAATGAAAGCCGGTAGAGTTTTAAGTTTTCAATGTCTTCCTTCAGTACTTTTCTATAGATGGGATACATGGTTCCGCCTTTTGTCCCTGCCGGTTTCTCCGGGTCATATTGGTATTGCGGGTCAACCAGTGTTCCTCTTGGATACATGATGCCGGGAACGCCTTTGCCTCTCAGGTCAAGGTCATGCGGATGGTCGAGACCAATAGTGTGACCGTATTCATGTGCGGCAGTGGTAGAACCTTTGTAGAGGTTCTCCAGTTTGAAATAACCACTGTTACAACCCAACCCGTCTACAAAGGAAATATTACCATGTGCAAATTCTTCAATGCGGAAATAATTGTTGCGGGGGTCAAGGTTCTGGTAAATATCAATGTCAGTTATAGCAGGCTGGAAGGAAGAAGTTATCCTGAAAACAACTTTAAAAACAGAGCCATCCAATTCAAGACTTCCCTGTGGTTCGTTCCACATTGTTTCTATTTCGTCCCGCATCATTTCAGTAAGGGCAGCATCCGCAGCATTACCGTAAGTAATGATGTGGGAGTAAATGATCAACTGCTCATCGTTTATTTCTGCTGAGCCCATGCGTCTTACTCTGAATCAATTGTTTTTAAATCTGTTTTTTTGATCCAGCCGTAAACAAATTTGCCAGCGGAATTGATGAACTCAGTGTAAACTGTTTTCTCCGTTTCTGCAATGCTTAGCAGTTTATCACCTTTTACAAAGTATTGCTTTTTCGTAAAAGGGCGGAGACCGTTCTCATCCTGGAACAGTTCAGCCTTATTGGAAGTGATTGTGATGGCGGGGGATTGGTGGTATTCTTTTTTCAGCCAATCATTATTGAGAACAGGCTGTGTTTTCAACCTGGCATAATCTCCGTCAGCATTTACACCATTGCCAAACCCGCAGTTGAATGAAGTGGACAGGCTGTTTATATTAATGGTCGTTCCGTTTAACTTAAACTTTAGTATGCAGGGAGTAGTGGCGTCTTCAAAGGTATTATCAAAAGAAGCTGTATCGTTTACAAAAGTGATAGTCCCGTCTGTCTCACCTACATTATAATTAGGCCAGCCGATGGTGACATCGAGCCAGAAGCGGTATTTGTTGTCCTCCATTTTTAATAATACGAGGGTGCCTTTGGGGCCAGTTGCATCTTTATCATTACCGGGATTGCCTTGTATCTCCATGCTGTACCCATAAGCACCGGATAAGTTTGTTTGTGCATTAACGAAGTAAGATGGCAAAATCATTGCCAGGGCAATCAGAATTCTTTTTTTCATACAAAACATTTAACGGTATTGTCAAGGCGCTATCGGTGAACCTTGATTTGTGTAAATGAATGTAACTAAAAAATCCGACTATTAATTATTGGAAAGGCGGCCGGTAAGCAGGTCGTAGATACTTAGCGCCAGCATAACTACGGCAAAGAACCCTATTATCCCGAAGGCGAGATTGTTTGTTGTCTGATAATCAGGAAGAATGAAATCGGAGGGTTTGTTTTTATCATAAATAACCCGGACTTCTATTAAAGGCTTTTCCTTTTTTTTGAGGGAAGGGGAAAAATGAAAATTACTGCTGATAAATGGGTGACCTGCTATTTTTTCCTTCGAAGTTGTCTCAAATTCTATTATTGGGGTAGCATCGCCATCTTTATCAATTGTATAGTCAACAATATACCCCGAAACCAGCTCCCCGGTTTTCCTGATTCTCCGGGCATCGGCCAATCCGTATAGTAACGCAACCAGCATACCCATCGAAAAAACCATAATGCCCAGGGGAGGCTTTATCGAAAAGCAAATAAATACAACAATTATAAAAGCAATAAAAATGACCGTTTGCTTAGTTGTTGCTTCTCGCATAGGCTGTTATTTAAAGCCGGACAGGTTAATTCCTGATTGGTCTGCCGCTCTTCAATACGCTTTGTATCCTTTCCAGTGTTTTCTTTTCTCCGCAAAGAGAAAGGAAGGCTTCTCTTTCCAGGTCGAGCAGGTATTGTTCAGAAACCAGGGTGGGTTCACTCAGGTCGCCACCGCACATAACATAAGCCAGTTTCTTTGCCACTACTGAATCATGTTCTGTAGCATAATTGGCAGTACGCATAGCATGTATGCCAGAGTATAAAGCGCCGAGTGCAGACTGGCCAAGCACTTTAATATCTTTTCGCTGAACAGGGGCTGTGTAGCCGCTGTCGGATATTTCAATCACTGATTTTTTAGCTTCTGCAATTCGCCTGCCCTGGTTCATTACCACTTCATCTAATCCTTTCCTGTACACACCTATTCCAAAACCTTCATGGGCAGAAGTAGCCACTTTTGCAGTAGCGATAGAAAGAAACCGGTTTTTAAGTGTGATGGTTTCGGGTTCATCTTCATGCATTTCATCAGAAGCTCTTAATACAAATTCCTTGGTGCCACCTCCACCGGGAATCAGGCCTACGCCTAACTCAACAAGGCCGGTATATGTTTCGGCAGCCGGACAACATTTATCAGAATGTAAACTCAATTCACAGGCGCCGCCTAAAGCGAGGCCATGTGGAGCAGTTACAACCGGAACAGATGAATATCTTGCTCTCATCATTGTATTCTGAAACAGGCGGATGGCCATATCCAGTTCATCATATTCCTGGTCAATGGCCAGCATAAAGATCATACCGACATTAGCACCGGCAGAAAAATTCGGGCCTTCATTTGCAATTACCAATCCTTTATAACTTTTCTCTGCTTTGTCAATCGCTGTTTGAATACCGCTCAATACATCTCCGCCAATGCTCCCCATTTTGGTGAACCATTGCAGGCCGAGTACATCATCACCTAAGTCATACAACCTGCAGCTTCCGTTTTTCCAGAGCTGTTTGTCGGTGTAGTTGCTCATTACAATAAAAGCTTCACCACCGGGCAAGTGCTTTATATGTTTTGCTTGCCGGGTCGTAACAATATTTTTTACCACCCTCTACTTTATAAAATGATTTGTTGCCAGCGGCTATCATTTCTTCCACCCAGGCAGCTACTTTATAACCGGCTGCTTTCATCGCCTCGGTTGTTTTAGCAACACCAAGTACATCCCAGCTTTCAAAGGCGCCGATCTCCCAGCCAAAGCCAGCCATCATACCATCATCTACACGGTACAACTCATCACTTATTTCCGGAATACGGTGTGAGATATAGGAGAATAAGCCATAATGAAAGAGGCGATAGAATTCACCGGCTTTATCCTGTCCGGCTACCAGCATTTTTAATCTTGTGTACAGGTCGTCAATGGGTTTAGCTGCTTCAAGGGTAGCAAACTTTGGTTTCACTCTTGGACCATACTCCATCGTATCAAGGTTCAGTGTCAAAATTTCTTTTTCACCGCCGAGACCTTTTGTCTTTTTGAAAAATCCCTGTCCTGTTTTATCACCGAGCCAGTTATTGGCAATCATTTTATCTAACCAGGCAGGAATATTGAATTGATCTTTCGCTTCATCGTTCGGGCAATTATCAGCAACGCCTTTTGCCACTTTTACCAATGTGTCCAGGCCAACGACATCTCCGGTACGGAATGTTGCTGATTTGGGACGGCCAATGATGGGGCCTGTTAACGCATCAATATCATCTATGCTGAGTTTCAGTTTCTCTTTTACGTTCATAATGGCCATCATCCCAAATACACCAATGCGGTTAGCAATGAATGCAGGTGTGTCTTTGCATAGTACGGTTGTTTTTCCAAGATACAAATCTCCGTAATTCATAAGGAAGTCGACTATTTCCGGATCGGTATGCGGTGTTGGAATAATTTCCAATAATCTTAAGTACCGGGGTGGATTGAAAAAATGCGAACCACAGAAATGCTTTTTAAAATCATCACTTCTTCCTTCGGCCATCATGTGGATGGGAATGCCCGATGTGTTGGAAGTAATTAATGTTCCTGGTTTCCGGAATTTTTCAACCTGCTCAAATACTTTTTGTTTGATGTCCAGCCGTTCCACCACCACTTCAATAATCCAGTCGCAACCGGCGATGTCTTTCATATTATCATCAAAATTGCCGGTGGTTATTTTTTTGATGACATCTTTATGGTAGACAGGAGAGGGGTTGCTTTTTACTGCTGCTGTCAATGCATCGTTCACTATTTTGTTTCTTTCAGCAGGCTTTGCATCGGCAGCAACATCCTTTGGCACAATATCCAATAATAATACCTGAACACCAATGCCAGCAAAATGACAGGCGATTCTTGAACCCATTACACCACTTCCTAAAACAGCTACCTTTTTAATGCTTCTTTTAGACATACAATAAAATTAGTTAGTTATGCAACTATTTGGAAATCGAAGATAAGAGTTTTTGCGAAAGGGGTAAGTGCCTGTTAGTAGTAAAAACCCATATAACAACCGGGGTTATTTCCTATCAGAGAGAAAAAAGAGTGATTCTACTTTAAAATCTCCCGGTAAAATTTCTATTTTATACTGCTGTTTTGCACAATCTGTTGTGGGATTCAGCGTTTATATCAACTGTTAACCAATATCTATGAGTAAACTGAACACTGCCCGTTCTGTAGGGGCAGGCCATTTGTCGGTCATTCATAAAGCTTCGCTAACTACCAGTACCGGGGCTGATAACATGGATGATGCTGTTTTGCAAACAGACCTCGACTTTAATATCATCGGTTGGAACTCCTCTGCAGAAGCTTTGCATGGTCAGCCCGGAGCAATGGGCAAAAATCTCTTTAATCTTGTTGATATTGGTTTTGTGAACGGGAATGTAAATGTTGTTCGTAAGCATCTTTCAGCCAATGGCTTCTGGACTGGTGAAGTGCTGTTCAAAAGATACGATGGTCAGCAGATCTTCTTTCGTACTACTGTCACCTATATCATGGATGAAACGAAGAAACCGGTGGCTATTATGATTGTCAGCCATAACATTAATGATGAAAAAACCAAGGAGAGGGAACTGGATGCTATAAAAAAACAGTATGAGATATTGATGAACACCCTTCCGCAAGGGGTAATGATGATAAATGCGAATGGAACGATCGGAGCTTGTAATAAACGGGGTGCCGAAATATTTGGCCTTTCCGAAGATGAAATATTGGGAAAAGCATTTGCAAACTCTTCCTGGAAAGCTATTAAAACCGATGGTTCCGTTTTTCCTGCGACTGAATTTCCTGCAGTAGTGAGTTTGCAAACCGGTTTTCCGCAACGAAACGTTGTAATGGGCATTCAACAATCTGATGATACCCTCGTTTGGGTATCGGTTAATTCAGAAGCACTGATACAGCCGGGTCAGTTTGAACCTTATGCTGCCGTTGTCTCTTACACTGATATTACAGAATCAAAAAAGACAGAAGAAGAGTTAAAGAAAAGTAATGAAAGGTTTTATCATGTGGCAAAAGTTACTTCCGATGCGATCTGGGATATAGATCTCGGCACCAACAAAATTTACCGTAGCGGTGCTTTCCGCCGCTTATCCGGGTATGCTTCGGAACAGATTGATTCAAATCTTAACTGGTGGTTTTATAAGGTGCATCCCGAAGACAGGGAAAGAGTGAAGAACAAACTAAACCAGCACATTGAAAAAGGACTGGAACGATGGGAGGATGAATACAGGTTTGAATGTGCAGATGGCAGCTATAAATCCCTTTTTGACTCTGGTATCATTTTATACAAAGCCGGAAAACCGGTAAGGATACTGGGTGCCATTAAAGACCTGACAGAACAACGACGATTGGAAAAACAACTGATGGATGAACAGGTGCAGCGGCATAAAGCCATTACCCAGGCAACTATTGCGGCACAGGAACAGGAAAAAACAAACATCAGCCGTGAGTTGCATGATAATGTGAACCAGATACTGATGAGTGCCAAACTATTTATGGATACGGCAAAAAGAATTCCTGAACAAAGCAGTGAATTGCTTGAGAAAGCTATAGAATACCAGCTACTGGCCCTTCAGGAAATCAGGAAACTGTCTAAATCACTAAGCACCTCAAATGTAAAGACAGTCGGTATAAAGGAAAGTATCGGAGATATAATAAATAATATGAAATTGCTGCAGCAACTGGATGTGCAATTGATATTTAATGAAAGGGTGGAGGATAAACTGTCAGATGACCAAAAACTGATGTTGTTCCGTGTCATCCAGGAACAGACGAACAATATCATCAAGTACGCTGAGGCAAGATCAGTGCAGATAATGATCAATGAAACCAATAATATGGTCCGCCTGGTAATAAGTGATGACGGGGTTGGTTTTGACACTTCCAATAAAAACACTAAAGGGATCGGTTTCATCAATATCATCAGCCGTGCTGATGTGTATAATGGTAAGGTGAATATCGTTTCATCACCCGGTCATGGCTGCACACTGGAGATCTGCTTCCCGATAGACTAAACTATTTCCCCACCATTACAAATGCCCCCCAGAAATAAGGATGTTTGTATTTCTCTCTTGTTGCTTTTTGTGCAACAATAAATGATGCTGTTTTATCTTTTGTCTTAAAGTATTGCCGATAAAAAGCAATCATAAAATCTTTAGTTGCGGCATCATCCACTTTCCAGAGGCTGGTCATCACACTGCCGGCACCAGCTGCCCTGAAAGCCCTTTGTAAACCGTATACACCTTCACCTGCATCCAGATAACCAAGACTTGTTTCGCAGGCAGATAAAATTACCAGTGAGGTATTTTCGAGGTCAAGATTCTGTGCTTCATATGCGGTTAATATCCCATCGTAAGTATCAGGGTATACACCAGAACTGTAATAATTAACCACACCAGTTAGTAATAACCCTGAATTGACCATTGCATTAAACATCCGGTATCCATCCGTGGAATTATCTCCAGCGGGAGACCAGTAACCATGTGTGGCAATATGCAATATGCCGGGACTGTGGAGCTTATACACTTTGTCTTCAGTTGCCTGGTCTTTCAGATAAGAAGTTGTTCCGATCTTATTAAGCTCCATTTCTTTTTTTATGGTAAGTATCTCTTCTTCTGTTCCCGGCAGATCAGGAATATTGGTGTCTTTGAAATTTCTGACCAATGACCTTGTCTTTGTGTCGGCTACAGGTATGCTGCCTGTTACTCCTGTTTTGTAAGAAGGGCGGCCAAACAGAACCGCCGTCCTGTTTTCATTTCCGGTCAGGCCGTTGTTTATATCAACACCGGAAGTAGTGTATTGAATATCCATTTCATCTAACAAAAATTGTCCGGTTTCCTGGTTTTTTAATGTAGCAATGTTGATGAGATGATAGATACCGTCTGCAGAGAAATATACTTTTTTGATTCCTTTGAGTTGCTGATTTATCGGTTTCCAGAAATGGTTGTAAGATTCTTTGTCATCCAGTTTAAGTTTGATGTTGTTTTTATATGCTTTGTAATATCTGTTATCAAGGTCAGCTGCTGCATCGGGCAGGTACACAACTTCAGGATACTGGCTGTTTTTTGTAATGATATAGGCTGCATAATATGCAGTATCCGAATAATACACCTGGTCTCTCCACTGGAAACGGATCATTTCGACAGAGGCCTCACCTTCTTTTAATTGGTCTCTTACTGCTTTCCAGTCAGGAGTAGTTAATTTCAGGTATTTCTTGAAATCTTTTGCTCTGGAGGCCAGCTCGTTTTCCAGACGATTCACTTCATCCTGCATTCTTTTTAGTTCATCCTGGTTTATTCTGTTGATCGTATCTACTCCGGACGGTTCATCGGTTTTCAGGTATTGGCGGATAAGTTGTTGTTTTTTTTCAATCCATTGGTCATACAGCTTAGTGACAGAGGGATCATTAGCATTCAGAAAAGCCTCTTTTCTTTTTTCTGTCCCTTTTAAGGAGATTGATTTGGTAAAAAGAAGATTGCTAAATGCCTGCTGTGCCAGTTGAGGAAATAAAACCTGGTGTTTTTCCCGGGCCAGTTTTACAAAACTGTGAAAATTCTCATATCCTTCTTTCAATTTGGAGTTGTAGTAGGTGACAAATGCTTTCTCTCCAAAAGTGAAGATGATATCGTTTATCCAGTC
Organism: Chitinophagaceae bacterium; assembly: GCA_037045605.1. Classification (GTDB taxonomy): domain Bacteria; phylum Bacteroidota; class Bacteroidia; order Chitinophagales; family Chitinophagaceae; genus JJ008. Next base: position 29,642 of record JBAOHK010000017.1, on the reverse strand, counting down.
AGCATTCAGCGTAAACAATTCTGTATACGTTTTACCAGCTTCATCCATTTTTCTATCCCTCATACTGAAGTAAGCGTAGTATGAAAATGGCTGAGTAGACTCCCTGAAGTTGCGATTGTTTTTTACCTGGGTCATCAGGGGTTTTAATAATGAGGGATACTGCGGACTTCCAAGAAAGCCCAGCTGAACAGCTTTCATGAAATTCACACTGATGTCAGCATACTGGCTGTAGCTGTTATAATGTGTTTCGGTCTCTTTGATGAAGAACGAAGCAGGTTTTGGCAATTTTGATTGTTTACCCCGTTTGATGAGGTAGACGGGGTACATCGAAACAGGATAGTATTGATTATCAGGGTATGTTTTGTTGTGGCAGTTCACCCAAACATAATTAGCTGAGTCACGGCTTTTCCATAATTGTTCTGCAGCATCATATTCTTTGAGCATTTCTTTTCCAAAAGCTGCATTGTTGAAATTGATACCCGGGTAAGGGTCGCAGGGATTAGGATTGTTCTTCCTCCAGAGAGCTGAAAAGCGGACATTGTTTTCCCCGGATGATCTTACATACGATTGGTAATCGCCAATGTTGAGATAGTAAACAACCCGGGCACTCATTGCTTCTGAGAGGTAAGAATCACGGAACATTTCGTTGCCTGTTTTTGATAACTGCTCCATCTTACTGATGTATTCTTCGGCTTTTAGGTAGTCTCCGGATTTGGAAAGAAAGTTTACATAGAACAGGTAAGTATGAAAAGCATCTTTGTCATTTGTTTCCAGTGACATTGCTTTTTCGTAATGCTCTTTTGCTTTATTAAAGTCACCGGTACGTTCAAAAGCATAGGCTATATAATAGTAACTGTCATACGATTTGAAGGAAGGATTTCGGTTTATAAAATCCAGTGCTTTGTTTGCGATCTGTGGGTCTTTATTGCTGAATAGTCCCGGGTAAATAACATAGTACCACTGGTTAAACGGATTGTTAGCAGTATCTGGTGAATTACCACCAACACCAATAGAGCCGTTAATAATATTCGTTGCTTTTTCCCCGCAGATTTTGGCAAGAGCAGTATCCGGTGCCTGCACTTCAAAAATTGTTTTTAATAAATAGTAGTTAGCATAGGTCTGCAGGTCTTTTTTCTTTTCCACGATGCTGTACAGTTCTTTGGCAATGGTTAATGCCTTTTTCTTATCTGCCGCATTGGTATAAACATCTGACAGTTTAGTATTAAAATCGTCTTGTGTTTGGCCATTGGCGAAGAAGAAGGAAAAGCTAAGAGAAACTGAGAAGAATATCTTTTTAGAAAAAACTGACAGCATGGTATTTGATAAAGGTTAACTGATGATTTAAGATACTAAAATCCTGCGAGACAGGCATCACACTTCGAAGAAAAGCGGTTTATTCAAAATCAATGGGCGGAAGGCTGCGTTTTTCCAATTCCTTTTTATAGCGGCGCATCATTTTTTTATTGCTTTTTGCGCCTGCACTGCTTGTCATACCGCTGAAGGCGATTTTTATCAGGTAATTGATTGCGGACCTGTCCCTGTTGCGGATGAAGAAGACATTGCCGATCCGAGATCTGTTATTGGATCTTATCACAAAAGTGTTGGCGAGAAATGAGACCAGTTTTGTCATAAAAGTTTTTTTATTTTCATCACCGTCTTTCAATAGTTGCACTTTTAAATTATTGTAAAACATTTTCATTTCACCTAATGAAAGATATTCCCTGCCAACAGCTCTCATATCCAGTGTATCCAGCTGGCCGGATAGCAATTTTACAGAAGCCATTGGTATCAATGCACTGTTCAGTACAGTAAGGTCGCCGGGTTTCATGCGAAGGGTCATCAGGAAACCACCCAGCGAATCTGTATAGGATTCTTTTACCCGGAGCCTGGTCCATACTGTATCCAATACATAACCAACTGCCTTTATAGTTAAGCTGTCACCGGGTTTTATTTTGTGGTTCCTGATATTCAATAGTGTAACGGTCATCCGTGTAACAGGAACTGTTCCAGCTTGCCTTGTTTTTTCATTAACCTCTGTGTACTGAACCGCAGAGTTTGTAAGCAGGACAGTATCAACCGATAATGGCTGATTTATTTTTTTGATCATGTTCACAGGAAGCGGTTTTACAATGCCACTGTTAAAAGGCAATTGCTTGTCTTTATAATCAGTGAAATGGAACCTATCAATTTTTAATGCGTCAATGTCAAGTGTTTTATCTTTTATGTAGGTATCAATATCAACAGGGCCTATTGCAACAGCACCTGATTTAACAGTAATATAGTCTGCCTGGTAGGATTGTTTCAACAAAAAAGAATCAATGGAAAGGGCAGGTGCAAGGGAGAAGGAATCCAAAGAAAATGTATTGCTGTTACGACTGAAACCTGCGTTGTACCATTGCAGGTTTGTGCCGCCGGTAGTATAATTGCCGGTAAATTTTTTTATTTGAAACATGCTATTAACCGCAGCAAGCTGCTGAAAGTCTTTTATGGAGGAAGAGCTAATATTTAAATTGTTCAGACTGACGCTGTTCATTACCAGGGTGCCTTTTGATTTACCGATACTGTCCATGTGGAAGTCCAGCGCATCAAAGCCTGAAACGATAGCTTTCCATTGCAGCGGTCGTAATGCGGATTGTTCAAGGCTGATATCTTTTAGTTGTGCAGCTACTTTGCCTTCACCGGTATTAAACATTTTACCTTTTGAGTTGGTAAACGTAAAATCAGTAAGAAAGAATTTCAAGCTGCTAGCTAAAGTAACGTCATTAGTTGTATGCAAATCATTCACCAGCAGAAAACCGGAATTGTTCTTTTGGCCCTGCCAGTCCAATGACAGAGTACCACTGTCGCTGGTTTGTGTAAAACGGATTTTGGGCTGCACTAATTTCAGTTCACTTATATCAATATCCGGCAGCTTTGTTTTTTTTGTGATATCCTCTCGTTTTTTTGTTGTGAGATGAAGATTGATAATTGGTTTCATCATAGCAATTGCATCCAGCGCAATATTGCCGTCCAATAAGGGTTGAATATGCGGAGTTAGTGTGAGTGAAGGAATTGAAACATCTGCATTTGTTTTTCCATTGTTTGTTTTATAAACAAGTTGTCTGAATGAAGAGCTTTTATTGTCAGCAATATTATATTCAGCAACAGAAAGGCTTGAATTATTGTCCCCAAGTTTTAATTGGTGCCCGGTTACCTCTAATCCGTCAAGCAAAATTTTGTTATCAGTAGTTTTTTCAAAATGAGTGAAAGAAATATTCCGAAGATTGGTTGAAATGGATTTGCCATTGAACAGGCCATTGATGTTAGTGTTCTGACCTTTTACATCATTTAATTCAATAACTGAGCCATCGCTTTCTTTTGTACCGCCAATTGGGCTGATTTTTACATCTGCATTTTTCCATCTCACACCGTTTGCAAAAATATTTCCGGCCACTTCATCCACCAGCATTTTCTCAACCCGTACATCCCCGAGGTTCACCAGTATATCCTTCTCTTTGTTTCTGATATTTATATTACCTGCCCCGAATTGCCCCGTTTCGCCAATATAAAGTATGTCGAGCAACTCTATATCCATACTACCGGCATGAATAATTCCTTTTTCAAACTTTAGCTGAGATAATGAGTTTTTGATACCGGCCAGTTTCTTTGATTCAAGCAATGAGTGGCTTCGCACCGAGACGGTGGCGTTATCCAACTGAATCCGCAGGTTGTTCTTTAGGTTAAGATCAATAGTGCCATCAATGATATCCAACTGATCCAGGTCCATGTATTCGTTTACCGCACCAAGGGAATGAAATATGTTTTGGCGCCCAGGGTTTTGGAATTTGTTATTCTGGGAAGTGTAACTGATATGAGGGTTAAACATCAGGGCCTGTTCAGCCTTTAATTTCTTTTCAAACACAAGATCATCCCATGACAAACCTATCAGGTTGAACTGTGGCACACTGAATGTATTCAGGATTTTTCCATTATCAAGTTTATTAAAAAGAAAATTGCTGAGAGTGATACGGTCATCTTTGAACAAAACACTGTCAAATTTGACACTATAGCTGCTATCCTTTATGAAATTTTCATAGTTACGGATGGCCATTGCAAAACTTTTTACAGTGAGTGGCCTTGCTGCATTTTGTATGACAGTGAGCCCCTGCATCTCAAAATTATTGTTACTGAATACAAAGGAACTGGGTACACCATTCTTTATAGTTTTAATATTAAAATCCGCATTATTTACCACTACATAGCCCAATTGAAGATCTCCTGTTAATTGCTGAATGATGTTTTCCAGTTTGGGCGGAGGCTTTTTACTGTCTCTTTTTTTACCAACAGTCACATCAAGATCAAACTTCGGGTTCACACAATAAACGGAATCTGCTTTAATAACTTCCGCTTTGTACAATGTATCAAAATCAATATTGGTGAGCAGCAGTGCGTCAAAGAACACCTTGAATGAGGCGGAAGAACTATCGGCTTTGGTTGCCGTAATAGTGCAACTATCAAACTCCACTAATTTATTTTTTAAATTGATCCGAAAGCGGCTGAAACTGAGACTGTGCCGTCCATCAGGAAAAATAATGTTCTGGTCAGTACTCAGGAGCACCACATTTTCGCTAAACAACAACTTCTCTTTGCTGCTGAATTTGCTGCTGTCAACCTCAAGATTGTCAATATGAAAATGAATATTGGAAACAGAGAGCGGCAACTGAGTTGGGTCAATTTTATTTACCAGGGTGAATGTTCCATCGTTGATTTCAAACCGTTTTACTTTTAAAACTTTCAGAGCATCCTGTATGGACCGATACACTTTTCCCATTTCTTCAGGAATGGAAACATCTTTTTTTTCTTTTCTATTTTGTTTCTCTGCTGCTCTCAGCCGGGTCACATTAATATGAGGATTTAACAAAGTGAGTGAATCGATCAGGATTTGCTTTTTAAAAACAATCGGAAGTATCGCTTTTGCCCGCAGTTGCATTTTATCAATGCTAAACTGATAAGCTGTTGTTCCGGTAAGAGTGTCGGTATTGTAGAAGACTGCCTTTTCGAGAATGATCTTTTTACTGAAGTAATTAAAATGAAGTTTTTCAATTTTGAGTTTCAGCTTCCCGTTCGATTTTGATTCCACCATTTCTTCAATGAGCTGTTTTGCATGAGCTTTGAACCAGAAGTGGAAGCCGACGGCCAAAACAACCAGTATGCTGATTAGAATACCGGTGATTTTCAGAAATTTTCTTACAAAACGTTTTGCTGTCAAGGGGCGGAATGAATTTAATGGTGAATTTACTGAAATTCAAACGGCTATAAAGCGAAAACCCCCGTTCTGGCACATCCAAAACGGGGGTTCATGTAATTTTTACCGGTTAACTAACATTTGAACCGGGTGAAACCAGGCTTTCAGGTTTCAATAATTGCAATTTGCCGTTAATGTCCTCAGCAGTCAAAATCATTCCCTGGCTTTCGATGCCTTTCATTTTTCTTGGAGCAAGGTTGGTAACAACAATAACCTGTTTGCCTGTCATTTCTTCAGGAGTATAATGCTGGGCTATGCCAGATACAATCGTTCTTTTTTCTGTTCCAAGGTCAACTTCCAGTTTCAACAGCTTGTCAGCTTTTGCTACTTTTTCACAAGCAGTAACCGTTGCTACTTTTAGTTCAAGTTTTGCGAAGTCTTCATATACAATCTCGGCTTTGCTTTGTATTGGTTTAGGCTCTTCCATTTTAGAAGTTGTTGTTGGTTTTACTAATCCGGCTCTTAATTTTTCTGCTTGTTCTGCGATCTCTGTGTCCTCTATTTTCCTGAACAATAACTGCGGCTCCCTTAAGCTATATCCGGCACTTAATAGCCTGATGTTGCCGGCATTGTCCCAATCAAGCATTTTTTCTACCACCTTCATCATGTGGATCATTTTCTTAGCCGTGTTAGGCAAGAATGGGTTGATTAATACAGCGAGATTGGCGCATAACTGTAAACAGATATGTAAACAGTTATCAATATTTTTTTGTGCCTCCGGGTTTTCTGCCAGTTGTTTGGCTACGATCCAGGGCTCTTTCTTCTGCATGTATTGATTGCCTTTCCTCGAAAGATCAATTACCTGGAACAAGGCATCTTTGAAATGATAATACTCCAATGCCGATTGTACTTCTGCTTTGGTACTTTCTATATCAGCGATCAATGTCTTGTCATTATCATCCAAAATATCCTGGTGCATCTTTGGCACTTTTCCTCCGCATAGTTTATGCATCAGGACAAAAGTTCTGTTTACAAAGTTGCCGAAGACAGATACCAGTTCGCTGTTTACTGCTTCCTGAAAACCTTTCCATGTAAATTCACTGTCTTTTGTTTCAGGGGCTATTTGTGTGAGATAGTAACGGAGCATATCCACGCATTGCCCGCCGCCATTCTCTTTTTTTACAAAATCGTTGATATAATCCCTCATATCCAGTTTCCAGTTGCGGCTGGTACTCATCTTATCTCCTTCAAGATTTAGAAATTCGTTGGCGGGAACATTATCTGGTAAAATATCACCATACAGTTTCAGCATGACCGGAAAGATGATGCAATGGAAAACGATATTGTCCTTACCGATAAAATGAACAAGTTTGGTATCCTTATCCTGCCAATATGGTTTCCAGTCTTTATTATTATCAATGGCCCATTGCTTAGTTGCACTGATATAGCCTATGGGCGCATCAAACCAAACGTAAAGCACCTTACCTTCAGCTTCTTTTAAAGGAACTTTTACTCCCCAGTCAAGATCTCTTGTTACAGCTCTTGATTGTAAGCCCCCATCAATCCAGCCTTTACACTGGCCTGTTACAGTAACCCGCCAATCATCTTTATGCTGTTCGAGTATCCATTCTCTTAAAAACTTTTCATGCCTTCCCAATGGCAGGTACCAGTGTGTAGTTCTTTTCTTTACCGGAGTTTTACCGCTTAATGTGCTTACCGGGTTTATCAATTCATCCGGACTTAGTGTTCTGCCGCATGTTTCGCATTGGTCTCCAAAGGCACGGTCGCTGCCGCAATTGGGGCAGGTGCCTTTGATGAAGCGATCGGCAAGAAAAGTTTTTGCTTCTTCATCAAAATATTGTTCCGTTTCTTTTGTTTCCAATTCACCGGCATCATTCAGTTTTGTAAAAAAATCACTGGCTGTTTCATGATGGAGGGGTGAACTGGTACGGTGATAAATATCAAATGAAATATCAAGGTCTGCAAAATCTTCCTTTAACGCTGTATGGTATTTATCTATAATAGCCTGCGCTGTGGTTCCTTCTTTCATCGCCTGGATAGGAATAGCAGTACCATGTTCATCGCTGCCACATACAAACACCACATCCCTTTTTTGTGCCCGAAGGTAACGGACATAAATATCGGCCGGAATATAGGCACCTGCCAGGTGGCCAACATGTTTCAATCCATTGGCATAAGGCAGGGCAGAAGTAATTAAATATCGTTTGGGGTCGGTCATGTAATTGTTGGGTCTTTATTAGCCTGCAAAAATACCGGAATAGCTGCCATTGCCCAAAATGAACGATTTCTGATAACTTTAGAGCCTGAATCATTCAACCACATAATCATGCGAAAAATTATTTTTATACTATTCGTTGCTTTTTCCCAACAAGCCAAAGCGAACGACGGAGTATTTTATGCAACCGGTAATACACTGGTGCCTCTGAAAGAAACAACCATCCGCCTGAAAAAAGAAATACTGAACCTTGAAAGAAAAGGTGATTGGGTGCAGGTGGATATTTATTTTGAGTTTTTTAACCCGGGTCCTGAAAAAGAACTGACAGTTGGATTTGTAACGCCACCAGCTGATGGTGATGTGTCAGAGGAAGAGGCCAAGCACCCGTTTGTAAAAGACTTTATGGTGATGGCAGATGACAGGTTGCTGCCGTATAAAATTGCAAGAATGGAGGAAACAGGTTTTAAAGTAAGTTCAAAAGTGGCTAATGGTTTTGATTTTGTGTATCATTTCAAAATAAAATTTGCAAAAGGTATTACTATCATCCGGCATAGTTATTTATACAAAGGAGGTGGATCGGTGGAGACAAAAAATGATTTTGATTACCGCCTTACCACCGGTACTACCTGGGCCAACAGCGGCATTGATGATTTTGAGCTTAACATCAATATGGGAGATGACAGTTATTTTTCTGTGCCTGACGGATTTGGTACTGCACCTGCTGCATGGCAGGTCGCCGGTATTGGCCGCTTAGCAAAAAACAGCGCTGCAATTCCCTACATCGCTGAGGGTGGCGGAAGGATAAGAATGGTATACCTGCGAAAAGGAATGCTTCAATTGAGAGCAGCCAATTTTAAACCTACGGAAGATCTGTCCATTGCTTTCTGGAACCTGCATAATGAGATCAGCCTGTGGTGTGATAAAACTGTGAAAAATGAGTTTGCTGATATCATGAACCTGGTGTGGGGTGACTCGATTGAAACGGCAATCAGTAAACTTTCGGATACCGAATTAAGACTTTATCGCAACCTGAATTATGCCCGGATGGGATATGATTTCAAAGACGAGGGATTAAAAAAAGTGTTTTCAAAATTTAACTGGTACATCCCGGACCCTGCTTTGAAACTGGAAAACGTTTTTGATTATTACATAAACAGTGATCTGATGAAGATGATAACTGCAGAGGAAAATAAAAGAAAGATCAAAACAAACATGCCATGATCAAAATACCGCCTTACCTTAAAAAAGGAGATACGATTGGAATTGTTTGCCCGGCAGGTTTTATGACTTTGGATAAAGTGCAAACCTGCATCAACTCACTACAGGAGTGGGGTTACAAAGTAAAAGTCGGCAAAACTGTTGGAGGCGACTCTTCAACCTATTTTTCCGGTACTGATGAAGAAAGGCTGGCTGATTTTCAGCAAATGCTGGATGATGACGAGGTAAAAACAGTACTGTGCGGAAGAGGAGGTTATGGAGTTGGCCGGATAATTGACAAAATTGACTTTAAGAAATTCAGGAAGCAGCCAAAATGGGTGGTGGGTTATAGCGATATAACCGTGTTGCATTCGCATCTCTATTCTAATTATTACATCTCATCGCTTCATGCACCGATGGCTGGTGCTTTTAATGAGGAAGGTTATAAGAATGAGTTTGTCTTATCGCTTAAAAATGCACTGGAAGGAAAGAAGATAAAATATTCCTGTGCTGCTCATGAATTTAACAGGAGGGGCGAAGCTGTTGGCGAACTGATTGGCGGTAACCTTGCATTGCTGGCCCATTTAACAGGTACCAATTCAGACAGTAAAACGAAAGGCCGGATACTTTTTATTGAAGATGTGGGTGAATACAGCTATAATGTTGACAGAATGCTGCATCAATTAAAAAGAAGTGGTAAACTCTCCCGGCTGGCGGGGCTGATTGTTGGTGGCTTTACTGATATGAAGGATACAGAACGACCATTCGGTAAACCAGCTTATGAAATAATCCGGGATATCATCCATGAATATGATTACCCGGTGTGTTTTGATTTTCCGGTAAGCCATACTGACAGAAACTATGCATTGAAAATAGGTGTGGGATACAAGCTGAAAGTTGGTAAGTCGAAAATTTTGCTGGAAGAATAACGCCTAGTAGTTCGGGTATAAAATAAACCTTCCTCCGCCATTGATCTTATAAACGGCAAAGTCGTTAAGAAATTTGTCATTGATGGTGATCTTTGAATCTTTCATGATCTTCAGGTCTTTGAACAACCAGGATGAAGTACTGTAACTGGATTTTTTTCTTGTACCGGAAACAGCAACTTCTAAGGACGCAATATACTGCCCGTCTTTTTTAAGAGAAACAAGATAAACTACCTGCACACCGGCAGTGTCCGCTTTTCTTTTTTCTTCTAATACAACAACAAGGTCGAAACTATTATTACTGGTTATTTTCCCGGCCAGGTAATAACCACGGTTTTTTAACCGGTTATTATTGCCGCCGCCAAGAATGGGTGCAAACCACTTTTTTACATCAACTGTGTCCAGCCGTTTCAGTTTCCATTGACCGGCATCTATAAGCAAACTGTCTGTCAGCTGAATTTCTTCTGTTGAATTGAGCATAGTTGTGTAAGAGCCATCTTGCTGGGCCATTGCATTGATGCCATAGAAAAGAAAACCAAGAAATATCACTCTTCTCATTGTGCTAAGATAAACAGACGGGCAACTGCAGCCAATACCCAAAAAGTGGTATTGGAACTAATTGCTTAATAATGAATCCAGTTTTTGACGAAACAGCGGGAAAGTGGGCAGATTATTGTGTTTGCCTTTTATTAATGTAATCAGTTCGGTGCCCGGTTTTTTTTCTGTCAGCCACTTTGCATGTTTGTAAGGTATCACCTCGTCTCTCGTTCCGTGAAAAATAGTAATGGGTGCTTTGATGAATTCAAAGTGCTCATGAGTAGGTAATGCATATTTTGTCATCGGCATTACCGGGTAGATAAAGAAGTAATGTTTTGCCAGGGCATCCATACTGTAATAAGGCGTTTCCAGTATCAGTTTTTTACAATCCCTTACTGATGCCAGTTCCGCTGCTATTCCTGTACCAAGAGATTTGCCATAGATAATAATATGTTCTGCAGAAACCCTGCTGATGGCCATTTTGTATAAGATCAAAGCATCATCATATAATACCTGCTCCGTTCTTTTTCCGGTTGACTTACCATACCCGGGGTAATCCATCATCCATACTTCGTATCCGTTCTTTGTAAAGTTGGTGGCATAAGGGGCATAGCGGTTAATATTGAGACGATTGCCATGGAAATATAATACAATGCCCTTGCGAATTGAATCCGGTACGGTGAACTGGACAATGCTCAGGTTTTTGTTCTCATTTACTGCAAGATCAATTTCCCGGAAGGGAATGTCAAACTGATATTTATAGTCAGCCGGCAACTTTTTGGGATGAAAAATAAATTTGTCCTGTAAGAAATATAATGCAATGCCAATCATAATATATATCAAGGCAATTACCTGGAACCATTTCCATACCTTCTTTAATCCTGTTTTGTTCATGCGGCGCAAAGATGACAAGAAAAAAGGACATGGTTGTCATGTCCTTGCTCATAGGGATTAATTAATTCTTAAAACCGGTTGAAGTAGCTCCTTATTCTGAACTGTGCATCATTGCTTATCTGGTCAAGCATGCACTTCATAATTTCATCGTCGGTTGGAGCAAACTCTGGTCTGCGGTCCAGCATTTCTTTGTCGCCTGTACCTAAGGCCCTTGCATCACCTGTATAGGTGGCAAACTCAGTGCTCCAGTTGTGAGAGCCGTTGAAATTATCGCTCCATAACCATCTGCCATCACTATCCTTTACGTTTACCTGCAAAAGTGCATCTGAATTCATTGTTCTCCTGGTTGTGGTGATATCTGCATGCACCCAGCCGTATTCTTTCACGACTGAATCGGGACGTATCACCCTTTCTCTTATCACTACTTCTTTTGATACCCTGCGGGTTGTTTTATAGTCATGGTAGCGGCCGATATTAATCGTGGATAATCTCATATCAACGACCTGGTCTGTTCTTATATTCTGGCTCCGTGCATCCCAGGCGGAGTAGAATTTCACAAACTCGTTTCCTGAACTATACTGAAGATTGCGGATCAGCTGGTCATCAAGATTATCCCCACCAACAGAGTAAGAACTATATACATAACCTCCGTACTGTTGCATGGGCAGGATGACGACATTGGTAACTGCATAATCATACGCTTCATTGAGTTTTTGCATAGCATCACGGTTACCGGGTTTGAAGTGAAGCGCCGCCTGAAATTCACGGTAGGCCGCCTGGTAGCTTTTTTTATCATAACGCTGCATGAAAGCTAATCCTCTATCATACCGGACATCGCCGGCTTTTTCACTATAAGTAATAAGATAAGATGAATAATCAAGAGGTTTTACCAAATTAAAAACAGAAGGCACCCTGTAAATGGCGTCATACATTCTTTGCAGGGCTGCATAATCGTTGTACATCCATTCCCATTTCAATTCGCTGGTGCTTTCTGCATTGTTGCGGACACGGCCTTCATGGTCATTTACTGCATAACGGTAAGAACTCTGAATAATGTCAAGTAGTTTGGCATCGTCCGGATCTTTCTGCAATTTTTTAGCGGCCAATTCTACCGCTTCGGTGTAATTGCCTTTTTCATACATTTTTTTTGCTGTTTTACAGGAAAGGGCCAGGACGCTGATTCCGGCAACTAATAAAATGTAGAGTTTTGATTTCATAAACACCTCCTTTTTCATGTAAGACGTTCAAATAGCAGTCCATACATACTGTTGAGGTAATCAATTAGACAATCATTAACAGTTGCAGGGTAATGAGATCAGTATTTAAGAATATCCCTTACAAAGTTGTGGTATTCATCGAAAGAAGGAAGATTGTTGTGACCACCACCATGGATACGGATAAGGGTGATCATCTGCGGGTTTATTTTTTGTAACGCTTCGCTATGGCGGATGGGAATGAGGAGATCTTTGGTGCCATGAATAATGTATGTATGACACTTTACTTTCGGTATCCAAAGATCGGTACGTAAGTGAAAACGTAGTACCACTCTTACGGGCAGTATCGGCAGGAACCTTTCTATTACCCGTAAGAAATTGAAGTAAGGGGCGTCCAGGATGAGATACCGGGGGCTGTTATCACAGGCAAGTTTGGTAGCAAAGCCGCTGCCCATACTTCTGCCATATACGATAAGATGTTCTTCGCCATATTTTTCTTTCAGCTGTTCATAGATGAACTGCATATCGCTGAGCATTTCCTTTTCACTTCGTCTGCCGGTGCTTTTACCAAAGCCACGATAATCGAGCAGTACCACATCATAATCATACCTGTAAAAATCTTTAGCATACCGGGCCCAGCCTTTAATACTTCTGGTGTTACCATGAAAATAAAGTATCAGTCCTTTTGGATTATCCCGGTGAAAGTGAAGACCATTGATGCGGACACCCGGTTCGATGTCAAAGAAGTATTCCCGGAACGGAACATCATATTTAAACTCGAAGTCCTGTTTTAATTTCTCTGGTTTAAAGATGAGTCTTTCCTGCAGGAAATAAGCAAGGATGGACAGGACGGCAATGCCAATGATGATATACCAGATAAAAGCAGGCAAGTAAGTGTTGGGTTTATACTTCTGAAATTAAGCAACTAAACACAAACTGTAAATTTTCTTAATCCTCTATCCTTTTTAGCTTAAGACTGGTAACAGGTGCAACGATCAACGGAAATTTTTCCACGGTAACATTTGCAGCATCCAGGCCAAATCCTTTTTCCTCTGACAGGCTGTGTTCTTTCAGCCAGAAATGGAATTTCATGACCACCCTTTCGATAAAGGGCAGTTCATTATCCTGGCTCAGGTATTTTTCCATCACCATAAATTGAAAATCCCCGACCGTGTTAGTGTTGGCAAGACTTTCATAGCGGCTGATAATATTTACTTCTTTATTAGCCACCAGGTCTTCCACTACTTTGCGAAACATGAGGTTAATTCGTGGTTCCATTCTAAAACCCAAACGGAAATCAACCCGGATAATATCATTAGGGATGATATGTTCCACTTTGTATTCACAGGTGTATGGATCATCCATGGTATCCACATGAACGAACCAGTAGATATCGGCCCGTTTTGGCTTTTTATTCAAGACCGAGTAGATGATCTTATGCTCAATCTCTTTCGGATTGTTGGCGCTGGTCAGGTAAACAAGGTGGGTGGCATATTTAGGAACGGATTTATCATTGCTCAGTTCCTGTATTTTCGGAACATAATGTTCCATCCGTACGAACTCCACATAGCGGTTTTTAATCTTTCTTGCCCTGTACCATATATACATGACGAGAAACATAAGCATGCCAATTATTAAGGTAATGTAACCTCCATGAGTAAATTTAACCATCAAGGCTACCAGATAACCTATTTCGACAATGAGGTAAGCTCCAAGGAAAGTATAAATCCAAATCGATTTTACACGGTGAAGGACAAGATAGTTTGAAAAAAGCACGGTTGTCATCAGCATGGTTACAATGATAGCCAGACCATAAGCTGCTTCCATGTTAGATGATTTGCGGAAGTAGAGGACCACCCCCACACAACCTAAAAACATCAGAAGGTTGATAGCCGGAATAAATAACTGACCCTTCGCCTCGGATGGATATCGAATCTTTAGTTTGGGCCATAGATTCAGCCGCATTGCTTCACTTATTAATGTATAAGCTCCGGATACCATTGCCTGACTGGCAATAATAGCAGCACTAGTGGCGATAATCACTCCCGGGATGATGAACCATTGGGGCATTAGGTCATAAAAGGCATTGATGCTGAGGGATTGTTTTACCTCATCAGTTATTTTAAGCCCGGGATAAGTGTGTAACAAGAAGGCACCTTGCCCAAAATAATGTATCAACAAGCAGGTTTTTACATAAATCCAGGAGGTTCGGATATTGTTACGGCCACAATGCCCCAAGTCACTATATAAAGCTTCTGCCCCTGTAGTACAAAGAAATACAGCACCCAGTAACCAGAAACCATCCGGATAATTTCTTAGAAACTCTACCGCATAATATGGACTGAGGGCTTTAAAGATTGTCAGGTCGTCAAACACATGTATAACACCCAACGCCAGAAGCATAGTAAACCAGATAAACATTATGGGGCCAAACAATTTGCCAATAGAGGCAGTGCCAAATTGCTGCATGAAGAAAAAGAGCGACAGGATGGTTAATACAATTATCACAACGGTATCGCTTCCATCTGCTATGCCAAGAGAAGGCAGTTGTTTTAAGCCTTCGATAGCAGAAGTGATCGAGATTGGAGGTGTGATGATGCCGTCTGCCAGCAGCGCTGCTCCACCAATCATAGCTGGTATAACCAGCCATTTTTTTCTTCGACGTACCAATGCGTATAACGCAAATGTGCCACCTTCCCCACGGTTGTCAGCCCTGAGAATCAGTATCACATATTTAATAGTGGTCTGGAGTGTAAGTGTCCAGATGATGCAAGACAGGCTTCCCAGGATAAGGTCTTCACTTATAGTTCTGTCTCCAATTATCGCATTAAAAACATAAAGGGGAGAAGTTCCAATATCACCGTAAATAATACCTAAGGCAATGATTAATCCGGCGGCGGTGACTCTGTTAGTCGGTATTTTCACTTTCTTTTGTTGTGGTTTGGGTCCTGGTACAGATTGTTTAGTTCTGCCTGAGGTTGCCTGCAAAGGTATAGGCAAAAAACAATTACAAAGATCAAACCTTTACAATTTACCGTTCGTCATTATCAGCCTGTGGGGATAATTTGTGAAGCGATGCAACGACCGGGCTTTTTTGAAACCTGTTCATGTAATAGATGCGATGCCTGCATCAGTCATAAAATACCGGGCCCGGTTTTGGCGGGCAAGGTGTAACTTTAATAAGCAAAAATTATAAGGATTATGGTTTGGAAACGGGTGCTTTTATCAATAATGATCATTTCTACGGGATTATCGGCTACAGCGCAGAAGATCGTTTATTCGGAGCCGGACAGGGACGATACCCGCCGTATGGATTTTGAAATTGCAGGAAAGATCGGCGGCAATTTTCTTCTGTATAAGAATACAAGAAACAGGGTTTGGATATCCGTACTGGATAATGATATGAAGCAGATCGCCAAGGTGGAGCAGGATTATGTGCCGGACAATGACCGGATGATCAATGTTGACTTTTTCCCCTACAATGATTTTTGCTACATGATCTACCAGTACCAGAAAAAGAATGTTGTGTATTGTGTGGCCTCGAGGATAGGCCCTGACGGGAATAAGATCGGAAACATCATAGAACTGGATACCACCCATATCGGTTTTGCTGCCGACAATAAAATATACACCGTGCTGAGCAGCGAGGATAAAAGCAAGCTGATCGTTTTCAAGATCAACAGCAAGAACAAAAAGAAGTATATAATGACCAGCCTGCTGATGAATGACCAACTGGAAGTACTGAAGAAGAGCCGCCTTTTTGTACCGATGGAGGAACGTAATGACTATATCAATGATTTTTATCTTGATAACGAAGGCGACCTCGTATTCAGTAAATTCTTCCGGAGCAGTAACGATAATATCAGCAAGGCGGCATTTGTAGTTAAATATGCACAGGCGGATACGCTGATGATGAAGGAACTGAATATTGAGAAAACCTGGCTGGATGAGATACATATTAAAATAGATAATTACAACAAACGGTACATTCTTACTTCTTTTTACTTCCTGGAGCGAAAGGGTAATGTGGAAGGCTTTTATTTTTATATCTGGGACAAGACAAGCGGCGGCCTTTACTTAGAAGCCACCAGCCCATTTTCTGACGAATTGCGCAAAGAGGCGAGGGGCGATGCCAGTATGAAAATGGCTTTCAATGATTATTTTATCAAGAACATTATCACCCGAAAAGACGGTGGGTTCATTATCGGCAGCGAGGCATATTATACCACATCCAGGTTCAACAACTGGAACAGGTGGGACTATATGTACGGTTCGCCTTATATGTCATCCTATAATAACAACTATTATTATTCACCTTATTACCGGAACAGTTTCTGGAATTCCCGGATGAGCAGCAACCAGTCTGTACGCTACCATGCTGATAATATTGCTGTGCTATCTTTTGACAGCAAGGGCAAACTGGAATGGAATAATGTAATGGGCAAAGAGCAATACGATGATGAATCTGACGACCTGCTCTCTTACCAGCTAATGAATACCGGCGGGCAGATCCATTTCCTTTTCAACCAGCAAGAACGGCGGAATAACCTGTTATCCGACTACAGCATTACCCCTGATGGAGTAATGACAAGGAACCCTACGCTGAAAAACCTTGACAAGGGATATGAATTCATGCCACAGCATGGCAAACAGGTAAGCTCACGGCAAATGATTGTTCCCTGCCTGTATCGTAACTATATTTGCTTTGCAAAAATCGATTATACGCAGAACTAAATAATAACAGTCCATTATCCGTGATTGGCATTTTTAAACAGAAAACACCGGCCAATATTTTCCTGCTGCTGGTTTTCGGAGTATTAATCAAACTTCCGATGTTCCTTCATCCGCATATACCAGCGATTAGGAGCAGCGACGGTATATTTTTCAAGGCTATTTTAAAATTCCTTCAACCCGCCGGCACTTCGAATCCAATCCTGTACCCGGTTCTTGCATTTACTTTATTGTTCCTGCAGGCGGTGATGCTTACCCGGTTCATTAATTCCCAGCGGATGATGAGCAGACCCACTTATTTTCCGGGAATGGCTTACTTGCTGATTACCTCTTTGCTGCCGGAGTGGAATTATTTTTCTGCTCCACTTATTGTCAACACCATTTTATTATTTGTGCTCTCTGGTTTATTTAAGATATATAATCAGCCTAGTGCAAAAGGGGTCATCTTTAATATCGGGTTAGCCTTGGGTATTGCATCTTTTTTGTTTTTTCCAGCCATTACTTTTCTTGTCTGGATATTACTGGCTCTTGCAGTGATGCGGCCTTTTAAGCTGAATGAGTGGATACTGTGTATTGTTGGCATTACCACACCATTTTATTTCTATGCCATCTATCTTTTCATTACCGACCAATGGAGTTGGCAGCATTTGTGGCCTTATTTTTCTGTAGTACTGCCCTCCATCCAACAGTCTATATGGCTGGCAGGTAGTGCTTTTTTGCTGGTAGTGCCATTTTTGGGTGGTGGTTATTATGTGCAGGACAATCTGCGAAAGATGCTGATACAGGTAAGAAAAGGCTGGAGCCTTTTATTATTATACCTGCTGGGTGCCATTTTCATTCCGTTTGTAAATAATAGTGGCAGTTTTGAGAACTGGGTGATGGCTGCTATTCCGTTTGCAGCTTTTCATGCATGTACTTATCTATATTCCACTTTGCGGATCGTACCGCTGCTGCTGTTCTGGCTGACGGTAGCTTTTATACTGGGGTATCAATATTATGAAGTTGGTTGGTAATTGGTGAAGAAACAGTTAATATGCACTTCGTTTTATCTTTGTTGCTTTACTGCGTCCATAAAATCTAAGCTATGAAATTTGGTGTAGTTGTATTTCCCGGGTTCTAATTGCGACAGAGATATGTACGATGCCCTGAGGGATGATTTGCGGCAAGACGTGACAATGCTTTGGCATAAGGACAAGGATCTGTCGAAATTCAATACTGAAGACTGCATCATCCTTCCCGGTGGTTTTTCGTATGGGGATTACCTCAGATGCGGTGCCATTGCCCGTTTCAGCCCTATGATGCAGAGTGTGATCGAGTTTGCCAATGCTGGTGGTAAAGTGTTTGGAGTTTGTAATGGTTTTCAGATCCTTTGCGAATCACATCTTATTGCCGGGTGCTTTATTGACGGAATGCCAACCAGCAATTTGTATGTAAGAATGTATTTATCACTAACGAAACTGGTAAAGCGTATAAGATCCCGGTAGCACATGGTGAAGGCCGGTACTATGCGGATGAAAAAACATTGGATCAACTGGAGGCTAATGGCCAGGTAATATTTTATTACTGCGATGAAAACGGCAATAAAACAACTGAAGCAAATCCTAACGGAGCCATCCGCAATATTGCTGGTATTTGCAATGCTAACAGGAACGTATTTGGTATGATGCCGCACCCGGAAAGGGCCTGCTCACCAGCTCTGGGCAACACCGATGGCCGTGAAATCATCAAAACCCTGCTGATGGCGGAGCAACTGGTTTCATAAGACAAAATAAAAGGGATGTAGATACATCCCTTTGCCCCTTAGCATTAACTTAAATTTGGGAAGTTAGTTTTTGTACTAAGGATTAGTATCCGAAAATTTCTTCGAGGCTCAGTTTTTTTATTTCACCCAGTTTTTGCATGTCTTCCCATTTTATTTTTCCTTCCTGGCCAACGATGCAGTAGGTGAATGGTTTATCTGCCAGGTTATCTTTCTGAAACTGCTCTATATCCTTTAATGTAATCTTGTCTAGTGATTCATATTCATCTTTTCGCAAATCTTTATCGGTACCTTTGCTTCTTGCGTTGATGTAGGCGAAGATATAATCCACTCCATCTGTCCGGTCGGTTTCTATATCAGTCTTACGTTTCAGCTTTGCCCGTTTAAGGTTATTTTCATCTAGGGGCATAATATTCAATAGCTCATTCATGCCATTTATGGCATCATTGAATTTGTCTGCCTGGCAACCAATATAGCCTGTAAAAGTGAAAGGGGCGTCTTTATCAAATGGTGTTTGCCAGGAGGCATTGGCAGAATAAGCCAGAGCTTTTGACTCACGGATTGTCTGGAAAACAAGAGAGCTGCCACCAACACCGAAGTAGTTATTAAAGACATGGACCAGTGCATCTTTTGTATTATCATATCCTTCGTTGTTGCGTACCCAGTTCACTTCTGCCTGCACCATGCTGTAATCTGCAAAGAGAACCTGGTTAGCAGCTTGTTTAAAGGGTATAAAATTCTTTTTGCCCGGGTAAGCTATAAAATTTGCCGGGAGTTTATGTAGTGTGATCATTTCATCGGTGAGCTGTTCCAAAGATGCAGGGCCATAGTAAATGAGCTCATGTTTATAATTGATAAGACCCCGGATGATGTTCACCAATTCCTGCGGATCCAGCATTTGTATCTCCTCATTGCTGAGTACATAATTAAACGGATTGTCGAAACCATATTTGGCATAAGCAACAAGGCCAGCCATGATGGTTTCTTTTCTTGACTTGTTGTTGTTCCGGGTGCTGGTCAGTCTGCCTTTCAGGCCACTCAGTGATTTCTCGTCCGGGCTGCAATTAGCCAGCAGATCTTCCAGCATGGCGACTGCTTTGCTAAAATTTTCCTGGAGACCACTGATATTAATGGCCATGGATTCCTGCTGGGCATTAATATTAAAGCTACAACCAAGGTTATAGAATTCACGACTGATAGCTTCGGCTGACTTTTTATCCGTACCGATAAGCTGAAAGTATTGGGCGGCCACAGGCAATAGGTTGTTGTTCAGGCTACCCATATCAAACCGGTAGTGGAGACGGAAGCGGCTGTTATCTTTATTTTGCACATACAATATATCAGCTGGCCCTGCTTTGCCACGCTGAAAATCTTTACTGAAATCCAGCCATTGCGGTTTTACCGGGTTGACCGGCATTGCGATAAAGTTTTTCAGGAATTGTGATTGTTTATCAGAATTAGTAGTAACAGGAGTAATTGGAGGTTTGTCAACCTTCTGTTTGTTTTTATTTTCCCCCTTACGTTTGTATAATACCACATAACCATTGCCAAGAAATTTATTTGCCACTTCTACAATATCTTCTTTGGTGAGCTGGTTCATTCTTTCGATCTCACCCATTTCGAGATTCCATTTTTCGCCACGAGTTTTTACAAAGGAAGACATCAGTCCTAATGCCCTGTATGTGCTGCTTTCCATATTGGTAAAGAATCCTAATTTTTTGTTGGCAAGTATTGCTTTTAAAAGGGTTTCGTCAAACTGCCCGGCTTTGAGGTTTTTGATCTGTTCGAGTAAGATATCTCTTACCTGTTCCAGTGTTTGCCCCGGTTTGGCCGTGCCACCAGTTGTAAGCACCGAATAATCCTTCATCTGCATGAAATTGGCAAAAGCACTTATGACTTTCTGTTTACGGTTCACTTCGAGATCCAGCATACCTGCTTTCTGATTGAATAAAACCTGTACCAGCAGTTCCAGTACTAATGCTTCACGGGTGCCGGCACCCGGAGCCCGAAAACTTATACGAACTGTTTCATTGGTATTACTGTATACATTAACTTCTACAGGAGCTGTCAGGGGAGATTCCGGAACTGGGTTGTATGGTTCAAAGGGTTGCATTTTCATATAAGAGAAATGCTGCTCCACTTTTTTAATGACTTCATCGGGGTTGAAATCGCCTACAAGAATAAGGCCCATATTATTAGGCACATAATACTTATTATAAAAATTACGGATAGCAACCAGCGATGGACTTTTCAAGTGTTCAATTGTGCCGATCGTTGTTTGTTGCCCGTAATTATGAGTAGGGAAAATGGCTGCATTCAATGCCTCGGTAATAATAAAGGCATCGTTATCCATGGAACGGTTCTTTTCTTCGTACACAGATTCCAACTCGGTATGAAAGAGACGGAATACCGGGTTGCGAAAACGTTCTGCCTGGGCGGTCAAAAATTTATCAATTGCATAAGCTGGAAAATCCTCTTCATAGACTGTTTCTTCAACGGCGGTATGTGCATTAGTTCTTTGTGAGCCGATATCATTCATTAACTTGATATACTCTCCTGCAACTAAATATTTTGAGGCGGTTCCTGAAACCCGGTCAATTTCCTTGTATATTTCTTTTCTTTTTTCAATATCAGCAGTTGAATTGTACTGCTCATACAAAGCGAAAATTGAGTCAATGTAAGGTTTCTCTTTTGCCCAGTCCAGTGTGCCATATTTATCGGTGCCTTTGAACAAGAGGTGTTCCAGGTAATGAGCAAGACCTGTATGTTCCCGTGGGTCCTGGTTGCTACCGGCCCTTACCACCATACGATATACGATCCGGGGTTCTTTGTGGTTCTCACTTAGAATAACTGATAGCCCGTTTTTCAAGGTGTAGAACCGGGTTCCGGTAGGATCGTTTGTTACATACTTGTATGTATAGCCATTTGATCTGGCTTCTTTCCATTCATAGCCTGTTTGTGCTGGGGAAGTTGTAGCAATGATAATTGCCAGCAGCAGTACTACTAATTTCAGTGATTTCATATTCTTTTTTTGACGGGTTGAATTTTTTTACGGTTTAAAAGATCTGCGTTGAAGATTGCTTTGAAAGGAAATGACCCAAACTTTTTTATAATTATTAAACAGGAAGCAAAAACCGGATCGGCCTATGTGCTATTCTGCTTTAAAGAAATTCCTTTTATGAATTCCATTGATTATGGTTGGAAGGGTGTAATAGGAGTTAGCGATTATTGACTCACTCATAGCATCATTGGCAATGATCACTGCCTTTTCAAGAGCACCCCGGTATTGAGTACCGATGGGTAATTGTTTATCTTTCAGGCAGACTTTTTCGGCATCAAATTCCAATACTTTATCAAGAGATACGATATAGGACTTGTGTATCCTCGCAAACAGCTGCAGCGGCAGCAGTTGTTCCATCCGCTTCATGGTGATTAGAACTAGGTAAGATTTTGAATCTGTAATTATTTTTATATAATTCTTACATCCCTCTACAAAAATGATGTCGTTAAAATTGATCTTAACATACCTGCCATTGGTTCTGATAAAGAAAAACTTTTGCATACAGTACTATTTATATAATCCGTAACCTGATTTAATTTGATCCATCGCCGCCTTCCATAGGAGGTGGTTGTCTTGAAGGACCTTTTAACTCTTTTATACTTCTTAATATAGCACCCAAATCAGGAGCAGATGGACGGGGTGCATTCGGGTCAAGGAAATTTCCTTCCGGGTCAATTAAGATGAAACGGGGTATGCCCTGTATCAGGAATTCTTTGCCAAACCCATGGCTTTTATCTTTTCCATTCCAGAATTGGTTACCATGCATGTCCCTCTTGTCAAGAAATTTTCTCCAGCGGGTTGAGTCATCATCTATGCTGATACTCAAAAATTCAATGGGTTTTCCTGCAAAGTCCTTCTCCAATTTTTGCAGGTAAGGAATTTCATACACACAAGGTTTGCACCAGGTGGCCCATACATCTATCAACACATGTTTTCCTTTGTAATCTGCTAATGAATGCTTTTGTCCATCCCTGTCAAAGACCGTAAAATTGTAAGCCGGCAATCCTTTACCCATATGCCTTCGGATTTGAAGAATGTTTTCTAATTCTGCTTTGAGGCTGTCATTTTTTGCACGGGAATAATAATCTTTTGCGGATGCGTCATACCAGCTTTCTCTTGCACGGCTGTTAAACTGGTACAACATATCAAACATCTGAAAATCCCTCAATATGTCAGACTTGAATAGTGTTTTATAGATCTCGTATTTCTGGCGAAACATTTCTTCGTCAGTCAGCTTTGCTCCCTTATTATTTTTTGCCAATTGGTAGTTAACATATGTTCGTATGAAAAGAGTATAGTACCGGTGGTCTTTATCTTCATCTTTATTGAAGGGTACTTCTTTGAGAAAAGAGAAAAATTTATCATCGAGTACTTGTATGATGCTATCATTTTTAAAGCGGTTAATCTGCGCCACAGCAAAATTGGTTTTGCGCTGTGCTACGTTATATGTCAGGTTCTTTTTTTCGTCAGCGATATAGTTCTTAGGAAGATATTTGAGCAGCGGCAGTGATTTATTGATCAACGCCATCTTGTCTTTATAATATTTATCTATGAAAACAAGGAATGAGTCTTTGGGTGAACGAATTTTTGAAGGATACGTCATTGTCATTGTAATATCAAGAGCATCCTTTTTCTGAAAATAATTAGAGACCTCTGCACCTTTGCCGGTTATCTTCAGTGTATTATCCCTGTCTTTAGCGTCAACAGAGACCGTAAGATCGTATCCAGGCATTAAAAGCAACTCAAATTTATCTATCCATGTAGCTGACATGATGGTCATGCCGCCGCCCGAACCGCCCTGCATGGCTTCAGATTGTTTTTTTGTATCACCGTAGTAAATCCTGTAAGCTTGTGATTCATCAATGTCATCTGTTTTGAAGCTGAAACTGTTCTTGGCATCCAGTTTTACAGTATCCCGTTTGGCAACCGGCTGAATCATTTTTTCCACGACAACCCAGTCACGGAAAGGATTCTTAATAGTGCATCTCACGGTGGCATAGTCTTGAGCATTGAGCATGTTACCTGTGAGGGAAGCCAGTATAAACAAATACAGTTTTGAGTTCATTTTTCTCTTTGTTGTTTAGTTATTAGATAAGAACACCCTCACCCGTATTTCGGGTGATTCAGCCACAATAAATACTCGAAAAAATCAGGGATTATCAGTCATTCCCGGATTGTAAGCCATTACCTGCGGAGGTATACGCATGGTTAATCTTTCCCTCCTCAGGTTATAAACAGTTCCATCTACCCGGTGAGACGGGTCGATGGTATTTCCGTAAACGGGATCATCCCAGAGCCGCCTCATATCAAACCAGCGGTAGCCTGTGGCGGCAAATTCCCTTTGCCTTTCGGTCAGCACAAAACGAACCATTGCTTCCTGGGTTGTTATCGGCACTATAGCGTCGGAAGCAGGCATACGTTTGTTACGCAGGGTTTCTAATTCTGCTTTGGCACCGGTTAAATCATTTGCCCTGGCTTTACATTCCGCCAGCATTAAATATAAGTTGGGGAGATTCGGTCCCCAGTTCACAGTTGAAGGAGAATTACGGGCAGAACAAAAAATTGTATCGGCAGTAGTATTCAGGTAATACAATTTATTGCCTCCTGTTATGTAATCCTTATTGTAATACATTTTCAGCCGGGTATCTGCGGGCCCGAATAATGCAAATACTGATGGTTTTATCAGCAGTGTACTGGTATTTACAATACTAAGACTCATGGATAATTGTTTCAGGAAAAAGTTTTCTGTACTGTTGTATTGAAGGGGGTAGCCGGATGCGCCACGATGCGGTGTTGCTGCGTTTACCCAGGTTGGCATAGTGGTATTATAATCATAAAGAGCCATAGGTATTGTGCTGGAAGTAAGGGCTGCTTTTGCCTGGTTTAAATAAGTGAGGGCATTGGCATAGTCACTCATAAAAAAGTACACCATTCCGAGTATATATTGTGCTGCCGGTCTTGACATTCGTACACGACTATAAATATTTGTCGGCAGATCAGGAATGGCTGCCTGGAGGTCTGCAATAATAAAATCATACAACTCTCTCACGGTAGCTCTTGTAAAATTACCAGCGGTTGCGTCGGCAGTTGTTACTAACGGAACTGCCAGGTCAGTACTTGCAGTAGAAGCCCTGTAAGGCTGGCCATAAAAATTTGAAGCAATTAAGTAATTGAATGCCCTGTTGGCCCGGCCCTCTGCCCTAAGTTCTTTTTTCTTTAGTTCTGATCCGCCTTCTGACCCCATCACACTATCCACTACTTTGTTATAGATATACATCTGTGCATAGAAGGAACCCCAGTCATGTGCTTCTTCATTGGGAAGATAGATGTTGTCAGCCCATTTGAAAGCATTTTGCTGGCTTTCAATTTTTGCATTGATATACGGTAATGAAGTAACTACGTCATCACCCATAAATACAATATTGTCGGCATTTCCTAGTATGGCAGTAACACCGGCAGAGGTAGTTCTGAAATTACTAAAACTAAATAAAGCACTGTTGTTAAAGAGCCCATTGTATTGTTCAGTTGTACGGATTATGTCAAGCCCTTTTGGTTTTACGTCGAGAAATTTTTTACATCCTGCTGTAGCCAGCAATGCCAAAAAGGTCAATGATGTGAAAAAGTTATTTATTCTCATGGTTCAGAAATTTTCTTGTACAATTGAAAAATGATTTATCAGAATGCTGTTTTAATCCCGATGGTATAAAACAGTGGCATTCTTGTTCCTCTTGCGCCGCTTTGCAGGTTATGATATTCCGGATCAATATCATATTTGTTTTTAACCCATAATAAAATATTATTGATCTGGCCATACACAGACAGGCTTGTCATTTTAAGTTTTTTCAGGTCTGCGGCCGGAAAACTATAAGTAAGTGTAAGATCCCTGAGTTTGGCATAAGCGGCACTCACAATATTGTTCATGCCTTCTGTATAGAAATTGACGTACCGGGTGGAGGTGTTGTTTTGGCTGGTACTTGGTTCATACCGGGGCACATCTGTGAATTGCTCATCGCCAGAATTTCTCCACCTGTCCATAAAATAAACAGGTATGTTACGATTAAGCCGCCCTGAATAGAAAGCATTTACATCCCGGCGCATTTGATGACCGAAATTGTAAACGATAAGGAATGACAGAGTGAATTCTTTATAATTAACAATATTGGTGAGACCACCCGACCAAACGGGTTGGGTAGTACCTGCATGTACGGGATCGTTGATGCCTGTTTGTGCAAAAGCAAGAAGTGTATCACCCTTATTACCCCTTACCACCGGATTGCCAAGATTATTCAATCCTATAAAGTCATATCCGAATAAAGGGAATGCGGGGTATCCTTCAAGTTGGCTGCCACCAATTTTACTGGCCACAGTCAGGGGTAAACCTCTTTTCAATTCAATAATCTTATTAACGTTTTTTGATAAAGTAAATATGCTGTTCCATGTAAGGTATTTCTTTACAATATTTTTTGAGTTGAGCTGTAATTCTATTCCCCTGTTACTCATAGAACCAAGATTAGAATATACAAATGTCCAGCCTGTAGTCGGATCTACAGGCGCAAAACCGAGCAAATCATCAGATGTTTTCCGGTAAATATCCAATGAGCCTGTTACCCTGTTGTTGAAAAGAGAAAAATCTATACCAGTGTTAAGAGTTTTTGTTTGTTCCCAGACCAACCTGTCATTGGCTGGAGTCAGGATCACATAACCAGGTCCAAGGCCTGAGAAAATGGAATTATTCCTTCCTGTTACAATATCATAGGGCCCGCCATCACCCGGATTTGGAGGGTTGCCGCCGATACCATAGGTAAGACGCAAAACGAGGTTGTTTATTTTTTTAACATTGAAAAAGGATTCTCTTGAAATGACCCAACTTCCACCCACACTCCATACAGGTTTATATTGAGCACTTTTATCGGTTCCAAAAAGATTGGACTGGTCCATCCGGATGCTGCCATTGAATGTGTATCGCCTGTTGTAAGTATACGCTGCATTGCCATACAGTGAAACAAATCTTCTGTCAACCTCCCGGTAGAAATTAAAAGGATTCGATTGTAATGTGTTCACTGTTCCGGAAGTTCTGATCTCTACAGGAAATGAAACACCTGTAGATTCAAGGAATTTTTCATCATAGACATGGTATTGTTGTGTCTGAAAATCGTATCCTCTTGTATAAGTAGCGGTGGGTGTATATACGCTACCCCGGATTTCAGTACCCGCCAGGCCGGTCAGCTGGTGCTTGCCACCAAATGTATTTTCATACAATAACTGATTACGTAGTGTCCATGCCTTCAGTGTATTGTTATTAGTAATATAAGTACCTCCGCTTGTAGGTAAATAGTAAGTACGGTTTCCATTGAGATAAGAAGTATAGAACATATTCTCATTCCGTACTTTATATGAATACTGATCATAGTATTGATAATTATTGTCGGAGGTTCGCTGGTACTGTCCTCTTCCTTCATAAGTAAGTCCTTTCAGGAGTTTTATTGTCAGCCCCGCATTGATACGGGTGGCAAATGTGGTGTTGTTATTTTTTGTTCTGCCGGGTTCATCCAAGGGAATATAATCAAGACTGATTCCGCTTAAGGCTTCCCGAATTTGACCGGAACGGGTCATGACGCAGCAAGTAAGCCATTGATAAATGCCTGCCATTTTCATCAGCATACATGACGTAAGGCAGATTAGCATTGACTGGTAAATCAGTCAATATAAAATCCTGGCTTTGCTCATAAGACACATTCGTTGTCAAATCAAATTTTACGGCCTTTGAAAAACTGAAGTCCTGCTTCATGTTCATCTGGTAGCGGTTCAAATTGGTCTTGTTAACACTTCTGTCGTTGGTATATGCCAAAGAACCATAATAAGCATGAAATTCATTACCGCCATTCAAACTGATGCTGTGATTGGTGAGTAATGATGACTGGCGCAGGTACAGATTGTTCTGGCTGCGGTTGTCTAACCAGGATAATGAGTCCATTCTTGTATCGGCGGTTGCCTGGTCAATGATACCCCTGTACCTGTCGTACATTATTTGTTCATGCGGTGTAATTACAGGACGAAGATTGCCACTTCCTGACGAAGAAATTGTTCCCCATGTAATTATAGTGGGAGCAAATATTTCATTGGCCGATTGCAATAATTGTGAAGATGTCATCATCTTATTGTAATCCTGGTCGGGAAGGCCTTTTACGGTTACAAATCCGCTATAACTTATAACAGGGTTTTTCCCTTTGTTACTTCCTTT
This sequence comes from Chitinophagaceae bacterium, assembly GCA_037045605.1. Lineage (GTDB taxonomy): Bacteria > Bacteroidota > Bacteroidia > Chitinophagales > Chitinophagaceae > JJ008. The sequence goes on along the minus strand of JBAOHK010000017.1, from coordinate 1,622 downwards.
TTTTGTGGTAATAACGATAACTCCATTTGCAGCCGCGGCTCCCCAAATAGAGGAGGCAGTTGCATCTTTCAGGAATGATACGGTTTCTACATCATTGGGATTAATGAGTGTCTCCAATGCAGCATAATTATGAGGCGGTTCGCCATTGTATAAGGGAACACCATCAACAACTACGAGAGGTTGTTTGTCTGCTCCATAAACAGTAGTAAGCCCTCTCATAAGAAATTTTTCTCCGCCGGTACTGTTGTTCACGGTCAGACCAGCAACTAAACCTTCCAGCCTGTCCATTACATTCATGCTTAAACTTTTCTGCTGTATCGCATCACTGTTGACGGAACTAAAGGAGCCGGCGCTTCTGTCTTTGGGGAGTTTTTGATAACCCGTACTTATAATAGTGATGGCGGCAAGATCATCTCGTTTTGGGGTCAGTGAAATTGTAAAAGAAGTAGCAGTGCTTACTTTATATTCTGTTGCAAGATAACCAACATAAGAAATTACCAGCGTTTGTCCTGCCTGTGCATTTATGGAAAACATTCCATTGACATCAGTTATAGTATTTATTCTTGTTCCTTTAATATTTACAGTGGCACCTGCTAATGGTTGACCAAGACTGTCTGTCACTGTGCCTTTTATCAGTATCATTGGTATCTCTGCCGGGTCTTCTTTTCCTGTATTGGTATTAATGATCTTTTCTTTGATGACAATGAGTTTGTCAACTATGCTAAAGGTAAGTGGCTGGTTTGCCAGGCATTTTTCCAGCGCTTCCTTTATGGGCATATTCTTTACATCTATACTTATATTTTCTGTTCCTTTCAACAGTTCATCTCTGTAAATGAAATAATACCCGGTTTGTTTTTCAATCCGTTTAAAAACTTTCTTTAATCCGGTGTTCTTTTCAGAAAGTGTTACAGACTGAGCATTACCAGTTGCACTGGCCTGCAGACAAATACCCAATATCAACAATGAGGCGAGCTTCATGACTCTCCAAATTTTAGTGTTTAAAATCATAGTTTTGTACTGGTTTGGGTTTAAAATTTGTATTCTGTTTTTTTGCTGAAAGAACACTTGATTACATATTGTACAGCCCGACCTTTTCGCCGCCCCGGCTCGTACCCGGGGCGGTTTTTGATTTTGCTGAAATTTATCCTTGGTATCGCTATTGTTGTTTTATAAACCTGGTAGTAAACGTTTCCCTGCCTGCACTGTTCAATGTCTTCAACGTATAAATGCCGCCAGACAATTTACTGATATTGATTGCCCGATTGTTCAATCCGGGCCGCACATTTCCTGATTGCGTTATAACTAATCGTCCACTCATGTCTATTATCACAATTGTAATATTTTCAAATGCTGTTGCATCTATTACCACATTTACATTATCACTGGCAGGGTTTGGATAAATGTTTGTCAGTGTTGCTGCAAAAATAGTCAGCACGGTATCCGTCATTGCACTTGCACAGCCAGTAGCTGATGCAGTATATGTAATATTGGTTGACCCTACACTGAGTGCATTAACTGTTCCTGGACCATTGACAGTTGCAACCTGTGGATTGCTGCTGTTCCAACTCCCTCCTGTATTACCATTGCTGGTCAGCGTACTGTTTTGCCCAACTCTCAATTTA
>JBAOHK010000016.1:0-5672 GCA_037045605.1 Chitinophagaceae bacterium | reverse complement strand
TTTATCATGATAAACAGGAGTAGCCGAACACCTGTGATATAGTAGGCATTAACCGTTTAAATATTGAAACATGAAAAAGTATTTGATTGCGATTTTCGCCGCAGTGCTGGCGATTACATTCAGTTCCTTCAGTTCCGGCACTAACCGTGAGCAGGATGAATATTATTTCCAGGACAGCAATGGCTGGCATGCGATTGAAGCGTCTGCTGTATGTCCTGAGGGATCTGCAATTGTCTGCCAGATCGATAACCCGGAAACCCCGACTATTCCTAACGACCTGGTTACAGTGTACAAATCCATGTCTGCCACCTCTGGCAATGAACTGAAATACAACGAGTAGTTTTCGTAGCGTTACAAGGTTAATGCCTTGTAACGCTTTCGTTTTTTGGAGTCAGTACAAGAACCTTGGTCGGCTTTTCCCTATTTACTAAATCAAACCCATTTTTATTTAGCTGCGCTTTTAAGGTGGCAAAATCTGATAATACTCCTTCGATTTGAATATCTATATTGCCCTTCATATTTGTTTCATCGATGATAACCGGATCAAATGGATAGAAACGACGAAGTTGAACAAGAAGATTAAATCGTTCACAGTTGTTCACCTTAATTTCAGTGTTAGACGCAACCCCTGAGGTTACTTTATATTTGGTAGCGACCTTTGTGGTATCACCGTTAATAGCGATAAAAGCCCAGTAAGGCATTTGTTTGATATCCAGGCGGGCTTTAAAAGGAAAAATCCGCTGCAAGTCCTGTTGCATCCATTCAGTAATGTCGGTCTGCTTGGAATCAGTACATCCAAAAGAGTAATTGTATTTTTTTTGAAGTAATAATGAGTCAGTAGAAGAGAAATCTTCCAGCACGGGTGTAGTTTCTATTTGTGCATATAGGGAGTCCCCATAGTATAACATTCTCCTTTTCAGGAAGGCCAGTTGGAATAACTGTTCCATCGTAGCAGCTTGTGCCTGGAAGGAAGTTATCCTTTTTTCTATTGCAAAGGGTGCGTCTAAGAGTACGCCATCCTGTCCTTCTGAAAGTTTGCTTACGTAAATAATATTGGGCGGGCCTAATACCTTGTTGCTATGAACTTTGGGTGGAATTCCGTTATGAATGAATTGAAATAGATTTTCCTGATTCACAACGGCTGTTCCAGTTTGCGCTATAATTTCTCCTTCACTATTGACCCATACAAGGGTAGGATCATACCTGATAAGTAAAGCTTTAAAGATAGCAGTATCAAATGTAACCGGGAATTCGTAGTGATAAAACTCCTTATAGTGTTTGTAATCTGTCTGTGTTTTGTAATTGTTTCTGCCGATTAATGCCACTTGTAATTGGTCCCCAATTGAATCCTGGAGTGATTTCAAACGAAGCAATGGATCATAAGCACCCGAACAGGCAGAAGAAAATAAATAGAAAATACGCGGCTTTGAATTATTGACCTCTTTTTGAAATTCTGTCGATAGATCTTTGAAAGGAAAGGGCCTTCTCCTATAATCATTTTGCCCGAAAACGGTTACGTAAAAAAATAGGGAAAAAGCGATTATTACTTGAATACGTTTCATTTTCTAATTTTTAATATCCGGGGTTTTGCTGCATGCCGGGATGCCTCAGCATCTCGATAAGTGGTATGGGAAACAATTGATCAGTGCTTACCCAGTTGCTTCCTTTGATGTTTCCAAGTATAGTGTTGATTTTACCGCTTCGTTTCAGATCAATCCACCTGTCGCTAAACTCTCCGAACAGTTCACAGCGACGTTCTTTATAGATAGCGTCCCGTAATTGTTCTTTTGTAAGCGTTGAAAGCGCTGCTAATCCGGCCCGTAAACGAATAACATTCAGATCGGCCAATCCGTCACTTAGCTTGTCCAACTCCATTCTCGCCTCAGATCGTATAAGAATTATATCCGCCAACCTGATCATCATTGTATATTCTGTAATTGAAGGTGCATTTTGTCCAACCTTATACTTATACCACCAGTAATAAGTATTGGCACCTACTGTTGTGGTCTTTACCCAGTTGATCTTTCGCTGGTCACCGGCTGAAAAACTATCGATCAGGTTTTTTGTAAGGCTTATAACCGTTGGTGTAGAACTGGTAGGCTGAATCGTACCTCCGGCATAGGAATTAAATCCGGCAATGTTTGCCTGCAATTGCCAAATGGCTTCTGAACTGTTTTTCAGGAAAACATTATTCAGATTGCTGGTTAAGGAATATGATGATTGAGCAAGAACATAATTCGCCGCTTCTTCTGCCTTCGCCCAGTTGCCTGCATTCAGGTATACTTTGGCAAGCAACGCCATTACCGCGGCTTTATTGACACGCACCCTCTCTGTGGTAATATTGTTCGTTGCACTTAGATAGTGGCTCGATACCAGGTTTGAACTGGTTGTAAGGTCAGCAATAATCTTCGGGTAAATTCCATTAGCATCCTCCTGAACTTGTGCGAGATTGACCCTGTAGTCAGTGGAAGTGTTAAAGGGAATATTCCCAAAATACTGGAGCAAATAAAAATGACACCATGCCCTGATAAAATAAGCCTCGCCTAACAGGTAATTTTTAATAGCAGGGGTAATATTGCTGCTCTTCTCAATACCCCTGATGATCGCATTAGCCTGGTAGATATAAGAATAATAATTGCTCCACATGTTGGTAACAGGTCCGTTATCGGGAGTAATGTTATTGTTGGATATCGCCACCGCGTCTGCAGCAGTGCGGTAGTTAACAGCTTCATCCGATGCTGTTCCGAAAATTAAGAAAGATTGATAGGCCAAACCGGACGACTCCATTTGGGAGTAGATACTTAGCAAAGCGGCAGTCGCCGTTGCATCAGAGTTAAATAATGTTTCTCCGGTCAATTGTGTATCAGGACTACCTACATCCAGGTATTTTTTGCAGGAGGTTAAAAGAATAATTGCCAGATAAAGGATATAATAAGTTCTTGTCATAGCTAATTTTTTTAAAGTTTGTACAGCAATCCCAGCGTAAGCATACTAAGCGGAGGCATCAACGATTTTGTTTCAGGATCGAAACTTTGGTATTTAGTGATGGTAAACAAATTTTGCCCTTGTAGGAAAACCTGCAATTCACCAACTTTTGTTTTTAAGGCCTCATAAGACAAGTATAGATTCCGAAGACGGATAAATGAAGCGTTACTGTAAGCTGCATCACTTAATCTTAAATTGGAATAGCCTGTAGTAGCAAGACTGTTGGAATTACTGAAACGCTGAATGGAGGTAATGTCTCCAGCATGCTGCCAGCGATTCATCACAAGCCTAGGTTGATTTGATACTGTTCCGGGCCGGCCGAACAGAGATAAATAACTGGTTGCATTTTTTTGCCGGACGAATTGAAGATTCAAGCTTATTGTCAACTTTTTATATTGAATGACGTTCTCGAAGCCGCCATAATATTGTTGGCCGGTAAAAACTACTGATTGCTGATCGTTTGGGGCCGATATTTTGTTGTCACGATCAACGTCCTGGTAAATATATATTCCGGTTTGGGGGTCTACACCAAGGTTAAAATAGCGTTTAGCAATAGTCAGGGGCTTTCCTATAACATACGTATTGGCATAGGAAGAGTTGGCCAGATTATCGAACGCCAGTAGCTTGTTCTTCGGGATAGTAAGATTGAACGAGGTCGACCATTTTAAATTCTTTTGCTGGATATTAACGGTACTCAGTACTATCTCCACACCGGTATTTCGGATCTTTGCTGGGAGGTTCCTCAATATACCTGTAAACCCGGTACTCGGAGGCAATGGATATTGGACAAGTTGATTGCCCGTTGTATTGTGATAATAATTAAGCCCGATCAGTACGCGGTCTTTCCAGAACCCCAAGTCAAGACCTGTTTCAACTTTATAAACCTTTTCCCAGCTATATTCAGGATTATAAAGCTTGTTTGGCTGGTAAGGTGTTATACCTAAATAGGGGAAAAGTGACGGGGTATACAAATCGAAATAATTGTAATCACCAATTTGATCATTACCGGTAACACCAGCACTAAATTTAATTTTTCCGAAGCTGATTAATTTGGACTTGGATAAAAAATTCTCTTTCGAAAAGACCCATGAAGTACCAACCGACCCAAAAGTCGCATATCTGCTTTCCGGTCCGTACCGGCTTGAACCATCTCTTCTTGCATTTAACGTAAGCAAATATCGTTGCTTAAGGCTTGCAGTGATTCGGGAGAATAACCCAGTATACCGGTAAGAGAGGTTGGTTTCTCCGTTGGTAGTCACGGTGGCGGCTGCACGCAAACTATTCAGGAGGTCATCACTGGGATAACCCGTACCTGTTTGTGAAAGTCCTTTCTGGGAAGTTGATTGAATCGTTCCGCCTGTAAGTACTTCCAGTCGTAACGACTTTAAGTCACGCTTATAATTGATTTGTGGCTCTATAATTAGCGTATTGATCATATTACTTCCAAATCCTGCAGATACTGAAGCATTCTGGGCTGGGTCGAAAGATGATTTTGGGGTTCTGATTCGGTCGCTAGCACGAATCATAGAGTAACCGACAGTAACCTTAGCTTCAAATCCCGGAAGAGGACGAGCCGCTAAAGAAATAGTATTAATTGAACTTTCAGATTCACTTCGGTAGGTCTTCCTTAAAGTACTCAAAGGATTAAGCCAGGTAGAGTTTTCCCAGTTAAGTTCACCTGTTGGTTTGTATAAAGCAGGAGCATTAGGAGCGATCAGGATTTGACTTGTAAAATCTCCCTGGGGTAAATAAGTGTCATTTCTTGAATAAGTCGTAGCGACATTTAAGTCAAATCGATTGTCTTCAGTATGATGGTGAATATTTACACCTGCCGAAAATTTCCTTTCTCCAAAATCATCGTCCGGCAATACTGTTGATTCCCGGTGTATACCGGTATTGAAAAGGAATTGAGTGAGCGCAGTGCCACCACTAACATCTATCTTTCCATCAAAAACACGCATAGTATTGCCAATAAATTCCTTTTGCCAGTCCGTATTTCGTGTTGTATCCCATACAAGAAGGTCAGGTGCATTAGCTGTTGTCGGCGTCGTTCCATCGTTTCGATATGCTTCGCGTCGCATCTGGATATAATCAGGAGTTTGAAGCAGTTCCAGGTTGCGTGTGATCCTTCCGAAGCCGCCATATGTTCTTGCCTGAACCCGGGTTTTCCCTGCTGTCGGTTTTTTTGTGATGATTAAGATTACACCATTCGCTCCCCTACTGCCGTAGATGGCTGTGGCGTCCGCGTCTTTAAGCACTTCGATGCTTTCAATATCGTCAGGGTTTAATATCGCTAGAGGACTCGAAAAAACGCCTGCACCGCTGAAAGAATTTATGGTGGTAACCGGGTACGGTATTCCATCTACCACGATCAGGGGATCGTTCCCATTAACCAGGCTATTCTGCCCCCTTATCCGGATAGTGTATTGTGAACCCGGACTGCCGCTTAATGGTGTCAGTTGAAGACCGGGCACCAGACCCACCAAACCGGCCAAGGGATTGGAAATGGGCTGTTTGGCTATCTCATTGCTTTTCACACTGAAAACAGTCCCGGTACTAAGCCGCCTTGAAGTCTTGCCGTATGCTATCACCATGGTTTCATCCAACACACTCATCCGCTGCTGCACCACGATTAATTGATAACTGTTGGGGCTGGCTTCAAGTTGCTGCGGCACAATTTCACCGCC
>JBAOHK010000015.1:0-223955 GCA_037045605.1 Chitinophagaceae bacterium | reverse complement strand
GTTCACTACCAGGATGCTGTAAAATTGGTACAGCGGTTAATCGAGTTAGGGAAAAATAACTGGGAACTGGCTTCTTATCCCATGGAAGACCATGGTTTTGTAGAACCCAGCAGCTGGACAGATGAATATAAACGGATATTTAAATTATTTGAAACAGTACTTAAAAAGTGAGTGATCTACAGCAGGAAGTGAGTATCTGTAAAGGGCCGGATTCGCACTCGCCATGACTATTCACTATTGACAACTTCCCTATATTTGTAGCACAACACAACCGGTTATGGCTAAACAATTTGAAGATTTTGATGCTAATCTGGCGGGTGAAGAGGGTAAAACGGAAGAAACAAAGGCCAGTTGGTTCAAACGCATCAAGAAAGGAATCAATACCAAGACCTCTGAGAAGAAAGAAACCCCCGAAGGACTTTGGGTGAAATGTCCCGATTGTAATTTCATTTGTACTGTTACAGAATTACGGGAAAGTCTTTTCGTTTGTCCCAAATGCAGCTTCCATCATCGCATCAACAGCAGCGAATACTACGAGATATTGTTTGACAATAATGAGTTTACAGAGTTGTTTGAAAATATCCGCAGCAAAGACTTTCTTGAGTTCACCGACCTGAAACCGTATAAGAAAAGACTGGAAGAGATATGGAGTAAAACAGACCTGAAAGATTCGATGAGGGTAGCGGTTGGAAAAGTTGGTGGCAATGACATCGTAATAGCTTGTATGGACTTTGAATTCATCGGTGGTTCGCTTGGCAGCGTAATGGGCGAAAAATTCTCAAGAGCAGTCGACTATTGCCTTCAGCATAAAATGCCCTATATGGTCATCAGCAAAAGCGGTGGGGCGAGAATGATGGAAAGTGCTTTCTCATTAATGCAGTTGGCAAAAACAAGTGGCAAACTTTCCCAATTAAGTGATGCAAAGCTTCCCTATATTTCTTTGCTCACCGATCCGACTTTTGGTGGAATCTCAGCTTCCTTTGGAATGTTGGGTGATCTGAATATTGCAGAACCTGGCGCATTGATTGGTTTTGCAGGCCCGAGAGTTATTAAAGAGACCATCAAGAAAGATCTGCCAGAAGGTTTTCAGCGCAGTGAATTCATTCTCGAACATGGGTTTTTGGACTTCATTGTGCCAAGAAAAGAATTGAAAGACAAACTGGCAACCGTACTGGGCTTATTTAAGAATTAATATCAATCACATAATTAATTAGTAAGAGGTATTTTTGCCTCTTATTTTATTTTATAGATGGCAGAATTAAAGAACAGGCAGGCTTATCATGAATACTTCATTGATGCAAAATATGAAGCAGGTATGGTATTGCTTGGAACAGAAGTAAAATCATTACGGGCAGGACGAGCCAGTTTTAATGATAGCTATTGCCAGATACATAAGGGAGAAATTTGGTTAAAATCGCTGCATATTGCTGAATACTCACATGGTACTGTAAATAATCATGATCCTTTACGGGACAGAAAACTGCTGCTTGAGAAAAGAGAGATAAAAAAGATCGAGGCAAAACTGAAAGAAAAAGGGTACACACTAATTCCACTCTGCATTTATTTCAAGGAAAGACTGGCCAAGATTGAAATTGGTCTTGCTAAAGGGAAAAAACTTCATGACAAACGGGAAAGCATCAAGCAAAAAGATGTGGAAAGAGAAATGAAGCGTTTCCTGAAATGATAGCTAACTTAGTGTGCCTTTCATTAAAGCGCATTTGAAAGATCGACAGAAACCATCTATGAAGAAATTATTGGTCCTTGTTCCATTTGTTGTTCTCCCTCTGCTCCCATTCCCAAACTGTATTTGGTTACTGGTATGGCGATGCCAATGTAAAGACGGCTAACTCCGCCAACAATTATCTTATTGAGCTTATTCTGCAACCAGAAAAGAACTATGTAAAAGGAGTCCTCAATTACTATTTCAAGGATACATACCGCAGTCTGCAGGTTAAAGGGAATTACAATGCCGCCACACGACAACTTAGCCTGTATGACATACCAATACCTTACCACGGCTCAATGACAAATATGGAAGTCGATTGTATTATGAACATGCAGGCCACATTAAAAGTGGCCCAGGCAGGTTCAGATCTTACAGGAGCCTTTGTTGGCCTTCCTGATTACAAGAACACCTGTACCAATATCAATTTCAGCCTTCATTTAAATGCCGATATCAGTAAAAAAGATTCTGTGGCAAAAGCCATCAGTGAGTATAAGGAAAACCGGCAGGTATGGAGGCCATCAGTTACAGATACAGCAGTGGCTGTTAATATTGTTCCTACCAAGGTGATTAATTATGTAACACAGAACGAGTTTACAAAAAGGCAAAATGTTATTGTTAATGAGATAGAAGTGGAAGCAGATACCATCAGGGTTGATGTATATGACAATGGAGAAATAGACGGAGATATGATCTCTGTGTTTTTTAATAAACAACTAATCCTGAATAACCAGAAACTGACCCACAAGTCTATTCACATGAAATTAGGGCTTGATTCGGCTACTGCAGATAATGAGATATCCATGTTTGCAGAAAACCTGGGTTTGATTCCCCCCAATACTGCATTAATGATGATTACGGACGGAAAGAATACTTATAATATCCGGCTTTCAAGCAGCATGGAAAAAAATGCCACTATCCGGATCAGGAAAAAAGCAGGTAAGTAGATCTTATCAAAACAATTCAGGTTGGTTGGTCTCTTTACCTTTTACCCATTCCATTTCAGTTGATTTACTGAAATCGGCCAGTTTTGTTCCGACAGTTCTATAACCGGTCACTTCAGCGATCCTGGCAATCTTTAATTTCCCCTTCCGGATTTGTGCCCCCCTGCCCTGCTGCATGGCAAGTATGGGTTCATCCATGGTAGTAACGGCTTCAACATAATTTCCCTCTCCCTCTTTAATGAACAGGAATTTATTTTTCAGTGTGGTTGTTTCAATCTTAAACCGCTTCGCCATGAACTGCTTTGTCTTCATATCAACATACACAGCAGTGATAATTTTCTCCGGATTGAATTTTCCGATGGATATGACTTTTTCAGAATCCAGTTTCTGTGTTAACTCCTGGTCTGTTATTTCATAATTACCATCCCGGTACAACACCAGTATCTTATCATCTGCATCGAACATACCAAGGTACTCTCCTTTCTCATCGGCGTTTAATCTGCCAAATTGATCATCATACCACAATTTCTTCCCGGCAATGGTTGAAACACCAGCTTCTTTCAATCGGACTGACTTTATTGGGTATTTTGTTACAGTATTACCCATGCTGCTGCGTCCCTTGATCTCCAGTTCGGCAAAATTGAACTCCAGTTCTTTTTTATGAGCTGAACAACTTGGGCTAAGTGTGATCTTCACTAATTCAGCCTCAGCATTGGGGTTTACACTCAGGTAATGTACTTTGCTTTTTTCATCTCCTTTTGTCAGATCATATTCCTTATCTCTTGTTACCCCTGTTACATTAAATCGCTTTGCAAAACTTTTTCCCCCTTTTCCATCCGCATAGATCATATTATAAGTGGTCCTTTCATCATTTTTCTGGAAAACAGCTGCATGAAGAATGTCCTTCCCGATGAATGTTTTATCAGATACTTTCACCACTTTCATAATTCCCCGTTTAGCAAAGACAATAATGTCGTCTATATCTGAACATTCAAATAGCAATTCATCTTTCTTCAGTCCTGTGCCAATAAAACCTTCTTCCCGGTTCACATATAATTTAGTGTTAGCAATGGCAACACTTTTAGCTTCGATGATCTCAAACTGTTTGATCTCCGTTTTCCTTTCCCGGTCCTTGCCATATTTTTTCAGCAAGTTTTCATAATAAGCAACAGCAAAATCTACAAGATTATTCAGATCATGCTTCACCTGTTTAATATCTGCTTCCAATCCTTTTATCTGGTCGTTCAATTCGTCGATATCCAGTTTATAGATACGGCGAACAGGCTTTTCTGTCAGTTTAATAATATCTTCTCTTGTGACAGCTCTTTTTAACTGCTTTTTGAAAGGAACAAACGCCTTATCAATCGCCTCAATTACTTTATCCCATGTATCATGCTTCTTTTCAAGTTCCTTGTATATTTTTTCTTCAAAAAATATTTTCTCCAAAGAAGTGTAATGCCACTTTTCCAGCAATTCAGTCAGCTTGATCTGTAGTTCTTTCTCAAGTAAATCTTTTGTTTTATCAACAGAAAGTTTCAGCAACTCTTGTACGCCAAGAAACTCTGGTTTTTTCCCACTACCATCCTCCTGATCAACAATAACACAAGCATTGGGAGAAATGGAAATTTCACAATCAGTGAATTTATATAACGCATCGATCGTTATATCAGGAGAAATACCCGGAGCCAGGTCTACCTGTATCTCCACATCAGCAGCTGTATTGTCCGTTACTTTTTTGATCTTTATTTTTCCCTGGTCATTGGCTTTCACAATATGATTCCATTAACTGGGTGGTGGTAACGCCATAAGGAACACTTTTTATAGCCAGTGTTTTCTTATCAACTTCTTCGATATGTGCCCTGACTTTGACCTTACCACCTCTTTTTCCATGGTTATAATCAGCAACATCAATCATACCGCCGGTTTGAAAATCGGGATATAATTCAAATCTTTTTCCCCGCAAATGTTTAATTGCAGCTTCTATCAGTTCGCAGAAATTATGCGGAAGGATTTTTGTGGATAACCCCACGGCAATACCATCTGCTCCCTGCGCCAGCAACAAGGGGAATTTCATTGGCAACGTCACCGGTTCATTCTTACGTCCGTCGTAACTCAATTGCCACTCCGTGGTCTTGGCATTAAAAGCCACTTCCAATGCAAATTTGCTGAGCCTTGCTTCAATATAACGGGCAGCAGCTGCATCATCACCAGTTCTTACATCACCCCAGTTACCCTGGGTATCGATCAGCAAATCCTTTTGTCCCATGTTAACCAGTGCGTCGCCGATACTTGCATCTCCATGCGGATGGTATTGCATAGCCTGTCCAATAATGTTCGCCACTTTGTTGTAACGTCCATCATCCATTTCCTTCATCGCATGGAGAATACGGCGTTGAACAGGTTTTAACCCATCTTCAATAGCCGGTACCGCCCTTTCAAGAATTACATAGGATGCATAATCGAGGAACCATGTTTTATACTGGCCGTGTAGTCCCCCATCATTATTCTGTACTTCTGTTATTTTATTCTTTGCTGCACTCATTTCTTATTTCTTTCCGATTATTCCTAAATGTGTATACTTAAATCCTTCTTCCGTTTTTAATCCATAACCAAATAGCCTGTCCATAGAAGAATGGCCAAACAATACGATTCCAATCACCTGCACTAATATATGAGGCAGGAGCAGGCCAGCCATAAAAACTGCAACCGCCACCCCTTTGTGATGAAACAAATTATAACATGCTGCACCAACTTTGTTTCCTGCCAGATACCCAAGCATACTGATATCGGGTCCTAAAATTAAAATCAGATACCACCACCATTCTGCCTGTAATGAATAGAGCACATAAACACTCAGGCCAAACATGGCCGCTTCCTCAAGCTTGATAATATTCTTCATGTCAGTTTGTTGCTTCACCTGCCTGAACCTCCTCCGCCTGTTTTGGACCCGGTAGTTTTACATCAAAATCTTTCCAGCCTTTGTTAATATCACCCGTCACTTCTATCCTCCCACGGCCAATCAGATCTTTCATGCGCCACATTATAAACACATCACCGGTCTTTATTTTCATACGATGAAGTGTATTGGTCAAAACCCTCGTTGCTTTTTGCCACTCTGGTGTCAGGTTTTTAAGGATTTCATTATCATAGAAAGTCTCATCTTTTCCGGCTATCTTTTTTCCCCCTTCTAATATTCTTACAACCGCATTTTCTTCAACAATTTTTCTCCACTCATCCGGGTCAATTTCGAACTCACTTAAAGTGATTGGCCTCGCCAGCTTCTTTGCTTTGATAAATTCCTTTGGTTGTATTTCATGCAGCCAGGAAGGATAGAAAATCTGCCCCTTTTCATTAATAAATGGAAGATTATTGAGATAGAGCACCATTACCCTTCCCTGGTAGTCACGGAATTGAGGCATTAACCAATAATAACCGGTTACATCATGCTGATTTTGCCCCATCCATATCCATAATTCCTCTTCAGGATTTTCATCCAGTTTCACTTTCAGTTGTGCCACCGTTTCTCTGTCATCAAAACTTCCAACGAGACTATCTCCATACGGAGAGCCTTGCAACAAGCCCCTGCACCAATCCAACCTGGCTTGCCAGCCTTCTTCAGTATCTATACCTTGCAGTGGCCCTACCGCAAAATCGTCTTTGATCTGTATTACTTCACCGGCCAGTGTTTCATCTGTTTCTATCACCTGCTTCATCAGGCCGACTTCACTTTCGTTGAAAACTAAATGTATCATTTTATACTACGGTTGATCTTTTGATTATTTAATTACTAATTAGCTTCTACAGGGGCGTCAAGTTCTATCTTAAGATTATTGATAATAAACTCTTGCCGGTCAGGTGTGTTCTTTCCCATATAATATTCAAGTAATTGCTGAATATGCTCTCCTTCTTCCACTCTCATCAATTGTTTTCTCATTGCTCCGCCAATAAACTGTCCGAATTCATCGGGGCTTATTTCGCCCAAACCTTTAAACCGTGTTACTTCAGGTTTGGTTCCTAATTTTTTCATTGCATCCTGTTTTCTCCTGTTCGCTGAAACAATAGATCGTTTCCTGTTTATTACGAACCCTGAACAAAGGCGTTTCGAGCACATATACTTTTTCATGCTTTACCAGGTCAGGGAAGAATTGCAAGAAGAATGTCATCAGCAATAAACGAATATGCATACCATCCACATCGGCATCAGTAGCAATCACAACATTATTAAACCGGAGCCCTTCCAGGCCTTCTTCAATATTCAAAGCATGTTGTAACAGGTTGAACTCTTCATTCTCGTACACCACCTTCTTGGTGAGCCCAAAGCAGTTTAATGGCTTTCCGCGGAGGCTGAACACCGCCTGGGTTTCTACATTTCTTGCTTTAGTGATAGAGCCACTGGCACTATCTCCTTCGGTGATAAATATGGTTGTTTCTTTTTGCTTCGCAACAAACTCTTCTTTCCCTTTTGCTGGTGGTTCATCATCCAGGTGGTAACGGCAATCCCTGAGTTTGCGGTTGTGAAGGTTGGCTTTTTTAGCTCTTTCGTTGGCCAACTTCTTAATTCCGGCCAATTCTTTTCTTTCTCTTTCGCTTTGTTCAATACGTTTTTTAAGTCCTTCTGCTATTGCTGGATTTTTATGCAGATAGTTATCTAATTCCTTCGCAAGGAAATCACCAACAAATTGCCGCATACTTGGTCCCTCAAAATCCACATTAACAGAACCCAGTTTTGTTTTTGTCTGTGACTCAAACACCGGCTCCACTACTCTTACTGAAATTGCAGCAACAATACCTGTTCTGATATCTGATGCGTCATAATCCTTTTTGAAAAAATCCCGGATGGTTTTTACATACGCCTCACGAAAAGCCTGCTGATGTGTGCCGCCTTGTGTGGTGTGCTGGCCATTTACAAAACTGTAAATATCTTCACCGTATTCGTTGGTATGTGACAGGGCTACTTCTATATCATTACCGGTTAGGTGAATGATGGGGTAACGAATTTCATCCTCGTTAGTTTTGCGTTGCAGCAGATCCAGCAAGCCATTCTTACTGACAAAAGATTTGCCGTTAAAAAGAATCTTCAGCCCTGCATTTAAAAAACAATAGTTCCATATCTGGTTCTCCAGGAACTCCGGGTGAAATTTAAAATTCTTAAAGACAGTTTCATCTGGAATAAAAGTCACCATAGTGCCGTTATCCTCTCCGGTCTTTGTCTCTTTATATTCTTTTATTAAAAAACCTCTTTCAAATTCAGCTGTTTTTTCTTTTCCTTCCCGAACAGCCAGTTACTTTAAAATAGCTACTCAATGCATTCACGGCCTTTGTACCCACACCATTCAGACCCACAGATTTCTGAAACGCCTTGCTGTCGTATTTAGCGCCGGTATTTATTTTGCTTACCACATCCACCACTTTGCCCAGAGGAATACCACGGCCATAATCCCGGATGGTGACCGTCTTTCCTTCAATAACGTAACTCCACCGTTTTACCATACCCCATGGTATACTCATCAATACAGTTGTCCATTACCTCCTTCACCAACACATAAATACCATCATCCGGCGATGAGCCATCGCCCAGTTTTCCTATGTACATACCCGGCCTCAGGCGGATATGTTCTTTCCAGTCGAGGGATTTTATACTGTCTTCAGTATAATCAAACAAGTTGGTAGTGTCTTTTTCTTTGGCCATCGTCACGGTACGTTCAAAGTGATAAAATCAATGTTTTTCGTTTGGTTATCGGTTTGTTGCCTCCCTTGGAAGGGCTATTCGGGCAAATATACCAAAACGAGCCCTGCACCTGTAATTTGTAGTTATTCACCCGGTGTGAATAAAAATCACCTGTTTGGTAAGCATTCAGATGAGCAGAATCCCTAACCGGGCTGACCTCACTCACCTGTATCAGAAACTTACAGAAGTAGCTTTATATCCTAAAGCTATTATATGAAAAAGTTATTTTTCATTCCGCTATTCGCCTTCCTGGTTTCCTGCCAGCCCAGCAAGATCACCCAGTCCTGGACAGCCGGTGATGCCGTACCGAAAAAGTATCAAAAAATATTGGTGCTGGGTGTATTGACGGACAACGATAACGAACTACAGGTAAAAATGGAAGATCACCTTACTGGTGATCTAAAAGATCTCGGCTATAATGCCATTGCTGCTAATAAGGCATTCCCTCCCGGAACATTTGTGAAAGGTGATACTGCCCGTGCAGTTGCTGCCATCGAAGGAAAAGGATTTGATGCAATTCTTACTGTTATATTACTTGACAAAAAGAAAGAGCAATACTACATACCCGGAAAGGTTACAGAAACCTACAACTATCGTAACTATTACCATTTTGGCAGATATTACAGCATTATGACTGAGAGAATTTACACACCGGGCTATTATGCGGAAGAAACAAAATATATATGGGAAAATAATTTTTATGATCTCGGGCAAAAACAACTGATCTATTCAGCCCGTAGCCGGTCATTTGATATTACTTCAAAAAATGAATTAGCACATACGTATGGCCTGTTGATGGCCAACAACCTGGTAGAGAAAGGCATCCTTTTAAAACCGGAGAAACCAGGTGCCGAATAATATTGGTTACGGCTTCTTAGCAGAAATATGGGACAGTTTTGCAAAAAGCAATCTGTCCCATTTCTTTTTCCGTATGTGGTTTTTAAATCCGTCCGTCCCTTCAGCATACAACCCGGAGTTTTTATTCCGGGTCTTTTGTGTTTATAGAATTATTAAACCTTTGATCGCCTGCAACGGATTTCTCAAAAAATCCTACTTTAGATTCATCAATTCAAACCTTAGGTTTATGAAAAAAATCTTTTTTTTCCCGGTTTTCCTATTTACTTTTTTTAATACATCAGCACAGCGAACTACCGAAACCGATGGAGACTGGAGCCTCCACTATCTCGTACTAAAAAATACTGCGGAAGCTGACCTTATGATACGGGTTGGTGATATTGATAACCTGGGTTTTGGGTTTGCAGAGGATTTCAATCCCTTCTCCGGCAGGTCGACCTGGTCACATGCTTTTCCATGGGAAGTAAAAAAAGAAGACGTTAAAGGGACGGACAGGATCATGGTTCCATCCAGTTATAAAAATTTCAGTGCTGTAAACCAGGATGGTTATACCGGAAGCACAAAACGTCCGGCAAATAATCCGCAAACGATCTCTATACCACTTGCAGCCGTAAAAACTGTAACCGTGGATTCAGCAGCATTACAATTTTTTATTGATGATTTTCAGGCGCCATCAATGGGTTCAAAATTCCAGGTGAAGATCAATGGGCTGAGATTTACAGAAGCGGAAAAGATGATCAACCGTATTGACCAGACGGGCCCTATCGGTAAATTGATCACTCTCCGGCTAACACCAGAATTACTCCAAAAACTTAGCGGAGATTCATTGATTATTGCAATTGATGACCCTGTAAGCAAAATGGGTGATGGATTTGCGATTGACTTTGTCAAACTGCTAATCAATCCAAAGATCATTTACCAGGGAAAAGTGCAGGGAAGGATCATTGATGCCACTACAAGAGAGCCGATCCCCAATGCAACTGCCAATATTCAAGATTATGGGGCAGCCATATCAGATGCAGAAGGCAACTTCATCATTGAGAATATTCCTGCCGGCCTTAATATAGTAAGAGGGAGTGCTGCAGGTTATTCATCAGATGAAAAACAAGTGGATGTGATTGCAGAAGAAACATCAGAACCGGTAGAACTTGAGCTCAAACGTTCCGGCAAAGTAACTTACAATAACAAAGCCTTGCAAGAAGGTGATGATATTGTAATGAATAATATCCAGTTTGAAGTAAGCAGTGCGGCTTTATTACCAGCCGGGAAAGCAGAACTGGATAAATTAACTGCCCTGATGAAACAAAATGTGTCGATGGAAATACTATTGTCCGGTCACACATCTTCAGAAGGTTCAGCAGCACTCAACAGGGAGCTTTCATTAAAACGGGTAAGAAGTTGTAAAGATTACCTCGCTGCAAAAGGTATTGATGAAAGCCGCATTACAATTAAGGGCTTCGGCCCCGACAAGCCAATTGCCCCGAATGATACTGAAACCAACAGGGCAAAGAACAGAAGAGTTGAAATGAAGATTACCAAACTATAGTGGCATGTCATACAACTGGAAACAACTCACCAAAAGGATTCCCTTAAAGCTTCCCCAAAAGTTGTCTATGATGCCTGAACCCGGCTTTTCACCTTTACCCGCTATTTTGAGCCATTCATCAAACAAAATTTTGTATAATAGTAAATCATCGTAACTTTTATTTCTAAAATTTCAGTTATGAAGAAAGTTCTGGTGGCTGTTGTTTTGCTCGCAGGTATTACGGCTGTTGCATTTGCCAGCATCAACAACAAGAAAAAAGCAGGTACGGAGCAAAAGGCTGAGAAAAAGAAAAGGACTTGCAGTCATACCTGCCCCTTTAGCTAACCTGTTTTAAAAAGATTTATACCTCCCCCGGCTTTGATAAGAAGCAGCAGGAGGTATTTTTATTAATGCCACTTCTTATTCCCTGTATTTGGCCAAAAGTTAGCCGAATTGAGGTTAGATAGAGAATTTCCGGCATTTTACACAATTCAATGAAATTCAAAACATAATCCCGTCAAAATTACCTGCAAAACCATTTAATTATAAATTTCACAAACCGGAAACTGCTTAATCCCCTAATTTTGACTTGTTCTCCTGACCCATCAGATTCCTGCCATTTTCAACTGCATTGAGTACCCATTAAATGCCGTGATTTTTGACACCGATTATTAGACTAAAAGAACAGAAAAGGAGGCCCCTTATGTATACCTATGACCTGCTCGAGACCGGGTGCTTTTACCTGGTAAAAGAAAAAGAAGACTCTCCCATCACCATGATAAAGGTGGCGGTGGAATCAGACCATTGCCTGTTCATCCAGCGGTTTGACGACCTGATGGCAACAGAATGGAAACTGAAAAAAGATGGCCTGCATGATATTATCGAATGCCTGAGTGATGAGGCGGTTAAGAAATGGGAAGAGCACTATCAAAGCAACCAGGATGCCTTTTATGAAGGCGATGAGGAAGAATAATACTTGACCGCCACCTTATAGGCCGTTCATACAAATAACTAACCGGGGTGATTGAAATAAGCTACTTTAGTTTACTCAATCACCCTTTTTATGTTTAAACACTTCACTACAAGAAACCTGTTCCTTGCAATCGTCCTTCTTTCAACCCAGGCTGCTGCCCAACCGGCACCGGAAAACAACGATAATCTTCCAACTGATTATCTCAGCAAAGAATTTCATGCAGGACGCAGGCAGGCTTTGCGGGACATAATGCCCGGTAACTCAGCGATGGTGATGTTTGCCTACCCTACCCGTACCTTCTCCAACGATGTGGAATATGTCTATCACCAGAATCCTGACATGTATTATTTCAGCGGGTATAAAGAGCCACATTCATTGCTGATCGTATTTAAAGAGGAACAGACTGACTCAGCAGGAAATAAATACAACGAAATATTGTTTGTACAAAAACGCAACGCCCAGGCTGAGCAATGGACAGGCAAAAGATTGGGTACAGATGGAGCTAAAGAAAAACTGGGATTTAGCATGGTAATGAACGGGGCTGACTTTAAAAATTTCAAAATTGATTTTTCAAAATTCAATAAGATCATTTACGACAAATTTCCAATAGATATACCTAACAGTTATGATAATGCTGACCTGTTTGACCTGGTGCAGCAATTCAAACAAAAATCAGGCATGCCGGAACAAATGACCCTGCAGAACCGGTTTGACACCAAACTCTACCGTGACCTTACTGCCACCCTCCGGGAAATTAAAACCCCGGAAGAACTGGGCCTGATACGCAAAGCAGTTGAAATTTCTTGCCAGGGACAAAACGAAGTGATGAAAGCCCTGCACCCGGGTATGTCTGAACTGGAAATACAGGGCCTGCATGAATATGTACATAAAAAATACGGTGCTGAAGAAGTGGGCTATGGCTCTATCGTTGGTTCGGGAGAGAATGGCTGTATCCTGCACTATATGGAAAATGCAAAAACAAAAATTGGCACACAAATGATACTGATGGATGTGGGTGCAGAATACCACGGCTATACAGCTGATGTTACGAGGACTGTACCTGCCGATGGAAAATTTTCTAAGGAAGAAAGAACCATTTATCAGTTGGTATATGATGCGCAGGAGGCTGCTTTTAAAACATTAAAAGATGGCTCAAAATGGGCCGATGCCAGTGCCGCCGCCAAAAATGTGATTGCTGAAGGACTTTTAAAACTCGGCATCATCAACGATAAAAAAGAGGTGAGCAGATATTTTCCGCATGGGCTGGGCCACCATATCGGCCTTGATGTGCATGACCGTGGCTTTTATGAAACGCTGAAGAAAGATATGGTCATTACCATAGAACCCGGCATTTATATTCCAGAAGGCAGCAAGTGTGATAAAAAATGGTGGAGTATTGCAGTACGCATTGAAGATGACCTTTTAATTACACAGGATGGATACGAACTCCTCTCCCGTTTTGCGCCACGCAAAATTGAAGATATCGAAAAACTGATCTCCCAAAAAAGTGCAGTGGATGATTTTAAATTGCCGTCGCTTGAATCGGGGAAGAAGAAAGGGTTTTAATTGTCAATATATATAATAAAGAGATTCCGGATAACTGGAATCTCTTTATTATATCTGTAATCAAAAAATTAAAATACCTGGAAACGACGCAATTCCTGTACATTTTGTACGGTGTTAGCGGCATCAAGTCCTTCAAATTTTATCAACCCGATTCCCCTTGCATAATAACTTTTTCCATAAAAATCAAGGGCTGCTGTTGCATCTTGCCAAACACCGGGAGTAACTTCTATCTCATACTTTTCTTCCACAACTATTACATTCTGGTAAGTAACAGATCCCAGTGAGGAAACGACAGTAACAGAAACATCTTTTTGGACAACTGTGAAACTAAACCGGATATTCAATGGTGTTGGGGGTGGTCCGGCGATAGTTCCGGCAAATCCACTGGATTTCCAGTTAGTACCTGCTGCAACATTATCCTTCACCATAATGTATGATGACCAAACTGGTGGCGGATTATACCCAATGTACGCACCTGCATCAAACCATTCCACATAATCGCCACCATTTCTGCGGTAATATCCAGATGAATCAGGAGGTGGCACTATCCCATCATTCTGCATAAAAATGTTATAAGTATTACCTCCAGCAGAAAGCGTTGGTGCAATTACATTCCTGTATAAAGAGTCATCAGCATCATCATCAAATTCATAACTCCAGTTACTGTTTGTTGTTCTTGGGAAGTAATCATTCGCCAGTACATAAACAGTAAAAGTACAAGAACTGGTGCCGAATGTTACCGTAAACGTATGCGGACCTGCTGTTGTGGGAGGCCCCCCAGTAGCGGGAAGATCAATTAATTGGTTAGGGCCAACAGCCACATTTCCCGTTCCTGCAAAGCCGAAACCGGCAGTTGGGCTTGTTGCAGCGATATTATAACCACCTGCTGTTGTTACATTTATTTGTATCTGAACTTTATTATCAGCAGTAATCGGGTTCCCAACAACATAAATACCGCTTACTGTTACAGGGGCACATGCACCCGGGGCTCCGCTGCAAGTACCGTCAGCAGGACCGATTACCGTAACCGTAAAAGAACATGAGGCAAAAGCTGTCGGTAGGGTAAATGCCACTGTAACAGGGCCAACAGTTGTAGGTGTCCCTGTTCCCTGTAACCTTACGATTTGATTGCCTGTTGTTGTAAATGTGGCTGCTGTTTTTGAAAAAGCCATGCCCCCGCCGGTAGCAGATATAGAATATGTACCGATGGTTGTCACATTAACTGTAATGTCAACATAATTGGTAGCGTTCAAAGCCGCATTCTGAACATAAGTACCCGCAACAACTGCACTGGCACAATTAGGAGGTGTTCCGCCATTAACTAATGTAAATACAGCTGGTCCACCTGCTCCTGTAGGCAACACTGTTACCGCAATATCACATATTGTTCCATCAAAGCTAACTACGAAGTTGTCGATGCCGTCTGTGAATGGTGTTCCGTTACCTCGCAGGGTAATATTTGTTGCGCCTAATGTTGTAAAGGTTCCTGTTCCCCTGAAATAATACCCGTTCACAGTATCAGTAGTAATGACATAGGTACCTGTTTGCAACACATTTACCTGCACCGTAATTGTATTGGTGGCGGGTACAAGGGCTGTGCCTGCTATATAAGTTCCGTTTATTGTTTTTGGGAGGCAGTCGCCTGTTACATCACTCTGCAGGCTGCCTTTTCCGGGGGTGTTGCCCAGTTCAAAACTCAGTTCTTTCTGGCACCCGGTAATAACTACCAATCCCAATGCAAGCCAATAAAAAAAATGTTTCTTCATAAAGGGGAATTATTTAACGCTTAAAAGTAAGACTATTTTGTTTACCGAAACCACCGCCGGTGGATAAGAATCCACAGAAATTCAACGGTTTGGGACAAAAACAATGCCTTAATTTTGGAAAAAGTCTGGACAAATGAAAAACGCTTATTTCCTCTTTTTATTTTCTGCATTCGTTTCCTGCAAGGCACAGCAGGGCACAGCCAATCAAATGGGGTCAGATGAATTTGAAAAATCAATTGCTGCAGGCGATGTGCAGGTGCTGGATGTGCGAACATCAGGTGAATTTCAATCCGGCCATATTAAAAATGCTCTGCAAGCCGACTGGACACAAAGCAAGCAATTCGCCGACAGGATACAGTATGTGGATAAAAACAAACCCGTTTATGTCTATTGCCTTGCCGGTGGCCGAAGTGCTTCGGCAGCTGAATGGATGCGAAGTAATGGTTTTAAAAAAGTTGTGAACCTGACAGGCGGCATCAATGCCTGGAAAAGTGCCGGGAAGCCATTGGAAGGAAGCAGCAACGAACCGCAACTAAGCATTGAACAATACCAGGCAAGCATCCCGAAGGATAAAACAACATTGGTTGATTTTGGCGCCACCTGGTGCCCGCCCTGTGTAAAAATGAATCCTGTTCTTGATGAACTTCAAAGCAATAAAGAATTGGATTTTCTTTTGATAAAAGTGGATGCCAGCATCCACACCGATGTGATGAAAGCGCTAAATGTTGAACCCATTCCTGTCTTTATCATCTACAAAGAAGGAAAAGAGGTGTGGCGCAAGCAGGGAGTTGTGAGCAAAGAAGAACTGCTGGCGCAATTGAAATGATCATTTCAGATTATTGTTTACCTTTTCGATTATGAAAAGGAAAGTATTTTTACAGACCTCTGCCGCAGTTATCGGCAGCAGCCTGCTCCCCTCTTTATCATTTGCCGGGGAGGCAAAGAAGAAACCTGTTCGCTTTGCCCATCTTACCGATATACATGTGAAACCTGGCAGCATACCGGAAACCGGAATGGCAAAAGCATTTCAGCATGTACAGCAATTGAAAACAAAAGTTGATTTCATCATCAACGGCGGTGATGCCATCATGGATGCACTGGAAGCAGATAAAGCAAAAACACAGACCCAGTGGGATCTTTTTAAAAGTATCCTGCAAAAAGAGAACAGCCTTCCCATTTATCACACCATCGGCAATCATGATGTGTGGGGCTGGTTCATCAAAGGCGAAAAACCGGATAAAGACAGGCTCTATGGTAAACAATGGGTGCAGGATATACTGGAGATGAAACGATACTACAGCTTTGCCAAAGGCAACTGGCATATTATCGTATTAGACAGCACCCAACTCAATCCTGCCGGGGGCTATATCGGCAAACTGGATGAAAGCCAACTGGAATGGTTGCAGCAGGAATTAGGAACTGTGTCTGTTGATAAATTCATTTGCATCGTTTCTCACATTCCTGTTCTCTCCATTTGTTCCGGCTTGTTTTTTGACAAAACAGAAACCAACGGCGATCTTCTGATAAAGCGAAACCTGATGCACACTGATTTTCTTGCTTTGAAAAAGATATTTGTAAAATATCCAAAGATCAGGGTCTGTATCAGCGGCCACATACATCTGCAGGATGAGGTTGAATATCTTGGTATAAAATACTATTGCAACGGAGCTGTTTCAGGTAACTGGTGGAAAGGCTCCTTCCAGGAATTTGCACCCGCCTATGCCGTTATGGAATTGCATGAAGATGGCACTTCCAAAAGAACAATGATAAAATATGAATAGAAGAACCTATTTTGTTACATTATAAAAGACCTATGAAGAAAAATCATATCGCCTTTCTCTGCTTTGCAGTTTTGTTTTCGCATTTTCTTGCCGCACAAAAACCATCGGTGGAAGTGCTGACAAGCGGCACTAAAACCAGTCTCCGGGGGCTGTGTGTTGTTAACGACAATGTTGTTTGGGTAAGCGGCAGCGGTGGCACAGTCGGTAAATCAAGCAACGGAGGAAAGAACTGGAAATGGATGACCGTAAAAGGTTTTGAGAAAATTGAATTCAGGGACATCGAAGCATTTGACGGAAGCACTGCCATAATCATGGGTGTTGCCGATCCGGCTTATATATTAAAGACAACTGATGGCGGCGACACCTGGAAAGTAGTGTACGAGAATAAAACCAAAGGGATGTTTCTCGATGCAATGGATTTTATAAACAGCGAATCTGGCATGGTGGTCGGCGATCCGATCAACGGTAAAGTATTTATTGCAGAAACAAAGAATGGTGGCGACACCTGGCAGGAACTACAGGATAACAAGGCTGTTGCAGATTCCGGTGAAGCCTTTTTTGCAGCAAGCGGTACGAACATCCGGGTGTTTGAAGATAAAAAATTCTTTATAGTAAGCGGAGGAACAAAATCCCGTCTGTTTACAGAATCAGGCACTACTGCCCTGCCACTTATTCAGGGAAAAGAGACGACAGGCGCCAATTCAATTGATGTGTATGATAACCTGAATGGCAAAACCAGCAAACTAATGGTGGTTGTCGGTGGTGATTTCAATGCCGACTCTTCTACGAAGGACAATTGCTTCATCACATCTGATGGAGGGAAAACATGGAAAGCCCCCAAAGTACCGCCGCATGGGTACAGGAGTTGCGTGGAATTTTTATCGAAAGATGATCTGTTAGCCTGTGGCCTGAATGGAGTTGACTATTCTTATAACAGCGGGAAAAACTGGCAATGGATAAGCAAAGAAGGTTTTCATGTTTGCCGCATAGCAAAGCTGGGCTCAGCCATTTACCTGGCAGGTAACAACGGTAAGATCGGAAAGATAACCTGGCGGTAATTTTCCTTAACCCTGTAATATGTTTAAGAAATTTTTTCAGCGGATCAAATTTAAAATGATGGCTAAGCAGCTTCGCCGCCCCAGCGGAGCAATGGGCGGAAAGGTTGGCAACATGATGAACAAAGCCAATGAATTCCTCTATGACTTTACGCTGGATGTAATGAGCCCTTCGGCCAGTCAATCCATTCTTGAAATTGGTTTTGGTAATGGTAGATTTTTTAATAAGATATTCTCCAAAGCCAATATGCTAAAAGTAACCGGGCTCGATTTTTCTGAAACGATGTTCAAAGCGGCAAGCGATAACAATAAAGAATTAATCGCAACCGGAAAACTCCATCTACATTTTGGCAGCAGCGATAAACTCCCTTTTGCAGATAACAGTTTTGATAAGATATTTTGCATTAACGTTATTTACTTCTGGGATGAGCCACAGCAGCATTTACAGGAGATGTTCAGGGTGTTGAAATCCGGTGGCCGCTTTTATGCCACAGTCCGTACTAAAGAAAGTATGCTGAAAATGCCGTTTACCAAATATGGATTTAATTTTTACGATAGCAATAACTGGAAAACACTGCTGAATGAAGCAGGGCTTACATTTATTGGTGAAACAGCAACAGATGAGCCCATTGTTGAATTTGAAGAAACGAAAGTGCAGGTACAATCTCTTTGTGCTATCGCAGAAAAAAAAGTATGACTATAAATTATTCAGCAGGTCCTGTACACTTGGCCTTTTCTTATAGTCAGTTTCAAAAAAACGGTAAGTGATGGTGGATTCCTTATCAATAATATAAACGGCGGGTATCGGAAGAAAGTTTCCATTATTCCCATTGTTCTTCCCGATGTCAATACCGGCATTGCGGTAACGGGTGATGGTGTTCTCCGGCACTTCAAATTCCACTTCATAGGCTTTCATGATCTTTAATCCCTCATCGTATAGAACAGAATATTCAGCCTTTGTCTTTTCAACAGTCTTTGTAATATTTTCCGGTTTTTCCGGCGATACGGCAACCAATGTTGCTCCCTTGTCTTTTATCATCTGCAAGGAGTCCTGTAGCCTGGATAATTCTTTGTTGCAGTAAGGGCACCACTGTCCCCTGAAAATACCAGCACCACTTTTCCTTCCTTCAGCAGATCTTTCAACCGTATTTCTTTGCCATTTTGATCTGTTGCTTTAAAATCGGGTGCTTTTGAAGCAATAAATAATCCTTCAGGAGCTTCCTGGGCCGCAGCAACCTGAACTACCATTAATAAACAGGCGAAGAAGAAAATCCGTTTCATGTAATTAATTTATAATGTCAAAAATAAAATATTGAAAGTCAATTAAAGGTCATACAGGCGACGATTAACATAAGATTATTTTTTCCTTATTTTTGATTACCATTAACCATAATCAATAAAAAAATTGTATGTCGCAACAAAGTCACCGTGATAGGTATTTCACCAAACTTCTTATTGGATTCGCTTCCCTTACTGCATGTGTACTCCTTGTATTCTATGCTATTTTTGAACAAGCTGCCAAGCCAGGAGACTGGTATTTCTGGGCAATCGTTGCAGCCTTCCTGCTTTGTGGCGGAATTTATTTTTGCATGTCTGCATTTGTGCATAAGATAAAATCAGATTTCAGCCGAAGGCAAAAGCAACGGGATCAGCAAAGATCTGCTACCACTGATTATTAATTTTAATCATCCCCCTTTTCTGAGTATAAAATGGAAGTAACATTTGCCATTTACGGCACCCGGAGTACTCCGGCCGGCCTCCATGAATTCAGCTCTTATCAATGCCCTCATTGTGAAAAAACGGATACCACCTATGCTGTCATATACAGTATGTACTTCCATATTTTCTGGATACCCTTCTTCCCGGATGATAAACAAATGATTGCCACCTGCTCTGAATGTTCTTTTACAAGAGGGACAGAAAAGTTTGGCCCAAAACTTTTTGAACAGTGCAAAGGGTTAACAAAAAAATACCGGCACCCCTGGTGGACATCGAGCTTAACAATATTATTGTTAGCTGTTATCCTCGCAATAATTTTAAATGCAGTAGTATAAAAAAAGAGTCCTGCTCCCGCAAGACTCTGATCGTTATTTTTTTATTGTTGCTCCTAATTCTGCTTCTCCAAATTTCTGAAATCAACCGGTACCAGTTTACTTACCCCGGGTTCCTGCATCGTAACACCATAGATCACATCCACAGTACTCATCGTCATCTTGTTGTGGGTAACGATAATGAACTGTGAGTTATCGCTGAACTGCCGTATCATATTTGTGAACTTACTTACGTTGGCATCATCCAGCGGGGCATCCACCTCGTCAAGTATACAGAACGGTGCTGGTTTGATAAGATAAATAGCAAACAGCAGTGCTGTTGCTGTTAAAGTTCTTTCACCACCGCTCAGCTGTGTTAAAGAAGAAGGACGTTTGCCTTTCGGTTTTGCGATTACATCTATGCCGCTTTCAGCAATATTCTCAGGATTTTCCAATATAAGATCACACTGATCATCCTCCGTAAAGAGTGACTTGAATACTTTATTGAAATTTTCCCTTACCAAATGGAAGGTGTCAAGGAATTTCTGATTAGCTGTTATCTCTACTTCTTCGATCGTCTTCAGTAAACTTTCTTTTGCATTCACCAGGTCAGTCTTTTGTTCCACAATGAAGTCGTATCGCTTTCTTCATTTCGGTGAAAGCTTCAATGGCCGTCGGGTTCACCTCGCCCAGGTTTTCCAACCGCTTTTTCATACGGTCTGCCTTTTCCTGCAGTTCCTCCACCGGCACTTCTCCTGTTCTTGACTTCGCCGAGAATATCTTCAAGATTGATGCGGAACTCCACATTCATTCTTTCTTTCATTCCGGCCAAGCTGCAATTTCAGTTCATTCAGCTTGTCTTTGATGGCAGCCAGCATGTGCTCCACCTGTTCCTTGTCCTTTACTTTATGGCGGATCTCACTTTCCTTCTCAGCTCAGTTGGTTGCGGAAATTGTAATAAGCCTGGTCAGCCTCGTTCAGTTTCTTTTCCTCATCTTCTTTGCTGTGCAACAACTGGAGCAATCCTTCTTCTATCTCTTTCAATAATTGTGCCGATTGCTCAATATTATTGCCGGTGTCACTTAACTGTGCCGTGTTCGTTTCGATCTGCTCCCTTCAGGTCGTTCAGCTGGTTGGTCTTGAATTCAAGCTCCTGTTTCAGCCCGCATTGATCTTGCTCTGCTGCCTGGTCACATTCAGGTTGAACTCATTGTACTGGCTTTGTTGCTTCATTGTAGTCGATTCTCAGTTACCTTGAAATGCTTCTTCAGCTTCAGCCAGTTTAGCGGCGTTCGCCTGCAGCTGTTCATTAAACTGTCCTAACTGGTTCCTTACACCTTCTACAGAAGCATGTGTCTGCTGCATTTGCAGGCTCAATTCTTCCAGGCGGTGCTGGCTGTTGGTCTGCATGGAATGAAGGTTCTCCAGTTTATTATGCAGGGAAAATACTTCATTGGTCAGTTGTTGTATCTCTCTTCTCAGTATCACGGATGGCTGGTTTCCCGCAGGTCTTCGTTAAAGGCAATCACTTCATTGTGCCTTGCCTGTATATCAGAACGCAGCACTTCAACAACGACTGATTGGGCATCTATCTCTTCCTGTAATTTCTCCAGGTTCTTTACCCGGCCTATCTTCTTTCCTTCGATCAGGCCAACACTGCCACCAGTGAGTGAATATTTCCCTTTTACATATTTTCCATTCTTTTCAATCACTACAAATCCATTGCTATTTTGCAACGCATCTTCGCTATCAGCAATAAAAACATTTCCTAAATAAATGTTCAGCAAGTTTCTTGTATTTCTCTTCCACTTCCACCACACTGAATGCAGGAATAGCACCTTCCAACTGATGAGCTGAAACTTCAGCCTGTTGCTCATGGTAATTTATCCAGCAAAAAGAAATTTGCTTTCCCTTTCTTATTCTCATCCAATAAATGAACAGCCTGCAAACCTTCCTGCAGATTATTCACCACATAATAACTTAGATATGGCTCCAGCACATTTTCCAACGCAGTTCTGTATTCTTCATTTACATACAGTACATCTGAAAGAATGGGTGAGTTATGATTCCAGTTCGTATTGTTGTGCAGGAACTTACACTGAATCAGGGTACCCTTCCATGGAATCAATCATGCTTTTCAGCAGGTCATGCTCATTCTTTTTGGCATCCAGTTTCCTTGTCTCATCAGCAAGGTTATTACGAAGGCCATCCAAGAACGGCCTGTGTCTGTAAAATCTGATCTTTGGTATTTTCCTGGTGATGCTGCAATTGTTCCAGGTCCACTTTCTTAATGCCAAGTTCTTTTTCTTTCAGCATCCTGTCATTATCAAGATGATGGCGTTGCTCTTCTCGTTGCTTCCTTTCTTCTTCGATCTGGCTGATGATACCGTTGCAGGTTTTGCACCGAAGTATCCGCTACTGCCACTCTCTTTTCAGCATCAAACTGGCTGCGCTGTATCTGCTGGTATTCACTTCGGAGATTATCAAGTGATACGCCGTTTTTCATCCAGCACATTTCTTTTGGCTATCCACCTCATGTACGCAGTTGCGTCAAGTTGTTCATTCCAGTCCTGTCCAGTGCCTTTTCTTCTTCCTGCACCTGCATAGCTGGTGAAGCCAATGCTTTCTTCTATTCCTTTTAAGCTGACCTTCTGCTTTTTGCAAAAAGTCTTTCAGGCTGGTTTCCTTTTCCTGCAAGTGTTCGAGAGCGCTGGACAGAAAGGTTCTTATCGTTCTCTTTGCTTCTTACAGTCTGCAGCATTTCGTTGAAATGCATGCTGCATGGCCTGCAATGCTTTTTCTTTTTCGATGAAAGCCAGTTTCTCCTGTTCCAGTGCTGCTTCATCACTGGCAATTTCTGCCTCAAGCTTTATCCTTTTGTCTGTTTCAATATCCTGCTGCTCATTCAGTTCTTTGTAAGTCAGGTTAAAGCCTTCCAATGAAGCCTTGGCAAGTTCAATACTTACTTCACGGTAGTCTTTCTTTATCTCATGATATTTTTCAGCTTTTTTGGCCTGGCTTTCAAGTGCCTTTAATTGGTTGTTGATCTCGAATAGCAGGTCCTCAATACGGGCAAGGTCCAACTCGGTAGCATCGAGTTTCAGTTTCGCTTCTTTCTTTCTCGTTTTGTAAATGGAAATACCGGCGGCTTGCTCCAGCATACGACGGCGGCTGTTATCCTTGTCTTTGATCAGGTCGTCCACCATGCCCAGCTCAATGATGGCATAGCTGTCGGTGCTGATACCCGTGTCCATGAACAGGTTCTGAATGTCTTTCAGCCGGCATTGCACATCGTTGAGGCGGTATTCACTTTCTCCGCTTTTGTAAAATTTACGGGTAATAGTGACGGTGCTGAACTCAGTGGGTAAGCAGATTCTTGGTGTTTTCAAATGTCAGGCTTACCTCGGCAAGGCCGCTGGCACTGCGGGTCTTGGAACCATTGAAATACGAGGCTGTCGAGGTTCTCACTTCGCAGGTGGCTGATCTTCTGTTCACCGATAACCCAGCGGATGCTGTCCACAATATTTGATTTACCGCAGCCATTAGGGCCTACGATGCCGGTAATGTTGTCGTCAAAACTCACTATGGTCTTGTCTGCAAAGCTCTTAAAGCCCTTGATTTCTAAGCTTTTTAATCTCACGGTTTTCTGTTTAATTACGTGTTAAAGTCAGGCGGCGAATTTAAGCTAAAGGAGTACAAAACCCGGTTTGGCTAACCCGCAGTTATTCACAATGATGTGGTAAAAATGTGAGGAAGAAATTTGGCTGATTCAGACGGCGATTATTGAAATGATCCTGCAAGGTAAAATCCTGCACCAATGTTGGGAAAGCCGCAGCTACTTATCTACATAAAAACGTTTGATGTTGATAATCCGTTTCCTGATTTTTACCTTTGTGGGTTACTTTTGTCCATACGAAACGGCGGGATCATTCTTTCCCGGTCAACTGTTGCTTGCCTTCTGAATATTAATGGTTGATACTTTTCTAACTCAAATTTTTAACATGATCGTTAAGACTTACTACAAAACAAAAGACTATTGCAAAGTGAAGTTCTCCTTCAAAATTGAAAATGCTGAAACAGCGGAGATACTTGGCCTGAACAGTGACTGGCAAAACTCCATCATTATGAGCAAGAAAAAAGATGGCAGTTTCAGTGCTGATGTGAACCTGCCGAAAGACTCCAAACATGAATTCAAATACCGGGTGAATGAAACCGATTGGTTGAATGAGACAGAAGCGGACAGCGAAGCCCCGAATGTTTATGGCGGCAGCAACAGTGTGATCGTTCTGTAATTCCTATAATGCTTGTTTCTAACTACTGGCCCTGTTTCACCGCCCCTCCGCCAAGATTTTCTGCAAAAGGAACCTTTGCTTTAGTGTCGGTAAAACCCCTGTAGATCAGGTCTTGTTCCTTTTTATATAAGAAGGCCAGACCTTCCGCTTTCTTTTGAGCCTTGAGGATGATGTCCATCCATTCTACTTTGGAATCATTTCGTTTTAGCTCCATCAGAATAGCATGAATAATACCGGTAGTAAAGAACCCATTATAAGTATTGCTGCCCTTTGCCGCCTGTCCGGGTTTGGCTGCAGCAAAAATATATGACCCTTTTGACTGGAGGAATAATGAAGCGGCGGGTCGTTTGTTCATATCATAATATCCGGGAGGGTATTGTGCTTTTGCTGTATCATATATCTGGTCACGGCGGATGGAAATTTCTGTATTGCAACAATCACCCATCACAAGATTAAGCCGGGCGCCCATGGCCTGTATAGATTTAAAAACATCTTCCAGGTTCATGCTTGTATTGTACATATCTACTCTGTTGGGTGAGTCACCGTATCGTAAAAACATCCGGGAAAAGGCAGCTTATCATCCTCCTTATACCTGAACCCATGGCCGGAATAATGAAATATGACTATATCATCTTTCTTAACTTTGGGTTTGATGCGGCTGATTGCTTTTAATACTCCAGCCTTAGAAAAATTTGCATTATCCACTTTTTCAATAACTATCGGCAGATCTAATAATGCAGAAACCTTTCTAAAGTAACCTGTAATGTTTTTACCGTCCTCAATACAAGTTGCCTTTATATCTGCGTCCCCTGTATTTACTACTGAGATGACATACATTACCGGCATTACATTGCTGCGAACTTTGTTTATCAGGGCTTTGCTATATGCCCCTTCATAGATCAGTTCACCGGGTAGGAAATACTGCTGCAAGTAAGCTTTGGTGAAAGTGGCCGCCGTAAGTTGCTTTACACTTAATATGCCTGTTTCTATAAACTCCTGTTGCATCGTACCTGATGAATCCGGTTCCGCCTTTCTCCTGGCATAAGTTGCCGCCTCTGTCATTCCCTTATATCTTCCATTGACTGTGTACGGTGTCGTGGTAACTGGTTCCAGTATCTGTTTTTGATTATTTAACCTGAACCAAAGCCTTAAGTAATCAAAATCGAAAATTTCGCTGCCTTCCTTCAGTTTAAAATTCTCTGACCAGCAATAATGATAAGTGTCTGTTCCCTCTTCTTCCAATACCAAAGCCCCTTCTAAAGGGTGTTTGATATTATCAAATGATTTAGTGTAAATCGTAAAGTCATAAAGTATCCTTTTGGTTATTTTATTATTTGAAGACAATCTCAAAAATCCGGTCCCATCCGGATTAATGAGGAGGAACCCGTTATAGGCTGTTTTGGCAGAATCTCCTTTGAACTGGTAAGTAAGTTCAAACGCATTCTGTGCAAACGATGAATTTGCCAGTATGGTGAAAAAAAGAAGAATTGATAATTTATGATGGCGCAAAACAGGAGTTTTGATAATTAAATATAATAAAACTCTGCTGCTGCAAAAAAAATTACCTGCTAATCAATTATCATACTCTGATTGAAAGAAGCCTAAATCAGCAAGAATGATTTCAGGCCTGGTATAATTCAGCAAACTGTTTTTGATATTACTTTTCAGTTCTTCCCTGCTTTTGGCAAAAGCTGACTTGATCAGGGATAATTTGTAAGAATTAATTTTAAAAAAAGCTAAGCGGGCAGTTTGTTCGATGAAGTCTTCATCTAAATGAAAGCCCTCGGCAATATATGCCTGGTCATTGTAGAATGGATGGTTCATACAGACGGATATTGGTTTTACAAGGATTGGACAGTTTAAAAACGATATGAAACAGGAAAAATTGTACGGCCATGTCTGCA
Organism: Chitinophagaceae bacterium; assembly: GCA_037045605.1. GTDB lineage: Bacteria > Bacteroidota > Bacteroidia > Chitinophagales > Chitinophagaceae > JJ008. Next base: position 197,813 of record JBAOHK010000015.1, on the reverse strand, counting down.
GGGTATATGTACAAACCATTATTTCCATAAACAAGCCCATATCAGTTAATTACGGCAAGCACTTAAGATATATATATAACTGGCCGGCAAAGTTTATCGGCGCCTTAAAAACTATTAGGTTATCTTCACATGGTGATTCAAAGTTCTTCCAACAATCAGTCCGGATCAGTGTCAATTCTTACTCTTCGACTCAGTAAAAGTTAATCTCCTCTTTACTCCTTGCTGCAAGCCTTTATCACAGGTATTTTTATTGTTTTATTTAAATTATTGTTTTATGAACATGTACGTTTCGAATTTAAGTTTTCAAACAGCTGATGACGACTTAAGAAAATTATTTGAGCAATTTGGCGCTGTTTCTTCTGCCAAGGTTATTACAGACAGGGAAACCGGCCGCAGTCGTGGTTTCGGATTCGTAGAAATGGGTGCTGATGACGAAGCTAATGCCGCTATGAAAGCACTGAATAATAAAGACATTGACGGAAGAGCAATGTCTGTTACTGTGGCAAGAGAGAAGGCACCAAGATCTGACAACAAAAGGTGGTAATTCTACCAGCATTATAGATATGCAGCACAATTACTTGTAAAGAGCCATAATGGCTCTTTTTATTTTTCTTCTGCTTCTGGCTCTGGTTCAGGAGTGATATCCTTAATGCTCAACAGAAAATCTGAATTAAGGCTGATGGCATAATGATGACGACGAAGTAACTGAAGAGTTGTTTCATCTTCCTGCAATATCCCGAGCAGATCCTTGGCCGGTATTGACTTGTTTATTGTGTTAAAACGGGTCCTTACTATTTCCACTGAAAAAGAACATGCAGGTTTGCGAAGTTTGGTTGTTGTTTCAAAATCAGTACGGTTCAGCGAAACTGTCTGTTCAGCCGTAGCCGATCTCTTCAATAATAATTTAATAACAGGCAGGTATTTCTTCCAGGTGTAAGTGTACATTAGATTGAATTAGATGAATAAAACAGGAATATGGCAGACAGGCAGACAAAGGTCTGCTTTTATTTCCATAATGACTGGTTTATTTCCGTCTGATCTGAGTTCGCAAGAACAGGAAAATGATTAAGTGACATAGATCAATATACCAGCCCTTCTTCCCTGCAAAAAGCTTACCTTTGCTGACATTCAGTTTTAAGTCTCCTAGTTAGTAATCCTTCCCGCTTTACTTCCAGTCTCTTTCAACTGTTCTGTTTAGTACCGGTTTACGCCTTTAAGAAAGATCTGTTAGCCGGTGTAAAAAAATAAATTATGACAAACGAACAAATCGAAAAATTTGTGCTTCAAAAGCATCTAGACAAATCCGCTGTACAAATAAACTTTAAAGCCAGGCAGGCCATAACAGGTATGTTTATCAAAACAGCAGATTATGCTGAATTGAAATCAAAAAATCTGTGGCGTATTGTAAACAGTGCCAGCCTCGATGAATACAACAAATCAAAAGACCTGAATCTTGCCCGTATTTTTAATGGTGTCGAGATTACAAGGCTGGGATCCCTTTAAATAATTTACCTGTAAGCATTTCATTGCGGGTAAAAGTGGTTTTCGTTACTGTTAGCTATGTAATGCATATATGCATGGCAAAAACAGTCAGTAAAAAAACTTAACTTAACTCTCAAATTGAAGCTTTCCATGGGTGAGGGAACAAATGATCTTTTTTATACCCGGTTACCGGTAAATCATATATCGCTCAGTGCCCTTTTGATGGAGGAACACCTCTTCTTTAAAGTTCCCGCCAACTGGCATGTACTTGTCACAGATGTAAAAAAATCCACCGTTGCTGTTGCCAATGGATTACATGAAACTGTAAACCTTGTGGCCACGGGCAGCATAGTGGCAGTATTAAATATTGCTTACAAGGAAAATCTCACAGTTCCTTTTTTCTTTGGCGGTGACGGAGCCACTTTTATTGTTCCGCCTTCTATATTAGACCCTGCAACAAGAGCTTTGTTATTGCACCAACAAAACACACTGAAAAATTTTGATCTTGACCTGCGGGTTGGTCATGTCCCGGTAGAAGATATTTATGCAAATGGAAATGTCTTAAGTATCAGTAAGCTTAAAACATCTGAATTGTTTTCCATCCCTGTAGCCCTCGGCAACGGCCTCTCCTATGCCGAGAAAATAATCAAAAGTGATGATTACCTGATTATCCCTCCATCCGGCGATAACGAAGAACTTGACCTTAGCGGAATGCAATGCCGCTGGGACAAGATCAAACCTCCTGAAAACTATGATGAGGTTGTAAGCCTTCTTGTGATAGCACAAGATGGAGTGGCACAAACTGAAGCTTTTAAAAAAGTGATTGACCAGATAGATAAAATATATGGCGAACCGGAAAAAAGAAAACCCATCAGTGTATCCCGGTTAAAATTAAATGGAACTTTAAAAAAAATAGGAAGAGAAATGCGGGTAAGACTGGGTGGGTACAAACCGTTGTACCTCATCAAGGCATGGTTCACTTCGCTCATAGGCACTTTATACTTCAGAACCAGGCCAGGAAAAACATATCTTACTCAATTAGTAGACATGTCAGATACATTAGTAATTGATGGAAGAATAAACACAGTTATTTCCGGCACAAAAAAACAACGGGAGTTGCTGGAAGTGGTGTTGAACGACCTTGAACGAAATGGTTATATACGCTACGGGTTACATATAAGTAAAGAATCTGTGATGTCATGCTATGTCCGCAGTATGGATGAAAAACATGTTCATTTTGTGGATGGCGCTGAAGGCGGATATACTAAAGCGGCCAGTGTATTGAAGAAGAAAATATTCCAGAATTGATTTTCGGTATTTTATACAAGTTGTATTTTTAATCAAATTATCATCAAACCTACAATTCTGCTATGAAATTTATATTCCTCACCGTTATTGTTATTTTACTTTTAGGCAGTTGCAAGAGTTCCAAAAAAGAAGAAACAAAAGAAGCAAACCCTGATATTGAAAATGTAGATGATGTCGTAAAAGACACCACACAGGCCAAAAAAGTGACCGACAGGGATTTTAGTGTTACAAAGGAGAATGCCTATAATGATATGTTTCTGGATAGCCTTGCTATGGAGAGATATATCAGTAACCGCCAACTGGCTGATAAAAAAATTGCCCGGCGTATCCGCAGTTTCTATAATGCCAGAAATTACCAGTATGGATGGTTTTCCTCGAAAGGCCTTACAGAACAAAGCCGTTTTTTCTGGAACCAGTATGACTACGCTGTAACACATCTTAAAGACACTACTCTTATTAACTCCTCTTTTTATAAACAGGCAGAAAAATACCTCAACCAGGAGAAAATAGCCGTCAGCATTAAAGACAGCATGATATTGAATACTGAATTTGGTTTTACGGAACACTTCATCCGGTTTATCAACAGCACCTATGAAAAAGGATATGTAAAAAGAAAAGAACAGGAAAAATTCATTCCAATCAGAAAATTAGACCCGATAATAATGGCTGACTCTCTGTTAAACAAAAAACACAGCGATGATAAATACTACGAACAAGTGAATGATATGTACGGAAATCTGAAAAAAAATCTGCAGTTATATCATGACCTGGCAAAAACCGGAGGGTGGGCTGCAATACCAGCTGTCAAAGTCATTAAAAAGGGAGAGATCAATGCCTCCATCCCTGTAATTAAAAAAAGATTACAACTTACCCTTGATATGCCCGGCAATGACAGTACTTCTGTTTTCACTGATACGTTGGAAACTGCCGTAAAGAAATTTCAAAAAAGACATGGCTATAAACAGGATGGGGTAATAACTTCCACTTTGATAAAAGATATGAATGTACCTGTAAGAGAAAGATTGATGCAGATACTGCTTAATATGGACAGGATGAGATGGTTGCCCCAGAAGCCGGTTGGCAATCTTATCATTGTAAATCTGCCGGAGTTTATGCTCCATGTGTATGATGGAAATAAGACAGTATTTGATATGGTTGTAGTGGTTGGGAAAGTTGGTAACAATACCATGATGTTTAATGGCGACCTGAACCAGATATATTTCAGTCCCTATTGGAATGTGCCTGCCAGCATTATTGAGAAAGAAATCAACCCGGCTATTGCAAGGAATCCCAACTACCTGGCTGGCAAAAATATGGAAAGGGTCGGTTCAGGTATTCGTCAAAAACCTGGCCCGGGCAACGCATTGGGCAAAGTGAAATTCATTTTTCCCAATAGCTTTAATATGTACTTCCACGACACCCCTTCTAAAAGCCTATTCGGACAGGATAAAAGGGCATTCAGTCATGGCTGCATCCGGCTAAGCGAACCACAAAAAATGGCAGAATGGTTATTAAGAAATGACCCGCAGTGGACAAAAGAAAAGATCGTTTCTGCCATGAACCAGACAACAGAAAAGGGAGTGAAACTAAAAGATCCTGTTCCTGTTTTTATTATCTATTACACATCCTGGGTTGATAATGATGGTGAGTTAAACTTCAGAGATGATGTATACCAGCATGACAGCGAACTGATGAAAAAAATGTTCACTGCCGAACCTGTCCAGTCAAAAACAATGAAGATTGACAATCTGAAAACTAATTAATGCAGCAATAAAGCATATTAACCGCTCATCCCAAATGCTGCTTTCCCAAGCAGCATTTTCAATTTTATTACTGCCTGACTGTTACCGGCTGTACTAACCCAAAACTGTATGCTTTATGGTAAGGTATGTTATGTCCTTCACTGTGCCGCCGGGCCGGCATCAATCTGCACAAAAAGTAATTGACAATTATTTTGATGCCCTTTATAAGCATGGCCCCGGTGGTATGCGAAGCCAATGCTACGCTGACTATAACAATGAATGCAATTTTGTGCATATCAAAAGTTTTAAAAAGGAATCAGTAGCTAACCAGCATTTCAAATCTGGTACTTTCCGGGAGTATGTACAGCAACTGGCATTACTTTGTGGCAGCACGCCGGCTTTTTCAAGATTGCAGCAGCAGCAGACATTTGAATCTATCTATTAGTACCAGAAAAAGGGTATGTTGATATTGAACAAATAAGGTCAGGACACCTGGTACTTTCCATTATAACAGATTTAACTACTCTGCTAGTGATTTTCGTCAGGCAAATAGACAAACTGGTTGTCGCAGGCTGAAGTGAATTTAAGTCAGACTAAAATAAGCCAGTTATTATCTATGAAAAGACATGTGCTTGTGATAATTCATCTCAAATCCTGTAAATTTAACACGGAGAAAAACAGCGATCGGCAGCCCCAGATGATCGGGCTGTGCGATAAAACCTAATGAATATGCACCGTGTTATCATACCTGTCGATTTTTCTGAAACATCGCTAAATGCAGCTCGTTTCACTGCCCAAATGCTGGCTGGAAAAAAAAATGCCATTGCTGTTCTATATAATAACTATGAAAGTCCAGGCGACTATGATGTGGTAATTGGCTACCAGGAAAGCCTGAAAAAAGAATTCCTGGCCAGGGGCGTTGAACATGTTGAATATGAAAGCGAAATGGGCGGTGATCTGATTGAAAACATTGCCCGGCTAGCTCACACCAGCAGAGCCACGATGATTGTAATGGGAATTACAGGAAAATCCGAAGTGAGGCAAGCCATGTTTGGCAGTAATACACTGAAATTGGTCGATAAGAATCTTTTACCGGTAATGATCATTCCGCAGGATGCTGTTTATAAAGGAATAAATAATGTGGTATTTACTTCAGATTTTAAAGATGTAGAAGATTCTACTCCAGCGCCCCTGATCAATGCAGTATTAGAAATATTTACACCTAAATTACATATACTGAATGTCAGTAAAGAGCATTATGTTTCACTTACAGAAGAAGTTGAAAAAAGTAAAAAATCCTTCCGGGAAATGTTCAAGCCGCTGGAAATAGAATTCTATTTTGTAACTATGAATGACTTCTATGAGGCCGTTGACAACTTTGTAAAGGATTATAATATTGACATACTGATAACAATTCCAAAACACCAGAGTAACGCAGTTTCATTATTCAAATCCACACATACTAAAAGGCTGGCTTATCATAGCCGTATACCCATACTGGCCGCACATGAATAATGGCTAACATAACTTAAATTACCGCTCCGTTTCTTCGTACATTTGCACTTTGTATACAGCGACCAACAATAATAAACCCTGCTCATGCAAACTGTAATCGTTCCTGTTGACTTTTCAGACATCTCCTTAAATGCTGCCCGCTATGCAGTTCAGCTGCTAACCGGACACTATGGTGTGAATATGATTCTTCATCATATTTACGAGAAATCGTCACAGGCTGAAGATGTCTCTCAAAAACTGGAACAGTTAAAAACTGAGTTAAGAGAATTTGGCATTGTTAAAATTGAAACTCTTGCAGAAGAGGGTTCTGATTTTATTACAGAATTAGAAAAGCTTGCCCGTCATCGTGTTGCTGACATGGTAATCATGGGTATTACCGGCCGTTCCCCTATAGGTCAGACTTTCATCGGCAGTAACACACTTAAAATGGTGGAGAAAAAGGTCTGCCCGGTACTCATTATTCCGGCTGATGCATCGTATAAAGATGTGAAAAATGTATTATTGACGTCCGATTTCAAGAACGTACATGCACATATACCTTCTGTCCCAATCAACAAAGTTTTAAAAACATTCCATCCAAAACTGCATATCATGAATGTGGATAGCGAACACTATGTGGCAATTACAGACGAATATCAGGCCGAAAAAAGAAAACTAACAGATTTGTTCAGTGATTTTAATCCTGAATTCTATTTTCTCGGTCTTCCTGATGTGAATGAGGCCATCAACCAGTTTGCAGAGGATAAAAAAGTTGATTTTATTATTATAATACACAAGGAGCAGTCTCTTTTTTCAAAATTGCTAGTAAAGAGTCATACAAAAAAGCTTGTCTATCATAGCTCTATACCCATTCTGGCCCTTCATGAATAGCAAAGGAATGAAAGGACAACTTGACTTCCCGAAAACTAATGTCTACCTTTGTTCCTGTCTTTTTATGAGATATTATCACAAAAAATCTGGTCATATTTACACCTTTGCCGAGCAGTCATTGCCTGCTAATTTCTATATACCTGATTAATCGACCACACTTCATTTACTTAGCGGCCCATTTAAATCCACCGGCTCTTGCCGGATCATTTCCTTAACGATTGCATGTATGAAGAATATAAAACTAATAGAAGTTCCATCAGAGATAGGCGCCGGCACCCGTGGTGCCAGCCTTGGTGTAGAAGCTATAAAAATTGCCGCTTTGGATTTCATGAGTAATTTTTTTATTCATTTCCCATCAGAAAAAATTCAATCTGAGAATAAACTGCTATACGAGCCTATAGAATCTCCTTATGCTAAACGGATTAAGGGAATTGCCTCTATTTATGAACGGGTGAGCAAGGCGGTAAGTGATTCCATGAAAAATAACTTCTTCCCGGTAGTATTAAGCGGCGATCATAGCACTGCGGGTGCAACCATTGCCGGTATTAAAATGGCAAAGCCAAAAAGCAAGCTTGGAGTAATATGGATAGATGCTCATGCTGATTTGCATACACCCTATACCACACCCTCAGGCAATGTACATGGCATGCCGATGGCAGCATCTATTAATGAGAATAATGAGGAATGTGCCGTTCATGATGTTGACGATGAAACGGCCAAATACTGGAACTATCTTAAAAATATTGGAAAGATTGCACCCAAAGTTTTGCCTGAAGATGTTGTTTTTATTTCACTGCGGGATTATGAAAAAGAGGAACGCCATCTGATTGAGAAATACAATATGAAAGTAGTCACTTCAAAAGAAGTCCGTAATAAAGGTGCGGAGAACGTTGTCAGGGCTGTTGTCCGTTATCTTGCCGACTGCACTGATATTTATATCTCTTTTGATGTGGATAGTCTTGACTCCTCTATTTCAAAAGGCACCGGTACTCCGGTAAGCAACGGGTTGAAAGAAAGAGAAGCGGAAGACCTGATCAGTAAGTTTATGCAGAATCGAAAGGTATGTTGCTTTGAAATTGCAGAAGTGAACCCCACATTGGATAAAGAAAACCTGATGGCTGAGATTGCTTTTAATATACTTCAGCGAAGTGTGAATGTGCTTATGATGAACTAATATTCAGAGAAGTACCCTGAAAGTGGTATTGAATTCTGACATGCATATCATTAACTTTAGTTTTTACTCTTATCCAAACTAAGTTGTATGTCGTTAACGGAACTCCCGCTGCACCCATTCAAAAACATTGCAGTTGGCCTGTCAGGAGGAGGATTCAGGGCAGCCTCCTACAGCCTCGGAAATCTATCATACCTCGAACATTTGAAGTATGATAAAGAAAAGGGCATTTCACTATTGGATAATGTGAACTTTATTTCTTCAGCATCCGGAGGAACAATTACTTCTGCCCTTTATAGTGCTGGCCGGCATAAAGGTGAAAACTTCATTGATTGCTATAGAAAATTACTAAAAACAGTACTGCCTGGTGATAACCTGCTTAATACAGTCCTGGAAAAATTGAATGACGACAAGCAATGGAATACTCCCGGTAATACAAAAAGAAGAAACATCATTAATTCGTTTGCCAAAGTCTACGATGAAAAAATATTTAATGGTGATTGTTTTGGCGTCTTCAAAAAACAAGAAAAACCTGAAGGACTTGAAGTCTGCTTTAACTCTACTGAATTTACCCGGGGATTTTCCTTCCGTTTTCAGGCTAATGGAACCGGCAGGACCGGTAACAGCTTTGTATTTTTTAAAGAAAGTGATGAAGCACCCGATAAAATAAAACTGGGCGACATACTGGCCGCATCTTCTTGTTTCCCTGGCGGCTTTGAGCCAATTGCATTTCCAGAAGATTTTGCATATAAAAATGAAAAAACAGAATTAACATCAAAGTCGCTCAGGGAACATGTTATACTTAAGGAATATAATGGTGCAGAACAACCTCTGAAAGAAACTGATAGTATCGGGCTGATGGATGGCGGTATCAACGATAACCAGGGGCTGGACAGTGCAATGCTGGCTGATACCAGGCGAAGAAACAATAAAGACCCCCGCCCACCATTTGATCTGATCTTTATAACAGATGTTACCAGTTATTTCATGGACCCATATAAAGTTCCTGAAGAGAAGGAGAATACAGGCTGGCGAACCAGTACTATGGAATCAGTGTTAGCGAACGTAAAAAAAGCTATGAGGAAGCTTACCCTGTTTACAACCATTGCCTTTTTGATTTTTCTTGCAGCAATTGCGGGTATTTTTCTTTGTACCAATACATTAGGTAAAAATATAAGCCTTGTACTTACGGGACTATCGGCATCATTTCTAATCATCCGGCTATTGCTCTGGTGGTTTGTATTCAAAAAAAATAAAATGCTATTGTCTTTTATTAAAGAAACTGATGAAATTGATATTAATACGATCATCAAAGAAAAACTACCTTCTATTAATAAGTTCTCCCCGGAAATTGTCAACAAACTATTGGGGTATTTTAAAAAAACCCGGTTAGGTGTACTGGAACAAATGGTATTAGCCAGGACAAACTCTGTTGTCACCATGGCGTCTGATGTTTTCCTTAAACACATCCGGAGAAAGATATTTGACCATTTCTACCAGGATAATCGTTGGGAAAATAGGCGGGCAAATAATTTTGTTTATGAACTCAGCCCCGGCAATCTTTCTTTCCGGGAAAAACTTTTGCAGGAAAAACCATGGACCAGCCCTCATATCATCACCACTTTATCTCCGAGCAAAGCAATCACAGATATTGCTTTTGAAGCAAGAAATATGGGAACTACTCTCTGGTTTGATGAGAATGACACAAAAACAGAAAAATTAAAACAACTTGTTGCCTGCGGCCAATTTACCTGCTGTGTAAATCTTCTGCAATATTGTATTGACCTTGAATATAAGATTGAAAATAACTTATTAACATTAACTGAGGATGATAAATTAATCCTTGACGAGATTCATCATCAATTAGAAAGCGACTGGAAAAGATTTAAAACTGATCCATATTTCTTATACAATGAGTACGAAGAGAAATCAAAGACTGATTAACAAGAAAACGTACTGGATAATCCTTTATCAAAACTAACAGGGTTATACCCAAGTTCTGTTCTGGCTTTATCAATATTAAAATTTGTTTTCAGGGGCCTTTTTGCAATTTGTGAGAAATTAGCAGCATTTGCTTTTTTGATCAATGATTGATCAAGCTGAAGATAGTCGGCGGATTTACAGGCCATTTGGTATGGGGTCAGAATATCAGTTCCTGAAAGATGAAAAATACCTGTTGCTCTTTTTTTAATAATTGAGGTAATACCTGAAACAAGGTCCTCGATATAGGTTGGGGTCCGAAACTGATCATCCACAACATTATAATTCTCCCCCTTTTCCAGTTTATCTTTTACTACGGAAAGAATATTACTTCTGCTCATAATTGGCTTCCCATATACCAGCGAAGTACGGACTATGGCCCAGTCAAACTTATATTCTTTAACAGCATCTTCCGCCTCGAACTTTGTTTTGCCGTAAAAATTTACTGGGTTTGCAGCATCTTCCTCTTTGTACCCTCCTGTTTCTCCATCAAAAACAAAATCTGTTGAAACAAAAATAAAGAAACTCTTTGCAACTTCTGCGTTCAGAAGCATTGTTATCGTCCCTTCCACATTAGTTAAATAAGCCTGCCATTGCTGCTGCTCACATTCATCTACTTTGGTCATCGCTCCAGCATGAACAACTATTCCTGGCATATATTTATCAAATACATCATGAACAGAAAAAGGGTCTGTGAAATCCATGGATACATACTCAAATCCTTTTTTCCCGGTAAATGGCAATCTGCATTCACCTTTTCCTGTGGCTATTACTTTGTAGTTATAATCAAGTAGTTGTCTGGAAAGATAATATCCTAAAAAACCATTTGCCCCTGTAATGAGAACCTTCATTTGTCAAATGTAGGAAACAAAAATCCTGTTTGCAAAGAACAGGATTTATATAAAAAATGAAAGTCTGATTATGGTTTATTTAACGCTTCCACCAATTCTGCAATATCAGATTCGCTTTTTAGGTTCAATTTATTTGTCGAAACCACTTCATCGATCTTGGCTGATAAAGTGGGCAAAGCCTCCACAAGAGACTGTTTGTTTGCTTTAATACGCTTTATTTCACCCCCAGGTGTATAAACGTAAAGCTGCTGTGTAGTTACAATTTCCCTGCGGCTGTAATCCCCCAGAGTTGCAGCATCTTCCACTTTTTGTGAAAGGAACTTAATCAAATGAACGTTCGAACCCATTGACAGTACTTGATAAACAGATTTCTCAGTATGGTTATCGATCTCAGGATAACCCTGCCTGAATATTATATGCTTTATAGTTCCGTCATTACCAGTGAGATTGTATGAAACAATCTGGAAAGATTCCAACCGCATATCCTGGCCATCTTTTTCCACCATAACAGCATTACTGAAAATGTTGAATTTAACAGGGATATTCGTGACGATCTTATTCTCCCCAATTTGTATAGAACCTGTTTGGTAATCTTCTGTCATAAAGGGCGACCCCCCAACTTCCTGGAGTGCAGGCAAACGCATCGGCTTTAATTGCAAATCATCAATTGTCTGTGAAAAGACTGGTGAAACAGTAAACAAAAAAAAGAGGCTGCTGAAAACAAGTTGAACGGCATGATTTTTTTTGGCCATGTGTGTCATTTTAAAATGAGTGCAAATATATCACACACATAAATAAAAAGGATAGCCGCTTATCATCTTTTATCAACAGGCAAACGATTGATTAGGGCTATCCTATTACAATTTTATTTTATGCAGGCTAAAAACCCTTTTTGGGAGTCACTGCACCAGGCTCTCTGAAAGGCATCCCGAGGTTATACATTACAAAACTCCAAATATCTGTTGCTTCATCGATTACTTTACTGGTTGGCTTTCCTGCGCCATGCCCTGCATTAGTTTCAATACGAATCAGCATTGGATTGGTTCCTGCATTGTATTCCTGTAAACGGGAAGCAAACTTAAATGAATGTGCAGGCACTACCCTGTCATCATGGTCTGCTGTCGTGACCATAGTTGCAGGATAACTTACGCCTGGCTTTAGATTGTGATAAGGGGAGTACTTATATAAATAAGGGAATTGGCTGGCAGAGTCTGCATTACCATACTCGACAGCCCATCCCCAGCCAACTGTAAACTTATGGAACCGCAACATATCCATTACACCTACAGCGGGCAAGGCTACTTTAAACAAGTCAGGCCGTTGTGTCATAGCAGCGCCGACTAAAAGCCCACCATTGCTTCCACCCCGGATGGCTATCTTTTGATTATTGGTATACCTCTCTTTGATCAGGTGTTCGGCTGCGCCAATAAAATCATCAAAGACGTTTTGCTTCCTGTCAAGCATGCCGGCCTTATGCCATTTTTCACCATACTCGCTACCACCACGCAATGTCACAGATACATAAATACCACCTTGCTCAACAAAAAAAGCATTACTGGTGCTGAAGCCGGGTGTAACCGGAATATTAAATCCACCATAACCGTAAATAAGAACAGGATTTTGTCCATTGCGAACCATTCCTTTTTTATAAGTCAGAAACATCGGAACTTTCGTTCCATCTTTACTTATAAAGAAAACCTGCTCTGTAACAAAATCATCTGTCTTCACCTTTACTTCCGTCTTACGGAACAGAGTTGATAGCCCTGTTGCAATATTGAACCGGTAAATGGAAGGTGGTGTGCTGAAGGATGAAAAAGTATAAAAGAATTCTTTGTCCTCTTTCTCTCCGCTAAAACCACCTGCAGTACCAATTCCGGGCAACTTAATTTCACGAACTAATTTTCCGTCATAGGTATACTGGTAAACTTTGGTAGAAGCGTCTTTCAAATAGCTGGCGAACAAATATCCTCCGGCTATACCGACATTTTGTAAAGCCTCTTCTTTTTCAGGTATGATTGCCTTCCAATTTTCTTTGCCGGGGTTTTTAGGATCAACAAGTACTACTTGGTAATTAGGAGCTCCATCATTAGTGCGGATTAGCAACTTTCCACCATGATTATCCACTACATCTGGTTCAGTAGAGAATCCCGGAATCAATAGCTTGAATTGAGTCTGTGACGGATCCTTCTTTTCCCAATACCATATTTCCCCTCCACTTGTACCTTCAGAGACATTAAGAATCAGGAAGCGGCCATCCTCCGTAAGACCTGCACCATGGTAGCGGAGCGGATGCTCTTTATCCTCATGCACTAAAATGTCCTGCGACTGATCAGTTCCCAGTTTGTGATAAAAGACCTTGTGAAACTGATTCTGCTTACTCAGCTTTGATTTTTCATCTGGCTTATCATATCCGCTGTAATAGAAACCGTCATCTCCATTCCAGTTCGCTCCGCCGAATTTTGTCCACTCAATTTTATCCATTAATACTTTTTTGGTGGCAGATTCCATCACAAATATTTCCTGCCAATCGCTGCCTGCCACTGCTATTGAATAAGCAAAGTACTTTCCGGTCTTGCTGAAACTTGTGCCGGCCAATGCAGCAATTCCTTCTTTATTCAGAGTATTTGGATTTAAGAATTCTTCAGGTTTGCCAGCCAATCCTTTCTGGCGATACATCACAGACTGGTTTTGCAAACCATCATTTTTAAAAAAGTAATAGTACTGGGCTTTTTTAAATGGCGAAGAATAACGGGGGTAATTCCAAAGTTCTTCCAATCTTTTTTTGATCTTATCCCGTTGTGGGATAGTAGCAAGGTAGTCAAACGTTATCTTATTCTGTGCTTTAACCCATGCCTTGGTGTCTTCGCTGTTATCGTCTTCAAGCCAGCGGTATGGGTCTGCCACTTTTGTTCCATGATAATCTTCCACTGTCTCCCCTTTTTTTGTTTCCGGGTATTGCAATTGTGCAAAGAGTGCTAAAGGCGAAAAGAGTAAGAAAATAGAAAGTATCCTTTTCATAAAAAGTATTTTATCTCTAAAGATAACAGAAGTGACTCCAATAATAAAGCCTCCTTTACAGGTGGCAGCAGAAAAGGATAGGCGATTTTTTAATCCTTTATGGGGATTGGGGCTCCTTCAGAAAGCCATGTGGCAAAAATTTCTGACACCTTCCAATCACGGCCGGCATAAAGACGGGGGCGGGCTATCATATACTCAAGAAAATTATATACGTCAACGGGTTTACATTCAGCCATTACATACAGTGTTTTCTTGCCTTTGTAATCACCGCTGTTAATTGGCTTGTCAACTGATGGGTTATTCTCAATAAAATATTTTCCGGTAAACTTTATATCTGCTACCATTGAATCAATTATTCTTTTTTCATCCTCTTCACTCCAGTTATTGAAAATGGCATACCTGTCGAAAAGCGGTTCTTCATATACATTTTGCAACCGGATAAAATGTGATGCAAGTTTTGGAATCTGCCCGAAGTAAATATCCGTCTTATCCATCAGTATGTAAATCAGATCTCCTTTTTTAAATGCCAGGCCACTGGTGTTATTCCCGATGGAAAAATAATAATAGTCCCCTTTAATAAGATTACACCTTCCATATCCTTTTTGCACAGCCTCATCCTTTGAGCCGTTATACACACCATACATAACACCAAATTGCTTATCCTTTAACGAAAGGCCATCCTGCATTTGCAACTGTACCAGCCTGGTACTGTCATTCAGGTCAACCATATAGTCTGTAATTGGAAATGCCCGCAACCATTTTGTAGTATCTGACTGTGCATACAGGTTGGCTGACAGAAAAAGGAACGAAAGAAAAAATAATTTTCGCATAATATCAATTTGCACCACAACATAACATTGTTATTTATTGAATATTATCCGTGTTGTTGGGTATTCATGTTAAGGAAAACAGAAGAAGTCTATCGTATATTAGCTGGTAAAACAAACAGGTGTTAGTGTGTAATAAATACACAATCAAAACAAATACTTATTTTTGAGCAGCATAAAAGAAGAAATGGAAAAAAAAGTTACTAAAATCGGCGTTTTAACATCCGGGGGTGATTCACCGGGCATGAATGCCGCAATCAGGGCTGTGGTTCGCACAGGCAATTATCACGGTTTAGAAGTATACGGCATTTTGAGGGGTTACCAGGGCCTTATTGAGGATGATATTTTCAAAATGGATTCCCGTTCGGTAGCAAATATCATACAGCGGGGCGGCACTATATTGAAAACGGCCCGATGCAAAGAATTTTTTGATTATGAGGGCCGTAAAAAAGCTTATGAGAACCTGCATAAAAGAGGCGTTGACGGTCTTGTGATAATTGGAGGAGACGGCTCATTCCGCGGTGCCGTCAAATTCAGCCAGGAATTTGATATACCCTGTATTGGTTTGGCCGGCACTATTGATAAAGACATTATTGGTACCGACTTTACTATTGGGTTTGACACCGCAGTGAATACCGCTGTGGAGGCTATTGATAAGATCAGGGACACTATGGATGCACATGATCGCATATTCTTAATTGAAGTGATGGGGAGAGATGCGGGTTATATTGCCCTTCATAGCGGCATTGCCACAGGTGCTGAAAACATCCTTATCCCGGAAAGAAAAACAGATATGGATGATATTATCGCTTCATTACTTGAAAAAGAACGCCGAAAAAAACTGGTGAATCTTATTGTGGTGGCCGAAGGTGATGAATACGGCGGTGCTAATGAGGTGGAGAAAATATTAAAGGAAAAACTGCCTAATGCAGAAATAAGGGTTTGTATACTGGGTCATATTCAGAGAGGCGGTTCCCCCAGTTGTATTGACAGGTTAATTGCGAGCCGCATGGGCTATCATGCAGTTGAGTCATTGATCGAAGGAAGACACAACGTATTTGTTGGTATATTGAACAACAAAATGCACTACATACCATTGGAGAATGCAGTAAAGAATAAAGGAAAAATCAGTGAGGAATGGATGAAGATTGTTAAGATACTGGCAAGTTAAATGTTGTAATAAAATGGCTAAACACTCTGAGAAGTATTATCATAAATCAATGAACCGGGAAGCCGGCCTGGCTCACAAGAATCATCGCACAAAGATCGTTGCCACTGTAGGCCCTGCCTGTGATACATACGACAAATTGCTGGAACTGGTAAAAGCAGGGGTAAATGTTTTTCGCCTGAATTTTTCTCATGGTTCACACGAAGACAAAACTAAGATCATTGAATATATCCGGAAAATAAACAAGACGGAGCCATTTAACATTGCCATACTTGGCGATCTGCAAGGCCCAAAACTTCGTGTTGGTGAAATTGAAGGTGGTGAAATGGAGATTATCCCGGGTGACATCCTGACATTTACCAATGAAAAAGTAATTGGATCTAAAGAAAGAATTTATGTCTCCTACCCAAATCTTCATGCTGATGTGAAAGTGGGAAATACAATCCTTATCAATGATGGCAAGCTGGAAGTAAAAGTAAAACAGGTCCTTAAGAATAACGATGTACAGGTGGAAGTAACAATGGGCGGAACACTTTCTTCCAAAAAAGGTATCAATCTGCCTGACACAAAGATCTCGTTACCGGCATTGACTGAAAAAGACCTGACAGACCTTGAGTATATCATCGGACAGCAACTGGATTGGGTAGCCCTTTCTTTTGTACGCAGCGTAAAAGACCTGGAAATTTTGCGTAGTAAGCTGGCTGCTAAGAACAGTAAGACCAAGATCATTTCTAAAATAGAAAAGCCGGAAGCATTAGAAAATCTCCGGGATATCATCGTGGAATCTGATGCTGTGATGATTGCCCGTGGCGATTTGGGTGTTGAACTACCAGTTGAAAAAATCCCTTTGCTTCAAAAACAGATCATCCGTATGTGCCTGCACAGGGCCAAGCCTGTGATTGTGGCCACACAGATGATGGAAAGTATGATCGAATTGAACAAACCTAACCGTAGCGAGATAACCGATGTGGCTAATGCAGTGATTGAAGGTGCAGATGCGGTGATGCTAAGTGCCGAAACCGCTGCCGGTGAGCATCCCACCCTGGTGGTGGAAACAATGAGAAAAATTATCATTGAAGTTGAAAAATCCGGCTACAATTATAACAGGGAAGATGAACTTGCACCTCAATCCCACTCTCCTTCTTTTCTAAGCGATGCCATTTGCTATAATGCTTGTAAACTGGCAAAAGATGTAAATGCGAATGCATTGATAGGAATGACACAAAGCGGTTACACTGGTTTTATGCTAAGCAGTTATCGTCCTAAAGCTCCTATCTATATTTTCACAAAAGAAAGATCGTTAGTGAACCAGCTGACATTGAGCTGGGGTGTAAGGGCATTTTACTATGCTGAGGAAGAAAGTCTCGATGATATCATCTTTGACCAGATAGATATCTTAAAAGAAAGGGAGTTCCTAAAATCGGGTGACATAGTAGTGAATACAGGAAGCACTCCCGTATCGCTGCACCTGCCTACAAATGTGTTGAAAATTACTAAAGTTGAGTAATACTGGTTTCAACTTAAGACAAAAGTCTTATATCTTCATTTAAGCAAAAGAATATATTTCACCATCGCTTCGGCATCTTCTTTTGACAGATCGGGGTGTGGTGTCATGAGAATCTGACCCCATACTCCCGTTCCTCCGCTGATAATTTTTCCGGCAAGATGTGCCACAATAGTATCAGGGCTATCTGCATATTTTTTGGCTACTTCCCTATAAGCAGGGCCTGTAACTACTTTATCTATTGCATGACAGGTCAGGCATTTATTTTTTGCGACTAATTCAAGGCCTTTCTGATAATCAGGATTCGCTGAAATATCTTCTGTTTTACCGGGTTTATTTTCATTTGAACTATTGCCACCGCATGCTGCAAATGTTACCACCGCAAAACAGGCTAATATTACTCTCTTCATGTTTTTTTACAAAATTAATTACTCAAGGCCCAATACTGAACGATTTTCTTTTTCATTTTTCCCGGAAGAAGCAAAATCATCAAAAGCTCTGTCTGTAACTTTTAGAATGTGCTGCCGTATAAATTCTGCTCCCTCTGATGCCCCGTCTTCTGCATTTTTAATACAGTCTTCCCATTCAAGTACAGCCCAGCCTTTATAATCATATTGGGCCAGTTTACTGAAAATGGATTTGAAGTCAACCTGCCCATCACCTAAAGAACGGAAACGGCCGGCACGGTTGATCCAGTTTTGATAGCCGCCATAAACTCCTTGTTTGCCTGTTGGGTTAAATTCAGCATCTTTTACATGAAACATTTTTATCCGCTCATGATAAATGTCAATGAAAGAAAGATAGTCGAGGCATTGTAATATAAAATGAGAAGGGTCATATAACAAACAAGCTCTTTTGTGATTATTGGCTTTTTCCAAAAACATTTCATACGTCATTCCGTCATGCAAGTCCTCACCCGGATGAATTTCATAACAGAGGTCAATTCCGCATGTATCAAACTCATTTAACACCGGCAACCAGCGATTAGCCAATTCCGTAAAACCTGTTTCCACTAATCCTTCAGGTCGCTGCGGCCAGGGATACATCATTGGCCATAATAATGAGCCGCTAAACGTAACATGAGCATTTAAACCAAGATTCTGGGATGCCCTTGCAGCATACTTCACCTGCTGTACCGCCCATTCAGTTCTTGCTTTGGCATTACCATGCACTTCTTTCGGAGCAAACCCATCGAATAATTTATCGTATGCAGGATGAACAGCAATTAATTGCCCCTGCAGATGTGTTGACAACTCTGTTATTTCAAGACCACATTCATTAACGATGCCTTTTATTTCATCAGCATAGGTTTTACTTTCAGCAGCCTTTTGCAGGTCCATACACCTTGTATCCGATGTTGGTATTTGCACCCCTTTAAATCCAAATGCTTCTGCCCATAGGCAAATCGCTTTCAGGTCATGAAATGGTGGTTTATCGCTCATATATTGAGCAAGAAATAATCCGGGTCCTTTTATTGTGGTCATACTTAAATTTCGAAGTCAATAAATTTTTTATCCGATTGATTGCTCTTTAATACGTTCTCAATAAATGCCATGCCTCTCACCCCATCATCAATACCCGGAAAATCAAGCCATTCGTCTTTTGGCTTTTCGCCTGTCATTTGTGCCTTCACACATAATGCGAAATTGCGATAATGGTTGGCGAAGGCCTCAAGGTATCCTTCCGGGTGACCGGCCGGTGTTCTTGAATTGTGTTTTGCAAAAGAACCAAGATAGCTTTCGCCTACCCGCCATATCTCAGCAGGTTTATCCTGCCATTTTACATACAAGGTGTTCGGTTCTTTGTGCGACCAGTCTAATCCGCCTTTTTCACCGAACACTCTTAACCTGATATTATTATCCTCGCCTGGGGCTACCTGTGTTACAAACAATATTCCGCTGGCACCATTATTAAATTTCAGCAAAACAGAGCCATCGTCATCTAACTTCCTTCCTTCAACAACAATATTCAAATCTGCACATAACTTCGTCACCTGCAATCCTGTAACATACTCTATCATATTGAAAGCATGGGTTCCGATATCTCCGATGGCTCCAGCAGCGCCGCTTTTCAAAGGATCAGTCCTCCAATCAGCCTGTTTGTTGCCGGAACTTTCCAGCAAAGTACTTAGCCAGCCCTGAGGATATTCAACATATACCTTTTTAATACTGCCAAATTTCCCATTCAATACCTGCTGCCTTGCTTCTTTTATTAAAGGATAACCAGTATATGTATGAGTAAGGCAAAAATATTTACCGCTTTTTTCAACAATTGACTGCAATTCTTTTGCTTCAGCAAGATCAAGAGTCATGGGTTTATCTAACACAACATGAAATCCGCTTTCTAAGGCCAGCTTCGCCGGCTCAAAGTGAAGATGATTGGGAGTAACGATACTGACAAAATCTATTCGTTCATTCATTGGCAACTCTGCTTCCCTCCGTATCATTTCTTTGTACGAGCCATACACTCTTTCCTGTGGCAGATATAAAGATGCTCCGGTTTGCTTTGATTTTTCTGCATCGCTGCTGAAAGCGCCGCAAACTAATTTGGTCTCTCCGTCCATATTGGCAGCAATCCGATGAATGGCGCCGATAAATGCACCCGGCCCGCCACCGATCATTCCCATTCGTAGTTTTCTGTTCAGCATTTCACCCGTTTGATACAGTTGTTTTATTACCTGAAATGTAATTCTAAAAATAGTACATTTAGTTTTCTAAACATTGTTACAAATCTAACGATATGCAAACAGTAAACCGCAGCCAGCTTTTCATTGCCAGTTGCCTTGCCTTATTAGTTACATCATTATCATTTGGCATCCGTGCAGGTATCCTTGACAGGCTTGGTGTTCAGTTTGGATTGGATAAAGCAGAATTAGGAACTATTGCCGCTACAGCGTTCTGGGGTTTCCCGTTAGCAGTCGTTATAGGCGGGATGGTAGTTGATATCATTGGCATGAAAAAATTATTATTGCTGGCCTTTATTTTTCATGTTACTGGCATACTCCTCACCATATTTGCCGGCAAATTCGGCAATCCATTCTGGGCTTTATTTATTTCCACCCTTTGCATTGGTATTGCCAATGGTACCGTTGAAGCAGCCTGTAATCCGCTGGTTGCAACTTTATATCCGAATGATAAAACAACAAAGCTGAATCATTTTCACCTGTGGTTCCCCGGCGGAATTGTAATTGGTACACTGATCGTTTACTTTTTTGATAAAGCAGCTATTGGCTGGCAGATCCAGGTTGCCATGATGATAATCCCGGCTATCCTTTATGGTTTCTTATTTGCAAAACAAAAATTCCCTGTTACAGAAAGAGTAGCCAGCGGTGTTTCTACCGGAGAAATGTATCGTTCATTATTAAATCCCCTATTCTTTTTTCTGATCATTTGCATGTTTGGCACAGCCATCACAGAATTATTCACCGGTCAATGGATACAAGTACTGCTTAATAATGTATCGCAAAATTCTATCCTCATTCTTACTGTAACAACAGGGGTAATGGTCGTTGGAAGAGGCCTGGCCGGCCCGGTTGTGCACCGGCTTTCTCCTGCCGGTGTATTGTTAGGTTCTGCTGTTTTTTCTGCATTAGGGTTGTACTTGTTAGGTCATACATCAGGCAACATGTTATTTATTGGTGCATTGGTATTTGGCATTGGTGTTTGTTATTTCTGGCCCACCATGCTCGGATTTGTTTCAGAGAATCTGCCAAAGACAGGTGCAGTTGGTATAAACCTTATGGGTGGTGCCGGTATGTTTGCTGTTTCCTTATATATGATGTTCATGGGTGGTGTGTATGACAATAAAATAATTAAACATTTGCCTGGAGGCGCAGATTTAAAACTTTATAACTCCGGCGATGCTACTGCAGAAATGAAAACAGCATTAGCTGAAGCAAATAAAGCTGCCGGTCCTGAGATCATCAATACAACATTAGTCATTCCGTTGGTTCTGATCATTGCCTTTGCGGGCCTTTTCATTTATATGCGGAATAAAAAGAAAGGAAAGTGAACATCAACAGGAAACAATTTTTAAAATTAGGCGGCTCAGCAGCCGGAGCAATTGCATTATCCCCTCTTACCCGTAATCTTTTTACAGGAGAAAATACCTCAAGGATAAAAACATTTGGCCTGCAGCTATACACGGTAAGGGATTTGTTTGAAAAAGACCCGAGAGGAACACTAAAGCAGATAGCAGCAATGGGATACAAACAAGTGGAAGGCTATGAAAGGGCTGCTGGTATTTTCTGGGGGCTGACGAATATCGAATTTAAAAACTATATGGATGAACTTGGCATGACTTTCATCTCCAGTCATTGTGAAATAGAAAAAGATTTTGAGAAAAAAGCAGAAGAAGCCGCCGCTATCGGTATGAAATATCTGATCTATAACTGGCCTTTCTCACAGCAACCCATTGATGAATACAAAAAAAAAGCTGAACTGTTTAATAAATGCGGGGAGGTTTGTAAAAAAGTCGGAATTCATTTTGCCTATCATAATTATGAAAGTTCTTTTCAATTAGTGAATGGTATTTACCCGCATGATTTGCTGATGAAAGAAACAGATCCTTCGCTGGTTGACCACCAGATGGATATCTACTGGGTAGTGTCAGCCGGGCAAGATCCCGAAACCTGGCTAAAAAAATATCCTGGCCGTTTCCGGCTTTCCCATATAAAAGACCGGGTAAATGGAACCACAAAAAAAGAAGATACCTGCGACCTTGGTACCGGTAGTATTGATTTTCCTTCGATATTGAAAACCGCAAAGAAAAACGGGATGAAGTATTTTATTGTCGAACAGGAGCATTATCCAAATTCAACTCCAATGAAGAGTGCAGAAGCGGATGCGGAGTATATGAGAAAGTTGAAAATTTAAGTCAATGAATTCCTTAATGCTTTTACTTCTTGTATATCAATTGTATTATTCATATAACTCTCGCCTGAATCACTGAATGCATCGTGTATAAAACTCATCTTACTTGATTCCTTTCCTCTCAATGAGGAATGAAACTCTATACAACCCGTTTTCTGCGCCAGCATTTTTATATTTTCCTTCCGCACCCCACTGCCCGGCATAATGATTATTCTTTCACCAGCTTTTTTATTCAACTCTGCTACTAATTCTACCCCATCCACTACCGAAGGCTGCTGTCCTGATGTCAGAATTCTTTCACAGCCAATTTCAATTAATTGCTCTAATGCCTCAAATGGATCTTTACATCGGTCAAAGGCACGGTGAAAGGTGACCCCCAGCGGATAAGCCGCTTCCACTAACTGCCCTGCTCTTACCACATCAATACTGCCATCCATGTTCAATAAGCCAATTACCACGCCATCACACCCAAGTTGCTTGCACAATTTCACATCTTGCAGCATTATTTCGAACTCATCTCTGGCATATAAAAAATCGCCGCCCCTTGGCCGTATGATCGGATATAATGATACAGTGAAAGCTTCCCGGCATTGCCTGATGGTACCATAAGAAGGGGTTGTTCCGCCTTCAGCAAGGTTGGCGCAAAGTTCTATTCTGTCTGCCCCGCCATCGACCGCTGATTTTGTAGTCTCAAAATCCGAAGTAGCAATCTCAATGATATATTTTTTCCCTTCCATTACCCTACTCCATTATAAATTTTGCCTTGACAAGCTTTTCCATCTCGTTTGTCCTGATGGCATATTCAAATCCTTTATGAATTGAATAAGCACCTACCTGTCCTTTTTTATTCACCGCCAGGAAGCCTACTTGTATATCTTTAGCCTTCGCCCCTTTAATTTTTATGAGCCGTTCAATCGCTTTTTTACAGGCTGCTTCAGGAGAAAGGCCTTGCCTCATCAGCTCAACAACAGTATGCGAACCGGCCACCCTGATCACATCTTCGCCTTGCCCCGTAGCCGTGCAGGCTCCCACTTCATTATCTACAAATAAACCCGCCCCGATGATCGGTGAATCTCCCAATCGTCCACGCATTTTAAACCCGGCACCGCTGGTTGTACAACTGCCACTCAGGTTTCCATTGGCATCCATAGCCACCATACCGATAGTGTCATGATTCCATTCACCATCGGCTAATTTATGCGGCGCAAAAGGCCCATGACCCTGCTTGTTTTCTACGTTGATTGCCGGTGGTTTGTATTGTGATTCTTTCAGCCATTCGTTATAATTCTTCTGTGCATTCGTAGAAAGTTTCTGTTCTTCCAGTGGGAAGCCTTCAGCTACGGCAAACTGCTGCGCCCCGCTTCCTACCAGCATTACATGCGGTGTTTTTTCCATCACTCTCCTTGCCACAGCGATTGGATGTTTTATCCGTTCAAGAAAAGCAACACTGCCGCAATTGGAAAATTCATCCATAATGCAGGCATCCAGCGTTACAAACCCATCACGGTCGGGATTAGCTCCAAGGCCAACGCAACAATTCTGTTCAGACTCAGTCACCATAACCCCTTTCTCAACCGCATCCAAAGCTCTTCCGCCTATACTTAATATTTCCCATGCCCCTTTATTGGCGTTGATGCCTGCACTCCAGGTGGAAATAACAACCGGCTTACCTTTCACATTACCAGGCGTATCCATTGACAATGCACCTTTTGTAAGCAAACTTGCGAATCCGGTAAAAGCCGATGCTTTTATGAACTTTCTTCTGTTAACCATTGTTTGTCTTTAAGTTTCCGAAAATAAGCATTCAGCAGCAAGTTTATAAGGAGTTGAAGCAAAACAGAATAGAAAGGATAAAAAAACTTAACAAACTGTGCATAATTAAAATTTGATGTTCAACCATTGATTATTTAGTTTTGTTATTCAAAACAAGAAAAATGAAAATAGAAATCATATCCGGAAGCCCCAGAATAGCTAGTGTTACCCACCGTGTTGCATTACACCTTAGAAACTGGTTGACCCAAAACAGTAGTCATGAAGTTGATATTATTGACATGAAAGACTGGAACATTCCGGCTATACAATCGGTTTGGGTATCACCAGACAAGGCACCAGTTGAATTTCAAACACTGGCAGAAAGAATGTTTACTGCTGATGCATACATACTCGTAACACCAGAATATAATGGCAGCTATTCTCCCGCCCTTAAGAACCTGCTTGATCATTTTCCAAAACGGCATCATAAACCTTTTGGAATCGTAACGGCATCGCCTGGTGCGATGGGTGGCATCAGGGCATCACAACAAATGCTGCAACTTGTTCCGGCGTTATTTGGCATCGCATCGCCATACATGCTGATCGTACCGGCGGTGGACAAAAAATTCACTGCTGATGGGGATCTGCTGGATGAAGGGTTTCAGAATGCTGTTCATAACTTTATGTCAGAGTTTTTGTGGTTATCTGAAAAAGTAGTGGAAGAAAAAGTGCTAGCTTAATTAAAAATAATGGAGTTTAATATGAAAACCATTCTTCACAAGGCCAATACAAGAGGACATGCAAATCATGGATGGTTAGATTCTTTTCACACATTCAGTTTTGCAGGATACCATGATCCCCAAAGAATTCACTTTGGCGCATTAAGGGTACTAAATGACGATACTGTTGCCGGCGGTATGGGCTTCGGCACCCACCCGCATGATAATATGGAGATCATTTCAATCCCTACCTCCGGTGACCTGGAGCATTTCGACAACATGGGTAATAAACAAGTTATTCGACAGGGAGACATACAGGCGATGAGTGCCGGCACAGGTATACAGCATGGGGAGAAAAATAAGAATCATGACAAGCCGGTAAAATTTTTTCAGATATGGGTATTTCCCAATAAGAAAAATGTAACACCCCGGTATGATCAGAAAAGTTTTCCCGAAACTGACAGACAAAATAAATTGCTTACAGTTGTTTCTCCCTTGGGTATCGCTGACGGCGGTGTACAAATTCACCAGGATGCATGGTTCAGCCTTGGCAAATTCGATAGTGGCCTTGGTATAACTTATGATCTTAAGAAAAAAAGTAACGGTGTTTATGCCTTTGTGATCGAAGGAGGTGTTACTATTAACGGAGAAAAGCTCAACCGCAGAGATGGTATAGGCATTACGGATGCTAACAAATTAGATATTAAAGCGGATTCAGATGCTGAGTTATTACTAATGGAAGTTCCGATGTTAAATTAAAAGGAGATTATGAATAGTAAAAAAATAATTGAAGCTATAATTGCACCCCCTCCTCCCCACATGGTGGGTGATGGTTTCAGAGTGCACAGTTTTTTTCCGGGGGGAAGGCTAATTGACAAAAAAAGGATGAGTCCTTTCTTTATGATGGACTACGGAGCTAAGATCGAATTCTCTCCATCTGAAGAGCCGAGGGGTGTGGGTGTGCATCCGCATGCCGGCTTTGAAACAGTTACAATAGCTTATCATGGTAAAATTGCCCATCATGATAGTGCAGGTAACAGAGGCATTATCGGCGAAGGTGATGTACAATGGATGACGGCAGGTTCAGGTCTGTTACATAAAGAATATCATGAAAAAGAATTCAGTAAAGCTGGCGGCCCATTCCAGATGGTGCAATTATGGGTGAATCTCCCCGCAAAGGATAAGAAAGCAAAACCTAAATACCAGGAAATTACCAACGCTATGATGAGGCGGTATTACCTGGCAGACAAAGAAAGCTTTATTGAAGTTATTGCCGGTAACTATAAGGGCATGAAGGGTCCTGCCACTACATTTACTCCAATGGAAGTGTATAATGCCCGCTTAAAAAAAGGAGCCACTGCAACACTTGGTTTCCCCCCAAATTATAATACAGGTCTGCTGGTTGCTGAAGGAACTGTAAAGATGAATGGCAGCCCTGTGGCTACAGACCATTTTGTTTTATTTAAGAACGATGGTGAAGAAATAGAAATTGAAGCGACAGAAGATACAATTGTATTGGTTTTATCAGGGGAGCCGATTGATGAGCCTATCGCAGCATATGGCCCTTTCCTGATGAACACCTGGAAGGAAGTGGAAGAAGCCATTGAAGCAGCGAACAGGGGAAAGTTTGGTGTACTGGAAGATTAAAATATTTACCTGTGTAAAACTTATGAAGAATGTCAGCCCTGGCTGGCATTCTTCTTTTCTATAAAGTTGATAAGATTCTTCCTTGCATTTTTCTGGATCTTTCTTTTCATAAAACCGGTCCAGCCAAGTAATACTCCTTTAAATCCCAATGCCTGTGCAGCCCATTTGCTGAGTTTGAAGGCGTCACTATGTTCAATGATCTTTCCATCTTTCAGTTTCATAAAGGCTTTAATGTTATTGACTACTTTTCGTCCCGTTTTCGAAAAAGTATAAGTAGCCACCCAATTACAGGTAGCATATTCCTCATCAAGTAATTGTATGTTGGAAAATGTAAGCGAAAAATCTCTCGCATTCTTACAAAGCATTTCCCACATGGATTTTACCTCATCCCCTCTTAGCAAACCAAAAGCTGGGTCGCTAAAAACTATATCATCGCTATAGCAGCCGTTCATTTTTTGATGATCCAGTTTTTGAAAAGCAGTATAAAATCTTTCAATAACATGTTTATTAGCTTCCATATTTTTTAGGTTGAATACCCGCTGCAAGGTATATGGTTAAAAGAAAATAAAACTAACTTACGACCTTCATACAATCCCCAATGCCACATACTATAAAAATACTATTATTTATCATCCTGTTAGCAACGACTGGCAGTTCATATTGCCAGGAGCTGGTTGAAAAAGAAACCGTAAAAAAGTATTTTATCCTTTACAGGGTAACCTACCAAAAGAAGGATACAGCCATAGGGCTTATTTATGCAAAAGAAAATTATGGATTGATGCAAGGTTCAAGCGGAGAAATAAAGGCAGTACAAAAAAACAATGAACCGGGATCGGAGGTGAGCCTGGGTACCGGGATAGTAATCGATAAAATAAAAAATGCCGACTTCTATTCGATCTATATTTTCAATAAACACCCTGAAAGAACGGATAGCAATTACCTTGTCAAAGAAGGGGATGTTATACAACTTCCTGTTTCAATATTAAAGACAAAGGATCCGGGGTTGTTCAGAAAAATTGATCTTTCAGGGGTAATCTTCACTGATAACGATCAGGTGGCATTCGCCAGTTCAGACGTTTTCTGGCAGAGGAACGACAAACAATTCGAAGATAGCATGCTCAATGCCTGGTCTGAACATATAAAAAGAACAGGTGCTGCTATCGATCCGGCTTCAAATCCATTATTTGGCCGCACAATTGAAAATGGCAGATATAAAGGGAAAAACCTTGTTCAGGTAATGAAAGAATGCAGGGGAATTGACGTTAAGCAGTTTCTGTTATACGTTCTCACCTATCCCAAAGGCTACTATGGCAAAGAGTTCAGACTGACAGAGTCCTTTGGCGGCTGGGTTGTTTCTGATGCGCCCATAAGCTCGTTTGAAATGTATGATACATTAAGCTCATTGGTAAAAGTGCTGCCGCTTTTGAAAAAGAAAATAGCAGAATATCGAAAGACAATAATTGATGATTACTTTTTCAATAATTGGGTAAATACGGCTATTGAAAAATCAAATAATCAGGATATCAAGGGCTCTGAAAATATTTTTAATAATATTTCTTTATTTGCAAAATTAATTAATGAGCCGCTGATAAGCGGACTTTATTATGTTACAAGAGCACAGGTGTTCCAGGATCAGAATAATTATCAAAAAGCAATTTTATTATGCGATTCAGGGACTGTTGTACTTCGAAATACCACTGACCAGGACTACTTACTATATCAATGCCTGATAAAGAAAGCATACTGCCTGCGGCAATTGAAAGACAAAGACAGGTCTTTAGGCACATATGATGCAATGGAAACTATGCTGACAAAAGACACATTACTTAAAAGTGAAGAGTTGAGAAGTAAAATTATTGGCAGGATCTACAAGGAAAGAGGCAATAGCTACTTCATTTTTGAAGATTTTGAAGAATCCATCAGCAGCTTTACCAAAGCAATTGAACAGTATAAGAAAAAAGATACTTATGAAAACATTACGGAGGTGGCGGAGTTGCAACGAAATATTGCGATTGTATATGAAAAACAAAACAGGAACAATGATGCTGAAAAAATTTACAAAGAGCTTGTAAAAACATATCAGTCACAAGAGGACGGGAATAATGTTATGTCGGCAATAGCAAGTGTGGCATACAATCAATCGCAACAAGGAGAATATCGGAAAGCAATTACTAACTATCAAAAAACAATAGAATATTATCTCTTGGTGAAACAGTGGGAGAAAGCAGGATACAATCTTTCGCAAGTTGGGCAGTCTTACTGGAGTATTGGCTTGTATGACTCTGCTATCTACTCTCATCAAAAAGCCCTGGAATACCAACAACTAGGTGACAATAACGAATATAAGGCTTATGCCTGGGGCAAATTAGGCCGTCTCAATGCATTATCAGGTTTGCAACATAAAGCAGTGTTTGCACAAGACAGTGCTCTATACTACTCCTATAAAGGAAGGGACACAATTGGAGCCATCAGGTATCTTACTGAAATGGGCAACACATACAAAGAAGCAAATGACGATATAAAAGCACTAGAAAAATTTCGTAGTGCTGAAGAATTGTCAAAAAAAATAAAAAGTAAAACAGGTTTGCTTTCTTCCTTCTATAATCTTGCCGGGTATTTTTATAAAAAAGATACTGCCGTGTCTGCCAGGTACTATAAACAGGCTGAAGCGTTAGCTAATGAACTTGGAGACAAGGAGAAACAAATTTACACAGCATTAAACCTGGGCCTGCTGCAGAATAAACAACTAAAATATACAGCATCAGAAATATGGTTTAAAAAAGCATTTACAATTGCATCAACAGAAAAAGATATATACGACCTGGCATACTGCTATTCATTTTTAGGCGATGCCGCCGGGGTTAGATTAAGATACGATTCCGCCATCTATTTCTACAAAAGGGCTTATTTTCTATTTGATTCCATTCAGAGCAAGCAGCAACTTGCCGGGCTTAAAGGCAAACTGGGTGATGTGTATTTAGATATCTTCGACTATTCATTGGCTAAAAATGAATATGATGAAGGTTTAAAACTTGCTATTGAGAACAAAAATGAATCTGACAAAGCAGACATATATACCTTACTGAGCTATTTGTACCTGATACAAGGGAATAATAAACCAGCAAAAGATTGTCTTGATAAAATAAAAGCCATAAGTGATTCTACCGGCAACGCAATGTTGAAAGCAAGCTTGAATCTCAGCTACGGGAATTACTATTCCCGGTTTTTTGAAATAGCCACTGCATTAGACCATTACCGTATTGCGGACAGTATTTATACCCGGGAACGTTCCATGCAAAGCCGTATTACCTGCTTAAATAACATCGGCAACATATACCTTGCCCAGAGGGATAATGATAAGGCGCTGCAGTATTTTCTTGAAGCAATGAAGCTTTCCTCAGTATCTGGAACAATAAATGATTTGGATCTGCTGCTAAAATTAAATGCAAGTGAAGCGTTATTCAATAAAAAAGATTATAAAAAAGCCCTGGCAATGACTGATGAATGTGAAAAGTTGGCGGCGAAAACAGGGGCTCACCGGAGACTTATGCAATCCGTAGAATTAAAAGGTATGATTTTCTACAAACAAGGAGAATATAAAAAGGCCCGGGCGTACCTCCAAAAGGTGCTTGATACCAAAAACAGCGAGATATCTAATTTATCAGATGCCTATCTCTACCTGGGCCGTATTGCAAAAGAAGAAAAAAAATATACTGAAGCCTTTGAGTACCTGCAAAAATCGAAATTTGGCGCCGAGTCATCAGAAGATGAAAATTCGCTATGGGAAGTGCTATATGAAACAGGCAATGTTTTCTTCCAGCAGGGGGCAAATGATTCCGCAATTTCAAATTATAAAAAAGCCGTTGATATTGTAACAAAACTTTCATCGAAACTTGTAGGCAGTGAGGAAGAAAAAAATAAACTGAAAACCGAAGAAACAAAAACTGATCTTTTTAACAAACTTATTGCGGCCTGTGTTAAAGCCAACCGGGTTGATGATGCAGTCTATTATACCAACCTTGCCAACCTGCAAGGTATCAAAGATAAAACAGGCGAAGCTGGAATATCTGCACAGGATAGCAAACAGCAGGAAGATATAGACAAAGCAAAGGATATTTTGCAGCGCAAAAATACAGCCAGGGAAAAATTAGAATCAGAAAAGACCAAACCTACAGGTCAGCAAAATGGAGAGCTGGTGGAGTCGCTGGTAAAGATCATTAAAACAGCAGAAGAAGATTATGAGAATTATATTGATGACCTTGCCACAAAATACGAAAGCATTAAAGCCGGATTTGCAGAATCGGTAAATCCCCAAAAATTTGCCTCCTATAAAAGGAGTATCCCGGATAGTGTAGCTTGCCTGCTCTATATCATCAATCAAAAACAGCTATATATTTTTTCTGTAACTAACCAGGAAACAAAAGCTGTAACAGTGGAATTAAACTTTGAAATTGACAGCCTGATCAACATTCTCAAAAGAGCCTTGAAATTTCCCCAGTCAAATTTTTCATCTGGCGCATTAAGTGACCGGGATACAATGGTTATCAGCAAGGATAACAAGGCTCCTGATTACGCTGATGTATCAGCTAAGCTTTATAACGTATTAGTAAAACCAGTAACAGAAATTATCCAAAACAAGAAGACGTTGTGTATAATACCCACAGGAAGGTTATCGCTTATCCCCTTCCAGGTATTGACCTATAAGAACAACCATAAGCAACGTTTCCTCATTGAAGATTTTGAAATATTTTATACCAGCCAGCTTGAAGTTTTTTATGAGAAGAATAACCCTGTTTCTGCTATTACCGGCTTATCAGCCTTTGGCAATCCTGATAAAACATTACCGAGTTCTGAAAAAGAGGTAAACAACCTTAAAGCCATTTTTAGTAACGAACACTACTTTGTTCAGGACTCTGCCACAGAAACAAATGCAAGACAAAGCCTCGTTAAAGACCGGTTTGTGCATTTTGCTACACATGGTATTCTTGATTACAATGATTTTCGGAACTCGTATCTCGTTTTTGCAGGCAATGATGAAACCGATGCCGCAAAAAACGGGAAATTAACCATCCGGGAGATAAAGAGCTTAAAGATTGAAGATTGCGAACTGGTAACACTATCTGCCTGTGAAACTGGTGTGAACAAAGAAATAAGCAAAGGCTGGTACATCTCTCCTGCCAACTCTTTTCTTGTGAAAGGAGTAAGAACGGTAGTGGCATCCCTATGGAAAGTAAATGACGAAGCCACAAGCATCCTGATGACAGAATTTTATAAAAATCTCCCGCACATGTCAAAGGCAGAGGCCCTGCGACAGGCCCAGATAAGCCTTACACAAAACCCAAAATACCGGCATCCCTACTATTGGGCTCCTTTCTTATTGTATGGCAGCTGGCGTTAATCAACACATATTAATAACAGAGATGTACCATTTTCTCTGAAAATATCATTTGAAGAGCTACTTGCAGAAACCTTATTTTTATAGGGTAATTATCAACAATGAAAAAAATCATACTCCCGCTATTACTTATAATAATAGTAACAGGTGCAAAGGCACAATCTGAAAATCAGGACTCCGCCTGGATAAAAGACAACTACACTAAAGTGGAGCAGTACATTCCGATGCGGGATGGTATCAAACTATTTACTTCCATTTATATTCCTAACGATAAAAGCGAAAACCACCCTGTCCTGATGATGCGGACACCCTATTCCTGTTCACCCTACGGAAAGGATTTTTCGCCCAGGCTTTGGAGTGGCCACTGGAAATATTATGCAAGAGAGAATTATATCATCATTGTACAGGACGTACGGGGCAAGTGGATGAGCGAAGGTGATTTTGTGGATGTTCGTCCATTCAATAAAAATAAAACAGGTAATGACGTTGATGAAGCAAGTGACACTTACGATGCTATTGACTGGATAATAAAGAACATTGCTAATAATAATGGCAATGTGGGCATCTTCGGCATTTCCTATCCTGGTTTCTATGCAACGATGGCTGCTGCCAGTAATCACCCGGCATTAAAAGCGGTTAGTCCGCAAGCACCGGTTACCGACTGGTTCATGGGTGATGATTTTCATCACAACGGAGCCTTTTTCCAGATGGATGGGTTTAGTTTCTATTCCGGTTTTGGAAAGCCCCGGCCAAAACCAACTACAGTTGGCTCACCCGGTTATAATTTTACAGTAAGAGACAATTACAAATTTTACCTGGGTAATACGTTACCAAAACTGATGCAGTACATGAAGGACAGTGTTCAGTTCTGGAAAGACCTCTATGCCCACCCTAACTACGATGATTGGTGGAAAGCCCGGAATGCAAGAACAGCCATGTACAATATTAAACCTGCCATGCTGGTGGTCGGGGGTTTGTTTGATGCTGAAGATTGCTGGGGTGCATGGAATCTATACAAGGCCATTGAAAAACAAAATCCTTCCACCAATAATAAAATAGTGATGGGGCCGTGGTTTCATGGTCAGTGGGCCAGCAATGACGGCACACAATTAGGCAACGTAAAATTTGGCAGTAATACATCGCAATGGTACCAGAACAATATTGAGTTGCCTTTCTTTAATTACTATTTAAAAGGGAAAGGTGATGATCCTAAAATAGCTGAGGCTACTATATTTTTTACCGGTGAAAACCAATGGCGAAAATTGGAACAATGGCCCCCTGTGGGAAATGGCAGAGATATTTATTTAGAAGAGAACGGTGCACTTTCCTGGATTCGCCCTGGCAAACAAAATAATTTTAGTGAATACATCAGTGATCCCGCCAAGCCCGTTCCGTATACAGAAGATGTTCATTTCCGCAGAACAAGAGAATACATGACCGATGATCAGCGGTTTGCATCAAGAAGACCAGACGTATTGACCTTCGAAACCTACCCCCTTGAAGAAGATCTTACACTGGGAGGAGTTGTTTCTGCAAATCTGAAAGTAAGTATTACCGGAACAGATGCAGATTTTGTAGTGAAAGTTATCGATGTCTTTCCAGATGATTTTAAGTACCCAGGTTCGGTACAAAACACAAGCCGTAATACCAGTGGTGCTTACCCAATGGATGGTTACCAGATGCTGGTAAGGGGTGAGATAATGCGGGGAAAATTCCGCAACAGTTTTGAAACACCAACGCCTTTCAAACCGGGAAAGATTGAAACCGTGAAATTTGATCTTCCCGACATTGCCCATACATTTAAAAAGGGCCATCGCCTGATGATACAGATACAAAGCAGCTGGTTCCCGTTAGCCGACAGAAACCCCCAGCAGTTCATGAATATTTATGAGGCAACCGAAGCTGATTTCAAAAAAGCAACCATCCGTATCTATCATGATGCTGCGAATCCCAGCACCATATATTTGCCAATTATCAGGCAGAACTAAATATTTTATTACATGAGATTAACGATTAGTTTTTTACTTTTTTTATTCCCGTTGTTTACAATAGCCCAGCAGGTAAGTATTATCCCCCAACCTGCCAATGTCAAGATGATCGGAGAAGGCAATAAATTCAGTATTACTCCCACCACTCAAATTGTTCTCGAAGGAAGCAACCTGGAAAAAATGGCTGCTTATATTAATGACTACCTGCAAAAATTTTACCTCCTTAAATTAAAAGTGGTAAAAAAGAATCCTGCTGGAACTAATGTTATCCGGCTTAATTATCAACGCATGGACAGTCCATTGCCCGGTGCATATACTTTGACAATAGATAACAATGGTATTTCTATTGGCGGTGACAATGAGAACGGCGTATTCAATGCATTGCAAACACTGATTCAGTTGTTACCGATACCATCTGAAGGATTAGCAACGCCAGCAAAAAAACTGGATTTGCCAGCTGTATTTGTACAGGATGCCCCTCGTTTTGCATATCGGGGTATGCACCTGGATGTGAGCCGACATTTCTTCCCTGTTACATTCATCAAAAAATATATTGATTACCTCGCACTGCACAAATTCAATACATTTCACTGGCATCTTACTGATGACCAGGGATGGAGGATCGAAATAAAAAAATATCCCAAATTGACAGAAGTTGGTGCCTGGAGAAATGGTACTATCATTGGCAGGTATCCCGGCACAGGAAATGATAGTATGAGGTATGGCGGTTTTTACACTCAAGAACAAATAAAAGAGATCGTAAAGTATGCAGCAGACCGCTACATCACTGTTGTTCCCGAAATAGAAATGCCCGGACATTCTTCGGCAGCTATTGCTGCTTACCCTGAATTAAGCTGCTTTCCTGATCAGAATACAGGGTACCCCGGGCAATGTGCATGGTCTGGACCAAAAGATGGAAAGCAGGTGCAGCAAACATGGGGAGTATTTGATGATGTGTTTTGTGCAGGCAAGGAAACCACTTTTAATTTTTTGCTGGATGTGATGGATGAAGTGCTAACACTTTTCCCTTCTAAATACATACATGTGGGTGGCGATGAATGCCCGAAGGAGCATTGGAAGAAATGTACCGCTTGTCAGCAACGGATGAAAGATAACAAGCTGAAGGATGAACATGAGCTGCAGAGTTATTTTATCCAGCGGATGGAAAAACATTTGAATGCAAAAGGAAGAACACTGATCGGGTGGGATGAGATATTAGAAGGCGGCCTTGCCCCAAACGCCATAGTGATGAGCTGGCGGGGGGAAACCGGCGGAATAGAAGCAGTCCGGCAAAATCATTTTGTGATAATGACACCGGGCAACCCGGTTTATTTTGACCATACACAAAGTGAGAATGAAGATTCGGTTACGATTGGCGGTTACAATCCTTTGGAGAAAGTATATGCTTATGAACCCATCCCTGACAAGATGGAAGAGAAAGAAGCAAAATATATTATGGGTGCACAGGCAAATGTCTGGACTGAGTACATAGGTAATACAAGCAAAGTGGAATACATGATCTTTCCAAGAATGGCAGCGCTGAGTGAAGTACTGTGGAGTCCGAAGGAGAAAAGAGATTGGAAGGGTTTTGAAAAAAGATTGATGGTACAGTTTACTAGATATGGTTTATGGAGGGCAAATTATAGTATGTCCTATTTTGATCTAAAATTTTCAACTCTCCCAACTGAGAACAATAACGGTATTATCTGGAGAATTGAAAAGAAAAATAATGGCGAAATATTAATAGGAGAGGAAGTCTTTCCAAAAGCTAATGAAATCGCACATGAATATAATCTCGAAGGTGAGCATATTAATAAATCATGTACAATGATTGCTAACTTTCATCCTGAAGTCAATGATCACACTATAGTTCATTTCAAACAGAAATTCGCCTTCAGCAAAGCCACCGGCAAAAAAATTACCCTCACCACTCCCGCCTCAGATAAATATCCCGGTGATGGTGCTTTTACTCTCGTTAACGGAATCATTAATGAAAAAGGCCTGGCCAAAAGCAAAGAATTTCTTGGTTTTAGTGGAACAGATTGCGAAGCCATCATTGATCTCGGGAAAGAAGAAGCAATAAACGCTGTAAAAATTAATTTTCTGGACCAGCGCAGCAGTTGGATTTATCCGCCCGGTATCATTGCTATTTATCTGAGCAATGATGGATGTAAGTTTTAAAGAGTCCCCTAACGAAGAAAGAAATAAAGAAGTTCCGGGTGAAATCAGCAGATACATGAATGCAGCTTTCTATCCGGCTGCTAGTGCCAGGTATATAAAAGTGGTGGTTAAAAACTACGGCACCATCCCCGACGGTAAACCCGGGGCAGGTAATAAAGCATGGCTGTTTGTAGATGAGATAGAAGTGAAGTAAGAATGTTTGAAATTCGATAAGATGGGTTAGTAATAAGGAATCTCAATGCTAGCGCCTTTGTTGAAAACAAGCATAAAACAGCATAAAGCCGCAAAAGCCTTCAAAATAATATCTATCTTTATGTCTCAAACCAACGAGAATGGCTAAGCAAGCTGCCCAGATAGATTTATCCGACAGTTTTGAAAAGATTGCTGTAAAGATTTTTGCCACGCCGCAAGACGGGTCAGTATTTGTTGCCAGCCAGGTAGCCGGCTTTCATCCGGGAAAAACAAAAGAAAAAGGAAAAATGTGTGCTGGGATTAGCCACTGGCTCTACACCCAAATCATTGTATGCCGAACTGGTAAGATTGCACAGGGAGGAAAAGCTGAGTTTCAAAAACGTTATCACTTTTAACCTTGACGAATACTACCCGATAGATAATGATGCACTGCAGAGTTACAACCGTTTTATGCGGACTAATCTGTTCGATCTTATTGACATCAACCCAAAAAATATTCATATCCCCAACGGTGAAATAAAAAAGGAAGATATCAAAGAACATTGCCGCCAGTACGAAAAGATGATCAAAGATGCCGGTGGTATCGATCTGCAAATTCTCGGCATCGGTAATAATGGGCACATAGGTTTTAATGAGCCAGGTTCGGGCATCTATTCCAAAACAAGACTGATAACTCTTGATAATTCCACCCGTATTGCCAATGCATACGAATTCGCCAACATCTCCGAAGTGCCGAGATTGGCAATCACTATGGGTATCAGCACTATTCTTCAATCAAAGAAAGTGATATTGATGGCCTGGGGAAGTGCTAAAGCTCCGGTTATTAAAAAAGCAGTAGAGGATGATGACACGGAACAAGTGCCTGCATCCTTACTTCAAAATCATGATGATGTGGTTTTTGTTGTGGATGAAACCGCAGCGGCAGAACTCACCAGAAATAAATCACCATGGCTCACCGGCGATTGTGAATGGACACCGAAAATGATCAAGAAGGCCGTAGTGAACATGGCATTGAAGTTAAAAAAACCAGTATTAAGCCTTACTAATACCGATTATAACGAATATGGATTAAGTGATCTGCTTGTTGAGAAGGGAGATGCATATGAAATAAACCTGCAGGTGTATTACATGCTCCGGGATTCTATCACCGGCTGGCCGGGGGGAAAACCAAATGTCAATCTGCCTGCACATCCGGAACGGTCATTACCCTATCCAAAAAAAATCATCATCTTCTCCCCTCACCCGGATGATGATATTATCAGTATGGGCGGCACCTTTCAGCGGCTGCATGACCAGGGGCATGATGTACATGTCGGTTACCAGACAAGCGGCAATATTGCAGTAACGGATGAATTTGTAACAAGGTTCCTTGATTTCGCTGTCGGGTTTGAAGAAATAGCAGGTATTGATACCAGCAAATCAGGAAAGATCCTTGAAAATGCCAGGAAGTTTCTGGCAAGAAAAAAATCAAACCAGGTAGATACACCAACGATACGTTCTATCAAAGGATTGATTCGTCGTGGCGAAGCTAAAGCGACTTGCCGCTACGTTGGAATCCCCG
This sequence comes from Chitinophagaceae bacterium, assembly GCA_037045605.1. Lineage (GTDB taxonomy): Bacteria > Bacteroidota > Bacteroidia > Chitinophagales > Chitinophagaceae > JJ008. The sequence goes on along the minus strand of JBAOHK010000015.1, from coordinate 160,071 downwards.
ATGAAAATATCCATTTTCAAAATCTCCCATTTTATGAAACCGGAACGATTGAAAAAAAGCCGATGAGTGAGAAGGATATCAAAATAACGATTGAACTGCTACGCAAAATAAAACCCCAGCAGGTTTTCTGCGCCGGAGATTTTGCTGACCCCCATGGCACACATATCATTTGCTTTAATGTGGTAGTGGAAGCATTAAAGCGTATCCGTAAAGAGGCAGAAGGCTCACCTAATTATGAATGGATCAACGATTGCTGGCTATGGCTGTATAAAGGAGCCTGGCAGGAATGGAATATTGAAGAAATAGAAATGGCCATCCCTATAAGCCCCGATCAGGTATTAAAAAAACGTTTCGGTATTTTCATCCATCAATCTCAAAAGGACATGGTACCTTTTCAGGGAAGTGATTCAAGGGAATTCTGGCAACGGGCAGAGGAAAGAAATGCCGCTACAGCCAATCTTTATGCCGACCTCGGGCTAACACATTATGCTGCAATGGAAGCTTTTGTCCGCTGGCATTATTAACAGGGTTATTTTCTGATTTCTTCCTAAATTTATACTTACAAAAAACATAACTATGTCCATATTCAAATCAAGCAACCCAACTCTGCAGGAAAAAACTTACCAGGGTACTATCTTAGAAGGAATCAGTAGCGGTGATGAAATGACCGTTAACGGTACCATGAATAAGTTTGGTGTCATGATGGCACTGATGATCGCTTCAACTCTTTTTGCATGGAGCCAGTATGATAAGGGCAGCGACCCGATGCCTTTAATGCTTATTGGGGTTTTCGGTGGATTAGCATTAGCTATTGTGATGATGTTCAAAAAACAATGGGCTTCTTTTTTAGCCCCGGCTTATGCTATTCTTGAAGGTCTGTTTGTAGGATCAATTTCAGCAATGTATAATCATGCTTATCCCGGCCTGCCAACACAGGCGGTAGCATTAACTTTGCTCGTTACGCTGGTTATGTTCCTGTTGTACAGGTACAGGATCATTAAGGTTACGCAGAAACTCAGGTCTGTAATCACTGTTGCAACCATCGCAATTGGTGTTTTTTATTTGATACAATGGATTACCTACCTGGCAATGGGTTCGCCTATTGGTTCTTTTACCAACGCAGCCACACCGATCGGTATTGGGTTTTCTATCCTTGTTGTTGGTCTTGCTGCATTTAACCTTCTGCTGAACTTTGATACTATTGAAAAAGGTGTTGAATTAAGAGCTCCAAAATATATGGAGTGGTATAGTGCTTTTGGTCTATTGGTAACAATTGTATGGTTGTATCTTGAAATACTCCGCTTATTATCAAAACTGCAAAGGGATTAATAATTAATTACCGCATAAAAAGAACTCCGCTACACTGGCGGAGTTTTTTATTTAACAGATTTTCTTAGTACGACGTCTTTGTTGATTACCGGCAGGTAAGAAATAATTTCATCAAGCTCCTCTGTCATCAGCAGGGTTGACTGCTTGTCAATAGGTAAGTTCAACCATGGCTGCTTTTTACCATAAGCATATTCACCAAAAATGATCACCGGTGTTCCGGTTTTTGTTACCGCTCCGGTTTTGGAAGAAAGTTTCCATTGATCAGCCCAGTCAAATATCCATTTGGCATCTTTCTCCTGCATTCTTACACAGGCATGACTGGCAGGATACCCTGGCAGGAAATATTGATGCATGGCAACACCTCTCCGGGCATAAAAATTAAAATACCACGGCATGATCCAATCGCTGTTCTCAGAACTGATTTTTACCTCCGCTTTAAAGTTGGTATGAAAAAGACCAGCAGGTGTAGGAGTACTTTTCTTTCCGGAACTAACCGGCCCCCATCTGGTAAGTAAGCCATTTTCATAAATAGCAAATGCCTGTATGCGGAGGGAAATGAGAATTACCTTAGGGATAGAATCAAAACCGGACAATGTATCCGGGTAGGGAGAATAATCCAGCATAGAGGGCAAAAGGGTGTCAGGCATCACCAGCACTTTACCTTTCCTGATAACACTGCTGCTTATCCGGTTGATCGCAAGAATGATATCCTTTTCCTCTGCAGAGTATTTAGCATTAAAATCAGTAACAGCAGTTTTTCCACTCAATGTATCAAAATGGTAACTGATTTCAAGAGGTAAAACGGGCAAACTGGAATCAGTAATAACAAAACGATCGTCTGCTGACTTTATTTCGGTGTAAGTAACGCTATTGAGAAGGACAAAAAAACTGGCTAAAAACAAATCCATTTCTGATTATTTTCCACTGCAAAATTAAATGCTGCAGCTTAATCAAACATGATCTGGAACAGGCTGCTACTTGACTATTATTCACAAAAAAGCCGACAGTTTGCCGGCTTTTTTGTGACCCCGTCAGGATTCAAACCTGAAACCTTTTGATCCGTAGTCAAATGCTCTATTCAGTTGAGCTACGGGGCCATCAGAATGGTATCGGGCGGCAAATATAAGGCAAAATCGGTAACAGGAAAAAGCAGAATTACACTTACCGGTTCCTCCAGTCAGGTACATACTTATCAAGTATTGCTTGAAACTCTTTGTAGTCCTTCAACCCGGCCAGGTCAGGATCAGTCACAAGGGCTTCAACATTTTTGTACCCTCTTTCATAAGCCTGCCTTAAATAAAGGATGGCTTGTTCCGGTTTATTATTCAATGCATAACTGCAGGCTAACTGGTAATAGGTTTTGCCTTTTGCCGGTTCTAAACGGATTGCATTTTGCAAATGCACTATGGCCGAATCATACCGATGCAATGAATGATAAGCAAGTCCGAGATTTAACTCACCACCCTGCAACTCAGGTTGAATCTCAACAGCCTTTGACAGGTACACCACTGCCGAGTCAGACATTTCCATACTCATAAATGCATTACCTGTTCTGAGATAAGCGGCCGCATACCTTTCATTAAGTTGAATTACCTTTTTATAATAAACAATGGCAGAATCATATACTTTCATATCGGTGAAGAAATTGCCAATATCCTGGTAAGACTGCAATGTCAGGTCACCTTTTCTCAGCACCTGCTTTCTGAAATAAAAAGCTGCAGAATCAAATTGTTTTAACTGCCTGAAAACCCCGGACAGGTTAGACCATATAAGACCATTCTCGGGATCAAGCCGCATAGCCTTCTGCATATTCACCCTGGCAGAGTCATATTGTTTCATACCCTGGAAAACGAGGCCGAGGTTGCTGTAGAATTGTGCATTCTCAGGATCTTTTTGTATCGCCTTGCGGATATACCATCTTGCCGAATCATATCTTTTCTGGTCGAAGAAGGCCATACCTACATCATTCATAAACCCTGTGCTGTTAGGATCCATCAATGAAGTCCCTTTAAGGAAATTAGTAATAGAATCCAGTTGATTCAACTCACGGAATATTTTAATGATATTATTAGAAGCCGGCTTGTAATCCGGCTTGATGAATAATGCCCTTCTGAAATATGACTTGGCGGAGTCAAAGCTTTTATCTTGCCCATACACTACACCCAGGTTATTAAGTATAGATGGATTGCCCGGTTCAAGTCTGACTGCCTGCTGGAAATAACTGTAGGTAGAATCAGGCATTTTCAATTCTTTGAACACCATGCCAATGTTTATCAAAGCAAATGCAGAGTAAGGATTGGCCTGTAAAGCCCTGCGATAATAAAAGTTAGCAGAATCCAGTTGCTTCAGTGCAAAACTGGCCCTCCCAAGATTATTATAAGCTTCTTCGTAGTTAGGATCCAGCTGCGCTGCCATCCGATAATACACCTTGGCAGAATCATACTCCTTCAGGTCCTTGTAAAAATTACCAATATATACGTTTACAATAGATTTGTCCTGGTAATTAGCAAAGGCCTGGGAATAATATATACGGGCAGAGTCAAACTGTTTGGTTTCAAAAAAGGTTTTACTCAGGCCGTTGTAAGCATTGATGAATTTAGGATTGGCGGTAATACTCTTTTTAAAATATTCAATTGCTATGTCATAGTTCTTTCTTCCATAATTCACCCAACCGATATTATTACTTGCATATGGGTTGTTTGGCTCGATACGTAAAGCCTTTTCATAATAAGCGATAGCAGAATCTCCTTTGGATAATGAATAGTAATAATGTCCCAGGTCCACATAAGCATCAGCATTATCCGGGCTTACTTCAATGGATTTGCTGTAGTATTTAATAGCCGAATCTGGTTTATTAAGTGTTTTGTAGGCGAAAGCCAGTGTAACATAGGGATATCGCCATTTAGGTGCCGCTATGATAGCTTTCTTGGCATAAAAAATGGCACTGTCAATTTTGTTATTATCGAGATGTAACGAGGAAAGAGTATTCAGGATATACGCAGCATTCTTATCCGCTGCATAAGCTGTATATGCATACTCAAAAGCGGTTTTTATATCCACCATCTTCCGGCTCTTGCCAAAATAACCCCTTGCTTTAAAAAAATACATCCTGCTGAGTAGCGATTTCGCAAAGTCCGGATCATCCTCACGAATGAAATTGATGGCTTTTTCAAGCATGGTTCCGATCTCATAAAATTCCTGCTGGGCCACTTTCTCCATTCTGTTCAGGCTGGTGGCAATTTCATCCGTATTTTCCTCTTCATCTATTTGTGCCCGCAGGCGTTGTATAGATGAAGCATCTTTGCAATCCAGATACAAATTGATTTTGCTTTGTGCAAAATTGATGAACTCGACTGCAAGGGTAGTTTGTGCATCAATCGTATAAGAAGTGCCCGGAGTATTTAGACTCCATCAGGTTATAATAATACTCTGCGGATGCTTTCCCGGTGAGCCGGCTTTCTTTTACTGCATTATTGAAAAGGTTATAAGCCTCAATAAGCAAAGTATCTGCAGGGCCAAATGCCATTTTTCTGCCGCGGGGTGCAAATGCTGTCGCACCACCAGCCTTTGCCTGCAGTTTTTTAAGTTCGATCCATTTCCTCAGGTATGCAGTATCAACAATACCTACTACTTTATCGCTATTCTCCGTACAGCAGAAGTACGGCTCTTGTTTCCTTTTAAATCGCTGCTGGGCAATTGAAGGCACCTGTCTGTCCACATACTTCTGAAGTTCTTCTACAGTAACCTTGTTATCAATTACTCCGACAGAATCTGCCGCACCCGTTAACCCATCAATCAGGTAATAAGTGAACAACCCATGCCCCGAACCAATAGAAGCATCCTCCAGCGACTCCTGCCCTGCCCCGGTCGCCAGCATCATTATTTCCCCAGCTCGTTTTTCTGAAATAGCATTCCGAAAAAAACTCTGTCCCTCTTTACCTCCCGGCAGCTCATTAGAACGACATGCATCCATTATTAAATACACTTCCACACCCTTGGCTACCTGCCTGGCTATATTCGCTTTCACATCATACATGCCGATAGCCCCGCTGACCTGGTAGTTATTTTTGTCGCCGGCAGGGTTACAGTCATAAGCAAGGTAATAGAATTGCTCTTCATCGATCGCATCTCCGTGGCCTGATAAATAAATAAAAAGCCTGTCTCCTTTTTGTAGATTTTTGACCTTTAGCCACTTGAAGCCAGCAACAAGAAAATTGGCCTTTAATGCTTTTTCGTTCAACAGGCAGTAGATATTATCATCCGGCAATTTTCCACCGGCAGGGGACTTTAAATAATCCCTGAACATTTCAGCATCCTTATCGGCATAAGTAAGCGGCCTGATATGCTGATAGGTAGATATGCCAAGTATCATGGCAAATGTTTGCGGCCCGACGATTGTTGAATCTCTCGGTTTGGGTGGTGCCTGTGCATATAAACCCTGACCTGCCACCATAAATAAGAGGCATACAAAGACTATGGAAAGGTTTTTTGGCATAAATTCGACTTACTAAATTACGGATTTACAAGACAATAACTGCTTTATCCACCCCAAACTGGCAAAAATTTCGGGGTAACCCTTCTGTTAAAAAAAAGACAGAATATGTTAAGGATAAAAAAGTTGCAACCTTGTCCCCAATTAGGAAATCATTATTACAACCAAAACCAGTACTAAACCTTTTTGATGAAAAAACCACTGCACAAGCACATCGGCCACCATGCCAAAAAGGTCCACGGCCACTTTACCAAATACCTGTACGAACGGGATACCATTTTCGCTACTATCTGGGTTTTCATTTTTATTGTGGTGCTGGGCTCCATTCCGATTAACCTTGGTGTTTTAAACCCCGTTAAACTGGGGTTGAAAGACTTTGATTTTAATGATATGGCCTATTCCAAACTGGGAAAGGCAGATATTGGTGAAGGGACAAATAAAAAGTTTGATAACAGGATAGTGATAATAAATATTGGTCAGGCGGACAGAGAAGGCCTTGCAATGATGATAGATAAGGCAGGCACAATGAACCCAAAAGTAATGGCACTGGATGTTCTGTTTTATTCAGAAAAAGACCCCTACCAGGATTCATTATTAACAGAAGTATTCAGGCGCAATAAAAACTTAATTGCCGCTCAACAACTCTTGTTAAGCGGTCCCGACGGAGATACTATTGTAACTGCGGGAGATCACATCAAGACTGCTTCGGAATATGCTTATGTAAATTTATTTACAGACTCACTTTCCTCCGTCAGATATTATGAGCCATTCGAAAAGGATTTTAAGAAAAAGCTATACAAATCCTTTACCTCTGCCATAGTTCAGGCTTATGATACTACTGCTTATAAAAAATTAAAGAAAAGGGGTAATTCCAAGACACATATTAATTACAGCAGAAGCTTAATCCAATACCAGGTTATACAATGGGAGGATCTGATGGCAGGTGTTGCTGATAGTTCAGCGCTTTCGGGCAAGATTGTTTTATTTGGGTATATCAGTTCAAACAAAGATGATATCTCCGATAAGTTCTTCACCCCCATGAACCCCCGTTTCTATGGGAAGTCGGTGCCAGATATGAATGGCATAGTTGTACATGCCAATATTCTTTCTATGATTTTGGATGATAACTACATAAAAAAGTTACCTTCGTGGGCAGGCCTTCTTATAGCTAGTCGCTGGTTTGCTGGCTTCATATGTCATTCTTCATCCGTTACTACCTTGAAAGCCATATCTGGTTCCACTTAGTAGCAAAAATTTTGCAGGTTGCTTCGGCTATATTTTTCGTCTGGCTTGGTATCTATCTTTTTGACAAGTACAGGCTTAAAGGTGGACCTGAAGCTTAGTATGATAACGATTGTGATGGCGGTGGACGTCATCTATTTCTATGAAGCCTGGGCCGTCTGGATGCATAAAAAATTTAATTATAAAACGGTGTTTAAACCTCACCATCATTAATAAATCTTTACTACACAAACCTTAAACCCCAAAAGATGAAAAAGTTACAGTTCCTTATCCTTCTCAGTTCACTCACTATGGTGGCTTCTGCCCAGAACGAATTCCTGCTGTACAGCTTTCAAAGGAAACGTTTTCGGTTGTAGAAAACAACGTGGAAAGCAAAGCCAAAGTGGGCAAACCTCTTGCTGCATCTGCAACAGTAAAAGTGGCTGCCGGCGGCACCGTTACTTTGATCTGCAACGAAGCAGCCATGTTTACACTTACAAAGGCAGGTAACTACCCGTTAAGCAAATTCGGTGATTCCTGCCGGGTCAGCAGTAATTCTGTAAGTGCTAACTATGTAAAATATGTATGGGCACAAATGACCAAACCCAGTGGCTCTGCCGGCAGCAACCGCAAAGCCTATATGAATACTGTCGGTGCTGTAAGGCGTTCTATCAATAACGTTTGGATCGATCCAAGGCTGGATACATTGAATTTTTCCGGGGGTGCTACAGTTTTCCCGTTATCATGGAAATCATATGCCGATGCAAAAGAGTTCGATTTTTCCCTATACAGCAGCGATAATATCAGCACTCCCATACACACAACTAATGTGAACAAACTGAAAATCGCTATCAATGACTTTTGCTGGTAAAATGAAACCAGGCAGTTCATATTTTTGGACTGCTGCTGTAAAAGGTGAAGAAAATGATGAACTGAAGATACTGAACTACGTAACTAAAGAAACCTTCAATACAGTGCTGGAAACAATAAAAAAACAAGGTGCTGCTTTTGAAGCACCGGCAGAAGAAGCTTATCGCATTGCTTTTATGCTGGAAGATGCCCATTATCTTGCTGAAGCATACCAATATTACACCAAGGCGGCAACCTTAGATGCCGCCAATGTTTTATACCGTTCTACCTTAATGTCCTTTAAGAAAGATTACGAGATAAAATAAGTTCTATAAAAGAGTATATGAAGCCGTTGCCTTTTGCAACGGCTTTTTTTTTAGATTTACCATTCATTCCGCTCGGGGCTTACTAACTCCCCTTCCGGGGTTTGGGGTATGAAGATCTCTTTCTGGTCAGTTGGCAAAGCAAATGAGCCATATGTAAAACAAGGTGTGGAAGAATTTACCCGTCGCATCTCAAGATATTATAAGGTTGATTGGAATATAATTCCCGTTCCAAAGAACGCAGCCAATCTTAGCGAAATGGATTTGAAAAAGAAAGAAGGAGAAACGATACTTGAATGGCTGAGCAAAGATGATTATCTCGTTGTACTGGATGAAAGGGGAAAACAAATAAGCTCTGAAGGGCTGGCCGGCTTTATCCAGGCAAGAGCAAATGACAGTACTAAGCAGGTTATCTTTTTGATCGGCGGAGCTTTTGGAATTGATGAAGCAGTGATGAAAAGAGCGGATTATAAGTGGAGCCTGTCGCAGTTGGTCTTTCCTCATCAATTAGTAAGACTGATACTGGCCGAACAGGTGTACAGGGCCTGCACTATCCTCCGCAACGAAAAATATCATCACAGCTGACAATTATAAACACTTATTTTTAAAGCATGAATGATATCTCAAATTATCCAATCACCATTGCCCTGATTACTGCCAATGTGATTATATCGCTGATTGCCATGAACAACCAGGATGTATTGTCTAAAACCATAATGTGGCCATATGGGGTTAAAAGATACAACCAGTTCTACCGTTTTATCAGTAGTGGATTTATTCATGCCGACTACTTCCACCTCTTCTTTAATATGTTTACCCTGTTTTTCTTTGGCCGGGTAGTCGAACAATATTTTTCACTTGCCGGGCTTGGCGGAATAGCCGCATATCTGTCTCTCTATTTTCTGGGACTGATCGCCTCAGATATCCCAACCTACCTTAAACAACGAAATAATTACAACTATCATTGCCTTGGAGCATCTGGCGCAGTATCTGCTGTTGTATTTGCTGCAGTAGTATTCGACCCATGGAGCAGCATTTATATTTACGGGGCATTAAAAATATCAGCATTTGTTTATGCCATATTGTACATTTTTTATTGTGTGGCAATGTCGAGAAGAGGTGGCGACAATATCAACCATGATGCCCACCTCTGGGGCAGTTTGTTTGGCTTTGGCTTTACTATTGCATTAATAGCAGCTCTGCAGCCGGCCCTGTTCGAATTCATTCTTGAAGAATTGAAACACCCAAGTTTATTTGGAAGGGGTTAGACTTATTTGCAATACTGTCTTAGTGCTGTCTGTAATTTTAAAGCGGTCATCAATTCTGTAACCCACTACACAAACAATGCGTTGGTTACTCTCAATCACCCATATTTTATCCTTCTCCGGGGCAGATAGTTTCAGGTCGATCAGGAAACGGTTCAGTTTCTTTTTCTTTTTCATCCCCAGTGGATAAAAGTAATCTCCCGTTTTCCGCTTTCGAAGCAATAAAGGGTACTCTATTTCATTAGCATTAAGGGATACTTCCATACCGGATCCCGGGGATTTGGAACTTGAAATTTCTTCAACCCTGAGTTTACCCAACGAAAACTGAATTTCCTTCTCCCCTTTCTCAATAACTATGTTTTCTATTTCAACTGATGACAGAGGGCTGATGACAAACCAGTTCCGGTGCTTGATGATGCGATAATTACCTTCCGGAGCCTGGATGTACTTTCCCGAATCGCTTTCAGACAGTTTTACTATTTCTTCCACTTGCTTTTCATGAAAACCATAATCAGAAATGACCTCATAGATCAAAGCCCTGTTATTATAAGCCATCAGCTGCCTGAACGGGATATAAATTTCGTTCCCTTTATGTTTGCAAAGCCTTTTCTTTAATTCACTTACAGAGGACTGGTACAGCTTTTCAATTTCTTTGAACCGGTTGATGTTATGTTGCAGGTTCTCTTTTACCTGTGGATACACTTTGCTGATGGCCGGGATGATCTCATTCCTGAAATAGTTCCTTGTGTATTTGGAAGACTGATTGGATGAATCTTCGGCAAACTCCAGTTTATATTCCCTTGCAAATTCCTGTAACTCTTCTTTTGAAAAAATCAGTAATGGTCTTCGGACATATCCGGTCATAACGGGTATGCCGGTTAATCCATGCAACCCGGTTCCCCGGAAGAAATTCATCAGTAAGGTTTCATTATTGTCATCTGCATGATGAGCTGTTAGCAGGTATGTTGCATATTTGCTTTCGGCTATTAATAACCTGAAGTAATCATACCGTATTTCTCTTGCAGCCTCCTGGATTGAGATACGATTTTCATCGGCATATTTTTTCGTATCAAACCCCCGGACATAAGTATCGGCAGCATATTTTAACCCCAATGCCCTGACAAACTGCTCATCTCTGTTACTTTCCTCCTCCCTTAACTGGAAATTACAATGAGCAATGATAAAGTCATACCCCGCCTGTTTGCATAATTCGCACAGCACAACAGAATCAACGCCGCCGCTTACAGCCAATAGCAGTTTGTCTTTTGACGAAAAAAGATGCTGCCTGGTAATATTCTCTTTAAATCGTTGAAGTAAACTCATTTAATATTTTGCTCCACTAATAAACATATATTTCAGAAAGTAAGTTCCTCATAAGCCCCACGCAACTCACCAAGAGCATGGTTATCCCCCACCTTCTTTGCCTCCTCCATTCCTTTCTCATACACCCTGATCGCTTCCTCCGTCTTATCATTCCGCTCCAGTAATTTAGCCAGGTGATAATAGCTTCCGACATAACCCGGTTCCCGGTTTAAGATCGCTTCAAATAAACCCCTCGCAGCTTCATCATTTCCCAATTTGATGTATTCCAGTGCCATGGCATGCTGCACAAAGCTGTCAGCAGGGTTGGCCTCCAGAAATTCTTTCAACTTTTCTATCCTGTCCATGTTGATATAAAAAATTTGCCCGGATTTGCCCGGATTTACCTTTGCATCACTTATCTTTGTTTTAGTTGCATAAACAACTATCTGACTAACGACCCAAATAAAACACAATGAAGATCTTAGTTTGTATCAGTAAAACGCCGGACACAACGGCAAAAATAGCTTTCACCGATAACAACACGAAATTCGATGTAAATGGTGTACAGTGGATCATCAACCCGTACGACGAATGGTATGCTCTTGTCCGTGCCATCGAACTGAAAGAAGCGGATGCTTCTGCAGTAATACACCTCGTAACTGTTGGCGCAGCAGATGCCGAACCAATCATCCGTAAGGCTCTTGCACTGGGTGGCGATGAAGCTATCCGGGTAAATGCAGACAACCACGACAGCTTTTACATTGCTTCGCAAATTGCTGAAGTGGCTAAACAAGGTGGATATGATTTAGTGCTAACAGGAAAAGAGACCATTGACTACAATGGATCGTCTATCGGCGGCATGGTTGCCGAATTACTGGATCTGCCTTATGTGTCCCTTGCAACAAAATTTGAATTAGCAGGCAACAAAGCATCCATAACAAGAGAAATAGAAGGTGGCGAAGAAGTGAATGAAGTGGAATTGCCGGTCGTTGTTAGTGCACAGAAAGGAATGGCAGAAGCCAGGATACCCAACATGAGAGGCATCATGGCCGCAAGGACCAAGCCATTAAAAGTGGTGGAGCCTGTAGCTGTGGATACACTGACCAGTGTTGCAGGCTTTGGCTTGCCTCCGGCAAAATCAGGAGTAAAACTGGTTGATGCCGAAAATGTGGAAGAACTTGTTCGCCTGCTTCATGAAGAGGCAAAAGCCATATAAAATAACCGCCGGTTGCTCAATTGAGTAATTGGCACATTGTCAAATCGTCAAATTAATTCTATGTCTGTTCTTGTCTTTATAGATACTGCTGATGGCCATGTAAAGAAATCCTCCTTAGAAGCACTTACCTATGGTGCCAAAGTTGCAGAACAGCTCGGCGCAACTGCTGAAGGAGTTGTTCTGGGTGCTGTGGCAGATGATCTTGCTGCATTAGGTAAATATGGTGTAAAGAAAATACATCATGTGGCAGGTGACAGCCTGGATCATCTCGATGCACAGGTGTTTACAAAAGTGATTGCACAGGTAGCTGCAGCTGCTGGCGCCAAAGTGATCGTATTCTCAAATAATGTTGTGGGAAAATCAATAGCCCCCCGCCTGTCTGTACGCCTGAAAGCAGGATTGGTTTCAGGAGCAGTTGCACTCCCTGAAACGGGTAATGGATTTGTGGTAAAGAAAAATGTATTCTCAGGAAAAGCATTTGCCAACATAGCCGTCAATACCGATGTAAAGATCATTGCACTTAGCCCGAACTCTTACCAGACCATTGCCAGTGATGGTACTGCAGAAGTAGTTGTATTTAACACAACGATTGATACACCCAAAGTAAAAGTAACCAGTACCACCAAAGCCAGCGGTGAAGTACCGTTGACAGAAGCTGAGATAGTAGTAAGTGCCGGCCGTGGATTAAAAGGTCCTGAAAACTGGGGCATGGTGGAAGAACTGGCTAAGACATTACATGCAGCAACAGCTTGCAGCCGCCCGGTAGCCGATGCACATTGGCGTCCGCATAATGAACATGTTGGACAAACAGGATTTCGCCATTGCTCCTAATCTCTATATTGCTATCGGTATTTCTGGTGCTATTCAGCACCTGGCGGGTGTTAACAGAAGTAAAGTGATTGTAGTTATCAATAAAGATCCGGAAGCTCCTTTCTTTAAAGCTGCTGATTATGGAATTGTGGGTGATGCATTCGAAGTGGTGCCCAAAATAACTGCAGCTATTAAAAAAATGAAAGGGATTGCATAATAATAACATTAATTGATTTCTCTTACAAACCACAAAGACGCTTGGCTTTGTGGTTTTTTTTTTGCAAACTTACAGAGACAAAAAAACCTTTTCTATGAAAGGCATCGTTCTCCTGCTTACCCTTATATTCACTACCCTTCTTTCTTCGAACGCACAAAAGAAAAGTAAAGGCAAGGGTAAAAAGGAACCTGAACAGGTAAATTTCGCCCCTGAAAAACCAGAAGCTGTTCCGGATACCGCTAAAAAATTCATTGGTGTTATCAAATACAGGATGACATCTGACGACCCGTCAGACAAAGACTCCATCTTTATTGTTTTTGGAGAAACACAGATCCGCATCATCATGTTTATACCCGGTTACAGGGAAGACCAGGTTTTTGAAAGAAGTATGATTGCCAATTTAAAAGACAGTACTTTTTTCGAACTGGATGCAAGAAATAAAACCTATTCCGTCGAAAAACTGGCTTTAAGAAATGAAGGGACCGAGCTATCTGTTGCCCCAACCAAAAAGCACATGCAGATATTGAACTTTTCCTGCCCGGAGTATAAAGGTGAGATGACAACAGTTGATGGAGAAGTGGCTGAAGCCTCCTGTCTGCTAAGCAACCAGCACTATTTTAATGCTGCTGCTGATTATACGTTCCTCGGAATCCATCCGCTGGTGATGAGCTATAAGATTGTACTCGGCTTCAGGACAAAATCCTCAGAAAACGAGAACACCTATATCATGGCCTATAAAATTGAACCGGGAAATACAGCAGCTTATTTTGACCTTAGTCAATACAAAACAAAATAGCAAAAAGGGGGCTTTCAGGCTTGTTTTTATGCTTCAAAATTTATCCCATTGCCCGTAATGGCTTAATTTCGTAGCTCATATGAAGAAGATTGAATTGGAAATAGTGGCATTCGTCTCATAGCATTACCCAAACGCATTCATATGCCGTAGTGTTGGGTGAAGTGAACGGGTTGAGGCGTTTACCTATCGTAATTGGCGGCTTTGAAGCACAGGCTATTGCTGTTGCACTGGAAAAAATGCAACCCAGCCGCCCCCTCACCCACGACCTGATGAAAAATTTCATGACTGCATTTGCTATTACCTTACATGAGATCATCATCTGTGATTTGCAGGAAGGTATCTTCTATTCCAAACTGGTTTGCTCTACTGAAAATGATACCGTGGAGATTGATTCGAGAACGTCTGATGCCATTGCCCTGGCAGTTCGTTTCGGTTGCCCTGTTTATACTTATGAGAATATCCTTGACAGTGCCGGCATATTAATGGAAGATACCGCTGCTACAGGCAAAAAGAAAAAAGTCAAGCAGGAAGTAATGGTGGAAACCGACGAACCGACCGGTAATGAAGATTTGAAAACCATGACCTTAGAAGAGTTGAATAATCTTTTAAACGAAGTCCTTGAAGGTGAGGATTATATCCGGGCAATTGCCATCCGTGATGAGATTAATAGCCGTAAAAAGAAATAATCCCCCCGCAATTTTGTAGTATTGTTTTCGTTTTTCAAATTCGATTGAAGTCCTTTAACCTATGATAGTTTTCCCTAACTGCAAGATCAATCTTGGCCTTAATATTCTTCGCAAAAGAAGCGATGGCTACCATGATTTAGAAACGATTTTCTATCCTGTTCCGCTTACCGATTCACTTGAAATAATTGAAAACAAACAGCCCGGTAAGAATCCTTCTTTTCCTTTCACCAGCAGTGGTCTGCCAATAGCTGGTAAACCTGCTTCTAATCTTTGTGTTCAGGCATACCGGTTATTAAAGAAAGATTTTCCCGAAATACCTGGTGTGCTGATTCATTTGCATAAGGTCATCCCTTCCGGTGCAGGACTTGGAGGTGGTAGTGCTGATGGGGCCTTTGCCCTCAAAGCTCTGAATGAACTGCTGAAACTGAACCTTACGATTGAGCAATTGATCGATTATGCTGCAAAACTGGGCAGTGATTGTCCTTTTTTTATTATCAATAAACCTGCTTTTGCAAGGGGTCGTGGAGAAAAGCTCGAAGAACTCGATATAGATCTTTCAGCATATAAATTTATTATCGTCAACCCCGGCATTCACATAGACACAGGAAGAGCATTCCTCGACATCATTCCTGCCGTTCCTGAAAAATCGCTGAAAGAGATAATTAAACATCCCATAAGCAATTGGAAGGATGAGCTTGTCAATGATTTTGAAAAGGTCATCTTTAAAGAACACAGAGAAATAGTTGATATTAAAGACGAGCTTTATCGAAGTGGTGCCGTGTTTGCGTCCATGAGCGGAAGTGGCAGTACCGTATTCGGCATTTTTCTGAAAGAAAAAGAGCTGCAATTGTCTTTCCCGGCAAACTATTTCGTAAGGGAGCTACACAGCTAAACTAAGCAGGTCTTTAATATCCAATGCAGCAGTTATCATCTGAAGATTTCCATCCGCATCAAGCGGCCACTTCTCTTTGGGTTTATCCCAGTAAAGTTCAACACCATTTTTATCCGGGTCATCCAAATAAATAGCTTCAGAAACACCATGATCAGATGCCCCGGTCAGCGGATAACCTGTATCGGTCAATCGTTTTAAAATTACAGCCAGGTCCTTTCGTTCTGGATATAAAATAGCCGTATGGTATAAGCCTGGCAATTTAACTGGTGCAGGCCCAGCCCCTTTGCTATGCCAGGTGTTGAGACCGATATGATGATGATAACCACCGGCAGAAATAAAAGCGGCACTGTCACCAAATTTTTGCTGCACTTCAAAGCCCAGCAGGTCACGATAAAATATTAACGACCGTTCCAAATCACTTACTTTCAAGTGCACATGGCCGATGCGGGTTTGAGTTGGAATAGAGTAAGACATAAAAATAATTTCACTAATATTTGCAAGGCAATTTAATTATGGGAACTACTACTTATTAAAAATTCATAGCATTACTGTTTACTTTACCCATATCCATTCATGCTTCAATCGTACATGGCGACCCTTAGACGGATTAAAACCAGTTTCCTCATCGTAGATACATGGAATTACTTCCTTACCAGTTGCATCTACATAGCCAATCTTTCCATTCTTGACCACTTTCACTAACCCATCACTGAACCAGGAATGATCAACAAAGTCATAGATGAAAGGAACCACTTCTATTCCATGACGATCTATAAAGCCATAGAATTTACCCTTTTGTACTCCGGCAATTGGCTGCGCAAAATTTCTTACTTCCTCGTACTCAAAGGGTATTACCACTGCACCGGTTGAATCCAGGTATCCATATTTCTTATTCTGCATAGCTTTAATATAACCGTTGTAAAAACGATCTTCTATACTTTCATACTTGATGGGAATGATCTCCCGGCCATTGATATCCACTATGCCAAATTTTTCCCCTTTTTCTACTCGCATACGGCCGTCATACATCCAGCCTATTTGGTCAAACTGCGGAACTACTACCACCTTGCCTGAGTAATCCATCCAACCCCACAAACTATTTTGCCGGAAAGCAACAAAGCCGGGCACCTGCGGACTGCTGATAGCTTCATACTCACAGGGTATTACTAGTTTGAATGACCGGTCAATCAGTCCTTGCTTTCCATTTCTTTCCACCATCGCTACCCCGGTACTGTGATGGAAATTCCGAATGTGATCATAAACTATAGGCATTACCTCCGTTCCATCTTTTTTAATAACCCCATACATATTAAACCGTTCTACCAAATAATACCCCTCCAGGTAATCAAACTGTTTTATACCACTTTCTATCATTCGTATACTTTGAAATATAATAGGTAATACAATTCTTCCAGACCCATTTACTAGTCCACGAAATTGACTCCTCGTTACCACTTGCCTGCCATCCGGCAGTTTTTTATCTTCTGCTTTCCATTCCTCCCAGGAGCGGTTGCAAGGGCCCGATAGTTCAGCATTGGTATTGATACATTGCACCTCCCCATCCAGCACCACCCTTGCCAGCCCCATGTAAAAATCTGTCGCATCTTCATACACACAGGGAATCACTTCACGGCAGGTTGTATCAATAAAACCCCATTTTTTATCCCTGCACACACTGGTAAGCCCGTTATGAAATACAGGTTCACAATAATCATACACAGGCGGCAGTACCTCCTGGTACGATGCATCAATAAATCCAAACTTACCATCCTTTCTCACTGAATAATAACCGGCTGTTGTTCTGTTCTCCGGGTCATTGTGGAATTCATAGCTCTCCAATCTTGCATAATCGTACACTTTGGGCGAATATGACTTTTTTCCTCCGGGTCATATACCAAACGTATTTTTTTCTGTTGATAAAAGGCAACCCGGTTGTTGCGCAGATGTTCTGCTGACTCGTATATCATCGGTACGATCTCTTTTCCTTCTTTAGTAATTACTCCATACAAGCTGTCCTTCACGGCCAGTACATCTCCTTTCAATGGCCACAAACCATCATATTCCACCGGCAATATGATATTACCAAGTGTGTCTATCAACCCCATCAAATCTCCCTGTTGTGTCGTTATATCCGGCCAATTCCCCCCTGTCCTTTTTGCAGCCGCAGATTGCATACTATAGATCTTTAAAGAAGCCGTCGAATATATAATCGTGTAACTGAGTGAACCGGTACAACATCGTTCTGCTAAAAGAAGCTGGCAAAGGAATAGCTCCTTTCGGAAGCTCAGCAGGTTTTAGTTTTCCGTATTGACGGGTAAGTTCTTCCAGGCTGCTTTTCGTATTAAATGCTTTTACGATGGTGCCGTTACGATGGCGGAATAAATATACATTCGGTGCTGGTGGTGGCAACAATGAACTCCATTGCAGTGCCCTCGGTCTTGTCATTTCATAATGGTTTACCTCATCATTCCAGCGGCTCAGGTTATCAATCTCTATCAGCTGCACATCATTATAGTAGGGATGGAAAATAATGGCTGGCTCAGTGGGTTTATATTTTTCTTTGCCCGAAGGAAAATCAATTTGTGCAGTTGCAGTACCTGCGAAAAAAAAGATTGAAACAACCAGGGTAAGAGAATAAAAACTATTGCTAATGACGTGAAGCATAAATTCTTTGATTGAGACAAGGTGGGAAATGTGCAATAACATACCAAAGATGAGTTTTCTATATATTTTTCATACTATAGTTTGACATTTCTTCGTCTCTGTTAATTTCAGATGAACAAAATGATATTCTAAACTAACCCGCATAGTTTATTGATTAACAACCGATGAATATAAAGAACATCTGGATATTTTTGGAAACCGATTTACCTGGTGAGTATAAAGGGTACCACTTGCCTGTCTGCCGCCGTTTCTGTATCTTGCACCAAATTATTAATATCTCAGTACAATCTTCCATATCAGTACTCCGGCAGAATCTTGACCTGCTCAATCATCGATGACCATCTGTTGCTGACCGGCTTTCTTTAAGCCGGATGTTTTCTTTTCCATTTTACTTTTATTTCCAACAACTTTTTTATGCAAACAATAATTGATATGTCATCAACTTCACAATATTACCTGGAACTGGAAGAACAATATGGTGCTCACAATTATCACCCTATCCCTGTTGTATTGAACCGCGGCAAAGGGGTGCTGGTATGGGACGTAGATAATAAACAGTACTATGATTTTTTGAGTGGTTATTCAGCTGTTAACCAGGGACACTGCCATCCAAAGGTTGTTCAGGCATTAATTGAACAATCACAGAAACTCACCTTGACCAGCCGGGCTTTTCACAGCGACTTACTGGGTGAATACGCAAAGTATATAACTGAGTATTTCGGCTATGATAAAGTATTGCCGATGAACACCGGCGTGGAAGCAGTTGAAACCGGCATCAAACTCTGCCGCAAATGGGCTTACGAGGTGAAAGGAATCCCAGAAGGCAAAGCAAAGATCATTGTTTGTGAAGGGAACTTTCACGGCCGCACATCCTCAGTTATTTCTTTCAGCACCGACCCAACTGCTAAAAAGAACTTCGGGCCTTATATGCCCGGGTTTGAAGCGATCCCTTTTAACGATATTGATGCATTGGCCCTCGCATTGACCGATAAGAACGTTGCAGGGTTCCTGTTAGAACCAATACAGGGTGAGGCCGGTGTATTCGTTCCTGACGATGGTTATTTAGCAAAAGCAAAAAATCTTTGTGAAGAAGCCAATGTATTGTTCATTGCAGATGAAATACAAACTGGTTTGGCCCGTACAGGAAAAATGCTGGCCTGCGACCATGAAAATGTCCGGCCGGATATTCTTCTTTTGGGTAAAGCATTAAGCGGTGGCATGTTGCCGGTCAGTGCAGTGCTCTGCGATAATGAAATAATGATGACCATCAAACCGGGTGAACATGGATCAACTTATGGTGGCAACCCATTAGCCTGTAAAGTAGCTATGACAGCACTACAGGTATTAAAAGAGGAGAAGATGGCAGAGAATGCAGACTTAATGGGTGATTTGCTCAGGAGCGAATTAAAAAAATTACACTCACCTTACATCGGCATAATAAGAGGTAAAGGTTTACTAAACGCTATTGTCATTGATCACCACAACAAAGAAGCAGCATGGGAATTTTGTTTGCAGTTAAAGGAAAACGGCCTGCTGGCAAAACCAACACATGGTGATAAGATCAGGCTTGCCCCTCCCCTTGTCATTACAAGAGAACAAATATTGGAGTGTGTAAGTATAGTAAGCAAATCATTAACTTGCCTGTCATCGTAGTTTCCTGTTCACTAACCGTTAATGATAATGGATACACATCTTCACCACGACCACCAGCCACACACTGAAGAGCACCTGAAAAGCAGCGAAGCATTAAGGGATATTGTAATTGGCATGAGCGACGGGCTGACAGTTCCTTTTGCTTTAGCCGCAGGACTTAGCGGTGCAGTCGACTCTACCTCCATTATTGTCATTGCAGGCATTGCAGAAGTGGCTGCAGGTTCTATTGCCATGGGATTAGGCGGTTACCTTGCAGGCAAAACAGAACAGGATCATTACAACAGCGAAATGAAAAGAGAGTATTATGAAGTGGATAATCTTCGCCACCGGGAAATAGAAGAAACAAAAGAATTTTTCGCCAATATTGGTCTCAGTAAAGAACTGCAGGATAAAGCAACCGAAGAGATAGCACAGGATAAAGACCGCTGGGTAGATTTTATGATGAAGTATGAATTAGGCCTGGAGAAACCGGATCCTAAAAGAGCCACTAAATCAGCACTAAATATCGGCATCTCCTATATTGTTGGAGGTCTCGTTCCCCTTAGCCCCTACTTCTTTGTAAACTCCCCGATAGAAGGCTTAAAAATTTCAGTGATCGTCACACTCATCTGCTTATTCATTTTCGGCTACTTCAAAAGCAGGATGACAGGCATCAATCCCTGGGCTGGTGCCATCCGGGTTATGCTTATTGGCGCTGTGGCTGCCGGTGCCGCCTTTGGAGTGGCTAAACTTTTTGAAGGCTGATAAAAAAAGGGCCGTGTTACTACAGCCCTTTTCAGTTGATCATCTCTTTTTATCGAATGACAAATGTTTTTGTCAGTTTTATTTCTCCGCTTGTTACCTGCAGGTTGTAAATACCCGTTTGTATAGAAGCCGGCAGTTGTAATGCCTCTGTAACAGCACCGCCATTATGAACAAGTACTTTGTTGTACACTTGCTGACCAGTAGCATTTGTTACTCTTATAGTATACTGACCTTTTGGTAATGCAGTGGCCTGGAATGATACCTGGTTACCGCTAACGGGGTTTGGATAAACTGTAATATCGGTTTTACCGCCTTTGGTATTCACTTTCACAATAATGCTGTACTTACTGCCCGCATTAGTTCCCTTTGCATTGATACGGTAGTAATTAACGCCGTCAGCTGCTGTCAGATCGAGATAAGTATAATCAGCTCTGCCACCACTATTTGATCTTGGACTGGCTGTACCAATAGTAATAAAAGAACGGCCATCGGCAGAACGTTCTATTTCATAGTTCAATATATCTGTTTCCGTAAGGTTGCTCCATTCCACTTTGATACCGCTTGCCTGCTGGCTGGCTTTTACTGAAGTAAAGCTGACCGGTAAGGTTGAAAGAGGTCCATATCCAAAAGCGAAAGGACTAAAACTTGTCAGCACTTTTGAAGTGATAGCTGCCGGGCCAGATGTTCCAAGTACAAAACTTCCTGTTTCATCCTGCCAGCATGTGCCGGTATAATGAGCCACAACAACTGCTTTCGTTCCATCGGGATTGGTGGCATTGCTCCAGCTGCTTCCGGCTGTATAGTCAAGCATTACACTTGCATTGGCACCACTGTTTTTTGCGACATCCCAGTATTCATTTGTCGCTACTGCGTCCAACCTTGCATCACACAAAGTAGTCGGGCTGAAACCTGCATCAAAAAATTCAGCAGTATAAGATGACGCCGCTGCAGATGCAGGGATTACACTAACAGGCCGGTAGGCACCATTCTTACCAACAGGAAAGCTGATGGCAGCAGTAGAATTCGTCTCCCTTGCAATTGGCCCGCTAATAAAACCGGCGGCGGTACCGCCTGATTCTGTAGCTCCTGCCAGCAAAGTAAGCAGGTTAGTGGAGGTGGTTATAATATTACCGGAGCCCAGCGTAAGTGCCCCTCCTACACTTAATGGAGTTGTTAATGTAAGATTGTTGCTGCCCGTTCCGGCAGAATTATGCGTAAAATTATTCAATACCTGTGCGCCTGCAGTAAATCCGATTGAACCGATTCCAGTAGCACCAACAGTCTTTGTAATTACAAGATTGGAACTGCTGCTTCCTGTAATAGTGCCAACATTAGTGGCGCTGAAAAATCCTGCCTCACGGATGGTCAGTGTATTACTGCCGGTTGATAACGTATGAGTGGCTTGCAACAGGTTCAGGCCGCCACTGGTGGCATTACCCAGTAAAAGATTGGCAT
Organism: Chitinophagaceae bacterium; assembly: GCA_037045605.1. Taxonomy (GTDB): domain Bacteria; phylum Bacteroidota; class Bacteroidia; order Chitinophagales; family Chitinophagaceae; genus JJ008. Next base: position 138,157 of record JBAOHK010000015.1, on the reverse strand, counting down.
TGTTTAGTACAATATTGAGAGTCGTGGCTGGTGTGGAAGGTGTTTGCAAACGGAACAGGTAAAAATCTCCGCCACTTAATGTCTGTGTGCCGGATCCGGAAAGAGTAAGTGTAAAACGGTTCGGATCACCTAAACCCAACGGTTGTATAGTGGCCCCGTTCTGCATGCTGAAATTTCCCGCCAGGTTAACGGTGGAAAACGGACTTCCTGCACCATTAAAATCAATTGTATTATCGAGGATAAGATTTCCCCCGACAGTTGTTGTTCCGCTGGCAAGAGTTTTATTACCGTCTTTGATGGTCAGATTATAATAAGTACCGGATGGCACTACTACTGTGGCAGACTGTGCAAAACTTACAGTACTGCCGCTGGCCCTGGTTCCTAACGTTGGGATAACAGCATTCAGCAATGTAAGTGTTCCGAAGTTCGCAACATCCGCTGTTCCTGTTAATGTAAAGGTTGCGGGTATGATCAACTCAGTTGCACCGGTTCCATCACCAACAACAACTTTTGAAGCGCCTCCTGAAACAGTCCAGTTAGCATCCAGCGTTTCTGTGGCCCTGTTCGCTACAATAAATACCTGCCCGTCATCAGTAAAATTAGCCGGGGCTGTTCCGCTTCCGTTTGATACATCGCCCCAGTTAGAAACATCGGTGAGAGTGCCGGTAGATTTGCTGTAATATGTTTTAGTACCTGTTCCTGCAAGCCCCACAGTTGGTGGAATGGCAACCCCACCTCCGGAAAAAGTGATATTACCGCTTTTAGGACCACCGCTTTGCGGGGTAAAACGAACATAGACCGGTGTGGCAGCTAAAGTAGAGGTTGCATATGCAATGGTAGTGTTCGGACCCCAGGTAGCATCGTCATTTGATACCTGGAAATCTGTTGAAGGTGCGGTAACAGTAATATTACCCGGCGCACCGGTAAGGTTTGAGCCTGACAGGTTGAAGCTTTGTGAAGCAGATTGAGAGCCTACAGCAAGTGAACCAAATCCTAATGAAGAAGAACTCACTGATAATGAAGGTGTCCCTGCTGCCGGTGTTACCTGTGCCCATGTTGTTCCTGCTATAATTGCATCTATTCGTTGTGTTGCGGCATTAGCTGCGTTACCTTGGCGAACATAAAAAGCTGTAATAGTCGCAACATCTGCAACAGCACCCGTGATATTTGGAATGGTTGCAGGTCCTTCGACGCCACCCAAGGTCGGATCAACCCATAAGTTTACAACATCGTCATTTACTCCTGCATTATAGATATAGTTTATGACAATAAAATAAGTTGTTCCAAAAGTTCTTACTGTCGCCTCGTATGTAACCGCTCCGTTTGATTTGCTGATACCGAAGTTGAAACCCCCGGCAGTTGTCCTCGCATAGACTCTGACTGGAAATGAGGAAGAGCTTGTATACAATCCAACAAAATAATCACCAGTTGCCTGGGTCGCACTCACATTCACTAAAAAGGAAGCATATGCTGTTCCGCTGGTAACAGCTGCAGATAATGCCTTGTTATCATCTTCTCCGCTGGTGACCATACTGATAGCCTCTCCGATTCCTGATCCTGGGTGGCCCCCATATGTAAGACCGGGAGAAGTGACAAGTATAGCGTTAGTACCGGCGCCTGAATGTGCTGTCCAGCCATTTGCCGTAATTGCTGTTCCGGCTGTATAACTAAAATTTTCGGTTAACAGCTGACCAAACATCACCTTCCCAATAAAAAACATTACCAATAATAAGTAAACCTTCTTCATTCTCTGAGTTTTTGAATTTTAAAAAATAGACATCAAAGGATTGGAATTGCTTTAATTTCTCAGAGGTATGGATTCAGGAAAAACAAAAGTACGGCTCAACGCCGCCAACCGCAAAAATCTGCTATTAATAAACTATGAAGAAGCATTACTCTTCTTAATTATCCACAAAAAAATCCCTCCCGTTTTACCGGAAGGGATTTGTATAAATGGTTTTCCCGTAAGCTTATTGTTTTACAAACTTAGCTGTTGCACTTTCGCAATTACTGCTGCAAACCAGCTTCACTAAATAAGTACCATTTGTCAGGGTGCTGATGTTAACCGGTATTGTGTTGCTGCCGGTTTCTACATTCACCAATTTCTGAATAACTGACTTACCGGTGGCATCCATAACAACAAGTGTTACTTTGTCACGAACCGGTGCATCCAGTATCACATTGATCTGTGAGTTGGCCGGGTTCGGGAACAATCCGCCGATTGCCAGTGTAACAGGTTTATTGCCTTTGATCAATACAATATTGCTCAGCTTGCTCCTGTTATCAAGGTCTACCTGGCGCAAACGATAGTATTGCCTGTCTCCAACAGGATTCATATCCACAAAGCTGTAGTTCAGTGCATCGCTGCTGTTACCACCCATTGCCTGGCTGTTTACAAAGCCAATGGCCGTATAAGTGATACCATCAGTTGAACGCTGCACTTCAAAACCGCTGTTGTTTTGTTCAGAACTGGTGGTCCAGCGCAGCTTGTTCACACTGCCTTCTTTCTGACCAGAGAATGTAAGCAGGCCTGTTGGCAGGGTTCCGCCTACAGACGATTGCAGGTAGAAGTTAGAGAAACTTGGTGTGGTTACCTGTATCCATCTTACTAATCCATCTGTACTAACGCCATTCCCTGTTTGTGCAAGGAATGTCGGCGTACCGTTCACAACTGAATAATCTGCCTGGCAGGTTGTTCCTGACTGGCGGGATGCACCCAGGTTAGCCGCTGTTGTTGATGGGTTAGCCACTGCCAACGCTGTCAGCTCACTGTTCAGGTAGAAGAACTGTACATCCACGTTGGTAGCACTGCTATTGTTGATGCGATAGTTTCTGTCGAGGTAATAAACACCGCTTGCTGAACGGACGGCTGCAGCATTGATATTCTGGGCAATACTGTACAGGCTTACATCACCGCCTGCAGTATTCCTGACAAGAGCTATCAGCCTGCTGCTGTTGTCCATTAATGGAGCCCATCCTGTATAAGTTGTACTGCTGTTTGAAACAGGAGTCTGTCCCGTAGTACAGGTTGTAACTGTTGAGAGATGGCTGTTATTCAGCTCATCTACAGCAATACAGAATGTTCCGTTTGATGTAAAGCTGCTATACCTGTCTGCTGCGATATAATAAGTGGTACCTGGTGTCAGGCCGGTGGCATATACTACTGACATGAATGATCCAACTGCAGAACCACCATCATCATCACAGGAGATGATCTGGAAATCTGTATATCCAACCAGGTCTGTTCCGGAGAACAAGCCCAGTTTGGAATCTGTAAATGTCGGGCCAGAACCCACATCTGTGCTCACTCTTACTGCACCGCTTGCAGGAGCTACAAAACTGAACCATACAGGCGACTGCTTGGTTCCTGAACAGGATGGGTAAGGCTCATTTGCACTTGCTGTTGCTGCAACGTTCGTATAAGTGGCTCCGGTACATCCTGCACCTACTGTTAACAGGATAGCACCTGATGCTTCATCGTTTGGTGGCGGTGCTGCCAGAGTGGTAAATGTTCTTACCGGTGAGTTGGCACTCCAGCTTGGACCAGCACAAACCTGGCGAACATAAAGGTCATATGTAGTAGTGCCGGATAAACCTGTAATAGCCTGTGGTGAAACCGCAGGATCTATCAGTGTACCACCTGCACCTGCAGTAGCACCTGTACCAGGAGTGTAACCTGTTGGTCCATACTCAAGGATATATGAAGCGGCACCTGCCCACGTTGCTGTTGCAGAGTTTGATGTAATGGCTGACATGGTTGGCTGCGCAGGGGCAGGACATGCCGGAGTTACATCAAAACCGATATCATCCACATGCAGGTCAAACTGGTCTGCAAGGGATATATTATGGAAACCTATATAATACACACCACTTGAACCAGGTGTAAAGTCAATGGTCGCCTGGGAATAGGTAGTATTAATAATACTGGTATTGCTGAAAATGGCTGGGCTTGTCATAGCACCTGCATTTTGCCCGTTACCATATTTTACTTCTAATGCTTCCGGGAATGAGGATGATCTTGCCCTGTACGAGAAGGTAAGCCTGTAGCTGGTACCACCTGTCAGGTTAAATCCTGGTGTGTACCACCAGTCATCACCCGGTAAAGGTGTATTATAACTATATGTAAGGCTGTTTGGAGCAGAATTTGGATTCAGCGTGGCAGTTGCCCAGGTGGTAGAGCCATTCACATTCTCTACCAATGAGCAGTTCGGCACCGCTGGTGGTGTTACACCATCAAAATTCTCAGTATATGGAAGTGTAAAAGTATTACACAAAGTAGTGAATGTAACTACTGTTGAGTTGTTACTATAACTTCCTGCACCGCAATCCTGGCGAACATATACATCATAAGTAGTGGCGGCAGTCAACGGGCCGATCGCAATAGGTGACGCTGCACCTGTTACAATTGTTCCGCCTCCGGCCGAACCGCCTGTACCCGGTACAAATCCCGGTGCGCCGTACTCTACAATATAGGTTCCGGTACATCCTGTACAGGTAAAGCTGACACTGGCTGAAGTAGTGGTGATAGAACCAACACTCACTGCTGTCGGCACATTACAGCTTGGTGCTGCACCCACAAATTCATCCGCACCGATATCCGGAGCAGAGCCATTCGGTCTTGCCTGGCAGTCAATATCGTTTGTTACTGATACTGCTGTACCCATGCTTTCGAGATTGGCAAAGTTTATAGCATCAGGCGTAACGAGATGCAGATTGGTTGCTGATACAAATGTTGGTTGTACATTTTTCGAGTTGGCATCCTGTGATGCATTGGTCTGCCAGTCAAGCAATGCGGTATGATTTACCCCGCCTGTATTATCCAATGTTGTGGTTTGAGCCACAACAGCACCAGTACCACTGACAAAAAGATTATTGTTATCAGAAACAAGATTAGCTGCAGGAAGCGCAAAACCAAGACCTGTTGCCCTGTTCCTGTTAGCTCCTGTGCTACCCGTTGAAATAAAGATATTATTACGAACATTCACCGTAGGGCTGGAGCTCAATATGGCAAATGCATAAGAAGCTTCATCCGCACCTGTAAGGGTACCAGTCATGGTAACACTGTTGTAATGAACATTGATAGTAGAACCCGTACCTCCAGTAACAAAAATACCTGTTGCAAAATCGCCGGTTGTTCCATTTGCATTTACACCTGAAAGCATGTTATTTGCAACCAGCATAGTGCCTGTAGTGCCGGTCAATACGGCAATACCTGACGCACTGAAAGTGTTGGTTTGCTGAACAACGCCGATCACATTATTTGTGATAGTGGCGTTTGTTACTTCTCCACCGCTCATAGTTGTGGTACTAAACCCGCCATTTGCACCAATGCAAATACCCCCGGCATCAGCACTGGCCGCACTTACAGTTCCTGAAACGGTATTGCCGGAAACAGTCAGGTTATCTTCTAGTAATACCATGATACCGAAACGGCCAATACTGTTGGCACCTGTTCCAGTCATTTCATTTTGATTGATGATAGTACCAGAGTTTTTTGTAGCCACTCCGGAGCCGGCAGAGAAAATACCCAAAACAGCCCTGGATATACTGTTATTGACAATAGCGTTATTATTGTTGAAATTAGAACCGGCACCACTTGCCATTCCTGTTCCGCTGTTATTAATACCCACCAGTGTTGTGGTATTGGTATTACCGGTGATAATACAATTCTTCACTGTATTATTTGTCGGGGCATCACCGCCGGCTGTTGCATTCATTGAAACAACAGCACTTGATGTTCCGGCATTGGTATTGCTGATGGTCAGGTCACGGCTGGCCGAACTGGCAGGACATACCGTGTTGGCCGTGCTGCTTACAGAACCATCAATAGTTACATAATCTGCACCAAACAATACAATCGTAGCCGAAGTGGTATTACCGGTAATGGTTGTACCCGTTGCTGCTGGCTTAATGGTAAGTGTGTTGACCGCACTTGCATAAGCATTGGCCCTGATGGTATCTGAAGTAGTTGTATAAGAAGCATCGATCAGGCTGAAAACAACCGGGCCGCCAAGGCAACTTGTATTATAAGCATTGATAGCGGCAGTAAGTGTGGTGTAAGTTCCTGCTGCACCAACTGTATATGTACCGCTTAATATATTGCTGATTGAATAACTGCTTGGTGTTGTTGGTGCTGTTGCAGCTGCAGGAGGATTAGCTGTAAAACCTGCCGCACCTGTAGACGGGGATGCACCCACATTAGGTGTTCCGGCATTATCCTGGGCAACGATATAGTATTCTACCAGGTCACCGGTAACAACGCCTGAACCAAAAGTAAAGTCATAATTGCTGCCGCTTACAAACACACCAGTCGCAGCAGTCCATGCACCGGCATTGATCCTCCAGTAAAGTACTGGCAATCCGGCACCGGCTGTGGGTACACCGCTGGCATCCGTAATAGAGGCAGTAAGTGTACGGCTTCCCGTAGCACAAGTGAAAGTTAATGGAGTGTAAGTAATACTGGGCGGAGTAAAATCGGCCAGTGTAAATGTTCCTTCATCTGCGCCGATATCGGGAGTTGTTACGTTCCTCACATTACCGTCAAAGTCAGTGGTAATACCGGCAACAGTAGTACCACCGCTTTCAATCTGCGTTGCTACACTTGTACTTATATGCAGAAAATTTGAACTTCCGCAAGTTGTGCTCAAGAATGTTGGAGCGGTAGTCAGGTCCTCAGTAACAGAACTTGCATCACGGGATGAAACCCTTGTTTTATATGCTGATAATGTCTGGTCTGAGTTTGTTCCATCATAGAATATCAGCGTGGCTGCACCAGGAGTGCCTGCATAAAATAGATTATTGTTTGAAGCCGCACCAAAGTTAGTTAACGTCGTTGATGATCTGCGGTAAGCCGCAGTAATACCAGTTCCGGCAGGAGTACTGATATTATAAATGATGTTACTGCGTAAGACCAAATTAGAAGTAGTTGCTGTCGTACTGGTCGTATGATAAATACCACTTGAACCAAAGTTACCTGCACCGGTGGCATTAAGATAAATTGTATTGAAGCTAATATTGTTATCAGAAGTTGTTGTTGTATTGGTGACAGAAATACCCCTTATCGCATCAGTTCCTGTTGCATTAGGCCCTGTAAGGTTACCAATCAGATTATTGAAAACATTGGTTGTTTTCCCTGCAGTTACAGTTATGCCAAAAACTGTTGACCCTGCATTACTGCCCGACAGATCGCAGATTTTATTCTGGTAAACATTCGAAATATTGCCTGTACCTGATGCAAGTGATTGGATTCCTGTTACTAGAGATGCTCCTGATGAAGAGACTGTATTAATAATGTTATTGTAAACATTTTGTGTACCTACTGTACTGCTGTTTCCCGCTGTAATACAGGAAACTGCACCACCACCTGAAATACCGGTAATAGTATTATCGTTAACACTGCCGGCACTATAGGCATATTCAATTCCTATAAATGTGCCAGTAGTGGTAGTAATATTAGAAACTGTGTTACCGCTTACTGTGGCACCCTGTGCAGCAGCTGTCTGTTGCCTGATACCAGTAAAACCTGAGGAACCTGAAAGTGTAACATTCGAGAAATTATTATTGGTTACTGTAGCTGTTCCACCTGTCGGAGAACCGAAATTATAATATCCATATAATAGGCCAGATGCCCCGGTTTTCAGAATAGTGCCTGATGTAACATTACCGGTTGCCGTAACAATATTGGTTGCTGAAGAAGCATTCAGCATATAGCTGGTAGAAGTTGCAGCAATACTACCCGCAAAAGTGTTATTGTTGAAAGTGTTTGATGTACATGTATTTCCTTGTTGAATCCAGTATACAGCTGACGTACCAGATGAATTCATTGTTATAGCGTTATTGCTACCAACAACATCTCCTGATACGTTGGAGTAAAAAATTCCCCACAAACCCGAAGCATGGGCAGAGCCTCCCCCGCCAGCATTATTAATAGTATTATAAGCAACGGTGGGGTTGTTTACATAAATAAAATAAACACCATAGGTTGAAGCAGCAGCCCCTCCTCCAAAATTTTGGATCGTATTGCCAGCACCGCTCTGCCCTATTACAAAATTCTGATCAAAAAAGCCTGCTACGTTTGATCCTCTGTTAACTATACCAGCATGAACATTACTGATGGTATTACCCGTAATCGTAACATTCTCGGTTCTGCCGCTGTTAGCAGAAACAGTAACCCCGGTTGCAGAACTAACAGATGTAGTCCCATTACCAATATAGATACCAATTACATAAGCACTGGTACCTTTGGTCATAGTGATATTACAATTCCTGATCGTGAAACCCTGACAGGCATTTGTGCCGGATGTTTTATGAGTATAATAACCGTACTCAATTCCCTGGTCTGATGCGGCCAGATCCAGACCATCGAAAATTATATTATCCGTTCCTTCAATCCGGATGATACCATCTCCTAAGCCACCCAAAGTACTGGTAGCATTTGATCCGGCATCTGTCCTGCTTACCAAAGGATTAGCGCCAGCACCACTTTTTTGGAATGTAATACTAAATGCAGGGTCTCCTGCAGCGGTAATCGTTAATTGTGATGCAACAGACTCTGTGCTTCCAGCTGCAAGGTCAAAAACTACCAGGTCCTGTCATTGATGTAACAAGGTTCAGGTCTGTAATAGCAGCCGCCAATGATGGATAAGTTGCTAATAAATTTGGAGTTGTATTAGTATTGCCTGTTACGGTAACACCAATCTGGCCATTCGCCATTGCTGCAAAACACACTGTCAGCAGCAGTAAGTAGATCTTCCTCATAAACGTTTTTTAGGTTTGGTAATTAAGTCGCTAAAGTCCCGGTTTTTCGTTGTCGTTGGATTCAAAAAATATAATACACAGCAATGCTCAGCATTTACTGCAGGTTTTTGTTTGCTTTATGGTGTAATGTTTTCCCCTGTGCTATTCATACATACACATTGCATTACGCAACATAAATTTCTACAGGGGACAGAAGAATTAGAATTTACCGGAAGGTTTCGCCTTTAAAAATAAGGAGTTTTAGGTAACCACCAAATTTTATATAGCCGGCAAAAAAAATCCCCGGCCACCCGGCCGGGGATCTGCTATTATTGATTTAAGTCTATTGCTTCACAAACCTGCCCACCGCTGTTTCACAGTTACCACTGCAAACCAGTTTCACCATATAGGAGCCACTGGTCAGTTGGCTGATGTCAACAGGTATGGTATTGCTGCCAGTTTCAAGTGTTATGATCTTCTGTATCACTGTGCGGCCTGCCATATCTACCACTGCCAGTGTTACCTTATCACGGATCGGTGCAGCTACCTGCACATTTACCAGGCTGTTGGCCGGGTTCGGGTACAGTCCATCTATAGTAAGTATCATTGGTTTTTCACCTTTGATAAGTATTACATTGCTGAGTTTGGTGCCGCCGTTAAAGTCCAGTTGGCGAAGGCGGTAATATTGTTTGTTACCTGCCGGTGCATTATCAACAAATGAATAGTTCAGGTTGTCGTTGCTGTTGCCGCCAGCTGCCAGAGAATTCACAAAACCAATACTGTTATAACTCACTCCGTCTGTTGAACGCTGCACATCAAATCCACGGTTGTTTTGTTCGCTGGTAGTGGTCCATCTCAGTTTGTTCACAGTTCCCTCCTTCTGGCCGGCAAAAGTTAACAGCCCTGCTGGTAATGATGTGGAGCCGCCATGCAGGTAGAAACTTGAGAAGCCATTCAGGTTGGTAAAGTCTAAGAAACCTGTCACCACCGATGCTGCCAAACCCGGTGGGGAAATAAGCGGCGCCTCCATTACCTAATGCCGGTAAACAGGCGTCGTCATTCTTGGTAGTTATAAGATCAAATATGGACGTAACTCCGGAACCCGGCTGCGCTATCAGGGCATTTAATTCAGCGTTCAGGAAATGTAAACGCAGGTTATACGGAGCTGTCGGCACCACCGAAGTGGTGATGGTAATATTCCTGTCAAGGTAATACCTGCCATTCAGGTCCTGTCTTACCGCAGCGTTATGTTTGTAATAACTCACACTCACCCTTCCAAGGTTATTGCCTTGCGGGTATAACTGAGCTATTATGCTGTTAGTGCTGTCCACTAATGGTACATAGTTGGTATTATTGTTCGACTCACTATTGACGGTAAGAACCCCGCCCCCTGTATAACAGGCACCTGCCGCTGCATAGGTTGATACAGTGTAGGAAGAACCACCAGCAGTAACTTCTACATTATAGTCCTCCGTCTCACCGTATGCATACGGGTTACACGGATCGGTTGGCGTTGTGGGAGCTGAACCGGAATAAATATTCCTTACCCGCATCCTGTGTACACCCAATGGAGTGGCTAATGGAATGAACAGGTTGAAATTGGTAAGTGTAGCACCCACCAGCAGGTTACTCATCAGCCTTTCAGTACTTTCAAAATAACCATTGTCGTTTCCGTCTATCCAGATAGTGATATAGTTATCAGAGAATCCGCACAATGCCTGTCCCCAATAGGATTTACCCCTTGCCATTTGTATAGTAACAGAATGATCGGTTGAATCAACATAGGCAGAGCTGTTACAAGCTGTACCTGTATTGATATTCAGTTCGCTGCTTTCTCCTTTGATCCTGAACAGGGATATAACATCTGAAGAAGTACATCCTGTCGTGTACAAAGGCGTACAGTTAGTCGGATTCTCAGTAGTGAACGAAGTGGTATTTGCATCACAACCGGTTGCAGGGCCACCGGTATTTCTTGGAACAACATACCAGTAATAAGTGGTATTGTAGCTAAGACCTGTAATGTTAACAGTGGTAGCTGCTGTGTTGCCGATATTAGTGGTCGGCGGGTTCACCGTTCCAAAATAAACATCGTATGATGTGGCTGTGGCGGCCGCATTCCAGCTGATAGCTGTTGCCCCGCCTGGTATTAATACTCCTGTGGCACCATTAACTGGTGTTAAGTTGGTGGTACAGGCAGGTGGTGGTGGCGGCGCTACCAGGCTGATGCAAAATTCTCCTGCATCTCCGCTAAAACCATCGATCAAAAAATAATAAGTAGTACCGCCTGTAAGTGAAGGAGTCGTAAGATCATCTATATCCCCTGCCCCTGTCTGGCCAAACTCCAGGCAGGATGAACCCGCAAGTGCAGTTAGGGTAAGCCCGGGTACAGGGCAGGTACCGGTTGCGGTATAAATAGCCACCCAGCCATTCAATGGGTTGCTTGTGGCGCCTGGTATTTCTGCTCTTATTATAACAGGTCCGGTGCTTGCCGGTGTGTATGAATACCAAACTGTATTATTAGGAGAACTGCAGGTGGCCGGAAGTCCGGGATCTCCGGCAGCGGTGGCTCCTGTTGTATTCTGGCAATCCTGTGGCCCGCCCAGCGTTAAAGCGATGGCATTACACACCAGGTCATTCGGTGGTGCAGTTACAGGGCAATCCAGTTGGAAAGTTACAGTTGAGGTAACCCCACCGTCCTCCGGATCTAATAATATATAATAGGTGTTACCTGCAGTCAATGGGCCGAACACATCTGTTCCAACAGCATTATTATCATCAATACAGGTCCAGCCGGTTGGTCCGCAACCACCTGCTGCATCCTTATAGAAATAATCAATGTATTCTCCGTTTGCTGCAGTAATGTTCAGTGTATAGTTGCCGGTAACACCTGGTGTAAAGGAATATAACTTTTCTGTTCCCGGCGTAGAGAAACCACAGGCCGTAATACTATATGCTCCTGTACCAGACAGGCTGGCAGATTTCGAAACACCACAACCACTGATCACCTCAGCAACAGAGCAGTCGAATGAAGTGGTGAATGGCTGAGTGGCCCAGGCACTGTAAGTAGCCCCTCCGCAATAAGACTGCACATGTAAATAATATTGTGTAACAGGCAATAACCCACTTGGTGTGGATGCTGAAGTACCAGCAGTAGCAGTACCACTACCATTAGCCGGAGGCGTGGCAGAAGTAGAAACTATCCAGTAGTAACCGTTAGAAGGTGGCACACCGGGAGCTGTCCAGGAGTGATCTGCAGCATTATGGGTAATATTAGTATTGGTAAGGCCGGTCGGAGCTGAACAGGATGGCGTTAGGTCCACTTCAATATCATCAATATAAAGAAATGCCTGGTCTGCATCAGAGAAGCAACGGAAACCAATATAATAATCCCCGGTTGATGCCGGCGTAAAGTCCACAGAAGCCTGAACAAAAGGATCGGTGATGGCAGTAATAATATTCGTATTGCTGAATAATGTACCCGCCGTCATGGAGGCGGCATTGGGATTGTTGCCATACAGTACTTCGAGCTTTTCAATACATAAGTTGGTCCGTCGGATGATTTATATTTAAACTTAAGAGTATAACTGGTACCACCTGTCAGATTAAGCCCCCTGATAAAGAACCAGTCGTTCGCTCCTACCGGTGTATTCCAGTTATAACGGATGCTGTTCGTTCCGGAAGCAGCTCCATTTCCACCTCCGGTAAATACCGTCCATGTGGTATTTCCATTCAAATCCTGCAAAACAAAACAAGCTGGCACACTTCCTGAGCCATCAAAATTCTCCGTGTAAGGAACAGTTGACGGACTACAAAGTGTTGTGAAACTGGTGGTTGCCCAACCGCTGAAAGGACCGCCGCAATTAGCTCTTACATGCAGGTAATATAATGTACTGCTGGTGAGCACACCACTTGGAACCGAAGTTAAAGTTGTAGCTGTGCCAGATGCAGGTGGTGTGGCAGAAGTAGTAACTGCCCATTCGTAACCGGTGGCACCGCCTACTGCACTCCAGTTTAGAGTGGCAGAACTGCTGGTGACCGCTGTTGCAGACAAGCCGGTTGGTGCCAGGCAGGAAGGAGGCGGTGTAAATGTAAGTGACACCTGTGGCTTAAATGTATTCGTTGTATTCGTAGCGTTGGCACACTGCGAACCACATGCATCGCACCGAACCCTTCTTGAACCACTGGTGGTAGTAGCGGCATAGGTCCTCACTTCTCCATAAGGAGAAACATATGCAGCAGCTCCGAAACAAACATCCACAAGGAGGTTGCTTGTTCCATCCCATACAAAGTTGCCATTCAAAGTAAGCATATCAAACCCACCGGCAACAGGTGCATAAGAAGCCACATTGTAAACCTCGGTAAGGGTTGCGGCATCATGTGCTGCCGAATTGGTGGCAGCAGTGTTTGCCATCCTGATCGTGTATGAAGGAAGTGCACTGGCAGGCGCCGTACTGATATACCAGCCCAATTGCGAAACTGTTTTGGACCCTGTTATACCCGCTGCATTCAGTTCCGCAGCGGTGTACACTACCTGGAAGCGCATATACTCAAAGTAGGCGCTGATGGGGGCCGCCCCTGTAGTACCCGAAAGTGTCGTGGACCCGCCATTGGTAAGTTGAATGGTTTGTGCAGTGATTGATGCATTGGTAATTAAAAGTATGCACAAGCCGAGTACAATTTTTCTCATAGCTGTTTGTTATTAGTTAATGGATTTGAGATTAAACAGATAGGGCAATTTAAGTATTATCCATTAAATAACGGGAAATAACTACACAAAAAAACCTTTTAAAATTTCCACACCTGGTAATAAATTGAACCGTCCTTTCAGCTTCTGCCCCAAAAATGATTTTCTTATTTTGCAGCACATGAACAGGTGCCTGGTTTTGTTTAAATATATCTTCCATTGCTTTTCCTTCTTCTCTGCAACTTCCGCAGTAATGGCTGCAGGCATTATGCCAAAGGATGGAAGCACCATCAGCACCATTCATGTCATGTTCGGATTGGAAGACATATATGGCTCCGATTATTATGACCTTATTGTTTATGACGCCGGAAGTAAAAACAAAAACACCCTTCCCCTTTTCCGCACCCGCAGTAAATATATTTCGCTGCTTGTAAAACAGGGCCTGCAGTTTGGTCATCAGTATCAATGGCAGTTCATGGCTTATAAAAAAGGTACCCTGGTTCACACAAGTCCGTTTTATCATTTCTCCATTCTTACATCGCCCCGTATTGATACGGCCAGGTACCGGCAGGAAGTGGTGACGGCAAAAAATTCATCTGCTGAGCTCTTACTGGTTGATCATAGTGCAATAGCCATTGACAGGAAAGGGCAACCCGTTTGGTTTTTACCGCTTGCAAACGACTCAATGGAAAAATGGGTGATAAGAGACCTTGACCTCACTGCTGCCGGCACCATTACACATCTTGATGTACGGGGAGCTTATGAAAAAGACCTTAACGGCTCACTGTTATGGACAGGCCCCGGTGATGGCAGGATATCCGGCAACTCAAAAGAAGAATACCATCACCAGTTGTCGAAACTCGCCGATGGCTCTTACATTGTCTGTGGTTTTATTACCAAACCCGGTAAACAATCTTCTCCCGGTGATGCGGTGCGGTACAATACGATCATTCAATATGAGGCAGATGGAAAAATTCGCCGAAGCTGGAACGAGTTGAACAGCCTGGAAAACGATTCACTCTTTATGCAGTACCGCCAAAATACATTTGCCGGCCACCTTAATGGCTTTGCACTTGCACCCGGCCACGACAAAATGTTTTTATCCTTTAAAAATCTCTCCGATGTATTTGTGTTGAACCTTAACAGCAACCGTTTTGAAGCAAGCATAAAAAAAGGCCTTGCGCCGGGCATTGATTTTAAACAGCAGCATGGTCCCTTTTATACACGGTCAAAGGAGATACTAATCTATAATAATAATATAAAAGAAGACAGTGAGGATAAAGGCGATGAGGAAACCCACCCTTCTGTGATGGCCTTTACATACGACACAACCGCTAAAAAATTTGCGCCGGCCTGGCATGTCGCTATCCATGCTGCAAGATACCCCCATGGCATCGCCGGTAAAGAAGGCTATGTATCAGAAACAGCAAAAGGGAACATTTTAGTTTGCACCGGCGGTGCTAATTATGCTGCGGAGATAACAAGAACCGGTAAAAAAATTTGGGAATGTTATTTCTACAAACGTTCAGGTAATGATACAGCATGGAAACCCTACACCAACTACCGTTGCCGCAGCATTACCTCCCTTTATCCGTTATGGCCCAGCCTTCAATACGCAGGAAAAAAGAACGGCCAATACATTTTCAGGCTTTATAATGCCGGCAGCAGCAGTGAAGCATTTCAGCTAAAGTTTACCGGCGAAAATAATATGCCGGGGATAAGCTACCGGTCTGCTTCATTGGCCCCCGGCTCAACACAACTTTTTTATGTACCGGAAAAATGGGGACAGTCTGAAACCTTTGACTGCACTGTTTCACCAGCAACAATAAGTGGCCCCTCTGTGACCTGCCACTACAAAACTTCATTGCTTAAATGAAATATGCCCCGCAAAAATGCAGGGCATACCAAATAATAAGATTGAGCTGTATTGTTACTCTTTCACAAACCGTATCACCGTCTTTGAATCTCCGGTCGTGGCCGCAAGGTGATAAATACCTCCCGGCAATGTTGCCGCATTCACCGTTACGGTATTGCTGCCTTCGGAAATAGTGGCAGACCATTGACGAACGGGGCGGCCAGCTACATCATAGATAGCAAAATTTACTGTACCAGGCTTTGCTGCGTTGATGACCAGTGTGGCTTTATCAGCTACAGGGTTTGGTGACAAAGCAGTTATCAGTATTCCTTTTGTATCATTAATAACGGCAACTGTATTTGAATACTTAATGGCGCCACTGCTGCGGTTTACTTTAATGCGGTACAGGTTGGTTCCTTTTGCAAGCGATGCATCAGTGTAACTGTATTCTAATGCTGTGCCCGGTGTTACCGTTCCGATGGTCTGGTATGCACCCCCGTTAACAGAACGCTGTACTTCAAAACTGTTCACCTCTGCACAACTGTTGATGTCCCATGAAATAACACCGCTGTTATTCACTTTTCTTGAACGGCAGGAAATGATGCAGTCAAGAGGAAGTATCCAGCCACCATCAATACCTAAAGCATGTGGTGTAAGTGATCCGGTAATAGTAAGAGCTGTAGCAGCAGTAATGGTCCATGCAGGGTCTGCCCCACCCGGGTTAATATTTGTATTGCCGGGAATAATATTCCATACACTTCCGGTATTAGATAATATCTCCATCGGCTGTGGTTGCGGAGTGGCTCCGGCATTCGCATCTGCAGTTGCATACTGGAATACCACACCTACGTTGGGTGTAACGGCTGAAGCATAAATACTCCAGGTACGGTTAATGCCATAAGTAGGGAATGCTACAGCAGGGCTGATACCATCTTCTACTTTTACATAATAGTCAGCTCCCTGTCCGTTTGAAATATATAGTGGATTATAACTGCTGTTGCCAACCGGGAAGGTTCTTGCTGTTACTGCATTCATTCGCAAAACACCGCTGGTACTGCTTGTTTTTACATATGCATTGGCAGCACCGCCCGTAATAGTTCCGGAAACGGTAAGGTTATTACCGCCAAGGTCAATGTATGAGTCAGCAAGCAGTGTTACATCTCCCGTTATTGTTTTATTGGAGGTAACAGATGCAGTAGTGGTAGCACCGATCTGTATGCCTGTTGTCGGCGCTGTCAGAATTCCCGTACCTCCTAACTCAGCTGTCGTTCCGTTAATGATAAATGTTCCTGAAGTAGCTAGTGCCGTAATATCGCCAGTTCCCCTGACACCATTTCTAAATGTTTTTGTTCCGGCACTTTGCCAACTGACACCTCCACCATTACATTCAAAAACGCCATTAATAATAGTATTTGCTGCTGCACCTACAGTTATTGCACCGGCGTTTGTTGTCCTGAAAATCGGTATCACACCTGGTAATGCATTGGGAAAATAAGTAACACCACCTGTTGAAAAAGGTAATGTCGGCGTATACTCAAGTATTGACTGATCCTGGTAAACATAATTGTTTGCATTCACCCCTGTGCCTGGCCCTGTCAATCCTGAATTGGAAACCCTTACTGTTCCCCCTGTGCTGACATTAATGGTTGGGCTACCTGCACCAAATGAAGGGCTTATACCTGTTGATGATAAAAGAAGAACACCCCCATTTGCAATATTGATATCATCCCCGGTTCCATCCTGCAGGGTAAATGTGCCCCCATTGTGATCAAGTGTTGCACCGCTGTTTTATGGTTAACTGGTCTGCATTACCATTTGCTAGAATCGTTACTGTATGTGGTCCTTGTATGGTAATAGTGTTCGCCTGCGATGTAGGTACTAATGTAGCAGCGATCCAGTCTGTGCTATTTGGAGATGACTCCCATGTAAGGATATCATCCCAATCGCCATTTTGGAAAGACCTGTAATAATCAAAATGAGATGACGAACAGCCTCCGAATCCATTTTGTGTAATTGTAAATGCAGCAGATTGGGAACCTATCACCAGCGGATTATCACTTACCACTCGTATTCTGTACCCGGTGCCGGATGCTGTTCCTGCAGGGATTGTAATATTGATTGTTGAGCTTGGTCCTGTTCCTGATAAAGACAAAGTACCTATGGATACAGGTGCTGTAAAAGACCCGATATCGTCAGACAGTTGAGCTGTGAAAATATTACCCCCGTTAAAAACGTCGGTAGAAGTAAAGTCAACAGTACCGGTTGCCGTAGTAGCACAATTGGCTAATATAAATGGTGGGGCTGTTACTGTTCCCGTAGTTATAGTGTTTGGTGGAGCAAGGGTAACTGTCATGCTAAAATCATTCACACCCATTGCATCATCTGCGCCAGTAGCATTAAAATCCGTCCAGCGGATAAATACTGTTGTTCCAACAGCAATATTCAAACTGGAAATGGTGCCCGAGATAGCAGCAGAATGCTGAAGGCTTCCGCTTCCTGTAGCCTGGCCGGGATTTGCATAATCCAATGCGTCAAAATCTGTCCAGGTTCCCGTGGTAAGACTTGTTGCATCAGTGCTATATTGAAAATCTATTCTATCAACTCTTGAAGCAGAACCAACTCGCCATGTTTCACCGGTATAGTTGATTGCTATTGATGTGATTGCTGAAGTGTTATTGTTTGTAAAATAGAATCCATTTGTCGGATTTAGATTACCTGACAGCAAACCACCTAATATTCTGTCTGCACCCGCTGCAGCACCAAGATTATATGTATCGCCTGTTGATGAAGAACCAGTCCCTGCAGTAATAGTAGTGTTTGCAGAAGCTCCTGATTCAGAAAAATACCATCCATTTAAAGTTGCACTCACCAGATTTAAATCTCCTCCTGCAACTGTGGAGTTACCTGTTCCTAACCCGTTAAAGTCCTGACTATAAGTTGTAGCTGTTAAAGAGTATTGTGCCTTCACACCTAATGCCACAAAAAACATAACAACAAAAACGTAAACCTTCCGCATAGTTCCCATTTTAGGATCAAAAAAATAATTAGTGGTCAGCAGGATACTGGGACAGGGACTTTCGGAGGGTTGCGGAAGGATTAAATAAAGCTAAATACGAAAAGCGAATCTATGGTATTATCAAAACATGAGGAAACTGTTACTCAACTTTTTATCCTCATTTTTCAGCCGGTGTTAATAGCATACCAAATCAGCTTTTCAAGAATGAAAAGGCCAGAAACATGGACAATTATTATGCCCGAAAGATTAATACGGTGGATTTATTTTTCCGGGTAACAGCAGCCTGCTGCCACCCACCCTTATCCATGAAGCCTGCTTCAGCCATAGTAACTCCCGGCCAGAGCCATAGTAAAAGCGTACTGTATGCATAGAGGATATATGGCAACAGTATAGGTAAAGCATTGCAGGTATATGGGGAGTGTATGAAACGGTGCCCTTCTGTGCCCGCCCGGGTGCAGGCAGTTTAGTTCTTCTTCTCCTCCGGCAGTTCCATATCAGGGAACAAAGCCGATGCCAGCATCAGCACCGATGCCAGCAGCATCAGCCACATACCGCTTTTCCGTTCTGGACACTCGCCGCCGCTGCACATGGCCAGTACAAAAAAATTGCGGAGGGCCCAGCCCACATTCAGGGCCGTTATTAATAGGTTCAGCCGCTTGGCCCATATCCTTTGTACCAGCGTAAGCAATACAAATATTCCTGCGAGTACAAAATGAAAGTAGCCTGGTTTGCCAAAACTGGTGCCCGTAGTGTCAATACCACTTACGGTAATATTGGCTGCCTCAATAAAAACCCAGGGGGTAAAACAGGACACTACCAGTAACACTGCAGCCGCAAGGCCAACCCATTTCATATATCGCATAAAGGGAAGTTGAAAATTGGGCTGCAAGATAATGAATTGCTTTTCCCCGGTAAGAGCACAAGGCGTTGTCTGCCTTTATGATTATGCCGGTTCAGGAATTACCATAGACCTTTATCACCGGTTCCCGCAGCATCCCGCCCTGCTCACTGCAATGGAAGTAAATAATGTCAGCAATGGCTTCCGGTTTCACCCATTTGCTAAAATCGGCGTTGGGCATAGCAGCCCTGTTCTGTGGTGTATCAATCGTGGATGGCACCACCACACCCGTTACCACATCAGTTCCTTTCGCTTCATCATTCATCAGCTCCGCCAGCCGGAAGATGAGTGACTTTCCTAAACCATAGGCCACCATTCCTTTACTGTTCTTCATATCAAGTCCGGGCCGGGAACCGATCAGGAAAATGCGGCCACTACCCTGCTTTAGCATTTGCATAAAGACAAGACGGGCAATATTGTAAGCTGTCTCAAAATTCAATTTGTATTGTTTGGCAATGTCGGTTGTCCTGGTATCTGCTATGCTGCCCATAGCAAACCCACCCACCGTTAATATGGCCACATCAATTGTTTTATGCTTTGCCACCATCAGGTGGGTAAATTTTTGCGCAGCATCTTCATCCATCAGGTCAACAACGGCGGTCTCAAAGTTCTTTCCGTTGATGCCTGTGGCTACCGGGTCGTTGGGAATAACAGTACTGGTAACATAATATCCTTCCGCCAGGAATTTTTTTATGACGGCCTGCCCCAGGTTACCGGACGCCCCGGTTATGATTGCTTTCTTCATGTGCTGTTGTTGTGCAACGAAAATACACAAGAAATAAGGCAACCCGGCAGTTGGGCATTGTTTAGTAAATTACATACCGTAACAGGCATCGTTGCTTTGCTTTTCTGCGTTTAACGGGAATCACCTGTCCGCCATGAATAAAAAGACCTTACTGCTTTGTTGTTGTTTCGTATGGTTTGCTGTAAAAGCAAAGGCGCAGGATTGCACATTCCCGGGACAAACTCCTGTATCGGCCGTTTTCGTCTGCAGTTCCGTGGCTTTTACAATTACAACACCTACCTATTGCGGCCAAACCACCATACCATCACCCTGCACCGACGGAGGTGTTTATCAAAACCTGAATCCGAATTTCTTTCGCTTTGCCTGTTTTACTGCCGGCACTCTTGGTTTTAGCATTACACCAGATGATGCTTTTGCAAATTATAACTGGCAACTGTTCGATATCACCAGCACCAACCCGGTAGATGTTTTCACCAACAGTAATTTATTTGTAGCCTGCAACTGGTCACCGGAGCCGGGAGAAACAGGTACATCAAGCGATGGAACAAACGTCCAGGTTTGCAGCGGAGCCGGCCAGCCATTGTTCAGTAAAATGCCTGACCTTATTGCTGGCCATACTTATATGCTGATGGTGAGTAACAGCAGCGGTTCATCATCCGGCTACCAGCTTTCGTTTGGTGGTGGCACTGCCGTTATCACCGATGCGATTGAACCGCATATGGTCGTAGCAGATTTAAGTTGCGACAGGACCCAGCTGCTCCTGCGGCTGAATAAACAGGTAAAATGCAACACCCTTGCTGCTGATGGCAGCGACTTTACAATCAGCGGTGGCGCCAATGTGATAAGTGCTGTTCCCTACGATTGCACTACACAATTTGGAACCAGTTTAATTACTCTAACTCTTGATCAGTCACTTGCTTTTGGCAATTACACCCTTACTATTAATAATGGAAGCGATGGCAACACTTTAATTGATATCTGCACCCGTAATATTCCGGTTGGAGAAACGCTTCCGGTTGTTGCAGCACCGCAACAGTTCACCCCGATGGATAGTCTGTTCAATGTGGTTTGCAAACCATCTTACATCGAACTGGTCTTCAGAAAAAAAATCCTATGCAGTTCTGTTGCTGCTGACGGAAGTGATTTTATTATCACCGGGCCACAGGCTGTTACCGGCATACCATTTCTTCCGGCCTGCAGTAATAATAGTACAACACCGGTTATCCGGTTGAATTTACCACCCGGCATTGCCGCCGGTAATTACCAGGTACGGCTTACCACCGGCAGTGATGGCAATACGATATTGAATGAATGCTCGGTGCCGACACCAGCGGGGGCTACATTGTCTTTTAAAGTTGCGGAGGGAGTATCTGCATCATTCACTCAATCCAATTCAACAGCCTGCAGCCAGAATACAGTTGCCTTCTTTCATGATGGCAACAATAATACAAACAGCTGGAACTGGAACTTTGGTAACGGCAGCAGCAGTAGTCTTCCAAACCCTGTTGTAACATTTGCCACAGGACAATACACGGTGAAACTTATTGTAACGAATGGTTTTTGTGCTGATACTATTTCACAAACAGTAAAGATCAGTGACCGCTTCAAAGCAGCTTTTTCGATTCCGCCCTTTATTTGCCCCGGTGATTTACTGACAATTGAAAATAAAAGTACCGGTAATATTGATCAATGGCGATGGCGTTTTGGCAATGGCGCTACAAGTAATCTGAGAGATCCGCCGGGTCAGCGTTACATAGACAACGGAAATGAGATGTTATACATGATCCGGCTTATTGCCACTAATACAACACTTGGTTGCGATGACACCGCCACCCATGCGGTAAGAGTTTTAAAAACCTGTTTTATTGCTGTGCCTTCCGCCTTCACTCCGAATGGAGATGGCAAAAATGATTTCCTATACCCGCTGAATGCTGTTAAGGCCGACAATCTTGAATTCAGGGTGTACAACCGTGTTGGCCAGTTGGTGTTTTCGACCAAAGACTGGACAAGAAAATGGGATGGTAAAATAAATGGTGTGCTGCAGGATACCGGTCTTTATGCCTGGCTGCTCAGTTATACCCATCATGACATTGGTGAAAAGGTTTTCCTGAAAGGGACAACATTGCTATTGCGATAATAAAAAAAGCCGGTTGTTACACCGGCCTTAAACTAACCCATATAAAGATCACACAATGCAATTCCATCCGTAAACATCTTCATCCGCACCTGTTCTTATCCTTCCTAATTTCAATTTGATCCTGTTCAGTAAACTGTCAGGGCCATACTGCGGCAGGTGATAATCAATTCCTCCAATATGGATAGTCTGGATTGGTGCAACAACTGCTGCCGTACCGACACCAAATGCTTCTGTGATAGCTTTATTACGAAATGCTTCCTCCAATTCTTCTACCGGAACGGGACGTTCTTCTACTTTATATCCAAGGTCAGCGGCGATCATCAGTAAGGAATCCCTTGTTATCCCATCTAAAATAGAATCAGATAAAGGCGGTGTTACTAATGTATCATTGATAACAAACATCGCATTCATCATTCCTGATTCTTCAATGAACTTATTTTCTTTTGCATCCGTCCATAACACTTGCTCATACCCCTGTTCTCTTGCCAGCCGGGTAGGATAATAAGCCCCTCCATAGTTACCGCCACATTTGGCAAACCCCGTTCCGCCTTTTGCAGCCCTTACATAAGTAGTTTCCACTTTCACTTTGATAGGCTTTGCATACAATTCAGGTACAGGTCCGGTAAAGATGATAAAACGAAACTGCTCAGATATTTTCACGCCGAATTTTGCTTCGCTGGCATACACAAAAGGCCGCAGGTACAATGCTGCACCTGTTTGCCCCGGTACCCATGCCCTGTCCAGTTCCACTAATCTCATTAATCCTTCGATGAATACTTCTTTTGGCGGAGCAGCCATACACATTCTGTCCAATGATCTTACAAAACGGTCATAGTGCCTTTCAATGCGGAAGATATTGACCTTTCCATCCTGCATACGAAACGCTTTCATGCCTTCGAATACAGTTTGCCCGTAATGAAGGGCTAATGTTGCAGGATTAAGCGAAAGGTTAGCAAAGGGAACGATTATCGGCTGATTCCATTCACCATTGGCATAGTCGCATACCAGCATGTGGTCAGCAACATACTTTCCAAATTCCAGTTCATTGAAGTTTACTTCATGCACTTTGGAATGACTGGTCTTTTTTACTTTGATGTCTGTAAGTAGTTCCATATTGTTGGGTTTAGTTTGTTTCGTTCTAATCGTCATTCAACTTTAAGCAAAACAATTCCGTCAGCTTTTTACAGAGCTTTTTTCATCGGGCCGGTACAACTACCGGTGTGTGAAAATGAAAGAACAAATATTTTATCTTTTCTGCATAAAAAACAGATTCAGTTTTTGTATTTTTGACTATATCAGATTTTATACTATGAGAAAAGACAACTTTACAGCAGAAGACCATCTTTATATGCAGGTGGCAGACGGACTGGAGAAAATGATCGGCGAAGACGTATTGAAGATCGGCGACAAACTTCCTTCGGTAAGAATGCTGAGTGATGAATATGGCATCAGCATGGGCACCGCTTTCCAGGCATATTATCACCTGGAAGGAAAAGGATTGATCGAATCCCGGCCCAAGTCAGGTTACTATGTACGTTTTAATCAGAAACGTTTTCCCGAATTACCAAAAATGGTTCAGCCTGATCCCTTATCACATGATATAAGTGTGAAAGAGATGATCGCTTCTATTTACGCTGATATTGCCACACATAGTAATAAGGTCATCAATTTTGCACTGGCCGCTCCCGATGCTTCGTTGTTACCAACTGCCAAGATCAATAAGTCTGTAATGCAGGCTTTACGCAACAGTAGTGATTCCTGCATCGGCTATGAACACACACAAGGAAATATTGAACTAAGAAAACAGATCGCTAAACTTTCGTTTAACTGGGGAGGAAAAATAAAACCGGATGAAGTTGTGGTGACGGGTGGTTGCCTTGAAGCGATGACACTTTGTATAAAAGCTGTTACACAACCGGGAGATACTGTGGCAGTAGAATCACCCAACTACTTTGGCATCTTTCAATCACTTGAAAGCATGGGATTAAAAGTGCTTGAAATATCTTCTTCGCCTGTTACAGGACTTGATCTTGATCGCTTTCAGCAAGTCATTAAAAATTCCTCAATTAAAGCCTGTGTGGTGATCCCCAATTTCAACAACCCTTTAGGAGGTTTGATGCCTGATGAAAACAAAAAGAAACTGGTTGATATCATTACCAAAAACAATATTCCTTTAATTGAAGATGATATTTATGGGGAGTTGTACTTCGGCAAAAAAAGGCCCCGCACCTGCAAGTATTACGATACCAAAGGAATGGTGATGCATTGTTCTTCGCTCAGCAAATCACTGGCGCCGGGTTACCGAATCGGTTGGGTGATGCCGGGAAAATTTCTTGAACAGGTGAAGCAGATAAAAAGAATTCATAACATCAGCTCTCCCACTCTTACCCAGGCCGCTATTGCCCATTATCTCCAGCATGGACGCTATGAATACCATTTAAAGAATATGCGAAAGGCGTTACACACACAATGTCTCCGGTATATGCAGGGCATTATTGATCATTTCCCGGAAGACACCAAAGTCTCCCGTCCGCATGGAGGTTTCATACTCTGGGTGCAGCTGAATAATAAAGTAAACACTTTCAAACTTCGTATTGAAGCCATGAAGCATCATATTTCAATTGTACCTGGCAAAATATTTTCAGCCAGCTGCAATTACAATAACTGTATCCGCATTAGTTTCAGCAGGCCATGGGATGATGATGCCGATTATGGGATGATGATTCTGGGAAAATTAATAAAGAAAATGATTTAGGCATCTGCCTCTTTTCTCTTTTTCCGGAAATAAAAAAAGAACGGGATACCCAGTGCTACTATGATTATCCCTAATAAGGAATTGACTACGGGCTGCCGGTCATGTAAGTAATTGGTAATATCATTATAAACTGTGATGACCAGGAATAAGGCTGTAAAGATGATAAAGAGCAATGTTACAAAAGGATGCATCCAAATCTTATATGGCCGTTCTGCTTCAGGCATTTTTTTGCGCAGCATAAAAATACCCACCGCCCCCAGGCCATAGGCAATCCAGCTGATGAACACCATCATATCAGCCAGCATATCAAACGAACCCGAAATGATCAGGACAGATATCCATGCGCCATGCAACCACAGTGCATTGCCCGGTGTTTGAAAACGTTTATGTTCCCTGCCGGCCCATGGTAAAAAGACCTTATCCTTTCCCATGGCATAGGTAATTCTTGTAGTTGCCATTATATTGCCATTAATTGCACCCAGTGTACAGATAACTATCATAGCTGCCACCAATGCTCCGCCTGTATTCCCAATGGCAAAACTGATGGCATCGGAAGCTACTAACGAAGAACCGGCAATTTTCTCTACCGGTAAAACATACAAGTAGGCCTGGTTGACCAATACATAGACGATAATGCAGGCTATAACCCCTGTAAATAAACTCTTCGGGATATTCCGTTGCGGCTGCTTTATTTCACCGGCAATAAAAGTGATATTGACCCAGCCATCATAAGCAAAGAAAGCCCCGGTTAAAGCTGCAATGATGCCACTTATTAGTGCACCACCCTGCTTAGGGCTATCCGCCTCGTAAAAGTTCTGAACTGAACCATTACCGAAAAAAAAGATGCCGATAACCAGCGCAGCAATGACAGCTATTTTTACGATGGTAGAAACAAGCTGGAATGAACTCCCTGCTTTTACGCTTCGGTAGTTCACCCAGGTAAGCAGTCCTACTAAAGCAATTGCAAGCGATTTTACCCCAAAGTTCTTTAATGGAAACAAGTTGCCCACAAAAGGTAAATGCCAAACAACAGATTGCTCTGTCCCCTCACTAAACCGTGGCAGGTGCAGAAAATAATCTGCGTATTGTGCACACACAAATGCGATGGCTGCTATTGCTGCTGTATTAATTACAGAAAAAGCAGCCCATCCATACAGGAAAGCAACAAAATCTCCGAACATCTTTCTGAAATAAACATAGATGCCTCCTGTTTCCGGTATCATCGCTCCCAGTTCAGCATACACCAATGCGCCGAACAGCGAGAACAATCCGGCAATTACCCATACTGCTGTCAGCCATACCGGCGAACCTAATTGCTCTGCCATACTGGCCGGTTTCATAAAAACACCGGACCCGATGATACTGCCAACAATAATAGAAGTAGCTGACCAAAAACCAATTTTTTTGGCAAGAGATGAATTGGTGGACATATTGAAAAGGAAGATAACAAAAAAGCCCTGCCGAAAGACAAGGCTTTAAATTCATTTTACATTGGCTTCAACCTGAATATCCTGTATTTGGCAGAACATACTCTCCGGCCGGATACAAATTTTTCCCGGAAAGATTAACAGGTACGGCAGGAATTGGATTCCCCAATATTATTAAAGCAGTTGGTTACCAAGGCTAAGATAAAAAGAACTTTTTTTCTTGACAAGTACCTGAATAAAAATTCCCGCCTCGTACAGAAACGGGAACTAACTATTTACTTTCTATCATCTATCCATTACCTATACATCTCTTCCTTCAACACTTTCACTCTTTCATCTTCCAGGTATTCATCAAAGGTCATTAACCTGTCTATGATACCCTTAGGCGTTAATTCAATAACCCTGTTTGCAACAGTCTGCATAAATGTATGGTCATGGCTCGTTAACAGAACGATACCTTTGTAATCAGTACACTGTTCGTTGAAGCTCTGGATACTTTCCAGGTCAAGGTGATTGGTTGGCTGATCCAGCAAAATAACATTGGGGCTTTGCAGCATCATCCGGCTGAGCATGCAACGGACTTTTTCGCCACCGCTCAGCACATTTGTTGTTTTTAAAACATCATCGCCGCTGAAAAGCATTTTACCAAGAAACCCACGTAGAAATGGTTCATCCACATCTTTTACATGATCCGGTACATATTGGCGCAACCAGTCCATCAGGTTATCCTTACCATTAAAGAACTGGCTGTTCTCCTGTGGCAGGTAGGCATGTGTTACCGTACTGCCCCATTCATATGAACCGCTGTCAGCAATTATTTCCGCAGTAATAATATTAAAGAAAGAAGTAACTGCCAACGGATCACGGCTCAACAGTGCAATCTTATCCCCTTTATTAACGGTAAATGTTACATCGCTGAACAGCACCCTTCCATCAACCAATTTTTTCAGTTTCTCAATGTTAAGGATCTGGTTACCTACTTCCCGCAGTGGTTGAAAAATGATGCCGGGATATTTTCTGTAACTGGGTTCTATCTCTTCGATCGTCAGTTTTTCCAATGCTTTCTTTCTTGATGTTGCCTGTTTACTTTTTGAGGCATTGGCACTGAAACGGGCAATGAAATCGATGAGGGCCTGCCGCTTCTCTTCCACCTTTTTATTCTTGTCGTTGATCTGGCGGGCCATCAGTTGCGATGACTCATACCAGAAAGTATAGTTACCGGTAAAGATTTTTACTTTCTGCCTGTCAACATCTGCCACATGGGTACACACTGCATCCAGGAAGTGACGGTCATGGCTCACCACTAAAACGATGTTCTCATAATCTGCCAGGAAATTTTCTAACCAGCCGATCGTTTCAATATCCAGTCCGTTGGTCGGCTCATCCAATAAAAGGATATCAGGATTTCCAAAGATGGCTTGTGCGAGCAATACCCTTACCTTCAAATTCGAAGGAATATCTTTCATTAATGACTGGTGAAATTCTTCTCCCACTCCCAGTTCACTTAATAATGTAGCTGCATCGCTGTCTGCGGTGTAGCCACCCATTTCGCCAAACTCGTGCTTCCAGTTCACCGGCCCTGCATACCATCTTCTTCTGTAAAATCTGCCAGAGCATAGATCGTTTCTCTTTCTTTTGCAATAGCCCACAGTTTGGTGTGCCCCATCATCACCGTGTTCAATACAGTTTCCTCATCAAACTGGAACTGGTTTTGTTTCAACACGGCCATCCTTTCACCGGGAGTAATTTCTACCGTTCCTTTATTAGGTTCAATTTCTCCGCTGAGTATTTTCAGGAATGTACTTTTCCCGGCACCGTTGGCTCCAATAACACCATAACAATTTCCCTTGGTGAAATTGAGATTTACTTCTTCAAACAATACCCTTTTGCCGTAGGCCAGTTTCAGGTCTTTTACACTGATCATTAATATCCTTTTTTAAGGCGGCAAAGGTATGCTAAAATTGAGGGTGGTGGAAATCTTATACAAGAAAACAGTAATAGATTCGTTACAGAAACACTTGTATGCCAATGATATATTTTTTATCCACCATCAAATAACAACATATGAGAGCCCTGATCACAGGTTTAGCACTTTTTCTTTGTACCACAGGATACCCCCAGCAGTCCTTTACGGTTCATTTCAGTTTCAACAAATTTGACATCACAGAAGCAGCTAAAACAAGACTGGATAGTTTCCTCGTTGCTGAGAAACAGAATTTTTCCAGATTAAGAATAACCCTGAGTGGCCATTGTGATGCGATCGGTAATGACGCCCACAATGATAAACTTTCAGAACAAAGAGTATTGGCCGTTAAGAACTACCTGCTTAACAGCGGTGTTTCTCCCGAAAGAATAATTAGTGCAGCAGGTTATGGGAAAAGGGAGCCGCTAAATGACAACGCTACTGATGAAGAAAGGCAATTGAACAGACGGGTTGAAATAAGCTACCTGGGTATTGCAATAAGCAATTCGTCTGAGAGCCAGTCACTAAAAGAGAAAATAGCCGATACAGCCACCGTATCGGGAACCAATATCGTTTTACGCAATATCAATTTCTATGGAGGGATGCACCAGTTTCTGCCTGAATCAACCCCGATGCTGGAAGAATTATTGGATGCAATGAGGACATATCCAAAACTTGTTATCAGGATCGAAGGACATATTTGCTGCCAGGCAGATAATTCTGATGGTCATGATGGAGAAACAGGGCTTTACAACCTGTCAGAAGCAAGAGCAAAAGCAGTCAGGGACTATCTGCTTGAAAATAATATTCAGCCCGAAAGAGTTTCTTATAAAGGATATGGCCATTCCTCGCCAATTTTTCCTTACCCTGAAAAAACGGAAGAAGAAAGAATTCAAAATCGCCGGGTTGAGATAAAGATCATCAGTAAATAAAAAATCCCGTTCCGCTAATGCGGAACGGGATTTTAAAGTAAGAATCAGTTCTTATTTGTAAACCACAAAGCTTACACCTTTAGTGGTCTTATCTCTGTCATTAGTCAGATACAACTGGTAAGTACCACTTGGAGCTGATGAAGGCAAGCTAACACCTATTACACTGCCATAAGTAAGACCTGTTGCTACTTGTGTTTTCACCAACTGACCCATGCTGTTGAACACTTTAATGTTAAGTGAACTGTACAGATCAGTATTAAGGCGAATGCTAAAGTTACCATTGTTAGGAACAGGGTATACAATAATAGCAGGATATTGATTAAGTGTAAGGTGACGTTCAGCACATTCATTCACCAGTATCACTCTGCTTACAACAGATTGGCAACCTGCGTTGCTAACTGTATAAGTTACAGTTTTAGGTCCGACACCGGCAACTGATGGAGTAAATGTAGACCCGGAAACACCAGAACCACTGAAGGCACCGCCAGAAGGTGATGCACTGAGTGTAAATGCGGCATCAGACTGGCAAACAGTTGTTACAGGGCTAAATGTAATTACCGGGTAAGCATTCACTGTCAGTATAGCAGCAGCAGAGGTGCTTGAACCGCAACCAGCTGTAACTATTACCCTGAAACGATAGCCGTTCTGTCCAACCGGAATGTTAGTCTGTGCAAAAGAACTGGTAGTTGCGCCGGCTATATTCGAATAGGTCGTACCCCCATCGGTGCTTACCTGCCACTGATAGCTGAGTGAACCAACACCAGTAGTAGCTGCAACAGTAAACGTATTGGATGCGCCTTCACAAATAGTAGCATTTGCAGGCGGAGTATTAACAACCGGGAAGGTGTTAACTGTCAGCAATGCTGATGAAGTTATACCAGGAGTACAAGGAGGACTGCTGATGTTACAACGATACCTGTTTCCGTTCAATGAAGGTGGTGTATTCAGTCAACGTCAATGTTGGTGTTGTTGCACCTGAGTAAACAGAACTGTTGGTAACATTACTCCAGGTTGAACCACCATTGGTACTTACTTCCCACTGATAGGAAAGACCTGAACCACTGGCAGCAGCAGCAAAGCTGGTTCCTGTTCCTTCGCAAATTGTAGCGTTAGCAGGGTTAGTGGTTACAGTTACAGATGAATTAACAGTTAATGTAGCAGCAGTTGTATTAACGGAGCCGCATGTGTTAGTTATAACACACCGATATTGGTCGCCATTCATACCAACTGTAGTACTTGCAATAGTATAAGTAGCATTAGTAGCTCCAGGAACATTGGTAAATGCAGGAACAGCTGTAGTACTTATCTGCCATTGATATGTCGGAGCAGGAGTTCCTGATCCGGCAGCAGTAAAGCTTACAGCACTACCTGAACATACTGCCTGGCTTGTTGGGTTAGTGGTTACAGCCGGTGCTACATTAACAGTTAATGTAGCAGCAGTAGAGTTAGTGCTTCCGCACTGGCCGGTAACAACACAACGGTACTGGTTACCACTCATACCGGCAGTAACTGCCAGTAAGAGTTAAGGTCGAAGCTGTCGCACCACCAATATTAGTAAATGCAGGAACAGCCGCAGTGCTTACCTGCCACTGGTAAGTACCTGTGGCAATAACAGCAAAACTTGCATTGTTTCCTGAACAAACTGCTACACTAACAGGCTGACCAGTAATTGTCGGGCCTGAGCCTGGATTAACAGTAAAGCTCACAACGGCATTTTGTGTAGTACCAGGAGCAGGTCCTGTACCCTGAACTGTAATGTTGTAAGTACCCGGAGTTAAAGCACCAGTACTATTCAGTGATACAGTAGCAGAACCAGAGGCTGTAAATGAAGAGGGTGAAATGCTAACTGTAGTTCCGACAGGGGCTCCTGACAGGTAAGCAACAGTTACTGGGCCTGTATAGGTACCCTGAAAGAGCAAGGGCAAGGACGCATTGATCGGGCCGGCGGCAGGACAAGCAGCTGAACCGTTGGTAACTGTACCAAATGTATATCCGTTTAATGGTGTCGTAACAGTAATCGGGGCATTATTAATATCAAAGAAGATATTACCAATCGCCTCAACTTTAATACGACCCAGTGTGGTAACTGTAGACAGGTACCGTAAATGTTTCTGTGCCATCATTTGCAGTACTCGCAATAAGAGTAGTAAACGTAGCCCCATTATCAGTAGACCATGATATCATAACATTAGCAGTACTGATAGGTGCTGCAGTTGTATTACCTACTGACCAGGTTACAGTTTGCGTAGAACCACCGGCATAGCTAACTGCAGCATTCTGCGAAGTGATCAGGAACGGGGTGTAAGTAGTTGCGTTAACGGTAACAGCCATATCCTGGAAATTGGTTTGTCCAATTGCAGTTCCATTATAAGGCCTGTTATCTCTTGCAGTAAGCCTGAAATTCAATGTGCGGCTTACATTACTAAGTGCTTCAATGTTGGCACCAGCATCACCACCGGGCAGCGGACCTGTAAGATTGGCTCCCGTAAGGATGGTTGACAATCTCGGCATCAGCCTGGTTGGAGATGTTGTGGGAGAGAATGAAAGCCAGTTCGGGCCAGTAGGTTTATTCTCACGGGCCACACTGTTGGTTCCAGTTTGTCCGGCACCATCATCATTTTGTTCCCAGCAATAAGTCAGAACATCTCCGGCATCGGCATCAGTAGCAGAACCGGTCAATGCAAACGGCGTAGAAGGAGGAATAGTATAGTTTGTAAGTGCTGCCACAACAGGTGTAGCATTGATTCCACTAAGAGATGTAGTGATAGGGCAGGTTTTAGTTGCCATATTTACCTGGACCTGCTGGATTGACGCTTCATGAAATATATCAATAGAGTGAGGGGCAACGTCCTGGGCAGTAATTCCTGCATAACCCATAATGGTGATACCAGAACCTACTTCTTTATTTACGCCTATACCTTCATTCGACATGGAGAAAGTATGGTTAGCACCCATTTGGTGTCCTACTTCATGTGCCACATAGTCAATATCGAAATTATCTCCCTGGGGAATACCATCGGCAGGAGAAGTAATACCTCTTCCTTTCTGACCATCTACGCAAACGCAACCAATACAACCTGCGTTACCACCACCACCAGATGCGCCAAACATGTGGCCAATGTCGTAGTTTGCTTCACCTATAATACTGGTCAATGTTGCCTGTAACTGGTTATTCCAGTTTCCCAATGTTGTATATGGATCTGTTCCGGGGTCGTAATAAATAACAGCAGTTGTATTAGCAATCAGGTTCAGGTGAATAGCAAGATCCTTCTCATAAGTACCATTGCAACGGGTTAGTGTTGCATTATATCCTGCCAAAACCAAAGCAACCTGTGCAGAACTTGTGGCACCAAACCAGTTAGAATATTCACCGTTACAAGATTGAGCCAGACGCATTGTCTTCAGTTGTCCGGCATTACTTTCAGGACGTAATGCAGATACATTGGCAGTAATACTAGCAGCAAGCTCCTGATCGGGTGTAGAACATACCCATGGCAAACCACCTTTCTGACGCTGTGATTTAAATACAGCATAAACAGTATGATCTTGTGAATAAGGCTCAATGTATTCATTAGGGCCGTTGGCTCTGAAAACCATTGTTTGTATTCCCTGTGGAGAGATACTCAGTTTCAGCATAGCAGATCTGTCTGTGATGCCTTTTCCTGAAAAAGCCCTGATCTCAGGAAAACGGGCCTGCAAAGCAGGCTCAAAGTTTGAAGCTTCGTAAACTTCAAACTGTTCAAGACTACCGTTGGCATTAGGCAGCGATATAACTGTTGAACGCCTTGCCTGGTTGTCAGTGACAGTGAATAATTGCTGCCTTAACGGTTCAATGTTCAGTTGAAATAAATTGAACACCTTTGGAAAAGATTGTCTTGCTACAGCCTTATCTGTGGTAATACCACTGACATCGCTGCGTGAAGACCAATAATTTTCCTGGGCAGAAGCTGTAAAAGAAATACTAACTACAAGGATAGCCAGTAAAATTTTGTACATTTTACTCATAAAAAATTGTTTGGTTATAAGTTAATATAAAGGCAAATTGCTTTAAAAAAGCGACTAAAAGTAAGGATATTTAATGTATCCCCAATCGTAAATTTTCAACAGGAAAAAGAAAAATCCCGCCTCAGTGCAGAAACGGGATTTTCTTTGTATTCGTTGCCTTATCCGGCGGTAAAGTATTAATAACCACCCATGCCACCCATATCAGGGGCACCATGTGAGTGTGATTCTTCTTTCTTAGGCTTGTCCGCAACCACACATTCAGTGGTAAGCAGCATACCGGCGATAGAAGCGGCATTTTCAAGAGCTACACGGCTAACCTTTGTCGGGTCTATAACGCCGGCCTTGAACAAGTTCTCATAATTCTCGGTCCTGGCATTAAAACCATAGTCGCCTTTGCCTTCTTTGATCTTCTGAACAACAATAGAACCGTCAATACCTGCATTAGCAGTCAGGATGCGGATCGGCTCTTCCAACGCCCTGCGGACTATGGCCATACCGGTTTGCTCATCTTCAATCTGGCCTTTTACTTTAGCTTCAAGGCTTTCAATGGCACGGATATAAGCCACTCCACCACCGGGAACAATGCCTTCTTCTACCGCAGCCCTTGTTGCATGTAATGCATCATCCACACGGTCTTTCTTTTCTTTCATCTCCATCTTCGGTAGCAGCACCAACGTAAAGAACAGCCACACCACCGCTTAATTTAGCAAGGCGTTCCTGTAATTTTTCTTTGTCATAATCAGAAGTAGTTACTTCAATTTGTGCTTTTATCTGGTTTACCCTTGCTACGATGTCTTCTTTTTTCCCTTTACCACCAACAACAGTAGTATTGTCTTTATCAATAGTTACGGAAGTTGCCAGTACCAAGATAACTTAAGTCTGCATTCTCCAGTTTGTAGCCTTGCTCTTCACTGATAACGATACCTTTTGTAAGAATAGCAATATCCTGAAGCATTTCTTTTCTGCGATCACCAAAACCAGGAGCTTTTACAGCTGCCACTTTCAATGTACCACGGAGTTTGTTTACAACTAATGTTGCCAGAGCTTCACCTTCAAGGTCTTCAGCAATAATCAATAACGGACGGCCGCCCTGTGCCACTTTCTCCAGAATATGAAGGATATCTTTCATATTACTGATCTTCTTGTCATAGATAAGGATATAAGGGTTTTGCAATTCAGCTTCCATCTTTTCGCTGTTGGTAACGAAATAGGGAGAGATATAACCACGGTCAAACTGCATACCTTCCACCACATCAACAGTAGTATCAGTACCTTTTGCTTCTTCTACAGTGATTACGCCTTCCTTGCCAACTTTGGTAAATGCTTCAGCGATCAGCTTACCGATTGTCTCATCATTATTAGCGGAGATCGTTGCTACCTGCTGAATTTTTTTGCTGTCGCTTCCCACCGTCTGGCTCTGCCCTTTCAGGCTTTCCACCACCAGGCTAACCGCTTTGTCAATTCCTCTTTTCAGGTCCATTGGATTAGCACCGGCAGCCACCATTTTCAACCCTTCGCTGATGATTGACTGTGCCAATACTGTTGCAGTAGTAGTTCCATCACCTGCGATGTCAGCCGTTTTAGAAGCTACTTCTTTTACCATCTGGGCGCCCATGTTTTCAATCGGGTCTTCCAGTTCAATTTCTTTTGCTACGGTCACACCGTCTTTAGTAACAGTTGGTGCGCCGAATTTTCTTTCAATAACAACATTACGGCCTTTAGGACCCAATGTTACTTTCACAGCGTTTGCCAGTGTGTCAACGCCTTTCTTCATTTTATTTCTTGCTTCAATGTCGAAGAAGATTTGCTTTGCCATAATTATAATATTTGAAAATTTGTTAATTGAATAATTCTGATAATGATTTCTTTTAATTGGCACATCATCGCAATCGCCAAATTGGCTGATTACACAATTGCCAGGATATCCGACTCTCTCATGATGAGATAATCTTCACCATCGATCTGGATCTCGGTACCGGCATATTTACCATATAAAACGGTATCACCTGCTTTTACGGTTACCGGTTCATCTTTTTTACCGGGGCCGGCGGCAATAACAACGCCCACGTTGTGGTTTTTCTTTAGCTGTGTCGGGGATGATGATACCACCTGCTGTTTTTTCTTCAGCAGCGGCTGCTTTTACAATTACCCTGTCGTGAAGTGGGGTAACATTGACTTTCTTAGCCATAATTGTATTGATTTTGAGTTTTTGAAATTTTGACCCGCCTTGCTAATGTTTAGCAGGCAATGGGCGGCGAAGGTACAGGAAATACCATGCCGCTAAAGTTAAAAAAGACAATTTTTCAGTTAACGGCAAGATTTGACAGGTATAATAATAAGAATTGTAACAACCCGAGGACAATTTTTCATTTATACTGCTTAATAAACAAAAGACCGCCATATAAACTGGCGGTCTTTCTGAATAAAACACTGACTTTCTTTTATTCTCTCTGTACCCTCATCGTATATATCTGCCCATTAATAAAGGCCTGGAGTATATAAATGCCTCTTGCAGTCCTCTCAGCCGGAATATTAAACTGAACCAGTTGTTCACCCTGTACAAAAGATTGTCTTGCCACAACCCGGCCTGCCATATCAGTAAGCCGGAGCTCCCCTTTCGTATCTGGTGATTTTACAAACCTCACCCTGATAAAGTCTTTGAACGGATTACCCAACACTTGTATATCCTGGGTTAAGTTGGGCACTTTGACAAGAACTATATTGCTAAGTCTGCTATCGTTATCAATGTCAACAGATTTGAGCCGGTAGTAATTTTTTTCTGTTAATGGCTCTCTGTCAATATAGCTGTAATTACGGGGTGAATTACTATTCCCGGCAGCCTGGATGGTTGCTATCTTCCTGAAGTTAATACCATCAATAGATTTTTCCAGTTCAAAATGTTTGCTGCCATATTCCGCCGAAGTTGTCCATTGCAACAAAACAGATTTATTATTCTGAAGTGTTCCTTTGAATTCTGTCATTTCAACAGGCAATGGGAAAAGGCTAAGTACAGTCTTCCACATTCCATAGCCATGTGTGCCCACCAGCAGGTTTGCATCCGAGGGCCGGAACGACAGGCTTGAAACAACTGCATTACCCAACGAACTTGATCCTTCCTGTGTCCAGGTGGTAACACCGGGCAGACCTGTTACAGTATATAAGCCCACAGAAGTCCCGACAAAGTATTGTACTTCTGCCGAGCCGGGAACTGCATGTATCGCAGCACTTCTATAAGAAGGCAAGCTTAAACTACCTTCAACGGCTGTCCATGTGGGAACGGCAGAATTAGCATCACCAGTCCACCAGGCACTGGAGACTCCGTAGTTAGAGAATGTAACTAATAGGGTATCATCATTTCTTGGATTGACAGCAATACTGCTTACATAAGCCCCTGCAGGAAAACCTGCGCCTGTAATATCAACGGGTGCAGTAGCCGCCGCTACCCCAGTAGGGTCATCCAACCTATAAACTTTTCCATTAGATGCACCAATAAACAAACTTGATGTTACCGCACTATAGGCCCCCCGGCTTGGTGCAAGTGCTGTTATATCATTGGCAGGGCCTACAGAGGTTGCTACACCGGTCAGGGAGGTCCAGGTAGCAGATGTTACTGTTGAAGCAGATGTGGTGCGGTACAATGCATTGTCATTGGCATAATACAACCGTTCTGTATTATCCGGGTCGAGTTTGAAAAGGGTTACAAAGAGCCCGGTCCCCGATTCACCAGCAGGAGTAATAGCAGCTGAAATAAAACCCAGCGCAGTGCCGGATGTTCTTCTGTTTATGGTTCCCAATTGTGATCCAACATATTCATATTGTGTACCGGCAATAAGATCGGTTAGTCCTACAGAAACCCCATCACCCCCTGTTACCATTTCAAAATCTGTTCCTGAACC
Organism: Chitinophagaceae bacterium; assembly: GCA_037045605.1. Classification (GTDB taxonomy): domain Bacteria; phylum Bacteroidota; class Bacteroidia; order Chitinophagales; family Chitinophagaceae; genus JJ008. Next base: position 101,108 of record JBAOHK010000015.1, on the reverse strand, counting down.
TCCAATATTCCTGGTAGAACCATTATCCTGTGCGCCTCCAAGTACTTTTGTATTACTGACCCGGGGATCAATATCCACATAATAATACTGGTAAGTTCTGTATCCAGTATTTATCTGGGTCCATGAGACTGTTCCTGCAAGATTGGCTGTCGTACGCTGAATACCTCCATCATTTCCACAAAGCATCGTTGTTGAACTTGTTGGCGAAAAAGCTATAGCATGTATATCAGGGTGTGAGCTTGCATATAAACTGTAACTGGCCGGGCTGGCATATCCGCCAATACGGGTAGTTGCCACAGTAGTTGTAAATCCGCTGGTCGAACGGTAAATATTTGTTCCTCCAAAAAAAACAACATCGGGGTCATCCGGTTTTACAGCTAACACCAAATCGTAGCCCGTTTGCACAGCAAAAGGGTCATTGCCTGTTAAGCATCCGGCTTCATCAGGCACATTTGCACTCAAATCTGTCCAGGTTGAAATACCATCATCCCAGCGAAAAAGATCGGCCTCAGGTGCAGGTGCGCCACAACTATATGCAATACCATTCCAATAAGCTGCATATAGCCTGCTTTCAAGACTCGGAGCAAGGGCTAATACTACTCTTCCATAAGTACCTGAAGCTTGCCAGCCGATCGGACTTGTGCCCGATCCGGAACCGGCAATTTTTGTCCAGCTACCCGAAGCACCGGTTGTTGAAGACCATACCCCCGGCATATCTGTTGGCAAAGTATTACTGGTACCTGCAAATGCTGCATAAAATCTGCCTGTTGATGTAACAACTATGTCTGTCGCCATTCCTGTTCCATAACCAGCAGACCCAGATGTCAATACAATACTCCATGAGGTTCCGCCATCGGTTGAACGATAGATCGCATCCATTGCCGCAACATAAACATTGCCAGTTGTCGGATCAACAACGATTCGCATTACATAATCGGCCCGGTGGTCGAAGCTTTCGTAAACACCGGTATTTGAGGCTGGCAGCAATGTCCATGTTTCACCATTATCGGTTGACTTATAAACACCCTTGCCCCTATAAGAAGCACCAGTAGCACTTGTGCTATTACCCGTGAACTCTCCCCCGGCATAATACCAGGTGTCCCTGAATCCTGCACGGGTGTCTTGTGCAAGAGCTGAAACATTGAACAAATCTCCTGTCGGACTTTTCCTTACCCATGTTGCACCGTCATCAGTTGATTTATATATTCCGCCGCTGATACCACCAGCAATTATTACGCTGTTTGAAGTACCGTTCCTGATATCGTATGCCAATGCTCTTGTTCTTCCGCCAAGATTATTCGGCCCCTGGAATGTATATGGGTTTGCAGTTATCCTGGAAGCAGTTGCGTTGAGTTGTTGTTCTTCCAATATTTGTTTTGCCTGTAACAACTCTGCATCCCGTATACCATCAGGGATTTTCCCGGTCGCAGGATTTTTAAGCATATTGAATTCATATTCCATAGCTCCCTGGATATCCGTCATACGGCTATTGGGGTCTTTTTCTCGTTGAACGAGATCAGTACTATTCTTTTCATTGCCCTTGTTTTTACAGGAAACCAAGAATGCTGATACTGAGACAATGGTTATAAGTAAATACCGGAAGGTAAAAATGCTTTTCATACTCTGAGGTTTAGATGGATAAAAAAGATGCTTTTAAAGTTATGAAATATTGTTGCCATGTGATTTGCTTTTTTTCCACAGCAACTTACCGGGCACATTCAAACTTAATAGAGGGCTTAATTTCAAATCCAAAGCATTATCATACTGATACTTACTATTCGGCCGATTGTCCCGCATTAACAGGATAGATATTGAATGTATAGCCTTTCTTCTGCTTTTTACTTTACATTTGCACCTTAAAGTTCTTTAGAACATGATCAGCAGAAGAAATATCCGGGTAAAAGTGATGCAGACGATTTATACAGTTACTACCCTTGAAACAGAAGTGAAACCCGGCGAACCGCAAAAGATCCTTCAACAACATTTTGACCAGACCCGTTCCCTGTTAATATACCTGACCTGGTTTTTGACTGAAGTCAGCCGCTATGCAGAAACAGATGCCCATCAAAAGGCCTCGAAACATTTGCCTACCGAAAAAGACCTGAACATCAACACAAAAATTGCCGGCAACGAAGTGTTGTGGAAAATGCTCGAAGACCCTGCATTGAAAGAACAGTTCGCTTCGGAAAAACCAGCACTTAAATCTGATAATGAATTGTTGCGGAAAATTTACCTGCTGCTTGTCGAAACTTCTGAATACAAAGTATACATCGCTCAGCCTGGCCGGGAAAAATCAGAAGAGAAAAAGATCATTGAGTTTATCCTGAACAATCTGCTGCTGGCCAACGAGCTTTTCATATCACATATCGAAGAAAATTTCACTAACTGGGATGATGATGGTGAATTGGTAGTTCAATTACTGGTTGGTTATATCCAGAAACCCGGTAGTATCAACTTTCAAACAACTGATGAGCCCAGATAAAGAACAATTTGCCAAAGATCTGCTGCAGGCAGTTCTGGACAAAAGCGAACATCTGCAAAGCCTGATCATCCCAAAACTTAAAAACTGGGATCCGGAAAGAATTGCTCTTCTGGATATGATAATGATGAAAATGGGTGTTGCTGAATTTCTTTATTTTGAAACAATTCCTCCGAAAGTTACCATCAACGAATATATTGACCTTGCCAAGGACTACAGTACACAACAAAGCGGACAGTTTGTGAACGGCATACTGGATAATATTCATAAAGAGCTGGTCCAGGAAGGCAAAATGCAGAAAGTAGACTATAAAAAACATGGATAAAAACATCCTGATTCTTTGCAGCTAAAGCGGCTGTTTTTCTGTTTTGCTTCTTTTGCCGCTTAGCTTTACATTTGCCATCCCGTTTAAAACGGTGATTTACAAATTTTAAACTCCAAAAAATGAAAAAAGCAGTTGCGATACTTGTAGCGGTTATCAGCCTGGCGGCCTGCAAAAGCGGCGATAAAAAAGCTACTGCCGATGTAGTGAACAAGGACAGCCTTGACCAAACAATGAAGGATTCACTTGCTGGCAATCCCGCCAATCCGCCTGTTGCAGATACTGCAAACAACACTACCATTCAGTGGCTGGATTCAACCTACCTTGACCTTGGCAAGCAAAAAGAAGGAAAAGAAATTGAAATCAGTTTTCGTTTTAAAAATACCGGCAGCAAGAACCTGGTTATCCAGAGTGTTAGTGCTCAATGCGGCTGCACTATCCCGGAAAAACCTGAGAAACCATTTGCTCCGGGTGAAGAGGGTATTATCAAAGCAAAGTATAATGGAAGCGGACATGGTGAAACAAGAAAAGAAGTATACGTAACTGCCAATACCAGCCCCGCCAGCCATACGCTTACTTTCAGGGCCGAGTTAAATAAATAAATCAACAATCATTCAATAAGCAGACATTTAAAAAAATAACAATGAAATCAACAATCTCGTATATCAGCACAGGCCTTATTCTTTTGATTTTTTCAGGCTGTATGCCTCCTTCTGGTGGCGACCAAAAAGGTCAGTCTGGTGGAATGGGCGGTACCATTCAGTTTATCTTCCTGGGTATGATGATACTGGTGTTCTGGCTGTTTTTTATCCGTCCACAGGCAAAAAGAGCCAAGAACCAGAAATCGTTCATCGAAAATCTTGGTAAAGGTGATAAAATTGTAACCATTGCCGGTATTCACGGCACCATCAACAAAGTAAACGAAGATGGTACGCTGAACATTGAAGTAAGCCCGGGCAGTTATCTGAAGATTGAAAAATCTGCAATAAGTATGGACTGGACCGCTGCTTTGAACAAGCCAGTGGCTGCTGATAAAAAATAAGCCTCACATAGTTAATCCCAAATTCCAGTTGTAAGTTTATAATTGGGATTTGGGATTTTTATTTGAAACCTTCTAAGCAAAACCAGGCATGATAAAAGTCGGCCTTACAGGTGGCATCGGCAGTGGCAAAACAACAGTGGCCAAAGTGTTTGAAACATTGGGTACCCCTGTTTACTATGCTGATGACAGGGCAAGATACCTAATGAACACCAATGATGAATTGAAGACATCCCTTATTCAGCACTTTGGAAATGATGTTTATAAGAACGGAGAACTAGACCGCAAACATCTTGCATCAATAGTTTTTAATAACAAGGAAAAATTAGAACTGCTCAACTCCCTCACCCATCCTGTCACCATCAGAGATGCTGAAGAGTGGATGAACAGACAATCTGCTCCTTATGCAATCAAAGAAGCCGCATTGTTATTTGAAAGCGGCGCCGCTGAAAAACTGGATTATATAATCGGTGTATATGCCCCCCAGCATATCCGTGTAAAAAGAGTGATGGGCCGGGATAACCTGCCAGCAGAAGAAGTGATGAAACGCATCAGCCGGCAGATAGATGAGGAAATGAAAATGAAACTGTGCAATTTTGTGATCACCAATAATGATCAGCAACTGGTGATTCCACAAGTGCTTGAGCTGCACAAAAAGTTTGCCTGCGAAAGCATATAACTGCTTGATATGAGGGAGGAAATAGTTTATCTTTAGTTCCACAATACGTTATATGAAGAAATTACTACTGCCCGTCGTCGTGTTGCTTATCATATCCTGTAATAACAAGAAAGCAGAAACCGGAACAAACATAGACTCCGGTCAAACCAAGGCCAAACCCGATAAAGAGGATACAAAGCAGGCAGAAATTTTTCAATCAATTGTAGGTAAATGGAGACCTGTTGATGTGGGCCTGAAAGATGTGGAAGAGAAAGAAAAGAAAGATATAATGGACAATGCAAGCATAGAATTTACTGCTGATGGTGAATATATTTCCCTGTTTAAGGAAGACAAAGAAACCGGCACATATACCTATGACGAGGCAGGTAAGTTGCTAACTACAAAATCTCCGGAAGGTGATATTGAAAAACTCAGCGTTGGGTGGACAGGTGATAAACTAAAACTGACAAATGAAGAAGGAGTTTTAATCTTCAAACGGGTTGAGTAACAGTCCCAAAAAATTATTTCAGTTTTCCCAACGCAGCTTTAATTCTCTTCCAGCCTTCTTCTATTTTCTCCATGCTGTTGGCAAAAGAGAATCGAACGCATCTGGGTTCACCAAAAGCATCTCCCATTACAGAAGATACATGAGCTTTGTTCAGCAGGTACATGGAAAAATCAGCAGCATTTGTAATAGCCACTTCGCCATCTGATTTTCCGTAATAAGAGCTCACATCGGGGAAAATGTAAAAAGCACCGTCCGGCTCACTGCAGATAATTCCCGGGATATTTTTTACTATTTCAAGAACCCTTGCCCTTCTTCTTGCAAATTCTTTTGCCATCTCCATAGAAGGGCGCAGGTCGGTTGTTAATGCTACTACAGCGGCTTTTTGTGCAATTGAATTGGCACCACTGGTAAATTGTCCCTGCACTTTTTCACAGGCTTTTGCCACTTCTGCATTAGCCGCTATGTAACCCAGCCTCCAGCCGGTCATAGCAAACCCTTTGCTTAAGCCATTTACAATAATCACCCGGTCTTTTATTTCATCAAATTGTGCGATGCTTTCATGCTTGCCGACAAAATTGATATACTCATATATCTCATCAGAAAGAATATAAATGCCCGGATGTTTCTTAAATACTTTTGCCAACGCTTCAAGTTCTTGCTTGCTATACACTGCCCCGCTGGGGTTGCAGGGTGATGAAAACAAAAACAGCTTTGTTTTGGAAGTAATAGCTGCTTCTAATTGTTCCGTAGTTATTTTAAAGTCTTGCTCAGTTGCAGTATGCATCTCTACTACTTTGCCACGGGCAATTTTCACCAATTCGCTGTAGGTAACCCAGAATGGTGTTGGAATGATCACCTCATCGCCTTCATCCACCAAAGCAAGAACAGCATTAGCCAGGCTTTGCTTAGCACCTGTTGATGCCACGATATTCTCAGGCTTATACTCGAGATTATTATCTCTTTTCAACTTGAAACAGATCGCTTCTCTTAAATCTAAAAAACCCGACACCGGGGTATAATGACTCCAGTTATCATGAATTGCTTTTACTGCCGCTTCTTTAATATGATCAGGAGTATCAAAATCTGGTTCCCCTAAACTAAGATCGATCACATCAACACCCTTTGCTCTGAGTTCACGGCCTAACTTGGCCATTTTCAGGGTTTCGGGTTCATTGAATCGCTGCAGGAAAGAAGATAACTGCATGTCAGTTGTTTTGATAGAATTTTAAAATAATTGCGGGCAGGCAGTTGAAAAAGTATAGGGCCGAAGATAAGGCAATATCTCTTTTATTCAGTGTAATTGAAATGAAATGCAGACAAGCCGGCAGGATTCTTTTTCTGTCTTTTTAGTTCATGGTCATAGATCACCCTGCCAAGGTTTTTCAGGAATGGATATCCGACCGACTTATAATCGTATTTATCATCATTGAAAATTCCATCGCTATTACAATAAATAACTGCACTCAACAAAAACTCAACGCTGTTTTTGAAATCAGCAAAATAGCTGGCATCAACCAGAAATCCATAAGCCGTACCTGTTTTATTGAAAATACGGATGCCGTCCTGAGGAACCACTTTCTCTGCACCATAAAAAATCATCTTCACATAATTGTCCCAATAATTTTCGTTGTTATAAACAGGCCATTTCGATTCTCCTGGTCGCATTGACATATACAATCTCAGAAAATCATAATCTTCTTTTGAAAGATTGAACTGCTTCTCTTTTTCCATTGATTCGGGAAACATAATACTCTTTACAATGTCGTGAAGAACTCCTAAAGGCAATAGGTTTTTTTTAGAAAAGTCAAATGGTTCATTCACTAATTCTTCTCCCGCTATGTATCCGCTGCCCAACAGATAATTCCTGGCTGAAGTAGTTCGTGGTTCATAACGCATGCTGCTTTTCTCGGCAGGTTTACTATACATGACATTACCTGCGGTATCAATGAAATTTACGGGGTTAGTGTGACGGTTCTGGTCTTCTGTAAGGGAAATGCTGAGACGATGAATGATGCGTACATCGCCATACCCCATTTTATTCAGGGTGGTATGGATGTACTCTTGCCCAAGAAATTCGTACAAACGGTTAAAAGCATCGTTATCGCTGACCAGTAATATTTTTTTTATATAATGTGCAATAGTTGGTCTGCCATCTGGTGCAGAAGGATCATTTATGACTTCCGTTTGCCCATCTCCATCCTCGCCGGTTATCATGGTTGTGTACTTGTTTAGTCCACGGATATTTAACTCATTCAGTTTTTGTAAAGCCAGTATAGCTATTGGAAGCTTGACTGTTGAAGCCGGATAAAAATAGTTGCCGGGATTGAGGTTAAAAGTATGATCAGTAAATTTCACTTTATCCTTTGCTTTTTTACTCCGGTCAATCTGCGTGTAAATAACCTGGATATTCAATTCATCTTTCCGGGAAAGAATTGAATTAAAAAGTTCAGGCCGGCCTGCAATCAATTTAAAGACAAGAGAATCTCCCGGAACATCCTGCGTTTTGGTAATTGATGACTGATTCACAAATGATGAGTTAAGAAGGTTAGCAGCACCTTGCTTTGAATTGATACAGCCGGCTGAGAATAACAGGCCTGAAAAAACTGTAAAACAAATACAGGTTGCTTTCATCCAATCAAATTAGCAAGAAATGCCGAAGAATGGCAGTTTTAGATTCCCTGGCAATAAGCCCTTTGATTGAGGATCTGCTGAGCCATTTAACTGGAAACTTTAAGCACTGTTTTGTTGGCCCCATTAAGCTTTTTCTTGCATCCAGTTCCTTTTATACTTAAACCGCTGAAATCCACCTCAAATTAGCGGGGGTCCGGGCTCAAAAAGCTCTGGAAATGAGGGTTTAAAATATGCCTGAAACCCCTATCTTTGCCCCTCTTTAAAAAATCCCTAAAAGCCTTTCTCCATCTGCTTATTAACGGAAAAGGCAAAAAATTGTAAAACGATCATTGTATGCAACTGAAAGGTTTGGTTCGCTTTTTTACTATCCTCCTGATTGTTTATTCTCTCTATCAGCTATCGTTTACCTACTTCGTAAGGAATCATGAAAAGAAGATGGAGAAGCTTGCCAGGAAATATGTAAATGACAATTTTCCAGGAGCGGACGTAAAATACCCGAACAACAAAGACTCACAGGCCATCTACCAGGAAACACTGGAAAAAGTTTACCAGGACAGGTTGAAGCGTTTGCTTGACAGCACCAAGAACAAAACTGTTACTTATGGTTTCAATGGAGCTGTTAGCTACAAAAAAGCAAAAACTGAAGAGCTGAACCTTGGTCTTGACCTGCAAGGTGGTATGAACGTAACACTGGAAGTTGAAATGTCCGGATTGTTGAAGTCGCTGGCAAATAATACAAAAGATCCTAATTTTTTAGCTGCAATCGCTAACGCCGATAAACGCAAAGCAAACAGTGATGCAGATTTCATTACACTTTTCATTGAAGAGTACAGGAAGTTAGAACCAACAAGGCTGCTTGCATCTTTGTTTTCTACTGCCAGCACAGATAAGATATCTATCAAATCAACTGACAGCGATGTAGAAAAATATATTCGGAAAGAAGCTGAAAGTGCATTTGAAACTACGTTTGACAGGCTCAGCAAACGTATTGACCAGTTTGGCGTAGCCCAACCAAATATTACCAAGAATCCTTCAAAAGGAATCATCAACGTGGAACTACCGGGTGTAAAGGATAAGGAAAGGGTGAGAACCAATCTGCAAAGCACCGCCAATCTTGAATTTTGGGAATTATACACAGCCGAAGACCCTGCTTATGTAAACGGATGGCAGAAAACCTTCGATGCTTTTAATGCAAAATATGGTGGTATTAAAGATACTTCTGCTGTTAAAACAGATAGTACAAAAAAGGCGGATTCAGCAGGGCAGGCACAACCTGTTGCAAAGAAGGGAGATTCTGTAAAACCAAAGTTGTCTGAACAACTTGGAACTGACAAAGATTCTGCAGGAAAAATTACAGCGGGAACACAAACTGATAAAATTACTCTCGACAAATATTTTGAAGCTTCTGGCTTTCAGCCTTATGGCAAGTCAAGAAAACAAAAAGATCTTTTCCCGTCATATGTCGGCACCGTATCTGAAAACGATACTGCACAATTCAGATTATACCTTGAAGAATTCCGTGGCTTCTTCCCTGGCGATGCTGTTTTTGTATACGGCATACCTTCAAAAGATAAAAGTGTAAAATCAGGAAGAATTCCTGTTTATGCTTTAAAAACTTTCGGCCGTTCAACTCCGAAACTTGATGGTGGTGCTATTTCCGATGCCAGTCAGGATTTTGACCAGTTTGGCAAAGTAGAGATCCGGATGGAAATGAACAGTAAGGGAAGAAAAATATGGGGAGACATCAGTACTGAAAATGAAGGAAAACCAGTAGCCATTGTACTGGATAATATTGTTCAAACAGCGCCAAATATTAATGAGCCGATACTTGATGGCACATCTTCTATTACTGGTAGCTTTTCACAAGAAGAAGCCAGTGATCTTGCCAAGAATTTGAAAATTGGTAAGCTTCCTGCTCCGGCTAAGATTGTACAGGAACAGGAAGTAGGACCTACACTTGGTAAAAAAGCGATTGAAGGTGGTGCCAAAGCATTCATCATTTCATTTGTTGTCATTTTCCTGTTAATGCTGGTATATTATAACACCAGCGGATGGGTGGCTAATATTGCCTTGATCCTGAACCTTCTTTTCACGGTAGGTGTACTGGCCGGGTTAGGTGCTTCATTAACAGCTCCGGGTATTGCCGGTCTGGTATTAACGATTGGTATGGCTGTGGATACAAACGTTATCATATATGAACGTATCAAAGAAGAATTAAGTAAAGGCAAGGGATATATTCCTGCCATCAATGAAGGTTATAAACGTTCATTACCGCCAGTACTGGATGCCCACGTTACTGTTTTACTTACATCAATTATTCTCTTTTCCTTTGGACTGGGCCCGGTAAAAGGTTTTGCTACCACACAGATCCTCGGTATCATTCTTTCATTGTTTTGCGGCATCCTGGTTAGTCGCTGGATCACTGAATGGTTTACCAGCAAAAAGAAACACCTGGAATATTTCACCGGCGTTTCCAAAAGGATATTCAAACATGCTAAATTCAAATTCATTGAATACCGTAAAATAGCTTATGTTATTTCAATGATTGTACTGGCATTGGGTATAGCATCATACTTTAACGGATACGATCAGGGAGTGGAATTTAAGGGAGGCCGCAGCTACAGGATTGGTTTTGAAAAGCCTGTTGATGATATTGAAAAAGTAAGGGCTGATCTCCGGGCTGCTTTTGATGGTGAGAATCCTGTGATCAAAACAATCGGAGACAATGCCACACTGGATATCACCACTTCTTACAAAATTGATGATCCTGCCAAGACAACTGATTCTGTTGTAGAGAGCAGGTTGATGACAGGTTTGAAGAATTATCTGCCGCAGGGCATCACCTATGCAAAGTTTGACAAGCAGTACAAACAAAAATCAGATAAAGTATTACCTACAATATCTGACGACCTGAAAAGAGGCGCAGTAAAGGCTACGGTCTTTGCTATGCTTGTCATTTTCCTTTATATTTTCATCCGTTTCCGTGACTGGAGATATTCACTGGGTACAATTGTGGCACTACTCCATGACGTACTGGTAACATTAGCAGTATTCTCTTTTGCAAGGAATATTGTTCCCTTCCCATTAGAAATCGACCAGCACTTTATTGCGGCGATATTGACGGTAATCGGTTTTTCCATGAATGACACGGTAATTGTGTTTGACCGTATCAGGGAGGACAGCCGTCTTATGCCTAATGCGCCAAGAGGCGAGGTTATTAATCGTGCCATTAACGAAACATTAAGCCGTACAATCATGACATCATTGACGGTATTCCTCACCATCCTTATCCTGTTCCTGGTAGGTGGTGAAGTAACAAAAGGCTTTGCCTTTGCAATGCTGATTGGTGTTATTACAGGTACATACTCATCTATTTTCGTTGCTGCACCGATTCTGGTTGACCTCGGCGGAAAAAGAGGTTTAGGCAGAAAAGCTGAGGTTGAAAAACCAAAACCCGGTGCTACAACAGCTACTAAGAGTTAATAAAAAGCTTTGATATAAAAAAGAAGCCTCCAAACGGAGGCTTCTTTTTTATTAATGGAATTAATAAAATTAAACAGCGAAACTTGTACCGCAACCACAAGTGGTGCTTGCATTAGGATTCTTAAAAGTAAAGCCCCTGTTGTTTAGTCCATCCTGCCAATCCACCTGCATGCCATATAAATACATTTCATGGGATTTATCCATGATGCAACTGATACTCTCTATCTCAAAATGGCTATCCTTATCGGTTGGATGATCAAATCCGAGAATATAAGTCATTCCTGAACAGCCTCCGCCCTTCACTCCTATTCTCAGTTTTTGAGTAGCATCAAATCCTTCAGCACTCATCAATTTTCTTATTTCAAGAATTGCCCCAGTCGTTAAGCTAACAGGTATTGTTGATGTTGTCTCCATGCTGCAAAAATAATTATTCTTTTTCCGCAAAACCAGTATACAGTTTCCGAAGTGCGGAATTTAAAGGCGGGTAACAATGCTTTGGTTTCCAGCATCCAATTCCGGATTACCAATTGCCTTTCCCTATTTTTGCTTCATTATATCAAACCACAATCCATGGATCTAACCACTATCAGTATTATTTTATCAGCATTTGCCATCATTATTGCGGTTTATTCACTTATTCGTAAGCCCCAACAAGCATCCCAGCCTGCACCAGAAGGAAAATTTGACAGCATTCCCCTTCAGTTGCAAGCTTATGAACGATTGGTGTTACTGACAGAAAGGATTGCTCTTCCAAACCTTATCAGCCGCCTGAACCAGCCCGGTATCTCTGCCTATGAAATGAAAGTTATACTATCAGAAAATATCAAACAGGAATTTGAATATAACAGTACACAGCAATTGTACGTAAGCCCGGTAAGCTGGGATGCTGTCCGAAATCTGAAAGAACAAAACATTATGGTAGTGAACCAGGTAGCAGGAACATTACCGCCGACCGCATCAGCGGCTGACCTTAATAAAAGGATACTGGAAATTATTATGGCACAGCCGGGCGGGGCTTTGCATGAACTGGTATCGCAGGCGTTAAATTTTGAAGCTAAAAAGTTAATGAAGTGAGAGATTCAAAGAAACATACTGATTCTGGTATAGAAATAAAGCCATACTATACTGCTTCTGATGTTCCATCTGAACAAGCTGAGCAACCCGGCCAGTTTCCTTTTACCCGTGGTGTACAACCAGATATGTACAGGGGAAAGCTTTGGACCATGCGGCAATATGCTGGCTTTTCCACAGCCGAAGAAAGCAATAAACGATACCACTATTTGTTATCACAGGGTGTGAGTGGCTTGAGTGTAGCCTTTGACCTTCCTACTCAAATCGGTTACGACAGTGATCATCTATTGGCAGAAGGTGAAGTAGGAAAAGTAGGTGTTGCTATTGATTCATTAGATGATATGCAAACCTTGTTTAATGGTATAAAGCTGGAGGAAATAAGTACTTCAATGACTATTAATGCAACCGGCTTTATCCTTCTCTCTTTTTATGTTGCACTTGCCAAACAACAAGGTGCCGACCTAAAAAAAATAACCGGCACTATTCAAAATGATATTTTGAAAGAATATGCTGCCAGGGGCACTTATATCTATCCTCCAAAGCCTTCCATGCGAATCATCACCGACATTTTTGAATGGTGCGGTCATGAAGTGCCAAAGTGGAATACTATTTCAATTTCTGGCTATCATATCCGTGAAGCAGGCAGCACTGCTGTACAGGAAATTGCTTTTACACTCAGCAATGGAAAAGCTTATGTGGAAGCTGCGCTGAAGAAGGGATTAGACATCAATGTATTTGGCAAACGTCTTTCCTTTTTCTTTAATGCACATAATAATTTATTTGAAGAAGTTGCGAAATTCAGGGCAGCCCGGAAAATGTGGGCCAAAATAATGAAAGACCTCGGTACCACTGACCCAAAAGCAATGATGCTGCGTTTTCATACTCAAACAGGCGGAAGCACATTAACAGCACAACAGCCACTTAATAACATTGCAAGAGTAACAGTACAGACATTGGCGGCTGTACTGGGTGGCACACAATCCCTTCATACTAATGGTTATGATGAGGCATTGAGCTTGCCAACAGAAGAAGCAGCCAGGATCGCTTTGCGTACTCAACAGATAATTGCTTTCGAAAGTGGTGCACCAGATACTGCTGACCCATTAGCTGGCTCTTATTTTATTGAATCACTTACATATGAAGTGGAAGAAGCTGCCTGGAAACTAATGGAAAAAATTGATGCAATGGGCGGCAGTGTTTCTGCCATTGAACAAGGTTTTATCCAAAATGAAATCGCAAAAAGTGCTTATGAGTATCAACGTAATATTGAAACAGGAGAAAAGATAATTGTCGGTGTAAATAAATTTGAGGCCGGCAAGGAAACTCCCATTGCCATATTAAAAGTGGATGATTCCATCCGGCAAGTACAAGTGGAAAAGTTGAAAAAGCTTCGTGGCAATCGAGATCATGCTAAAGTGGACCAGCTACTCCAACTCCTCAATGATAAAGCCAGTAGTGGCGAGAATATTATGCCCACCGTAGTTGAAGCCGTGGAAAATAAAATAACACTGGGAGAGATCGCTGATACTCTCCGTGAGGTTTACGGGGAATATAAATAGCCTTGTTTAACATTTCACATCCTTAAAAGAAATGTTTTCTTCTTATTTTCATTATACAATTTTAGGAATATGAAACTTACCGCCGTCAAAAGAATGGTTATTCAATCGTTATTACTTGCTGTTTACTCTTTCTTTTCATTAACCACTGCTGCGCAGACCCCTTCGTTTATTTCCGACAGCCTTGATCGCTATATTGAAAAAGGAATGTCCGACTGGCAGGTCCCCGGCCTGGCAATCGTAGTTGTCAAGGATGGCAAAGTGGTTGTGAAAAAAGGATACGGTTCTACCGCCACTGAAAATGGCAAACCGATAGACGAGAACACACTTTTTTTTATTGCAAGTAACAGTAAACTTTTTACTGGCACAGCCCTGGCACACCTGGAGTATCTCGGTAAGCTTTCACTCAATGATAAGATCACTAAATATTATCCGGCTTATAAACTGTACGATAAAACCTCCACTGCACTTGTAAGCATAAAAGACATGCTGACCCATCGCATTGGCACTAAAACATTCCAGGGAGATTTTACTTTCTGGAACAGTACATTAAGCCGTGAAGAGATTATGAGGAGAATGCAATACCTGAAACCCATTAATCCATTTCGCCAGGATTATGGCTATTGCAACAGTTGTTTTATGACAGCAGGGCAGATCATTCCTAAAGTAACGGGCAGGCAATGGGAGGACTTTATTACCGACAGTCTCTTGAAACCATTGGGCATGACCAATTCTTATGCTTTGTCTGACGGTATTGAAAAAAGACAGGTGAATATTGCCAAACCCTATACGACAAGTTTTACAGGAGTCCTCAGAGAAGTACCCTATGATATGTGGGATAATCTTGGTCCGGCAGCCAGCATAGTAAGCAATGTAAATGATCTGGCACATTGGCTCCAATTTCAGCTTGATAGTGGCCGGTACAATGGCAGGCGGATAATGCCATGGCAAGTGCTGCAAAAAACCAGGGATGTAAATATTATCACAAACAGCCGGAAATCCTCCATATTTCCTGTTCACTTCCGTGGCTATGGATTAGGAGTAAATGCAGCTGATTATAACGGGAGACAGATATACTGGCATACTGGTGGTGCTGCCGGTATGGTCAGCAATGTTTGCTTTGTGCCGGAAGAAAAATTAGGCATTGCTATACTCACAAATAATGATAACCAGAATTTCTTTGAATGCCTTCGCTACCAGGTGCTGGACGCTTACCTCGGAATGCCCTATGTGAACAGGAGCCTTCAACAGTTACACGGCTTTAACAATGAAATGAAAGAACAATTAAAAGAGATAGATGGATGGAAGAACATTGCTGAGGAAATAAAAAACGGGCCTGATACCACTTCGAACGGTAAAGACCCCTACATTGGAGTCTATACCAATCAACTCTATGGCAGTATTACTATTTCAAAAAATAGTGGTTATGGATATAAGGTGAAGTTCAACAGTCATAAAAACCTTGAAGCTACATTAAAATCAATGGGTGGCGGTGAGAACTGGTTATTAGAATATGATAATATTGAATATGGGATATTCAAAACAAAGTTCAAAATGCAAAATGGCAAGGCTGTATCAATTGATATTAAAGCCAACGACTTTGTAGAATATGACAGCTACCTGTTTACAAAAAAATTATAGCATCCCAGATAATTAATTCTTCTTTGATTCTTTTGCCCAGCCGTCTTTCAATGTTACGGTCCGGTTAAAAATTAATTTCCCGGCTGTTGAGTCTTTATCAAGGCAGTAATAACCTTTTCTTAAAAACTGGAAACGGTCGGTCAGTGCTGCTGAACTAATAGATGGTTCAGCAAAGCCTTTTACCACTTTCAATGAATCTGGATTCAGGTATTCCTTGAAATCACCTTCTTCGTCTGTTGGATCTTCTACACGGAATAAACGGTCATACTCTCTTACTTCCACCTCCACGGCATCTGTAGCATTTACCCAATGCAAGGTCCCTTTCACCTTAATATCAGACGTATCATGTCCGCTTTTGCTTTCCGGAATGTAAGTGCAATGGATCGTCTCAACATTTCCGGCAGCATCTTTGACTACTTCTTCGCATTTAATGATATATGCTGATTTTAAACGTACCATTTGTCCTGGAGCGAGGCGAAAATATTTTTTTGGCGGGTTTTCCATGAAATCATCTCTCTCAATAAAAATTTCCTTTGAAAAAGGAATATCCCTCACTCCGCTGTCCGTGTCTTCTGGATTATTCTCACTATGCAGCACCTCTCCTGTTCCGGTATAGTTTGTGATAACAATTTTAACCGGGTCAAAAACCACCATTCGTCTAAGGGCAATTTTGTTGAGGTGTTCCCGTAAACAAAATTCCAGCAACCCCACATCAACCATATTTTCCCTTTTTGCGACCCCTATCCTGTCACAAAACTCACGGATGCTTTCTGGTGTATAACCACGACGGCGCAAACCGCTGATCGTTGGCATCCTTGGGTCATCCCACCCTGTAACATGATTTTCAGTAACCAATTGCAACAATTTCCTTTTGCTGGTTACAGTGTAATTGATATTCCTGCGGGCAAATTCATATTGATGAGAAGGATGGATTTCCAGCTTCTCAATCAACCAGTCATAAAGTTCTCTATGTGGCACAAACTCCAGCGTACAGATGGAATGTGTTATTTCTTCAATTGAATCGCTTTGTCCGTGTGCAAAATCATACATTGGATAAATACACCATTTATCCCCAGTGCGGTGGTGATGGGTATGCTTGATACGATATAAAATCGGATCCCTCATCAGCATATTTATATGCCCCATATCGATCTTTGCCCGAAGGGTTTTACTACCATCAGGAAATTCTCCACTTTTCATACGGACAAACATGTCCTTATTCTCTTCAATACTGCGATTCCTGTAGGTGCTGTCTTTCCCCGGCTCTGTAGGTGAACCTTTCATTGCTGCCATTTCCTCTGAAGTACTATCATCAACATAGGCAAGGCCTTTATCGATCAGCTTCAATGCATATTCATACAATGTATCAAAATAATCACTGGCATATCTTTCATGCTTCCATTCAAAACCCAGCCATTTTACATCATCCTTAATACTGTCAACATATTCCGTTTCCTCCGTTACCGGGTTCGTATCATCAAACCGGAGATTAGTATAACCAGGATATTTTTTGGTAAGACCAAAATTCAGGCAGATACTGCTGGCATGGCCGATGTGCAAATAGCCATTTGGTTCCGGCGGGAAACGGGTAACTATTGCTTTGTGCTTACCAGTTGCCAGGTCATTTTCAATAATTTCTTCCAGGAAATTAAGATTACGTTCTTCTTTCTTTACTTCTTCTGACATAGCTTGCAAAGGTAAGGAAATGAGAGAGCTGAAATCTACCGCATGATGGGCAAATATTCGAAAGCCAATACTGAAAAGCAACCACTTATTTATAAATTCACTCTATATTACAGTTTAAAATTTGCTCTATGCTCCGTTTGTTATACTTCCTGGTCGTTCTGTTGTTTCCGTTATTGTCATTTTGCCAGCAATGGAAAATATTTACAGATAGTGCAGGCAAATTCACAGCAAAATATCCCCCTGACTGGATAAACAAAGTAAAAGAAGGCAACCGGGTATTCTTTACATCTCCTGCTGACAGCGCTGATGATGATTTTTACGAGAACATCAATGTCAGCGTTACTCAAAAGGCTGGTTATGGAACGGAAGTGAAAATCCGGGACTTATTTCCGGCTGTTACTAATACGCTGAAAAAACAGTTCACAGATTTTAAAGAAGAAGGGCTTCGTTATTTTAAGTGGAACAATATGGATGCGGCTGAGATAATTTATTCAGGATATAACAAAATTGATGAATCAATACATATCCGGTCAATTCAATGGTACTGTTTTTATAAGTCAAGATTATATCTCGTAACCTTTGTAGCGGATGCTGCTAAAAACAATCACACAGAAACTGCAAAAAAAATCATGCAGAGTATTGTCTTTAAATAAAAGAATTTTATGAAAAAAATGTCCGGGATACTGGTATTTCTTATAACTTCTGTTTGTGCAAAAGCGTCCCCAGCCGGCATAGACCTAAAGCAACTATCACCTATCTGCAGAGACACAATCCCTGAAAGAGATCCGATAGAAGAAAAGATTTTTGAACGGGTTGAAATTGAGGCATCATTCCCTGGAGGAGATGAGGCGTGGAGGAAATATCTTGAGCAAAATCTGAATGCAGCAGTGCCAGCCGAATATGGCGCACCGGCCGGAACTTATACGGTCATCGTTCAATTCGTTGTGGACAAGGACGGGAAAATAACCGATATAAAAGCACTTACCAACCATGGTTATGGGATGGAATCTGAAGTAATACGGTTTTTGAAAAAAGCCCCCAAGTGGAATCCCGCCATCCAGGATGGAAGAAAAGTAAAAGCATACCGCAAACAACCTGTTACTTTCCAGGTAATTGATGACAGAAAAAAGAGAAAGAGAAATTAAAGGAACAATGTTTTAGCAGCACCCGGTTCCTATTTGTTTCCCCATAGTTTAAAGAATTTGTAATTGAAACTTAACGAGAAAAGCATGTGCCCATCTACATGGGAATGATCCTGCTTTTCAATCAACACTTCATCTCCATTTACTGTCGTCTCAATATCTTTTCCAAAATGCAGCATGTATTGGGATGATATCGAACAATCCAGTTTCCGGGTAATGTTGATGTGGGTCCCTATTCCTGCCTGGGTGGCCATGCTCAACCTGTCAGCAGCATTTGTTTTATTATCCAGCTCGGTTATTTTGCTGTAATCAAAGCAATGACCCGCAATAAAATACGGCTGCATTAACCTGTTGAAGCTGTAATTGTTTTTCGGGTATAACATTATTGACCAGCCAATATGATAGTCGTTCCGGTTGGTGTAAGGCTCATTTTTCGAATTGATATAATCAAAATACCATTCTGAGTTCATCCTCTTACTGAACTGGATACGAAATTGTCCGCCTATTCCCTTTCCAACGGCCTCATCCTCGTTGAACAGGCTGATAGTGTTTCGGGTGCCGAGGCTGAAAGTCCCGGAGGGGTTTTCGGCACTTATAATTTCCTGGGCAGATGTACATACAGACATAAACAGCAATAAAGCTGTCAGGGCAAGGGTGTTTTTCAAATTGCAGAGGTTTAGAGTAGATATCTACCGCTAGTAGAAATTTGAGTAGTAACGGCCACCTGTTCAGACTTATTGCTTTATCTTTTGTTAACATCCAACTACACAGTATGTCACAAAACACATCCACTGCAAGCTTGTTTAGAAAACTTATTCCATCAATTATCACCACCGGACTGGTTGCCGGTACTATGGATGGATTAGCTGCTATAATCAATTTTTCCATAAATGGGGGAAAGAATCCCGAAATAATATTTAAGTACATTGCCAGCGGTGCAATCGGGGAAAATGCTTTTTCCGGTGGAACAGGGAGTACGTTATTGGGAGTTATGTTTCATTATCTTATTACTTTTTGCTGGACAATTCTTTTCTTTTGGGTTTACCCGAAAATTAAAGGGCTGGCGGAAAATAAACTGCTTGCCGCTCTTCAGTATGGCATATTTGTGTGGGTAGTAATGAACTTGTTTGTAGTACCCATAAGTCAGATATCGAAAGAAACGATCAATATCTCAAAAGGCAGGATCGAGTTATTGATACTGATACTGTGTATCGGGCTGCCCATTTCATTAATGGCTAATAAACATTATCTTTATAAAAAATAAATATCCCCTATGTCGTTATTAAATCAAAGCAACAAAAAAGGAAAAAAGAAGGATAACAAAAAAAATGCTCCCGGTAATGCCCAGGGATCGAAGTTTATCCAGAAACCAAAATCTACCGGCTTTGTAAGCAAACAGTCGAATACCGGTTCGCAACGGGGAAGCTGATCAGGCCTTCCTCTTCCTCACATTGATTTTATATCTCAGTACAAGGTCGTCGTTGTACAAAAGGTACAACCATTCAACATTGGGTGAAGCAACGGTATAAATATAAGTATGCTGACCCGGGGGGCTGAATTTATTTTTTGTATCAGGCTTTAGAAATATCCATGATGGTGAATGTGAAAAAATGGCGGAATCAATCAGCAAATCAGGCGAAACATCCCTTCCTTGCTCTGTTACTGCAGTTTCAAGTTGTAACCGGATAGTGTCTCCAACAAAAGTTTCAATCACACCAGCAGCAGGATAAAATGATGTGATGCGGTATTTTGTAAAAGATTTTTGCTTGAAGGGTGAACGTCGAAACTCCTCCGGCACTTTTGAATCTTCCAGCAATGTCCACCGGGCATCATCAGGATAATGATCCCGGATAAATATTTCTGGCGAAGTCAAAAAGTATTTATCATCATACTCCCGGATGAATCTATCACCACCTGTTGATATATAACCGCTGGCCCAGGTAGCATCAAGTAAATACCAGTTGCTGTCAATCATAACCGCATTCCAGTAATGATTTACCCCAAACCGTTGTGTCGGTTTATTTATCCCGGTTTTTGCATACCCGATAATTACTTCTGAACGAATGCCGGCATGCTCACAAAGAGTAGCAAAAAGCCGGGAATATCCATCGCAAACGGCCATCCTGTTCTTCAATACTGTTTCTGCAACTCTTTCATTCAGCGGTTTCAAAGGACATTTATCATCCTCTTCATCCGGGTTTTCAACATTGATAAGTAAGGTTTTTTTTATAGCAGGTCTTGTACGATATGAAATATTGGTGGTGATCCAATTGAAAATGGCAGTAATCTTGCTACGTTCAGTATTATGCTGAGATGTTAGTTGTTTAGCCAGTTCGGCGGGAGTCTGTGGAAATGCATTTGCACAAACAAAGAGAAATGATATCGTAACAACCCACTTCATAGTACGGTATGTAATATAAAAATAAGCGTTGGTAGTACCAACGCTTATTGTATTAGTGACAAAGATTTTACCGGGGCTTAGAACTTGTGGGAGCCTTCCCTCCTTCTGGTATAAATATCAGCGCCGCAGAATTGATACAGTATCTTTTGCCGGTTGGCTCAGGGCCATCATCAAAAACATGACCAAGATGTGAACCACTTTTACTGTCAACAACTTCCCACCGAACAGAATTATAACTGGTATCTTTTACCAGTTTCACTGCATCTGAGCTAACCGGTGCATAAAAACTCGGCCAGCCTGTTCCCGATTTGAATTTTGTTTCAGAACTGAATACCGGCTGAAGTGAAGCGGCAGAATAATAAATTCCTTTTTCATAAAAAACATCATACTTACCTGTATAAGGCCTTTCTGTTTCCTGTTTACGAAGAATCAAATACTGGCCAGCAGTAAGTCTTGTCTTCCACTCAGCATCAGTCAGCTTCATAGGATAAATTGTCTTGCTATCCGCAACTGGCGGATCCTGATATTTATTACTATTACTGCTTGTCTGCGCAGAACCACAGCTAACAAATAAAATCGATACTGCTGATAACAGATGAAAATAAATAGCTCTCATAAAATACTTTTTGATAAATAAACGGAATTACTTGCCTGAAAGATTTATATCTGATAAAAAATCTTTACAAAGCTATTTGCCGGGGCGGCTCATTAAGTCAGCAAGGCGACAATAGAGAGACTAACGTTTGAGAAACCTGTTTTTTAACAACTTATCCATTACCTCATCTTTCTGATTCCGGCTGATAGGAATGTGCTGCTGGCCAATACGAATGTCGTTCCCTTCAATACTGTCAATCTTTGAAGCTGCAACGATATATGATTTATGAACCTTCAGAAATTTATCTGCTGGCAAATAATCTTCTACCGACTTAAAGGTGAGATAGGTCAAGTATTTTCTCGTGGCCGTATGAATGGTAACATAATTCTGTAATGCCTCCACATATAGTACTTCGTCAAATAGAATTTTTACCAGTTTATTATCAGCCTTGATAAAAAAATACGCTGACGAGTCAGCTTCTTTCCGGTTTGTATCCCTGACTTCATAAAATTCTTTTGCCTTAAGTACCGCCTTAAAAAACCGATCAAAAGAAACTGGTTTTACCATGTAATCAAGGGCATTTACTTCGAATCCTTCCAGGGCATATTGCGGATATGCAGTGGTAAAGATTACCGGTGGTGCATTCTGCAATGTTTTAAAAAATTCCAACCCGGTTATCTTTGGCATCTGGATATCAAGAAAAAGTAACTGCACTTCGCCCCTGCTGATGAGTTCAGCGGCTTTCAGCGGATTATCGAACTCTCCGATAAGATTCAGAAAATCTACATCCATAACATATTCTTTAAGTCCCTTTCTTGCCAAAGGCTCATCATCAATAATTATACAAGTAATACTCATGATAATTGAAGATTAAGTTGTACTGTAAAACTGTTTTCAGCATTACCAATTTTTAATTCATGTTTGCCAGGGTATAATAGCTCCAGCCTTCTTTTAACATTGTTTAATCCTATTCCTCCATGCTGTTCTGTAGTTTGTTGCGGTTCTTTCGAATTAATTGCAGAAAAAACAAAGGTCTGGTTCACCATCAGCATATCAACCCTGATAAAATTATTCTTGTCACTAAAATGAGAAATATGTTTAAAGGCGTTTTCAACAAAAGGCACCAGCAACAGCGGCTCAATAGAAAATCCTTTTACATCCGGTGCACAGTTAAACTGTACTGCATATTTCTCATCCTTTCTTAGTTGCTGTAAATCCACATAATCTTTCAGGTAGTTTATTTCCTTCTCAATCGGTATTTTGTCATCATTTACTTCATACAACTGATACCGCAGCATTTCCGAAAACTTGTGTAATGCGCCCCTTGCCTCAGTGTTCTCTTTATTGATAAGAAAATAAACTGAGTTCAAAGAATTAAAAACAAAATGCGGGTTGATCTGTGATTTAAGAAAGTTCAATTCTGCCTCTGCCTTCTCCCGGGCAGTTTCTGCCATTCGTTTCTGTAACCGGCCAAAATCAAACATCAGCTTTACAGCAGCCCCGGCAATAACAAGGAAAAAATGCGGGATGATATTATCATATAAGCTTTTTTTCAGGTTAGCTGACCAATTGATCAATTGGTAACTGTTGATCAGCCTGCCGATTATGTTCATTTTAATTATACTGCTGCAGAATATCATGGCAATAAAAATTATTGCAAACCAGACATATTGTTTTTTATATAATAACCGGGGAATTAGTATGTAATTGGTGATATAGATCATAGCGGCCAGTTCGGCCACTTTTATCAGTGTCACTTTAAAAGCCGTTGATTCCCTGGAGTAATCATCAACCCGGAGGAAAAACCAGGCTCCAAAGACCAGCATCCAGAAGAAAATATGATGCAGCTTGTATTTAATAAAAAAATCCCTGTTGTGCATAGGCCAAAATAAATGTACTAATTCCCGGTGGAATGCACCATTACACAAACGGATGTAAATACATGATAAAATGCGATAAAGCCTGAATTGCCTTACTTGATGGTAAAATCAGATTTCACCCGGTAATAGGTTACTGTCCTTTCGACGAGGTTAGCGATCAACCCATTTACCTTCAAACGCCATAGTTTTTTCTCTTTGTCGTAAGTCACTTCAACTATTCCACTGGAAACATTAACATATGAAACCTGTTCGCCGGAACGAAAGGAATATTTCGCAGCGAGTTCACCACGACCATCGGGATTAACTGATATTTTATACCTGGAAGCCCGAAGTTTTTTGTCTCTGAAAAATAATGTAAAAAACTGCTCTTTTTGTTCGATAACAATCGTAAGATCGCCCCTGACACGGTACACTTTCAATGTGGCAGGTCTTGCCTCAATAAAAAAATTGTTTTGACTGACAGTATCTGTAATATACAGTGGGCAACGGCTTAACACCGTGTCTCTTTCCTGCTGTGCAAATACAGATGAGGAAATCAGTGTAACCAGGGATAATATTAACAGACGCATTGAAGGCATATTTAAACGTAAAAAATACGAATAATTTACTAATAATGCAGAGCAGACCTGATTTTACCCGTCTTAACTTCTCTGTCCAAACAAAAGACTGCCTATCCGGATCAAATTACTTCCTTCTTCTACCGCTATCCTGTAATCACTGCTCATACCCATTGAAAGTATTTTAGGTTCAAAATACCGGGTTTGAGATTTTACATGAAAGTCGAAAACCTCTTTGAGTTTTTTGAACTCTTTCCTTACCATATCCATGTTCTCTGTAAAACTTGCCATCCCCATCAAACCACATATCCTTACATTAGTCAATTTAAAGTCTGACAACTGTTTAACAGCCATTTCAAGCTCTGATTCATCAAAACCAAACTTAGTTTCTTCCTGTGCGATATGAACCTGGAGTAAGCAATCTATTATCCGCCCGGCCTTCTGTCCCTGCTTATTAATTTCCTTAAGAAGTTTTAGACTGTCTACTCCATGAATCAGTTGCACAAAATGGGCTATTAACTTTACTTTATTAGTCTGGAGATGACCTATAAAATGCCAACGGATATCTTTTGGAAGGCTGGCTGCCTTATCCACCAATTCCTGCACATAATTCTCACCAAAATCCCGTTGACCCAGACCATATAATTCAAGAATATCTTCAACAGGCTTTGTTTTCGACACGGCAACCAAAGTCACTTGCTTTTCTTCCAGTTCTTTCTTTATTGCAAGATATATTTCCTTATTAACGGGCATTCTGCAAAATTAAAATCCCGCAACAGGCGGGACAAGTTGTGCAAATGATGATTGTTCATTTGCACATTCTTCGACTGGTTTTATTAATCAGTTATTTCAAAATACTTCTGCTTATTACAATCCGCTGCACTTCGCTGGTACCTTCATATATCTGTGTGATCTTTGCATCCCTCATCAGTCTTTCAACATGATATTCTTTTACGAAACCATATCCGCCGTGTACCTGAACAGCTTCTACCGTTGTCCACATGGCAGTTTCAGATGCGAATACTTTAGCCATTGAAGAACTAAGAGTGTAGTCAATATTATTGTCTTTTTCCCAGGCAGCTTTTAAACAAAGTAACCTTGCCGCCTCAACTTTTGTGGCCATGTCGGCCAACTTAAAAGCAATGGCCTGGTGATTCATGATCTCGGTTCCAAACGCCTTTCTTGTTTTTGAATACTCTTTTGCAAGTTCATACGCCCCGCTGGCGATACCGAGTGCCTGTGATGCTATACCAATCCTTCCGCCGGCCAATGTCTTCATAGCAAATTTAAAACCAAAGCCATCTTCACCTATCCGGTTTTCCTTTGGCACTTTCACATCATTAAACATTACTGTGTGAGTGTCACTACCCCGAATACCCAGCTTGTTTTCTTTTGCAGCCACAACCACACCCGGCCAGTTTTTTTCGACGATCAAACAATTGATTCCTTTTGATCCTTTTGAAGGATCTGTTTGCGCCATCACCAGGTACACTGAAGCAGTGCCGCCGTTAGTTATCCAGTTCTTTGTCCCGTTGAGTAAATAATGATCCCCTTTATCTTCGGCAGTTGTCCTTTGAGAGGTTGCATCGCTTCCTGCCTCCGGCTCACTCAACATAAAAGCACCGATGTACAAATCATCTCCTTTCTTTCCTTGTGCTAATGGAGTGAGATACTTTTGTTTTTGTTCTTCATTCCCGTATTGCTGCAAGCCATAGCACACCAGGCTGTTATTGACACTCATCACCACACTTACACTGGCATCCACCTTACTTATTTCTTCCATCGCCAATACATAGCTGATAGTATCCATGCCGGCACCTCCGTATTTAGGGTCCACCATCATACCCAGAAAACCCAATTCGGCCAATTTCATCACTTGTTCCCGGGGAAATTGTTGTTTTTCGTCCCTTTCAATAACACCGGGTAAACATTCATTTTGTGCAAAATCCCGGGCCGCTTTTTGAATCATCAGTTGTTCTTCATTCAGTTGGAATAACATATAGCAGGTAGCATTTAGATGTCGCAAAGATAAGGGCAAAGCCGCCTCTGAAAAGAACAACAACGATTTGCAACTAATTTAAAAGTTCCTTCAACAAGCCTTTAATCAGTTGTCCTTTTTGGCCTAACTTTGCCTCCGCAAACTGAGGTTCATGAAAAAGATACATATCATCCTTCTCGTATTTATTGCTGGTGCCATAGCCCTGCTGATCAGTTTATTAAATACCGGCTCTACCTATGATACCATTGCCGAAGCAAAGTCTAAACCGGGAAAATTTGTGCATGTAGCGGTCCGGCTGGATACTACAAAGGCTGTGGACTATGACCAGCTAAAAGACCCCAACTACCTGAGCTTTCATGCTGTTGCAATTGATACTTCAAAGGAAACCATGAGAGTGGTTTATCGCGGCGGCCCTATTGAAAACCTGATGATAAGCGAAAGATTGATATTGAAAGGAAAATATGAAAACGATCATTTTGAATGCAAGGAAGTGCAGTCAAAATGCCCTTCTAAATACAAAGAGAACATGAAGCCAACAGATAAAAGCATTGAAAACACATCTTCCGCAACAAATTATAAAGCCAACTAATACTAAACCGGAATGGACTATATCGGTGAGCACCTTTTACCCGGAAAGCTAGGGCATTTTTTTATTGTACTTTCTTTAGTGGCATCACTGGTTGCGACATTTGCCTACTTTAAATCAGCCCGGTCGAAGAATGATGCCGATGCAGCTCATTGGAAAAAGCTTGCCCGGTATGCTTTTATTATTGAATCTATTTCTGTATTTGCCATCTTCAGTATCCTGTTTTACATCATTTACAATCACCTTTTTGAATATAAATATGCCTGGCAGCACAGCAGCCGCTCACTGGAGTTGAAATACCTCCTAGCTTGTTTCTGGGAAGGCCAGGAAGGAAGTTTTCTGCTGTGGAGCATTTGGCATTGTGTGCTTGGTTTAATATTGATAAAGACCAGTAAGAAATGGGAAGCCCCTGTAATGACAGTGGTAAGTTTTGCCCAGTTTGCTTTAGGCACTATGATTGCCGGTATCTACATTTTCGGATGGAAGATGGGCTCAAATCCATTTATTCTGCTAAGGGATTCCGGTGTGCTGGATAATGCACCAATACTTCATATTAATGGCGATATAAATCTTGGTTTACGACAGGATTTTATGCTTTCTATAAAAGACGGTAATGATCTTAATCCATTGCTGCAAAATTACTGGATGGTCATTCACCCGCCAGTGCTTTTTCTTGGGTTTGCATCTACCATTGTACCGTTTGCATTTGCTATTGCGGGGCTATGGCAAAGAAAATTTGGTGAATGGACTAAACAAGGATTGCCCTGGGCTTTATTTTCTGCCGCTGTCCTTGGAGTAGGCATTATGATGGGCGGCATGTGGGCTTATGAATCACTTACTTTTGGTGGTTATTGGGCCTGGGATCCGGTTGAAAACGCCTCTTTAGTTCCATGGTTGGTTTTGATATCAGGTATTCACACCCTGCTTATTTATAAACATAGTGGCTATTCATTAAGAGCTACCCACTTGTTTTTTATTCTCGCATTCGGTCTTATTCTCTACTCTACCTTTCTTACCCGAAGCGGCATATTAGGAGAAACTTCAGTTCATGCTTTTACTGATCTGGGGATGAACTTTCAGCTACTGGCTTTTTTATTAGTATTTGTTCTACCAGGATTTATTCTTTTTTTGAAGCGTTACAATGAAATGCCAACCATTCAAAAAGAAGAAAGCAGTTCATCCAGAGAATTCTGGATGTTCATCGGCTCATTGGTTTTTTTCCTTTCCGCATTAGTAATAATTGGAAAAACCTCCCTCCCGGTTGTCAACAAATTACTTGGAACAAAGATAGCCCCGCCCGAAAATGCAGAATACTCTTACAACCAGGTACAGATTTTTGTTGCCATAATCGTAGCTGTACTGACGGCAATAACACAGTACCTGAAATACAAAGAAACCAGCAGAAGTTTTTTTCTAAAAAAAATATTATTACCAACCGGGCTGGCCGTAATCATCGCAACGCTGATTCTTGCCTTTGGTAAAATAAATTATGAAAAAGAAGGTGCAGGTTTTATGGTTGCTATATGGATTGCTGTTGCCTGCAGTGTTTATGCCATCATCGCTAATGCCGCTTACATCTGGCTTGGCCTGAAAGGGCAATTAAAATTCTCTGGTGGTTCTGTAGCCCATGTCGGTTTTGGCATGGTGCTTTTGGGAATTCTTATCTCCTCTTCCAAAAAGGAAGTGCTGTCCAATAATATTAATGGCATACCTGCACCGCTTGGCAATAATGAAAGCCCCCGTGAAAATCTGACCCTTGTAAAAGGATTAACAGTTGACATGGGTAAATATTGGTTGACCTACGAAGGAGATTCGGCGCATCCTAAAAAGCAACTATCATATTATAAGGTCCGTTTTAAAAGCAAGGACGGAAAGGAAGAATTTGTACTTACTCCTAATTCGTTTGTGAATTACAAAGGCAACGAAGGACTAATGTCAAATCCTGATGCAAGACATTACTGGGATCATGACGTATTTACTTATATTACTTCTATCTCTAATCCTGATAAAAAAGCTGATACAGCTTCTCTAAGACCCAATAACCTGAAACCCGGCGATTCACTGTTCTATTCCAGCGGCTTTATAGTTTTACAGGAAGTAAAGAAAAAAGATAGCCTGCCGGTTGATCTTTTTGGTAAGGAAGGATCGCTGCATGAAGCAAGGCTCAAAATCCATTCAAAAAACGGTACAACCTATTCCATAGCTCCCAAACTGGCCGTGGCTAAAGGCGAAGTACTGGCCTTGCCGGATACTGTAATGGCAGAAAGTCTTGTGCTGCAATTACAAAAAGTAAATCCGGATAACAGCATTGTGCTTGGCGTTAAAGAATCAAATGCTGTAATGGATTACATTACGATGAAGGCCTACAAATTTCCTTACATCCGGTTGTTATGGTACGGAGTGGTTATTACTGCTATCGGCATCTTCATCAGCATGATACGCCGTATACAGTTAAACCGAAGCAGCGGGACCGGGTCATAATTTTGGCTTTTCCAAAACAGCATCCATTGTAGTTTTGTTGTCTGGTTATAAAATGCCGGCACTGTTTTTTACCTTTGTTTTAGAATGATTTGCCTGAAGTCATACAGCAAAAGATTAAAACTCCTGATTCCGCTTTTTTTGTGGATGAACAGTGATGTTTTGGCCCAGGTGGAATTGCCGGCACCGGTAATTGACTCTAACCAACTGGCACTGCGATACATGAAAGAGCAGCGAAAAAAATGGGGTCCGAATGACACCATCATTGTCCCGGCTGTTTTTTATCAGAACGAGATTATCAACTACAAGGAAGAGCAAATGGTATGGGTGTCAAAACTCTCACCTAAGGACCTCGCTAAGTTTATTGAAGAATGGACAAGGTTGCGCAATGCAGTATATGTTGTCTATCCTTATGCAAGAATTGCAGGAGCCACCATTAATGACATTAACAAAAACCTGGAAGCATTCAAGAGTAAAAAAGAAAGAAAAGCATATATCAAGACGAGAGAAAAAGAATTGAAAAAGGAATTCAGCGACCCATTGTCCAACCTTTCAGTGTACCAGGGGAAAATTCTGATGAAACTCATCAACCGGCAGACGGGCAACAGTTGTTACGAAATAGTGAAAGAATACAAGGGCGGATTGAATGCCCGTTTTTATCAAACAGTAGCCTGGTTTGTCGGCGGTAATATGAAACAGGACTGGGACATTAAAGAAAACAAACTTGACCGCCAGATAGAGAATATCGTAAAAGAGATTGATGGCACCTGGTATAACAACCCTTACCGCCGGTAATTTATCCCCGCTTAATTTTTTCCTTTATACTTTTGCTTCTTAAATTTTCAGTATGAAGCTTGACGT
Organism: Chitinophagaceae bacterium; assembly: GCA_037045605.1. Classification (GTDB taxonomy): domain Bacteria; phylum Bacteroidota; class Bacteroidia; order Chitinophagales; family Chitinophagaceae; genus JJ008. The sequence goes on along the minus strand of JBAOHK010000015.1, from coordinate 71,535 downwards.
ACTTGCTATTGGTGTTCATCCCGATGATGTGGAACTCGGTTGTTCAGGAACCCTGATCAATGAAATTAAAGCCGGGAAAAAAGCCGGGATAATTGACCTGACACAAGGCGAACTGGGAACGAGAGGCTCCGTTGACACCCGGTACGAGGAAGCATCAAAAGCGGCTATGATTATCGGTGTACAAGTAAGGGAGAATTTAAAAATGAGGGATGGTTTTTTTGAAAATGATGAAGAAAATAAGATAAAACTCATTACGGCTATTCGTAAATACCAACCTGATATCATTATTGGCAATGTCTTGCATGATCGTCACCCCGACCATGGCCGTGCAGGAAAAATGATTGCTGACTGTGCTTTTTTATCCGGGTTGTCGAAAATTGAAACCAAAGATGAAACAGGGGCTATACAACAAAAATGGAGGCCTGCTTATGTCCTTCACTACATACAGGATTGGTATCATGAACCAGATTTATTAGTTGATATCAGCGATGTGTTTGAGCAACGGATGAAATCAATTGAAGCATATTCAACACAATTTCACACAGGGCAAAATGCCGATGAAGGCCCACAAACCTATATCTCAACCCCAGATTTTTTGGAAAGTGTAATAGCAAGAGCAAGGATGTTTGGCAAACGCATTGGTGTAAAGTATGCCGAAGGTTTTATCAGCGAAAAAAAGATCGGCATCCGCAACTTGAATGCTTTGATACAAAACGAAACATAACTACTGGTTGCATAACCTTTTCTGTCAAAAAACTAAACAAAATTCAGGTTGATCTGCATCAAACGGTTGCATTAATTTTAGCTGCCATTCTAGCATATATAGCTTACCTTCGTATATCTGAAAAGCAGAACGCATTATGGCAAGTCCCAAATTCTCACACACAGCACATTCCTTTCACAGTGAGTTGAAAAAAAGAATCAGCGATTACTTTAAACAGGCTGGCAAAGCAGCTACTGGTAACTTCTCTCTATATTTTAAAGCGGTAGTACTGGTATTAAGTTTCCTGTTCGTGTATGTTCACCTTGTTTTCTATACCCCTGTAACCTGGCTGGCAATTACAGAATGTATTGTTCTTGGCGGGCTGACGGCGGCAATTGGTTTCAATATCATGCATGATGGAATGCATGGTAGTTTTAGCCGTTACAAATGGGTAAATGAGCTGGCGGGATTATCATTAAATTTTTTAGGAGCAAATAATTTTATGTGGCGTACCAAGCATAATATTATCCACCATACCTACACCAATATTGAAGGCATTGATGATGATATTGAAGCCAAGCCATTACTAAGGCTTTGTGAAACCCAGAAGTATTATAAGATACACCGGTTCCAGCATTGGTATTTCTGGTTTGCCTACTCTTTACTTTACATCTGGTGGGTATTCTTCACCGATTATAAAAAATACTTTCTTAGAAGGATTGGCCCTACCCCGCTAAAGAAAATGACAATTGGCGACCATATTTCTTTCTGGGGTTTTAAAGTATTACATGCTTTCATTTTCATGGCTGTTCCTATTTATACAGTGGGTTTTTCAGCCTGGATTATAGGCTTCCTGGTGTACGGCATGTTTGCCGGAGTTGTGCTTAGTATCGTTTTCCAGCTGGCACATACGGTAGAAGACACCCATTTCCCCCAGGCTGACACAACTACCGGGAAAATGGAAGATGAATGGGCTGTGCATCAGCTAAAAACAACGGCGAATTTTGCTACCCGCAATAAGTTAATTTCCTGGTGGGTTGGTGGATTGAATTTCCAGGTTGAACACCACCTTTTCCCGAGAGTATCACATGTACACTACCCGGCTATCAGCAAGATCATTAAAAAGGCCTGCCAGGATTTTGGCATTCCGTATATTGAGTATCCTAAAATGAGGGTTGCTTTAGCCTCACATATTTCTCATCTTAGGAATTTGAGCAAGAAATAAAGAGATTTGATAAAGTAATTAAAAGGGGTCGTCATCGGCCCCTTTTTTATTTGAAGCAGATTAAAAATAAACCTTAAAACCGAAAACCTTTCCACAAATAAGTTTCTGATTTTGCTGCTAACTGAAACCCGGTTAATTTGCACAGCTTTTAATTCAAGTACATTATGGTTGATTTCGCCAATTATGACCCAAACAATGTCAGTAACCCCAACAATAATATTTTTGGCTTGCCGACAAATGAAGAAGATGCCCGGTTAATCATTGTACCTGTTCCCTGGGAAGTAACTGTTAGTTATGGCGCCGGAACCGCCCGTGCCGCTGACGCTATTCTGAAAGCCAGTATGCAGGTTGATCTGTTCGACCCTGAATTCCCCGATGCATGGAAAGAAGGTTATTACATGCGGCCAACAGACCGCAAAATATTAATGAAGAGTGATTATCTCCGTAAAGAGGCCGAATTATACATTGACTATATCTCAAAAGGTGAGGCCGTAGCGGCCAACCAATTCATGTGCAAAACGCTGAAAGAGGTAAATGAAGGCAGCAATTTTTTGAATACATGGGTTTATGATCAGACAAAAGTATTACTTGATAAAAATAAACTGGTGGGCCTGGTAGGAGGTGACCACAGCACCCCACTCGGTTTCTTCAAAGCTATCGGAGAGAAGCATGGAGAATTTGGCATTTTACAAATTGATGCCCATTTTGATTTACGGAAGTCTTATGAAGGATTTATCTATTCCCATGCCAGCATTATGTTCAATGCCTTGAAAGAAATTCCGGAACTGCAAAGAGTAGTGCAGGCAGGAATACGGGACTATGGCAGCGATGAATGGGAAGAAGTAAAGAACAGCAACTTCCGGGTGGTTACTTACTTCGATAAAGAAATACGGAACCGCCAGTACGAAGGCCAGACCTGGAAATTGATCGCTGAAGAAATAGTAGGGAAGCTGCCTCAAAAAGTTTATATCAGTTTTGATATTGATGGACTGGATAGAAAACTTTGCCCATTCACCGGCACACCAGTACCTGGTGGTTTTGAGTTGGAGCAGGTTTTTTACCTTTTTACTAAAGTTATTGAAAGCGGCAGAACTATTATTGGCTTCGACCTGAACGAAGTTGGCATCGGTGGTGATACAGACTGGGATGCTAATGTTGGTGCAAGAGTACTATATAAGTTATGTAATTTACTGGTGACAAGTCATAAGCAGGATGCAGGGATTTGAAATAACATTAAAGAGTGAAAAACTAAAGCAATACGACAGGCTTGCGTTATTCATCATCATTATCAATTTTGCTTTATTCCTTTACATTGCGTTTACGGCAAGTAACAGAATAATAAGAAATGGTGCGATAGGTGGCACCATCCTTATAACAATTGCAGTGGGCATTGATTATTTTCTGCGATCCATAAAAAAAAACGACGGCTCTCCGTACATAATAGCGGCAGAATTTGCCATTTCAATTGCCTGGGTGAATATGGGTTATTGGTGGATAGCTGTTGTTTGCTTCTTATTAAGCATGTTACATTGGGCAGCAAAAAGACCCTTGCTTGTCAACATAGAGAAAGAAAAAATTGTTTACCCATCATTTCCAAAGAAAAATATAAGCTGGGCAGAACTTAGCAATATCATCCTGAAAGACGGGCTCCTTACTATCAATTATAAAAATGACAAGTTTATTCAGCAATTAGTTGACGAAACAAAGACTGTTATAAGTGAACAGGAATTTAACGACTTTTGCAGGCAACAATTGAATAAATGAGTTTATCGCAATCTCCATACATTCTCTACTCAGATGGTAAGGGAAATATTTTCGAAGACACTTCTCTTTATGTAACAGGCAGAAGCGGCTGGGATGCAATCCCTGTCCCTGCAGGATGAGTGGATTGAATTACCTGACGGTGGATCGTTATATGAACTGCCTGGCCGCAGGGGTATTGGAACTGATGTAAATACCGGCGAAATGAGGTTATGTGAAAAAGGCTGGGCAGTAGCTGCTTTCATTCCTCCTGCACATACGGGTTTTTATTTAGCGGCTTATGAAACAGTTAAGGATGCACCGATTCTCCCTTTATTCTGCTACACTGCTTCCGGCTGGCTCGATGATAAATTCTATGTTCCTGCCACAAGAGTGGAACCAGACATACGACAGGATTGTGCGGGGTACGACCAGGAAAAAGTAAAAGAAGGGGTAAAAGAATTACAGAAACATTATCCACATAACCGGCTGGTCAGCCATCTTACTAATAATTGTGCATTGACCTACCAATGCCCGGCAGCAAGAAATTTTGCACTGGGCAGATGGGAATGTCCTGTGCCGGCATCACCAGCCTGTAATGCAAATTGTGTTGGCTGTATTTCATTGCAACCAGATGAAGAACCTATCGTTTCCACACAAGACAGGTTAAACTTTAAACCGACTGTTGAAGAAATTGTAGAGTTTACCGTTCCGCATTTAGAATCTGCTCCCTATCCCATCATTAGTTTTGGCCAGGGTTGTGAAGGTGAGCCACTATTGATGTGGGAAACAATCCGGGATGCCATTATTGAAATAAGAAAACATACTTCCAAAGGCAGCATCAATATCAACACCAACGGCTCAAATCCTGAATCTGTAAGAGCACTCTGTAAAGCTGGCCTGGATTCTATCCGTGTAAGTACTAATTCAGCGAGAAGAGAAATTTACATGCCCTATTATCGCCCCAACAATTACGACTTTGATGATATCATCGAAAGCCTGAAAGTGGTTAATTCATTTGGTGGCTGGACCTCAATCAACTACTTCGTTTTCCCTGGCATGACTGATTCAGTTGCAGAATACGAAGCCCTGAGAAAACTGATAAAAGAAACAGGCCTGAAGATGATCCAGTGGCGCAATTTTAATATTGACCCTGACTGGTATCTTGGAAAAATTGGCGCAGGTGATACCGGCGAGTGTCTGGGAGTAAATCAGTTACAGCAATTAATCAAAGAAGAATTCCCGGATTTGAAATATGGTTATTTCAACCCTCCAATTGAAAGAATTAAAGGAAAATTTGATTTAGATTTTGCTCATCACTAAACGTAAATGACCCAACCATCTCAAAAAAATATTTATACAGGTATTTGGCTTGCCATTCTCGCTACCATCATCTGGTCTGGAAATTTTATCGTTGCAAAAGCTGTTCATAAAGAGATACCGCCCATCAGCCTGAATTTCTATCGTTGGTTGCTTGCAGCCCTCATTATTTTTCCGTTAGCATATAAACGTTTCGGGAATGAATGGAGTACCGTAAAACAATCCTGGCATTACCTGTTCTGGATCTCACTCACAGGCATTTCATTGTTCAATACTTTCGTTTACATTGGGGCACATTACACCTCTGCTATTAACCTTGCTTTAATAGGCACCACCTCCTCACCTATCATGTCTATCATCTTTGCCCGTATTTTTTTGAAAGAGAAAATCGGCTGGATGAAACTGACCGGGCTGATGCTCTGTATCACCGGTGTCCTCTTTCTATTATCAAAAGGCAATTTTCAAAATCTCTTACACCTTAAATTCAGCGAAGGCGATTTATGGGTATTGCTGGCAGCCTTCTGCTTTGCAATCTATAATACGATGGTAAAGAAAAAACCAGCCGGTCTATCGCCTGTAAATTTCCTGTTTGTCATTTTCAGTTTTGGCACCCTGATGGTATTCCCCTTCTTTATTTGGGAAATGAACCAGTCTCCTGCCATTCATTGGAACGGAAACCTTATTCTCTCTGTTATTTACCTCGGACTTGGCGCATCTGTTATTTGTTTCCTCATCTGGAATTCGGCCATTGGCAGATTGGGAGCAGGCCGGACTGCCTTATTTGGCAATCTGATACCAATTTTCAGCAGCATTGAAGCGGCAGTGTTCCTGCATGAGGATTTTACATGGATTCATGTCATTAGCATGATAATCGTCTTTACAGGCATCATTTTAGCTAATAGTCAGCTGAAATCTTAACATTTCATAAATGCGGTTCTGTACAAGTTGCACGGCGTTTGCATCGTTAATAACAGGTGTGAACAACAATGAATTGCACCGCAAATCACCAAACTGTAAATTTGTATGAATAATACATATGTAATGGCTGAAACACTCGAAGCAAAACAACGTTCACAGGCATGGATGGTTACGGCCGGCTTTGCCGGTTTGATGATATTGCTGCTGATTTTACTCAAATGGCCATTGCCGAAGTTTGAACAGATAGCCCAGGAACCTCCTATTGAGGTGGAAATAAACCTCCCCCCGGAGCCACAAACACCAGCTGATGGTGGCGGTGGTGGCGGAAATCCTGTTCAGGCATCGGGTCCTGCAGGTATAGCCAATCATGTGCCTCCCCAGCCAGGCACAAATGAAGATTCCAAAGACATTGAGGATGACCCTGATAAAACAGCCCCGACTATTTTAAAACCAGATGTGGCAAAACCAACAGCTACCAAAATAAACGAGAACCGCTCTGTGGTAAAAGCTGAACCAAAGCCTGTTGTAGAAGTTCCTGCACCTAAAGTGCCCAAAGCTGTCCTTGGTAAAACAACTACCGGAACTGGCAAAGGCGGTGGCGCTGCTGACGACTATGACAAAGCCGGTGGCAAAGGAAATGGCTCTGGTGTAGGTAACGGAAATGGTACCGGTGGCGGAAATGGTAACGGAACAGGTGGTGGTAATGGAACAGGCAGCGGAACAGGCAGCGGTCCTAAAGTAACCCGGGGAGATAGAAAAATAGTCCGCTATTACTCTTTTGAAGGAGACCTTGATAAAGCCGTTGTATATGCCAACATCAGTGTATCTCCCGATGGTATCGGAAGATTTATCAGCATTGCAAAAGGTTCTTCCAATAGTAATGCTGCATATAAGCAGGCTATCATGCAATACCTGCAAAATATAAAGTTTGATAAAGCAGACCATGAGTCAATGCTTACTGTACAATTTAACTTCAGGGTAAACTAAGAGTAACATTTCATTTTATAAAGGCTGTTCCGGGTAAAACCAGGACAGCCTTTCTTATTTTTGCCCGACATGAATTATCAGCAAACCATTGAATACTTGTTTAGCCGCCTGCCAATGTTTAGCAGGATTGGTGCTGCTGCTTACAAAGAAGACCTGACCAATACCATCCGCCTTTGTAAGGCCTTGGGTAATCCCCAACATAAATTCAAAAGCATTCATGTAGCCGGTACTAATGGCAAGGGCTCCACCAGCCATATGCTCGCAGCTATATTGCAAACAGCCGGTTACAAAACCGGATTATATACATCCCCTCACTTAAAAGATTTTCGGGAAAGAATAAAAGTGAATGGAGAAATGGTGACAAAGGACTTTGTCATTTCATTTACTGAAAAGATCGTCCCGCTAATCGAAGAAATTGAACCTAGTTTTTTTGAAATAACTGTGGCGATGGCTTTTGAATATTTTGCCGGGCAAAAAGTTGATATTGCTGTAATTGAAACAGGCCTGGGTGGACGGCTGGACAGCACAAATATTATTACTCCAGAACTTTCCATTATTACCAACATAGGCTGGGATCATATGAACATTCTTGGAGACAGTCTTGAAAAAATCGCTGTAGAAAAAGCCGGGATAATTAAAGAGAAGGTTCCCGTTGTAATTGGCGATGTATTGCCTGAAACAGAGCCTGTATTCCAAAAAAAATCTGCGGATAAAAATTCTTCAATATCAATTGCAACTCATAAAAGACAAGTAATTGACTGGAACTGGAACCAACATGAATTAATTATTGAAGTGGCAACCGAGCATCAGACCGACCATAAAACATATCACCTCGATCTTCAGGGTGTTTACCAGACAAAGAACCTACTGACAGTTTTAGAATCCTGCTCACAATTACAGCAAAGGGGCTGGAAGATTGATGAGAAGATAATTCAAAAGGGATTGAAACAAACAAAAAGATTGACAGGTTTACATGGCAGGTGGGAAGTTATTCATACGTCACCCCTTGTTGTTATGGATGTAGCCCATAATGTGGATGGTATCCGGCAACTGGTTCAGCAGGCAGAACTGACAAGCCATAACCAGTTACACATTGTAATTGGAATGGTGAAAGATAAAGATATAGACAGGGTGCTTTCATTACTACCTAAAACGGCTATCTATTATTTTACAAAAGCACAGATACCGAGAGCTATCCCGGAAGATGAACTAATAGAAAGAGCAGGCAAATTGAAATTGAAAGGCGATACTTTCCCGGATGTAAATGAAGCTCTGGAATTTGCTCTTCAGCATACTCATCCGGATGACCTGGTGATTATCTGCGGAAGTGTGTTTCTTGTAGGAGAAGTAGAGTTAGCTCCATTCAACTAAGCCGGTGCCAGACCAATGGCCAAAAGATGTTATATCAAGTTTAGGCTTATCCAGGTTATACCATATATCAAGCATATTCCATAAACGGATGTCATCAAAAATAAAAAGGCATTTCTTCCTGAATTTCAGCCTGGAAAAATTTTCCAGGAAAAGATATTCCTGCTTACCATCCTTTAATGCATCCATGAATACAATATCCGCATTTTCAAGCATGGGCTGGTGCTTTACAACATTATTCCATTTTGTCAAATCATCGGTATACTGTATTAAGCCCTGTTCAAAGTCTTTTTCTGTCAGGATCGTATCTCCAAACTTATCCCACGGTATAATATCGAATGTATGGACAATACCACCCGCAGGCATAAATTTTTTCATGCAAAGTGCAGAATATCCAAGGTGTGTACCCAATTCAACAACTACTGCAGGCTGTAGGTTTCTGACAATTGAAGCCAGCAATTTGTAATGCTCTCCGGGATAAATATCAATGTAGTTGACTCCGTTCTTAACCCTGGAAGAAATATCGGTCAAGTCCATAGTTACAGCATCCTTCGCAAATGCCAGTGCCGATAACACAAACTGGTTACCAGGCTTTCCGGGTTGGCCGTTTGCACTAAATAAAGCAGAATATCTTTTGTCCTCAGCAGTTGTCGGAATAAACAGGTTATTTTTTATTACTTCCTCTATCTTTTTACTTTTTCTGCCAAACATACTCTTATGGTTTAGAGTGTTACCAATCCCATTTTAACCAACGCATATAAAATACAGCTTACATGCATTGATTGAATTATTTTATTCTCTTTTAGCAGCTGTTTTAGTTCTTCAATTGTTAATAGCACCACTTCTATCTCCTCATTTTCATCCAGCTTCTGCAAAGCCACTTTCTTCCCTCCTTTTGCCAGAAACATATGCAGCAGGTTACTGTTGGTAGAAGGGTTAGGAGATATTTTTCCAAGGTACTCAAGTGATGAAAATGAATAGCCAGTCTCCTCCAGCACTTCCCTAGCAACTGCTTCTTCAAAGTCTTTATCAGTATCATCCACACACCCGCCCGGAATTTCCAAAATGGTTTCTCCCAACGCATGACGATACTGACGTACCATTACAAATTTTCCATCTTCGGTAACTGGCAGTGCCCCAACCCATGTCGGAAAATCATATACATAGTAAGGGTCAACGATCTTGCCATCCGGTGTTTCACATTTTTCCTTACGGACTTTAAACCAACGGTCGTTGAAGATATATTCTGAAGAAATTGTTTTCCATTTCATGTCTTTCATGGAACAAACTTACCATTTCATTCTTTCTCTCAGGCTTGTTATATGTGCCACATGATGCTTGCCATGCCATGCATATAACCCCAGCAGGAACCACAGGCGGACAGTTTTTTTAAGACCCGGGTGATAAGCAGTCCGGTTATTCCATTCATCATCTGTCACATATTTTAAAGCTTCATGCCAACGGGTATGTAAGGCGTGAAGTAAGGTGACTGAGATATTTACCGGTAGTTTCTTCACATCATGCATTTCTGCCCAAAGTTGTTCTTCATAGGTTTTTATAGTAGGATTCTCCTCTGTAAGGGTTATTTTAAAGCGGCAATAGGCATTCAGGTGACTATCAGCAACATGATGAACAACCTGGTGAACTGTCCACCCTCCCTCTCTGTAAGGAGTTTGCAATTGTGTCTCATCGAGGCTCAGGATAGCATTCTCAATCTGCAGCGGCAGAAACTTTATATCAGCCAGCCACTCAATTTTTTGTTCAACAGAAAATGGCCTGGGCTCATACTCACCGGTTGGGTAACGGGGGTCAGTTGCAACGGACGGCATGATTATTATTTTATTATTTCCAATAATTCAACATCGAAAATCAGGGTGGCTCCGCCGGGAATATCGCCACCAGCCCCCCTGTCACCATAAGCAAGATCAGAAGGTATCCATAACCGCCAATGACTTCCTTCATTCATTTGTGGTAAGGCGATCTGCCATCCCTTTATTAACGCTGTTAATGGGGCAGAGAATGGCTGGCCTCTTTTGAAAGAATTATCAAACTCTTTCCCGTCCAGTAAAGTGCCTTTGTAATGGGCCTTTACTTTATCTCTTAAGTCGGGTTTTGCTCCCGTTCCTTCTTTTATTACTTCATACTGTATTCCGCCGGGTAGTTCTTTCACTCCTTCTTTACTTATGTTTTCAGCCATAAAAGCTGCTCCAGCTGTTTTCTGTGCTTCAATTTTACCTGACATAAATTGTTTTAGTTTATTTTGGATACTCATATCTTATCCCTCTCTTAAAGAGTGTCCTGTTAATTTTATAAATACGTCTTCGAGGTTGGCCATTTTCATTTCTTTTGGCCGCTCAAACCCTGACGCCACCAGGTTATCTATCAGTTTATCCGGCGAATCCAATGCGATTATTTCCCCTGAATCAATAATGGCAACTCTATCACATAAATACTCAGCCTCGTCCATGTAATGGGTAGTAATGATAACAGTCGTTCCTCTTTGCCTGATATTCTTAACAAGCTCCCACAAACTTCTTCTCGCCTGTGGATCAAGACCGGTGGTAGGTTCATCCAGAAAAATAATTCTTGGCTGGTTGATCAACGTAGTGGCAACAGAGAACCGTTGCTTCTGCCCGCCGCTCAGCTCCTTTACTTTTGATTTGGCTTTGTCCTTCAGGTTCACCATTTCTAAAAGTTCCATTGGATCTACATCACGGTTGTAAAGTCCGCAGAATAATTCAATTAGTTGAAGCAGGTTCAGTCCCGGGTAATAACCACTAGTCTGCAACTGAACACCGATTATTTTTTTGATCTCGTTGGGTTGTTTATCAAGACATAAGCCATCCACCATTATCTCGCCGCTGGTTTTCTGTCGTAATGTCTCGATTATCTCCAGTGTGGTGGATTTGCCGGCACCATTTGGGCCAAGCAGCCCAAATATTTCTCCTTCATACACATCAAAAGAAATTCCTTTAACCGCCTGAAAACTGCCGTAATTCTTGACAAGGTTTTTTACAGATATAATTGTATTAGCCATCTTCCTGTTTAGAAATTAAAGATACGTTTCTAATTCTTCCATCATGAGTTTGCTGCCGATAAACATTGGCGTCCGCTGATGAAGCTCTGCTGGCTGCACATCCAGAATTCTTTGCTTACCATTCGTGGCTTTTCCTCCCGCTACTTCGATGATAAAGGCAAATGGATTACACTCATACAATAGCCTTAATTTACCTTTTGGTTTATCCGTAGTGCCCGGATACATAAAGATGCCTCCCTTGATAAGATTGCGGTGAACATCCGACACCATACTTCCTATATAACGTTGGGTATAGGGTCCCCCGTTCGTTTTGTCCTTTTTCTGACAGGCTGTAATATAATTTCTGACCCCCTCATCATATTTAAAGAAATTGCCATGATTAACAGAGTAAATTTTTCCTGTTTCCGGGCATTTAATATCGGGATGGCTAAGTGTCCATTCTCCTATTGAAGGGTCGAGGGTAAATCCATTTACTCCCCTTCTTGTGGCGTATACAAGCATGGTAGAAGATCCATAAACAATATACCCGGCTGCCACTTGCTGATTGCCAGGCTGAAGGTAGTCTTCTTTAGTAACAACAGTCCCAATCGGAGTTACCCTGCGGAAAACTGAAAAGATTGTACCAATGGATACGTTTACATCAATATTGCTGCTGCCATCCAGCGGGTCGAAAAGGCAGACATATTTTGACTTAACACTTTTCGCATCATCAAAAGCCACAAAATCATCCAGTTCTTCGCTACCAATACCGGCACAGGCAATTCCATGGCGGAGAACACCGGTGAATTGGTCATTAGCATATACATCCAGTTTTTTTACTTCTTCACCCTGCACATTGATCGTACCCGCATCACCCAGGATATCCACCAGACCTGCCTTATTCACTTCCACATTTACTCTTTTTCCTGCAAGCCCAATGTTACGAAGCAAGTGAGATAATTCTCCGGTGGCATGGGGAAAATCCCGCAGCTGTTGTATTGTAAACTCATCAAGGGTTTGAACTTTCCGATTAACATCCATATTAGCAAGTTTTGACAGTGACAAAAGTAAGGGATTGATGGTGTAGTTGAAAAGTATTGCAGTTGACCGGTTGAAAGAGAATAATGCCGACATTTGCCGACTTATCAACTGGTCTATTAATCTGTAAATTGAACATGAAGGTTTTCAAATTCGGCGGCGCCTCAGTAAATAGTGTGGAAAGGATCCAGAATGTTGCTCACATCATGAAGCACTGGAGTGGAGAAAAGATTGTGGTCATTGTTTCTGCTATGGGTAAAACCACCAATGCACTGGAGAAGGTAGTGGATGCCTTTTTTTCCGGTAAAAAAGATGAAGCACTCCAGCTTTTTGAACAAGTGAAGCAACAGCACCTTACCACCGCTAAGTATGTTCTTGTTACTCACTATCTTGATTGTGAGAGCCGGTTAAAAGATTTCTTTACAGAAGTAGAATGGTTACTTCATGACAAACCGGTAAGGAGCTATGATTATTATTATGACCAGGTAGTATGTGCCGGTGAGCTTTTTTCCACTGCGATCATAAGTGCCTACCTGAACGAAGCCGAAGTACAAAATAAATGGCTGGATGTAAGAGATATCTTCCGGACAGATGATGATTTCAGGGATGCAACGATTGACTGGGATTTTACCAAACAACGGGTGAATGAATTAGTAGTGCCGCAATTAAATGACTATAATGTTGTGCTGACACAAGGCTTCATTGGTGCAACAGATGACAACGAGAGTACAACCCTTGGAAGGGAAGGAAGTGATTATACAGCTGCTGTTTTTGCAAATATACTTGATGCAGAAAGTCAGACCATCTGGAAGGATGTGGAAAGTGTAATGAATGCAGATCCAAAACAATTTCCTGATGCAGTCACAATTCCTGAGCTGAATTATAATGAGGTGATCGAGATGGCATACTACGGAGCACAGGTCATCCATCCAAAAACTATTAAACCGCTTCAAAATAAGGGTATCCCATTGTATGTAAAATGTTTTCTTGACCCATCATTACCCGGTACCGTTATTCATAATAAACCGGTTCACAATCTTCCGCCGATAATAGTACTGAAAGAAAAACAGGTGATGCTTGAAATGAGTTCCAGGGATTTTTCTTTTATCGGTGAGCAGCATGTAGGACATTTATACAACCTGTTTGAAAAATTGCATATCAAACCCAACCTTACTCAAAATGGTGCTATCAGCTTTGTATGTGTACTGGATGACAGATCTGAAAAGATTGAAAAGCTGGCATTGGAGGCTTCTGAATTCTTAGACGTACAGGTAGTAAAAGGATTATCGTTGCTGACTATAAGACACTATACTAAAGAAGTGTTTGAAAAACTAACAGCGGAAAAAATAATTTTGCTTCGTCAACAGACCCGGGAAACTATTCAGTTGCTGCTTCAATAAACTATTCCTGCGGCACTTCGATTGTTATTGTCTGAACCATTTTCTTTGCAACAGGTTTATCATTAAGGATAGCTGGCTTCCAGGTTCCCATACTTTCCATGCGGTTTATCAACTCATCATTGAATTCCTCTCCGTCTTTCACACTTTTCAAGACTTTAAAATTGACAGGCACTCCATCTTTATCAACAACAAACTCTACCTGCACATAGGCTTTCTTTATCCCTTTGGGAAGATAAGCCACCATTTCTCTCCCCAATTTTTCAAGATATTTCATAAAGGCATCTGCACCACCTGCATATTGTGGCCACTGATGCACTGCATCTGCCAACGTCCCCACATTCCTTGTCAGGTGCTGCATTGGTGGTCTTATTGATCGGCTGTTTATCTTCTGCAATCATTTTTGGCTTGCGGGGCGGTACATCATTAATAATATACTGGCCTTTATCGCCAATCATTACCACCGGTAACTGCTTGTACTTTTCAAAATAATCAAATGCATCTTCCAGCCTGTCAGAGAATTTTTTGAGAGCAGGATCATCCTTGGTGAGGTTTTCCAAATACTTAACACTTCTCTCTACATTAAATCGTATCGGGAATATATGCACCGGGATAAAATCCTGTCCCTGGTCTTTTGCATAAGCTGCCAAAATATATAATTCATCAATCTGCTCATCACGGATAGGAATGCAGCCGACCGTAACACAACTACCATGAATAAAAATAGCACTGCCCGGCCTCAGTGAATCACTCAACACCTTATCTGAAACGTTGGGATAATTAATGCCCAATGATAAATAATAATTACTCCTGGGATTAAACTCATTGATATAATAAAAACCTTCGGGGACCTGGTAGTCTCCTTCCATCCTTTTTGGTCCAAGTGTTCCAGCGAGGGCACAAACCTTATACGTCTTGAAAAGTTTGAACTGTTCTTTAATATCATTCTTCACCCATACCTCAAGTTGAAAATCATATTTGAATGACCGGATATAAACATATTTCGCAGGCCAGGGTAATTTTTTTTCTTCAAATTGCTTTTGCAGTGTATCCACTTTACGTTGCAATGCCTCGCTTGGCCTCGGGAAAGTTTTCTGGTAGTCGATAAATGAAAAAGAGTTCCCTCCCTTGGGTTGTTGGGGTTGTGCAGATGCAATAATTGCAGTACTGATAAATAAGATTGACGCAATAAGGTTTTTCATGCTAATGTCTGTTAAGGTTAACGGCGGGTAACAGATTTTATTTCAACCGTTTTGCTAAACTATCCGTAAAGATACAGCAGTAAGGCCAAATAAGTCAAATGAGCCATACTAACCTGGTTAAGATTAACACTATGACTCATTTGCTCTTAATCCCAGAACAAGAGGCTATAAATTTCCCCTTGCGTCCTGTTCTCTTTCCAATGCTTCGAACAAAGCCTTAAAGTTGCCCTTGCCGAAACTTTTGGCGCCTTTACGTTGTATGATCTCAAAAAATAATGTCGGCCTGTCCTCCAGCGGCTTGCTGAATATCTGTAACAGGTAGCCTTCATCATCTCTGTCAATCAATATACCAAGCCGTTGCAATGGTTCAATATCTTCATCAATCTTACCTACCCGTTCCAAGACAGTTTCATAATAGCTGGCCGGAATACTTAAAAACTCCACCCCCCTTTTTTGTAATTCGGAAACAGTTGTCACAATATCGTTGGTGGCGATTGCCACATGCTGGCAACCTTCTCCATTATAGAAGTCAAGATATTCTTCCACCTGGCTTTTTTTCTTGCCTTCTGCAGGTTCATTAATGGGAAATTTCACATAACCGTTCCCATTGCTCATCACTTTGCTCATCAAAGCTGAGTATTCTGTGGAAATATCTTTATCATCAAAGCTTAGGATATTGCGAAAGCCCATAACATCCTCATAGAATTTTACCCGGGGGTTCATTTGATTCCAGCCCACATTGCCGACACAATGGTCAACATACAATAAACCGGTCTCCGGTGGGTTGTAATTACTTTTCCATTCCCTGAAACCCGGCATAAATGCACCTGTATAATTTTTTCTTTCAACAAATACATGCACAGTGTCGCCATAAGTATGTATACCACTCAATACAACTTCCCCGTTATCATCTTTTAAAACGGTTGGTTCCAGGTAAACTTTGCCACCTCTCTTAGTCGTTTCTTCAAAAGCACTACGGGCATCTTCCACTTTCAATGCCAGCACTTTCACTCCGTCGCCATGCTTGTAAATATGATCCGCTATTGGATTATTAATCCTTAAAGGAGTTGTTAGTATGAAAGTTAGTTTGTTTTGTCTTATAACATAGCTTACTTTATCCCTCACACCTGTTTCAGGTCCGGCATAAGCTAGTGATTGAAACCCAAATGCTGTTTTATAAAAATGCGCTGCTTGCTTGGCATTTCCTACATAGAATTCTACATAGTCTGTACCCTGCAAGGGCAAAAAATCTGTTTGTGTTACTGTCGCTTTATTGGCAAGTGTTGTTGTGTTCATGATTTTGAAATTTGAGATAGAAAAATATCAATAAACTGGTCCTGATTCTTAAAACCGGGTTCAAAATCAAATACTATCCATCGCCAATGCTTCCATCAGTAAACTGAAATGGCTGCGATGGTCGTTAAAGAGTTTATGTGGATAGTCGGGAATCACTGAACAAATTTAACCAAAATCCTGAACCGAAACCTTAATCCTGACTGACTATCTTTGCTGCCATGTTAAACCCTTCGGCTTTGCCCAGGATCGGCATCCTTGGCGGCGGACAACTCGGAAGAATGCTTTTGCAGGCAGCTGCCAATTACCCTGTTGAAACTTTTGTGCTGGAAAACGACAATGAATGCCCCGCCTCCCACCTCTGTCATCATTTTACCAAAGGCGATATAAAAGATTTTGATGCTGTTTATAATTTCGGAAAAGGATTAGATGCCATCACCATAGAAATCGAAAACGTAAATGTGGATGCCCTGGAGAAACTGGAAGCCGAAGGAATAAAAATTTATCCAAAGCCTTCAGTATTAAGGATCATCAAAAATAAAATTCTGCAGAAACAGTATTACCAACTGCATCAAATCCCCTCTCCTGAATTCATTATTACAAATACATTAGCTGAATTAAACCGGCAGGAAAAATTTCTTCCCGCTGTTCATAAGGTTGGTGAAGGTGGCTATGACGGCAAAGGAGTTCAACTGCTAAAGACCAAACAAGACATTGCGAAAGGATTTGATACCCCTTCCGTTTTAGAAAAATTGGTGGCCATACACAAAGAAATTGCCCAGTTGGTAGCCATTAATGAAAAAGGCGAAACTGCTTTATACCCACCTGTTGAAATGCTGTTCGATCCTTCGCTTAATTTGTTAGACTACCAGCTTTGCCCTGCGGAATTAAGTACGCAAACATTATACAGGGTGGAAGCGATAGCACTGGCTGTTGCCCGCAACTTTAAATCTCCCGGTATTTTTGCGATTGAAATGTTTGTGGATAAAAACGGAGATGTGCTGGTGAATGAAACAGCTCCAAGAGTTCACAACAGCGGCCATCATACCATTGAAGCACATTACAGTTCACAATTTGACATGTTGTGGAGAATTATGCTCGGCTACCCGTTAGGAAATACAGATGCTATCCTTCCTTCCATCATGGTCAATATCATTGGAGCAGATGGTTATAGTGGTGATGTGAAATATGAAGGCTTGGAAGAAGTATTGAAGATTGAAAATGCCTTCGTTCATCTTTACGGTAAAAAACGGACCAAGCCTGGTCGTAAAATGGGGCATGTCACCATTCTTAGTAAAGAAAAACAGGAATTGCTGCACCAGTCGAACAAAGTAAAGAGAACTTTGCTGGCAAAAGCCTGACGCCCTTTTATCCGGCATAAAAACCGCTTATACCTGCCTGATTTTGAGATACAGGAATCGGAATGTTTTGCCGTCCAATAGCTTGTGATTATCTATTATCTTTATCGACCTGATTTTTTACCAACCGCATCAAAAACACTCATGAGAATCACCCGTTTAGTTTTTTTAATTTCCATTTTATCGCTGGCCGCCTGCGGCGGGAATAAAAAGAAAGACGCCTCACAGCAAGCAAAAGGCGGTGCTGCCAAACAGCCTCCCATGCGGGTTGATGGCTACATTGTAAAGCCACAGCCATTCCAGGAAAATATTGAAGTACCCGGCAATATCGTACCAAATGATATGGCCGAGATACACCCTGAAGTATCCGGAAGAATCGTCCAGCTGAATGTGGCAGAAGGAAAATATGTTGGCAAAGGAACTGTACTGGCTAAGTTGTATGATGGCGACCTGAGAGCACAGTTGAATAAACTACAAATCCAACTGGCCCTTGCTCAAAAAACTGAAGACAGACAGGCTCAACTATTAAAAATACAGGGCATCAGCCAGCAGGATTATGATATTAGTTTATTGCAGGTAAATAGTCTGAAAGCCGATATCGGCATTTTACAAACCAGCATTTCCAAAACAGTGGTAAGAGCTCCTTTCAGTGGAAAGTTAGGATTGAAGAACATCAGCATTGGTGCTTATGTATCTCCGGCTTCCGTTATTGCTGTAATAAACCAGACAGACCAGTTAAAGCTGGATTTCACGGTTCCGGAAAAATATATTGACAAAATAAAAATGGGCCAGTTAGTAACCTTCACTTTTGAAGGTTCTAAAAAACAATTGGGGGCAAAAGTAATTGCCACAGAATCTAACATTACCGAAAATACCCGGAGCCTTACAGTAAGGGCATCTGTAATGGGAAAAGACGATGGATTGCTGCCGGGTTCATTTGCCAAAGTGCAATTAAGCTTCGATCCGGACCCCAACGCATTATTGGTTCCAACTCAGGCAGTGCTGCCACAGGCAAGAGGGAAGAAAGTCATTTTATATAAAGGCGGTACAGCCATTTTTGCTGATGTAACAACAGGAATAAGAGATTCTGCAAGGGTGCAAATCATTGATGGCCTGAAGGCTGGCGATACCGTCGTTGTAACAGGCTTGTTGAGTGTAAGGCCGGAAGCCAAAATTCAGATTGGAAAAATAGTTAACTGATGACAGCTAACGGGCCGTGGCCCAATTACTATTCATTATGAATATTTCAGAACTCAGTTTACGAAGACCGGTACTGGCAATTGTGATGAATATCATCATTGTGGTGTTTGGTGTTATCGGTTATAAGTTCCTTGGTGTAAGGGACTACCCTGCCATCGACCCTCCCAACATCAGTGTCCGTACATCTTACCCTGGCGCCAACGCTGATATTATAGAAACACAAATAACCGAACCACTGGAGAAAGCAGTCAACGGAATTGCCGGTATTAAAAATATTACTTCCAGCAGTAGTAACGGAAGCAGTAACATCAACGTTGAATTTGAACTTGGCGAAAATCTTGAGTCAGCCGCCAATGATGTAAGGGACAAAGTATCACAGGCGATTCGTTCGCTTCCATCCGACCTTGATGCCCCCCCTGTTGTTTCTAAAGCAGATGCGAGTTCCGATCCTATCCTCTCCATGACAGTGCAGAGTAATACGAGGAACCAGTTGCAGATGTCAGAATATGCTAACAATGTGCTGGTAGAAAGATTACAAACCATTCCCGGTGTAAGCGGCGTTCAGATATGGGGGGAAAAAAGATATGCTATGCGTATCTGGATAGATCCTGCTAAACTGGTATCTTTTAATATTACTGCAAATGATGTGCAGGCAGCGTTGCTGAGAGAAAATGTGGAGCTGCCTTCTGGAAAAATATCGGGGAATACTACTGAACTGACAGTACGGACATTTGGCAAACTGAATACTGAAGAGGAGTTCAATAACCTTATTGTAAAAAATATTGCCGGAGCTGATATCCGGTTAGAAGATGTTGGCGAGGCTGTACTTGGTCCTGAAAATGAGGAAACGGTTTTAAAAGGTGATGGCACACCGATGATAGCGTTGGCCATTATTCCCCAACCTGGTTCTAACTATGTTTCCATATCGGATGAATTTTATAAGAGACTGGAACAGATAAAAAAAGATGTTCCTGAAGATGTAAAGATCAATATTGCTTTGGACCAGACTAAATTCATCAAAAGGTCGATCCTTGAAGTAGAAGAAACATTAATGATTGCCTTCCTGCTGGTGGTGATGATCATTTATTTATTCTTCCGTGACTGGATCATTGCAATCCGTCCGTTGATAGATATTCCTGTTTCTCTTATCGGCGCATTCTTCATTATGTACCTGATGGGCTTTACCATCAATGTACTTTCGTTGCTTGCAATTGTGCTTGCCACCGGCCTGGTGGTGGATGATGGTATTGTGGTGACAGAGAATATTTATAAAAAGATGGAGAAAGGAATGAACAAATGGCAGGCCGCTGTTGAAGGTTCCAAAGAAATCTACTTTGCTGTTATCGCCACTTCTATTACACTGGCCGTTGTATTTCTCCCCATTATTTTCTTGCAGGGTTTTGTCGGCAGATTGTTCCGAGAGTTTGGAATTGTGGTGGCAGGTGCCGTTTTGATCTCAGCATTTGTATCACTTACATTAACCCCGGTACTTAACGTTAAACTAAGCAAGAAGAATGTTCACAAACATTCCTGGTTCTATAATAAGACAGAACCGTTTTTCCGCTGGCTGGAAAATTCCTACCAGTCAGCTTTGCGGAGGTTTATGGGTGTCCGTTGGATTGCCCTTCTTCTGATTGGCCTTTGCGGTGCCGCTATAGTTTTTATCGGCAAGAAACTTCAGTCTGAACTGGCACCCATGGAAGACCGAAGCCAGTTTCGCCTGGGCCTTACTGCGCCAGAAGGCACTTCTTTTGATGCTATGGATAAATATGTTGACAGGCTGAATAATTTTATGATGGATTCAGTTCCTGAAAGAGAATTATTGCTGAGTGTAACCTCTCCCGGTTTTACTGGTTCGGGAAATGCCAATACGGGTTTTGTTCGTGTAACGCTGGTTCCGCCAAATGAAAGAAGCCGTTCGCAGAAAGAGATTGTTGCAATGGTGAATAAGAACATGTCTAAATTCAATGAGGGCCGGGCCACGGCAATAGAAGAACAAACCATTTCTGTAAACCGTCGTGGCGGTCAGCCTGTTTCATTTGTTATCCAGAATAATAATTTTGAGAAGCTCACCTCAATGATTCCCAAAATATTGGAAGAAGCCAGGCAAAGCAAAGTACTGCTGAACCCTGATGTGGATTTAAAATTCAATAAACCAGAATTAAGGGTTGAAATTAACAGGCTGAAAGCTGCCCAGCTCGGTGTAAGTGTAAATGATATTTCCCAGACCTTGCAATTGGCATACAGTAACCGCCGTCTTGGCTATTTCACCAAAGACGGAAAGCAATACCAGGTGATGGGGCAGGTAGCAAGGGGCGACCGTGATGACCCTAATGACCTGAAAACATTATTTGTCCGTAACAATCGTAACGAGATGATAAGCCTTGACAATCTTGTTACCACAACAGAATCAAACACCCCTCCTACTATTTATCACTTTAACAGGTATAAATCATTCACTATCTCTGCAGGCCTTCAGCCCGGAAAAACAATCGGCGATGGCATCGCTGAAATGGAAAAGATAACTGACAAACTGCTGGACGAAACATTTACCACATCACTCTCCGGTTCATCAAGGGATTTTAAAGAAAGCAGCAGCAATACAAGTTTTGCCTTTATGCTGGCATTAGCATTAATATTCCTGATTTTAGCGGGGCAGTTTGAAAGTTTTATTGACCCGCTGATCATTATGGTTACCGTACCGCTGGCAATAGCCGGTGCAGTGTTATCATTATGGCTGTTTGGTCAAACACTTAATATCTTCTCACAAATAGGAATGATCATGCTGATCGGGCTGGTTACCAAGAATGGGATTCTTATCGTGGAATTTGCCAATCAAAACCAGAGAAAGGGAATGCATAAATCTGAAGCAGCTATTTTTTCTGCTACACAACGTTTGCGCCCCATCCTGATGACCAGCCTTGCTATGTCATTAGGAGCACTTCCGCTGGCTTTATCATTAGGGGCTTCTGCCACCAGCCGCATCCCGCTGGGTATCGTAATAGTGGGTGGAATATTGTTTTCATTAGTACTTACTTTGTTTGTGATTCCGGCCATGTATTCTTTCATGTCAACCAAAAAGAAGAAAAGCCAGATAGATGAATTCATTCATGCAGGAATACAGGCAGAAGAAACAGTTGCTGAACAGGCTAAAATCTGAGATGAAAGTATGAGAAAAATAATTTTACCAGTATTATTACTGATCACCTTTTCAGCTTCAGCGCAGCGAACACTGAGCCTGGAAGAAGCTATCGGCACTGCATTACGGAACAATTACAATATCCTGCTTGCCAAGAATGATTCCGCAGCAGCTGCACTCGATTATTCATATAAAAATGCAGCTTTTCTGCCCCGGCTAAATGGTAATGTTGGAACTGTCTGGAATAACAATGCCATTAAACAGGTTTTATCAGACGGTACCAAAAGAGAAAGCAGCGGACTGAAATCTAATAACCTGACTGCACAACTGGCACTGAACTGGACATTATTTGATGGCATGAAGATGTTTGCAACCCGGGATAAACTGGGAGATTTTGTAAAATTAGGCGAACTGGGAATCAAGAACCAGTTGATAAATACCGTTGCATCAGTAATTAACACATACTATAATATCGTTCGTCAAAAACAGCAGTTGAAAGCTGTTGAAGAGCAAATGAGTTTAAGCCAGGAAAGGGTAAAGCTGGCCCAATATAAACTGGATATCGGCGTAGGCACCAAACCGGATGTGTTACAGGGTAAACTAGACCTGAATGCACAGAAAGCAGCCCAGCTGCTTCAGCAAAACCTGATTGCCAAATTGAAAGAAGAACTGAACCAACTGATGAACGTACAACAAAGTACATTGTATGAGGTAAGCGATTCAATTCCCATCAACACAAAACTATCTCTCGGCGATATTCAAAGTAATGTTGAAAACAATAACCCTGCATTATTAATAGCAAAAAAGAACATCGACATCGCAGGACTTACATTAAAAGAAAGAAAAGCAGAAAGATTGCCCACTGTAACTTTTAATTCGGCCTATAATTTTAACCGGACCAATAACCAGGCGGTTATCAATTCTTTCTCTACCTTGTTTAACAGGTCGAAAGGATTTAATTATGGCCTAACCGCCACTATTCCTATTTTCAACAACTTTAATAACAAACGCCAGATCAGGCAGGCCGAGCTGGATATTCAATACCAGCGAATAGTATATGAAAATCAAAAATCTTTGATAAGCCTGTCCGTCATCAATGCCTGGACAGATTACGAACAGCAAAAAAGAGCCCTTGCACTCGAAGAAGAAAATATCATTCTGGCAAAAGAAAATGTAAGTATCCTTTTCCAGGTTTATAAATTGAACTCTACAACACTTATTCAATTAAAGGAAGCAGAAAAAAGTCTTGGAGATGCTTACAACAGGTTGATTGCTGCCAGGTATAGCACCAAGCTTGCAGAAACAGAATTATTACGTCTCAAAGGTGATCTTATAAAATAAAACTGGCTGAACCTGCTTGCTGTGTCTTTGCGAGATGCAATTTTTAACCTTTCTTTGCTTCTCAAAACATTCAAATGAATCCTCTGGTCGGCATTATTATGGGAAGTGACAGCGACTTAAATGTAATGCAAGCTGCTTCAGACATTCTTAAACAATTTGATATTCCGCATGAAGTAACGGTAGTGTCTGCCCATCGTACACCGCATCGCATGTTTGAATATGCACAAACAGCAAAATCAAGAGGGTTAAAAGTCATCATTGCAGGCGCAGGTGGTGCTGCACATTTACCCGGTATGGTAGCCTCAGTAACCGTCTTACCGGTTATCGGTGTTCCTATCAAATCATCTAACTCTATTGATGGCTGGGATTCTGTTCTCTCCATTTTACAAATGCCAAATGGGGTTCCTGTTGGAACTGTTGCATTAAATGCATCGAAAAATGCCGGTATTCTTGCTGCTGAGATACTGGGCACAGCTGATGAAACGATCTCTCAAAAAGTAGCCGATTATAAAAATTCCCTTAATACCGAGGTAATAGAAAAAGTAGAAAAATTAAAAAGAGAAGGCTGGGAGAATAAGTTTGACTAATCTGACTGATAATGACCCGCATTTATCAACTACTGATATTAGCAACTTTGATATCATGCGGCAGCAACAATATGCTGAAAGAAATAAAGAAACTGGATCATTATCCTTCCGCATCAGGGATCGAATACTTCAGAAATCATTTTTATATTATCGGCGATGATGCCAATAACCTGCTGATACTGGATGAAGCTTTTAATTCAAAGGATTCAATACAACTTTATTCATTTAGTGAAAAAAGGATACCCAAGGCTATAAAACCCGACCTGGAAGCAATCACAGTCACCAAAGACAGTAAATTACTGATAGTCGGCTCAGGTTCCTTAACCCCCACCCGCAACATTGCCTGGATCGTTGATCCTGTTACCAAACAAAAAGACAGTACCCGGCTGGATATTTTTTACCAACGGCTAACTCTTAATGGCCTTAAAGAAATTAATATCGAGGGTATCTGTTCTATACCGGGATCGGTTGTTTTTTCAAACAGGGGCAGTAAAGGTTATCCGAAGAACCATTTGATATTTACGAATGATGACTTTATGAGAGATCAGGCGAATGCCCCGCTTACAGTAATCCCGATTGGCGCTAATACGGATAGTTCTTTTTTCAATGGAGTTTCAGGCCTCGCTTATTCAACCAAAAGCGACCGGTTAGTAATAACAATATCAACAGAAGATACCCGCAATAATATGGATGACGGGGCTATTGGAAAAAGCTACCTGTGGATTGTAGAAAATATCTCCTCAAAAAAGGGATGGAAAGCCATCAACCCGGATGAAATAATAGACATGGATGCCATGGACGCAAAATTTACAGGTCAGAAGATCGAATCGGTTTGTATTACCAAAGAAACAGCCAGTTTCCTTCATCTTGTTTTGGTAGCCGATAATGACAATGGAACCAGCAGCATTTTCAGGTTGATAGTGGAAAAGAAGTAACTTTAAAATGGCAAGCAACCAAACCTGGCTGCCTGTTGTCATTTTACAGATCAATCTACACTTATGAGATTCATATTAGTTATCCTGTCAGTGCAAATTGCGATGCTATGCAGTTTCAATACATCCGCACAATCACCATTGAAAGGAAGAGATACCACTATTAAAGGCCCGCAAACTTTTGCCATTGTTGTAGGTGTATCTAAATATAAATACATACGGCCCCTGGCCTATGCCGATAAGGATGCCGAACTGTTCAGGGATTATCTAAAATCACCGGGAGGCGGCAGTGTTAAAGATGAAAATATTTTCTGTTTATTAAATGACCAGGCAATCAATTCCAATTTTTGGGGCAAAGGATTTCAATGGCTAAAAGCAAAACAACTCCAGAGAGGCGACAGGCTTTTTATTTATCTCGCAGGCCATGGTGATGCAATAGATGAAGACCAGTTTTTCTTCCTCGGTTATGATTGTAACCCGGAAGGCGATAAGAACAACTACCTGGTTGGCGGCACCATCCAGCTTTTTAACCTGAAAAAGAAAATCGTTAACGAAACAACGAAAGGTGTTGAAGTTTTTTTTGTAATGGATGCCTGCCGTTCCAATGAGCTGCCCGGAGGGGCTGAAGGACAAAATTTCCTGAATTCTGCCGTCTCTGAAAAAAAAGTCGGGGAAATAATCATGCTGGCAACCGGTGCGGGGCAAGCTTCGCTTGAGGATGCCTCGATAGGCAACGGTCACGGATTATTCACCTATTATCTGGTGGATGGACTCAGCGGTCTTGCTGATAAAGACGGCAAAGAAGATAATAACATAACCTACGACGAAATAAAATCTTATGTAGATAAAAGAGTGCCCTCGCTGGCATTACAACGTTTCAGAAAAAAACAAGAACCCTATTTCTGTTGTAATGAGAACAGTGATAAGATCGTAAGCCGTGTAGACACCGCCTATCTCAGAAAATGGCTGCAATCTCAAAAAACCACTACCCGTGGTGGCGGCAATTCTTTTTCCGGAATACTTGAAAGACCTTCAAAGTTTTTTGTCGCAGATACTGCATTGGTGGAAACATATAATTTATTTTATAAAGCCGTAAAATCAAACAATCTTACTGGCAGATCCTCTGCTGAGGAATATTTTCAGCAACTGAATAAAAAATACCCGGGCAATCCCTATACACTGGATGCAAAATCCACCCTTGCAGTTGAATACATTAACGCAGCACAACGAAAAGTTGACCGCTATCTTGGCTGCAATGATGAGGGCAGTGCAAAAGAGAAACAGGAAAATTATGAGACCGCATTGAACCTTGAAAAAGCGATTGCACTTGTAAGAGAAGATGATGAAGATTTTGCCAATTCGCTCCGCAACAGGATGTATCTTTTAAAAGCCAGTGGTGATTTTGGAACAGGTGGAAAGAACGGAGACATCTCTGTTGCTTTTCAAAACGCTTATGCTGCATTAGCTATTGACAGGAATGGGGCTTATATACAAAACAAACTGGCACAATTACATTTGGCCAATAACAATAAAGACAGTGCTTTATATTATGCAGGTAAAGCTACAAAGACAGCGCCTAACTGGCGGTGTGCATTACTCACACTGGCATTGGTGCAAAAAGCTGCAGATCAAACCAAGCCGGATAACAAACTAACAAAGAAGCCTTTACCAAAAAGCAGTTTCGGGGTTACACTTGGCGGCGGCTTTAATCAGTCCAACCCCACCTATTCTGGTAATGCCAACACAGGTTTTAGCGGTGTGGAAGCAACCGGTGCGGGAACATTGCATGCCGGTATACTTTATTACATCAATATCGGAAAGACTGTTGCCATCCGACCATCTGCAACTTTTGTATACGGCAATACAGAAATCGTCTTCTTAAGAAGACCGCTTACAGGCGGACAGGTGACAAGGGAAATATTTCCAATTAAAAACTCCTCAGTGAATATTTCTCTGCCGCTGATCATCAGGTTTGCAGGCAAGAGAGCAACTCCGTATATCTCACTGGGCCCGACATTAAATTATATCCTGGGGCAGGATAATACATCTACCGAGATATTACCAATAAAAAAATCACTCTTTGTGGGTGATGGTGGTTTT
The DNA here is from genome assembly GCA_037045605.1 of Chitinophagaceae bacterium. Taxonomy (GTDB): domain Bacteria; phylum Bacteroidota; class Bacteroidia; order Chitinophagales; family Chitinophagaceae; genus JJ008. The sequence goes on along the minus strand of JBAOHK010000015.1, from coordinate 44,671 downwards.
GGTGTTGATGTGAAGATCGCCAAAACAGGAATGGTCATATCTCCGGAATTGAAATACTCCGCAGGACTTTCAGATATGAAAGACGGTGCTTCTGTTACAACCTATTCAGCGGCACTTTCATCACTGAAGAAAAATAGTTTTACGCTGAGTATTTATTTGAGGAAGAGGTAAAAATTTATTTTTCCTCAACTATAGCAAATTCCTGTTCAAGACTCAGTGAGTGGGCATATACCTCTGTAATAAACTCTCTACCCCATTTTGCATAATAATAAGCAAGATTATCTTTTCGTTCCTGTAAACCACCACCAGGAAATAAATGTTCTTTAATAGTATGTATCTGCCGCTGCTGGTCAGCAAATTTTCTTTTCTCGGCCCGCAGCATTTTCTTTTCCAGTTCCTGTAAGCGATAAACGGTTTTTGATCTCAGGGAGTCCACATGTTTTTCCAATGTGCCATCAACTGATGCTGCTTGTTTTTTAAAAGCTTCATACAGTCTTTCCAACTCAGACAGAGAGCCATTCAATTTTGTTTCGTTCTTACTCTCCCTGGCCACTAACCTGTTCATCAACTCCTGTTCAGGCAAAAAGAAATCTTCTGTTGTAAAGCCAAGATGGCTGATCTTTTCCTGCCATTTCTTTTCAACAACCAAAAATGAGTTACGCAGAACCAGGACGGGAAACGGGATTTTATAATACTCAAACAGTCCTTTTAATTGTAACCAGTACGCCGTTTCACCGCCACCACCGATAAAAGCAAGATTGGGCAAAATGGTTTCCTGGTATAATCCACGAAGTATGACGTTCGGACTGAACCGCTCAGGATGTTGTTGCAGTTCTTTCTTTATTTCATCCTCTGACAAATCAAGACTTGTACCCGGTGCTTTATACCTTTCTCCCTGCTTTACAATTCTTTCCCTCTTATCATCCACCAGGTAAAACAGGTTGATCTCTCTTGGATGTGCCTGAACCTTATATCCGGCTGTCTGTAATTCCTGGTCTGCCTTTTCCACTATGCCAGAAGCGGCCTGGTGCAACAGGTCATCTTCAAACAGTTTTATCATCTGCTTTTTAAAAGCTCCATTATCAGGTAATACTACCAGCAGGCCATAGTCTGCGAACAAATCGTTTACAAACCTGAATGTTGCATCACTTATGGTTGTTCCTTCCTGGTAATGCTGTTTCAATTTAGAGGTGATCCCATTCCCGTTTGAAAGTACTGACAACTGCCCCTCCATTAAATCAATCAGTTTAATGAGTCCCTTATCAATCTTCATGCGGCCAACAGCACCCGTTTGTTTGGTTTCCCAAACCAATTTTTCTCCGCCCAGGTAAATATGATTCAATTCATCCAGGTCTGCATCTTCAGAACCAATGTAAAAAACAGGGGTAAAATTTTGGTTGGGCAGTGAGGCTTTTAAATGGTCTGCCAGTTTAATGGCATGAACGATCTTGTAAATAAAATACAGCGGCCCGCTGAAAATATTATTCTGATGTGCCGTCGTGATAGTAAAAGTGTCGGGAGAAAGTAATGATTCGATATTCTTCTTTACTTTATCGCCTATTGTTATTCCTTCGTATTGCTTCGTTAATTGCTGCACCAAAACTTCCCGGTTGGTCGGGAACTGTTTTCTTTCTTCTATCGCTTTTTGTATGCCCTGCAAAGTGGGTGGATGATTAAAGAACGGCTTTAATGCCGCCACCTGGTCAATATAGTCCAATGCTATTTTGGAGAAAGCTCCTGTCTGGCGATAAGGTAACCGGGTAGATATACATTCCATAAGCGGATGTAAAAGTAAGAAGTTGAATACGATACTGTCAACCAGTCAACAAATATTTAACTAAATCGTTCGGGATTGAAGGCTGTTAATTCAATAGCCGTTTTTTCGCCGCCGATTATTTCTTTGATCAGTTGCCCCGTTCCGGCTGCTGCACTCACTCCAAGCATGGCATGACCACCCGCATAACTAAGATTGCGGTATGCTGTGTGTCTTCCGATATAAGGCATCCCATCCGGGGTAACGGGACGGTAACCATACCATGCCTTCGTTACATCCGGTTCTGGCAGGTTCATCGTTGGATAATATTTTTTAAATGCTGTATGAATAGCCATCACCCTTTTGGGCAAGATAGTATCGCTATGGCCACTCAGTTCCATCGTACCACCGATCCGTAGCCATTTGTTGATAGGTGTGGTTGCCGTCCTGTCATCCACCAGTATAGATGGGTACTGCAAATTCTTCTCCAGATCGTTATAGGCCACACTATACCCTTTACCCGGCTGCATCAGCATTCTTATTCCAAGTAATTTTGAGATATTGCCTAACCAGGAACCGTTAGCAGTCACCAGTTCATCGCAGGGAATATTGCCCTTATCAGTAACGATAGCAGTAATTCTCCCGGCTCCCTTTTCAAACCCGTTCACTTCCGTATTCAGCCAGAACTTCACTTTATTTTTCTGAAGGTGATTGAATAATGATTGCATGAACTTTGCAGAATTAAGATGGCAATCATCAAGGTACAAAACACCGCCGGTTACATCTACTTCTACTTCTGTTTCATAATCCTGCACCTGCTGCCCGGAACAGGTGATTGTTTTCAACCCAAATGCATGCGCCTGTTCAGCCAAATGTTTTTCATGCTCGCCGGTTTTTTCGCTTTTATAGAGCATCCAGCAACCTTTCTCTGTCATATCAAACGAGTCGGACAGCTCACTCTTCAGATCATTCATCAGGTGACGGCTCAACTGTAACAGGTTGTTCAGATGAGGAGCACTTTGCTCCACATTTCTTGCATTGGCTTTTTTCCAGAAGGTCATTCCCCAACGCATCAGATCAAGATTCAGTCTTGGTTTAATATAAAAAGGAGATGAGGAACTCATCATCCACTTTAATCCCTGCGAAACAATACCGGGAGTCGCCAGCGGAATAAAATGTGAAGGAGAAATATAACCCATGTTACCAAAGGAGCAGCCATCAGTGATATTATTCCGTTCAATAACAGTTACCTCATGTCCTGCCTTTTGCAAATAGTAAGCGGAGCATAAGCCAATAACACCGCCGCCGATGATCGTTACTTTCATATTTGTTCTGTTCTTTCTTATAATTCAATGATCATTCCTTCTTCTGCCACGCCAAATCCATCTGCCTTCGCTTTTACCTTCTCTGCTGATTTTTTTTTCAGCAGTGGATTAGTATGATTAAAATGAATGAATACGATCTTTGATTTCTCTGTCGAAGGTAACAATGAAAATTTTTGAAGGCTTTCTTCCACAAACGGATGCGGAACTTCCTTCATATCTCTTCCGGGAAGCTCACCGTTCTTATAAAAGGTACCATCCAGTAATGCCATATCCACTTTGCCAACTTCAGCAATGATATCCCTCTCCCATTTTTCCCATTTATCAATATCCGGAATGAATAAAACCTTCTTTTTGTTGCTTTGAATAACAAATCCCACCGTTTCAGAAAATTCATCCCGGTGAGGAACTTTAACAGGTGTTACTTTCAACGAATCATTCAATGAAACACTGCTGTCTGTCTGCAGGCTTTGCAGTTGAATATTATGCAGGGAAACCAACTGGCTCCACGGCCCGTTATTTTTTAAGAATGAGTCCAACCGTGGCATAGACCAAACTGGAATTTCTTTAGCCCCCATGGCTTCCCGGCCCAACTGCATCAATCCGCTGTAATGACCGATATGTGCATGAGTAATAAAAATTCCATCGGGTGAATAATCATCCATAGTTAAAAGATATGGCTGAATTGAATGTAATTGATGGATAATATCCGGGGTTGCCTCAAACAACCAGTATTGATTTCTTTTCCTGTCAACTAAAGCAAGACAGGTAACATGTTTTTTTTCTTCCTTGCCGTTCCAATAAGAGGTACAACATTCTTTTGTACAACCGATCTGCGGATAGCTTGCATCCTGCGAAATTCCAAGTACTACCAAAAACTTATCAGGCAGTTCTTTTTCATCAACCGTTTTTACAGCAGTTTGTTTATTTTCTTTGCAACCGGCAATTGATAGCAATAAACAAACAGATATATATAATATAGAAACTCTCACAAGCTTTTTGTTTTAATAAAAATCGCCCCCTGTTCACTATTGACTATATAACCTGGAATCCGTAAGCATAAGGATCATCCTCCTTGTCGATCCAAATGGTATTGTATCCGTAAATTTTAGCCCAGCCTTCCACAGATGGACGGATAGCCGGCTTACCTGCCAATGTCAGCTCCTCTTCAATACGGCCGGTGAATTTACTTCCGATTATACTTTCATGAATGAACTCATCCCCTTTTTTCAACTTTCCCTTTGCATACCATTGTGCCATCCTTGCGGATGTACCGGTGCCGCAGGGAGAACGATCAATAGCTTTGTCACCATAAAAGACTGCGTTTCTTGCCGACGAGGTTTTGTCCAGTACAGCACCTGTCCATAAAATATGTGAACAGCCCTTTATCGTTTCATCTTCCGGGTGAACAAACTCATATTTCTCATTAATATTCCTTCTCAACTCCCTTGCCCAGGCAATTAATTTGTCGGCCGGGTAATATTCCAGTCCTTTAAAATTTTTCTGTACATCTACGATAGCATAAAAATTTCCACCGTAAGAAACATCAATGATCAGTTCACCCAATTCAGAACAGGCAGATAGTAATTCTGTTGAATGCAGAAATGCAGGAACGTTGGTCAGCTTAACAGACTTTACTTTACTATTAACCTGTACATAATTTATCAGCACCAACCCGGCCGGGGTTTCCATTCTTACTACACCGTTCAATTTTGGCTTTATCAGTCCCTCTTCAATTGCAATGGTGATCGTACCGATGGTTCCGTGTCCGCACATCGGCAGGCAGCCGCTGGTTTCAATAAACAGAACAGCCACATCATTGGCCGGATCATGCGGTGGATACAGGATACTTCCACTCATCATATCATGTCCTCTTGGTTCAAACATCAGCCCGGTCCTTATCCAGTCAAATTCCTTGAGAAAATGCTGCCGCTTCTCACTCATGTTCTTTCCTTTCAGATCCGGGCCTCCCTGTTTTACCAGGCGAACAGGGTTGCCACAGGTATGTGCATCAATACAATTAAAAATATGCTTCATAGACCTTAACGCAGTTTTGTCATATCATCTAATACATATACTCCCCTTCCATAAGTGCCGATCACTAACTTTTTTTGTTTAGGATGAATGAACATATCATTCACCGAAACAGCAGCCGGCAGATTGCCACTGATGGATTCCCATGTTTTACCGTTCGCTTTACACCGGTAAACTCCCATATCCGTTCCGCAATAGAGATGGCCCCTGTCAGGATCAATTAAAAACACATTGACGGGTGAAGCCGGAAGATTATAGGAAACATTGGTCCAGGTGCTGCCATAATCATACGATACAAACAGGTATGGCGTATGGTCATCATCTCTCCTTCCGTTGAGCACCACATATACAGTATTGGCATTATAAGGATAAGCAAAAATATCCGCCACATGTTTATTGCGTGGCAATCCTTTGTTTACCTCCTGCCAGGTTCCGGCAGCATCCCTGGTCCTCCATACACGGCCATCGTCCGTTCCTACCCACAGGTCATACTTAGAATTGCCCTCAGCAATGGCAGTAATGGCCTGGTGATAAATGAGATAAGGATACACTCCCATCTTTGCTTTGTTGTTATATGAAAGATCCGGGCTGATGATCCTCCAGTTCTCTCCGGCATCCTCTGATTTATACAAATGCTGCAGGCCATGATAAATAACATTATTGTGGAACTTCGACATCAGCGTACCGGCCAGCCATTCACCCCTCAGCGAATCAATACGGCCCACATCAAACATTTTTATTCGTTTGCTTTGCAGGCTGTCCGGCTGGCTCATATCACTTTTCATCAGCCTTCCGTAGTAAGTACTGGAAAAAACAATATTGGAATTCTTCGGGTCAACCTGAATCTGCGTTCCCTCACCACCAGGTGCATAATCCCAATTGCGGATAGTTGAATCCTGTGGCTTGCCAAATGTGTTATTTATACTCCCGGTAAAGGTTCCTTCATCTTGTATCGACCCAAACACATTGAAAGGTTCCTGCATGTCGTAAGTAACTGTGTAAAACTGTGTTGTCGGTATCTTATCAAAAAAATTATTCCAGATCTTACCCCCATCCATCGTAGTGCTTACACCTCCGTCATTCCCCAATATGATCCTGTCAGGGTTTTCTTCATCAAACCACAAAGCATGATTATCGCCATGTATCCATTCACTTGTTTTGTCTGACGGACGAAATTGTTTCCATGTCTTGCCCCCATCTTCTGATTTACCCATAGATACACCCAGTACATATACTTCATTCTCGTTTTTGGGGTCAACCCTTATCTGCCCGAACACCCAACCATACGTTCCCGAGAAAGGTTTGAAGAAATCATGTATCTCACTCATCTTCTCCCATGTTTCTCCTTTATTATTACTCCTGTAAACAGCCCCACCGATCACCACTTTCTGTACCTGTCTTTCATAGCTGTCCGTTTCTCCCGGTTTGGGGTCTCTCTTCTTATTGTGGTCGTCCACAAATGCATACAGCACATTTGGGTTGGAATGAGAAACAGCAATACCAATTCTTCCCGTCAGCTTCGTATCGGGCAACCCTTTATTAATGATCTTCCATGTTTTCCCGCCATCTGTTGTTTTATAAATATGATCACCGGCTTCCGGCATCGGGTCGCTCCATCTTTTTCTTATGCGGTTCCACATGGAGGCATATAATATGTTCGGGTCAGACGGGTCCATCACCAGGTCAATACACCCGGTTTTATTATCAGTGAACAAAATATTCTTCCATGTCTTTCCCCCATCCATTGTCTGGTACACACCACGGTCTTTATTATAGGTCCATTCGTTGCCGCTGGCTGCTACATATACATGGTTGGGATTTTTTGGATGCACCACCACTCTTGCGATCGTTCCGGTGTTTTCCAAACCAATATGCTGAAAAGTTTTTCCTGCATCCACTGACTTGTACATACCAACACCCGGCAGCGATGCCCGGAAAATATTCGCTTCGCCGGTGCCGACATATAAAATAGCATTATCAGATGGCGCCAATGCAATATTCCCAATGGAAAGAGTCGCTTCTTTGTCGAACAAGGATGCCCATGTTTCGCCGCCATCCTCAGTTTTCCATAATCCTCCCGTGGCAAATGCCGCATAAATAATGTTCGGGTTGCCCGTTATGCCGGCCACATCGGTACTCCTTCCGCTGCGGGTATCAGGCCCGGCCAGCCGCCATTGCAGATCTTTATACGGCGACTGCTGAAGCAGTTGCTGCTGCTTTTTAAACGCTGCCAGTTTTTGTGCACCGGTGGTTTGTGCTTTTGCTGCTATACAAAAGCCAAAAAAGATGGGGTAAAACAAAATAGACTTTCTCATGTGATGGTTTTGTAAATTCGTAACCAATTAGTTTGGTATATGGAAACTTACGGAAAGATACTACTCATCGCCATGCCAGCCTTTCTTGTACTGGTTCTTTTTGAAAAATGGTATGGCTGGCGTAAAGGCAAAGACACCGTCCGTAATATGGACATGATCAGCAGCCTGGCCAGCGGCGTTACCAATGTGACCAAAGATGTCATCGGCCTTTACTTCGTCGTACTCTCTTATCCTTTTTTCCTGGAACACCTTGCCATTACCACAGTGCCCAATAAGATACTTACTTATGTAATCGCCTTCTTTGCACTGGACTTTGCCGGCTACTGGGTGCACCGCCTGCAGCATGTCGCCAATTTTTTCTGGAACGGCCATATCGTTCACCACAGCAGCGAAGAATTTAATCTTGCCTGTGCATTGCGGCAGAGCATTTCGTCCATTGTAAAAACATTTGCCGTTTTTTTATTACCTGCTGCCCTGCTGGGTGTGCCGGAGATAGTGGTAGCCACTGTGGCGCCGCTGCATTTATTTGCCCAGTTCTGGTACCACACACAGCACATCAATAAAATGGGTTTCTTAGAAAAAATAATCGTCACTCCATCACACCACCGGGTACACCATGCCATTAACCCGCAATACATTGATAAAAACTATGGGCAGATATTTATTTTCTGGGACAAAATGTTTGGCACTTTCCAGGAAGAACTGCCTGATGTGCCGCCCGTTTATGGTATTACCAGGCCGGTACGTACCTGGAACCCGATAAAAATAAATTTCCAGCATGTATGGTTGACTGATTAAAGATGCCTGGAGAACCAGCAACTGGAAAGACAAATTTTTACTCTGGTTTAAACACACCGGCTACCGCCCTGCAGATGTGGTCGCTAAATACCCAGTGTATAAAATTGAAGATGTGTATCATTTTGAAAAATATGATACCAAAACATCGCCTGCATTAAATACCTGGACATGGGTGCAAAACATCATGATACTTTTATTTGTAAGCTATCTTTTCGGAAATATTGCACCGATAAATGCATTAGATAAGAATTATATCTTCTGGTATGGCGGCTTTATCTTTCTTAAGTGTTTATGCCCTTACCGAACTGATGGACCGCAACCAGTATGCGATTGTATGGGAAGCACTGCGCAGTGGCCTTGGAATTTATTTTTTATATACACAGGATGATTGGTTTGGGGCAAACAGTTATCTTTCTTCTGCTAAATATATTTTAGGAGTTTATTTTATTCTTTCTATTGTTGTTACGGGTTGGTTTGTGATAAAGCATAAAAGAGAAGACCTGTTGACTTTGGCTACAAAGTAATTGCATATACCATTTCCCTGGTGAGCTTCACCCAATGGGGCTTATGCATTTGATGCAGTAATTTGAAAAATGTAACCATCACCCTTGCTTTCTCAAATACTTTGTCAGTATCACAATGGTCTGCCCTTCTATTTTCCCTTCAATCTGTTCCGTATTAGTTGAAACGAGGCGGATATTCCTGACAACCGTTCCCACTTTAGCATTAACGGTGGAGCCTTTTACATCCAATGATTTTGTCAGCACTACATTATCACCGCTTTGCAGAATAGCGCCGTAACAATCTTTGTGCAGGTCAACCGAGGCATCGTTCTCATGGTCGCCGGTGGCTTTGGCCCAGGTCAGTTTCTCATCATCGAGATACAGCATATCCAGTTGCTCGGCAGCCCAGCTTTCATTCCGTAAGCGGTTCAGCATCCGCCATGCCATTACCTGCACAGCCGGCACTTCACTCCACATGCTGGTTGTTAAGCATTGCCAGTGAGCAGCATCAATTTCTTCTTTCTTTTCAATCTGAGCAAGGCATTTGGGGCAAACCAGTATGGCATCATCCATATTGCCGGTGACCGGCGGCACTTCATATACTTTCAAATTTTCTGTTGCTTCGCATAGTTCACATTTGTTTCCGCTCCGTTGTGCCAGCAATTCATCTTGTTTCATTGGTTATTTTTAATGATGGCGGCGAAGGTAACTGTTTCGGGTAATTCTTCGTATGACTTTGCATTCCATACAGTCACTTATTTTTTCAATTCATTGTTCACAGTCCGCCAGATACCCAACGGGTTTTCATTTTTCAATTCGTCGGGTAATAATTCATTGCTCCAGTTTTGAAAAGCAATGGGTCTTGCAAAACGTTTGATGGCATCTGCACCTACAGAACCAAATCTTGCATCTGTGGTGGCAGGATAAGGCCCGCCGTGCTGCATACTCAGGCACACTTCCACACCCGTCGGCACACTGTTTAGGATAAAACGGCCGCAGATATTTTTTACTGCTTCAACTATTTTATCATGAATGCGGATATCATTTTCTGTCGCCATCATAGTTGCAGTTAATTGACCTTCCAGGTGATTAGCTACCTGCAGCATTTCTTTCATATCCTTACAACGGATAACAAGAGAATACGGGCCGAATACCTCCTGGTGTAATAATGGATTACTGAGAAATGTTTGTCCGCTTGCAGTGGCGATGGTCGGGCTTCCCTGGTTCAATGCAGGTTTTGTTTCACTATGCGCCACTGTATCAACACCAGTTTGTTTCAATGCTTCATCTTTTTTCTTACGGTAATTTTTAAAGATACCGGGATGCAGCATCGTACCGGGAGCAATTTTTGTTATTTCGTTTCCCAACGTTTCTGTAAAGGTTGTCAGTTCTTTTCCTTCCAGCCCGATGATAAGACCGGGGTTGGTGCAGAACTGTCCCACACCCAGGGTGATGGACCCTGCATACATCTTTGCGATTGCGGCCGCATCTGTTTTCATTTTCTCCGGCAATAAAAAAACAGGATTGATGCTGCTCATCTCTGCAAAAACAGGAATGGGTACTTTGCGTTGGTTCGCCCAATCGGATAATTGTTTGCCCCCGGCAAAAGAACCGGTAAAGCCAACCGCTTTTGTATGCGGATGTTCAATCAGTGCTTTACCTACTTCAAACGATGCGCCATATACATGTGCAAATATTCCTTTCGGCATTTCACATTTCTCTGCAGCATGCAAAATAGCGTCTGCCACCAGTTGCGATGTTTCAGGATGTGCAGGATGTGCTTTGATAATAACGGGGCAACCCGCAGCGAATGCGGTAGCCGTATCTCCGCCGGCAGTAGAATATGCAAAAGGGAAATTAGCAGCTCCAAATACAACAACAGGCCCCAGCGGCACCAGCATCTTTCTTATGTCCGGTTTCGGCGGGTTTTTATCAGGTATGGCTGTATCAATTCTTGCTTCCAGCCAGTCACCTTTCTCGCAGGCAAGAGCATAGCTTTCGAGTTGATAAATAGTTCTTGCCCTTTCGTTTCTTAATCTTGCCTCAGGAAGATTTGTTTCCCGCATCGCAGTTTGTATCATCGCATCGCCACAAGCTTCCAGTTCGGTCGCAATGGCCCGCATAAAATCAGCCCGTTGCTTCAAAGACATCTTGCGATAACTATGAAAAGCTTTCCATGCTTCCTGCATTACATTTTCTATCTCCTGTACTGTTGCATCTTTGAACATGGTATTATAAATTAGGTCGTGTTGCAATTCCGTCGTTAATGATCTTCAAAACTCTTTCTCTTTCCTCTCCCACCAATGTCAGCCTCGGTGCCCTTACATATTCGCTGCCGATGCCGGCCTGTGTTTCCGCCAGTTTGATGTACTGTACCAATTTGGGATGAATATCTAATTCTAATAAGGGCATAAACCAACGGTAGATCTTTGTTGCCTCTTGTATCTTTCCTGCTTTTACTAATTTATAGATAGCAACGGTCTCTGCCGGGAAAGCACAAACCAATCCTGCCACTAATCCATCGGCACCAAGCACCAGTTCTTCCATCGCCAGTGTATCCACACCGCACAGAATTTTATACCGGTTGCCAAAACGGTTGATAAGCCTTGTAACATTCGTTACATCCCTGGTACTTTCTTTTATAGCAGTGATGTTTTTGCAAACCTGCAGTTCATCAAACATATCCAGTGTTACTTCTGTTTTATAATCCACCGGGTTGTTATAGATCATTACAGGCAAGCCTGTTGAATCAGCAATTGTTTTGAAATAGGTTACCGTCTCCCGGTGGTCACTTTTATAACGCATTGGTGGCAACAGCATCAATCCCTGTGCTCCCCATGCTTTGGCCAATGCGGCCTGCTTCAATGCTTCTTTTGTTGAACCTTCTGCTATATTAATAATGACAGGGACTTTGCCCGCCACTTTTTCAATGGCAAATTTTACCAGCACTTCTTTTTCTTCCGTGGTCAGTACACTGGCTTCGCCTAAAGTGCCGCCGAGAATGATACCTTCCACTCCTGCTGCTAACTGGGCCTGCAGGTTTTTTTCAAATAAAGGCAGGTCAAGGTCATCATTTACAGTGAATTTGGTGGTCAGTGCCGGGAAAACCCCTTTCCATTCAAAAGACATACTTGTTATTTTGATTCCGCTAAAGGTAAGGCTTTCAGAATTTTATCACATTCTGTACAGCAAACGTTTGACTGCCCTCCGCCGGTAGTTTTCGTAAAGGAATATTGCTTATTTTTCCAGTCAGTTTTTCACCTCCTCTTTAATCTAAAACATACTTTCATGAAACGGACCTTTACCCGATTTCTTAAGTTTATTGTAACGGCGTTGTTACCTGTTGCTGCTTTTGGTCAGCAAACAGATTATACCCTTGCTCTTAATACCGGCAAGTTTGTTCCGGCAGAGAATGTAACAACCGTCAGCAAACAGTCTGATGTTTTTCAGCGAACTTATTTCGCAGGTAAGAACTACCTGGTACTCCAGTTCACTGCTATTCCAACGCAGGCAGAAAAAGACAGGTTAACCGCAGCAGGAATAGTGCTGATCGATTACCTGCCTAAAAATGCATACACGGCCGCTGTTCCGGCCGGTTTGGATTGGACACAATTCAGGTCATTCGCATTGCGCAGTGTATTATATCTTACAGCAGACCAAAAAGCATATCTCCCTGTACTGGATGGTAAAGCCCCGCAGCATGCCATTACCGAGCAGGGTTATGTAAACCTGCAGGTACTCTCCTATGAAAAACTCAGCAGCTCACAAATAGTGGAACTGGTAAGTTCTGTTGCCGGAAGGGTAATAAATGAAGAGCCTATGTTCCGGATGTTCAGCATCCGTGTGCCGAAGGAGAATGTACGCCGGCTAGCGGAACTTCCCTTCATTCAATGGATAGAATTTGCTGACCCGCCCAACCAACCGGAAAACAAACCCGGCGTAACGCAGCACCATGTAAATGTGCTGCAGGATGGGTTTAGAAACCTGAAAGGCGATGGGATGAATGTGGGTGCATGGGATGAGAGAGCTTTTCAGCACTTAGATTTTTCGCCGGCAGGCAGAATGGTGAATGTTGATGCTGGTGCATCAGGACAGCACGGTACACATTTGTCCGGAACAATCGCCGGCCGTGGATTAATTAATCCCTTTACAAGAGGTATGGCCCCGAATGCTACTTTGTATTCTTATTATGGTTATGATGGCGCTGCCGGTGGTGGCCACTTTGATAATAATCTTATTGAAATGGCTACGGAGATACCAGCCAAAACACTGGTGGCAAGTAACCACTCCTACCACGATGGATTGGGAGTGCAGTGTGTGCTGGGTGGTGTGGCCACTTCTTACTCATTACGGGCAAGAAATGCTGACCTGAACCTGAATAACCATACCTATCACCTGCATTGCCACTCTGCAGGTAATGCACAGGCTTCTTGTGCAAGTGGCTGGTTCTCTATTACCGGAACAGGTAAGGCTGCAAAAAATAATATCGTAGTGGGTGCATTAACATCAACTGATGGTATGACCTCCTTCAGCAGCTTTGGTCCCGTGAATGATGGCCGGGTAAAACCTGAAATATGTGCCTTTGGTAATGGAGTGCTTTCCACCAATAATAGTACTGCAACCCCTTATGTCAGCCTGAGCGGAACTTCAATGGCCACTCCGGGTATAGCTGGTACACTTACCCTGGTATCACAACGCTATAAACAATTAAACGGAAATGTGCTGCCTTCTTCAGCCCTGGTAAAAAATGTGGCTTGTAATACAGCACAGGACTTGGGCAATCCCGGCCCTGATTATCGCTTTGGCTTTGGCCGTGTAAATGCACTGAAAGCAATACGCATATTCGAAGAAAACCGATATGTACTGAATTCTGTGGCGCAAGCCGGACTGAATGATATCGCCATTACTGTTCCGGCAGGTGCAGCTAAACTTAATGTAATGCTGACATGGAACGACCCTGCCGGTGCTGCAAACTCAGCAACCCCGCTGGTAAACAATCTTGATCTTACTGTTTCTGATGGTACCACTACTACCCTGCCCTGGATATTGAACCCCAGCAGCCCTGCCAGCAATGCGACAAAAGCAGTGGATAATATCAGCAATATAGAACAGGTAACTATTGATAACCCGCCAGCAGGTAACTATACATTCCGTGTAACAGGAACTTCAATACCAGCAGGACCTACACAATCTTATGCACTGACATGGAATTTAGAAATGCCTTATATAGAAGTGACTTTCCCTAATGGCAATGAGTCATTCAATCCCGGCACTGCAGAAATAATAACATGGGATAATGCTGGTGTTACCGGCAACCAGACTGTAGAATATTCAATAAACAACGGCGGCACCTGGAATACGATCGGTACAGTTGCTGCGGCAACTACAAGATTAAGCTGGACAGTTCCTGCCGGAGTTAATACCTCTACTGCTTTAGTAAGAGTAACCAGCGGTGCCCTTACAGATATCAGCGATGCTACTTTTAAAATTTTAGGAACAGTTACCGGTTTCGCCGGAAGTGGTGTAAGCTGTAATGCAGGTGAAGTTATCTTTAGCTGGACAGCCGTAACGAATGCAACACACTACGATATTTATAAACTGGATCCGGTAACAGGAGAATTTGTTATTGCTGCCGCTAACATAACAGGCAGCCCTTATACACTTACTGGTCTTACACCAAATACCAGCATGTGGTTTACTATCAGGTCAAAGAACAATACCACCTTAGCGGAAAGTGAAAGAGCAGCCCTCTCTATTAATGTTACTACTTCAAATGGTGGTGGCGGATTAGGCCTGGTTGGTTCTATCACCGGCCAGTCTGCTGTATGCGGCAACCAAACAGGTTTGGTATATTCTATAGCTGCTGTCAGCGGCGCCACTTCTTATATATGGACAGTACCGGCAGGAGCTACTATAACTTCAGGCCAGGGAACAACCAGCATCACTGTAAACTTTACAGCCGGTACTTCAGGTAATATATCAGTATCTGCAAGCAACGGCACCTGCCAGACAGCACCAGGTACTTTAGCTGTTACATCAGGTAATGCAGCTGCTGCCCCGACAGGCGGCGGAGATCAGTTGCAAAATGTATGTCCCGGTGGTGTGGTACCCACACTTACTGCTACAGCAACAGTACCTGCCGGCTTCACGGTAGTATGGTACACTGCAGCTACCGGTGGTACAGTGGTCGCAAGCCCGACATTGAGTACAGCCGGAACAGTTACTTACCATGCTGCCAGCAGGGAAACTGCTACCGGTTGTGAAAGTGCCACAAGAACACCTGTTACATTAACTATAACACAGGTACCGGCTGCTTCCATCACTGCAGGTGGTAGTACTACATTCTGCCAGGGCGGTTCAGTAATGTTAACTGCCAATACCGGTGGCTCTTATTTATGGAGCAATGGTGCCACCACACAGTCAATCACTGTTAGTGCTGCCGGTACTTTCTCCGTGCAGGTTACTACCGGTAGTTGTGTAAGCACATCACCCAATACAGTTGTTACGGTTAACCCGACACCAGTGGCGAATATTTCTGCCGGTGGCCCTCTTACCTTCTGCCAGGGATTGAACGTGGTGCTTACTGCATCCGCAGGAAGCTCCTGGTTGTGGAGCAACGGTGCAACCACACAAGCTATTACAGTTACCAGTTCCGGCAACTATTCTGTTACCGTTACCAATGCATCCGGTTGCAGTGCAACATCTGCTGCCACCAATGTTACGGTTAACCCCAACCCTGCCGCTGTTATCAGTGCAGGCAGTGCCACTACATTCTGCCAGGGCGGTTCTGTGGTATTGACAGCGAATGCAGGTGCTTCTTATTTGTGGAGCAATGGTGCCACCACACAATCCATCACCATCAGCGGACCGGTGGGCACTACTAACTATAGCGTACAGGTAACACAGGCCGGTGGTTGCGTAAGCAGTTCACCAAACACTGCTGTTACAGTTAATGCTACACCAGCTGCTAATATTTCAGCCGGTGGGCCGCTTACATTCTGCCAGGGAAATAATGTGGTGCTTACCGCATCGGCAGGTAACAGCTGGTTGTGGAGCAACGGTGCTACTACTCAATCCATCACGGTTGGTGCAAGTGGTAACTACTCTGTAACGGTGACCAGTGCTGCAGGTTGCAGTGCTTCATCATCTGCTACGGCTGTTGCTGTTAGCCCGAATCCGTTGGTAAGTATATCTGCATCACCTTATACAAACCTGTACCCGGGATTAAGCACTACCCTTACGGCAGTTGTTACACCTCCGGGCAGTTATAACTATACCTGGTTCAAAAATGGTGTGGCCGTACCGGGTGGTACTACACCAACACTAACCGGTATTGACCTTAGTGATGCGGGCAGCTACACGGTTACTGTTACCAATACAACTGGCCTGCCCTGCAGCAACACTTCTGCGGCAGTGGCAATTGCTGATTCTGCCACTACGAAGTTGTTCATCTATCCAAGTCCGAATGCAGGTCAGTTCTCTGTTAGCGTATTACACACCGGGTACCAATTCGAAGAACACTATTGTTGTTTACGATTCCAAAGGCGCCCATGTGTATACAAGAAGCTATACCCTGCTAAGCCCTTACCAGGTAATGAGTGTGGATATGCGGCAACATGCCCGTGGCATTTACCGTGTGGTATTGTTTGACAAGACCGGTAAGAAAATGGCCGATGGATCGGTAGTGATACAGTAAGCAGATCTTTCATAGAATAAAAAAGCCGCCCCAATCCTTAGTTTATCGAAGGAGGGGCGGCTTTTCTGTTCTTATTATACTGTTCTTATGTTGTTAACTCAATATTGAGTTTGGTGTTTACACCGAGGGTGACTTCGACAGCGTTTATTTTGGCCTGCTGATAACCGGGGTGATTGCAGAAGATATTGTAAGTGCCGGGAACGGGTATTATCAATTCGTATGAACCATCAGGTTCTGAAGTGGCAGTGTATGACTGATCTTCTACTGTTATTACAGCACCAGCTATACCAACAGCGGAGGCGATGTTTGTGACAGTGCCGGAGATTTTAGTGGTGGCAGAGCCTGCATCAATAATTTCTCTTGCGGCTGTGTAGGTGTTGAAGAACTGCGGGTCGGTGGTTTTGAAGTTGAGCATGAGTTTGTCCATTGAATTTTTCAATGTGCTGTCGGCTTGTTTGAACAGGTCTTTTAGTTGTGTGGTTAATGCGACCTGCTGACTTTGTGCGGCACGGGGTGCAGGAGATTTTGCCTCATAGCTATCAATGAGGGTTTGATAACTGGTGAGTACGGCTGCTGTGATACCGAATGGTGGTAATGATGCAATGACAGCGTTGGCTTCATCGTGAATGGATTGTGCCCTTTCGCCAAGTTCATCATCTTTTAAATCCCGCAGGGCTGAGTAAGTGATCTTTGATTTTCCCTGCAGGATGATGTTGTTAACCGATACTGCATAGGCATAGAGGATGCCGGCGATGTTAACGGTGGTGTTGCGAAGAGATTCCCTGGTGGCGTTTTTGTCCGGAGTGACACCGGTTGTGATGGTGGCCTGCTGTTCGGCCGTGTTGCTGATGGCCTCAGCTGTTGTTTTAAAATTTGCTGCAACGGTTACCAGTGCGGCAACGGTAGCCACTTTTGCCGTGTTGTCGTCCATTACACTGGCGACGACATTGTACATACTGAGTTTGGCATTTTGCTGATCTGTCATTTTGATAGGTTTTAATGGTTATTAAATAATGAAAATTGAATTGTGTGTTGTGAGTACGGAAGTGCTGACTGTTTTCCGGCCTGCAGAGATGTTGTTCCGGGTGATGAAATTTGACAACCCGGCAGTGCAGTGAGTGTTCCGGCAGCGGGAAGGAGGCTTCCGGCTGGTGAAAGCAGGATTCCGGAAGCTGTAAGGGACGTTCCGGCGAGGGAAAGAGGTGTTCCGGAAGGCGAAAGATGGCTTCCGGCGAGTGGAAGAAGGCTTCCGGTTGCGGGAAGATGGGTTCCGGAAACTGAAGGAGGGCTTCCGGTGGTTGTGAGCAGTGTTCCGGGAAATTGAAGATGGCTTCCGGATGGGATTAATTGCCCTGCTTTTGATTTGTTCTGCTTTACCATGTGTATAAGCTGGTTATTTTGTCAGTGTGACAAAGTAAACAGCAAGGGAATATTCAAAACAATACCTGTTAGTAGTACTTATAAGAGGATGTACTTATTATAAAATGTTAAAAAGCGTTGCTGCAGGTTATGCGCTAAGTTGTAAACCAGGTATAACCGGGCTGTTTTTTATCTAATATCCACCATGGTGGAAAGTTTCCAGCGGTTATTACAAACTGCATGCTGCAATAAAAATTTTGCTTATTTTAATGTATGCACAGTGTTGTATTAAAACCGCTTTATCACCGTGGCCAGGAATGTATCGGGATATATTTTAAGCCCGATTACAAAATACAGGGAGCATTGCGAAAAACAGGGGTGGTAAAATTCAGTAGTACAAACAAGTGCTGGTATACTCCGTTAAGCAGGGGAAACTATAATAAAACATTCGCTGCATTGAATGGGTCTGCAACGATAGAGCAGTCGGCCTTACATAAATACCTGGCGGAAAAGAAGAAGCAGCCATCCGTTAATCTTCCTGCGGTTAGCAGGCACCCAATAGTATCAAAAGAGCACACAAACCCGGCAAAATGGGTAAGCCAGCGGTCTGTTGTTTATAAAAAGGAAAGAATATGCCCGGTAAATGCCCATGTATTGCCGGCTATGCGGCAACACCTGCTATTGAAAGCATACAGCCCGTCAACAGCGAAGACCTACCTGAACGAAATGGCTCAATTGCTTGAAATATTGAAAGACGTTCCGGCCGACGAACTTACACCTGCCCATCTGAAAAGGTATCTTGTATTCTGTTTTGAAAAACTGAACCTGAAAGAAAACACATTGCACAGCCGTATCAATGCGATGAAGTTTTATTATGAGCAGGTGCTGGGAAGAGATAAATTCTTTTGGGAAATACCGAGGCCGAAGAAACCACTATTACTGCCTAAACTTTTGAACGAAGCTGAATTGACAAAACTATTCAATGCACTAAGCAATAAAAAGCATAAGGCCATGCTTTTTACAGCTTACAGTGCGGGACTCCGTGTAAGCGAAATCGTACAGCTTAAACTTGCAGATATAGATAGCGGCAGAATGCAAATACACATACGAAATGCGAAGGGCAAGAAGGATCGCTATGTGGGGCTTAGTCCTGTTCTCTTAGACATTCTCAGGGGTTATATAAGGGGTAGTAAACCACGACCTGCTGAATTCCTGTTTGAGTCGGAGCAAACAATGGCTGCTTATCCTACCAGAACGGTGCAACAAATCTTTAGCCAGGCCAAGCATAAAGCTGGTATTCGTAAAGAGGTTGGCATTCACTCCTTACGCCACAGTTTTGCTACTCATCTTCTGGAGAAAGGAACTGATATAAGGTATATTAAGGATATTTTGGGGCACTTTGATATCAAAACAACAGAAAGGTACCTGCATGTGAGTAAGAAGCAATTGGTGAATGTGATCAGCCCTTTTGACGATCTGTGGCGTAAAGAAGAGATTGACTGGTAGAGTGGATTGTCCTAACGACAATACAAAATGTATAACATCAATCAGTTGATTTTCAATGCGCTATTTTTTTTGAAGGGTGCGTCTTATATCATAAATTTATGTGTTGTATGTCACCCTAAACAGCATCCTACTTAAATTAAAGCTAACATGACTTTGCCGCCCGACCCCACGCTATTTTTAGCACATTGCAAGGCACACAAAACCCCGACACATAGCCAACCTTGCAAAGAGCAAAATATGCCAACACACAACCTGCACACCCCGGCTGACGAATATCTATCAACATTTGTTAGCCAGTTCAGCAATATATCTTTACTCGACACCTACAACAGCACATCGGTAATAAGTCGTTATTTGACAACCGAGTCGGCTTTATTTAAAAAATTCAGCGACATTTTCAAGGGCTTTATTATAGTCTGCTTGCCCCTGCTTCATTTTTGCAATGGCTTCTTTAGCATACTGGGAACTCTTAGTTATTAAATCTGTTTCTGAAGCATCTAAATTTTGTAAGCCATTATTTTTAATATACCGTACCGGGTATGAGTTGTTGGGGTCGTCTTTCAGATTTTTTATGCCGATATAATTTTCGCCATCTGCCCTCGCCTTTAAATATAATTTGGTACCGCTTGGAAAATATATGCAGATATATTCTTCAACATCCGGTGAAGAATAATAATATTCGGTTATAGTACCATCTTCACTTTCTATACTATTAAAGCCTGTTCGTTTCATGCCCGGGGCAAAAAAACCTTGCGTTATTTTCTTTTCTTTTTGATTGTCGAGATAGCCGTATTTTAAATACAGGACATCGTCTTGGTCACTTGCAAATTCTCCCACCATTATTCTATGCTCTTTAATCCAAGTACCTCTATAAGGTTCGTTATCTTTAAAATAGCCGTTAAACTTGATACCTGACCCGTACACAATTTCTCCCTTAATAAAATTGCAGGCCGCATCCATCTTGCCGTTATAAGCCATGCCATCACTGGCAGTATAAGAACAGTCATCCAAATTGTCGAAATTTAATTTGTAAGTACCCGTAATGCCGTCATTTTCCTGGGTAATTATTGAATGTACACCCACTTGTTTACCCATTTTAAATGAGCCTGTTGCTGAATATTTTTCACCCTTTGCCGTAGCAATTCCATCTATTTGCCCATCAGTAAAATTGCCTTCTACTTCAATATTAGTAGCCTTGGTAGTGTATTTGCCTTTGCCATGTGGTTTTCCATTTAATGTATTGCCAACATAAACATCGCCGTTATATGCTTTTAGGGTTTCCACACAATCACCCTGGCAGTTTATTTTGGTGCCGCCGGTATAAGCACCATGCTCTGCCAGTTTTTGGGTTAAAAGCTTTTGTTCGTATTCTTTTGCATTGTACCCATAAAATCTTGTAATACTATAATCGTCAAAACCTGCATCCTTTGCCGCCTTTAACAACTGTTCATGGTACTGTGGTTCTGATTTTAAGTTCCTGGTTTTTATTAATTCTTTCAATTTGTTCTGTTTGGCGTTCCAGGCATTTATCCGTTCATTTTGCCTTTCTTCGGCGGCAGCCATTTCTTTCATTCTGCTATAATCTGCCCAACCGTATGCATTATAGTCGCCGTTGATATTTCCCGATGACGATGATGTCTTATTGCCAGAACGCATATTGTCGTAATGTGCATTATCATTAGCAGTCATTCTTCTTTGTCTTTCTAATGAAAGCTGTAATGTGTTGGGTGCATGATAGGCATCCCCAAGTTGTGCAAAAACAGTACAAGGAGCAATGAGCATTGTTAAGAAGAGTATTTTCTTCATGTTATTTTTTTTATTGTTTGATAATTTTTCCACCGGTTTCAACTGTTTTATCTATGCCAACTAATCTATACATATATACTCCTGCTGATAGCTTTTCAGTTGATACAATATTTGTACCTTCTATAATTCTCTGCTGCAATAGCACACGGCCATCTATCCCTACCAGTTGTAATTGCATTGTTGCATTTGAATTATTTTGTACCGAAAATGATGATAAAACCAGTGTGGGGTAAACCAACACACCTTTATTGTCTAATTGTATCAGGTTGATATTGCTTTGTTTACTACGGCCATCAATGTCTACTTCTTTTATGCGATAATAAACTCTCTTACTGTTTTGCAAGGCAGAAATATCATCAATAGTAGTGTAAGTATTCTGTGGCTGATTGTTTGCATTTTTAGTATTAATGGTTGTAAAGTTGATACCATTCACACTTCTTTCTATTTCAAAATGCGATACGTTTTGCTCATTGGCGGTTTTCCAGGTTAAGCAGACCTGGTTGGTGTTGCATTTTTGTGCTGAGAAGGACAGGAAGTTTAGAGGCAATGCAGTTAACCCTGTGTGTATCCAAAATTCACTAAAGCCGGTTACATCAAACTCTAAAAAATTTATGCCGAAAACTGTTCCTGTAGTTATTTGTGACGAAGGAATTAAAACAGAAGTTCCTTCTGCCGGGTTATAAACACCGTCTTCATTTATACCATCAAACTTAGTTACTACTAATTGGGATGCAGTTGTTAACGCAGGAATGTATGTTTGCAAATCAGCAAAATCAGCATTGGTATAATAAAGCCTTACTCTTTTTGTACCAACAGGATCGGTGGTTGGGTTTATTACATAATGCCTGCGCATATATCGTTGACCATTATATATACCGGCTGTAGCATCGGTGTAAACGGTACTGTTTATGGTGCCTAAATCCAAACAGTTTGATTTTATAGAAACGACAACCTTTGAGTTGTCTGAACTATTATGTGTATGAATCCAGGTAGCATCTGTTTGACTTGAGTTACTACTGATTGTTGTAACTGGTATGTTATTGTACTGAGCAGGTAAACCCGTTACAACATATTTGTTTTGCAAATACGTTTCTACACTTTGCCTTTCTCCATCTGTTAAGGCCCTGTCGTACACAATTATTTCGGCAATATGGCCTTGCCAATCGTAACGGCCTGTTGGTTCGTCAAACTGAAATGCATCTCTTCTATCGCCAATACAATACCCAGCACTTCCATTGTCATCTATAAAATTGGCATTAGCTGTAGTGGCAGCAGTTCCATTAAACCAAAAGTCTAAATTGGTTCCTGTACCATTTGTACGCCAACTTCCTACAAAAGGCCTGTTTTGGCCATCGACAAAGTTTACACTGGTTGCCTGTGGATGATTACTGCATAAATTGCCTCCATGGAAAATACCAGAGCCGCCATTTTGTACAAACTCTAAAGTGCTTGCACAGGCTGTACGCCTGTTGGTAAATAAATGACCACCGGGATAATAAGTGCCTGTAGCACTGCATGCAGCTTTTGCCACTACAAAATAAGTTCTTGTACTTCCTGTTGTTGCAACTGGTGTATTTACGGTATTTTCTAACCAATAGTTTCCATTGGTGCCGTCAAACCATAAAGCAGGCTTACCGTTAAATGCATATTGTTGCCAGGTTGGTCTCTTACTTGCATCTGGTTGTGCTGCATTAAACCCATTACAACTCTGGTCATTCCATTGTTGCACGGTTTGTCCGTTTGTTGCCGCAGTAATGCCAGCATCAATAAATACACCAGCATCGGCTTTAAGCCAAAGCACAGGCGGTGTTAATGGTGTAGTAAGTACACCTGCAATTCCGTTTAATTCATCGGCTCCAATGTCTGGTGTGGTGGCGCTTCTTGCATCACCATCATAATCTACTATAACTTCTGTTGTGGCAAAACCCATATTATTTACTAAAGATGGTGTAGCTGGGTTTATATGCAAATAGTTAGGATTGGTATAATCTAAACTTAAGAAAGGTATTGTTTCGCTAACGGAGTTGATGTCCTTTGAGCAAACATGCATTTTATAATTTTCCAATGTTTGAAATTCACCATTCGTTGATTTATATATAAAATTGGTAGCACTTGGAGTACCTGCATAAAACAAATTGTTTCTTGCCATAAATGGTGAAGCTGCTGTACTTATACCCAATGCAAAAGCTGAAATTTTATTATTACCAAATGTGCCCGGCAACATAGCATTGTAAAAAATATTATTTCGTACATCAATAGTTTGTGCAGTATTTATGCTAAAGGCAGATGTTACATTTACACTGCTTGGATTACCATCTATATATACTGTATTATGATAAACTTTTATAGGATTTGTATTTCCATTGGCACCTACCTGTAAGCCATAAGCAACTGCCGAAGCAGAGTATGACGCCCTGTTACCAATATAATTATTGATAGCATGGGTGCCGTCAGAAGAAATTTGCAAACCAATATAGGTATAATGTGTATTCGTAGATCCAGAAGCAATTAAATTATTTTTTGCCACAGAACCATTGCTACCAGTAATATTTATACCTTGGTAGATTACCGAACTATTATTTAAAACCTTGTTGTTTTCTATAGTTACCAAATCTGTATTGTCAGAAGTATAAATGCCAAAAAAATTGGTAAGAGAAGAAGCATGACCTTGTATCAAATTATTTTTAATAGAAACTGTAGTAGCATCTGCCCACCAGTTTCCTACATCGATACCATGTGCTTCGCCAGAATTTGTACTGGCATTGCTACTAAGGTTTATGTTATTATTTTCTATTATTTCAAATTCGGCACCACCATATAAACAGTATATTCCTGTATAATCATAATTGGTGTTAGAAGGTAAAATAGTGTTATTAGTAATAGTAATGCTTTTCCATAAAGGATCAGCCGCCATTGGACCGCCGCCGCCAGTAATCTGAATACCTTTTTGTGCACCAGTTACACTATTTCCGTCTAATTGAATGATGTTGTTGGTAATTAAACAACCAGATTTTCCAGTTGGATTATAATCTATAGCTACTGCCCCAGCCAGATGTGCAGTGTGAGTAGATATTGTATTACCACTAACTGTACAATTAGCTGCATAAAAAAGTCCTACACCTCTTGCTAAACTATTACCACCATAAGTTATAGTATTATCTTTTACTTCGTTATGCCTTTCAATAACAGCAATGCTTGAAGATGTGTTATGATATCCGTAAATAAAAACACCCTGCCCTACACCGCTTATCGTATTATTTTGAATTATGTTATAGGAATGTGTGCCTGTTGCCGTACTTTCACTATTTATCCAGGCATTACCAGCATTTTCATTGTTCATATACACTGCTGTAGAATAATAAGCGATATTGCCAGGGCTTATTTGATAAAACAATCTATCCAAACTAATAGTGCAATTTTTTATGGTATTATATTGGCAGCCATTTGTAGCATCTACTTTAAAAAAGCCAAATCCATTTTCTGTTTTTTGAATATAGTTTCCGGAACTGTTAGCCAGATTTTCCTGTAATGTCAATCCGTCAAATGTGATATAATCTGTACCTACTAATTTAAAAATAGCATCCCAGCCTGTGCCTACACCTGCCGTTATTGTTGGGTTGGCGCCTGCTCCACTTTTTTGAAATATTAATGGATTGGCGGAAGTACCGGTTGCCGTTATGGTATTATTGCCTGTTTCGGTATAGCCGGCGGCAATATTAAAGGTTACACCGCCTGCACCTACACCACTTGCGTTAAGGGCTGTTATAGCTGCTGTAATTGTAGCATAATCGCCGGGGATGGTTTTAATACCTGTTAATTGTGCATTAACATTTATGCTACTAAAAATTAAAAGAAAGGATAAATACTTTTTCATATTAATTGAGTTAAAAAACATAGTACAAATCTGGCTGGTATTGTAGCAGGTTCCTATACACCGATTAGTGTATTTTTTTCCTGCCCCTTTTTATACAATTTTGACTTAAATAGTTAATTTACACCAGAACCAATGGAAATTAAAACCAGATTTAATATATATAGCTGATGATCACATTATCGTGGCACAGGGTATCAGCAGCCTGTTACAGCAGTTAGGCTATACGAATGTTCGCATTTTTACCAATGGGCAAGAAGTGGTCAAGGCTTGTAATGCAAAAAAACCTGCATGGATTTTTTTAGACATCTATATGCCGGAAGGTGATGGTATTTCTACTTTACAACAATTAAGAGCCAAGGGTTATACAATGCCTGTATTAATGCTTTCGATGACTGCCGATAAAAAATATATAGATACCAGTATGGAACAGGGGGCAAATGCCTACCTGCATAAAAGTTGCGATGCACTGGAAATAAGCAAGGCCTTTACTGCCATTGAAAATAATAATAAATACATTTCTGATACTGTGAATTATATTAATACTTCCACCATAAAAGTGAGTATTAATAGTGAATACTATTTAAAAGAAGCATTAACCAAACGAGAGGTAGAAATATTGGGTAAATATTGTGATGGACTAAGCACCGAAGAAATTGCACAACAGCTTTACCTGAGCTTTGCTACCGTAGATACCCACAAGAAAAATATTATGCAAAAGTTCGGAGTAAGTACGCTTTCTAAGCTTGTCGCAGTTGCTATTAAAAAATATTTTGTATGAGGTATTGCCTGTTACTTTTAAACCTTCTTATTATAAATGCTGCACAGGCGCAGCAATACAAGCAGTATGACACCATCGCTGACCCAGCCGTAGCTTTACAAAAACTTCAAAATGCATTATCTAATGATGCCGCAAACCCGGAATTGTATAATCTTATTGCAAAGAAAAAGATAGCATTACAGGAATACGAATCCGGCATATCCTTTTGTAATAAAAGCATTGAGCTGCTTACAAAAAATAATAACAACAAACAGCTTATTACCGCTTTGTACTTAAAAGGCCGGGCACAATATCTTTTAGATGATAAAGCCAAAGCTGAAGAAAACTGGAAGCAGGGATTGCAATTAGCCATTCAGGAAAATGATTATAACGGAACCATAAGCATAGCCCCTGGCCTTGGTGCCATCTATTTAGACCAGGGATATTTAAAGAATAATACAGCAAATTATAAAGCTGCGGATTCCGTCTTTTCTATTGCCTACCAGATAATACTTCACAATGATTCACTGGTGACCAATAATGGGTTGCGTACGTTGCGGTTGATGGCAACGAGTTTACATTTTCAAAAAAAGTACGACAGTGCAAATTTTTATTACAAAAAAGTGATTGATTTATCGAGGGGGAAATTTGCAACACCTTACCTGGGGGCGTTAAGTTTTTATGCAAAGTCACTTAGTGAAACAGGTAAACATGAACAGGCTATTGCAGCAATTAAAGAAGCTGCTGATTATATTGCAGTTAACCCTGTAGAATCGCAAAGTAAAAACCATATTATGCATGTGTATGCCGAAGTTTTATATGGAGCAGAAAACTACAAAGAGGCCTATAAATTCATGGATACATCGTACAAAATGCTGGCTACTTATTATGCAAAAATAAATGCACAGGCTTATTCGGAATCGGAATCAAAATTCAGGAACCAGCTATTGCAATACCAGGTACAGCTGGAGCAGCAAAAGAAAAACCGCCTGTATTATTTAATTGCAGCACTGGTAATGCTTGCAGCACTTACTGGTTTATGGTTGTACTACAGGGCCAATAAACGTATTGCCGTAGAAAAAGCAAGGCAAAAACAAATATCTATTGATGCTTTTATAGAAGGCGAAGAAAAAGAAAAAGCAAGAATAGGAAGAGAACTGCACGATGGCATTGCACAGGAAATTGTGGGAGTAAAACTCGCAATGATGCAAAAAAATACAGACCCCAATCTGATTAATGAATTAACCAGGATTAGTTTGGACATCCGAAATATCTCTCATGAACTAATGCCGCAAACACTAAAAGAATATGGCTTAAAAGTGGCGATTGAAGATATTTGCCAGAAAATACTTGCCCCATCGGGTATTCAATATGAAGTCCATTCCACTTTACCCGATGAGAGAATGGCTAATAAAATTGAAATTACTTTATACCGAATTTTCCAGGAGCTGGTGCACAACATTATTAAGCATAGTCATGCTACAGAAGTACTTGTACAGTTACGTAAAATGAATAATCATATTATGCTGTTGGTTGAAGACAATGGCAAAGGTATGACAGACGAAAAAAAGAAGGGCATAGGGATAAGCAATCTTAAAAGCAGGGTTCAACTTCTGGATGGTAATTTACAATATGACTCTAATGATAACGAGGGGACAACGGCTATAGTTAGGGTACCTGTTTAAGAAATTAAACATATTATATTAATTAGCCCACCACACCAAGTCAGGCACATTAGCAATGCGCACAAAGCCGACACACATAAGCCAACCTTGCAAAAGAGCCTGCCTTGTTCCTAAGCTTCCGGGACACACCCTGCCACGTTGGACACAGACTAAGTATTTGAATAACGAGACGAAGGGCGAACATACAACATGGGGTTTTCTGCTATGCTGGCATACGTAATAACAATGAGCAGCATATCGCTATCATCTATTATCGGGCTGACGAATTACTATTTAGCTTTTTGTTGTTAACTTCAACTTCAGTTTTTCAAATTGGCAGCGGTTCCGGGCTGGACATTCAATGAATACCAGCACAGCATAAAGCCCTGTCCGTTGCCTGCAATACTATGACGAAACAGTCTTCCATATTAATCATTCTGACATTTTTAAGTTTAAGTGTTTTTGGACAACTTAAAATTAATAAGGCTCGACCTATTCCTTTTTCAAGTCAATTTGATTCAATAAGAATTCATCTTTCAAAATTGTGTTTATCCAATTTAGTTACAGAATCAAAAGCTAATGTTGACATAAGGATTTATCGCTTCATGGCATTTGGTGACAAAAAACTTATCCGAATCTCAACACTAAATAAGGACAACCTATTCCTTGAAATATTTAGTGTTGCAAATTATGCAGACAGCATTATCTATGACAAAAAGTTCGACAGTTGGGGAGCCGACTTAAAAAGTAAAGACATAATTTCAAAATACAACGTCTTAAACTTACCAGACCTTGACTATGACTTTATAACATCAAATCAATTGGCAACAGTTAATGACGGAAATGTTTATTATGTTGAGGCTAAAATTGGCAAGGATTTTACTTTTCTAACTTTTGAGAACCCAGAGATTTATGCAAAGCATTTTTCTGAAAAAGTTCCTCAAGCTGACCCATTCGTGAAGTTTATTAGCGACATCGAAAAGTTGACCAATACAAAAATTCATTGACAAACAATTTGAGGCTATCGTATAAGCACATGCAGGCAACATTGGGTTTGGCGTTATTGGGGCATGACCTTGTTATCTTCATCTTCAGCAACATGGCAGCTGTTGTTCGGGCTGGACGAATTTCAATTTGGCTTTTAGTTGTTATCTTCAACATCAGTTTTTCAATTGGGCTTCAGTTCCGGGCGGACGTTTTTCAAATCCCCCAACAACGCCAAGCCCTGCCCGTTGGCAGAAATTTTTAAATAAGCTTTGCGATTATTATTGGAAATACCATGAAGAGTAATACATCTTTTTTTCTGACTTCCTTTTTTGTAGTCAACATGTTGTTTTGCGGTTTTATATCCAATGCTCAATATAAATATCCCATTGCCAGAACTGAATCTTTTGATACAGTGATCTATGGAAATAAAATCAGTGATGATTATTTCTGGATGAGTCGCAAAAGCAATGAGCAGGAAGTGAAAGCATTCAGCAGTCAACAGGGAAAACTTGCACAAAGTATTTTAGATAGTATCCCCGGGTCGCCTGTAATAGAAAAGGAATGGAATGAAGCTATTGGTGCACTTGATGATGAGATATGGAATGGCAAAGCTGTGGGACAGTTTATTTACTTACAGCAGGGTAATTCCTAGTGAGGGTATATGGTATTGCAGGAGAAAAGGAATGAGCGGTGCAGAAGAAAAGATCTTGAGCAGTGTAAAAATAAATGGTCGCAAATATTCCATAAGGAAAAGACTAATAGCTAACAACAAACCATTGCTGGCACTTATGCTTACACAACAGGGGGAAGCAAATCCGCAAATCAGGATCTATGATATGGATAAAAAAGAATTTTTGCCAGATAGTATTCCGTCTGTAATGTTCAATGATTTCCGGGGTGTTTCAATGGCATGGCTACCTAATGGTAAGGGCCTTTTATATACACAGGCTCCGCCTAGTCAAAAACATGATGAGCAATATTATAACGGGAAGATAAAACTACATTTATTGGGGAATGAGGTATCAAAAGATGAAATTGTTTTTGGTATCGGTCAGAATGCTCAAATAAAATTGCAGCCCCACGAAACGCCTTACATATACAGCTTTGCTCATTCTCCTTACCTGGTAGCAAGAATCAGAGCTGGGGATAAGGATAATTATGCATTTGCTGTTCCCTATTCAAAACTCAATGGTAAGCATACCCCATGGATAAAGCTTAAAAATTATATCAACCTTGGTGATGGCATAGATGCCAATGGAAATTATTTATATGCGGCTACAAAAGGCACTAATAGTTACCGTGTTGTAAAAGTAAATATGGAAACCGGGGAAGCTCCGCAAAGTTTCTGGCAACCGGCTGATGGTATAATAACTGAAACTGATATGAAAAATAGCCCGGGGATAATAGCCGGCAATGATGTACTTTATGTACTCACCAGGAAAATTGGTGATATGCAAATAAGTAAGATAGATTTGAAAACAAAGTCTGTTTTCTTAGTGCCTGTTAGTGTAAAAAGTTCAATTGGTAGTTTGTCCCTTTTTGAAGATAATGACCTTCTGTTTTCGAGTTTTTCTGCTTTACACGGTCCCTTATATTTTTTATATTCACCTGATTCAAATCAGGCTTATACCCTTCCTTTTGCCAGTAAAGTATACGATGCCAGCGAGATTTTACAAACAAGTATAGAGTGGGTACCTTCCCGAGATGGCAGGGAAATACCAGTTTCATTAGTTTATAAAAAAGGGCTTAATATAAAAAACAATAACCCTGTTTTGATTGATGGTTATGGGAATAGCGGAATGGCAAATGACCTTGTGTATGATCCAAATTATATACCCTGGCTAAAACGAGGCGGTGTTTATGCGTATGCTCATGTACGAGGTGGTGGCGAATTAGGTGAAGACTGGAAAAAAGATGGCCAGTTCCCCAATAAGATGAATTCAATCAATGATGTTGTAGATGTTGCAGCCTATTTTGTAAAGAATGGATACACTTCACCATCTAAGCAATTGGTAATGGGACAAAGCGCAGGTAGTTTTCTAGTTGGTAATGCCATCAACCAACGACCTGATCTTTTTGCAGGAGGGATTTTTCTTCAAGGCTTACCTGATTTGGTTACTTATATGGATGCTGCACGGCGGAAGAGAACAAAAAACAACCGGGCTGCTGAATACCAAAGAAGGATTTGAATCCAGGTATAGTATCAGTTCCTATTATCATATTCCTAAGGATAAAAAACTGCCAGCCATGCTGATCTCTCATGGTGCAACAGATTATATACTTGCAATTCATCCAGTGGCGAGATACGTAGCAAAACTACAACAGGCACAAAAAGGTGATAACCCTATTTTGTTTTTAGTCGATTGGGAAGGCGGTCACCTAGGAAGCGAAAATGAATTATTATATATTCTGAAATTTGCTTTATGGCAAACAGGACACCCCGACTTTCAAATAAAATAAATCGTTTAATAAAACTTCTGCCAACATGAACTGTGTAAAAAACCAAACAAATTTTGATCTTTTTTATGGTTTGGCTGAGCAATAATTTGGTTGATACAGTGTGTTGTTTTTTACTACTGCAAATACTTGTTTCAACAACTTGTTGCACACCGCTATCAATGCTTGTTTTCCTGTTTTCCCATTAGCTCTTAATCTTTCATACAGTGCTTTGCAGGCTGCATTGGTTTTCATCGCATTCATACTGCACATATACAGCACATCCCGTAAATTTTTACCGCCTCGCTTATATATCCTGGGCTTGCCCTGTATGCTGCTGCCGCTGCTGTACTGTGTCGGTGCCAGTCCCGCAAAACTTATCAGCTGACGGTGGTTTTGAGTGTTTTTAAATCCCTGCGTAAACACTATCAGCATGGCCGCTGCCCGTTTGCCTATGCCCTTAATACTGCTTACATTTTTTAATTGTTCGGGTTGCCATTGCACCAGCAACAATTGAAGCTTTTGTTCAAGTTGTTTGATCTCTTTTTCCATGCACACTATTATTTTTTCCAGCGACTTTATCGTGTCTTTACTTGGCACCGGAAGTAAACGCAGGCTGTGCAACTGGTTGTTAAACCGTTTGATCTGTTCCGTGTATTCCCGTATCGTATTATACAGCTGCTTGCTCTCAAAGTAAGCACTGTCGGGCATTTGCCAGTATGCAGGCTCCTGCTCTATGGCGTAGCGGCAGATCCACCCGGCATCTTTCTTATCCGTTTTGTTCCGCTCCAGGTGCATTTGTATATACCGCTTAATGGCGATAGCATTTACCACACTTAGTTTGCATCCACGACTGTGTAAATAAAAGGCCAGCCGGATGTAATACACCCCTGTCGCTTCCATTACAAAATGATAGTCAACTCCGGTGTGTTCTATAATTTTTTGATAACCGGAATTGTTGTTACCCACCTGCAAATGAAACATCTCTCCCAGGTTGTTTTGATAGCATACATCCAGCCTGGTATGAGAAACATCTATACCGCAGCATAATTTTTTGGACTCCATAACCATTTCTGTTTTAATGTGATTGTTTGTATTTTTAGTACAGAAAAAAACAAACGGAAAGAACACTCTTACACTGTGCTATCTATCCTAATGCAGGCTTTCTGTGAAGCTTGTTGAACTGTTCAGCATCGGGTAAGAAAAGAGCGGGGACTGTCATGTTGTAATGGCTTTTTGCCAATTGGGTTTTACGGTCTTTTTCCGCTCTTTGTTCTTTCTGATTCCTTTTACTCCTGCTACATAAATCTATTGAATTGTAAACATAGGATTGGGTTTTGTGTAAGTGTGGCTTGACAAACTAACTTCAGCCAATTGCAAAGCCAGGCTGTGGTTCGGGCTGGACTAACAACTTTGAACTTTAGTTCTTAATTTCAACTTTATATTTTCAATCAGCAGCGGCTGTGGGCAGACGGAATACTAATGCCACACCTGCACAAAGCCCTGCCCGTTGGGCGCAATTTTATTCACGACAATGAAGTACTTAACTTTTATACTGACGACATTACTGATCGAGGTACGACCGGTCGACAAAGAGAAACCCAAGAGGGAGAAAAGAGAATATAAAGTCGAGGTTCAAGGGAACGGTGTTTCAATTAAAAGGTTGGTTAAGACGACAAGGTATTCTATTGAAGGTGAAGTTATTTCTGAAATTGAAGCTTGTAAAGACTCCATTTGTTGCCCCTACAATAAGACTTTTAAACTCTACAGCGTAAAAAGGGAATTCTATTATAAAGACCAAAGATTGATTCTGCAAATATTCTGGTCATGCGATTCATTACCTGTCTACAAGGATTTTCATGAGTATGAGTTTGACAACAGAAAACGACTAGTTGGGAAAAGAGAGTTAACCTACAATTTTGAGACTGACTCCAAAAAGTATGAAAATGGACAATGGGTATCAGCCAAAATCGGAGACTCAACATTAACTGAAAAAAAAATCCATCAATACACTTACACCGCATTTGATAGTGTGAGAGAAGAGAAAATTACGGTTTGGAGCAAGTATTCAAACGAAAGGTCATGGACTGTTACATACAAGTATGACAAGGATAATCGGCTCATTGAAACGGAACATCCACCATATGGAGTCATGAAATTGAAAGACCAGTGGGTTTATGACGAGAGAGGTCGAGTAACGAAAATGGAATCTAACTTAACAGGAGACAAGCGTACAATTGAGTTCTCATATGATGATAAAGGGCAGAAGTCTCTGTCACAAGACAACGGAACAATGAAGACAACTTTCGAGTACGATAGCAATGGGAAAATATTGCTTGTAACCACTAAAGGTAATAAGTACAAGGACAGTCAGACAAAGTACTATTACAACGAATCTGGAGACATTAACAGGGAAGAAGTCTCATATAACAACGAAACGCCTTTTGTGACGGTCTACGAATACATTTACTACTAAATAAACTGCTGCCAACATTCAGTTTTGCGTCAGCAGGGGGCGACGAATAAATCCTCATCTTAGTGCTACTATCAGCTACATATCCGGCTGACCGAACACGGATGAGCAACAGAATATATTTTCAACTTTTGTATCTTCAGTCGGCTGCAGTTCCGGGCTGGACGTTTTCCAAATGCCCTGCCGAACGCAAAGCCCTACCGTTGCCTGCAATTTGTGTAAAACCCTAAAGTGCTGCATCAGACAGAGTGCAATGACAAGGCATTTACAATTTATAGCGACTTTATTCATACTCCTCGTTACAGCAGGACAGACAATCTACGGGCAAGACAAAGCAATTACTTTCAGCAATACTGCAAATGCTTTTTATAACAAACAATCAAACTCAAGAGATACGTTCTTTGCTGCCAAAATCAACGAAATTACTTTAAACCCTGACGCAACATTTGAGTTTTGGAGTAGACCGACATTTAAGTTGTTTTACTTGGCACAGCTATAAAGGAACGTGGAAAAAGAATAGCGATACTTTGCTTTTTTATGACAACTACCAAGTGGAAGAGAATGACACAAAAGTTACTTACCAAAATGGCTCAAGACAAGAGTTTGTAATAAACTTTAAAACAGACAAAGGCTCTGATTTAAAAAACAAGAGCATAAAAATTGAGTACGAATATGATTATGATGCTCACATAGACAGTCCCGAAAAAACATTCTCTTTGGATAAAAATAATTCAGTAGTTATTTCATACAAAGACATTCCAAACTTAGACAAACTTGCTGCAATCAGAATAGAGTATCTTTTAAACTACACAGAGAAAAGATATAGTTATTTGACAGAGAACAAAACTATTAATGTTAAACAAGGCGACGTTCCAAACATTATAGACGTAGAATTTTTGGAAAAACCGAAGAAAGAAATTGTTTACAGGACAATCAAAGCAGTTGTAAAAAATGACACTCTTAAAATTGTTTCAAGTTCAAAGACAAAAACAATATTGCCCGATTATTATCGTGACGTTGAATTTGAGGACAGTTACAGCCTAAACAAATAAACTGCAGGCAACAAAAGGTTTTGTGCAATTGGGGCTGGACGTTGAAGCAATCATCGGCAGTGCATATCCAGGCTTTGGTTTCGGCGGACGTAATTCTGCCGGGCAGTAGTTCTAAACTTCGGCTTTTAGTTATAAATTTAGCTTCAGTTCCGGGCGGACAGTTGGTCAATTCCCCAACTGCACAAAGCCTCGAACGTTAGCACCAATTATAAAATGACGACAGAAACTTTAATATTCAAGGACAAAATAATTCGTGACAACGACCTTGAACTGACATTTCATAAAGACGTTTTTTGGATTTATAACGAAAAACCTTTTCCGGTAATAAAGTACACCTTGACAAACTGTAGAAACTTGGAGACAATAAAATTTGACTCAATTGACTATTATAATGACGGGTTAATTATTGACACAAGACAAGAAGGCGGTCTATCTGTTTTCGAGACAACAGACATGGGTGATGTTAAAATCAAAATCACTTGCGACAAAATTGAAAAAGAAGAACGTGAATACAACAGCCAGGACTTTGTTGACCTAATAAAAGAAATTTTAAAACAACGTGACAGCGAATATGATACTGTCGCAATGTTGACCAAACGAGCAGACAACTTGAAACAATTTCTAAATCACGAACTTGACATCGTTACAAGAAAAATCACTCAGGCAGACTGGTTGACAGAAGACAAAAAACATTTTCTTCAAGGACAACAAAAAATTATAAAAAAAACACTGGAGACAATCGACAAAAAATAACTGGTGCTAACACGGGTTTTGCGTTAGTGGGCGGACAGTGCGAATAGAAACATTTGAGCAATTAATAAACTTTGGTGCTGGCAGACAGTTTTCGGTTTCAAAAGCCCACCAACGCAAAGCCCGAAACCGTTGGCTGTAATTTTAAAAATGCGACTGACCTTCATCTTAGTTATACTTATTTTGTTTTCGATGGATTCCTCCTCTCAAAATAAAAGCGATAAGTTATTTGTATTTGTAGGCACCCTAGTTCCTTCTGATCCGGCAGTCAAAAACTCAGACGGTTACGTTAAACTCAAATACAAAATTCTTGAAAAAACCTTTGGCAAATATGACAAAGACACTATTGAATTCTTCGCTTACTATGATGTTGACCAGCTAAAATTTACTCGATACAAAAATTGCTTTTTATCCCTCTTTCAAGATGGTGATACCTTTTACAAAATGGCCGACCCGGTATATGAAGTTTATCAAACACTCGATGGCCGTTGGGCAAATGGGGCCAAATGGTGGGATTATGGACCAGATATTCAAACGTCAAT
This sequence comes from Chitinophagaceae bacterium, assembly GCA_037045605.1. GTDB lineage: Bacteria > Bacteroidota > Bacteroidia > Chitinophagales > Chitinophagaceae > JJ008. Next base: position 9,044 of record JBAOHK010000015.1, on the reverse strand, counting down.
TAAGCCAAGACGTTTACAGCTTAAGGATTCACCTAACATTGATCTAACAGGTTTAAGCCAAAAGGAAATAGACCATTGGTACCCCGCAAAATACTATGAACGAAAAGGCGGTGTGGCAACTCCTTTTTATGGCAGTTATACTGATGAGTTGTTTGAAATCCAAAAAAGTGTCTGGTTTAGTAGTTATTTCCCCGCTGAAAAGAAATTTTTAAATAACCAGCAAATCGAAGACGCAGTATCGGGATGGCAGAATGCTGGGATTCTAAATCATTTATCCAAAAAACAGGTTTTAGATTCAAAGAAAAAAGCGTTTGCAGAGAAAAGCAAGTACTTAAATGATGTGATTGTTCATTTCCCAAACGTAGTTTATTGGTTTGACACAGAACTTGGCAACTTGAATGATCCATATGCAGAATTCATTCAGAAACTTTCAGAAATTTCTCATGGAACTTTTCGCCCTACTAATATTTCTGACAACTTCAGTGCCTCCTTAAGATCTGGAGCTACAGTACGATTTTCATTAAACAATAAAGACTACTCTAAAACATTTAAAATTCAAGATGATTGGATTGACCCTGATATATTTGACTTTGTTCAAAAAGTTGTAGTAGAAAACCATTTAGGCGGTAAATTTTATCAATTATATGAAGGCGGACAAGGCGGAATCATCATATTTCTAACACCGAAACAGCATCGAGAACTAAAATCAAATGAGCTTGTAATCTTTGCTGAAGACGAATGAAAAACAAAAACTACAGCCAACATTCAGTTTTGCGTCAGCAGGGGGCGACGAATAAATCCTCATCGGCAGTGCTACTATCAGCTGTATATCCGGCTGACCGAACACAGATGAGCAACAGAATATGTTCTCATCTTTTGTATCTTCGGTCGGCTGCAGTTCCGGGCTGAACGTTTTCCAAATGCCCTGCCGAACGCAAAGCTGTGTCCGTTGCAGCTTTTCTCTCCTTCGAAATTTTTTGGTTGCTATGTACTACTTTGCTTCTTTGAAGCAATTTCTATATGTCTTTTTTTTCTAAGACTTTTTTTTAGCCCCGTCTATGTTTCCATTCTACCGGCCTTTTATTTTAAATAAATGCCAGCCAGCGGCAAAGGAAAATTTCTCTATGGTGAGTAGCAGACCTGCCTACCGGCAGGCAGGCAGAATCCCGGACCAGGCCCGGACAAGCTACTGCATCAAATTATTGCTGAATAGAATTGGTGCAGTACAAGAGTAAGTCTTTTTCACTCTTCCACCGGAAGAATCAAAAATCCCAACCCCCTTGGGGTTGCAACAGACGATGATAGTAGTATTGAAGTTGGCTACATAACCCGCCCCTAACCCCTCCACGGAGGGGAACATTTTTATTTCAACGTAAACCCTTCCAAAAATTTGGTGTTAAAATCACCGCTGCGGAAACGTTCGTCCTGCATAAGCTGGAGATGGAACGGTATGGTGGTTTTTACTCCTTCAATGACATACTCACTTAGTGCCCGGTACATGGTGGCGATGGCTTCCTGCCGGGTTTGTGCCACGGTGATGAGTTTGCCGATCATAGAATCATAATACGGAGGAATAACATAGCCGGCATATACATGACTGTCGACCCGGACACCATGGCCGCCCGGCTGGTGCAGCACTGATATTCTTCCCGGTGAGGGACGAAAATCGTTGTAAGGGTCTTCTGCATTGATGCGGCATTCGATGGCATGATTTCTTGGTATGTAATCGGCGCCGGATATCTTCTCCCCCATCGCAATTTTTATCTGCTCTTTGATGAGGTCGAAATTGATGACCTCTTCGGTAACGCAATGCTCCACCTGTATCCGGGTGTTCATTTCCATGAAGTAGAAGTTGCGGTGCTTATCTACCAGGAACTCGACGGTGCCCACACTTTCGTAATTGATGGCGCCGGCTGCTTTTTTTGCGGCTTCACCCATATTATAGCGAAGCTCATCCGTCATAAAGGGAGAAGGTGATTCTTCTACCAGTTTCTGGTGACGGCGCTGAATGGAACAATCCCTTTCACTAAGATGACAAACAGTGCCGTACTGGTCGCCGGCGACCTGTATCTCAATATGCCTTGGCTCTTCTACAAATTTTTCCATGTAGATGCCATCGTTCTTGAAGGATGCGGCGGCTTCTGCTTTGGCCGTATCGTAAGCTTTTTCGAGTTCGCTTTCTTCCCATACGATCCGCATACCCTTGCCACCACCGCCGGCGGTTGCTTTCAGTATTACGGGATACCCCATATTTTTTGCAAGGCCTTTGGCTTCATCCACACTTTGCAATAATCCTTCACCTCCGGGCACCACCGGCACACCGGCTTTTATCATTGTTTCTTTTGCGGTGATCTTATCACCCATGGAGTTGATCATGTCGGGAGTTGGCCCGATGAATTTTATACCATGGTCGTTACATATCTGTGCAAATTTTGAATTCTCTGCGAGGAAACCATAACCGGGATGTATGGCATCTGCATTGGTGATCTCTGCAGCAGCCATGATATGGGCTACATTCAAATATGAATCGGCGCTTTGCGGCTTGCCAATACAAACAGCTTCATCTGCAAATTTTACATGCAGGCTGTCCCTGTCGGCAGTGGAATAAACGGCTACTGTTTTAATACCCATTTCTCTTGCAGTACGGATTACCCTGAGGGCAATTTCTCCACGGTTAGCAATCAGTATTTTCTTAAACATTGTATTAATTAGCTAATTAGCCAATGTGCTGATATGCTAATGCCATCAACACCCGGCTGAGTTAAAAAATGAAATAACTTAACAGATAACTGAAAGGACTTTTTCTCTTAGACGTACTTAGTATTTTATTAACTACCCGTTGAATCTCCTCAAGCTTACTTAAAAGCGTTTTACAATCAGGATAGTTTTTGGAATAATCGCAAAGCATTAACCAATATTGTGTTTCATCAGCCTCTTTAGCTGAAATTTTAAGTTTATGAATAAAATCAGCTTTACTTTCTGCATTCTGAGCTTCCATCGAATTAGCACCTATAGAAGTACCTGATTTCAACAGCTGTCTTGCTAATACATACTTCTTTTCTGTTTCAAGCTTCTCACAATATTCGATTACCAATAATGAAAAATCAAGAGTCAGTTTTAAAATTGGGTTCTTTTCCAGTAATTCTTTCTGCATTTTTGAAAGTTTTAAAGGCGTGAAGCTAATTGGCACATTAGCATATTATCACATTAGCCAATTTTTTATGCGGGTTCAACAAGGAACAAAGGCTGATCATATTCCACCGGTGAGGCGTCTTCCACCAGCACTTTTACGATCTTGCCTTTTACTTCGCTTTCAATTTCATTGAAAAGTTTCATGGCTTCGATAATGCATACCACTTTACCGGGTGCTACATCACTTCCTACATCTACCAGGTTGGGTTTATCCGGAGATGATTTACGATAGAATGTGCCGATCATCGGGCTTTTGATAGTAACAGTGTTTGCGGCAGGTGCCTCAGCTGCTTTGGGTTTTTCTGCGGCGGGTGCCTGTTGCTGGCTGCCAGCAGGCTGTGCAGCTGCATAAACAGGCGCCTGTTGAACAGGGGCAGCAGATACTACCTGCGTTACATGTTCTTCCTTTTGTTTGATGGTGACTTTAAAATCTTTTTGCTCAACCGTTAACTCACCAATGTTGGATTTGTTGATCATTTTGATCAATTCCTGAATTTGCTTGAAGTCCATGTTTTTCAATTTAATAGACAGTTTTGGTTTTAGAGAGGGGGCTAAGGTAGTGAAATCGAATTTAGAAATTCAATGATTTCTTGCTGTTTTTGGGCAAAAAGGAGGCGAAATCAAACAAAAATGGCCGAAAATCGGGTGATTTCGGCCATTTTTCAATAAAGTACAGGTATTCTATTCTTTCACTCTTTCCACATACTCACCGGTCTTTGTATTGATGCGGATAAGTTCCCCTTCATTTACAAATAAAGGAACTCCTAACGTGGCTCCTGTTTCCAAAGTTGCAGGCTTCAGGGTACGGGTGGCAGTATCGCCCCTTAGTCCGGGCTCTGTGTAAGTAACCTGCAGCACAATCTTATCCGGCAACTCTGCACCTAATACCTGATCATTATCTGTATTTATTAAAACACCCACTTCCTGGCCTTCCTTCAGGTATTGCGGAGCATCGATAGTTCCTTCCTGTAATGCGATTTGCTCAAAGGTTTCATTATCCATAAAGTTGTAACCGGTATCATCTTTATAAAGGAACTGGTAGTAGCGTCTTTCCACTCTTACGGGGAAAATGGTATCGCCTGAATTCCATGTTTTTTCGATAGAACGGTTGTTGTCAACCCCTTTCAGCTTTGCCCACACTTTAGCAGCGGCACGGGCCGTTTTGTTTTCGCCAAATTCCACTACGGTGTAAAGGCTGCCTTCAAGGTTCAGTATCATACCCCGGCTGATGTCTGATGTATTTGCCATTTTTTAAGCTTTGGGCTGTGGCCGCCGGAGCGGATACAAACCGGTTTAAAAGTCGTTTTTTTGAGGCGGCAAAGATAAGGCAGGGATAGTTGCTGGCAAAAGGAAGCTTATTGACAGAGGAATAACTGACTCTTCTGCAATTATTTTATATTCGCCAACCAAGGCCACTTGATGAAAGCACCCCTGACTAAACTGATTATCATTCTGCTGATTTCTTGCAGCAGTTCCAATGCTTCCGGGCAATTGATAATAACACCTAACCTCACTGCCCAGGACCTTGCCCAGAAATTAGTTGGTAACGGTGTTACGATCACCAACGTTACTTTCACCGGCAATCCTTTAATGGCTTCTTTTTTTAACAACACAGGCGGTACAAACATTGGAATAGACAGCGGCATAGTGCTCACCAGCGGAAGGGCAAAAACAACCGGCACATTTCGTGGGGTAGATGGAAATGGAGTAACACCGGCACAAAGTGCCCTTGCGGACAATGCCTGGAGTTTACCCGGCGATGCCAACCTTGCTGCGGCCATTGGTTCTCCGCTCAGCGACCTGGAAGATGCCTGTGTTCTGGAGTTTGATTTTGTTCCGCTTGGCGACAGCATCAAGTTTAATTATGTTTTCAGCTCCGAAGAATATACCGAAGATTTTGTTTGCAGTTTCAATGATGCGTTTGCCTTTTTTATTTCCGGACCGGGCATTACTGGTTTGAAAAACATTGCCCTGGTGCCGAATACAACAATACCGGTTTCTATTTTCAATGTAAATAATGTACTTGATAATGCCGGCTTTCCCCTTTGCGCCAACAACCCGGCTTATTATGTGGATAACAACCTGAATAACCGTTTCACTCATGATGGTCATACAAAAGTATTAACCGCTAAAGAAAGGGTTCAGCCATGCCAGGTTTATCACCTGAAGCTGGTGATCTCTGATGTGGGTGATGATTTTTTTGACAGCGGTGTGTTTTTGGAAGCCAAAAGTTTAAGCTCTAACATTAATGGAATAACAAATCTTACCCAAACCGACCCTGTAACTGGTTTAAGTTACCTGGTAGAAGGTTGCGCCACAGGTGCATTTAATATACGAAGATTAAGAAAGGACCCTTTCCCACTTAATGTTTCACTCTTTTATGGAGGCACTGCAACAAATGGAGTTGATTACCTGCCACTACCCACCTCGGTTGTGATACCGGCTAATGACAGTTTTGTTACGGTCAATGTCATTCCACTAATTGATGGTGTTACAGAAGGAATTGAAGAAATAAAGATATATGCGTTGGCCGGCTGTGCCTCTGTAGTGCCTACTGACAGCACTATGATACAGATCCGGGATTATGATATTCTTAGTTTATCACCTGATACCGCTTTTATTTGCCGGAACAGTTCTGTACAACTAATAGCCACTCCGAGTTACACTACTTATCAATGGTTGCCCGATCCAACATTAAGCAGTACTACTATTAATAATCCGATTGCCACCCCGGTAAACAGTGCCACTACCTATATATGTACTGCCACCGTCGGCACCTGCAATGCAAGAGATTCTGTTTTTCTGCGCTGGAAAGACATTGAGTTTATTTCAAAAACAGATGTGAACTGCCGGAATGCCACTAACGGCCAGATAAAAGTTGCCGGCGGACCTGAATGGGCTGCCCCGGTACAATTTTCTATTGATGGTGTTACCTGGCAATCAGACAGCACTTTTAATAATTTACCAGCAGGGAATTATTGGGTAAAGATGAGAGATGGCAGTTGTGTGGACAGTCTTCCGGTCAGCATCGCACAGGCTTTCCCTGATCTGCTCATCACAAATATTGCTACCACACAATCCACTTGTTCCGGAAGCCCGGATGGAACTATAACAATTACAGGAACCGGTGGTAATGCTGTTTATTCTTATTCTATTGATGGAACTAATTTTCAACCTGCCAGCTCATTTAATGTTTTAGCCGGCACTTATACCATTACATTAAAAGACGGGAATAATTGTCTTGCATCACAAAACGTAACTGTTACACTAAACAACACAGTAACTGTTGATGCAGGTGCTGATGAAATTATTTGTGAAGGAACCAGCTTCCTGGTACCTGCTGTTTCTAACGGAACTGGTTTTTCATGGTCTCCGGCATCCGGCCTGGATAATGCAAACATCCTTACACCCACTGCCAGTCCTGCCGCCACCACAAAATATTATATCACTGCTACCAGCGGTATTTGTACAAGAGTTGATTCGATGCAGCTGTTCATCCGCCCGGCACCAATACCTGATGCAGGCCCGGACCAGGATATTTGTTACGGCAGAATTTTTCAACTGAGCGGTGCAGGCGGAGTAAATTATCAGTGGTCGCCTTCTACTTATTTTGTTTCAGCTGCCACCCAGCAAAATCCTGATGTAAAAGCGATGGCCAATATTTCTTACTCACTGATGGTAACAGATGTTTTTGGTTGTCGTTCATTAACTCCGGATGTGGTGAACATTAAAGTAACTCCGTCAGTGAGGATCTTTGCTGGCAATGATACCATTGCCGCCATGAACCAACCGTTGCAGTTGCAGGTTAGAGAAATGAGTAATGCAGGTGTAACAAGTTATACATGGACACCGGCCACCCTCCTTTCTGACCCCAACATTGCAACACCAATAGCTACACTTACTGCTGACCAGCGTTTCATAGTGTCAGGTACCACCCCTGCAGGCTGCCAGGGATCTGATGATATATTGATAAAAGTTTATAAGGGGCCTGATATTTATGTACCATCAGCTTTTACTCCAAATAATGACGGGCTGAATGATCTGCTGCGGCCCATACCCGTTGGTATTAAAGATTTCAAATTCTTCCGGGTCTTCAACCGCTGGGGACAATTGATCTTTTCAACCCGGGACCCTCAACGTGGATGGGATGGAAAAATAAACGGAACCAGCCAGGGCACAGGCACATTTGTATGGATGGCTGAGGCTATTGATTATAAAGGTAACCTTGTAATAAGGAAAGGTGTCGTTAGCATTGTCCGGTAAACTAATATTGCACATGAGAAAAATAGTCTTGTCAGTTTCCATTGTATTTTTTGCATCAGTTGCGTTTTCCCAGGCTGATACCGTTCAGGCTCCTTACAAAAAATTCCCTTCCTTCCCTCCTGCAAAAATATTATTGCCGGACAGTGCTACCTATTTTACCAAAGCTGATCTTGATAAGAAAAAACCGGTAATGCTGATGCTGTTTAACCCCGGATGCAGCCATTGCCAGCATGAAACAGAGGAATTGACAAAGAAAATAGATGATTTCAAAAACATCCAGATAATCATGGCGACCAGTATGCCATTTGATTCTATGATGTCGTTCAGAAAAAAGTACGAGCTGGAAAAGTACCCCAACATCATAGTGGGGCAGGATATACATTACTTCCTCATCAGTTTTTATATGATACACAACCTGCCCTTTCTTGCTTTTTACAATAAAAAGAAAGAACTCATCTCTGTTTTTGAGGGTGGCTTACCAATGGACAGAATATTGGAAGAGTTTAAGAAATAGCCCTTTTTTCAGCCTTTTTCAAAGCAACTTTCTGCTACCTTTGCCCCCGAAAACCTGCCTGACGACAGGCAGGTAATTCCTCACTTTATAAATCATTTCTCATGAAAGTAACTGTTGTAGGTGCCGGTGCCGTAGGTGCTACCTGTGCTGATAATATTGCCCGTAAAGAACTGGCAACTGAACTGGTTTTGCTCGACATCAAAGAAGGTCTTGCCGAAGGTAAAGCCCAGGATATGATGCAGACTGCCACCCTCCTTGGATTTGATACAAAGATCATCGGTTCTACTAATGACTATTCAAAAACTGCCGGTAGTGATGTAGTGGTGATTACATCAGGTATTCCCCGCAAACCGGGCATGACAAGAGAAGAACTGATCGGTACGAATGCCGGCATTGTAAAAACGGTTGCAGAGAATATCTTAAAACATTCGCCCAATGCCATCATCATTGTTATCAGTAACCCGATGGATACAATGACCTACCTCGCTTTAACAGCGACCGGTTTGCCAAAGAACAGGATCATCGGTATGGGCGGCACACTGGACAGCAGCCGTTTCAAATACCAGCTCAGTCAGCATTTAGGTTGCAGCCCTGCAGACCTGAATGCCGTTGTGGTAGGCGGACATGGTGACACCACGATGATTCCATTAATTCGCCTGGCTACATGGAACAGTGCCCCTGTTACTAATTTCTTATCAGCTGAAAAGCAGGAAAAAATTGTAAAAGATACGATGGTAGGCGGTGCTACGCTGACTGCACTGATTGGTACTTCTGCCTGGTATGCCCCGGGTGCAGCCGGTGCAGCATTGGTTGAAGCAATTGTAAGAGATGAGAAAAAACTATTTACCTGCTGCGTTGCACTGGATGGTGAATACGGACAAAAAGATATTTGCCTGGGTGTTCCTGTCATCATTGGCAAAAATGGCTGGGAAAAAATACTTGACTTTAAACTGAATGAAAGCGAACAGGCAGCCTTCAATAAAAGCGCCGATGCGGTAAGAAGTATGAATGATGTGCTAAAAACTCTTTGAGTTATAAATTTTAAGCATAAGCCTTAAGTTAAAGAGCTGCTCCT